>NZ_JBFAHG010000008.1:0-383757 GCF_040654065.1 Nocardia sp. NPDC050793
GGACGGGGTGTTGTCGACGCCGCTGGCCCGGGGGGCACCCCCCCGCGGCGGTCCACCGCGGGCCTTTCTCGGTATGGCTCGTGCGTGCCGTGGAAGCTTCCTGCGGGCCGGTAGCTGGTGTGCGCGTCGGAAGATCTGTCGCGCGATGCCTATACGGCCGATGATTCTGTGCGCTTCCGTGCGCTCGGCGCACGGGTTTTCGCTTCGCCCCGCGGCCCGAAATCCGCGTCTGACCGGCCGAGCGCACCGGGCATACGGTGCCGAATCGTTGTGAACCCGTATGCGTCCGTGTTGTCCGCAGCGCCACGCGAGTACATGACATGGCTGTAATGTCGATGGTGTGCAGCGACGAATCATGGGGATCGAGACCGAGTTCGGTGTGACATGCACCTTCCACGGTCACCGTCGGCTGTCCCCCGACGAGGTAGCCCGGTACCTTTTCCGCCGGGTCGTGTCCTGGGGCCGTAGCTCTAACGTGTTCCTTCGCAACGGCGCTCGGCTGTATCTCGACGTCGGCTCGCATCCGGAGTACGCCACGGCCGAATGCGACAGTCTGCACCAGTTGGTCACCCATGACAGGGCGGGCGAGCGGGTGCTCGAGGAGTTGCTGATCGATGCCGAGCAACGCTTGGCCGAAGAAGGCATCGGCGGCGACATCTACCTGTTCAAGAACAACACCGATTCGGCGGGCAACTCCTACGGCTGTCACGAGAACTTCCTCGTGGTGCGCGCGGGAGAGTTCTCCCGGATCTCCGACGTGCTGCTGCCGTTCCTGGTGACCAGGCAGCTGATCTGCGGAGCAGGCAAGGTGCTGCAGACGCCGAAGGCGGCCACCTTCTGCCTGTCGCAGCGCGCCGAGCACATCTGGGAGGGCGTCTCGTCGGCGACCACCCGATCGCGCCCGATCATCAACACCCGCGACGAGCCGCACGCCGACGCCGAGAAGTACCGGCGCCTGCACGTGATCGTCGGCGACTCGAACATGTCCGAGACCACGACCATGCTGAAGGTCGGCACGGCCGCGCTGGTGCTGGAGATGATCGAGGCGGGTGTCTCGTTCCGCGACTTCGCGCTGGACAACCCCATCCGCGCCATCCGCGAGGTCAGCCACGATCTCACCGGACGCCGTCCGGTGCGGCTGGCAGGCGGTCGGCAGGCCAGCGCCCTCGACATCCAGCGCGAGTACTACGCCCGCGCCGTCGAGCACCTGCGCAACCGGGATCGCGATCCACAGATCGACCAGGTCGTCGACCTGTGGGGCCGCACGCTGGACGCGGTGGAGGCGCAGGACTTCGCCAAGGTCGACACCGAGATCGACTGGGTGATCAAGCGCAAGCTGTTCCAGCGCTACCAGGACCGCTACAACATGGAGCTGTCCGATCCCAAGATCGCCCAGCTCGACCTGGCGTATCACGACATCAAGCGCGGTCGCGGCGTCTTCGACCTGCTGCAGCGCAAGGGTCTGGCCAAGCGCATCACCGAGGACGAGGCAGTGGACGCGGCGGTCGACACCCCGCCGCAGACCACGCGCGCGAAGCTGCGCGGCGATTTCATCACCGCAGCTCAAGAGGCCGGTCGCGACTTCACCGTCGACTGGGTGCACCTCAAGCTGAACGACCAGGCGCAGCGGACCGTGCTGTGCAAGGACCCGTTCCGCTCGGTCGACGAGCGCGTCGATCGGCTGATCGCCTCGATGTAGCCGGAACGCTGGTCCGCGATCTCAGGGTCGGGGACCAGCGGCTCGAAGCCGTCGAGAGCCTCAGCGTCGCAGCGGCGTCGCCGCATGCATCCTGCCTAGTGTGGGACGTATGACCGACACGGATGTGCTCGACGAGCTGCTCGACCTCGAAGGTCGCGGCTGGGACGCGCTGTGTGCGAGCTCAGGGGCGGACTTCTACGGCGCCCTCATGACCGACGACGCCCTGATGGTGCTCGCCAACGGCATGGTTCTCGACCGTGCGGGCGTCGTCGACTCCCTGCGCCACGCACCCCCGTGGCGCACCTACGAAATCCAGGACCCGCGCTTGGTGCACGTCGGCCCTGACGCCGCGGCCCTGATCTACGTCGCCGTCGCCTATCGCGAAGGCAACACCCCCGCCTTCCGCGGCGTGATGTCGAGCATCTACCTGCGCACGCCCGACGGCTGGCGCCTGACTTGCTACCAACAGACCCGCTTCCCGGAGGAGTAATCGCGGTGGGTTCAGCTGGAGGGGCGCGAAGATCGTCTGCCCTCGGCGAGGTAGCGCTCGACCGACTCCACCTTGGCGGTCATCGCGTCGGTGACGCCGGGGCGGATATCGGCTTTGAGGACGAGGCTGCAGCGGGGAGCGACCGCGAGGATGGCGTCGGTGGCGTCCTTCACGACGCGCATCACCTCGTCCCACTCGCCCTCCAGCGTGGTGAACATGGCGTCGGTGCGATTGGGCAGCCCGCTGGCCCGGACGACGCGCACCGCCTCGGCCACGGCGGGGCCGACGTCGACGCCCGTGCCGAGCGGAGTCACTGAGAAGGCAACGATCACCGGACCATTGTCCACGGGCGGCGGCGACCGCGGGCCGCGAAACGCGCGCCGCCGCGCGGTGACGCCGAGGTGGCGATTACCCTCTATCGGGTGGCGATATCCAAGGTCGAGCGGCTGATGAATCTGGTCATCGCGCTGCTGTCGACCCGGCAGTTCTTGAGCGCGGAGCGGATCAGGGAAAGCGTCGCGGGCTACGAGGACTCGGCCAGCGACGAGGCGTTCAGCCGCATGTTCGAACGGGACAAGAACGAGCTGCGCGACCTGGGTATTCCGCTGGAAGTCGGACCGGTGAACCGGTATTCGACGCTGGAGGGGTACCGGATCAACCGTGACGCCTACGAGCTACCTGACATCGATCTGAGCGACGAGGAGGCCGCAGCGGTCGCGGTCGCGGTGCAGATGTGGGAGTCCCCCGAGCTGTCGGCCGCCGCCGAAGGCGCCCTGCTGAAGCTGCGGGCCGCTGGCATCCACGTCGAAACCGACGCGGCCGTCGCGTCCGTGCCCGCCGTGCCGGCCCGCACTCGCGGCTCGGAGCCGGTGCTCGGCAAGCTGCTCGCGGCCGTCGACGCCGGGCAGGCCGTGCGCTTCGAGCATCGCGGCGCGGTCAACGCGCCGTATCTGATGCGCGACGTGGAGCCGTGGGGCGTGGTGACCCATCACGGTCGCTGGTACCTGGTCGGCCACGACCGCGACCGCGACGCGGTGCGTAGCTTCCGTCTCTCCCGCATCGGCGACGACGTGACGCCGTACGGCCCCGTCAACGCGGTGCACAAACCCGAGGACGTCGACCTGCGCGCCATCGTCGCGCGGGTCACCAGCAGCGGGCCGGTCAGCGGCTCGGCCACGGTCTGGGTCGCCGACGGACGCGGCCAGGAGATCCGCAGACTCGGCCAGGTCGTCGAGGAACGCACCGTCGGCGGACGCGGCGGCATGGTGGTCGAGGTGCCCGTCCGCTCGCGCGACTGGCTGGCCAGGCTCATCACCGGCCTCGGACCGGATGCCCTCGTCCTCGCCCCCGACGATCTGCGCGCCGACGTGGTCGCCCGGCTGCGTTCGGTGTTCGACACGACGGAGGTGCGGGCGTGACGACCAGCCGGCTCTCGGTGCGGCTTTCTCGGCTGCTCAACATGATTCCGTACTTCATCGCCAACCCCGGCATCAGCGCGGCAGATGCCGCCGCCGACCTGGGCGTGACCACCAAGCAGCTGATGAGCGATTTGAATCAGCTGTGGATGTGCGGCCTGCCCGGCTACGGCCCCGGCGATCTCATCGATCTCTCGTTCTCGGAGGAGAGCATCGAGGTCACGTTCTCCGCAGGCATCGATCGGCCGCTGCGGCTGACCTCCACCGAGGCCACCGCGCTGCTGGTGGCGCTGCGATCGATCGTGGAAATGCCGGGCATGGTCGATCCCACCGCCGCGCACGCGGCTATCGCCAAGATCGAATCCGCCATCTCCGGCGGCACCCCACGGCTCGCCGACGATTCACAGGCCACGCCGGTGGAGGCGCCCGGCGTGGCGACCGTGCGCTCGGCCCTCGCCCGTCAGCACGCGCTGCGCATCATCTACTACTCGGCCAGCCGCGACGTGGTCTCCGAGCGGGTCGTCGATCCGATCCGGATCGTGCTCGTCGACGACAACAGCTATCTGCAGGGGTGGTGCCGGGAGGCCGAGGGCGTGCGGCTGTTCCGTTTCGATCGGATCGAGGCCGCCACCGAACTCGCCGAGGCCGCCCGCCCACCCAGCCACGCCGCCACCGAGGCGGCCGCCTCGCTCGACCTGTTCCAGGACGACCCGGCGGTCCCGCTGGCGCGGCTGCGCATTCGCGGCGACTACGGCTGGGTGCTCGACCAGTACCCGATGCACCGGCTGGCCGTGCACCCGGACGGCAGCCTGGAAGCGACCATGCGATTCGCCACCCTGGATTGGATGGCGCGCCTGCTGCTCGGCTTCGGCTCGGGCGTGACCGTACTCGGCCCGCCGGAACTGATCGCCGCCGTGCGCGAGCGATCCAACGCGGCGCTCGCCGTGTACCGGGACGCCGGACTAGAGGAATTGGAGTGAGGTGACCGAGCTCGGCAATATGCCGCGGCGAGTCATGGTGCTCGGCGCGGGCAGCATCGGCGTCTTCGTCGGCGGGAAACTGGCGGCGGCCGGTGCGGACGTCACGTTCGTCGGCAGGCAGTGGTTGCTCGACGAGGTCGGCGCCTCGGGTCTGCGCCTGACCGACCTCGACGGCGGTGAGGTGCTCGTCTCACCGGACCGGCTCACGCTCGCGACCGGCCCGGAGGACGTCGGCTCGGCCGACCTGGTGCTGGTCGCGGTGAAATCCGGGGCGACCGCGGGTGCGGTGCGCGAGCTGGCGGGCAGGATCCGGCCCGGCACCGTGGTGCTGAGCCTGCAGAACGGCATCGGCAACGACACGGTCATCCGGGAGATCCTGCCCACCTGCGTGGTGCTGGCAGGCATGGTGATGTTCAACGTCGTGCATCATCCGGAGGGCCGCTTCCACCGCGGCACCGAGGGTGGGCTCGCGGTGCAGGACGATCCGGCGCTGGCCGAGTACGCCGAGGTCTTCGAGCGGGCCGGGCTGCCGCTGCGTCGCTACCGGGATCTGCGGCCCGTGCAGTGGGCCAAGCTGCTGCTCAACCTGAACAATCCGATCAACGCGCTGTCCGGACGCCCACTGCGCGACGAGCTGGCCGACCGCGACTACCGCCGCTGCCTGGCGCTCGCGCAGCGCGAGGCGCTGGCCGCGATGAGCAAGGCGCGTATTCGCCCGGCCCGGCTCACCCCGCTGCCGCCGGAGCTGATGACCCGGCTGCTGACCGTGCCCGACGGCCTGTTCCGCCGGGTCGCGGGACAGGTGCTCGCCATCGATCCGGTGGCCCGCTCCTCGATGGCCGACGACCTCGCCGCCGGACGTAAGACCGAAATCACTTGGCTCTGCGGCGAAATCGTCGGACTCGGCGCGATGGTCGGCTCGCCGACCCCGGTGAACGAGCGGCTCATCGAGCTCATCGTCGCGGCCGAGCAGGGCGCCGGGCGAAGCTGGACGGGGCCGGAATTGCTCGCGCAACTGCGCGCCGCCGCCGCGGCCGAGCCGCCCGCATAGCAAAAGTCGAGGTTGAACGCCCGGTGAACGGGCGAAGTGGGGAGTTCGGGCGTCAGGCGGTCCGGTAGCATCGGTGCTACCACAGTCTTGGGAGGTAACAGATGTCAGGCACGTTCAGCTGGTCGCACCTGCTGATCATCGCGCTGCTGTTCGTGGTGTTGTTCGGCGCGAAGCGGCTGCCGGACGCCGCGCGCGGCCTCGGGCGATCCTTGCGCATCTTCAAGAGCGAGGTCAGCCAGATGCAGAGCGAGGCGAGCCCCGCCGCGGGCACCGCACCCGATCGGCAACCCGCGCAGCAGCTGCCGCCGGGGCAGCCCGTGAACCAGGCGACCACGCCGCAGACCGAGACGAAATCGGCCTGAGTCGAATGCTCCCGCAGGGGTGAGTCGGACTCACCCCGGTCAGTGCTGTTCGGCGGTCCGTGAAGGCTTCGGTCCCTGAACCCACGGGACGCGACACCGCCGCGCCAGGCGCGGCACTCGAGCACAGGGGCAATCCACAGATATGCGAATCCCGTTCGATCCCCGGCGCAGCAGGCGCAGGACGAATCCCGACGGCACCATGTCGTTGGTCGAGCACCTGCAGGAACTGCGCAGCCGGTTGCTGAAGTCGCTGTTCGCGGTGCTGCTGACCACCGTTCTCGGCTTCTTCTGGTACTCGCATTCGTTCCTCGGCATCGAGAGCCTCGGCGAGATCCTGCGCGGACCCTACTGCTCGCTACCGCCCGAGGCCAGGGCCGCGCTGACCCCGGACGGGTCGTGCCGCCTGCTGGCGACCGCGCCGTTCGAGCAGTTCATGCTCCGGTTGAAGGTCGGTTTCACCGCGGGCGTCGTGCTCGCCGCGCCGATCTGGCTCTACCAGATCTGGGCGTTCATCACGCCCGGCCTGTACGCGAAGGAACGCAAGGTCGCCGTCGGCTTCGTCACATCGGGCACCGTGCTGTTCGCGCTGGGCGCCGTGCTCGCCTACGTCGTGGTGGCGCACGCGTTGGACTTCTTGCTCACCATCGGCGACAACGTACAGATCACCGCCTTGAGCGGTTCCCAGTACTTCGGTTTCATCATCCAGCTGCTGATCATCTTCGGCGTCAGCTTCGAGACGCCACTGCTGATCATCGGACTGAACCTGATCGGCGTGCTCACCTATGAGCGGCTCAAGGCGTGGCGGCGCGGCATCATCTTCGGCCTGTTCGTCTTCGCCGCGGTGGTCACCCCGCAGGACCCGTTCTCGATGCTGGCGCTCGCGGCGGCGCTGACGGTGCTGTTCGAGGTGGCGGTGCAGGTCGCCAGGATCAACGACAAGCGCACCGCGCGCAGGGAGGCGCTGGCCGCACTGGCCGACGACGAGGCCTCCTCGATCGGCGCGCCGGAGCCGATCGTGCCCGCGGAGTCGATCATGGATCCGGCGGCAAAATCCACGCGACCGGTGTCGGACTACTCCGATACCCTCTGAACGGTGACAGATCACCGGTCCCGCACCAGCGAGCTGGCCAGTTTCTCCGCCGAGCTGAAATTCACTCTCGACCCGTTCCAGCGTGACGCCTGTCGTGCGCTCGAAGACGGCCACGGCGTGCTGGTGTGCGCGCCGACCGGCGCGGGCAAGACCGTCGTCGGCGAGTTCGCCGTCCACTTGGCACTGGCTTCCGGCGGCAAATGCTTCTACACCACACCGATCAAAGCGCTGTCGAACCAGAAGTTCGCCGATCTCACCGAGCGGTACGGGCGCGACAGCGTCGGCCTGCTCACCGGCGATCAGTCGATCAACCCCGACGCGCCCGTGGTGGTGATGACGACCGAGGTGCTGCGCAACATGCTCTACGCGTCCTCGGAGGCGCTGCGCGGGCTGTCGTACGTGGTGATGGACGAGGTGCACTACCTGGCCGACCGGTTCCGTGGCGCCGTGTGGGAAGAGGTCATCCTGCACCTGCCATCGGACGTGCGGCTGGTCAGCCTGTCGGCCACGGTCAGCAACGCCGAGGAGTTCGGCGCCTGGATGGAGACCGTGCGCGGCGACACCACGGTGGTGGTGGACGAGACGCGTCCGGTGCCGCTGTGGCAGCACGTGATGGTCGGCAAGCGGATGTTCGACCTGTTCGACACCAAGTCCAGCGACCAGAAGGTGCTCGTCGACGAGGATCTGGTGCGCTACATCCGGCATCGCGAGTCGGCGGACCGGATGAACAACTGGGGCGTGCCGCGCGGCCGCGGCGGCATGCGCCGCGACTTCCGCCCGCTGCCCCGTCCCGAGGTGCTTGCCCGCCTCGACGAGGAAGGCCTGCTGCCCGCGATCACCTTCATCTTCAGCCGCGCCGGATGCGACGGCGCGCTGGCCCAGTGCCTGCGGTCGCGGCTCGACCTGAGCAGGGAAGGCGAGACCGCCGAGATCGACGCGATCATCGAGAAGCACACCGGCGATCTGCCGAAGTCCGATCTCGAGGTGCTCGGTTACTGGGAGTGGCGTGAAGCGCTGCACCGCGGGCTGGCCGCCCACCACGCGGGCATGCTGCCCGCCTTCCGGCACACCGTGGAAGACCTGTTCGTGCGCGGGCTGGTGCGGGCCGTCTTCGCCACCGAGACGCTGGCCCTCGGCATCAACATGCCCGCGCGCACCGTGGTGTTGGAACGACTGGTCAAGTTCAACGGCGAGACGCACGCCGAGCTCACCCCCGGCGAGTACACGCAGCTGACCGGTCGCGCGGGCCGCCGCGGCATCGATATCGAGGGGCACGCCGTGGTGCTCTGGCAGCCGGAGGTCGACACCAGCGCGGTGGCGGGCCTGGCGTCGACCCGAACCTATCCGCTGCGCAGCTCGTTCCGGCCCGGCTACAACATGTCGATCAACCTCATCGATCGGATGGGCGCCGCCGAATCGCGCGCCCTGCTGGAGCGCTCCTTCGCCCAGTTCCAGGCCGACCGCTCGGTCGTCGGACTTGTCCGCGGCATCGAACGCAACGAGGGCGCGCTGCGCAAGCTGCGCGGCCAGCTCGGCGGCCCGGAAGGCGGCTTCCTGGAATACATTTCGTTGCGCGAGCGGATCAAGCACCGGGAGCGTCAGCTGGCCCAGCAGAGCCGCACCGACCGGCGCGGCGCGGCCGTGAGCGCGCTGACGGCGCTGCGTCGTGGCGACGTGGTGGCGATTCCGTCCGGCCGCCGCGCCGGGCTCGCGGTGATCCTGGAACCGGACACGACGCCCAACGATCCGCGACCGCTGGTGCTCACCGCGGACAAGTGGGCGGGCCGGGTATCGGTCGCCGACTTCCCGGTGCCCGCGGAGCCGCTGGGTCACATGCGGCTGCCTCGGCGCGTCGACCACCGCACCGCCCGCGCCCGCAGCGACCTCGCGTCGGCGCTGCGCAGCACCGGCATCAGCGCGCCGGGCCGTCCGCGCCGCGGCAAGCGGTCCGAGGCCGCGGACGACCGCGAACTGGCCACGCTGCGCCGGAGCTTGCGCGCACATCCCGCGCACACCCGGCCGGACCGCGAGCAGATGAGCCGGATCGGGGAGCGCTACAACCGGCTGCTTCGCGAGACCGAGAGCATGCGCCAGAAGGTTGCCGCCACGACAAACTCGCTGGCCCGCACCTTCGACCGCATCGTGGGGCTGCTGGAGGAACGCGGGTTCGTGCACGACGGCGAGGTCACCGCGGACGGGCGCAGGCTGGCCCGCATCTACGCCGAGAGCGACCTGCTGGTCGCCGAATGCTTGCGGCACGGTCTCTGGCGCGGTCTCGGCCCCGCCGAGCTGGCGGGCGTCGTGTCCACGCTCGTCTACGAATCTCGCCAGGAGGGCGGCATTCTCGGCCCCACCGGTCCCACCGCGCCGATCCGGCGCGCGGTTGCCTCGACCATCGGGGTGTGGAGCGAACTGCGCTCCGACGAGGCACGGCACAAGCTGCCGCCGACCAGGGAACCCGATCTCGGATTCGTCACCGGCGTGTACAAATGGGCGCGCGGCGACGGATTGGCCGAGTCGTTGCTGGCCAGCGGCGACCAGGGCGCGCCGCTGTCGGCGGGCGATTTCGTCCGGTGGTGCAGGCAGGTGATCGACCTGCTCGATCAGATCCACGGCACGGCCGACGACCCGGAGATCGCGGGGACGGCGGCGAAGGCGGTCCGGGCCATCCGGCGGGGTGTCGTGGCGGTGGACGCCGCGTAGCGGATTCGGTTGTGATTTGATTTCTTTCGCGTACCGACCGTGGCGGAGGAGTCGTGTTCTGCACTGACCAGTCGCCGGCGGGGGGCTACCGTGTGAGTAACTATGCGAGTGGAGGCAACCAGATGAGCGGCCCGTACGGACCGAACGACCCCGGGGAGGGACGCAACGATCCCACCCAGCAGTGGGGCGGACAGCAGGCGCCCGGTGGCGCCGGACCGACCCAGCACTGGGGTGGCCAGCAGACTCCGTCGCAGGCACAGCCCACCCAGCATTGGGGTGACCAGAACAAGCCTCAGCAGCAGTGGGGCCAGACCCCCGGCCAGCCGCAGCCGCAGTGGGGTCAGCCGCAGCAACCTCAGCAGCCGCAGCCTCAGCAGCAGTGGGGCCAGACCCCTGGTCAGCCGCAGCCGCAGTGGGGTCAGCCGCAGCAGGATTGGGGCCAGCAACAGCAGCCGCAGCAGCAGTGGGGTCAGCAGCCCCAGCAGCAGTGGGGCCAGGGCCAGCAGCAGCCGCCGCAGCAGCAGAGCGGCGGCGGTGGCAAGAAGGGTCTGATCATCGGTCTGGCCGCGCTCGGTGTGCTGGTGATCGGCGCCGTGGTCGCCCTCGTGGTGGTGCTGACCTCCAAGGACAAGCTGGACCAGGCCGCCGTCCAGGACGGCGTCAAGAAGGTGCTCACGGATTCCTACGGCATCCAGGACGTCACCGACGTCTCCTGCCCCTCGGGCCAGGAGGTCGAGGTGGACGCCACCTTCGAGTGCACCCTGAAGGTCAGCGGCGAGCAGAAGAAGGTCAACATCAAGATCACCAAGGACGACGGCACCTACGAGGTCGGTCGACCGAACTGAGGATGATCCGGGCCGGGCGGCCCGTGCTGCGGCGCGGGCGTCCGGAGGGGGCAGGGAAGTAGCGAGCCCACGAACGGATTCGGCGGCGCACCGCGATCACGGTGCCGGCGTCGTCGTTCGTGGGCTCGTCGCGTTCGCCAACCATTCTTTCGGAAACGCGGCGATCACCATGCGCGCTGGTCATTTGTATCGTGCCGCTGACCTGATTGCTCGCCGTGTCTGACATGAGCTTCCACAGCGCGAGACCGCGGAGTCGGCGGAATGGCGCATCGCGCCGGATGAGGTGACGCGGCGGCGTCACGCACCGTGGCGCGACTTCGCGGGCGCATCGTGCGGTCTCGCGAAGCTCCTCGAGAATCCTCGGCTGGCGGGCGGAGTGGCGCATCTCCCGGGTATCGCGCCGTGGCGACACAAGGCGCACGCAGGCATGGGACGCACCATTGCACCCTGTGCGATGGTGCGGCGAATGCCGTCGCGGGAGTGATCGCGCCTCAGGACCGCGGTGCGGCCAGTGCGGCGGTGAGCCGGGCGACCGGGCTTTCCGCGTTGTAGGCCACCGCCAGCTCCCGCAGGCGGTCCGGGTCGGCGGGCGCGGTGGGCAGCGTGTCCGGGCGGGAGAGTTCGACCTCGGCGTCGCACACCACGCGCACCACCGGGGCCGCCGCCTTCAGGTAGTCCTCGGCCGCGCGCAGCTTTCCGCGCACGCCCGGCGCCAGATCGGCGTCCGGATCGTCCACCGCGGCAACCAGCGCATCGAGCGAGCCGAAGCGGGAAACGAGTGTCGCCGCGGACTTCTCGCCGATGCCGGCGACGCCGGGCAAGCCGTCGGAGGCGTCACCGCGCAACGTCGCCAGGTCGGCGTAGGCGGGTCCGGCGTTGCGCACCGGCACGCCGTACTTCGCGGACACCTCCGCGGGACCGAAGAGTTCGGCCTTGGCCAAACCGCGCCCCGCGTACAGCACCCGCACGGTGGGCGCAGGCTCGTCGCGCACCAGCTGTAACAGGTCGCGATCGCCACTGACCACGATCACCTCGTCGGTGCGCTCCCGCGTCGCCAGCGTGCCGAGCACGTCGTCGGCCTCCAAGCCCTCCGCGCCGCCGGTCGCGATCCCGGCTGCCTCGAGCACCTCCAGGATCATGTCGACCTGCGGTGTCAGCCGGTCGGGCACTTCCTCGGCGCCCTCCTCCGCGTCGGCCGAGGTGTCGAGGCGGTGTGCCTTGTAGGAGGGCACGAGGTCCACCCGGAACCGCGGACGCCAGTCCAGGTCCAGGCAGACGACCAGCCTGCTCGGCGAGTGCTTGGTGATCAGCGAGGCGACCATGTCGGTGAAGCCGCGCAGCGCGTTCACCGAACGCCCGTCCGGCGCGGTGATCTTGTCCGGAATCGCGTAGTACGCGCGGAACCACAGGCTGGCCCCGTCGAGCAGCAGCAGCGGGCCGGAAGTCGCAGCAGAGGTCACGCGCTGAGGCTACCCGCAGGCTCCGACAGGCGTATCCGATCCGGACTGGCGCTCGCTCGATGGCCCGGGTGCCCGCCCGCCGGGGCGCCCGCCCCGGTGGCCCCGCCCGGTGTTCGAGTTTGCTGTCCGATGACGGGTAACGTCGACGGGTATGAGTGGGCACACGGAGTCCAGGTTCGCGGCGAATGTCTACGGAGACCGGCTCGAGCGGGCGGTGGAGGCGATGCGCGCGGCGCACCTCGACGCCCTGCTCATCACCCCCGGTCCTGACCTGCGCTATCTGATCGGTTCGGCGGCCGAGTCCTTCGAGCGGTTGACCTGCCTGGTGATCCCGGCCGACGGCGCGACGCCGTCGGTGATCATTCCCAAGCTCGAACTGGCGTCGCTGTCCGCTTCGGCGGCGGGGGAGCTCGGTCTGCAGGTGCTGGACTGGGTCGACGGCGTCGATCCGTACCAGGTGGTGAAGTCGACGCTGCACGTCGGTTCCCGTGTCGCGGTCGCCGACGCCATGCCTGCCCTGCACCTGCTGCCGCTGGCGGTCTCGTTCAGCGGCCTGCCGGTCTCGGCGACCCCCGTGCTGCGCGAGCTGCGCATGCTCAAGGACGCCGCCGAGGTCGACGCGCTGCGCCGGGCGGGCGCGGCCATCGACCGGGTGCACGCGAGGATGGGTGAATTCCTCCGGGCCGGACGTACCGAGGCCGAGGTCGGCGCCGATATCGCGGCGGCGATCGTGGCCGAAGGCCACACCGAGGCGGCGTTCGTGATCGTCGGCAGCGGTCCGCACGGCGCCGACCCGCACCACGGGGTGTCCGATCGGCGCATCGAGAACGGCGACGTTGTGGTGATCGATATCGGCGGCCCCGTCGAGCCCGGCTACTACTCCGACTCCACCCGCACCTACGTGCTCGGCGAGCCGAGCCCCGACATCGCGGCGCGCTACGCCGAACTCGAACGCGCCCAGGCCGCGGCCGTCGCCGCCGTCCGGCCCGGCGTCACCGCCGCCTCGGTGGACGCGGCCGCTCGGAATCCGTTGACGGAGGCCGGTTTCGGTGCGGAGTTCGTGCACCGGACCGGTCACGGCATCGGCCTGTCCGTGCACGAGGAGCCCTACATCGTCGCGGGCAACGATCTGGTGCTGCAGCCGGGCATGGCGTTCAGCGTCGAGCCCGGCATCTACTTCCGCGGTGAGTGGGGCGCCCGCATCGAGGACATCGTCGTGGTCACGCCCGACGGCTGCGAATCCATGAACGCGCGCCCGCACGGCCTGACCGTGCTGTGACGTCCGGAATGCGAAGTCAGCGCAGCGTGCTCGACGACAGGACGCGGCGCACCTCGATCGCGATCACCACTCGGGTCGGGTTCTCGCGCGGCACCCGGTAGCGGCCCGCGTACCGCTCGACGGCGTCGGCGACACTGTCCGGGTCGTCGAGCACCGTCGCGGGTCCCTCCAGGGTCAGCCACCGGATGCCGTCGACCTGGCTCACCGCCGCGTATCCGGAGCGGCGCACGTTGCGCACCTTCACCGATCCGTCGTTGGTGATGATGCGCGCGATCCCGGCGTCGGCGTCCCAGGTGAATCCCACGGCGACGACGTGCGGCGTGCCATCGGCGCGCAGCGTGGTCAGGGTCGCGAGATGACGTTCGGCGACGAACTCGAGCGCCGCGGGGGAGAGCTGTGCGGTGGTGGTCGGCATCCCTCGACGGTAGCCGTTGCGTTCCGCGGTGGCCGCCGCGACGCGGGTGTTCGGACGGTTGTGAGGGGATCGGCGAGCGCGTAACCCGGGATGACAGACTGGGTGCATGGGAATGCGAGGGATCGCCGAGGGCTCGGTACTGGTACTCGGCGGACGCAGCGAAATCGGTCTGGAGATCGCCCGGCGTCTGGCGCCCGGACGGACAGTGATCCTCGCGGCGCGGCGCAGCGACGACTTGGCGGGGCCGGTCGCGGCCGTCGAACAAGCCGGTGCGAGCGCGGTGTATCCGGTGGAGTTCGACGCCGACGACACCGGCAGCCACCCGGCGCTGCTGGAGAAGATCGCCGCCGAGCACGGGCCCATCGGCGTCGCCGTGCTGGCGTTCGGCATCCTCGGCGATCAGGCCCGCGCCGAGCGCGAACCCGAGCACGCGCTCGCCGTGGTGCACACCGATTACGTGGCCCAGGTCAGCGTGCTCACCATCCTCGCGAATCTCCTTCGCGCGCAAGGGCACGGCCAGCTCGTCGTCTTCAGCTCCATCGCGGGCGCGCGGGTGCGCCGGGCCAACTACGTCTACGGCTCGGCCAAGGCCGGTCTGGACGGTTTCGCCTGTGGTCTCGCTGACGCACTGCACGGCAGCGGCGTCCAACTCCTGCTGGCGCGCCCCGGATTCGTGATCGGCAGCATGACCGAGGGCATGGACCCCGCGCCGCTGTCCATCACGCCGGATCAGGTAGCCGACGCCGTCGTCCGCGGGTTGCGCCGCCGCGCTGCCAAGATCTGGGTGCCCCGCGCCCTCGGCCCTGCCGCCGTCGTCGCGCGCCTGGTTCCGCAATTCCTCTGGCGCCGGATGCCTCGATGAGCGCGCTCCGTGGCGCGTTCTCGATGCGGGTGCGAACACCGTTGCGGCAGAACGGCTTTCCAGCGAGATCTGACGCGCGAGGGTTTGCCGCGCTATGACGGGCGCGTGGCATGGCGAACCGATCGTGGTGGTCGGGATCGGAGCCGACGGGTGGGACGGACTCGGTGCTGCGGCTCGGGAAGCGGTCGCCGCAGCCGAGGTGATCTTCGGCTCCGCACGGCAATTGGCGCTCGTGCCAACGGATCTCGGCGGAGAGCGCCGTGCGTGGCCGTCGCCGCTTGTGCCCGCGTTGCCCGGATTGTTCGCCGAGCACGGCGCGCGGCGGATCTGCGTGCTCGCCAGCGGGGACCCGATGTTCTACGGCATCGGCGTCACGCTGGGCCGGTTGTTCGGACCCGCTGCGCTGCGCGTGCTACCGCACCCCTCCTCGGCGTCGCTGGCGTGTGCCAGGCTCGGCTGGGCGCTGGCGGACACGCCAGTCGTCAGCGCGGTGGGCCGTTCCGTCACGGCGGTGCTGCCCGACCTCGTCGACGGGCGGCGACTGCTGGTGCTCAGCAGCGACGAACACACCCCGGCGCGTCTCGCGGAATTGCTGCGGGACAACGGATTCGGCCCATCGGCCCTCACCGTGCTCGAGCAGCTCGGGGGTCCCGCCGAACGCGTGCGGTCCGGCGCCGCGGCGTCCTGGGAGCTCGACCCGGGCGATCCGCTCAACATCGTCGCCATCGACTGCATCGCCGAGGCCGAGCACGTCCGCCGCACCCGTGTGCCTGGTCTGCCCGACGCCGTTTACGGCGGAGACGGACAGCTCACCAAGGCCGAGGTGCGGACGCTGACCCTGTCCGCGCTGGCTCCCGCGCCGGGCGAGCTGCTGTGGGACGTCGGTGGCGGCTCGGGCAGCATCGCCATCGAGTGGTGCCGCACGCATCCCGCCTGCCGGGCAGTGACTTTCGAGCGGCTCGAGCGGCGCAGGCAGCAGATCACCGCCAACGCGGCCGCGCTGGGCGTCCCGCACGTCGAGGTGCGCGGCGAAGTGCTCGCCGAACTGGCCGCCAACGCAGCCGCCATGCACGAAATGGCCGCGCCCGATGCGATTTTCGTCGGCGGCGGGGTGACTCAGGCTGGCCTGCTCGAGACATGCCTTGCCCATCTGCGCCAGGGCGGCAGACTGGTCGCGAACGCCGTCACGGCGGAATCGGAAGCGCTGCTTGTCGCGATGGCCGCAGCGCGGGGCGGTGAGCTGCGGAAGTTCCAGATCTACCGTGCCGAACCGCTGGGCGGATTCACCGCGTGGCGTCCCCAGCTGCCGGTCGCCCAGTGGTCGGTGGTCAAATCGGCCTAGGGGTTCACCCTGAAATCGGTACTGCGAGGGTGAAACACGGGTGTGTCGGCAGGTAGGGTCGGTCGCGACATCCGCCCGTTATCGGACAACCGATTCCTGATGGGGAGTTAGATGAAGTACAAGAAATTCGCCGCCACCGCTCTGCTGGCTGTCGCCGCCACCGGTGTCACCGCAGGCACCACCTACGCCGCTCCCGCCGAGGCGCCTGCCGCGCAGGAGCAGGCCGCGCTGGCGGCGCAGGGCGTCGACCAGGGCGTCGGCTACACCGCGGCGCTCGCCGACGCGGGCAAGTCCATCGTCACCACGGTGACGGGCGGCGCGTTCTCCTTGGACGCGGACGGCAAGGCCGTCACGCTGAAGAACGACGCGGGCGAGGTCGTCACCACGATCCCGCTCGCCGCGCGCGAGGCAAGCAACGGCGCTCCGGTGGAGATCGCCGCCGCGCTCGACGCCACCGGCCAGACCCTCACGCTGACCCCGAAGGCGGACGTGGTCGCCGTGCAGGACATCAGCGCGCAGGAGTGGTTCTTCGCCGAGCTGCAGCGCGCCTCGCTCGGCGCTGCCGTCGGCGCCGTGATCGGCGGTCTGATCGGCCTGCTCGGTCTGGTCGTCGGCGTCATCCCCGGCGCCATCATCGGCGGCGTGATCGGCCTGCTCGTCGCGGGCGGCCCGTCGCTGCTGAACGCGGGCATGGCCTACTTCAGCGGTCAGCCCTGAGAACTCTGATTCTGGGCGGCACCGGCGAAGCGCGGCAGCTGGCCCACATCGCTTCCGGCGAGCGAGGATTCGACATCGTCTCCTCGCTCGCCGGTCGTGTTCGCGACCCGCGGCTGCCGGAGGGCGCGGTCAGGATCGGCGGCTTCGGCGGCGCCGCGGGGCTGCGAGAGTGGCTGGCGGCCAACGGGATCGAGAGCGTCGTCGATGTCACCCACCCCTTCGCCGCCACCATCACCGCGAACGCGGCCGCCGCGGCGCGGGACGCGGGCGTGCCGTTGATCCACCTGCGCAGGCCCGGCTGGTCCGAAGTGCCGGGCGACCGATGGATTCGCGTGCCCGATCCGGCCGCCGCCGCCCGCGCCCTTCCGGAGTTGGGCGAGCGGGTTTTCCTCACCATCGGCAGGCAGGGCGTCGGCGCGTTCGCCGGTCTCGCCCGGCAGTGGTTCCTCATCCGCGCCATCGACCCGCCCGAGACCGAGCTACCGCCGCGGCACGAAGTATTGCTGGCCCGAGGACCTTTCACGGTCGAGGAGGAGTCCCGCCTGCTGGCGAGCCGTCGTATCGATGTGCTCGTGACCAAGGACAGCGGCGGCGATCGGACCGAGGCCAAACTGGCCGCGGCCCGCGCGGCGCGTCTGCCGGTGGTCGTGATCGATCGGCCGCCGCTGCCCGCGGGGGCCGAGGTTGTCGAAACGGTGGCCGAAGCCTGGAAATGGTTGCGGGCCAAGGCATCCGGCGCGCCATGATCAGCGCCCGAGCAGCGCGGGCAGCCGATCGAACCAGGCGAGTACCGCGCGCTCGTAGCCGATGCCGAAATCCAGGGTGGCCCGCTGGTGCGGCCGGAGGGGATCGCAGTCCCGCGTCAGGTAACGATCGAGGCGGCGCTGGTGCACCTCGCGGTTGGCCGCGATGAGCCGGTCGAGGTGCTCGGCGTCGAGGTGGTCCCCGAAGGACATGGTGAGCAGCAGCGGCACCCGGATGGTCTCGGCGCCGGGATCGCGGGTGACCCACTCGAGAAACGCCTCCCGGCCCGCGTCGGTGATCCGGTAGGGCGTGCGCTCGCGCGCGCCGGTCTCGCCCTTCACCACCAGTCCCGCCGTGTCCATGGCTGCCAGCTCGCGGTACACCTGGCTCTGCGTGATCGTCCAGAAATCGCCGATCCGGTCCTGCGCGATCGTCACCAGGTCCCAGCCGGACATCGGACCCTCGTGCAGGAAACCGAGCAGCGACGCGGCCGTCGAATTCAACGGCTTACGCCGGATGGTCGTCGTCACCGAACGCTCCCTTCATCGACGTTCCATAGTGGAATGTTAGCGCAACGATCCCGCTGTCGGTTCTCGGGTCGTCATTCGCTCTGTCGTGTGGCGCCCGGTCCGGGTATGCGTCGGAGCAGGTGGTCGAGCAGTTCGGTCGCCGCCTCGTTGGTGTGAACCCCGGCCACCATACTCTGGGTGAGCGCTGCGGCGGCGAGCACGATCAGGGTGGCGTCGCGCTCGGCGTCGGCCGAATCGCCGGTCCGGCGGAGCTGATCGGCGACAGCCGTGACCAGCCCGCGGCTACCACAACCCGCGCGTCACGCCCGGTGGTAGCGCCGCGAGGTGAAGACGCGAGTGCCGTGCGCGGTGTCGACCGCGGCGGTGGTGGACGCGCCGATGATCAGCAGGGTGCGCATGTCCACGTCGGCCGGATCGAGATCGGCGAGCGACACCACCCGCACCGACTCGGCCGGTCCGCCGACATCGCGGCCGAGCACCACCGGAGTGCCGGGCTTGCGGTGCTCCAGCAGCAGATCGCGCATCGCGCCGACCTGCCAGGTGCGCTGCGAGGACGCCGGGTTGTAGATCGCGATCGCCATATCGGCCGCGGCGACCGCCGAAAGACGTTGCGCGACAACCTCCCACGGCTTGAGCCGGTCGGAGAGCGAGATCATCGCGTAGTCGTGTCCGAGCGGCGCGCCGACCCGGCTGGCCACGGCATTGGCCGCGGTGAGGCCGGGCAGCACCCGCACCGGCACGTCCTGCCACTGCGGATCGGCGGATTCCTCCAGCACCGCGGCCGCCATCGCGAACACGCCAGGATCGCCCGAGGAGACCACCGCGACCTTGGCGCCGCGTTTCGCCAGATCCAAAGCCATGGCGGCGCGTTCGGACTCCACGCGGTTGTCGCTGGCGTGCCTGCGCTGGCCCGGGCGGTGCGGCACGCGATCGATGTAGGTGGTGTAGCCGACCAGATCGGTGGCGGCGGCCAGCACCTCGCGCACCTCCGGCGTCGTCCAGTCCGCCGCGCCGGGGCCGAGACCGACGACGACCACCTCGCCGGGCGAATTCGCTTCCGCCGGAACAGCTGTCGAGTTCGAGGCCGTATCGCCGGTCGCCGCGGCGATCCGGGGCAGCGGCGTGGTCGGCCGCGGGCCTGGCACCAGCGTGATCGAGAAGTACGGCACGTCGGCGTCGTTCACCTCGGCGGCGGTGCGCACCTTCTCGCGGTCGGTGCTCGCCCGCTCCACGTAGTAGGCGTCGTCGAGCCGCCCCGCGTCCGAGAGCGCCTGCCGCACACCCGGATAGGTGCGTCCGAGCTTCATGATGGCGGCGGCGTCGGTGTCGCGCAGGCGGCGGGTGAGCTCCTCGGTCGGCATGGTGCCGGGGAGCACGGTCAGCACCTGTTCGCCCTCCACCAGCGGGGTGCCCAGCGCCGCCGATGCCGCGCTCACGGAGGTGATGCCGGGAATGATCTCGGCGTCGAAGCGGTCGGCCAGCCTGCGGTGCATGTGCATGTAGGAGCTGTAGAACAGCGGATCTCCGGCGGCGAGCAGGGCGACCGACCGGCCCGCCGAAAGGTGCGCGGCCAGCCGTTCGGCGGCCTGTTCGTAGAACTCGTCGATCGCGCCCTGGTATCCGCCGGGATGATCGGTGGTTTCCGTCGTGACCGGGTAGACGAGGTGTTCCTCGAGCTGGCCCTGGCGCATGTAGGGCGCGGCGATGCTGCGGGAGATGCTGCGGCCGTGCCGCGCGGAGTGGAAGGCGATCACGTCGGCGGCCGCGATGACGCGCGCCGCCTTCACCGTCACCAGCTCGGGGTCGCCCGGCCCGAGCCCGACGCCCCACAGTTTGCCCGCTGTACTCATTCCGCTTCGCTCGCAATCGCATTCAGTGCCGACGCGGTGATGGCGCTGCCGCCGCGCCTGCCGCGCACCGTCAGGTATTCGACGCCGCCGTAGGCGGCAAGCGCGTCCTTGGACTCGGCGGCGCCGACGAAGCCGACCGGAATGCCGAGGATCGCGGCCGGGCGCGGGGCGCCCGCGTCGAGCATGTCCAATAGGTGAAAGAGCGCGGTCGGTGCGTTGCCGATGGCGACCACCGCGCCGTCGAGCCGGTCGCGCCACAGCTCGAGCGCCGCGGCCGAGCGGGTATTGCCCAGTGCCGCGGCCAATTCCGGCACGCGGGGGTCGGCCAGGGTGCAGATCACCTCGTTGTCGGCGGGCAGCCGTTTGCGCGTCACGCCGGAGGCGACCATGGTGGCGTCGCAGAGGATCGGCGCGCCCGCGTGCAGCGCCGCCCGCGCGGCCGCGACGACACCGGGGGAGAAGGCGATGTCCTCGGTCAGATCCACCTGTCCGCAGCCGTGGATCATGCGGACGACCACCCGCGCCACGTCCGCCGGGAACGCGCTCAGGTCCGCTTCCGCGCGGATCGTCGCGAACGACTGCCGATAGATCTCGGCCCCGTCGGTGAGGTAGCTGGTGCGCACGTCGGACATGGGGACCACCTTATGGGGCGCCCGAACGGACCTCGCCGACAGCCCGCGCGCGGCGGAGCCGCTCCTCGGCCGGTCGCGGGTCAGGTGCGCGGTCGTTCGAGGATGCGGGACATGACGATCGCGCTGCGGGTGCGCCCGACGCGCGCGTTCTCCCTGATGCGTTCCACGGTCGACTCGATCTCGGCCATGTCGGTGGCCATCACATGCACCAGCGCGTCGGCCTCGCCCGCGATCGTCCAGACGCCCACCACCTGCGGGATCGGCTCCAGGCTTCGGCGCAGCTCGGCCGGGGTGATGTTGTCGCGGTAGTACACCTCCACGTAGGCCTCGGTGGTCCAGCCGAGCGCCGCCGGGTTCACCAGCGCCGTGAAGCCGGTGATCTGCCCGCTGGCGACCATGCGGTCCACCCGGCGCTTGACCGCGGGCGCGGAGAGACCGACCGCGGAGCCGATCTCCTGGAAGGACGCGCGGGCCGAGCGCAGCAGATGGCCGAGGATCCGGCGGTCGGTATCGTCCACGTCACATCACCTTCCGCTCGGCACAACGATTCGCCGTACACACGGCGATCTGCGCAATGATTCGGCATTCCTGACGCAATGGTAGGCCGTTTACCTTCGGATCAGCCGAATCCGCGCCTGACCTCGGGAGCCCACGATGACATCGGTAGCTACCCTCCAGACCACCGAGCCAGCCCCGGCACGCCGACCCGTGCCGCGCCGGTTCGTGATGTGTCGCCCCGACCATTTCGACGTCCGGTACTCGATCAACCCCTGGATGGACCCGGACGCCCCGGTGAACCGCGCACTGGCGCTCGCCCAATGGGACGCCTTGCGCGAGACCTTCGAGCGCCACGGTCACCGGGTCGACGTGGTTCCCGGTGAGCCAGGGCTTCCCGACATGGTGTTCGCCGCCAACAGTGGCCTCGCCGTCGGCGACCGGATCATGTCGGCGCGCTTCACCCATCCCGAACGCGCCGCCGAGGGCCCCGCCTTCCACCGCTGGTTCACCGGACGCGGCGGCGTCGAGGTCGTGGCGGCGGCGGAACTCAACGAGGGCGAGGGCGATTTCGCCTTGGTCGGCGGACGCTTCCTGGCGGGCACCGGTTTCCGCAGCTCCGCCGCGGCCCACCGCGAGGTCGAGTTGCACTTCGAAATCCCGGTGATCTCACTGGAATTGGTGGACCCGCGCTTCTACCACCTGGACACCGTCCTGATGGTCCTCGACGACGCCACCATCGCCTACTACCCGCCCGCCTTCGACGAAACCAGCCGCACCCTCCTCACCGGCCTGTTTCCCGATGCCATCGAGGCGACCGCCGCCGACGCCGCGGTCCTCGGCCTGAACGGCGTCTCGGACGGCTACCACGTCTTTCTCAGCCCGCAAGCCACCGACCTCGCCGCCGCCCTCCGCGCCCGCGGCTACCTCCCGGTCCCGGTGGACGTCTCGGAACTGTTGAAGGCGGGCGGCGGGATCAAGTGCTGCACCTTGGAGTTGCATTGACCTCGAGTGGTAGCCGCATGTCTCAGTCGAGGCGATAGCCGCCGGGGGTCGCCACCACGTCGGTGACGACGCCGCGCGGGCGGCCGCAGCGGCGGTCGCAGCCGGACCAGTGCTGGCGGCCCGCGACCGTGACGTCCCCGGCGGGGATGATCTGCTCGCGCGCGGTCTCGGCCGCCGCGCCTTCGGACAGGACGCGGCCGGATTCGACGGCGGCGGTGACGTCGGCGCGCACGTCCGTGAGCGACTTCGCGCAGCCGGGCTGTCCCGCGCAGGCGCTGACGTGCAGCCAGGGGGAGTCGGCGTCGAAGATCAACCCCATCGGGGCCAGCACGCGCACCACCTGCTCGGCGGCCCATTCGTCGAGGTCGGCGATGACCAGGCTGCGCCACGGTGTGACGATCACCGGACGTTCGACGGCCGCGACGAACTCGGCGACCCTGGCGTCGAGCGCACCGAGCCGCACGCCGGCGCCGAGCGCGACCATGCCGTCGTCCTGGTTCAGCCAGCCGATCGGAACATCCTGGGCGGCAACGATTTCCATGCGCTCGGTGCCGGGAGTCAGGCCGAGCGACTCGATGATGCGGGCCGGGCCGTCCGCGATCTCGTGCAGCCGCCACTGACCCGAGCTCACCTCGAGGAAACCCTCCGCGGCGGCCAGCGCTGTATCGACGGCCTCCGCTCCGGTGACGCGGACGCCGGTATCGGTCCCCGCCAGCAGCAGCGCGAACTCGTCGGGACCGACCGCGTGGACGCCGATGTCGCCGCCCAGCGTGCTGACGTCGCCGCGCCCGTCGTCGAGCGTGAACAGCACCCGCCCCGGCAGTTTCGCCAACCGGGGCGTCGCGCACAGCCGGGCATCGAGGTCGCCGATCAGCCCGCGCACGTCCGCGAGCCCGCCGACCCGCCCGGACAGCGGCGAGGCCACGATATTGCGCACCCGCTCGTGCGTCCGGCTCGGCAGCAATCCGGCCGCGGTCGCGCGCGCGGTCAGCTCCGCGGCGTCGCGCACTTGCCGCAGCTGGAGATTGCCACGGGAGGTGAGTTCGATCGCGCCGTCGCCGAGTTCGCTCGCCGCGGCGGCCAAGGCCAGCACCTGTTCCGGCGTGAGGTGTCCGCCGGGCACCCGGATGCGGGCGAGCGGTCCGTCGGCGGCCTGATGGAGCCGGAGCACACCGGGGCAGGAATCGGGGGCGGTTCGGGTCATAGCTCCCTCAGCCTACGTGCGCGATCAGGTCGTGAGACCGCGCGTCCGTGCGCTGCTTCACCGAGCGCGGTGACCCCGCGATCGATAGGGCCGCGGCAAGACCCGCACCTCGGCAGCTACGACCTCGGCGTCGAGCGCACGCCCGCGGGCTGGCGCGTCAACAAGTTCCACTACCTGCTGAAGGTCGTCGACGGCAACGCCGACCTGTCCTGAACCGGGGGTACGGCGGTCCGCACCGGGCCGGGTAGCATCGGCGTGCTCGGCGGGCGACGAGGAAACCGGTGCAATTCCGGTGCGGTCGCGCCACTGTGAACAGCCAGACCCTCTCCGGCGAGCACCACACCCGATGGGCGCGTCACCCGAGGAAGGTCACCCGTGATCCTGCTGCTGTCCACGTCCGACACCGATCTGCTCAGCGCGCGCGCCAGCGGCGCGGACTACCGGCTGGGCAATCCCGCCCGCCTGCTGGTCGACGACCTACCCGGGCTGCTGGACGGGGCGGATCTCGTGGTCGTCCGCATTCTCGGCGGCAAACGCGCCTGGGAGGACGGGCTCGCCGCGCTGCGCGACAGCGGCGTACCGATGGTCGCGCTCGGCGGCGAGATCGCGCCGGACGCCGAGCTGATGGAATGCTCGACGGTGCCCGGCGGCGTCGCGGCCGACGCGCACAACTATCTGGCCGCGGGCGGCCCGGAGAACCTGCGGCAGCTGCACAACTTCCTGTCCGATACGGTCTTGCTCACCGGCCACGGCTTCACGCCGCCGGTGCAGCTGCCGAGCTGGGGCGAGCTGGATCGCGAGGCCCGGTTCCCGGCGCCCGTCGCCGGTGTGCCGACCGTAGCGGTGATCTACTACCGCGCCCAGCATCTGGCGGGCAACACCGGCTATATCGACGCACTGTGCGCAGCGATCGAGGACGCGGGCGCGCGACCGCTGCCGCTGTACTGCGCCTCGCTGCGCACCGCCGAGCCCGAGCTGCTGGCCACATTGCGTCAGGCGGACGCGCTGGTCGTCACCGTGCTCGCCGCGGGCGGCACCAAACCGGCGACCGCGTCGGCGGGCGGCGACGACGAGGCGTGGGACGTCGGCGCGCTCGCCGACCTGGACGTGCCGATCCTGCAGGGCCTGTGCCTGACCAGCGGCCGCGCCCAGTGGGAGGACAACGACGACGGTCTCTCGCCGCTGGACGTCGCGACCCAGGTGGCGGTGCCGGAATTCGATGGCCGCATCATCACGGTGCCGTTCTCGTTCAAGGAGTTCGACGCCGACGGCCTGTCCACCTATGTCCCCGATCCGGAGCGGGCCGCGCGGGTCGCGGGCATCGCGACACGCTACGCGCGGCTGCGCCACATTCCGGCCGCCGAGAAGCGGCTGGCCGTCGTGCTCTCCGCCTATCCCACCAAGCACGCCCGCATCGGCAACGCCGTCGGCCTCGACACGCCCGCGAGCGCCATCCGGCTGCTCACCGAATTGCGTTCCGCCGGTTATGATCTCGGCGACCAGGGCGAGGTGCCCGGCCTCGAGGAGCGCGATGGCGACGCGCTCATCCACACGCTCATCGCGGCCGGCGGGCAGGACCCCGACTGGCTCACCGCCGAACAGTTGGAGGGCAACCCGATTCGCATCGGCGCCGCCGCCTACACCGCGTGGTTCGACACCCTGCCCGAGGACCTGCGCGAGGCCGTCGTCGAGGCATGGGGCCCGCCGCCGGGCGAGCTGTACGTCGACCGTTCGGCCGATCCGAAAGGCGAAATCGTCATCGCCGCACTGCGTTTCGGCAATGTGGTGCTGATGGTGCAGCCGCCGCGTGGGTTCGGCGAGAACCCGGTCGCGATCTACCACGATCCCGACCTGCCGCCAAGCCACCACTACCTTGCCGCCTACCGCTGGCTGGCGGCGCCCCAGGCGGCGGGCGGTTTCGGCGCGGACGCCATGGTGCATCTCGGTAAGCACGGCAACCTGGAGTGGCTGCCGGGCAAGACCCTCGGCATGTCGGCCTCGTGCGGCACCGACGCGGCGCTCGGCGATCTGCCGCTGATCTACCCATTCCTGGTCAACGACCCCGGTGAAGGCACCCAGGCCAAGCGTCGCGCGCACGCGACCCTGGTCGACCACCTCATCCCGCCCATGGCGCGCGCCGAAAGTTACGGCGACATCTCGCGATTGGAGCAACTGCTCGACGAGCACGCCAACATCTCCGCGCTCGACCCGGCCAAGCTGCCCGCCATCCGCCAGCAGATCTGGACGCTGATGCGCGCGGCCAAGATGGACCACGACCTCGGGCTCGCCGAACGCCCGGACGAGGAGTCCTTCGACGACATGCTGCTGCACGTCGACGGCTGGCTGTGCGAGATCAAGGACGTCCAGATCCGCGACGGACTGCACGTTCTCGGCCAGGCGCCCGCGGGCGACGGCGAGCTCGACCTGGTGCTGGCGATGTTGCGCGCCCGGCAGCTGTGGGGCGGCGAGGTGTCGGTGCCCGGTCTGCGAGAGGCGTTGGGGCTGAACGAATCCGGCGGTGAGGCCCGTGAGCGGGTCGACCTGATCGAGGGCAGGGCGCGCGAGCTGCTCGGCGCGTTGCAGGCCGCCGACTGGTCGGTCGACGCGATCGACGGACTGGTCGCGGAGTTCGCAGACACCCTGGCGCCTTCGGGTGCGGCGGCTGTCGGCGGCGCGGAGCCCGGTACGGCCGGCGCGGTGCGAGCCGTGCTGCGTTTCGCCGCCACCGAAGTGGTGCCGCGCTTGCGGCAGACGGGCGTCGAGATCGAGCGGGTGCTGCACGCCTTGAACGGCGGGTTCGTCCCTGCGGGACCGAGCGGCTCGCCGCTGCGCGGCCTGATCAACGTGCTGCCCACCGGCCGCAATTTCTACTCGGTCGATCCGAAGGCGGTGCCGTCGCGGCTGGCCTGGGAGACCGGTCAGGCCATGGCCGAGTCGCTGGTCGAACGCTATCGGGCCGATCACGGCGAATACCCGCGTTCGGTAGGGCTTTCGGTGTGGGGCACCTCGGCCATGCGCACCTCCGGCGACGACATCGCCGAGGTACTCGCGCTGCTCGGGGTACGCCCGGTGTGGGACGAGGCCAGCCGACGCGTCACCACACTCGAGGTGATCCCGCTGCCCGAACTCGGCAGGCCGCGCATCGATGTGACCGTGCGCATCAGCGGATTCTTCCGCGACGCCTTCCCGCACGTGCTCGCCCTGCTCGACGACGCCGTCCGGCTGGTGGCCGAACTGGACGAGCCCGCCGAATCGAATTACGTTCGCGCGCACGCCCAGTCGGATCTCGCCGAGCACGGCGACGCGCGCCGCGCCACCACCCGGATCTTCGGCTCCAAGCCCGGCACCTACGGCGCGGGCTTGCTTCAGCTCATCGATTCCAAGAGCTGGCGCACCGACGACGACCTCGCGCAGGTCTACACCGCCTGGGGCGGTTACGCCTACGGCCGCGATCTCGACGGCGCCCCCGCGGCGGACGACATGCGCTCTGCCTATCGCCGAATCACGGTGGCCGCCAAGAACACCGACACTCGCGAACACGACATCGCCGACTCCGACGACTACTTCCAATACCACGGCGGCATGGTCGCCACCGTGCGCGCGCTCACGGGTAAGAATCCGGAGGCCTACATCGGCGACAGCACCCGGCCCGACGCGGTGCGCACCAGGACGCTGTCCGAGGAGACCTCACGCGTGTTCCGTGCGCGCGTGGTCAACCCACGCTGGCTGGAGGCGATGCGCAGGCACGGTTACAAGGGCGCGTTCGAGATGGCGGCGACCGTCGACTACCTGTTCGGCTACGACGCCACCACCGACGTTGTCGCCGACTGGATGTACGAAAAGCTCACCGAGAGTTACGTTTTCGACGACGTGAACCGCAAGTTCATGGAGCAGTCCAACCCGTGGGCGCTGCACGGCATCACCGAACGGCTGCTGGAGGCAGCCGAGCGCGGCATGTGGGCCGCACCCGAGCCGGAGACGCTCGACCGGTTGCGCCAGGTGTACCTGGAGACCGAAGGCGAACTCGAGTAGCTCGGCCTCGCGCGGGCGGGCCCGGTTATGATCGGTTCCGCCCGCCGCCCATTCCGCGGTATGCCATCGCAAAACGACGCCTCGGTTTCTATTGTGCCGCATGTCGTTTCGTTCTTGTTATCGGGTACAACGGCGTGCAAATGCTATCGGCCCGAATTGGCAACCCCCCAATTTCATGGCCGATTCGCTGATCTTGCAACACAATTCGGTCTCGTCACTCTATCGACACCGAGAGTGCCTATGGCGCATCATTATCGATGTCCTGAAAGCCGATTCTCGGGGCACTCAATATTCGGATCGGCCGGATGATGGAGACTCATCATGATCAAAAAGTTGATAGCGGCCGCGGTGCTGACTGTTGCCGCGACCACCGGCATCGCCACCGCGACCGCAAACGGTTCGCCCGGCGGCGTGCTGGCGGGGGTGGACCAGGAGGTCGAGTACACCGCCTCGGTGGCGCCGGATCGCTCGGGCGCGACGCTCACCCTCGCGTCCGGGACCTTCGAGGTCGCGCCGGACGCGGTGCTGGTGCACGCGCCCGACGGCACGGTGATCGGCAGCCTGCCGACCACGCTGCACACCGTGGCGGGGCAGCAGGTGCACTTCGCGCCGGTAATCGACGTGAGCGCAACGGAATTGACGCTCACCCCGGTGAGCGGCCCGGTCCAGCCGGAACTGGCGTTCATCGGTGATGCGGGAACGACGATCGGCGGTATTGCGATCGGTTGTGTGATCGGCGCATTGATCGGCGCGATCTTCCTCATCCTGCCCGCCATTCCCGGCTGCATCATCGGCGCCGTGATCGGCGGGATCATCGGCGCGAACGCCTGAGCCGAGCAATCGCGGGGTGAACGACCCCGCGACCACCCGCGGCCCGTACCGGAAGAATTCCGGACGGGCCGCTCCCGCGCCCTCGCAATTTCCGTACACCCCGCATTCCATTTCTTCCGTAAATCGGTCCTCGCGGACCTTCACGCTTCGCAGGCGGTACAACCTGGGCGAGGCGTAGGAAGTCGCTGCGGGAACCGCCTCGCCGAGGGGCCAGTCGTGGCCGCCGGGCGGCCGTGTGTGCGACGGGTTCGCGGGGAGTGTGCGGCGGGGCGCCGATGGCGGCGGTGAGCGGCGGAAATACGTCGAAAATTGGGGTGTCCAGCTATTGACTAGACGGAAAAACCGAGGACTATAGGTTGTACACCGGAAACACCGAAGAAGAGTCGTACAAACGGCGGAGACGTCCAAAGAATGTAGTGACAAATCTTCAAGATCCGGCTAGGCCCCCGGCAAGCCAGTCGAAGACCGGAGAGACGTCAGCGACGACTGACGCTCACGGAATCGATGGAGACTACCGGGGACTGTTCTGTTCGGGGGTGGTTCTCCCCCGGCTCCTCAGCCGGCCTTCGGAACGAGCGTGTTGTGCCGCGCCGCGGTCCACCACCGGCCGTTCTCCTTCACCAGGACGTACAGCGTGACCATCGCCGGGTCCTCGTCGATCAACTCGCCCTCCGTCGTGATCGCCCGCGCCGCCTTGTGCGCGACGGCGACATCCGGACGCAGGAAGACGATGTCGGTCACCTCGTACCGCGCGTACTCGTCCTTCAGGAACCCCGCCAGCCCCTTGCGGCCCGCCTCCAGCAGCGCCTCCCGTCCGGTGATCACCATGCCCACCGCATTGCCCGCCGCCGCGTTGGCCGTGAAGCCGCTGACCATCAACTCCGCGTCCTTGTTGTTGAAGCCCTCCTCCACATCGGCCACCAACCGCTTGATCGCGGCGATGTCCTCGGTGTGATCCACGGTCGTGTCCTCGACCACCGGAGATTCGTATGTCGTTGCGTCCATGGCCATCAGCTTCGTACCTGAACAAAGGTTCAGGTCAAATCCATGGCCGCGGCCCCGCGGTACCCGACGCGTGGAGGTAGTCATGATCGTTCACCTGCTGCGTTTCGCGTTCCGCGATGGGGTGGCGGAGGGCCGGAAAGCGGAGGTTCTCGCCACGATGCGGCGCACGGCGGCGGTGGAATCGGTGTCGTTCTCGACGGTGGGACAGCATCTCGGAGATCCGACGACCGGGTATACGCACAGTTACTGCGTCGGCATCGCCGACCTGGCGGCGCTGGAGCGCTATATGCACGACCCGGTGCACCTCGCCGGCGATCCCGGCATCATCCCGCACCTGGCCAAGCTCGCGATCGGCCCGGACGTCTCCGACGACATGGACCCCGAGCTCGGCGCCAAGATCATGGCCATGCGCGAACGCAAGATCGCGATGTACCCGGACTGGGCCGAGTTGATGGAGTCGATCTCGGAAGTGCTGATCGCCGAGGAGATCTCACTGGCGTCCGGGGTGCGGCTCCAGCGGCTCAGGCGGATTCGGCCAGCCCGGCCGAGCGCCACGTGTCGGCGAGTTCCTGGAGCGGAATGCCGAGTGCTTGGCTCAGCGCGACGACGGTCCCGAACGCGGGCGACGGTAGCCGGCCCGTCTCGATCTTGCGCAGCGTCTCCGGTGAGATACCGGCGGCGGTGGCCACCTCGGTGAGGTCGCGTGCGCCGCGCGCAGCGCGCAGACGGGCGCCCAAGCGGCGGCCCGCCTCGATCTGCGCGGGCGTCAGCGGCAAACGAACCATGTGCCCCAGGGTAGATGCGGTATTTAAATACCGCAAACGACGCGGCGTGCGGTATGTCAGGCCCCCACCCGATCGAGGACGGCGCGCCAGCCGGCGAACATCGAAAAGCTGTCGAAGGCAGTGGAACCCTCCCGGCAGATCGAGCGGTGCGGTGCCCGCGCGGGGGACAGGATCTTCCACACCGGCCCCAGCACCAGCGAGGCCACCATCACCCCGACCCACACGAAGATATAGACGATCCCCGGCACCGGACTGCGCGCCGAGTCGGAGGCACCGAAGAACCCGACCGCGAGGACCGCGAGCGCGCCGAGCAGCCCGAGCCCGCCCAGCAGAGTGCGCACCGCCGCGGAATCCACCACGGCGCGTGCGAACTCGGGCAGCGGCGCGCCGGGCGAATCCGGGTCCAGTCGCGGCTCGCGCCACGCGAAGGTCAGCACGGCGAAGGAGAACGTCAGCGCCCAGGCCGCACCGATCAGCGCGTAGGACAACGGAATCGGCAGATCGGTCGCGCCGGAGATCCCGTGCGCGCTGAACTCTGTCACGGGCGCACGACCACCGTGGCGACGGTCTTGCGCGCGTGATGCAGCTCGACCTCGACCCGGCCCGGCACCGCCACCGCCAGGGCAACCGCCGCGTATCGCCCAGTGCGCTTCATCGGGTCTCCTCGTCGCTGCTCACGGGGGATGTCGAGCTCTGTTCGCCCTCGCGCCGCTCGGTACGGCGATCACGCACCGCGACGAGCACGATGATGCCCACCACGGCGAGCGCCGGAAGGAAGGCCGGGATCGCCAGCAGGATGGAATGGTCCGCCAGCAGGTCCGCGCCGTCGGCGGGCACGGTCATCCCGCCGTCACCGGCGCGGCCGCGTCGGTCCTGGCGGTGGTGGAGTAGCGGTCGTTGATCCGGGCCGCGCCCCAGGACAGCGCGCCGATGAGGACCAGGCTGCACACCAGCACGACCAGCGAGGCCGCACCGAACAGCCAGGCCGGGTGATCGAACGAACGCTCCCGCTGGAGCACCGTGATCTCGGCGACGAACGGGCGGGTGAACTCCGGCGCAGCGGCGACCTCCGCCGCGCCGATACCGGCGTCGTAGGGCATGAAGATCGGCAGCGCGGTCAGCGTGCGGCCATCTTGCAGGCGCAGCACCGTCTTCCATGAGCCGTGCGCCGGAACGGGTTTCGTCGAGACGTAGTGCCCGTCGCCGACTCGCCGCAGCTGGTCGACGACCAGGCCGCGGTCGGGGCTGTCCGACCCGACGCCGCCCTGCCAGGCCAGGATTTGCAGCCATTCTGGGTCGGCACCGACCAGGTCGGCCGGGTCGAGCCGCACGTCGGCGGTCACCATGCGGCCCCCGTCGACGGGCTCGGCGTCGCGCAGCGCGACGGTGGCGCTCGCCTGGTCAGGCACGTGGATGAGCAGGCCGTTGGTCGTGGCGGCGGCGACGATCAGCACGGCGGTGACCATCATGGCGCGGCGCACCGGCGGGCGCGGCAGCGGCTCCCCGCGCAGTACCGTGCCCAGCAGCGCGCCGACGACGCCGCCCGCGATCCCGGTCGGCACGGTCATCGCCAGCAGTTCCGGCCACATTGCCGCGGGCCACGGATCGACGAACATTGCGTCGACCCAGCGGGATTCGAGCCAGACGCCGACGGTGGCCACCGCGAAGCCCGCCGCCGCGCCCCACCAGAGCGGTTTACGCGCCAGCGGCAGCAGGGCGAGCAGTTCCACGACCACGGCGGCGCCGAGGTAGAGCGGGAAGACGTTACGTGGCGCGTCGATGATCGGCCCGCCGACCAGGAACGCCACCACCCCGCGCACCACCGCGGCGAAGCCGACCACCACGAAGGTGCTGAACGCGCCGAGCGTCGCCCGTGCGGCGATCAGCGTGACGGTGGCCGCCGCGACGATCAGCATCGGCTGCAGCACCAGCCGGAACTGTTCGACGCCGAAATCGAACTCCACCTGGAACACCGAGAGGCCGATGATGAGGCCGCCGAACGCGAAGGCGCGCAGCGTCCAGATCAGGCGCCCGTCGGCGCGGTCCGGGTCCGGCCGGTTTCGGCCGCCCTCGAATTCCAGCAGCAGCACGCCGACCAGGGACAGGCCCGCGCCGCCGATCAGCATGAGGTGCGTGGGTCCCCATAGCGTGACGTCCTGGCCGAACATCCGGTGCCATATGTCATCGAGCGGAAACCCGATGAGCGCGTAGAGGCCGGCGCCCGCGATGAGGATGCCGCCGACGGGTGCGTACCAGGCGCGGGTGATCCGCACCGCCGCCGCGCCCGGCTTCTCGTCCAAAGGCAGAACGATAGCCAGCATCCCGGCCGTGAACAGGAAGAACAGGCCGGCCAGGATGAAATAGTGCGCCGGGTTGGCGAGCGGTCCTTCGTCGCGGCCGTTGCCCACGTGCAGGCTGACATCCCAGATGAAGCCCAGCAGCGCGGTGAGAATGGTGGCCAGGAACATCACGATGGGCAGGGCCACCCAGCCGGGCCGGTTGAAGACGGCGCCGATGCGATCGGCCAGTTCGCCGAGCCAGGTGATGCGCCGGGTCCGATGCAGGTACCCGACCCACAGCAGCGTCAGCGCGATCAGGCCCGCGGAGGCGGTCATGATCGCCACCTGATCCAGCGCCGCGCCGCCGCCCTCGGTGCCGGGCGCGGCGAGCCGTCCTACCGCTTCGTGCATCGTGCCGGACACGAAAACCTCCAACCGCACTGAGTTTACACTCGTCTCATTATTAATGTAACGGAAGGTAGCACACATTAGGCGAAGTGTAACCAGCTTGCGTGGCCACGCAAGGAGTAGGCAGCTCGGAGCCCTTTCCATCGGGGCGTCGCGCGTACCCGCGGGAGGTGGCGCACGCGGCATCGTCGATCCGATTTCAGAGCACGACTGTTCACTTGTTCGGAGCGAGGGCCTGCGGGCTCGGTACCCGGTCGTGCTCGGAAGTCTCGCGCGCGGCGGCCGGGGTTTCCGCGTCGGGAAACCGGACACACCCGGAGTGGAATGACAACGCCGTGAGAGCGAGAGGGAGGATTCATGGTTTCCCGCGACACGATCGCCCAGCTTCGTCAGGACATCACCACGGCCGAGGATTGCAATGATCGCCAGGCGGCGGAGCGGTTGCGGGCCGAACTGGCGGAGGCCTTGCGCGCCCTGGAGCAAGGCGAAGGCGACGCGGAGTAAGGCCGCTCGCCGGCGATTCGGCGGGCGCGCCTCCCGAACTCTGGCGGGCCCGGGAGTCGCCGGGCACGGCGCAGTCGCGTGTGCGTTTGGTATTTAAATACCGACGCCGCTACGCTGGTATAAAAATACCATCCGAATGTGCCGCCGACTTGTCCTGCTGATGGGTTCGGAAGGGATGGGTTCGGCATGTGGTGTATTCGACGCAGTGGAGGTCGGAAAATGGTGGAGTTGAAGTCGTCCGGGGAGATCGCCCGGATGCGGGTGGCCGGTGAGTTCGTCGCGGACGTGCTCGCCGAGCTACGCACGCGGGCGCGGGTCGGGGTCAACCTGTTGAACCTGGAAGCCTATGTGCGCGAACGTATCCGGGACCGCGGGGCGGTCTCGTGCTACTGGGACTACGCGCCGTCCTTCGGGCGCGGCCCGTTCCGGAACACGGTGTGCCTGTCCGTGAACGACGCCGTGCTGCACGGACTTCCGTTCGACTACGTGCTGCGCGACGGCGATGTGCTGAGCATCGACCTCGCGGTCGGTGTCGACGGGTGGGTGGCGGACTCGGCGATCACCGTGATCGTCGGTACCGCGGCCGAGGCGGACCTGCGGTTGGTGCGCGCGACCGAGGACGCGCTCGCCGCGGCCATCGCGGTGGCGTTGCCGGGCAACCGCATCGGCGACCTCTCCGCGGCCATCGAAGGGGTGGCCCGCGCCTACGGCTATCCGGTCAACACCGAGTTCGGTGGACACGGCCTCGGGCGCACCATGCACGAGGACCCGCATGTGCCGAACGCGGGCCGGGCCGGTCGCGGCTATCCGCTGCGGCCGGGCCTGACCATTGCCATCGAACCGTGGTTCGCCTGCACCACCGACCGCATCTACACCGACGACGACGGCTGGACCATCCGTTCCGCCGACGGTTCGCGCACCGCGCATTCCGAACACACCGTCGCCATCACCGCCGACGGGCCGCAGGTGCTGACCCGCGTCGCCTGACGAATCCCGTTCCGGCTCAGCATTTTCCGGTTCAGCGCGTTTCGGTCTGCCAACGCTCCAGCTCCACGCCCGCCCCGAGCTCCGCGGCCACCGTTTCGCGGTCCTCGGCCGAAAGGCGCAGCGCGCGCACCTCGTCGCGATACCGTGCGGCGCGCTCCGGGTCTTCCGCGGCGACCGCGATCTCGGCGAGCATGGCCAGCGCCCGCGCGCGCTCGACCGGCGCGGCCGTCGCGGCGAAGCGACCGAGGCCGACTTCGAGCACCCGCGCGGCGGCTTTGTCGTCGGTCTTGAAATCCCGCAGTATGCGCGCGTTGTCGATGACTTTCGCCAGATTCTCCAGGTCACGTGAGCCGCCGTGCTCGAGGCTCTCGGGCTCGTCGCGCTGGATGAACAGCAGGGTGTTGCCGTCAGGGTCGACGAGGGTGAAGCGGCTCTGTCCTGGCCGGAAGCGAGTGATGCGCGGGCGGCCCTTGGCGGGCACCTTGCCGAAGGCGGCGCGCAGCGCGGCGGTGAACTCGCGGTGGCGCGCGGCTACGTCGTCGACCATCACCAGGCAGCCGACCAGCTCCGGCGGCAGCTCGAAGCCTGTGGGCGGCGAGCTGAAATGCACAGGGCAGCCGTGGAATTCCAGCGCGAGATAGACGTAGGGGCGGGTCTGTTCGTGGGTCACGGTGTAGCCGATGGCCCGGTAGAAGTCGAGGGTGGTGGCCGGCGACGCGGTCCAGAGCATCGGGACCGGGGAGTCGTCCATGAGTCGTTCCTCCGACGCTAGTCAAATTTGATTACTGTCACGCTAGGCGCACGCGCTCGAGGAAGTCAAATTTGAGTAGCATGGGTCGTTCATCGCGTCAGGGAGAAAGGAACCGTGTGTGGCGGCCGTGCGTCTGCTCGTCCTCGGGGTGATCCGCACCCGCCAACCGGCGCACGGTTACGCCGTGCGGCGCGAGCTGCTGTCGTGGCGGGCCGAAACCTGGACGAACGTCAAACCGGGCTCGATCTACCACGCGCTCAAACAGCTGACACAGGAAGGGAAACTGCGCGCGCTGGGCACCGAGCACAGCGACCAGGGGCCGGGCCGGACGCTGTTCGAGCTCACCGAGGCGGGGGAGGGCGAGTTCCGCAGGCTCATGGACGCCGCGCTGGTGAGCATCGATATGGAAGAACTCGGCGCCGCCATCGCTTTCATGGACGCTCTGCCGTGCGCGCACGTCATCGCGAAACTGGAAGAGCAGCGGCGCAACGCGGCCGCGGTGCGCGACGATCTGCTGGCCATGATCCCGACCTTTCCCGGCCGCTACGAGGCGCCGCACATGCCCGATCTGCTCGAGCTGTGGAGCGGCGTGTTCGACAACCTGACCCGATGGACCGAGGGTCTGCTGGCCCGGCTGGAGTCGGGCGAATACCGCATGCCGGAGTGATCCGTTCGCGTTGCCCTCGCGCCTCCGCCGCGCGTGCGGATACGCTGCGATCATGACGAACTCGCTCGCGGAGGCAGGCTCCGCCGACTACGTGCAGCTGACCACCTTCCGCAAGGACGGCACCCCGGTCGGCACCGCGGTGTGGGCGGTAGCGGACGGCGGCAAGTTGTACATCTGGACGGAGACCGACAGCTGGAAAGTCAAGCGGCTGCGCCGGAATCCCGCCTGCACCGTGCAGGCCTGCGACGCCAGAGGCAAGCGGGTGCGCGGGGCCGTCGTCGCGGGCACGGGGCGCGTGCTCGACGCCGAAGGCACCGAACGCGTGCGCAAGTTGCTGCGCAAGAAGTACTGGCTGCTCGGACCGTTGGTCATCCTGGGCAGCAATCTGCGCAGGGGCAAGGCGGGCACGATCGGCATCGAGTTCACCCCCGACGCCTGAGCGGCCGCCGGACGACGGCCGCCGCGAGGCAGGTGCGGACGGGGGCGGACGGACCTGGCCGAATGCCCGGAAAGTCCGGAATAGGCAAGGCGGACACGGAGATTCCGGGGTACCGGCGGACGGCGTGATCACGGCTCGGCTATCCTTCGTCGGGCATACCGGGGTAGTCCCCAGGCGGACATGATGTCTCGACCCTGCCCCGGGGGGAGGGATCGTTCATGACAGCACCGACTCGGCCGCCGCGGGCCCCGCAGCCCTATCCGGTCGCCGACTACTCGGACAGCGCCGAAACCACTGACGGCGGTTGGCTTCCCGTGCTCGTCGCCGCTCTGGTAGGCGCCGTCGCCATCGCGATCGCCGGCGTGATCGCCGGACTCGTGGTGGTCAACATCCGCGAGAGCACGGCGGCCGACAACCCGGCGCGCACACCGTCCGCCTCGGCGCCGCTGGCGCAGACCTCGGCCCCCGCCGCACCGGTCCGCGCGGTCGACCTACCGGCGAACCAGCTGGACCAGGTGGACCTGCAACGCGGCGTGCAGCTGGTGCTCATCGACTCGTACGGCATCGACGACGTCCGCGACGTCCGTTGCCCGGCGGGTCAGTCCGTCATCCTCGGCGCGACCTTCGAATGCCTCGTGAAGGTCGGCAGCACGCAGAAGTCCGTGTCGGTCACCATCACCGACAGCGACGGCACCTACGAGGTCGGCCGCCCGCACTGAGGCCGGTCGCCGCCACGATCCCACCCGTGCGGGCCGCTCCCAACGCGGAGCGGCCCTGCGTCGTGTCAGGTGGCCTGGCTCACCGAGGACATGTGGAAGTCGGGAATCCGCAACGGCGGCATGGCGGTTCGGGTGAACCAGTCCTTCCACTCGCGGGGCAGCGTGGTCCTGGTCGCGCCCGCCTCGGTCGCCCTGCGCAGCAGATCGATCGGGCTCTCGTTGAAACGGAAGTTGTTCACCGCCGCGCTGACTTCGCCGTTCTCCACCAGATAGACGCCGTCCCTGGTGAGACCGGTCAGCAGCAGGCTCGCCGGATCGACCTCGCGGATGTACCAGAGCGTGGTGAGCAGCAGGCCGCGCTCGGTGCGCGCGATCATCTCGTCCAGGCTCGCGCCGGAACCGCCGGTGAGCAACAGGTTCTCGCCCGGCACCGTGGCGGGAGCGTCGAATTCCGCTGCCGTGGCACGCGGATAGACCAGCGATTCGACGACGCCATCGCGCAACCAGTCCACCCGCGCGGCGGGCAGGCCGTTGTCGAAGACCGACAGCGCCTCCGACGAGGCGGACGTCGCGACGAACGGCCGGTACTCCAGCCCGGCCGCGGTCGGATCGGAATACAGCGTGAGCGGAATATCGGTGAGCCGTTCGCCGATTCGGGTGCCGCCGGCACGGGCGAAGGCGTTGTGGCCTTCCTGCGCACCGCGGCCCTCCATCGACCATGCCATGTAGATCATGAGGTCGGCGACCGCAGACGGTGGCAGCAGCGTCTCGTAGCGGCCCGCGGGCAGCTCGACGCGGCGTCCCGCCCAATCCAGGCGACGGTTCAGCTCGGCGAGCAGGCCGGCGGTGTCGACATCGGTGAAATCGGCGGTGCCTACACCGACCCAGGCACTGGCCAGCTCCGCGCCGGCACCGCGTTTGCCGTTGATCTCCACCGAACCGGTCGGTTGCACGAAGCGGCGGCGGATGCCGGTGGAAGTGCCGAGCCAGGTGGTGTGCATCTGGTGGTGGGCGAAGCCGTAGAGCAGGTCGGCGCCGTCGAAACCGGTCGCCAGGTCGCGGGCCAGATCGGCGAATACCTCGATGCCCGTGCTGCCCGGCGCGGCCGCCCAGTCCTCGGCGGTGGCGTCCGATTCCAGCAGCGGCATGGCGTCTTTCGCGGGTTCCGCGGTGCGCGCCGCGGCCTCGCTGGCCCGCACGACCCCCTCGATCTCCGCGAGGTCGACGCTTGTCGAACCGACGCTGCCGACCCTGGCCGCGTGCGGGCCGTCGCGGAAGATCGACACCACCGCCCAATCCCGGGACACCGACGAGCCGTTGGTCGTCATCGAATTGCCCGCCCAGCGCAGTGAGGCCTCGTGCGCGTCGGTGACGATCACCATCGCCTCATCGGCGCGAGAGAGCGCCAGCGCCCGTTCCACCACTTCGCCCGCGGGCGCCACGCCGCGCGTGTGCACCGTGTCGCTGCCCGGCTCGCTCACTGACCGGCCTCCGTCCTGGTGTTGAGAACGTTGATGCCGCGCACCAGGATCGATGGGCAGCCGTGGCTGACGGCGGCCACCTGACCCGGCTGGGCCTTGCCGCAGTTGAAGGCGCCGCCGAGCCGCCACGTCGACGGGCCGCCGACGGCCTCCATCGCGCCCCAGAAATCGGTGGTGGTGGCCTGGTAGGCGACATCGCGCACCTGGCCGTCGAGCGCGCCGTTGCGGATGCGGAAGAAGCGTTGCCCGGTGAACTGGAAGTTGTAGCGCTGCATATCGATCGACCAGGATTTGTCGCCCACGATGAACAATCCGTCCTCGACCCGGGAGATCAGCTCCTCGGTGCTGGTGTCGCGATCCGGGTCGGGTTGCAACGAGACGTTGGCCATCCGCTGGATCGGCACGTGATGCGCGGAGTCGGCGTAGGAGCAGCCGTTGGAGCGCGGCAATCCGAGGCGCGGAGCGAACGCCCGGTCCAGCTGGTAGCCGACGAGCACGCCGTCGCGCACCAGATCCCAGCGCTGCCCGGCCACGCCCTCGTCGTCGTAGCCGACGCTGGCCAGGCCGTTGCGCTCGGTGCGATCGCCGGTGACCTGCATGATCGGGGTGCCGTAGCGCAATGTGCCCAGCTTGTCCGGCGTGGCGAAGGAGGTACCGGCATAGGCGGATTCGTAGCCGATGGCGCGATCGTACTCGGTGGCGTGACCGATGGATTCGTGGATGGTCAGCCACAGATTGCTGGGATCGATCACCAGATCCGTCGGGCCCGCGGTGACGCTGGGCGCCTTCACCTTCTCGGCGAGCCAGCCGGGAATGCGCGCGAGTTCGTCGTCCCAGTCCCAGATTCCGTCGGCGCCGGTGACGTACTCCCAGCCGCGCCCCGCGGGAGCGGCGAGGGTGCGCATGGTCTCGAAGACGCCCGCGGCCGAGTCGACGGTGACGGCCTCGAGTTGCGGGTGCAGCCGGACCCGCTGCTGGGCGATCGACGAGCCCGCGGTGTCGGCGTAGAAGGTCTGCTCCTTGACCTGCAACACCGAGGCGGTTACGTGATCGACGCCGTCGGCCGCGGTCAGCCTGCCCGAATAGTCTTGCAGCAGAGCGACTTTGTCGGCGGTCGGCACCGCGAACGGGTCGACGTCGTAGGCCGAGACCCAGCGCGCGTCGGTGTAGCGCGGCTCGTCGGCCAGTTCGACGCGCTCCCGGTTGAGATCGCGCATGGCCGTCGCCACGGTGACCGCGCGGCGCGCCACCTCCGCGGCGGTGCCGGGGGTGAGCGCGGCGTGCGAGGCGAAACCCCAGGTGCCGTCGACGATCACGCGCACGGCGAACCCGAGATCGGTGGCATTGCTGATCGCCTCGACGCGGCCGTCGCGCAGCCGGATGGACTGCGTGACCAACCGGTGCACGCGCAGATCGGCGTGCTCGGCCCCCGCCGCGGTGGCCGCCGCGAGCGCGGCGTCGGCCAGCGCGGACAGTGGTAGCGCGAGGAATTCGGCGTCGATCACCGAGCCGTCCCCGGAAGTCACGATGCTCACTCCGGTTACGCTACCGGTGCCCGCCGACACCGGCATCGGGCGGACGCGCCGCGCACATCGCCCCGGGCGTCAAGCCGCGCGAAATGCCAAGCGGCGCAGGAAGATATCCGCCGGGAGCCGATCCGTCACGCTGGATGGCACCGGCGCGAACGGCACGCGCGGGACGCGGGTTACCGCATCCGCGCTGCGGAATGCCGTACTGTGCCCGCGTGCCGCCATCCGCCCTCCGTGACCGCAAACGTGACCGTACCCGCCGCGCGCTGCTCGAGGCCGCCGTCGAACTCTTCGAGAGCAGAGGCTACGACCAGACCACGGTGGCCGACATCGCCGCCGCGGCGGAGGTGGGCACGCGCACCTTCTTCAATTACTTCGCCAGCAAGGAAGAACTGCTCTTCCCCGAACCCGACGAGCGAGTGCGGATGGCCGTGGCCGCCATCGCGAGCCGCCGCGTCGGCGAGCGTCCGGTCGAGGTGCTGCTGCGCGCGCTGAGAGCCGCGGGCGACAACCCCGGCGAACATCTCATCGACGATCTAGGCGCCCGCATCGCCGCGGTGCGCGCCCAGGTCTCGCGGACGGTGCCCGCGGTGAGCGGACGCGCCGCGCACGCCCAGCTGGTGGCGCAGCGCGAGATCGGCAGGCAGTTGCACGCCGCGTTCCCCGACGAACTCGACGAGGTCGGCGCCGCGGCGCTGGTCGGCGCGGTGGTCGGTGCGGTGTCCGGCGCGCTCACCGTGCTCTTCCAGCAACCGCACGCGGGACCCGAGGACGGTGAGCGGCTGCACCGCCAGATCAACGAGACCACCCGCCGCGTGCTGCGGCCGTGGCTCACCGCCAGCTGCGCGGCGCACGCCGAACCGGTGGGCTGACCGCTTCGAACGGCTCAGCGCTCCGGATGACCGAGCACTGCGGATGACCGAGCACTGCGAATGATCGAGCGCTTCGAACAGACAGAGCGCGCCGCTCAGCCGAACTGCTGCCAGCCGAGGCGGAGCACCATCGCCACCACGACCACGAGCAGCACGACGCGGACGAATTCGGCGCCACGGCTCAGCGCCATCCGCGACCCGGCGATCGCGCCGACGACGTTGGCGACCGCCATCGTCGCGCCGAGCGCGAACATGATGTGGCCGGTGAGGCCGAAGAAGATCAGCGCTCCGGCATTGGACCCGCAGTTGATCACCTTCGCCATGGCCGCGGCCCGCACGAACTCGGTGCCGAGCAGCGTGGCGAAGGTGATGATCAGGAAGGTGCCGGTGCCAGGCCCGAGCAAGCCGTCGTAGAACCCGATCAGCCCGGCGGCCACCGCCACGACGAGCGCTACCTTGCGGCGGGTCGGCGGATGGGTGGCGATGGTGACGCCGATCGACGGGCGCAGCGTCACGACGATCGCGACCGATACCAGGACCACCATCACGATCGGGATGAACAGGTCGCGATCGATCAGCGAGACCGCTGCCGCGCCCACCGCCGCGGCCACGGCGGCGATGCCCGCCGCGGGCAGCAGCACCCGCCACTGCAGCGGCACCTTCCTGGCGAAGGTCAGCACGGAGGCGGTGGTGCCTGCGACTGCGGCCAGCTTGTTGGTGCCCAGCGCGGTCTGCGGCGCGATGCCGGGGGCCACCAGGAACAACGTCGGCAGGACGATCAGGCCGCCGCCGCCGACCACCGCGTCGACCCATCCCGCTGCGGTCGCGGCCGCCACCAGGGCCGCCCAATCTGCAAGATTCACGGTGCAACCCAACCAGACGTCCCATGTTTCCGCGCTACCTGGGACGGCGGCTTCACTGGTGCGCAGCGGAGGTACGCCTAGTCTGGCCCGCATGCGCCGGTTCAGTCTGTGGCTTCGTGGCAAGCCCCTCGTCGCGGATTCCATCCTCGCGTTCGGCTTGCTGCTGCTCGACCTCACGGCCATCGGCGACTCCGACCAGAAGGCCGTGTACCTGGTGGTCAGCGGACTGCTGCCGATCCCGGTCGCCTTCCGCCGCGTCTACCCGAGGGCCACCGCGGCCACCATGCTCGGCCTGGCCATCTGCACCACTCTGCTGAGCTACCTGCTCGACGACAGGGCCGTGCACCCGGCGCTGCTCGCGCTCGGGATCATGCTGTACACGCTGGTCGCCTATGTCGGCAGGCGCGAGGGCGTGCTGTTGCTCGTGGGTCTGGTCGTCGACATCACACTGTCGACCCTGCTGCTCGATCAGCCGGTGTGGTCGACGATCGCATTCATCGCGCTGTACTACGCGCTGTGCTGGACGCTGGCGGAGTTCAACGGTGCGCGGCACGCCTACGACGCCGAGGTGGCCGCGCGGCTCGCGGTCGCCGACTACGACCGGGAGCGGCGCACCCATGAGGCGGTCGCGCTGGAACGCACCCGCATCGCGCGCGAACTGCACGATGTCGTCGCGCACGCGGTGAGCGTCATCATCGTGCAGGCCGACGGCGCGAAGTACGCGCTGCGGCGCGACCCGGACAGCGCCGAACAGGCCATCACCACCATCGCGAGCACCGGCCGCGAGGCGCTGCGCGAGCTGCGCCGCACGGTCGCGCTGCTGCGCACCGAGCACGCGCCCGATCAGCTGCCCCAGCACGGCACGGCCGGTATCGCCAGGGTGGTGGAGATGATGCGTGGCACCGGTCTCGCCGTCGAGCTCGAGCTGACCGGCGACATCGATGACATCGCCCCCGAGGTGAGCCTGGGCGTACACCGAATCGTGCAGGAGTCGCTGACGAACACGTTGCGCCACGCGGGCGCCCACCCCAAGGCGTGGGTTCGGGTGCACAGGCGCGACAGCGACGTCCTGGTCGAGGTCACCGATTCCGGCGGCGTTCCGATGCGCGGGCCAGAGGCCAGCCCGATCAAAGGGAGCGGCCTCGGACTGGTCGGCATGCGCGAGCGCATCGCGGTCCTCGGCGGGACCCTGGACGTGGGCCGTGCCGCCGACGGCGCCTGGCGGGTGCGCGCCACCATCCCGCTCGTTCCGGAACCGTCGGACTACTAGGCACCGTCATCGGCTCGGGTGGCCGACCGCCTGGTCCCGCGTCATTCGAAGACCGCCGCCAGCTCGCGCAATACCTCGCTCGCGGTGATCGGGTTCAGCGCGCCGAAGGCGGTGTCGCCGCACCGGCGCCACCACGGTGACACGGGCCGCGAGCTCAGCTCGACCGCCTCGATGACCTGCTCGCCCTCCGGCTCGGACTCCTCGACGGCGATGCCGTCGTCCAGGTGCAGCAGCACTTGCAGGTCGCCGTCGACCGGGCGGTAGAGGTGATCGTGCACCCCGTCGATCGGCGCGCCGCGGCGCCAGCCGAATTCCTCCAGACGCAGCAACGCGGAGGTGGGCACCATGCGGTGCGCGAAGCGTTCCAGCGAGGTCGCCGTCCGCTCCCGCTCGGTCAGCGCGCGCACCTCCCTGTCCAGTTGCGGAAAGGGTTGGCGCAGTTCGTGATCCGTGAAATGACTGACCCAGTGCGGTAGCTCGCCCGCTAGCTGGAGCGGATGGGCTACCGCGATGCGGGCCGAGTCGACGCCGATCGCCCGTCCGTCGCGATCGGTCGCGGTGCCGTCCGCCGCGACACGGAAAAACACCTCCGGGTTGGCCCGCTCGTCGAACCCCAGCCAGACCAGCCGTCGCGCCGGATGGCGCAGGAACGGATGATCGAGGACAGCAACCCGATGCTGACCGCCGGTCCAGGTGCGTTGCTGGATCATCGCGACCTCCAGAAGCCGAATCTGTTCGCACATCTCCCCACCACGAGAGTCGATTACCGAGAACGTCAGAGCCTATCGGCGCGCGCCGACAACTCCGCGAGACGCGCGGAGGCGGTAACCGAATTGTCGCCCGGCACCGCTAGATTGGATCCGTGCCGATCACTGTTCTCGTAGTCGACGACCAACAATTGATGCGTATGGGCCTGAAGATGGTGCTCGGCGCGCACCCGGACATCGAGGTGATAGGGGAGGCCGAGAACGGCGCCGTGGCCGTCAGCAAGGCCAAGGAACTGCGCCCCGACGTGGTGCTGATGGATGTCCGCATGCCGGTGGTCGACGGTGTGACCGCCACCGGCCGCATCGTGGAGGCGGGCGACGGCTGCCGTGTCCTGGTGATGACCACCTTCGACCTGGACGAACACGCGCTCGGCGCGCTGCGTGCCGGCGCAAGCGGCTTCCTGCTCAAGGACACTCCGCCGGAGGACCTCGTCTCGGCCATCCGCAGTGTGGCCGCGGGCGACGCGGTGGTCTCGCCGAAGGTCACCAAGCGGCTGCTGGACCGGCTCATCGCCGACGATCCCACCGGCATGCGCGACCCGTCGGTACTCGATGTGCTCACCGCGCGCGAACGCGAGGTGCTCGAGCAGATCGCCGCCGGCCGTTCCAACGCCGAGATCGCCGCACAGCTCTATCTCTCGGAAGCCACCGTGAAGACGCACGTCGGCCGGGTGCTCACCAAGCTCGGCCTGCGCGACCGCGTGCAGGCCGTGGTGCTCGCCTACGAGACCGGGCTGGTGCGGCCCGGCGGCTGAATCTCAGCGAGCTATCAGCAGCGCGTGGGAGAAAAACAGCGCCCGCGGGCGTTGGTAGGGGTAGATCGTCCGGAAGGAACGCCATGCCCGCCCTGCTGTTCGTGCTCTACGTGGTCGTCGAGATCGCCGCGCTGTTCGCCGTCGGTCAGCTGATCGGCGCGATGCCCACCATCCTGCTGCTCATCGCGGGCTCCGCGGCGGGCATGCTGTTGATCGGCTCCCAGGGGCGGCGGGTGTTCGACCAGTTCCGCCGCGCCGGACGCGGCGAGATCGCTCCCGGCACCGCCGTCGCCGACGGCGCGCTGGTCGCGACGGGCGGAGTGCTGATGTTCGTGCCCGGCCTGGTGACCTCGCTGTTCGGGCTGCTGTTGCTGCTGCCGCCGACCAGGATGCTGGTGCGTCCCATTGTCACCGCGCTCGCCGCTCGCCGCTTCGGCCGCCTGCTGAGCCGCGCGCAGTACCGAGGCGTCGTCATCGACGGCGACGAGGTGATCGACGGCGTCGTCGTGCAGCAGTGGTACGACGACGGTCAGGGCAACGCCCGCCGGGCGGTCGGCCCGGCCTGACGGTGGGCCGTCCACGGTGATCGACCGAATCCGGCATACGGCAGACTGGTGACCCGTGGGTACCCAGTTGCTGATCGGCGGTCGTTTCTACAGCTCTAGTTCACCGGACGCGACCGCGATGGCGGTCAGCGACGGCACGGTGGTGTGGCTCGGCGCCGAACGGCCCGGCCGCGCGCTGCACCCGGACGCCGAGGTCATCGACTTGGACGGCGCGTTCGTCGCGCCCGCGTTCGTCGAGCCGCACGTGCACGTGACGGCGCTCGGCCTGAAACTCACCGGACTCGACCTGTCGGGCACGCGGTCGCTGGCCGACTGCCTCGCGGCGGTGCGCGAACACGCCGCCGCCCGCCCGGACGGCGCGATCCTCGGCGACGGCTGGGACGAGACCCGCTGGCCGGAGGGTCGCCCGCCGACGATCGAGGAGATCGATGCGGCGGCTGGGCCCGGCCGCCAGGTGTATCTGGCCAGGGTGGACGCCCATTCGGCGGCGGTGTCCTCGGCGCTGCTGAACGCGGTGCCCGAGGTGACCTCGGCGGCCGGGTTCACCAGGGGCGAACCGCTGCGCGGCGCGGCGCACCATCTCGTGCGCGCCGCGGTGCTGGGCGGTCTGGACCGCGCGCGCCGGGACGAGGCGCGCCGTGCGGCGCTGGACGCGGCGGCCGCCCGCGGCATCGCGGCGGTGCACGAATGCTCGGGACCCGACATCGCGGGCCGCGACGACGTGCGTGAACTGCTGGAATTCGAGCACGGTGTCGAGGTCCGCGCCTACTGGGGCGAGGCCGTGACCAGTGCCGAGGAAGCCAAGGCCTTGGTCGCCGAACTCGGCGTGCACGCGCTCGGCGGCGACCTGTTCGTGGACGGATCGCTCGGTTCGCGCACCGCCTGGCTGCGCGAACCGTACGCCGACACGCCCGGGACGGGTACCGGATATCTGGACATCGACGCCATCGCCGCGCACCTGCGAGCGTGCACCGCGGCGGGCATTCAGGCGGGCTTCCACGTCATCGGCGACGCGGCCATGGACGCGGTGGTTGCCGGCTTCCAGCGGGTCGCCGACGAGCTCGGCGGCCCGGCCGTCGCGGCACGCGGACACCGCGTCGAGCACGCCGAGATGGTGGACGCCGAGCAGATCGGCAAGCTCGCCTCGTGGGGCGTGATCGCCAGTGTCCAACCGGTTTTCGACGCGACATGGGGTGGCCGGGACGGCATGTACGCGGCCCGGCTCGGCGCCGAGCGTGCCGCCGCGCTGAATCCGTTCGCGGCCATGGCCGCCGCCGGTGTGTCGCTGGCCATCGGCTCGGACGCGCCGGTGACCGCGCTGAATCCGTGGCAGGCCGTGCGTGCCGCCGTCGACCATCGGACGCCGGGCCACGGCATCTCGCCGCGCGCGGCCTTCGCGGCCGCCACGCGCGGGGCTTGGCGCGCGGGCGGCGTGCGCGACGGCGTCGCGGGCACCCTCGTGCCGGGCGCGCCCGCCTCGTACGCGATCTGGGAGGCCGACGAACTCGTCGTCGCGGCGGCCGCCGACTCCGTGCAGCGCTGGTCCACCGACCCGCGCTCGCGGGTACCGGGACTGCCTCCGCTGGAACCGGATTCGGCGTTGCCCCGGTGCCTGCGCACCGTGCACCGCGGCGTCACCCTGTTCGAGGCATGACGATGCCCGGCCTCGTGCGCACCCGCGTGGCACCGGAAAACCTCCGCGGTGTGGCGGCGCGCGCCGTGGCCGCGCTGGTCGCGGGACTGCTTCTCTTCGGCAGCTTTCCGCCGCGGCCGTTCTGGTTCCTCGCGCCGGTCGGCATCGCCGTGCTCACCGCGACGGTCCGCGGCGCGGGCGGCCTGCGCGGCGGCTTCGGCTACGGAATGCTCGCGGGGCTCGGCTTTTTCGTGCCGCTGCTGCCGTGGACGGGAATCTACGTCGGGCCCGCGCCGTGGCTGGCGTTGTCCACCGCGTGCGCGGTGTACCTCGGATTGTTCGGCCTGCTGACCAACCTGATCGGGCGGCTGCCCGGATGGCCGCTGTGGGTGGCGCTGGCCTGGGTGACGACGGAATGGGTGCGGTCGAGCTTTCCGTTCGGCGGATTTCCCTGGGGGCGGCTGGCTTTCGGGCAGGCGGACGGCTGGTTCCTGTCACTGGCCACGGTCGGTGGCGCGCCGCTGATCGGCTTCGCGGTGGCGCTCACGGGCACCGGGCTGGCGGCGCTGGTCGAACGGCTGGCCATGACGCGCTCGGCGGGCGCGCTGGAGCCGGACGCTTCCGATGATGAGGCGAAGTCCGCTGCGGGCGAGCGGAACTCGGCGGACGATGCCGCGCGCATCGGGTCGGAGAGATCCCGGGCGGTCCTCGCCTCGAGGACCGGAATTGTCACCGCGGCAGCGACTTTGGCTATCATGCCGGTCGCCGGAGTGGTGCTCCGGTCCGCGCTGCCCGCCCCCGAGGACGGTGACCGGACGATCACGGTCGCCGCGATTCAGGGCAGCGTGCCGCGGCTCGGCCTCGACTTCAACGCGCAGCGACGAGCGGTGCTGGACAACCACGTCCGGCGCACCGAGCAGCTGGCCGACGACGTCGCCGCGGGGCGGGTGCGGCAGCCGGATGTGGTGATCTGGCCGGAGAATTCCTCCGACATCGATCCGCTGCGCAACGCCGACGCCGCGGCGGTCATCACGCGCGCCTTCGAGGCGATCCACGCGCCGATCCTGGTGGGCGCCGTGCTGGTGAACGGCGATCGCACCACGACGAATTCGGTGATGGTGTGGAACGGCGCCGCGGGGCCGGGGGACCGGCACGACAAGAAGATCATCCAGCCGTTCGGCGAGTACCTGCCGATGCGATCCTTCTTCCGGCTGTTCTCCGAATATGCCGACCGGGCAGGCTATTTCGTGCCCGGCAACGGCGACGGCACGGTGCGCGCCGACGGCGTCGACATCGGCGTGGCGACCTGTTACGAGGTCGCCTTCGACCGGGCCTTCCGTGATTCGATGCGGGCCGGAGCGCAGCTGCTCACCGTGCCCACCAACAACGCGACCTTCGGCGACAGCGAGATGACCTACCAGCAGCTGGCCATGTCCCGGGTGCGTGCGGTGGAGCACGGCAGAGCGCTGGTGGTCGCGGCGACCTCCGGTGTCAGCGCGATCGTCACCGCCGACGGAGCGGTGCCGCAGCAGACCGATCTGTTCGTGCCCGCGGCCCTCGTCGCGGACCTGCCGTTGCGCAGCAGCACCACGTTGGCTACCCGAATCGGCGCCACACCGGAATGGGTCTCCGCTATCCTGACCGCTGCCGCCGTCGTTGTTGCATGGTCCCGCCGGCGGAGGTCGCGGTCTGTCTACGCGACCGACCAGTGCTTTTCGGTCGACCAATCGGTCGGCTGACCTGGATAACGATCTCACCGACAACCGAACATCCGGTCTTTTCCGGGGCAGGCGCGGCCTCCGTAGCCTGTTCGTGATGTTGCGCGCTGTTTGCTGACGCGACTCGCGAGGTCGATCCTGTCCGCGGCGCCTGCCATCGGACCTCGGTGTTTGCGGTCCGCGACGCTGCCCGACCTGCGAGTTTGCGAAAATTTAGCTGGTGAAAAGGACGTTCTGCCAACGTCGTTCGATGTGAAACAAATCCAATACGTCGGCCATCCGGCATCTGAAGTGCTCCGAATCATAGGGCGTGGATCACACGTCCTACGGCTCGCGATGCGTGCCCGCCGTAGGGGGGTCGGGGACTTGCGTCAGTTGCGGCAGAACGGAGTGATTAATGAGTTCATTGGCCACCGATCCCGTCGACCAATGCACTTCGGGCGAATTTTCGGCACAACCCTTCGCTCTCTCCCCAGCGCAGACGGCCCTGTGGTATGCCCAGCGGATTCGGCCCGACGTACCGTTGACGATCGCCCAGTACGTCGAGATCCACGGGGACCTCGACGTAGGGTGCCTGCTCTACGCGATCGAGCGTTTCGGTGCCGAGACCGAGGTTGGGCACGTACGGCTGGCGGAGATCGACGGTGTTCCGCACCAGGTGGTCGACTGGTCCCGCCGTCCCGGCTGGGGTCGCATCGACATGCGCGGCGAGCCCGATCCGCGCGCTGCCGCACTGCGCTGGATGACCGAGCACGCCAGCTCTCCCATCGATCCGGAACGTGATCCGCTCACAACCAACGTGGTGCTGCGCGTCGGCGAGTCCGAGTACTTCTGGTACTCGCGCGGACATCACATCGTCATAGACGGCTACGGCGCGATGAACGCGCTGACCCGGACGGCCGAGATCTACACCGCCGTGCAGAACCACACGGAGCCGTCGGTCTCGCGCGCAACCGGGCTGGCGCAGATCTACGCTGACGAGTCGGCCTATCGCGAGTCGAGTCGATTCCGCACCGACCGCGACTACTGGCGCGAGCAGCTCGCGGACGCGGGCGGGCCGCTGAGCCTGTCCCATGTCGCGGTCACCACCTCCACCCCCGATCCGGGCAGACGCCTGGCCATGGGCATGCTCGACGACCGCGCCGACGCCGCCATGACGTCCGCGACCGCGGCGTTCCACACGTCCAACTCGACGCTGTTCGTGGCGGCCCTGGCGTGCTACGTGCGCTCGGTGACCGGCGATTCGGACGTGGTGCTCAGCTTGCCCGTCGCGGCGCGAACCACCGTCGCGCTGCGTCGTTCGGCGGGTGTGCTGTCGAACGTGGTGCCCATCCGCCTTCGCTTCGACGCCGACACCACCGTCGGTGACGTGGTGCGCTCGACGGAGCTGCAGATCACCGGCGCACTGCGCCACCAGCGCTACCGGCACGACGACATCCGGCGCGACTGCGGCTACTCCAGGGACGCGCGCGGGTTCTTCGGACCGATGGTCAACATCATGCTTTTCCACAACGAGCTGAAGTTCGGCGATCTGACCGGCTCGCTGCACGTGCTCGCCACGGGACCGGTGGAAGACCTCTCGATCAACCTCTACAACGGCGAAGCCGACCACATCCACGTCGACTTCGAGGCCAACCCGCGGCTGTACGGCGACACCGAGGTCGCCATGCACCACGCTCGTTTCCTCGACTTCCTAGGCGAGTTCCTCGAGTCCGAGCCGGAGACCGCGGCGGCGTCACTGTGCGCCATCACCGACACCGAACGCGAACTCGTGCTGCGCGACTGGAACGCCACCGAGGCTCCGGTCCGGGACGACACGCTGGCCGGGCTGTTCGCCGACCGAGTCGCGATCTCCCCGGAGGCGACGGCGGTCGAGTTCGAGGGACGCGCGCTGACTTACCGCGAACTCGACGAACAGGCCAACCGATTGGCACGGTTGCTGATCGCCCGCGGCGCGGGCCCGGACACGGTGGTCGGTCTCTGCCTGCGGCGCAGCATCGAGCTGGTGGTCGGCATGTACGCGATCGTCAAGGCGGGCGCGGCGTATCTGCCGCTCGACCCCGATCACCCGGCCGATCGTATCGGCGGCATCCTCACCCAGGCCGAACCCGTGTGCCTGATCGGCGCCGAGCGCGATGGGCTGGCACTGCCGCCGCACACCCCGGTGCTGACGCTGGACACCATCGACCTCTCCCGTTTCGACGCCGCGCCGGTGACGGACGCCGACCGCAGGGCGCCGTTGCGCCCCGAGCACCTCGCCTACGTCATCTTCACTTCGGGATCCACCGGAAGGCCCAAGGGCGTCGGGGTATCTCACGCGGCGATCGTGAACCGGCTGCGCTGGATGCAGCACGAATACCCGCTCGATCACACCGATGCGGTGCTGCAGAAGACGCCTGCCACCTTCGACGTCTCGGTCTGGGAATTCTTCTGGCCCTTGCAGATCGGTGCACGGCTGGTGGTCGCGACGCCGGACGGTCACCGTGATCCCGCCTACCTCTCCCGCGTCATCGCCGAAAAGCGCATCACGACAGTGCATTTCGTGCCGTCCATGCTGTCGGTGTTCGTCACCGACACCGATGTGCGTCAGTGCGTCAGCCTGCGCAGGGTGTTCTGCAGCGGCGAGGCGTTGCCCGCCGCGACCGTTCGCGACTTCCACGGGGTGCTGCGCGGAACCCGGCTGCACAACCTGTACGGACCCACCGAGGCCGCCGTCGACGTCACCTACTGGCCGTGCCCGGAGGAGCCGGAGACGGTGCCGATCGGCTCGCCGGTCTGGAACACCCAGACCTACGTGCTGGACCCGCAGCTGCGGCCGGTGCCGCCCGGTGTCGTCGGCGAGCTGTACCTGGCAGGCGCGCAGCTGGCGCGCGGCTACCTCAGACAGCCGCGGCTGACCGCCGACCGCTTCGTTGCCAACCCGTTCACGCCAGGGGCGCGCATGTACCGCACCGGCGATCTCGCGCGCTGGCAGCTGCGGCCGACGGCGGACGGCCGCGGCGTGCTGGAGTACCTGGGTCGCACCGACTTCCAGGTGAAGATCCGCGGCCTGCGGATCGAGCTCGGCGAGATCGAGGCCGCGCTGCTCGACGACGATCGCGTCGCGCGGGCGGTCTGCGTCGCGCACGCGGGACGCGCCGGCGACGAACTGGTGGCCTACGTCGTCGCGTCGCAGGGCGCCGACTTCGAACGCCTCGACACCACGACACTGCTGGCCTCGCTGCGGCGCACGCTGCCCGCCTACATGGTGCCCGCGGCGCTGATCGAGCTCGACGAACTGCCGCTCAGCGCCAACGGCAAGATCGACCGCAAGGCGCTGCCGATGCCGACCCTCGTCGCGCGGACGATGCCGGTCACCGCCGCGCCGCGCACCGAGGTGGAGCGGGCGCTCGCCGCGATATTCAGCGAGGTGCTCGACATCGAGGCGGTCGGGCTGGAGGACGGCTTCTTCGATCTCGGCGGCAACTCGCTGGTCGCCGCGCGCGCCGTGGCCCGGATCAACGTCGCGCTCGGCACGGCGCTGACCATCAGGGACCTGTTCGAGGCCTCCACGGTCGCCGCGCTCACCCAGCGATTCGCCTCGCACACCCCGGACACCAGCTCGCCGCGGCTCGTTCCCGCCGAACGGCCGGAACGGATTCCGCTGTCGCTGGCGCAGCAGCGCCTGTGGATCCTGAATCGCTTCGCCGAGCACGCCGCCGCCTACAACATGCCGCTGGCGGTGCGCCTCGACGGACCGCTCGACCACGCGGCGCTGCGCGCAGGCCTGGTCGACGTGATCGAGCGCCATGAGAGCCTGCGCACCACTTTTCCGGAGAGCGCCGCAGGTCCGTATCAGCTGATCCATCCCGCCGCGGACATCCCGCTCACCCTGGACCCGATCGACGCCATCGGCGCCGAAATCACCGAGCTGGCCACCGAGTTCGCCGGGTACGGCTTCGATCTGCGCAGCCAGGCCCCGATCCGGGTCGCGCTCTGGCAGACCGGCCCGCAGCAGCACGTGTTCCTGATCGTGCTGCATCACATCTGCGGTGACGGCTGGTCGGTGACACCGCTGGCCAACGACCTGATGACCGCGGTGGCGGCGCGGGTCGACGGCGTCGCCCCGCAGTGGACTCCGCTGCCGGTGCAGTACGCCGATTTCGCTCTCTGGCAGCGCGAACTGCTCGGTGACGAGGACGATCCGGCCAGTGCGCTGAGCCGTCAGCTGACCTACTGGCGCTCGGCGCTGACCGGACTGCCCGATCAGCTCGACCTGCCGCTCGACCGCCCGCGTCCGATGCGTCGCTCCACCTCCGGCGGCCGGGTCGCCTTCACGATCTCCGCCGAAACCCGCCGTGCCGCAGCGGAACTCGCCGCAAGCCGGGGCGTCAGCATGTTCATGGTGCTGCACGCGGCGCTGGCGACCCTGCTGGCCCGGCTGTGCTCGAGCACCGACATCGCCGTCGGCACCCCGATCGCCGGGCGTTCCGATCCGGCGCTCGACAACCTCGTCGGCATGTTCGTGAACACCTTGGTGCTGCGCACGGAGGTCGATCCGGCGGCGGGCTTCGACCGGATGCTCGACGTGACGCGCGAGACCGACCTCAACGCGTTCGCCAACGCCGACGTGCCGTTCGAGCGGCTGGTCGAGTTGGTCAACCCGGAGCGGACGGCCGCACGGCATCCGCTGTTCCAGGTGATGCTCTCCTACGACGGCACGCCGGAGCTCGCCATCGATCTGCCGAACGTGACGGCGCGAGTACTGCCGCTCGCGTCCGACGTCGCCAAATTCGACCTGCAACTCGAGGTGCACGACAGTTTCGGCGAGGGACCGCTCACCGCCGAATTCCGCTACGCCACCGATGTTTTCGACGAGCGCACGGTGGAGTGGTTCACGCGGCGGTTCGTCGCGCTGCTCACCGCGGCGGTCGCGGCGCCGGAGATGCCGGTCGGCGACATCGACATCCTCGACCGCAAGGAATCGGCCAACCTGGTGCCGATCGCCGCGGCGCCCGCCGAGCCCCAGATCTCGCTGGCCCGCTTGCTCACCGCCACCGCCGAACGGCTGCCAGACGCCGTCGCGGTGCGCTACCTCGGGGAGGACACCACCTACCGCGAGCTCGACGAGAGGTCGAACCGCTTGGCGCGCGTGCTGATCGAGCACGGCGCCGGGCCCGAGGTCGTGGTGGCCGTCGCGCTGCCGCGCAGCCTGGACTCGATCGCCGCCATCTGGGCAGTCGCGAAAACCGGTGCGGCGTATGTGCCCATCGATCCGGGCTACCCGGCCGAGCGGATCGGGCACATGATCGCCGACTCCGGCGCGATTCTCGGCCTGACCATCCCGGAGTGCTTGGCTGCCATGCCGGAATGGCCCGCGTCGCGCGGGCGGCACCGCAAGTCGTACGTCGACTGGCTGGTGCTCGGCTCGACAGAACTGGCCGACGAATGCGCCGATCAGTCCGTCGCGCCGATCACCGACGTCGACCGGCACCACCCGCTACGGACCAGCCACCCGGCGTACCTGATCTACACCTCGGGTTCCACCGGCATACCGAAGGCCGTCGTGGTGACCCACGCGGGCATCGCGTCGCTGGCCAGCGAGCAGACACATCTGTTCGGCGTCACGGATTCCGCACGCACACTGCACTTCTCGTCACCCAGCTTCGACGCCTCGGTGCTGGAGCTGCTGCTCGGCTTCGCGGCGGGCGCGACCATCGTGATCGCGCCCGCGGGCATGTACGGCGGCGCCGAGCTGGCGGATCTGCTGCGCTCCGAACACGTCACGCACGCGTTCATCACTCCCGCCGCGCTGGCCACCGTACCGGACGAGGGACTCGACGAGCTCGAGGCCGTGATCGTCGGTGGCGAGGCGTGCTCCGAGGAACTCGTGACGACCTGGTCGGCGCGGCACCGCATGCACAACATGTACGGACCGTCCGAGGCCACCGTCGCCGCCACCGCGTCCGGCCCGATGACGGCAGGAAGCCCTGTGCCGCTCGGCATGCCGGTGCGCGGTATGCGCCTGTTCGTGCTGGACGCGCGCCTGCGCCCGGTCCCGCCGGGCACACCGGGCGAGCTGTACCTTTCCGGCCCCGGCTTGGCCCGCGGCTACCTGGGGCGTTACAGCCTGACGGCGCAACGCTTCCCGGCGAATCCGCACGGCAGGCGCGGTGAAAGGATGTACCGCACCGGCGATCTGGTGGTAGCCGACCACGCCGGGCGCCTGCGCTTCCTCGGCAGGGCCGACGACCAGATCAAGATCCGCGGCTTCCGCATCGAGCTCAGCGAGATCGACCACGCGTTGCGCGCGCACCCCGGGGTGAGTTTCGCGCTGACGATCGTGCACACCGGCGAGCACGGCGACCCGCGGCTGGTGTCGTATGTGACGGCGGAGCAGGACGCCGCGTCCGTCACGCAGGCCGCGATCCTCGAGACCGCGCGGCAGCGGCTGCCCGGCTACATGGTGCCCGCCTCGGTGATGGTGCTCGACGAACTGCCCGTCGCGCCGACCGGCAAGCTCGATCGAAAGGCCTTGCCGCAGCCGGTGTTCGCGGCCGCGGGTCCGTCCAGGGCGCCGCGCACCGAGGCCGAGATCCGGGTGGCAGGCTTGTTCGGCACGGTGCTCGGGCATCCGGTCGAGGGCGCCGAGGACAGCTTCTTCGACATCGGCGGCACGTCGCTGCTCGCCACTCGGTTGGCCGCCGCGCTGCACGCGGAGTTCGGTGTCGACCTGCCGGTGCGGACGCTGTTCGAGGAGCCGACGGTCGCCGCGGTCGCGCTCCGGATAGCGGAAGCGCCCCGGACGCAACGGGTGCCGCTGGCTGTTCACACCCCGCGTCCGGGACGCATCCCGCTGTCGCTGCCGCAGCAGCGACTGTGGTTCCTCAATCGATTCTCGCCCGAATCCAGCGCCTACAACATCGCATTCGTCATTCGAATCGACGGCGATCTGGACGTGGCGGCGCTGCGCGCTGCCCTCACCGACCTGGTGGAGCGGCACGAGGTGCTGCGCACCGTGTACCCGGAGGACAGCGGCGGCGCCCAGCAGTTGGTGCTGCCGATCGGCAGGGCGCTGCCCTCGGTGGAGCCGATCGCGGTAGACGAGGCGGCGGCGAAGGACGCGTTGCGCGTGCTCGCGCGCGGCGGCTTCGACCTGACCAGGGACACGCCGCTGCGAATCGCGTTGCTGCGCACCGGTGCCCAGAGCTATCAGCTCGGCATCGTGCTGCACCACATCGCGGCCGACGGCTGGTCGCTCGGCCCGCTGACCCGCGACCTCGCGGTGGCCTACGCGGCGCGCCGCGACGGCCTGGTGCCGGACTGGACGCCGCTTCCGGTGCAGTACGCCGACTTCGGGCTGTGGCAGCGGGCTTGCCTCGGCGACGAGAACGACCCGGACAGCGCTGCGGCCGCGCAGCTGGCCTACTGGCGCGACGAGCTGGCCGAGCTGCCCGCCGAGCTGCCGCTGCCGTATGACCGGCCGCGGCCCCTCGATCCCACACAGCAGGCGGGCACCGTGCGGTTCACCGTGCCGGAGCCGGTGCAGCGCGCGCTGGCCGAACTCGCGCGTGCGCAGGGTGTCAGCCTGTTCATGGTGCTGCGCTCGGCGCTGGCCGTGCTGCTGCGGTTCGTCACCGGCGAACGCGACATCGTCATCGGCACGCCGGTCGCCGGACGCACCGACACCAAGCTCGACGAGCTGGTCGGCATGTTCGTGAACACCATGATGCTGCGCTCGGACGTGGATCCGGACCGGCCGTTCACCGCCCAGCTGCGCGCCGACCGCGACACCGAACTGAGTGCGATGGCCAACGCCGACGTGCCGTTCGAGCGAGTCGTCGAGGCGCTGGGCAGCGTCACGGGGGTCGGGGCGAACCGCCCGCTGATCCAGGTGGCGCTGACCGTTCAGGACGGCCCCGCGCCGACCCTGGAGTTGCCCGCGCTGGCGCTGAGCGCCGAGGAACTCGACATCGCGCGCGCGAAGTTCGAACTGGAACTGCGGGTCGCGACCCGCGACGACGGCGCACGAGCCTTCGAATTCATCTACGCAGCAGAGCTTTTCGACGACGCGACGGTCGAGACGCTGGTCGATCGTTTCCTGCGCGTGCTGGACGCGGTCACCGCGGACCCGCACATGCCGGTGCGCGAGATCGATGCGCGCACCGAGACCGAGCGCAGGCTGCTCGGCCCGGCGACCGGCGGGGCGACCACACCGCAGCTCACCTTGGCGGACTACTTCACCGCCACGGCAAGGCGGAATGCGCGGCGCGAAGCAGTTCGCTCCGGCGATATCTCGCTGACCTACGCCGAACTCGACCGGCGCTCGAACCGCCTGGCCCGTGCCCTCATCGCGCGCGGCCTCGGCGCGGGCGATCGGGTCGCGCTCGGCCTGACCCGTTCGATCGAGTCGGTGCTCACCGTGCTCGCGGTCGCCAAGTCCGGCGCCGCCTTTGTGCCGGTGGACCCGAACTATCCGATCGACCGTGTCCGGCACATGCTGACCGACTCCGGCTGCGAGGTCGGCGTCACGGCGTCCACGCACGCCGAACGGCTGCGTGCGGCGACCGACGGCGCGGTGCCGACCGATGACACGGCGTCGACCCATGGCGCAGTGTCGACCACCTGGCTGCTGCTCGACGACCCGGCCCTGATCGCGGAGCTGGATCACTCGGACGACGGCCCGATCGAGGACGGCGAGCGGCTACGTACCGTGCCGCTGACCGAGCTCGCCTACATCATCTACACCTCGGGCTCGACCGGTAAGCCGAAGGGCGTCGCGGTCACCCATGGCGGAGTGTCGAACTTCGCCGACGAGCTCAGGGAACGGATGCGGGTCGACGCGGACGCGCGGACGCTGCACTTCTCCTCGCCCAGCTTCGACGCCGCCGTGCTCGACCTGCTGCTCGCGGTGGGTTCCGGCGCGACCATGGTGATCTGCCCGCCGGACATCTACGGCGGCGACGAGCTCGCCGAGCTCATGGACCGCGAGCGAGTCAGCCACACCTTCATGACCCCCGCGGCGCTGGCCACCATCGACTACGAACGCTGGCCGCTGCCGCACCTGCGCTCGTTGATGATCGGCGGCGAGACCTGGGGACCGGAACTGGTCGACCGGTGGGCGCCGGGACGGCTGATGTCGAACGTGTACGGTCCGACCGAGACCACTGTTGTCGTCACCGGGGGCGAGGTGGCCGTCGGCGCGCCGATCACCATCGGCACGCTGGTGCGCGGCGCGCGGGCCACAGTGCTCGACGATCGGCTGCGGCCGGTCCCCGTCGGCGTGCCCGGCGAACTGTACCTCGGCGGATTCGGTGTGTCGCGAGGCTATTTCGAGCGTTTCGGCCTGACCGCCGCGCGGTTCGTGGCCGACCCGTTGGGCCCCCCGGGGGAGCGCATGTACCGCACGGGTGACGTGGTGCGGTGGAGCGCCGACCACAAGCTGGTGTACCTCAGCCGCAGCGACCACCAGGTGAAGGTCCGCGGATTCCGGATCGAGCTCGGTGAGATCACCGCGGCGCTGGGCGCGCATCCCAGCGTGCGATTCGCGCACACCGAGGTCAGGCACATCGCGGGCGCGGACCGAATCGTCTCCTTCGTTCAGCCGTCCGACGAGCGGGCGGGCGTGGACGTCGACGCGGTGCGCGAGCACGTGGCGCAACAGCTTCCCGCGCACATGGTTCCGGTGAGCATCACGGTGCTGGACCGGATTCCGCTCACCCCGGTGGGCAAGCTCGACACCGAGGCGCTGCCGGAGCCGGAGTTCACCGCTGTATCCGAAGGACGCGCGCCGGAGACCGAGTCCGAGAAGGTGGTGGCCGCGGTGATGGCCGAGCTGGTCGGCGCGGAGACGATCAGCGCGACCGACAGCTTCTTCGAGATCGGCGGAAACTCGCTGCTGGCAACCCAGCTCGTGGCCCGGCTGGAGGCGGCGACCAACCACCGGCTGGAGGTGCGCGGCGTCTTCGCCGCGCCGACCGTCGCCGAGCTCGCCGCCATGCTCGACTCCGGGCCCGCGGGAACGGCCGCGCGACCCGAGCCGGTGCGGCGCGAACGGCCCGATCGGATTCCGCTCTCCGCGGCCCAGCATCGGCTGTGGTTCCTGAACCGGTTCAACGAGGTCGGCGCGGCCGCCGACGGGCCGGACCGCAGCGCGGGCGCCTACAACATTCCGGTCGTGCTGCGGATGCGCGGCAGGCTCGACGTCGACGCGCTGGTGCACGCGCTGCACGCGGTGCAGGCCAGGCACGAGTCGCTGCGCACGGTGTTCCCCGAGGTGGACGGCGAACCGGCCCAGGTCGTCCTCGACGAAACCGACGCCGCGGTGACCCTGTTCGTCGCGACCGTCGCCCCGGACGGCGTCGACGACGCGGTGCGGCGTTTCGCCGAACCGGGATTCGATCTCGGCGAGAACGTGCCGCTGCGCGCGGCGCTGATCACGGTGTCGGACGAACCCGATCCGGACGGCGTGGCGCCGCCCGCCGCCTCGAGCGACAACGTCCTGGTGCTGGTCGTGCATCACATCGCCATGGACGGCTGGTCGCTGGAGCCACTGGCCGCCGACGTGGCCACGGCCTACCGCGCCGCCTGCGCCGGGCAGCAGCCGGACTGGGACGAGCTGACCTTGCAGTACGCGGATTACACACTGTGGCAGCGGGATAGGCTCGGCGACGAGAACGATCCCGGCTCCGTGCTGCGCCACCAGCTCGACTACTGGCGTACCACGCTGGACGGTGTTCCCGAGCTGCTGAACGTGCCCGCGGACCGGCCGCGGCCGCCGGTGCCGTCCTATCGCGGCGGCACGGTGGAATGCGCGATCGACGCGGTCACCCACCGGGAACTGCATACCGTGGCCACCACCAACAACGTCAGCATGTTCATGGTGCTGCACGCCGCACTCGCGGTGCTGCTGCACCGGATGACGGCCACCGACGACATCGCGGTGGGCACGGCGATCGCCGGTCGCGGCCACCCGGCCCTCGACCGGATGATCGGCATGTTCGTGAACACGCTGGTGCTGCGCACCCGGATCGATCCCGACGCGCGGTTCACCGACCTGCTGCACAGCGTGCGCGACACCGACCTCGACGCGTTCGCCCACGCCGACCTGCCGTTCGAACGGCTCGTCGAGGTGCTCAACCCGGCTCGCTCGCAGTCGCACCACCCGCTCTTCCAGGTCATGCTCTCGGTGCGGAACCGCCCGATCCGGACGCTGGAACTGCCTGGGCTGCACATCGAGGCCGAGGACGGCGACACCGGGATCGCCAAGTTCGACTTGCAGTTCACCCTCACCGAGGAGCAGACCGCACAGCGCGAGCCCGCAGGCATCACCCTCGCGGTGAACTACGCCAGCGATCTGTTCGACGAACGGACCGCGCACGGACTCGGCAAGCGGCTGACGCGACTGCTCGCGGCGATCGCCGCGATGCCGACCACGGCCGTGGGCGATCTGGAGCTGCTCGACCCCGAGGAGTGGACCGGTCTTGCTCCGGTGCGCGGTATCGAGGCCGACCGTCCGATCGTCTTCCCCGAGGTCTTCGAGGCCGCGGCGAACGTCGACCGCACGGCGGTGGCGCTGCGCTCCGACGGCACCCACGTGACCTACGACGCGCTGGATCGCTGGACCAACCGGCTGACACGCGTGCTCATCGGCCGCGGCGTCGGACCGGAAACACTGGTGGCGCTGGGGATTCCGCGTTCGGTCGAGTCGGTCGCGTCGGTGCTCGCGGTCGCCAAGGCCGGCGCGGCGTTCGTGCCGGTGGATCCGCTCTACCCGTCCGGGCGGATCACCCACATGCTCACCGATTCCGGTGCGGCACTGGGCATCACGCTCGCCGAATACCGCGCGGAACTGCCCGACGACATAGAGTGGATCGTGCTGGACGACCCGGACTTCCGCGCGAGCGTGCTCGCGGAATCGGACAACGCGATCGTGCAGGAGGAGCGGGTGTGTCCGCTGCGGGTGGACAACCCCGCGTACGTGATCTACACCTCCGGCTCCACCGGCACCCCGAAGGGCGTCGTGGTGACCCACGGCGGCCTGTCCAACTTCGCGGCCGAGACCGCGGAGCGTTTCGACGTCCATCCCGGCAGCCGAGTCCTGCATTTCGCGACGCCGAGCTTCGACGCCGCGATGCTCGACCTGCTGCTCGCCCTCGGCGGCGCGGCGACGCTGGTGATCACGCCGTCCGGTGTGGTCGGCGGCGCGGAACTGGCGGAGGTGTTCATCGAGGAGGAGATCACCCACGCCTTCATCACGACCTCCGCGCTCGGCACCGTCGACCCGACGGGCGTCACCGATCTGGCGCACGTGCTCGTCGGCGGCGAGGCGCTGCCGCCCGATCTGGTCACCCGTTGGGCGCCGGGCCGCAACCTGTACAACGTGTACGGCCCGACCGAGACCACCATCGTCACGGTGATGTCGCAGCCCATGGAGCCGGGCGGTCCGATCACCATCGGCGGCCCGATCCGCGGCGTCGCCGCGACCGTCCTCGACCACAGGCTGCACCCGTCGCCGGTCGGCGTCACCGGAGAGCTGCACCTGGCGGGCACCGCGCTGGCCCGCGGCTACCTGAACCGCGCAGGACTGACCGCGCAGCGGTTCGTCGCCAACCCGTACGGCAAGCCGGGCGAGCGCACGTACCGCACCGGCGACCTGGTGCGCTGGTGGTCCGGCGCCGTGGAGGGCGAGCACGAGATCGAGTACGTCGGCCGCACCGACCACCAGGTCAAGGTCCGCGGCTTCCGCATCGAGCTCGGCGAGATCGACAGCGCGCTGTTCCGCCACCGCGCCGTCGAGTTCGCCACCACCGTCGGCTACCGCACGCAGGCGGGCAGCACGGCGCTGGTGTCGTACGTGAAGCCGCGCAACGGAACCGAGGTCACCGTGCGGGAGCTGACCGACCACGTGGCCGCGCTGGTGCCGAATTACATGGTGCCGCAATCGATCATGCTCATCGACGAGGTGCCGCTGAGCCCGGTCGGCAAGCTCGACCGGCAGGCGCTGCCCGAGCCGGTGTTCAGCGCGTCCGGCGGCTACCGACCGCCGAGCAACCCCGTCGAGGCGGTGTTGTGCGCGGCCTTCGAGTCGGTGCTCGGCGTGGAGACGGTGGGCGCCGACGACGCCTTCTTCGAACTCGGCGGCAACTCGCTGCTGGCCACAAAGGTCGTCGCGCAGGTGCGTGCCGAGGGGATCGACCTGCCGGTGCAGGCGATGTTCGGCGAGGCGACACCCGCCGCGATCGCCGCGCGGCTGACCGGCTCCGAGGGCGCCGCGGCCGCCATGGCCGGTGCGCTCGGGCCGGTGCTACCGATCCGGCCGACCTCGGCGGGGCGGTCGGCGCCGCTGTTCTGCGTGCACCCGGCGATCGGGTTGTCCTGGTGCTACGCGGGCCTGCTCGCGCACCTGTCGCCCGATCGCCCGGTGTACGGGTTGCAGTCGCCGCACGTCGCGGGGGAGGACGGCTTCTCCTCCATCGGCGAGGCCGCGGATTACTATGTGGCCCACATCAAGTCGGTGCAGGCCGAGGGCCCGTACCACCTGCTGGGCTGGTCGCTGGGCGGCCTCATCGCGCACGAGATCGCGGTGCGGTTGCAGGAGTCCGGCGACGAGGTGGCGCTGCTGGCGATGATGGACAGCTACCAGCTCTCCGACCAATGGCTCGAACACGCCATCCCGGGCGTCGCCGAGATCATCGCGGAGTTCGGCAGCGACGTGGGCGACGGCGACGACCTCGATCCAACGATGAGCCTGCTCGACGCGGCGGAACTGCTGCGCTCGCGACCCGGTGCGTTCTCGGCGCTCACCATCGAGCACCTGGAACGGCTGTACGCGGGTTACGCCAACGGCACGGTGCTGGCGCACGGATTCCGGCCGCGCACTTTCGACGGTGACGTGCTGTTCTTCACCGCCGCGGACGACGAGGTCAACCAGTCCGATCCGACCCGGTGCGCCGCGGCGTGGGAGCCGTTCGTCACCGGCACCGTGCACGACCACGAACTGTTCTGCCGTCATTCGGCGATGACCGCACCCGAATCGCTCGCCGTGATCGGACCGGTGCTGAACCGGCATCTCGAGGGTGAAGCGGGCACAACGAAGGAGGATGCGTAGTGAGTGAGGTGCGGTCATGACTCTCGCGGTGGAAGTGCGCAGCCTCGTCATGAGCTACGGCAAGGTCCGCGTGCTCGACGACATCGACCTGGAGATTCCTTCGGGAACGGTGATGGGTCTACTCGGCCCCAACGGCGCGGGCAAGACCACCACCGTCCGGATCGTCACCACCCTGCTGAAGCCGTGCGCGGGTTCGGTGCGGGTGGCCGGGGTCGACGTGCTCCGCGATCCGGCGGGCGCGCGGCGGCGGATCGGCCTGTCCGGCCAATACGCCGCCGTCGACGCGAACCTCTCCGGCTACGAGAACCTGCGAATGGTGGCTCGGCTCTACGGCATGTCACCGCGCCAGGCCACCACCAGGGCCACCGAGCTGCTCAGCGCGCTCGGCCTCGACCATGCCGCACACCGCCGCGCGGGCACCTACTCCGGCGGCATGGCGCGCCGCCTCGATCTGGCGGGGGCGCTGGTGGCCCGCCCCACGGTGGTGGTGCTCGACGAGCCGACCACCGGTCTGGATCCGCGCGGCAGGCTCGACATGTGGCGGGTCATCGGCGATCTCGTCGACGACGGCACCACCGTGCTGCTCACCACGCAGTACCTGGAAGAGGCCGATCTGCTCGCCGACCGCATCACCGTCATCGATCGCGGGCGGGTCATCGCGCGCGGGTCGGCCGACGAACTGAAGACCTCGATCGGCGGTGACCGGCTCACCGTCACCCTGGCACCCGGCCAGGAGGCGAAGCCGGCGATGAGGGTGCTCGCCCAGATCGGTGTGGGCGAGCCGAGCCACGAGATCGGCACCGAGGAGGTGACAGTGGTGGTCGGCGACGGCTCGCGCACGATGGTTCAGGCGCTGCGCAGGCTCGATGACGCCGGGGTGTGCGTGGTCGACGCGAGCGTGCACCGTCCCAGTCTCGACGACGTATTCCTGTCCCTCACCGGCACACCGGCGCCCACGCGGGACGCCGAATCGGAAACCGACGACGTACCCGAGGAGATCATGTCGTGAGTCAGCGACGCGTACCGACGACGACCACCGTGGCAGCCCACACGAGTGAGGTGACCCTGTGACGAGTGCATCGACCGTGGAACGCGCAGCGCTCGACCAGTCCGAGGAAGCACCGAGGCCGGAGCCGAAAGCGGCTGTGGCCCTGGCGATCACGCCTCCGAAGCTGCGGATCTTCCGGGACAGCGCGATCGTCGCGCACCGCAATCTGCTGACCATCCTGCGGGTGCCGACGCTGCTGGTGACCGCGACGATCCAGCCGCTGATGTTCGTGTTCCTGTTCGCCTACATCTTCGGCGCGACGCTCGGCGGCGGCCAGTATCGCGAGTTCCTGCTGGCCGGAATCTTTGCCCAGACGGTGGCTTTCAACGCCGCGTTCACCACCGTCGGCCTGGCGGGAGACCTGCAGAAGGGCATCATCGACCGGATGCGCACGCTGCCGATGTCGCGGCTGGCGGTGCTGATGGGCCGCACGCTCTCGGATCTCGTGGTGAACATCCTGAGCTTGGCCGTCATGGTGGGCTGCGGCTACATCGTCGGCTGGCGAATCAACGGCGGAATCGCCGACGCCGCCCTGGCCTTCGGGATCATCCTGCTGTTCGCGTTCGCGATGTCGTGGGTGGGCGCGGTCACCGGCCTGTTCTCGCCGACCGTCGAGGTGGCGCAGAGCGCGGGCCTGATCTGGCTGTTCCCGCTCAGCTTCATCTCCTCGGCCTTCATCTCCGCCGAGACGCTGCCGGGGCCGCTGCGCACCATGGCGGAATGGAATCCGATCACCGCCGTGTCGGCGTCCGGCCGCAAGCTCTTCGAGAACGGTTCGCCGCCGTCATTCGTGCCGCCGTCGGGCTGGGCGGCCGACCACTGCGTGGAATACGCGATCCTCTGCTCGGTCGCGATTCTGAGTGTGGCGATGCCGTTGGCGCTGCTGCGCTACCGCAAGGTCGCCAGCCGCTGACGCGCCCGGCCGACACCATGACAGAAGGCCACCTCCCGAACGGGAGGCGGCCTTCGTAGTCTGCGGCGTCAGGCGCGGCGGCGGGTCTTGAGCAGTTCGAGGCGCTCCTTGAGCAGCTCCTCGAGCTCTTCCTTGCTGCGGCGCTCCAGCAGCATGTCCCAGTGGGTACGCGGCGGCTTGACCTTCTTGGTCTCCTGCGTGGTGCCCTCGACCAGGATGCCCTCCTGGCCATTGCGGCACAGCCAGGTGGGGGGGATCTCGGCGTCGTCGGCGAAGGGCACGTCGAACTCTTCGCCGTTATCGGTGCGGTACCGGGCGATCCGACGCGGGGCCAGGTCGTGGTCGCGATCGGTCTCGTAGCTCACCGCTCCGAGCCGACTGCCCCGGAGTACGCGATCTGCCATGGTGTGCCTCTCCCTGTGCTCGAGTCTTGTTGCGCTGCGACCGTGCCCGGGCGAACGCGTCCTGCGTTCGCTGGACCTCCAGTGCAACGAACGGGCCTGCGTCAATAGTTCCCGACACGGCGACGGTGAACCGTTCCATTGTAGTCGGTAGCGAGGCAACTCCTCGCCACGCGGGCGGCGGTGCGGTCTGCTGGGTTGCGGTCCGGCCACGGTGGGGGGTCTGCGGGCGACCCCCGCGAGCCACACACTAGTGTTCTGCCTCATGTCGCGCCGCTTGCTGTCCTGCCTGTGGTGTGGGCGGGAGATCGTGGAGTCGGAGGCCGGGCGTCGTCGCCGGTACTGCCGCCAGTCCTGCCGTCAACGGGCCTACGAACACCGCAACAGCCTCAAAGGCACCGGAATTCCGGAGGACTCCGTGGTGCTCAGCGCCCAGGAGGCCGCCGACTTGGCGGACCGCTGGTTCGCGGCCCGCTGCGCCGCCGAGGACATCGCGACCGCGATCGGCGAAGGCGCCGACACCGACGAGCTGGCCTCCCTCAGCGCGACCCTCGTCACCCTGGCCCGCGAAGCGGAACGGCTGCGCTGACCGCCGCGGGCGACTCGGTATCGACCGAAGGCCAGGGCGACGTTGGGCCCGCCGTTATCCCACTGTCTGCGCTTCGGCGACGAGACGTCGTCCGCGGCGACGGATCGTGAGGGTCGCGCCGATGACGAACGCGGTGAGACAGGCGTAGGAGACGAGGGTCGCGGCGTCGGGATGGACGAGGGACTGGGCGCGCATCGCTTGCGAGAAACTGACGGCCAGCAGGCCGGTGTAGGCGAGGGCGAGCACACCCACGAGGGCGGCGCGGGTGGGTTCGGGGCGCAGCCAGGCGCGGCGGCGGGCCAGGCGGGCGAGCAGGAACGCGGCCACGAGCAGGATCTGGATGCCGTGCAGGCCGAGGAAGTGGGGGACACGCAGGTCACCGCCGATGGTGCTCCAGTGGGTGAGCGGCATGCCTTCGGCGGCGTCGCGGACCGCGAGTTCGGTGGGCGGAGCGTCCCGCAGGACGGTGTGCCCGGCGACGAGTTCCACGACCCGTCCGTTGGCGTCCCGGACGAGTTGACCGCCGGTGAACCCCATCAGATAGCCGAGGGCCATGCCCGCCACGGCCAGCGCGAGTCCGGCGTGGATGGCGCGCGCGGTGGGGCGATCGACCAACCGCTGCCAGGACAGGATCACCACGATCACCAGGTTCGCGAGGAACAGGCCGGGCACGCCGGAGGCGAACACCGTCTGGCCGATGGAGTTGACCGGGTCGTCGGCGGAGTTGAAATGGCTGAAGGTGCCGCGGGCGGCTTGGAGCGCGATGAAGCCGACGTCGAGCACACCGGTCGCCGCGAACACCGTGCCGAGCCACCATGTGGCGCGAGATCCCTTGTGCGGCAGGGACAACAGCCATACCAACGTGATTTCGTATACCGCGAACGCGACCCCGAACTTGAAGGTCTTCAGCCACACCGATTCCCCGAGCAGCGTGCGGTCGTCGACCACCATCCCGCCGAGGGAGAACACGGCCAGCGCGGTCATCGCGGCCGCGGACCACAGCAGCGGTCGGTGCGGGCGTCGCGCGCCGCGCGGCAGATCGAGCACGCGGCGCGGATCCTGGCGCAGGCGGTGGTGTCCGGTGCCAGTGGGGAGTTCGGTCGTCGGCATAGTCCGAAAGTAGGAACCGGCGACGCCGGAAAACGTCCCGCCGCAGCGCCATTCGCGTCTCGTACCGGAGTATCAGACGGCGCCGCCGCTCACCCCGGAGCGGGGGAGCGGCGAGCGGAAACGCGCATGCCCGCGAACGGCGCTGTTCGCGGGCATGGCTGCCGGGAGTGACGACCGGCGGGGTTTCACGAGCCCCTCATCGTGCTCGCGAAACCCCGGACGGCTCACTCGTCGGCGTGGCCTACATCGATGCCTCGGGCGGCGAGCCACGGCCACGGGTCGATCGGGCCGACGTTGGGATCGTGCACTTCGTAGTGCAGGTGCGGTCCGGTGGACTGGCCTCGGTTGCCGACGGTGGCGATCACATCGCCCGCGAGGACCGGCTGGCCGACCTCGACGAGAATGTCGTTGACGTGTCCGTAGACTCCCACGGTGCCGTCGTCCTGCTGGACCCGTACCCACAGGCCGAAGCCGGAGGCGGGGCCCGCCTCGATCACGACGCCGTCGGTGACGGAGAAGATGGGGGCACCCAGCGGGTCACCGAAGTCGAGGCCGTTGTGCTGGGCTCCCCAGCGGCTGCCGAAGTAGGAGGTGAGTCGACCGGCTACCGGGCGGACGGTCGTCGGGCGGGGGGGTTCCGGGGCCGGTTGGGCTGCTTCCTGGGCCGGGCGGTGCTGTTCCCATTCGGGAGCGGCCTGGGGCTCCTGGCCTTCGCCGGTGAACGCGGCGTACTGGATGGCGCTCGCGTCAGCGGTGGCCGCGGCGGCCGCGGGTGCGGCGGGCTGGTCGTCGGGGTTGGCTACGGCGAGGACGCCGAGGGTGGCGCCTACGGCGGCGGAGATGGCCACCGCACGGGTGGCGACACGGTGCCGGCGAGAGCGAGTCGCGCCGGGCCGAAGGACAGATAACAGATCGGTCACGGGCATGACTTGAACGTACGGGACCGTGATAGTCGTTTCGTTACCTTGTGGTTACCGTCACAGATCGGTAAAAGCCCAGCTCATGTATTACGAGTCGATAACGGAGCGGCGAGCATCTGTTATCTACCTGCGAAAATTGGGTAGTAGCCGATCTTGACCAGCTAATTGCTAGTTGATCACAATGTTTAAGTGGCGACTAACGGAGTTCGGGTCCTGGAGGCGCTGGCCGAGCCGACCAGGCGGGCAATTTTCGAGGCGCTACCGCAGGCGCCGAGGTCGGTGGGCGAACTGGCCGAACTCGTCGGCGTGAGCAGCTCGGCGGTCTCCCAGCATCTGAAGGTGCTGCGAGCGGCGCGGCTGGTCATGGTGCGTCCTGAGGGCACCCGGCGGCTGTACACGCTCGATCCGCGCGGGCTCGGCGACGCGCGCGACTACCTCGATCAGTTCTGGCCGAGCGCGCTGGCGGCCTACTCGGCCGCGCTGACCGAGGCGCGCGGCGAAGGGTGAGAGGTCAGCCGACCCTGCGATAGGTGGGGCGACGGGCCGCGGCCGAGTTGCGCTGGTTCAGCTGCTTCTCGACCGCGCCGACGACTTCGGCGACGCCGATGCGCAACAGGCCAGGGTCGGGAGTGTCGGCACTGGGATCCCCCGTCTGACCGGCCCACAGCACGATGTGCCTGGCGAGCAGGTGCGGCGGCGGACCGCCCCAGCGCGGCGGCCTCGGCCCGAACAGCAGCACCGTCCTTGTACCGAAGGCTGTGGCAAGCCGTGCGACGCCGGTGTCGCCGCTGATCACCAGCGCGGCCTCGGCGACGGTGGCGGCGAGGTCGATGAGGTTCTGCTGGCCCGCGAGCACGTTCGTCTGGGCGAGCCCGGCCCGCGCCGCGACGTTCAGGGCGATGTCACGCTCGAATTCGTCGCCGGTGAGCACCACCTCGCGCCCGAGCACCAGCAGGTGCCGCACCACGGCGGCGAACCGGTCCGGCGGCCAGCGCCGTGCGGGCGCGCCGGCCCCGACGTGCACGACCACGCAGTCGCGGCGGCTGTTGGTCGACACGGGCGGCACCAAGCCCAGATTGCGGCGGTCGGCCACGATGCCGTCGGATTCGAGCAGGTGACACCACCGCTCCACGTCGTGCATCTCCGGCTGCCAGTCCGGGCCTTCCAGTTCAGGAAAGGCCGGGTTGCGGTAGGTCAGTATCCGTCCGGGGTCCGTCTTGACCAGTTCGACGATGCTCTCGGCGCTCGGCCCGTTCAGGTTCACCGCAAGCTTCGGTGCGGGGCCGTCCCAGCGCAGCGCGCTCACGTCGGCGGTGGGCACCATGGTGTCCACCGAGGTGATCAGGTCGATGATCGGTTTGAGCCGATGCGGGGCGGCGAGCACGATCTGGTCGCTCGGCTCGGCGCGTCGCAGCGCACGAAGCGCAGGGACCGCGGTGAGCAGATCACCGAGTCCGCGTGCCTGCAGCACGAGTACAACCGCCACCCTCTTCTCCCTAGCAACCCGAGACTCACGAAATGCGACCCCCGCTCCGCAGGTGCTTACGGCGAGAGCCACTTAGGGATGACTTCCCATGCCGCTCGAGCGGTAAACGTGGATCGGGTACAGCGTTATCCACGCCACTTTTCGCGATGCGGCAGTACCCTCGCACGTGGCGGCAACGACAGCTAAGGAGCATCCGATGGTCTCCAAGCTCAACCCGTATCTCGGCTTCGGCGACAACGCGCGCCCTGCCCTCGAGTTCTATCGCGACGTGTTCGGCGGCACCCTGGCGGTGAACACCTTCGGCGAGTTCGGCGACAAGGAGTCGCCCGGCGCCGAACTGGTCATGCACGGTCAGCTGGAGACGCCGAGCGGGTTCACGCTGATGGCGGCGGACACCCCGCCCGGCATGGAATATCAGCCCGGCAGCAGCATTTCGATCAGCCTCAGCGGTGACGAGGCCGACGAACTGCGCGGCTACTGGGACAAGCTGATCGCGGGCGGCGTGGTCACCGTGCCGCTGGAGAAGCAGATGTGGGGCGACGAGTTCGGCATGTGCCGCGACAAGTTCGGCGTCGCGTGGATGGTGAACATCGTCGCTGCCGGGGACTGACCGGCGCTGCGCCGCGGGACCGATCCGCGCCGCGCTATAGCAAATGTCCAGAAAACTTATGCCACAAGGCATAACATCTGGTCATGACGACAAACAGTGTGGTCGATGGACCTGCTCAGGCGCTCGTGCGGGCCGCCTGGCAAACCGTTCTGGTCACCGGCGTCCTCTCGGTGATCCTCGGTGTGGTGATTCTGGTGTGGCCGGACAAGACCCTGTTGGTCGCCGGCGTCCTTTTCGGTATCTACCTGGTGGTCGCCGGCGTGCTGCAGCTGGTTGCCGCGTTCGGCGCGACCAGGAGCACCGGCATGCGGGTGCTGTACTTCGTCAGCGGCGTGCTGTCGATCATCATCGGCCTTTTCTGCTTCCGTGACGAGCTCGCCTCGATCCTGCTGCTCGGTCTGTGGATCGGTATCGGCTGGCTGTTCCGCGGCGTGTCCCTGCTGGTCGCCGCCATCTCCGATCCCGAGCTGCCGGGGCGCGGCTGGCAGGGATTCTTCGGCGTGATCACCACGATCGCAGGCATCGTGCTGATCGTCTGGCCGGTCACCTCGGTGGCCACGCTGACTCTCGTCGCGGGCATCTGGCTGATCGTGCTCGGCATCATGGAGATCATCACCTCCTTCGGTGTCCGCAAGGACGCGGCGCGGTTCAGCGAGGCGAACCTCTGATCGCTTCGACCACTTCTTCTCCGCCCGGTGCGTGTTGCGCGCCGGGCGGAGTCGTATCCGGCCTGCCCGTGGGACGGCCCAGGTAGTGGCGAGCAGGGGCTGCGCGATCACTCTGCGATTCTGGAGGCGCTGCGCAAGTGCCGCGCCAAGGTGGCGAGCACGCTGATGCGCGATCACATCGTGTCGGGCGCCGACGAACTGGTCGCGATGCTGGAGGAGCAGGGTCTGTGGGCAGAGGGGGGCCGCAAGTCCACCGCGTGAGATCGCCCTTCGCGGAAGTATTTTCGCGCGATCAGCGCGAATCGGGCAGCCGCATGGCATCGAGCGGAAGCCGGGTCAGTCCGGTCTCCTCGCATTTCGCCATCGCGGGAGCCAGCACCTGCTCTGCCTCGTCCCGCCGACCCGCGCGGCGCAGCGCGGCGCCGAGAAGCAATCGGGCTCGCACCGCGGCGAGCGGCCTGCGGTCGGGCTCGATACTCGCGACCAGGGCGCGCGCCCGCTCGCACGCCTCGTCGCATCGCTCCGGCGTGTGCGTCGCGAGCAGCAGCCGGACCGCGGAGTCCTCGTCCCATTCGGCGATGAGCGTCGCGATGCCGTTGTCGTGGCACAGCTCGCGCGGCCGCAGCATGCGCTCGGCCTCCCCCGGCGCGAGGCTCAGTCCCCAGCGGACTCGCTCGTTGCGCAACCGGGCCGCCAGCCGCGGCAGCGCCAATCGCTCGGCCTTCTCCATCCCGTCGGTCAACCGCTTCGCGGCTGCTCGAAGATCGCCACGCGCGGCTTCGACCCGCGCGCCCGCCGCGTAGGTGGCGATCATGAAATCGACGCCGCCGCCACCCTCGTCCGCCAGTTCCAGGCTCTCCACCAGCAGATCCGCCGCGGCGTCCAGATCGCCTGTCTCGTAGCGGAGTTCGCCGAGCACAGCGCCCGCGAGCCGCGCCGCGTGCGAGTGCGGCCCCATGGTGGTGGTCGCGAGGCGCAGTGCGTCCCGGAACGTCTGTTCGGCGGCCGGGATGTCCAGCTGCTCCCTGGCGGCGATGCCCGCGAAGCAGCGGCCGTACACCCGCAGGAAGGGGCCCGTCGCCTCGTGATACGGATCGGCCCACTGCTGCCACCGGCGCGCGGCGTCGAAATCGAAGCGGTGGATCGCGGAGAACGAGGCGATGTTGGCCGCCACCCCGGCCACCCGGGGAGAGAAGTCGCCGGGGCGGGACAGCGCGTCGCGGATGAGCCGGTCGCCCTCCGCGACGCGATCGGCGAACATCTCCCGGACGCTGGCGAGCACGCCCGCCTCCGCGCGCAGGTCCGCTCGTTCGGCCTCGGTGAGCTCGGCCCCGTCGAACGCCGCGGCGAACCGGGCCAGCGCCGCGCTGGTCGCTTCCGGGCGGCGCAGCACGAGATTCACCCACGCGATGAAGAGCTGGATGCGCGGGCGCGACAGGATCGACCGCGCGGGCAACTTGGCCAGAATGCCCATCAGTGTGGTCATCTTGGACCGCTCCAGGAGGAAGCCTCCGCCGTGCTCTACGAGGTCGGCCCCGCGCTCCGGGTTCCCCGCGGCGAGCGCGTGATCGACCGCCTCGTTGAGAAGATGATGGCGCGCGAACCATTCCGACGCGCGGTAGTGCAGCGTCTCGATCTCCTCGGGCCGGTCCCGCTCCAGCCGACGGCACAGGTACCCCGCGAAAAGCTGGTGGTAGCGGAACCATTCACGATTCGGATCGATGCGCTGCAGGAACAGTCCGCGGTCCTCGATCTCCTCCAGCATGGCGTGTCCGTGCTCCTCGCCGGTGACGGCGGACGCCAGATCACCGCAGATACGTTCGCAGATGGACGTTTTGGTGAGAAATTCGAGAACGTCCGGCTCCAGCGCATCGAGGACGTTCTCCGCGAGGAACTCACCGATGTCGGCGTGCGCGGACAGGCTGTCGACCAAGTGCGCGGGATCGTCGCCCGCGCGCAACGACAACACCGCCAGCTGGAGCGCCGCCGCCCAGCCGTCCGTGGTTTCCGTCAGCGCGCCGACGTCGGCATCGGCCAGCCGCAGCCCGCCCGCCTCGTCCAGGAAGGATCGCACCTCGTCGGTGTCGAAACGCAATGTCCCCGAGTCGATTTCCTCCAGCTCTCCGTCGATGCGCAACCGGCTCAACGGAAGTCCGGATCGGGAGGTGCTGGTCACGATGATCGGCAGGTGGTGGCAGCCGTGTTCGAGCAGGAACCGGACGACCGCGACGGAGGCGGCGTCGGTCACCCGTTGCCAATCGTCCAGCACGACTGTGACCCGGTCGTCGTGGCTGTGCAGGTCGTCGATCAGCGAGCTGAGCACGTAGCGTTCGGCGTCGTCGTAATGCGCCTCCATGACCCGATCGAGTTCGTCGGCGAGGTGGGGGCGCGGCCCGCGAATCGCCTCCACGAGGTGGGCGAGGAACCAGGCGACGTTGTTGTCGTCCTCGTCTACCGTCAACCACGCGACCGGCGCGCCCGCGCGGGCGAGCTCGTCGCGCCACTGGGCCGCGAGCGTGGTCTTGCCGAAGCCGCTCGGGGCGTGGATGAAGGTCAATCGCTTGCGCGAACCCGAGCGGAGCAGATCCAGCAGTCGCTTCCTGACGACCGGCGTGCGCGCTGGAGTCGGTGGTCGGTACTTAGTCGCCGGGGTAGGGGGAGCGGTGGGGCGTTCGCGGTGGCGAACCGTCGCGGCGGGCGGCGGTGTGCGGGGTCCAGGTGCGATCGGCAGCACCATGACGTCGATCGGCACGCCGTGCTGCCGCTGCACCGCGCGCAATTCCTCGCCGAGGGCGGCGGCCGATTCCGGTCGTTCGGCCGCCTCGCCCGCCATTGCGTGCTCGATGACGGTGCAGACATCGTCGGGCACGCCCTCCGTCCGCAGGTCGGGGACCGGCTGCGCGGCGACCCGGAGGAAGTGGGCGAGCACCTGCTCGCCGGTGCGGCGCTCGTAGGCGACGTGGCCGGTGAGCGCGCAGAACAGGGTCGCGCCGAGCCCGTACACATCGGACGCGGGCGTCGACGGTTCGCCGCGCAGCACTTCCGGAGCGGTGAATGCCGGTGAGCCCGTGATGATTCCGGTCGTGGTGCGGAAACCGCCCGCGGTCCGCGCGATGCCGAAGTCGGTCAGCTGCGGCTCGCCGTAGTCGGTGATCAGAATGTTGCCCGGCTTCACGTCGCGATGCAAGGTGCCGACCCGGTGGGCGGCCTCCAGCGCGCCAGCCATCTTGACGCCGAGCCGCAACGTCGCGGTCCAGTCGAGCGGCCCGTAGTGCCTGATCCGCTGTTCCAGCGAGCCGCGGGGGTGATACGGCATGACGAGATAGGGGTGCCCGGAGCCGGTGGTGCCGACCTGGAAGACATCGACGATGTGCGGGTGACCCGACAACCGTCCCATGGCCTGCTGCTCGCGTATGAACCGTTGCATGCCCTCCGCATCGAGATCCGAGGTCAGCACCTTCACGGCAACGGTGCGATCCAGGTCCGGTTGCCTGCAGCGATAGACGACGCCGAAGCCCCCGCGCCCGATCTCCTCCGCCTGCTCGAACCCTTCGGCGTTCAGGTCCGCGTTGATGCCGGAGGACGGGCTGCGCTGTGTCGGCAGTATGTCGGCCATTGCCGGCCTCGATTCTGGGCGAGCTCTCGGGTGACCCTGCGGTCGAATCGTGCCCCCCGAGGATAACTCCGATGGGCAGCTCGGCAACGGTTCCGCAACTCGCCGTGCGCGGAGGAGAAGTGCCGAGGCCGATGAATTCGGACGCTCGGCGGGGTCTACCTTCTCGAGGCCGTCGCGGCCTCACGATGGGGTAGGAGGGCCCGATGTCGACAAACGACCAGGAATCAACGGGGCGGCTGGCCGATCATCCGACCGTCAAGCGGATCGCCGAGCGTGAACGCACGAAACCCGAGCCGGTGCTGAACGCCGCGCGGCTGCGCGAGATCTGCCTGGCCGCGGGCGCCGACGACGTGGGCTTCGTACCCGTCGACGATCCCACGGTCGCCGAGGAATTCGATCACGCGCGCGGAATCTTGCCCGCGGCAAGGACATTCGTATCCTTCTGCGTGCGGATGAACCGCGACAATCTGCGCAGTCCGCAACGCAGCCTGGCGAACACCGAATTCAACCACGCCGACGACGAGACCAACGAGGTCTCGCGCCGCATCACCCGGGCGCTGCAGGACGCGGGCTACCGCGCCGTCTATCCCGCGCCGGGATACCCGATGGAGGTCGATCGGTTTCCCGGCCGCATCTGGGTCATCGCGCACAAGGTGGTGGCGCAGGCCGCTGGGTTGGGCGTGATGGGCATCCACCGCAACGTCATTCACCCGAAGTTCGGCAACTTCATCTTGCTCGGCACGGTCGTCACCGATGCGGTGGTCGACGAGCCGAGCGCCACGCTGGAGTTCAATCCGTGCCTCGAGTGCAAGCTATGCGTGTCCGCGTGCCCGGTCGGCGCCATCACCACCGACGGAGGCTTCGACTTCCAGGCCTGCTACACGCACAACTATCGAGAGTTCATGGGCGGCTTCACCGATTGGGCCGAGACCGTCGCCGACAGCGCCGACCGCGACGAGTACCGCGCGCGAGTGACCACTGGCGAGTCCTTCTCCATGTGGCAGAGCCTGTCGTTCAAGCCCAACTACAAGGCCGGCTACTGCATGGCCGTCTGTCCCGCGGGCGAGGATGTGATCGGCGGGTTCCTCGACGACCGGAAGGGGCACCTCGACGAGGTCGTGCGTCCGTTGCAGAGCAAATCGGAACCCGTCTACGTGCTGCCCGGGTCCGCCGCGGAGGAGCACGTCACGCGGCGGTTTCCCAACAAGACCCCGAAGCCGGTCACCAACGGGTTCCCGGACGAGGTCAACACACTGCTCGATCAGATCGGCCCGCGACCGCGTCCGCGGCCGTCGTCGGACTGATCGCGGTATCGAACGTTCCCGACCCTGGCGCTCAGACGCGCCGGATACGCGCCAGCCAGGCGACCACGTCGACCGATCCTTCGGTGGGCATGCCGAGGCGCGCCACCTCCTCGGCCACCACCTCGGTGACCCGGCCGCGATAGGTGGACGGGACGAGATCCTCGAGCTCCCAGCCCTCGCCGGCGAACGACTCGCGGATGAGCGAATCGCTGATGCGCGGGCCGAAACCCGGCTCGGTGTCGGAGAGCGCGAGGACGTGCACGAGGCCGCCCGGCTTGCATATCCGGTGCAGACCGCGGACGTAGGCGGCTCGTGCCTCGGGTTCGGTGCCGAAGACGTGGAACAAGGCGCTGTCGACGACGGTGTCGAAGACGCCGAGCCGGTCGTCGTCCGCGTCGGCGAGCGTGAGCATGTCGACCACTTCGAACCGGGCGCCGGGGACGTCTTTGTCCGCGGCGTTGCGTCGGGCGTAGGCGATCGCGCTGGGCGACAGGTCGACACCGAGCACGTCGTAGCCCAGTTTCGTCAACGCGATCGTGTGTTCGCCCGCGCCGGTACCGGGATCGAGCACCCTGCCGCGAATCCATCCGTCCCGCTCCAGGGCGAGGATCGCAGGTTGCGGTTCCCCGATCACCCACGGGGCGGTGTCGTTGTCGTAGACGGTGTTCCAGAATTCCGGGGCCTGAGTCATGCTCCCAGCCTGCATCCTCGAGCAGGGTTCAGGTCAAGCGTCACGTCCCGGAAGCGGCGGCACCGCCGAGACGTACGCCCACAGCGTAATGACTAGCCGCGCACCGCGGGGCCAAACGTACGCTTCGTCCATGACCGAGCATTCGAGACTGCACTCGATCCCCGGTGGCCGCGACGACCGTCCCCGGCGTCCCGAGCTCGCCGCTCCGGAACCCCTGTGGCGCGAGGTGCTCGGCGAACGTTTGCGCTCGCTGCGGCGCGAACAGCGCGAGACGCTGGTGGAAACGGCTGGACGCGCGGGTATCTCGCCGCAGTACCTGTCGGAGGTGGAGCGCGGCCGCAAGGAGCCGTCGAGCGAGATGATCGCGGCGTTGGCGGGCGCGCTCGGCACCACCCTGGGCGGGCTGACCGAGCAGGTCGCCGAGGAACTGCGCGCTCGGCGTGCCCCGGTGCGACGCACGCAGGCCGCGCCGACCCTCCTGCTCCGCGCGGCCTGAACCGGTCGTTCAGCCTCGTGGCTCCAGCACGGTGTCGACCAGGCCGTACTCGATCGCGGCCTGTGCGGTGAAGACCCGGTCCCGGTCGGTGTCGTGGCGCAGCCGCTCCACCGTCTGCCCGGTGTGCCTGGACAGGATCGCCTCGATTTCCGCGCGCATCCGGACCAGCTCGTCGGCTTGCAGGATCAGATCCGGAATCGCGCCCTGCCCGCGGGCGGCCGGCTGGTGCAGCACCACCCTGGCGTGCGGGAGCATCGCGCGGCGACCCGGCGCGCCGCCCGCGAGCAGCACCGCGCCCACGGCGATGGCCTGGCCGACACAGGTCGTGTGCACGGGCGCGCCGATGTGCTGGATGGTGTCGTAGATCGCGAGCATGGAGGTCAGGTCGCCGCCTTCGCAGTTGATGTAGAACTGGATCTCCTGCTCGGGGCTCTCCGATTCCAGGTGCAGCAGCTGGGCGATCAGCGCGTTGGCGACGCCGGAGTCGATCGGCGTGCCCAGGTAGACGATGCGCTCCGCGAGCAGGTGCGAGTAGATGTCGGTGATGCGCTCGCCGCCGCGCGGATGCTGGGCGATGACGTTGGGGATGGTGTAACTACTCATGCCGAGATTCCGATTCGCTGGCGTTGGGGGACGACCTGTCCGAAGTTGTCCACGATGTGGTCGATGAACCCGTACTCCTTGGCCTGTGCCGCGGTGAACCAGCGGTCGTGCAGGGAGTCCTCGTAGATGCGATCGAACGGCTGACCGGTGTCGGCGGCGATCAGGCCGAGCACCGTTTCCACGGTGTGGCGCAGGTCGTCGGCCTGGACCTCCACGTCGACGGCCGTGCCGCCGATCCCCGCGGAGCCCTGGTGCATCAGGATCCTGGCGTGCGGCAGGGCGTAACGCTTACCTGGGCTGCCCGAGGACAGCAGGAATTGACCTGCGCTGCACGCCAATCCGAGGGCCAGGGTGGACACCTCGCACGGCACCAGCCGCATGACGTCGCGGATCGCGAGCATCGCGGGGACCGAGCCGCCGGGTGAGTGGATCCACAGCGAGATGCCCGCATCGTCGTTCTCGGCGGCGAGGGTCAGCAACTGCGTAGCGAGCAAGGTGCCGTTGTCGTCGTCGAGCGGTCCGTCCAGCACCAGGATGCGGCGGCCGAGCAGTTGCTCTCTGGCGCGCCAGCTGAACAAGGGAGTCTTGTCGTCGTGAGCCATGCCTTCACCGTGCCTCAGCGAGGCGGTGGAATCGGGCCGTTGCTGCCCTCGGCAGATCTGCCCACAGCAGCGCGCGACCTTGCGGATTCGGTGTCCCGGTGATCGGTGGACGGGCCGCACGTTTATGGTCCGACGAGCAAGGGAATTCGGATGGCGCGATGAAGCAGGCGGTCCCGGGGGACTTGTCGAAGTCGTGACGCGGTTATCGGCGTTTCGAACCGCCTTTCGGCAGTCGAGTGCAAATACAATCCGCGTTGTTCCTGTCCATCGGCCGCGATACCGATAATCTCGGTATCCGATTCTAGACGTCGTGGCTCTTCCCCATCTCGAAGGAAGGACGGATCGTGAGGAGTCGAATACTCAGCTGGGCCGCAGTTTTGACGGGAACCCTCACCGTGGTCGGTGGCGGGGCGATTTCCGCACCGCACGCGTGGACGGACCCGGTGGCGGAAGCCGCCGCCGATTTCTACATTCCGCCCGCTCCGCTCCCGGGTGGCGCCCCGGGCAACATCCTTCGCGCCGAGCCGACGCAGGTGGCGCTGTCTGCTCCCGGACAGCCCGGAGTCGTTCCGGCGCGCGCGACGCGCCTGATGTACCTCAGCAGTGACGCGCAGGACGCGCCCTCCGCGGTCGTGGGAACGTATCTGGATCCCATCGTGCCGTGGACCGGTCCGGGTGAGCGGCCGCTGGTCGCGTACGCGGGCGGCACGAAGGGACAGGGCGATCAGTGCGCGCCCTCGAAGTTGCTCTCGCAGATCGTCCAGTTCGAGCCGCCCGCCGATGTGATCTTCGAATACGACCTGGTGGCGATCTTCTCGCTGCTGGCGCGCGGCATACCGGTGATGGTGACCGACTACCACGGCCTCGGTACGCCCGCGATGCACGACTACCTCAACCGCAAGGCGCAAGCCCACGCGGTGCTGGACTCCGCGCGCGCCGTGCTGCAGTTTCCCGGCAGCGGGCTCGGGCCGAACGCCCCGGTCATCCTCTACGGATATTCCCAGGGCGGCATGGCCTCCGGTGGCGCGGCCGAACTCCACCCGAGCTACGCCCCCGACCTGAACGTCCGCGGCGCCTACGTCGGCGGGCCGGTGGTGGACGACCAGTACTTCATCGGATACAACGACGGCCGCGCCAGCATCGCCCCGACCTACGCCTGGATTCTCAACGGCATGGCGGCGAACTACCCCAATGTCGGCCCGGTGCTCGACGCCGAGCTCAACGACACCGGCAAGGCGATCCTGAACGAATCGGCGAACAAGTGCGCGGTACCGATGGGGCTGGCGCAGCAGAACCAGCACACGTCCCAGTGGACCGCGAGCGGACTTCCGCTCACCGCCGTGATCGATCAGTCCCCGACGCTGAAAGCGGCGTTCGACGAGCAGCGTATCGGAGGGCTCACACCGGATATGCCCGTGCTGATTTCCTCGGCGCCGAACGACGAGGGCGCGCCGTTCCCGCCGATTCACGGTGTTGCGGCGAGCTGGTGCAGCCGCGGCGTGCCGGTTCAGCTGGACGCGAACGCCCAGATTCCCAGCATGTCCGGACTCGTCGGCACCCACGTGATGGCGTTCTTCCCGGCGCTGGCGGCTTCGCAGCAGTGGATTACGGACCGGCTGGCGGGTCTTCCTGCCCCGACCAACTGCGGGGCGCTGCCGTGATCGCGGATCCGCGGTGCGGTCGTTCGTTGCTTGTGATGCGGTGATTTTCTGTTGCACGGTGCCCGGCGGCGGGTCGGTCGTTCGGCCGACCCGCGCCGATGGCACATCTCCGGTCGCGGAGTTCGCGTGACCGGGTAGTTGCGAAGTGGGACGAATCCGGCTGACCTAACGACCTGGAGATTCGCGTCTTGGGAACCGGCGAAGTCTTGCATCCCGATGCCCACTGCCGAGTGTCACTACTCGACGGGGCAAACGAACGAGAACCCATCCGCCGCACCGAACTCTCCCTCCGGGTCGACCGCTTCGGGGTTGGAGAGTTGGCCGGCGAAGCCGCCCGGTCAGGGAACGATTTCCTCGGAACCCTGGATTGCTGGAGGGAAACAGCTATTCTGGAGCGACAGTTCAGCGCACCGTTTTCGGCGGCCACACTTCTCGATGAGTGTTGTTCTGTTGGAGCAGCGGGACGGCTATGACGGTATTCAAAAACACGCAGGCGCGTGACCCCAAGCGGTACCTCTGGATTCTCGGTCTGATTGCACCGGGTTGCGCTCTCCTCCCCTCACAACTGGTGGCCCACACTGGGCTGGAACTGTTTTGGTGGATCGGTCCGATCATCGTGTTCGTGGTCATCCCCCTGCTCGACTGGGCGGTGGGAGACGACGGAAGCAATCCACGCGACGAGGACTACGAGGTATTGTCCAACGACCGTTATTACCGTTGGTGCACTTACCTTTTCCTGCCGATGCAGTTCATCGGTCTGCTGATCGCAGGCTATCTGTGGTCCAGAACCGAATTGAGCCTCGCGGACAAGCTCGGGCTCGCGGTGACGCTCGGTGTCGTGTCCGGCATCGGCATCAATGCGGCGCACGAGCTCGGCCATCGCGTCGAGCACATGGAGCGGTGGTTCGCGAAAGTAGCTCTGGCGCAGTCGGGTTACGGGCACTTCTTCGTCGAGCACAACCGCGGCCACCACGTGCGCGTCGCCACGCCGGAGGATCCGGCGAGCGCGCGATTCGGCGAGTCGCTGTGGGAGTTCTTGCCGCGCAGCATGTTCGGCGGGCTACGCTCGGCTCTCGCCCTGGAGCGAGAACGCCTGTCCCGCAGGGGAAAGAGCTTCTTCAGCTTGGAAAATCATCTGCTGCAGGCATGGTCGATGAGCATCGCGCTGTTCGGCACGATGATCTTCGTCTTCGGGCCCATGGTGATCCCGTTCCTGGCGCTGCAAGCGCTGATCGGCGCGGGACTGCTGGAGACGGTGAACTACGTCGAGCACTACGGACTGCTGCGCCCGCGCCGCCCCAACGGCAACTACGTGCGGTGCACCCCGCGTGACAGCTGGAACAGCGACCGTCTGGTTACCAACATCTTCCTGTTCCACCTCCAGCGACACAGCGACCATCACGCGAACCCCGGCCGCCGCTACCAGACCTTGCGCAGCTCGATGCAGGCGCCGCAGCTGCCCGCGGGCTACGCCGCCATGGTCGTGCTGGCCGCGGTGCCACCGCTGTGGCGCGCGGTCATGGACCACCGAGTGCTCGACCACTACGGCGGCAACCTCATGCTCGTCAACCGGAAACCCCGCTCCAAGCGCAACCCCTTCGCGAACGCCGGGCCGATGCCACCGGTCGACCGAACGCCGGCGCGAACGCCGGAGGGAGCAGGCGAGGCGGGAGCACACTGAGCACCGACTTGCTGTGCAACCGGTGCGACACCGAATCCCGCGCCGCCCCGCCACGCTGGTCCCGACCCCCGCGCCGGGCGATGCCGGTATCGAGCCTGCTTGTGCTGAGCCAGAGCTGAAGCTGACGCCCAGACCGAGCCGAGTGGGCCTGGCGAAATCGACGGAAGAAATGGTTGGTCTGGCATTGCTTGCGACCACCACGCCGCTACCGCCGAATCTACTTCTCTACCAACGGTAGTCGAATGGAGGTCGGGGTTCGGGGTGAAAATCAGAGCGGGCGAGGGGAACTGGTTGGACGGCGTGGGGTGCGGCCGATGGAGGGCACCAGCACGATCATGCCGAAGCACACCGCCGCGAAGGAGCCGAGGGCCGCGGATAGCGACCCGGTCAGGACCGCTACTCGGCAACCCAGCGCCACCGCGATGAGACCGCTGAGTCCAGCGGTGCCGCGCTCGATGCCGACGATCTGTGCAGGTCGATCGTTCATCGGAGTCATGCCGATGGAGTTACCCGTCGCGCGCGTGATCAAAACGTGACTGGCGCATCCTCGTTCGGCATCGAAGCGGCGGCCGCCGTTAGCCGCGCCGGTGGGTGGGTATCGCGTGGACACGTCGCTAGCGCGGAAGGGCGAGACCGGTCCGGCGGATCGGCCGGAAGGTGGGAGGTGCACCGGTGATCGATCGCCTAGGTGAGGTGATTGCGAAACGAATGGTCGCGGACGGGAATCGGTCGGTCCTCATCGAAGTCGGCAGACCGCGACCCGCGGCGGGTGCCGGTGGCGACGTGTGCGGCTTCCGCATTCAGGGATGGGGCGAGTCGAGGGCGACCGGCGTGGATGCGTTGGCGGCGTTGTATCGCGCATTGGTGGAGATCGGCGCGCAGTTGACTCGGGCGAACGAGGCGGGTGCGCAATTCACCGTCGCCGGACCCGCCGAGCTCGGCTTCCCGGCGCCGCCCACCCGCGACGACATCGCCCACGCCCCCGGAATCGAGTACGCGCTGGGCGATCTGCTCGCGATCCGCACGGTGAGCGCCGCCGATGGCCCGCACACCATCACGATCGGCCGCCCTGTCTGCTCGTCCGACAGCCAGTTCTACGTGTGCCCCTTCCGTATCGACGGCAGCCGCCACGCCGTAGCCTCCGGCCTCGACGAAATCCAGGCGTTGCTCACCGCGATCCGCATGATCGGCGCCTGGCTCGAACTCCCCGGCGATTGGCCGATCAGCCGACTGTCTTAGAACGTCAAAGCTTTTCGACAGTCGATGCCGTCCGCGGGAACGCATCATGACGGAGAACGTGGCGGCGGTCAGACCTGACCTTCCTCCGGATCGGCGTGCACTCCGGCGAGGTCGCGGAGCACCGCGAGAGCGGCCGCGTGCCCATCGGGATGCAGGGCGGAGAAGAGGATCCGTTGCACCTCATCGGCTTTCAGGAGGAGCTCGGCGTACTCGCGGCGGCCGTTGCGTGTCAATGCGATTCGCCGTTCGCGCTTGTCCGCGGGGTTGACGGTGCGTCTGACGAGATTCTTCCTTTCGAGCACGCTCGCGGACTGCGCCATAGTCGAGGTGTCCGTGCGGATTCGGACGGAGATCTCGTGCTGGGTCAGCGGACCCGCCGCGTAGACGGTGTTGAGAATGGCGAACTGCGTTGGCGTGATCGAATCCCCGACGGTGTCGTGCCAGACGGCGTTGTGTCGTTGGTAGAGCAGACGGATCAGATGGCCGGGCGTCTCCGCGAAGACGTGGGGAACCGGCTCCGGAGCGGGGGATTTCATCCTTCGATTACACCACGGCAGATGTCGGTGAGACATCGCCTAGGTCGACCGATTCCCGCGAGGTCCATACGTGTACGTACTATCTTTGATAGCGACACTGGCTTGTCAAATATATTGTTACACAACATCTTTAGAAGTATCGGGAGACTCTGGAGACGGTCACGGGCATCGTTCTGGGTTGTCGGCGACCTCCCCCTCGTGTACGGTTCGGAATCGATACGAACGTGGCGTAGTATCACCGAAAAATGCAAAGCATTCGCCACCGTGGGGATTCGTCTGGAATCGTAGGATTTCAAATATGGGGGTATTCGAATGGCCGAACGAAATTCACGCAATGGCACGACCGGGCCGAATGCCGGCGCTTTTCCGCTCGATCGCCGCACCCTGCTCGGTGGCGCCGTCGTCGCCGCGCTCGGGGTCGCGGGAATCGGTGGATTCCTGTACGCCGAGAACCGAATCGGACCCGGGCGGCTGACCGCCCGCAGCGTGGTCGACCGGCTGCAGGACACCGCGGGCGGCACCTTCCCCGGCTACCGCCGCAACCACGCCAAGGGAGTGGCCGTCGCCGGGTACTTCGACAGCAACGGCAACGGTGCCGAGTTGTCGAAGGCGTCGGTGTTCCGGCCCGGCCGCTACCGGCTGGCCGGACGCTTCTCCCTTGCCGGAGGTAACCCGCACGTCCCCGATGCGCCGACCACGCCCCGCGGGCTGGGGTTGCAGCTGTTCCTGCCCGACGGGGAACAGTGGCGGATGGCGATGATCGACGTCCCGGTCTTTCTGGACGCCACCGCGCAGGACTTCTACGACCGCACCCTGGCCTTCGCTCCGGACCCGGCTACCGGCAAACCCGATCCCGCAGTGGTGAAGGACTACCTCGCGTCGCACCCGAAGACCGCCGCGGCACTGGCCGTCATCGAGCAGGGCGCGCCTGCGCCGACTTTCGCGACATCGACCTTCTTCTCGCTCAACGCCTTCCGATTCATCAACGGTGACGGTCGAGCCGTGCCGGTGCGCTGGCGACTCGAGCCCGAAAACCCGCCGCCCGCCACCGGATCGGCGAACGGCGCGAACATCCTCTTCGACGGCCTCGTCACCGACATGCGGGCGAGGCCGCTGCGATGGCGGCTCGTGGTGGTCGTAGGCGAGACCGGCGTCGATCCGACCGACGACGCCACCCGGATGTGGCCGAGCGACCGCCGCACCGTGCACGTCGGCACGGTGGTGCTGGACCGGATCGACACCGAATCGGCGGACAACGTACGCGACGTGAACTTCGATCCGCTGGTGCTCCCCAACGGCATCGAACCCTCCGATGATCCGCTGCTGCAAGCCCGCTCGGCCGTCTACACCGAGTCGTTCCGTCGCCGCGCCGGCGAAACGAAGTCCCCGGGCGCGGTCGTGGTGAAGGAGGCGTGACGGCCATGTCGATCGACGAATCCAGCACCGGTACAACGCGATTCGGTGTCCGTGCGCGTATCCTGCACTGGACGATGGCCGTCCTCGTCATCGCGATGATCGGCATCGGCGCGGCCATGGTGGGCTACCTCGGCGACTACGGCACCCTGTTGACCTGGCACAAAACCCTCGGTGTCGCGATACTGGCGCTCGCCGTCGTCCGCATCGCCTACCGGATCCGGCACCGCCCGCCGCCGCAGATCGACACCATGGCCCGCCCCGAGCGGCTGGTCGCCACCGGATCAGAGCTTCTCCTGTACGCGCTGCTCCTGCTGCAGCCGATCGTCGGCTGGGCTCTGGTATCGGCGTCCGGCATCCCGATCCACATCCTCGGCGGCTTCCGGATTCCAGCGATCGCACCCACCGACCCGCAGCTGTACGCCGCGCTGCGCACCGCGCACGGCCTGCTCGCCTACGCCCTGCTCCTCACCCTCACCGCACACATCTGCGCGGTGATATTCCACGCGACGGTCCTGCGCGACAACTTGCTCCACCGCATGACCTTCCCGCCGCGCCGTTAGCGGTCCTCGCGCGCCATCGCTCAGGCCCGCGCTCAGAACTCGGCGGCAACCCGGAAGAGTGCTGGGTTGGCGATGGCGAAGTCGGGAGAAGCGGACAGGCGCTGCTGGAACCGGGGATCGTCGCCCGCTGCGCGCCATGCTTCGGCGCTGTCCCAGTGCGCGATATCGACCAGCTGAAAGCGAGTGTCCGGGTTCACCGCACGGTGCAGCCGGTTGTCCCGGAAGCCGGGCGCCTTGCTGATCAGCTCCGCGCGGCCGAGCCAATGCGGCAGGAATTCATCGATCCGCTCGGCGGGCAGCTCGAAGGCGTTGACGAAGGTGATTCCCGGTCCTTCCTCCGAACTGCTTCTCGCCGCGCCGAATTCGGCCGCCACCTGGTACCAGCCGCCCTGCACGGTGGCGTAGTTTGTCGCGGTGGCCGCCGACGCGGTGAAGCCGGGATTCGCCAGCGCCTCGTCCCTGGCGTCGATGCTGTCCCAGTGCGCCACATTGACCAGGCCGAGCCGGGCCTCCGGGTCCAGTCTGCGATGCAGCCGCGCGTCCCGGAAGCCGGGGGCGGTGCGGATGAGCGCGACGCGCTCCCGCCAGCGTGCGACGGACTCGTCGATCCGGTCCTCGGGCAGCTCCCACACATCGATCAAGGTGATTCCGTCATCAGTCACCGCACCATCATCAAACCTCGACCACACTACAGGTCAAGAACATCCGGATCCTCGCAGGACTATCGCATGCTTCGCAGCCGTCACACCCCATGCGAGGCGTGCGAAAAGCCTGTGAACATGGGCTATTCGGCGGTGACGAAGCCTTGGGCGACGAGCCAGTCGCGGGCGACCTCGGCGGGCTCGCGGCCGTCCACGTCGACCTGGCGGTTCAGGTCGGTGATGACCTCGTTGGTGAGCAGCGCGGAGATCGGAGCCATGATCTCGGCGATCCTCGGGTGCGCTTCGTGGAAGTCGGCGCGCAGCACGAGCGCCGCGTTGTACTTCGGGAAGAACGCCAGATCATCTTGCAGCAGAACCAGATTCAGCGCCGGTATGCGGCCGTCGGTGGCGGCGACCGAGCCGAAGCGGCACCGGCCCGCGTCGGCGGTGGCCTGATAGACGAGGGGATCCTGCATGATCTGCTTGCGCACCTTGCCGACGTCGATGCCGTATTTTCGGGCGAGGCCCGGATAGCCGTCCTGGCGGACGTTGAATTCGGTGCCGACGCAGGTGGCCGCGGCGGCCGGGTCGGTGGCGACGAGCCTGGCGTAGTCCGACAGCGTCCGTACTCCGGTCTCCTCGGCGGTGCGGCTGCTGGCTACCAGGGCGTAGGTGTTGTTCATCGGCGCCATCGCGGTCCACACCATGTCGTGCGCGGCGCGGTCGGCGTCCCGCACGGCCTCGAATTGGCCGACCTCGCTCGGCACCGGGGTTTCGTTGCCGAGGTAGTTGATCCAGCCGGTGCCGGTGTAGTCGTAGGCGACGTCGATCTGGCCGTGCAGCTGCGCGTCGCGCAGGCTGTTGGAGCCCTGGATATTGGTCAGGTCGCGCACGTTCGCACCCGCCGCGGTCATGGCGAATTCGATGAGGTAGCCGAGGATGTTCTGTTCGGTGAAGTCCTTGGAGCCCACCGTGATCGTGACGCCGTCGAGTTCGGCCGAGGGCTGGATGCTGCCCGGCCCGACGCGCAGCGGCACCGCGCCGCCCGACTCCAGACCGCAGCCGCCCAGCATCAGCAGCCCCGCCGCCACCAGCGCCCGCAGCCGTCCGCCGCGCCTCACGTCAACCCCCTCGGTCCGAGGAAGCGTTCGGCCAGCGCGCCGAGCCAGTCGACGAGCAGCGCCAACGCCACCGCCAGCACGGCGCCGACCACCAGGGTGACGTTGTCGCGCAACTTGTATCCGGTGTCGATGAGAATCCCCAACCCGCCCGCGCTCACCAGGAACGAGAGCGTCACGGTGCCGACGGCCAGCACCAGCGAGGTCCGCAGGCCGGCGAGAATGTAGGGCACCGCCAACGGAAACTCGATGCGCCGCAACACCATCGGCGCCGACATGCCCTGGCCGCGGCCCGCGTCGATCAGCGTCCGATCCACCTGCTGATACCCGAGAATGGTGTTGCGCAGCACGGGAAGCAGTGTGTAGAAGGCGACCGGCGCGACGCCGATCCAGAAACCGGTCGTCCGGGTCACCAGATAGCACAGCACGATCAACCCGATGGCGGGGGCGGCCGCGCCGACGTTGGCGATGCCGACGAAAACCGGTGCGAGACGGCGATATCCGGGCCTGGTGAGCAGGGTGCCGAGCGGCACCGCCACCACGACGACGATCAGCACCACCGTCGCGGTGAGCAGCACGTGCTGCCAGGTGACGGTGGCGATGTTGCTCGCGTTCATGCTCGCGCGCTGGGTGGCGGTGAGATCGCGGCGGAACGCCCACACCAGGACGCCGGCCGTCAGCACCAGGACCAGCGCGGGCTGGACGAGCAGCCGCAGCCGCTCGGCCCGGCGCGCGGCGACCGGTGCGGACGCCGCGGCGGGTGCGGCGGTCACGATGTCGCCTTGGCGGGCCGCTCGCCGCCGTGGCGAGCCCGCATGGCCGACAGGTGCCCGACCAGCGTGTCGATCGTGATCAGTCCCGCGTATTCGCCGCGCGCGTCGGTGACCACCGCGGTCGCGGTCTGCTCGGCGAGCAGAGCCTCCAGCGCGTCCTGCAGCGTCGATCGCAGTGACAACGCCTGACCGATCGGGCTGCCGAGATCGCGCAGCGTCCCCGCGTTCGTCAGTTGCCCGGCCGACACCCAGCGCAGCGGCCGCCGCCGCGCGTCGAGGATCAGCGCCCACGGCCATTCCCTGTCGGTCAGCGCCGCGCGCAAGGTCTCCGCCGGTTCGTCCTGTCCCGCGCTCGGGCAGTCGCCGAGTTCCACATCGCCGACCCTGGTCAGCGTCAGCTGCTTGAGCGAGGCGTCGGCGCCGACGAACCCGGCCACCGTGTCGTCGGCGGGATCGGCGAGGATCGCGGCCGGGGTGTCGTATTGGAGGATCTTGGACCGGTCACCGAGCACGGCGATCCGGTCGCCGAGTTTCACCGCCTCGGCGAAATCGTGGGTGACGAAGACGATGGTCTTGCCGAGTTCCGCCTGCAATCGCAGCAATTCGTCCTGCAGGAGGCCGCGGGTGATCGGGTCGACCGCGCCGAACGGTTCGTCCATCAACAGCACGGGCGGGTCGGCGGCCAGTGCGCGCGCCACCCCGACGCGCTGCTGCTGTCCGCCCGACAGCTGACGCGGGTAGCGGCCGCGGAAGGTGTCCGGGTCGAGGCCGACGAGGTCGAGCATCGCGTCGACCCGCGCGGCGATCCGCGCGCGGTCCCAGCCGAGCAACCCGGGCACGGTCGCGATGTTCTTGGCCACCGTCATGTGCGGGAAGAGCCCGGCCTGCTGGATCGAGTACCCGATGCCGCGGCGCAGCTGATCGGGATTCATCGCCGCGGCATCGCGGCCGCCGATGGTGATGGTGCCCGAGGTCGGTTCGATCAGCCGGTTGATCATGCGCATGGTCGTGGTCTTGCCGCAGCCCGAGGGACCGACGAGGACGACGATCTCGCCCGCCGGTATGGTCAGCGACACCGCGTCCACGGCCGGATCATGTTGTCCAGGATACCGTTTGGTGACGGCGTCGAGCACGATCTCGACGCCGGACACGGTCTCGGTGTCAGTCACGAATTCCCCTCGATGTGGTCAGTCGCCCCACGAGGACGAACAGGCCGTCCAGCAGCAGGGCGAGCACGATGATCAGCACCGTGCCGGTCAATGCCTGCGGCACGGCGTTGGGGCTGCCGAGCCGGGACAACCCGGAGAAGATCAGATTGCCGAGCCCAGGGCCTTTGGCGTAGGCGGCGAGCGCGAGTATGCCCATGATCATCTGGGTGCTGACCCGCATACCGGTCAGGATCGACGGCCAGGCCAGCGGCAGCTCGACGGCGGCGAGCACCCGCATCCGGTTCATGCCGACACCGCGTGCGGCGTCCACCACCGACGGATCGACCGCGGCCAGGCCGACGATGGTGTTGCGCAGGATCGGCAGCAGGGCGTAGAGCACGAGCGCCGTGACGGTCGGCCCGACGCCGAGTCCGAGGATCGGGATCAGCAGCCCGAGCAGCGCGAACGAGGGCACCGTCAGGATCGCGCTCGCCGCGGCGGTCGCCGCCGCCGAACCGAACGGGCTGCGGTAGACCAGCGCGCCGAGGACCACCGCGATGATCGCGGCGACCAGCAGCGACTGGATCACCGCCGAGACATGCAAATACGAGTCGACGAGCAGCTGGTGCCGCCGGTCGACGACGAACGTCCACAGTGTGTCCAGGGCCGAACCTCCCGTACCACGGTGCGCCGGAGTCTATCTCGCACCCTAACGCGTCGCAGCCGGTCGGGGACCGAAACGTCCTGCGGTGGACGCGAACTGCCGTGCGGACGCCGGAAATCGGTTGTATACGCTGCCTCAGGAAGTGGCGATCTGGCTTCGTCCGCCGTCGGAATCCGGGTCGGCCGGGGAGCCGGAAGTCGCGGCCAGCGCGTCGGCGAGCATCGCGGCGATGTCGCCGACCGCCGGTCCGAAAGCGAGCGCGTTGTTGACGAAGCCGTGCATGTAACCGTCGAATCGCCGCGCCGTCACCGGCACGCCGTCGTCGCGCAGGCGGGCTGCATAGGCCTCGCCCTCGTCGCGCAGGGGATCGAAGCCCGCGGTGATGACGACGGCGCGGGGGAGCCCGGCGGTGGTCTCGGCGTAGAGCGGTGACACGTCCGGCCGGGTGCGATCGATGTCGGGCGGCAGGAAGCAGCGGTCGAAGAAGTCGATGTCGGTGCGGGTGAGGGCGAATCCCTCGGCGAACGTCGTGCGGGACGCGGCTTTTCCGGTCAGGTCCGTTGGCGGGTAGATCAGTAGCTGGAGCAGGGGAGCTGGTCCGCCGTCGCGGCCCGTCCTCTGGCACAGCACCGCGGCCAGATGACCCCCCGCGCTGTCGCCTCCCACCGCGACGCGTTCGTGCGCGACACCGAATTCCTCTGCGCGAGCGACGATGTCACGGAAGGCGGCCACGGCGTCGTCGACGGCCGCCGGATAGGGATGCTCGGGTGCGAGCCGGTAGTCCACCGCGACCATCCGGATCCGCGCGGTGTACGCCACGGTCCGGCAGAACGCGTCGTGCGTGTCGAGATCGCCGATGACCCATCCGCCGCCGTGGAAATAGACGAGCAGCGTATCGGCCGCGCCGGGGTCGTACAGCCGCGCCCGCAGCGGTCCGGTGGCGCCCGCGACGGTGACGTCCTCGACGCGCACGGGTGCGCGCCGCCCCGCGCCGATCGCTGCCATCCGCCGCGCCTGGCGTCGCAGCCGCACCGGGTCCGGCGCCTGCCTCGGCAGCGCCCTGGTGATGCGCAGCAGCAAGTGGGCGTCGAGGTCGAGCTCGTTGCCGTCGCGACGCACCGCGGGACCGGCGAGTGCGCGCTTGGTGCGCGGCGGCAACCGGAGCAATCCGCGGACCGCCGCGGCGGCCGTCCGCGTGCCTGTGGGCACCGCGGGCATCGGGGTGGTGGGATCGACCGGCACGGGAACACCTCTCTTGTGCGGTTCTGGCTCGAGGCAGGTCATGACATGTCATGAGGCAAGCTACAAGCGATCGAAACCGCCGGGCTCCCAAGTGTATTCGTACTCCGGCAGTTCGAAGCCCGCGTCGAATCGCCCGATCCGCGCGTCGGTGCGCCGCCCGCCGCGCCGCTCGTAGAAGGCGATGGCCGCGACATTGTCACGCAACACTTCCAGATACACCGGGCGGCCGGGGAATTCGGTCGCCGCCCACGCGAGTCCGCGCTCGAAGAGGCGGCTGCCGATCCCGCGCCCGAGGCTGCCGGGCCGGGCGTGCATGTTGTCGACGAGCACCCGGCCGTCGTCCGTGGGAGCGAGGTAGACGAAGCCGGCCAACGTCGCGGCGTCCTCGGCGACGAACAGTCCCGGCGTGACCGCGGTGGTCAGCCGCCGGCTCCACAGCGTGGACCGGTCCGCGTCGAGCGGCCCGGCGAGGAAGTCGTCCGGCATGATGCCCGCGTAGGTCGCGCGCCAGCTCGCGGTGTGCAGCGCGGCGATCTCCTGCGCGTCCGCCGCGCCGCCGGTCCGAATCAGCATGGCGCCAGCATCATCGACGGCACGGGGTTTGTCACGTCGACTACCTCACAACCTGCCCGGCAACGGGACCCGCCGCATTTCGGAAGGCACTTCAGAAACTGATCCCCACCGAGTCCGCCGCGCCGACGAACCCATCACCGGACGCCATTTGCGTGGCGAACGCGGAGATCGCCCCCGGCGGTGGGACACCGATCGTGGCGATCGAGCTGAACTCGATGCCCTTCTGCGTGATGATCCCGACGATCTGGCCGTTCTCGTTGACGACCAGGGACCCGCTGTCACCGTGCTCGACGAGGATCGGTTGCTGAGCGACGTTGTCGCTGTAGATCTCGAACGAGTTCGCTGGAGACTTGATGCCGAGCGGTCGCAACCCTGTGGCGCTGACGACTCCGGTGGTCAGCAGCGTCGTCCTACCGCGCTTGCGCATTTTGTCGCCCACTTTCGCTCGGGCCATACCGCTGTAGCCGCCGATCTCCGCGATCTTCGACTCGCGAGCGACACCGTCGTCGAACGTGAACACCGCGATGTCGGTGGCGTCCTGCCAGCGGTGCAGTGCGCCGATCCGCCGCGTTATCCCCGGCTGGAAGATCGGGTCGCCCTGCCGGATCTCGCCCTCCTCGGACAGGCTGGCGATCACGTGCGCGCACGTCACCCCGACCTGCCCGCCGAACATCGTGTCGTTCGCGATCCCGCCCAGCGTGCCTCCCTGCACCAGGAACCCGCTATGTTCGGCCCGGATGGTGACGCCGCCGGTCACCGGGTTGTGCGGGGCATTGTCAGGCCCCGCCAAAGGGGTGAATTCGCGCCGCACCACCGCGACCGGAAAGCCGACGCCCGCCATCAGCTGTGCCAACTGGAACGGGATATCGGTCTCGTCGGATACCAGGACCCGGATGACGACCTCGTCGGTCAGCTCGACGCCTTCTTGGCGAAAACCGACATCGACGCCGAGCACGCCGGGCAGAAAGGCCATGGCCGGTTCCAGCGCGTCGGCGAGTGCGTCCTTGGCCGCAAGCATCTCAGGTGATATGTCCATACCTTCACCCCATTTCCGCTAGTGACGGGTGCCGGGAACGGCACCGACGAGCTCACCCTGCCCCTCAGTCGCGGGGCGGTCGCGGGTAGCGCACTACTCGAAAAGTCGGAGCCGGGTGCGAAAGCTACAAACGGAAGCGCGGTTGCGTCCGGTGCGCCATCCACCTCGCGGCCGCGGCCGTGTCGAACAACGGGATACCCTACGAGACCAGAGATCGACGGTCGGATGAGGAGACACCGATGGCGGGGGAATTTCGACGGGCGGCGGTGGCCGCGCTTGCGCTGATCACGGCGGTGACGGTCGCCGGGTGCGGCGAAACCGATGCGGGACAGCCGCAGGACAACTACGGCGGCGCCACGGCCGCCACCAGCACATCGGCGGCGCCGCGGCCCGCGCCGGTCCCGTCCACGATCGACCAGGCGGCGGTCGCGCCGGGCACCCGCGATCTGATGGCGAAGGTGCGCGCCACCGATGCGTGTGCCCTGCACGACCCGGCGCTCACGGCACGGCTCGGCGCGTTCCAGCGATTCGATCGTGACGGCAGCTGGACTCGTTGCCGCATGTTCGTCGCCGACGCCGAGGACCCCGCCAATTTCTTCCGGTTCGACCTCGATCTGGTCGACGACTTCTTGGCCGCCGACCGCGGCTCGCTCTACAAGCCCGATCAGCTCGCGGGCCAGACCGTGTTCATGCGCTTCGACAACGATCATCCCGGCGGCTGGTCGTGCTCGATGCGAATAGCGCACGGCGACACCGGATTCGCCGCGACTTTGGCGGTGTCGCGGCTGGCTCCGCCGAAGAACAGCCCGATCCCGTGGGACCAGGCGTGCGCCTTCACGCGGGAGTACATGACCGCGATCCTCGGCAACCTCGTCACCCTGCCTGCGCATCCGATCGACACCGAGGACGGTCGCTCGCTGATCCAGCAGAATCCGTGTCCCGCCGAGGGGCCGATCGTCGCGGTGTTCCCGGAATGGAAGGTGAAGTCCACCGGCCTGGTCAACGCCTACGGGTGCAAGCTCACGCTGCGTCGTGACAACGCCTACGGGAAGGTGGAGGTCTCGGTGGGCCTGCAAGCCAACGCCGAACAGGTGCCCAGCGAAGGCGAGACCCGGTTGCCCGCGGGACTCGACGGTGGACAGCTCGTCATCACCGGCCGCTACCAGTCCCGCGCCGGTCTGACCGGCACCGAGACCAGGACCGTCCACAGCGCCGATCCCGGCTTGGCGGTCGGCTGCTCAGCGGCGCTGGTGTATCGCCCGGCGAACCCGTCGATCCCGAATTCCGCCCACCTGGTCACCCTCGGCGTCGACATCGACCGCACCGGTGCCGCGCCACGGCCCGACGCCTGCCAGGCACTCGACCAGCTCGCCGGGGACATCGTCGCCGCGCTCGGCTAGCCCGTCGCGGATCGGATCAGGAAGCGCTCTCACTCCTCGATCCGGACGGCCGGGCCAACTCGAACGCGTACATGAGCAGCGCTCCCAGCGCCGCGCCGACCGGCCAGGACAGCGCCGTCACCTCCCGGGAATCGGGGGCCAGTGCGACGATCACCGCGACCGTGCCCGAAAGCGCGAGCGCCGTCAGCGCTTTCGGGTTGAATCCGCGCGAGAAGTAGTAGCGCCCCTCCTGGGTGTCGGCGTACAGCTCGGCGACCGCGGTGCGCTGACGGCGCACCAGGTAGTAGTCGACGATCAGGATGCCGAACACCGGACCCATCAGCGCGCCGACACCGCCGAGGAAGTAGATGATGAAGTCCTGGTTCTCCCAGAGCTTCCACGGCATCACCAGGATGGACAGCACGGCGGTGATGATGCCGCCGGTGCGGAACGAGATGTATTTCGGTGCGGCATTGGAGATGTCGTAGGCCGGGGACACGAAGTTGAGGACCACGTTGATGCCGACGGTCGCCGTCGCGAAGAGCACCGCCGCGACGACCACCACGACATCGCTGTCGATGTCGGCGACCAGCTCCACCGGGTCGCTCAGCACCTTGCCGTACACCTTCAGTGTGGCCAGCGAGATGACGATCGACAGCACCACGAACGCGGTCTCGTTGAACGGGATGCCCCACGCGTTGCCGCGCAGCACCGCTCGCTTGCTGGGCGCGAAGCGCGCGAAGTCGGCGTAGTTGACGAGCGGACCTGCCATGAACGACACCATGAGGAAGGCGACGCCCACGAACGCGGCGACGGTGGCGCCGCCCGAGAGCGGCGCACCAGCCCGCGCGTTGAAGTCGATGCTCCACTCGGCCTTGCCCAGAATCCAGATCGCCAGCGCGATCATGCCGAGCCAGACGGCGGGCCCGGCGAAATCCGAGGCCTTGCGCACGACTTCCATGCCGTAGTTGATGATCGCCAGCTGCACGGTCCACAGCACGAGGAATGCGATCCAGCCCAAGGTCGACAAGCCGAGGAACCGGGACTCGGTCAACGACGCCAACCCCGGTGACACGCGCAGCAGCAACACCATCAGCGCGGTGGAAGCCAGGTAGGTCTGGATGCCGTACCAGAACACCGCGACGATGGCCCGCAACAGTGCCGGGACATTGGCGCCGAAGACGCCGAATGCCGCGCGGGCGAAGACCGGAAACGGCACCCCGACCTTCTGGCCCGCGACGCCCACCAGATTGCTGCCAAGCCACAGCATCAGCACACCGGCGAACAGGGCGAGCATCGTCTGCCACCCGGTCATGCCGAGTGCGAGCATGCCGACCGCGAAGCCGTAGCTGGCGATGCTGTGCGCCGAGGTCATCCAGAGACAGAAGATGTCCCAGGTACGCCAGGTCGCGGTCTCCTTGGTGGTCGGCGCCAAGTCGTCGTTGACCAGCGTGGAACTGCGCGGCGCGCCGTCGAGCGGCCGTACCCGAGTTTCGGTCATCGGATGTCCTTCGTGCATCGGTGCTTGCTATCTGTTGCGCGGAAAACCGAGGTCTATGCCGCCGTGGCTGGGATCGAGCCAGCGCGAGGTGATCGCCTTCTCCCGGGTGAAGAACGCGAAACCGTTGGGGCCGTAGGCTTTCGCGTCGCCGAACAGCGACGCCTTCCAGCCGCCGAAACTGTGGTAGGCCACCGGCACCGGGATCGGCACGTTCACGCCGATCATGCCGACGTGCACCTGCCGCTGGAAGCGCCGCGCCGCGCCGCCGTCGTTGGTGAAGATCGCGGTGCCGTTGCCGTAGGGGGAGGCGTTGACGATCTCGACGGCGTGCTCGAAGCCCTCGACCCGCACCACCGACAGCACGGGCCCGAAGATCTCGTCGCGATAGACCGCCGAGGTGACCGGCACCCGATCGATCAGGGTGGGACCGAGCCAGAACCCGTTGGGGTCGCCGTCGATGGCGCTGTCGCGGCCGTCGATCACGAGGCGGGCCCGATCGGCGACCGCGATGTCGAGGTAGCCGGCCACCCGGTCCCGGTGCTCCCTGGTGATCAACGGTCCCATGTCGCAGCCGCGGCGGCCGTCCCCGGTGCGCAGGCCGGTCATCCGCGCGGCGACGCGAGCCACCAGATCGTCGGCGATGGCGTCGACCGCGAGCACCACGCTCACCGCCATGCAGCGTTCACCCGCCGAGCCGAAACCCGCGTTGACGGCGGCATCCGCGGCCAGATCCAGATCGGCGTCCGGCAGGACGAGCATGTGGTTCTTGGCGCCACCGAGCGCCTGCACCCGTTTGCCGTGCGCGGTGGCGGTCCGATACACGTAGTCGGCGATCGGGGTGGAGCCGACGAACGAGATCGCCGCGACCTGCGGGTGCGTCAGCAGCGCGTCCACCGCCTCCTTGTCGCCGTGCACGACATTGAGCACGCCGGCGGGCAGTCCGGCGTCGGCCGCCAGCGCGGCCAGCCAGTTCGCCGCCGACGGATCCTTCTCGCTCGGTTTCAGCACCACCGTGTTCCCGGCGGCGATCGCGATCGGGAAGAACCACAGCGGCACCATGGCCGGGAAATTGAACGGGCTGATCACGCCGACGACGCCGACCGGTTCGCGCACCGAGTACACGTCGATCCCGGTCGAGGCGTTCTGGCTGAACTCGCCCTTGAGCAGGTGCGGCATGGACAACGCGAACTCGACGACCTCGAGCCCGCGGGCGATCTCGCCCGCCGCGTCGGCGAGCACCTTGCCGTGCTCGGCGGTGAGGATGCTCGCGAGTTCGTCCTTGCGGGCGTTGAGCAGTTCGCGGAAGTCCAGCAGGAACCGGTGCCGGGTGGCGACGGACGAATCGGCCCAGCCGGGCGATGCCGCCGCCGCGGCGGCGACGGCCACGCCCACGTCCTCGCCGGTCGCCATCCGGACGCTGCGCTGCGCGACGCCCAGCGCAGGATCGAAAACCGGTGCGGTACGGGTGGATTCGCCCGTCCACGGCTTGCCGTCGACCCAGTGGTCGACAATGTCGGTGGTCGCGGGATTCGTCATCGGATCTCCTCGGCGGGCAGGGCGGTCAGTACGTCACGCAGGATGGCGGCGGCCTCGGCGACCTCGGCCTCGGTGACCACGCACGGCGGCGTGACGTGAATGCGGTTGTCGGCCAGGAACGGAAGCAGCCCGCGGGCGACCAGGTCGGTCTTGACCCGCGCCATGGTCGCGGCCGAAACAGGTTCGCGGGTGGCGCGATCGGCGACCAGTTCCAGCGCCCAGAACACGCCCTCGCCGCGTACCTCACCGATCACCGGGCACTCCGCAGCCAATCGCGCGAGCGCGGGGCCGAGCACGGTGCGGCCGATGCGTTCGGCATTGGCCACGATGCCCTCGTCGGCCATCACGTCGAGTGCGGCCACGATCGACCCCGCGGCCAGCGGGTGCCCGCTGTAGGTGAGGCCGCCCGGGAAGACGGTGTGGTCGAAGGTGCGGGCGATCGGCTCGGAGATGACCACGCCGCCGACGGGAACGTAGCCGGAGTTGACGCCCTTGGCGAAGGTGATCAGGTCGGGCGTCACGTCGTAGCCGTCGAACGCGAACCACCGTCCGGTGCGGCCGAATCCGCACATCACCTCGTCGAGGATCAGCACGATCCCGTACCGGTCGGCGATGGCGCGGACACCGGCGAGATAGCCGGGCGGCGGCACCAGGATGCCCGCGGTGCCCGGCACCGTCTCCAGCAGAATCGCGGCGATACTGGACGGCCCCTCGCACTGCACGACTCGTTCGAGGTGCCGCAGCGCGCGCTCGCTCTCCTCCTCGGCGGTGCTCGCCCAGAACTCGCTGCGATACAGGTAGGGGCCGAAGAAATGGACGTGGCCGCGGGCGTACTCGTTCGGTATCCGCCGCCAGTCGCCGGTCGCGACCACCGCCGCGCCCGTGTTGCCGTGGTAGGAGCGGTAGGTCGAGAGCACCTTGTCGCGGCCGGTGTGCAGCCGCGCCATCCGGATGGCGTTCTCGTTGGCGTCCGCGCCGCCGTTGGTGAAGAACACTTTCTCGAGCCCGTCCGGCGCGAGCGCGGCGATCCGCTGCGCCGCCTCGCCGCGTTGCAGATTCGCGGCGGCCGGTCCGATGGTGGTCAGGCGCGCGGCCTGGTCGGCGATCGCGGCGGTGACCACCGGATGCTGATGGCCGATGTTCACGTTGACCATCTGGCTGGCGAAATCCAGGTATTCGCGGCCCGCGTGATCCCAGACCCGGCAGCCGCGACCGCCCGCGAGCACCACCGGGTTCAGCGCGGCCTGCGCCGACCAGGAGTGGAACACGTGGCTGCGGTCGAGTTCGTAGGCGCGCGCGTCCAGATCGACGCGCACGGCGGTCATGCCGTCACCTTCGTCGCCGTGATGGATTGCCGCAGTTGCGGAATGATCGTCTCGCCGTAGACGCGCATGGTTTCCTCTTTGTTGTCGTGTTGCAGGTAGCCCGCGAACTGATCGACGCCGAGGTCGGCGAGTCGCCGGAGTTTGGCGATGTGTTCGTCGGCGGTGCCGAGCACGCAGAACCGTTCGACGATGTCGTCGGAGACGAAGTCGGCGTGCACGTTTCCGGCGCGGCCGTGCAGGTTGTAGTCGTAACCCGCTCGGCCATCGATGTATTCGGTGAGCGCCTGCGGCACCGCACCGTCGGCGCCGTAGCGGGCGACGATGTCGGCGACGTGGTTGCCGACCATCCCGCCGAACCATCGGCACTGATCGCGCATGTGCTTGCGGTCGGTGCCGATGTACATCGGTGCGGCCACGCACATCGTGATCGAATCCGGGTCGCGGCCTGCCGCCACCGCCGCCTCGCGCACGGAGGCGATCATCCATTCGGCGATGTCCAGGTCGGCCAGTTGCAGGATGTAGCCGTCGGCCACCTCGCCGGTCAGCGCCAGCGCCTTCGGTCCGTAGGCGGCCACCCAGACCTCCAGCGTGGAACCGACGCTCCACGGGAACTGCACGGTGCCGCCGCCGTATTCGACCGGCCGCGAATTGGCCAGCTCCCGGATCACGTGGATCGACTCGCGCAGCGTCTTCAGCGTGGTGGGCTTGCCGCCGCCGACGCGCACCGCAGAATCGCCGCGCCCGATCCCGCAGACGGTGCGATTGCCGTAGGCCTCGTTGAGCGTGGCGAACAGCGACGCGGTGACGGTCCAGTCCCTGGTCGCCGGATTGGTCACCATGGGCCCGACCGTGATTCGCTTCGTCTCGTGCAGGATCTGGCTGTACAACACGTACGGCTCCTGCCAGAGCAGGTGCGAATCGAAGGTCCACAGGTGGCTGAACCCGTGCGCCTCAGCGAGTTTCGCCAGGTGGACGGTGCGCGCCGCAGGCGGATCGCACTGTAGTACCGCTCCGAATTGCATGGCATCTCCTCAGATCAGGTACTGACACGGGTCGCGGCGCACGAACTGCCCGTCGCCTTTGCGGCCGCGATACTCGCCGTCCGCGACCACGACTTTGCCGCGGGAGAGCACGGTGTCGACGCTGCCGTCGATCTCGTAGCCCTCCCACGCCGAGTGGTCCATGTTCATGTGGTGGGTCTTGCCGAGACCGATGGAGGTGTGGCCGTTCGGGTCGTACACCACGATGTCGGCGTCCGCGCCGGGCGCGAGCACGCCTTTGCGTCCGTAGAGGCCGAACATGCGGGCCGGTGTGGTCGAGGTGATCTCCACCCAGCGCTCCAGGGTGATCCGGCCGTCCACGACGCCCTGGTACATCAGGTCCATTCGGTGCTCGATCGTCCCGATTCCATTGGGAATCTTGGAGAAATCGCCGATGCCCATGTCCTTCTGCCCCTTCATGCAGAAGGGGCAGTGATCGGTGGACACCATCTGCAGGTCGTTGGTGCGCAATGCCTGCCACACCTGGTCCTGATGCTCTTCCCGCCGCGAGCGCAGCGGCGTCGAGCACACCCATTTCGCGCCCTCGAAACCCGCCGCGCCGAGGTTGTCCTCCAGGGAGAGATACAGATACTGCGGGCAGGTCTCGCCGAAGACGTTGCGGCCCTTGTCGCGGGCCGCGGCCAGCTGGACGACGGCTTGCTTCGCCGACACGTGCACCACGTACAGCGGCGCGCCGGTCAGATCGGCGAGCATGATCGCCCGGTGGGTCGCCTCCTCCTCGAGCTGCCAGGCGCGCGCGATGCCGTGGTAGTACGGATCGGTTTTGCCCTCGGCCAGCAGTTGTGCGACGAGAACGTCGATGGCGGGGCCGTTCTCGGCGTGCATCATGGTGAGCAGCCCGGTGTCCGCGCCGATCTGCATGGCGCGCAGGATCTGCGCGTCGTCGCTGTAGAAGACGCCGGGATAGGCCATGAAGAGCTTGTAACTGGTGATGCCCTCGTCCGGTAGCCGGCGCAGCGCGGCCAGCGACTCGTCGTTCACGTCGCCGACGATCTGGTGGAACGAGTAGTCGACGGCGCACTGGCCCGATGCCATCTTGTGCCAGGTCTGCAGGGAATCCTGCACGCGCTCACCGAACTTCTGCACCGCGAAGTCGATGATCATGGTGGTGCCGCCCCACGCGGCGGCCCTCGTCCCGGTCTCGAAGTCGTCGGACGCCGTGGTGCCGCCGAACGGCATGGACATGTGGGTGTGCGCGTCGATGCCACCGGGGATGACGTACTTGCCGGTCGCGTCGACAACGGTGTCCACGGTTTCGGCCAGATTCGCGCCGAGCGCGGTCGTGCCCGGATGCAGCAGTGCGACAATGCGTTCGCCGTCGACGAGGATGTCGGCGGGGCCGCGCCCAGTCGCCGAGACGACCGTTCCTCCGGTGATCAGTGTGGTTGCCATGTTTCCTCCCGGGTCAGGGCGCCACGATGGCGTCGTAGGAATCCGGCCGCCGGTCGCGATAGAACTGCCAGTCGCCGCGGACTTCGCGCACCACGTCCAGGTCGAGGTCGCGGATCAGCAGTTCGTCGGTGTCGGCGGAGGCCCGGTCGCCGACGTAGCAGCCGCGCGGGTCGACGAAATACGAACTGCCGTAGAAGGTCACGGCGTCGTCGCCGAACTCCTCGGTTTCCGTGCCGATGCGGTTGTTCGCGCCGATGAAGTACTGGTTGGCGGCCGCCGCGGCGGGCTGCTCCAGTTCCCAAAGCCGTTCGGACAAGCCGGGTTTGGTGGCCGAGGGGTTGAAAACGAGTTCGGCCCCTGCCAATCCGTATGCGCGCCAGCCCTCGGGAAAGTGGCGGTCGTAGCAGATGTAGACGCCGACCTTGCCCACGGCGGTATCGAACACGGGATAGCCCAGGTTGCCCGGCCGGAAATAGAACTTCTCCCAGAAGCCGGACAGCTGCGGAATGTGGTGCTTGCGGTATTTGCCCAGGTAACTGCCATCGGCGTCGATCACCGCGGCGGTGTTGTAGAGCACGCCGGGCTGGTCTTCCTCGTACACCGGGAGCACGATCACCATCCGGTGCTCCTTGGCCAGTTCGGCGAACCGGTCGGTCGTCGGCCCCGGCACGGATTCGGCGTACTCGTAGTACTTCTTGTCCTGCACGTTGCCGAAATACGGTCCGTAGAACAGCTCTTGGAAGCAGATGACCTGCACGCCCTCGGCTGCGGCCTGCTCGACGAAACCCTCGTGCTTGGCCAGCATCGACTTCTTGTCACCGGTCCACGTCGCCTGGGTGATGGCGGCCTTGATTGTCGTCACCTGTCGATCTCCCTACCGAAGTTGATTATGTTATCTTCGAAGGTAAACATTTCCTGAATATTTCAGTCGGTGCCGAAAGTGTAAATCTCGCGAGGTGTTCGAGGCGTGGAAATGAACGACCGGATCCGGATCGATGACCCGACTCCCGCGGGCATCGCGGGCGCCATCGCCCGCCTCATCACCAGCGGCGAGCTGCGCGCCGGGGACCGGCTGCCCACGGTGCGCGAGCTGTCGCGCCGTCTCGGGGTCAGCCCCGCGACCGTGAGCCACGGCTGGCGGGCGTTGGCGCAGGCCGGGCTGGTGGTGTCACGCGGGCGCAGCGGGACCTTCGTCGCCGAGGGCGGGGTCAGGCCCGCGTCGTCGCGGACCGACAGCATGACCCGCGGCGCGACCGGCGCCCGGCTCGACCTGTCGCTCGGCACGCCCGACCCGGCACTGCTACCCGAGATCGGGTCGATCCTGTCCCGGCTCGCCCTCGACGCCGAGACCACCGACTACCATCAGGCGCCGGTGGTGCCCGAACTCGGGCGGCTGCTGCAAGCGGACTGGCCCGCTCGGTCGGGCGCGCTGACCGTCGTCGACGGCGCGATGGATGCCATCGTCCGCAGCCTGCAGGCCGTCGTCCGCTTCGGCGACCGGGTGATCGTCGAAGACCCTACCTTCCCGTACATCCTCGACTACTTGGAATCCATTGGCGCGCAGATAGTCCCGGTGCAGATGGACGAAGAGGGCGTGCTGCCGGACGATTTCGCGCGCGCTGTCGCCACCGGAGCCAGCGCGGCGGTCCTGCAACCGCGCGCGCAGAATCCGACCGGCGCGTCGATGAGCATCGAGCGCGCCGAGGAACTGGTCGCGATCCTGCGTCGCAGTGAGCGCCGGTGCATGATCATCGAGGACGATCACTCCGGCGCGGTCGTCCCCGCCGAGGACATCAGCCTCGGCCGCTGGTTGCCCGACCGGGTGCTGCACGTGCGCAGCTACTCCAAATCGCACGGACCCGACCTGCGAATCGCGGCCCTCTCCGGCCCGGAGGAGATCATCGACCGCATCGTCGCCACCCGCGTCCTCGGCCCCGGCTGGACGCCGCGCATCCTGCAGCGCCTGCTGCACGAGATGTTGCGCGACGAAACCGTCACCCGCACCGTCGAACACGCCCGCGCGCAGTACCAGATCCGCCGCCGCGCCCTCGCCGACGCGCTGCGCGGCCACGGTCTGCACCTCGCGGAGGGGCAGGGCCTCAACGCCTGGTTGCCGGTCGCCGACGAGCGCACGGCGCTGATCCATTTGGCCGCCAACGGAATCCGGGTCGCTCCCGGCGGTCCTTTCTTCGTGGCCACCCGTGGTCATCCCGAAGCGGTGCGCGTGACCGTCGCCCCCCTCGCCGACGGCATCGATGAGGTCGCCGCTGTCCTCGCCTTGGCCGCGCGTCCCCGTCAGTCGGAATACTTCTCCCTCGATCAGGCATCGTGGGACGGTCTGTGAGGGGGAGCAGCCGGCTCTGATCGGCGACGATCGCTAGGCGAAGAGGTCGTCGTACTCAGCCGAATCGGCGCCCGCCCACCAGGATTCGAGGGGGTCGTCTTCGTAGAATTCCGGCGGCGGCCGGTAGCCGTGGGGGAGGTCGAAGGTGATCGCGCCGGTGCGCAGCGCGATATCGCGGAAGGCGCGCACGGCGCGCATTCGCCGCGCATCCGCGATGCCCGCGACGCCGAGGAAGGCATCGATTCCCTGCGCGTGCCACAGCGCGATCAACTCGATGTCACCCGCGTCCTCCGCGGCGAGCGCCACTTCGTGGACAACCTCGGCCAGGGGTGTGCCGGGCAGCGGTTCGGCGTCGTGCCCGTCGAGCTTTCCGGTTTCGGCCATCCGCCGCCACAACGCCGTCCCGGCGTCGCAGTAGAGATGGGGCGGGTCGACGTAGCCCTGGTCGAGCCAGTCGTCGAAGTCGTCCCAGTCCTCCGCGTCCGGCGGGTGGCCGGCTTCCGACAACGCGGTGAATTCGGCCAGCCCGTCGAAGAATGCGCGCCGCTGCGGATACTCCGGGTGCTCCGTGAGGGCGAATCGGTAGGTGAAGCCGCGCTCCAGAAGCACGTCCATCACTCGGAAATGGGTGAACGAGCAGTCGTGGGTCTCCTGGAACCGGTACAGCACCGAGAACCAGTCTCGAACGCATCGATCCCCGACCGGAGCTCGCGCGTGCAGCGCCCGTATCGAGCCTTCGACGAGGTCCTCGATCATGTGCTCCGACATCCGGTCCGCCTCTCAGTGCCCGGCGATGACGCTACCGGCCCGCTCTCGGTTCGCCTCCGCCCGAACGCCTTTGCGCGCCGCCACGACGACGAGTACGCCCGCGACGACTCCGGCGAAGTACGGAGATGGCACGAGCAGGACACCGCTGAACGCGCTGTATGCCGCGAGTCCCCAGCCGATCCCGGCGGGCACGGCGATCCCGCGCTCGGCGAGATGCCATGTCAGACAACCCAAAAGGATGAACGGTACGGCGAAACTTCCCGGCCCGGCCCAGAAGGTGACTTCGTTCAGCAGTGAGTCCACCGTCGGGCCGTCGCCCTCTTCGGTAACGGCGAGCGGGACCGCTGCCCATATCCCGCGATCCACCCAGCCGGTGATGTCGTCCCAAGCGAAGAGCGTCAGCAACACGAGGTGCCCGGCTCCGAGGAAGACCATGATTCCGCTGGCCCAGCGCAGCAATCGCTTGGGGGAGTGGATGATTCGTGGCACGGTTCGCCTCCATTTATACGGTACCGTACAGGTACGTTTGTACGGTACCGTATAAACGAAGTTCGATCAATGGAGGTGACCGGGATTCCCGCCGTGGCCCGAACATCCCGAGCCCGCTGGATAGCGGCGGGTCTCGACGCCCTCGCCGAAGGCGGGCCCGACGCGGTCCGTGTCGAGACGCTCGCCGCCGCGCTCGGCGTGACCAAAGGCGGGTTCTACGGGCACTTCGACGGGCGTGCCGCGTTTCTGACGGAGATGCTCGACGAGTGGGAACATCGCTGCACCACGGAGGTCATCGCCCAGGCGAACGCCGAAGGCGGCGATGCCGCCGACCGGATCCGGCGCGTTGGCCGGATGACGTTCTCGGAGGACCTGCACCGGATCGATCTGGCGATCCGTGCCTGGGCCAACCACGACCAGTCCGTCGCGACGCGCCTGCGGCGCGTCGACAACGAGCGGATGGAGTTCCTGCGCAAGATGTTCGGCGCTTTCCTCACCGATCCCGACGAGATCGAGGCGCGCAGCACGCTGATGTTCGCGCTCGCCATCGGCCGCCACTTCATCGTCGCGGACCATCCCGGCTACACCAAGCTCGAGGCCATCCAGCTCGCCGGAGAACATCTCCTGCACCCGTGACGGCGAAGACCCCGTTACAGTTCGCGGCCGCTGAACCACCGAAACAGAGACAGCGCGCTATTCGGCGGGAAACTGCGTATCGAGGCGCTTCTCGACGCGAACATTCGACAAGGATAGAGCCGTCATCGCCGCCTCACGCGAGCTTTCACGCCGTCCTTCTCCTGCTGCTCGTCGTCGTGCCGCAACTATGGGACAAGGGCCCGGCTCGCGCTGCGGCAAGCCCGGTCTCGACCTGGCGTGACCGGCGCCCTGCTGCGACGGCTTCGCGTGTGTGGGCTCAGAACGGAAACTCGGCGCAAGAATCTCCCGCGAACAAGTGGCGGGCGTGCCGTCGCATTCGCGAACCGTAGGTCGCGTGGTCGAAAAGTGCGGTGTAGGTCGGGAATTCCATCCGAACGAGATTCGCGGTGTTGGCCAGGTAGACGTCGAATCCGGGATACATCAGGCCCACGTAAGGCAGGTCGTCCACATCGACGGCGAGCACAGGGTATTCGCCCTCGGCGTCCGGCTCACCGACGGCGAGGACTCGCCTGGAGTCCGAACCGCCGGGGAGCAGGAAGCATTCATCGAAGCGGTCGGACAGCGGGAGGTAGCATTCTCCCCACTGCGTGCCCAGTTCGTCGCGCACCAGCTCGTCCAGCGTCCGAGGTGTGAGCTCGCCGTCCGGGCCGAACCAGCCGTAACGCTCCAGCAAACTCACATCGAACGCCAGCCACGCCCGCAGGCTGGGCGGCAGCGGACGTCTCGACGGAAAAACCATGTCCGCCAAGACATCCGCCGCCATCGGCCGCGGGCTCCCCTCCACCCAGGGGACGTGCTGATATTCGAGCGCGGAGGCTTCTGGCGCCCGCCGCACCGCTTCGATCACGCGCTGGGTCAAGGCCGCTCCGTGTGCGGAGCTCGCGCTCCGGTCGATCGTCATGCCGCGCAAGGTAACAGCCGGGACCGACAGCCACATGCGTGAGCCCGGCCTAGTGCAGGATGTCGTCCACGGTCGGAGCGACGACGCCGAACAGGTCGGCGATGGTGGTCAGGGCCGCGTTCTGGAGCGCGGCCGAGGGCACGGTGTCGCCCAACGGGTTGGGCAGGGATCGAGTGGCGGTGGCTTCCGCGACGACGGTCGGGCGGTAGCCGAGATTGAACGCGCCCTGGGCGGTGTAGCTCACGCACATGTGGGTCATGAATCCGGCGAGCACCAATTCCTGCCCCGCGCCGAGCTCTTTCAGAATCTGCTCGAGATCGGTGCCGTGGAACGCGTTCGGGAATTGTTTGACCACCACCGGTTCTCCCGCTCGCGGGGCGACCGGATCGCTGATCGCGCCGATGTCGGCGCGAATGTCGTAGGGCGTGTCCGGCCCGCCGTCGTTGACGATGTGCACCACCGGCCGATTCGATTCTCTTGCGGCCGTGAGCAATCGGGCACCGGCGGTCAGTGCCTTGTCGGCCCTGTCCACCGCCATGACACCGTGCAGATAGGTGTTCTGGAAATCGATCATGATCACCGTGGCGTCGGCCAGTCGCGGCAGCCGATCGTCCAGACCGATCACGTCGCGCAGGGTGCTGGAGACAGCATTCATCGACATGTGTTGCTACTTTCTGTGTGGGAAGGGGAAATTCGAGCGGAATTGACGCTCGATATTCAGGTGGTGACGCGGAATCGCTTCCGGTAGTCGCCGGGTGTGGCGGACAGTTGCCTGCGGAAGGCGCGGTGCAGTGTCTCGATCGAGCCGAGCCCGACCGTCGCGGCGATCCGTTCGAGGGGCTGGTCGGTGGTTTCGAGCAGACGGCGCGCCGCTTCCACCCGGCACGCCTCGACATAGACCGCGGCGCTGGCGCCGGTCTCCTGCTGGAAGACGCGGGTGAAATGGCGTTCGCTCAGGCACATCCTGGCCGCAAGCGCCGCGGTGGACAGGTCGCCGTCCAAGTTCTCGGTGATGAAGAGCCGCAGGTCGTCGATGTCGCGCCGGGCGGTCGCGGGACGGCTCAGCGGCACGCTGAATTGGCTCTGCCCGCCTTGCCGTTTGAGATAGACCACCAGTTGCCGTGCGACTTGCAACGCCAAGTCCTCGCCGTGATCCTCGGCCACCAGTGCCAGCGAGAGGTCCAGACACGCGCTGATCCCCGCACCGGTCCAGATCCGGCCGGAGCGAATGAAGATCGGGTCGGGGTCTACGACGATGTGCGGGTGCTCGGCCGCGAGCTGGCCTGCCGTCGACCAGTGCGTGGTGGCCGTTCTTCCGTCCAGCAAACCCGCGGCGGCGAGCAGATGCGCACCCACGCAGACCGAGGCGATTCGCCTCGCGTGCGGCGCCACGGACTCGATCCACGCCACGACCTCCCGATCGATGCGCGCAACCGGACCGCCGGGCGGGGTGTCCACCGCGCCGGGGACGATCAACGTGTCGATCGTCGGCTCGACCTCGTCGAAGCCCAGGTCGGTGACGACACGCACCCCGGCCGAGGTCCGCACTTCGCCGCGGACCGGGCTCGCCAGCCGCACGTCGTAGCGCACCCGCCCGCCACCCTCGCGGTTCGCCAGCGCGAACACTTCGGCAGGCCCGGTGACATCGAGCAGGTCGACATCGGGGAAGGTCGCGATGACGACGCGGTGGCTCGAAATCATGAGTCCATCGTCGAGGCGCGCGCCGATGGCCGCAACGACGTATCTCTGTCAGATCCGGCCACCGATGTGCCGTCGTCGCCGCCTCCTACTCCGGCCGAGCCGGCTCAGTCCAGGTCGCGGATGATGTCGAGTGCGCGGCCCAGGGTCGTCGCCCGCGCATCGATGGTGTCACCCGCGGGGTAGAGGCGGATCGTGTCGACACCGGCGTCGCGCCAGACGCGCAGCCGGGCGCGGACCATCGCCTCGGTGCCGATCAACGTGGTCGCCAGGACCATCTCGTCGGTGACGAGTGCGGCGGCCGCTTGCCGATCGCCCGCCTGCCAGCGCTGACGTACCGCTTCGGCGACCTCGGCCCAGCCTTGGCGGCTGTAGGCGTTGTTGTAGAAGTTGGTGGCGCCCGATCCCATCCCGCCGAGGCTGAAGGCCAGCTCCTTCTTGCGGGCGGCGAGCATCGTCCGCAGCGTGTCCTCGTCGTCGGCGAAGGCGACCTCCGCGCCTTGGCAGATGTCGAGCTGGTCGCGCGACCGCCCCGCGGCGGCCAGTCCGGTGTCGAGGCGGTCGAGATACGCGGCGGCGCGTTCGGGGACGAAACTCGTGCCGAGCCAGCCGTCGGCTATCCGTCCGGTCAGCTCGAGCATGCGGGGTGACAGGGTGGCGAGGTAGATCGGGATTTCGGTATTCGCGGTCAGCGACAGTCGCATCGGCCTGCCTTCGCCGCCCGCCAGCGGAATCCCATGCCTGCGACCTGAGTAGCTGATCTTGTCTCCGGCGAACGCCTGCCGAATGATGTCCACGGTTTCGCGCATGCGGACGAGCGGTTCGGCGAACGGAACGCCGTGCAGGCCTTCGATGACCTGCGGTCCCGAGGCGCCGAGGCCGAGGAGGAACCGTCCCTGCGACAAGTCCGCCAAGGTGAGCGCCGCTTGGGCGATCGCCACGGGTGTGCGGGTCCCGATCTGGATGACGCCGGAGCCCAGCAACATTCGGTCGGTGCGGGCGGCGAGGTAGCCCAACGCGGTCGGCGCGTCCGAGCCCCACGCCTCGGCGACCCAGCAGACATCGAGGCCGAGTTTCTCTGCCTCCAAAGCGAATTCGAGGGCTCCAGGGTAGGAGGCTTCGATGGTGGTTGCGGTGCGCATCAGTGTTCGTCCCCCTCGATGAAGGTCTTGATCGCCGCGAGGGTGTGCTCGATGGCTCGTTCGAGCTCGCGCATCCGGACGAAGACGATCTTCTGCTCCTTCTCCGGCATGGCCGCGATGGCGAAGCTCAGGCCGGACGGTCCCGGACCCATCCGGACCCATTGCCGCAGGCGGGTGCCACCGTTGTCCGGTTCGAGGGTGAATCGCCAAGTCGCACCGGGTGTTTCGATACTTCCGACGACCCAGGAGAACGTCCGGTGCGCGTCGAATTCGACGATGTAGGACGTGGTCGACCACTCGCCGAGTTTCGGATGCCGGCTCGTACCGACGAAAGAGCCGCCCAATCGCGCGCCTTGGACGGGGTCCACTCATTCGGCGGACTTCAGTTCGTCGCTGAATATCGGCATCAGTTCGACATCGGTGACGACGTTCCAGACTCTTGCGAGGGGCGCATCGATGTGAATGATGCCCTCGGCGGTCGGGGTGTCGGCATATGTCGCGCCGGTCCACTCCATCGTGTCGGTACTCCTTCGGTTCGGTGGTGCGAGGTCCGTGCCGCGCATTCGGTATCGGTGTGCCGGCTGGCGGTCGCCGGTGTGCGTCACAGTGCGAGTGGACGCGGAAGATGCAGCACGAGTTGCGCTTCGGGGATCACTTCCAATCGCAGCGCCCTGCTGACGCCGAGGTCGGTGAGCAGGTCACTGAGCGGTCCGGTGCCGAGGTGGAGCCGAACGTTCGAGGGGAGGATGCGCGCGCCGGTCGCGAGAGGATTGGCCTGAGTGATCGTCTCGTGCCAGGTTCCGTCCAGGGTGTGCACGAGTTTGGTGGTCGAAACGCGGGATTCCGAAGACAGATCCCGGACGGCGGGGAGCTTCGCGCCGACCTCGATATCGGTCCGGCCCCCGGGGCCGGCGACCCGCGCGTACACCTCGCCGGCGATGTTCACGTCGATATCGGTTCGCCACTTGGGCAGGTTGTAGCCGTCGACCCCGCGCAGTCGCGCGATCTCGGTGTTCACGGGCAGTGCGAGGACATGGGCATAGTTGACCCGGCGCCGGAGGTCGTCGACGACGTTGCGGGCGCTGGCCTTGCGGCGCGGATCGTGAACGACCGCGGCGACGCCCACCTCGTTGTACGGGTCGTTGTCACAGACTTCGTAGCGGTAGAGCGCCAGCGCGATCAGTCCGATGCCCGGCAGGATGCGGACCGGCTCCAGCGGCGCGGGAAGGTGAGCTCGCAGCCGCGACAGCGGCGCCGCGAAGAGCAATTGCGCCGAACGCGTGCGGTAATAGAAATTCGGCGTCCACATCGGACCCAACGCCGAATCCGCGATTCGCTTCGGCATCCGCCGGAAGAAGGTGAGGTCACCGACGGCCGGATCCCGCTGGATCTCGTCGAGATCCGGATTCATCCGGTAGCGGTCGTAATAGCCGTTCTCGATGACGGGAACCTTGCGGTCCCCGAGCATGATTTCAATGAGTTCCATGACCGACTCCGTCGAGTGATGCGGTGGCTTTCGAGAGGTCGCCGAGTTCGTTGTCGACCGAGTGGAGGAACGACGCCAAGCACGCGGTGACGATGTGCGGCTGCTCGAGATTGCTGGTGTGCCCGGCGGCGGGAACGACCTGCACAGTGGATCCGTCGATCCGAGCGACGAGCCGCTCCGCGTCGAGCCGGGGAGTGGCGTTGTCGTCGGCGCCGACGATCACCAAGGTGGGCGCGACAATGTCGGCGAGTTCGTCCCCGATCGCGGCGTGATCGGCGACCGCCAGAATGGCTTTCCTGATTCCTGTTCTGCTGGAACGGGATAGGCGAGCGCTCCATTCGTGGACAACGGGTTCGCTGCGCCGGGAATTGAGGAAGTCCGGGCCGAACAAGGTGGGCAGCACCTGCTGCTTCAACGGTGCGGCGCCGAGGAGCTGATAGATCCAAGCGAACAGCGTGTACTTCCGGGCGGCATCGCGCGGCTCACCGTCGGCGGTGGTGTCCAGAACCGTCAGCGACCGCAAGAGCCGACCGCGGCGTGCGCCGAGCCGCAGACCGACGAACCCGCCCATCGACAAGCCGACGAAATGCACCGGCGCGAGATCCAGTTCCCGGATCAAAGCTTCGGCATCGTCGCAGAGCGTGTCCATGTCGTACCCGCCCGCCGTGGCGGGTGTTTCGCCTTGGCCGCGCCAATCCACGGTGACGCAGCGGTATCGGTCCCGCAAGACATCGATCTGCGGCCGAAACATCCAGCCCCCGAACAACAATCCGTGACCGAACAGGATCGTCGGTGCATCGGGCCTGCCCGGTGGCGTTCCGGTATCGGTATAGGCGAGCGATACGCCATTGGCGCGTAGCAGCGGCATGGACAGCTTCCTTTCGAGCTGAGACTTCGGCCTAGAGGTCCGGGGACTGACGTCGTCCCGAGGTGAAGAGCCCCGCGAGGGACAGGGCGATGGCGCAGAGGATCGGGGTCGATACGACCTCGAACCGAGGTGGGGGATAGGACGCGGCAGTCGGACTCGGATGGTGAGAGGCGTGGTCCGCGCCGGACGCGTGATTCGCCGGTGTGCCCATGGCGGCGTCCATGAATGCGGGATCGGTGAGGTAGGCGTAGACGACGTAGCACACGCCGGTGGTGAGCAGCAGGCTCGCAACGGTTGTCGCGCACATGGCCCAATGCCGGGGGAGGCGTCCGAGCGGCGATCGCGCGACCACCGTGGTGAGTGCTCCGGGCGCGACACCCCATCCGAGCATGAACCACGCCGCCGCCAACGCTTTCACCGCCGCGCCCTCGGCCATCCCCAGAAGCGCACCGTGCCAAGCGATCAGCGTGAGTACGGCGGCAATGACGGACGCGCAGAATGTGATTCGGAAAGCATCCGTGGAAGCGCCCGCCATCGCGGTCAGGCTCTCGCGAGTTCGAGCAGCCGCGCGCCGCGCCGGGAATTGAGCAGGTAGCCGCCGAGCAATCCGCCCGCCAGCGCCGAGGCATAGCCCTTCGCCAGGAACAGCGCGGGCATGTCGACCGATCCCCAATAGTTCAGTCCCACATTGTGATCCAGCGACCAGCACAGGGTCTGGCACACGCTCAACGCCAGCGTGCCGCATGCCGCGGTGAGCGCGAATCCCGCCGGACTGCCGGGGCGTTGCCCGGCGGTGACGAGGTAGGTGAGTCCGCCGACCGCCGCCCCCATTCCGATGCCGCACAGGCCGAGCGTCCAGACCACCCGCCACAGCAGGGTGCCGTGCTCGGGAAACAGGATCAGGCCGAGGACGAGGAAGTTGAATTCGCCGAAGAAGCTCAGTGCGATGAACACCTTGATCGTGCGGGTGGCGCGATCGTCGTATGAGCCGTCGGATATGGGTCTGCTCACCGGCGTCCTCCTCGGTATTGGGTGAAAAAGTTCATTGAATGGACTTCCTGAATTCCGCTCTCCCGCGCTTGCAGGCTGTGAATGCAGCTTGCTGCGCGCCGAACACATCATCAAATGTAATTGACCAATCTGTCAACCACTGTTCTATGGCATAGGGCATATTTCTTGAAATAGTCCGTTGGATGGACTTTTGCTACGATGGGCGCGTGGTGCAGATCGAGGAATCGGGGGAGTCCGGCGGCGACGCGTCACGGACGAGCGTGCTGAACCGGGTCGCGACCATTCTGGAGGCAGTCGCGCTCCATGGATCGTGGGGAGCCCGGTTGATCGACGTGACTCAGGCGACCGGCTTGACGCGTCCCACCGTGCACCGGCTGCTGCGGGAACTGATCGAGATCGGATACATCGAGCAGCGCGCGAAGAAGTACCGTCTGGGTCCCGCCCTGTACGCGCTCGGGCTGAGTGCGCCCTCGCCGATCGCCGACTACGGCGGCATCGAACGATGCGCGCAGCGGCTCGCCGACAGCACCGGCGACACGGTCTACGTCGCCCTCCGTCAACTGAGCGGACTGCACTACCTGATTCGCGCCGAAGGGTCGTACCCGATTCGCGCGCGAGTGGTCGAGGTGGGCGAGACGGTGCCACTCGGCGCCACCTATGCCGGGATCGCGCTATTGGCCTGGCATGCTCCCGACGAAGTCGAAGCGCAGCTACGCGCCAACGAACCTCGCCGCGAGAGACTGGGATTCGACGTGTCGAACTTCGCCGCGCGCCTCTCCTCGGTCCGCCGGCAGATCGCCGACGTCCGGGAACACGGGTGGTGCTTCGACACCGACACCGTGTTACCCGGAGTGACGGGGATGGCGGCACCGGTACCGTCCCGGACGCGTCAGCCCTACATGGCGGTCACCATTTCGGCCGTCGGCGACCGGCTTCCTCCCGAACGAATTCGCGCGCTGCGAGAACCATTGCTCGCCGCGGCGCGGGAGATCACCGGTTTCATCGCGTAGATCGTCTGACGCGCCGCCGAATTCGAGAATGGGACTCGTTATCGCGTCGCACAGGGAGTTATCGGCTATCCCGGGCGGGCGCTCGGAAGTTCCGGAGCGGACATCGATTCCGCGTTCGGACCGAACGCGCGTACCATCCAGCGTCTGGACGGAGAGTCCCAGAACAGCGATGGTTTCGAGCTGTCTGGATCGCGTTGCTCTCCGGGCCTGGCAGGGGACGGTCCGGTCGATTCGATGAGTTGGGAGTGGATGTCGATGGCACGCAGAGTGGTTGTCACAGTGATCGATGATTTCGACGGACGTTCACCCGCGGTGGAAACGGTGTCGTTCGCTGTCGACGGAGTCGGCTACGAAATCGACTTGTCCGAGGAGAACGCGGCTCGCTTACGAGAAGTGTTCGGCGAGTGGATTCCGTTCGGTCGTCAGGTCGGCAAAGCGGCTCGTCGGCGCAGCGCCACCATCGTGCCGACGAATACGCGCGGACCCGAGGCGGGCGTGGTTCGTCAGTGGGCGCGGGCGAACGGTCTCGCGGTGCCGAGTCGCGGCCGGGTGCCGTCCGATCTCGTTGCGGCGTACGAGAAAGCCGCCTCGTAATCGGCAGGTCCCGAAGGGTGCACGGTCGGGCGCGGGCCGGCGTTCTCGCCGGCCCTGAGCTCGAATGAACCGCGGCGTTCGGATGAATGGGGCGCTCGGATGAACGGCAGCGTTCAGGTGACGGGCAGCCCAGCCAGACGCCATTCGAGCATGCCTTCGTCGAATCGCTTGACCGATCGGCCCGCTTCGCCGGCGATGCGGATCGCCTCGGGCGCCATGACGCAGTAGGCGCCGCGGCAATACGCGACGATGTCGCGGTCGGCGGGAAGCTCGGCGAGCCGGTCGGCGAGTTCGGCGAGGGGGATGTTGATCGCGCCGGGAATGTGCCCGGCTTCGTATTCGTCGTGCGGGCGGACGTCGACGAGGATGATGTCGCCGTTGTCGCGGCGGCGGATGAGTTCGTCGCGGGTGATCACGTCGTCGGGAGAGCCGAGCGCCGCGGCGGCCGCGACGGCGACGTCGGCGAGGTGGGCTTCGGCGACGCTCTGCACGAGCGAGAAGAGCCGGGCGATGTCGTCTCCGGCGAGGCGGTAGTACTGGCGGGTGCCGTCGCGGCGCGCTTCGACCAGTCCGCCGTTCTTGAGCGTCTGCAGGTTGGCCGACGCGGTGGTGAGGTTCATGCCGGTCGCGGTCGCGATCGACTCGACGGTGCGCTCGCCCTGGGCGAGCAGGTCGAGGATCTGCAGGCGGCGGCCGTTGCCGAGCGCTTTGCCGACCCGGGCGATCTGGTCGTAGAGGGCGGCTTTGCGGCCGGTCAGCTCACTCACCTTGCTTCTCCAATGATTGATGGAATATTGTTCCAAAGATCTTTGGAACAATGTGATTGCCAGTCTATGCGCGTCGGCTCCGGTGGACGCGGCGCTCGTCGAGCACCTCGGCGCGGGCGAGCGAGTCGAAGAAAGAAAGCTCTGTGTCAAGCACCGACAGCACCATCTCGTCCGGCCCCGAGCTGCGCGACATCCTGGAGCTCCAGCGCCGCATGGTGCGGGTGCTCGTCGCCGCACAGATCCTCAGCGGCGCCGGACTGGCCGCGGGCATCACAGTGGGCGCCCTGCTGGCCAAGGACATGCTCGACTCCACCGGCCTGGCCGGGCTGCCCAGCGCCTTGTTCACCGCGGGCTCGGCGCTCGCCGCCGTCGCCGTCGGGCGCATGTCGCAAGCGCGTGGCCGCCGTCCCGGCTTGGCCGCCGGATACCTGGTCGGGGCGGCAGGCAGCCTCGGCGTCGTGGCCGCGGCCGCCGTGGACGACCCGGTGCTGTTGTTCGTCGCGCTCTTCGTCTACGGCGCGGGCACCGCCACCAACCTGCAAGCCCGTTACGCCGGAGCCGATTTGGCCAACGCTTCGCATCGTGGCCGCGCGGTGGCGACCGTGCTGGTCGCCACCACCCTCGGCGGAGTCGTCGGCCCCAATCTCGCCGCCCCCACCGGCGCGCTCGCAGAAGCGCTCGGCATCCCGCACTTGGCCGGACCGTTCCTGCTCGCCGCGGCCGCGTACGCCCTGGCCGCCCTCGTGTTGACCCTCTGGTTACGGCCCGACCCGCTACTGCTGGCCCGGACCCTGCCCGTCGACGGCGACTCGTCCGCCGCCGAGGCCGGGACCTCCACCGCTGCCGCGCCCGCCCGCACCGGTGGCAGTGTCGCGGTGGGCGCGCTGGTAATGGCCGTGACCCAGCTGGTGATGGTGGCGATCATGACGATGACGCCGGTGCACATTCACGACCACGGCCACGGCACCGCCGCCTCCGGGCTGGTCATCGCCATTCACGTCGGCGCCATGTACCTGCCTTCGCCGCTGACCGGCTGGCTCGTCGACCGCTACGGCCGCCTGCCCGTCGCCGCGGCCGCCGGGCTGACCCTGCTCGCGGCCGGACTGCTCGCGGCGACCGCGCCGGGCGACTCCGTCGCGCTGCTCGCGCTGGCCCTGGCGCTGCTCGGAGTGGGCTGGAACTTCGGCCTGCTCGCGGGCACCGCGATCGTCGCCGACGCCGTCCCGATCGCCACTCGCGCGAAAACCCAAGGACTGGTAGATGTTTCGATCGCCATCGCGGGCGCCGCCGGTGGCTTGGGTTCCGGTCTCGTGGTCGCTGCGGCCAGTTACCCCGCTCTCGCGTTGACCGGCGGCGTCCTGGCGGTGGCCGTCGTGCCCGTCGTCGCACACGCGAGTCGCGGACGGCGCGAGCTCGACCTCGGCGTGCGATCGTCCACCGCGGAATGATCAGCCCTGCGCCTCGGCCACCTTGGCGAACAGCTCCAGCATGGTGCTCCAGCCGCCACCGCGTTCGACGATGGTGTCGTGGATGGCCTTGCCCTCCACCAGCCGGTCCAGGTGCCGGTGTTCGAGGGTGAGACCGGTCTGTTCCGGACCCTCCGCGGTGAAAAGGAACTCGATCTCACTGGCGTGGGCGGGATCCGGGTCGTACTGCCAATGCCCGTTGATCTGCCAGGTGACCACGAGCCGATGCGGCGGCTCCCACGCCAGCACGCGGCCCCAGTCGCATTCGGATCCGTCCACGCCGCGCTCGAACCAGCGCCCGCCTTCGCGAGGCTCGATGATCGCGTCGGCCATCTCGGCCTGTCCGATGTGATACGCGGCGGGCCACCAGCTGCCGAACGATTCGGTGAAGAACGCGAACGCCTTCTCCAGCGGCATCGCCACGGTCGCTTTGCCCTGCAGAACGGGAAGGGGAATAGGTGTGCTCATGGATGCTGCTCCTGTTCGGAATCGGGAGCCGCCACCTCGGCGGCCTTCTGAAAAGCGGTCAGTGCGTCATCCCAGATTCGCTGGAAGTACGCCTGAAGCGCGGCGACTCCATCGGGGTTGAGCCGATAGATCCGCCGCGTGCCTTCCGGTGTGGCCACCACCAACCCGCCATCGCGCAGCACCCGCAGGTGCTGTGACACCGCCTGGCGTGTGATCGGCAACGACTCGGCCAGCTCGCCCACCGACGACGGCCGCCGCGCCAGACGCTCGAAGATCGCCTGCCGCATCGGATCCCCCAGAATCGCCAGATCGACATCTTTGAAAGCAGCCACGTACGTAAGTCTGCGCTTTCATAGCGCCGTGCGCAAGGGCTCTGACGGGGTAATTCGCCACTTAGATGGCGCGGGCGTGCGGAATCCTGGCCGAGAGCGCTGATCTCTCTTGACGTGTGTGCTTGGCTGGAGTCGTGGGGAAACGAACCTGGCTGACGACCACCGGCCTCGTGCTGCTGATGTTGTGGGGCGAGTGGGCGAATTGGCGCGCCTCCCGCACGCTCGTCGGGTCGGTGCCGGGTACCTCCGAGGCGGTCGTGGTCCTCGGGTATCGCAATGCGGGTACGCGGGCCAACGCCATGAACCGGTGGCGCGTTCGTGCGGGTCTGCGGTCCATCGATCCGGCGGCGGTCGAGAGCCGGCTCGTGCTGTGCGGAGGCCCGTGCGCGGGCCCGCGCACCGAGGCGTCCCTGATGGCCGAGTACGCCACGCGAACCCGCGGATACCGCGGCGAGCTGGTCCTGGAGGAGCGGAGCCGGACCACTTGGGAGAACATCGCTTTCGCGATGCCGTACCTGAGGGACGTCGATCGAATCAAGATCGTCTCGCTGCCGTCCCATGCCGCGAAGGCCAGACACTACCTCGCGCAGCAGTCGCCCGGCCTCGCGTCCCGCCTGGTCAGGGGAGCGGAGTACCGGTTCGGCGATTGGATGCCACTGAAACCCGTGGTCGCCCTCTACAGTCTGCTGAAGGCCGTTCGCGATCGTCCCTGACGCGCGGCGTCGTCCCGCTGGACGCCGCCATTCCCGCGCCGGTGAAAGTGCTTGTCCGGCAGTGCTCTTTGCGGCAGTTCGACTCGCACCGCCGAACAGTGATGTGCGACAACCCGTCAGGAGCCATCTCTTATTGCGGGTATGGCCTCAGCTTCGCTGCTCACCGCCGCGGAGAATCGCTGCCGGACGCCTCGGGGTTCGCCGAGCGCCCCATCAGATCACGGACCGGGCAACAGAATCCGCGAAGACCGAATTCGACGCGTACGCTACCGTCGGGGTCGCCGAGCCGGACAGCTGGGATGACGACGTCGGGACTGGATCGACTTTCGCAGTCGACAGTCCTGCCGAGACCCCGCTCGGTGATCGAAGACGAAGGGTGTGACGCAGCACGACGCGGGTACGGCCAAGGTGATGGCGGACCGCGGCGCGGCGGCGCGAGTGGGTGAGTGACCATGAAGACGAAATCGGCGGAGACGGTGAAATGCCGGGGGTGCGAGTCCTGGTGGCCGTTGAGCGCGCACAATGTGTGCCACTGCTCCCAATGCCACCAGACATTCACCGGCGAGAAGGCGGCGAACCTACACCTGGTCGTGGACTATCGGCACAAACCGCACGTCGTCTGCCGCACGCCGCAAAGCGTCGGCCTCGTCGACGCCGCCCGCGAGTACCCCTGCTGGGGCTTGCCGGAGAAGGTCCTCGGGTGATCCGTCGGCCTGCTCGCGGTGTCGGTGACCTTCGGCCGTCACCGCGATCGCTGCGAATGGCGTTGCAACGAACCACGTTCGTTCGACGACCCGACTGACGAAAGCCGTCGATCGGGGTTGCGCTGGCACCGCGTCGGCGCGATGATGCTGGACTTCCCGCCCGACCTGGGCTATACCAGTCCAGCACGGCGGATGGGTATTCCGTCGGCCGCACCGGGCATGGCATCGCCGGGTCGGCCAGCTCGGCGCCGAACCCGTCCAGACGCTACCCCGCGCCGCGCTGATCGACCGGCGTCGGCGACCGGTGCCGCGAACCTCTTGCGGTGGTCGGAACCCACGCCGGAACCGGTGTCTCGAAATACCGACCACCGCACCGCTGATCACAACATGCTGCCTGGGTCTACTGGAAGGAAAACCCATGCGTCTCGACCTCTCGCCGGACGGCCACCGGTCGCGTGGCAGTCACCCGGTCGGGGAACTGGTGCGCCGGTGAACACGCCACGCACCGCACTGGTCGTCGGCGCCGGGATCGCCGGACTCAGCACCGCCTATCACCTGGCGCGACGCGGAGTCGAGGTCACCGTCGTGGAAGCCGAGCACGTCGGTGCCGGGGCTTCGCACGGCAACGCCGGCTGGGTGGACCCGGTTCAGACCGGGCCGCTGCCCGAACCAGGACTGCTGCGGGATGGTTTGCGGCACATGCGTTCTGCCGAAGCGGCGACCCATATCGCGCTCCGGGACTACCCGCGTCTCATGCCCTGGCTGGTGTCCTTCGCGCGCCACGCCACCGCCCACCGCTACCGTGACGGCACGCTGGCATTGGCCGAACTCGGCACCCGATGCTTCCCGCTGCTGGATCAGCTCGCCGCCGACGGCGTCGAATTCACCCGCGGCGACGCCGGTTTGCTGGCCGTGGCGCGCGATATCAGCGCCGTCGAGACGTTCATCCGCGCCCGCGAACCGTTCCGCACCGCGGGATTCGCGATATCCAGCACCGTCCTGGACGCCGACGCACTACGCGTGCGGGAACCCGCGCTGTCCGCGCAGGTGCGCTACGGCGTGGAGCTGCGCGATCACGTACAGATCGATCCGGGCGCCTTCCTCGCCGCGCTGGCCGCCTACCTGCGGTCGCAGGGGGTGCGCATCGAGGAAGGCGGCGCCGTCGCCGGGTTGACCGAGCCCGGTCCACGGGCCGGCGTCGCCATGCGCGACGACCGCCGCTACGCCGATGTGGTGGTCGTCGCGACCGGTGCGAGCACCGCGCTGATCGGCAAGCGATTCCCGCTCATCGGCGGGCGCGGCTACAGCTTCGACGTCCCGGTCGCCACCGCGGTGCGGCGGTCCATACTGCTGCTCGACGCGCACATCGCCCTTTCGCCGATCGGCGGCCGCCTTCGCATCGCCGCGGGCATGGACTTCGGGCCGTCGGCGCGGCTGAGCACCGAGCGTCTTGCGCCGATCGCGCGGAACGCGGCGGTCATGCTCGACGGCGTCGATTGGAGCGATCGGCAGCACCTCTGGAGCGGGCGACGACCGCTCACACCCGACGGGCTGCCGATCGTCGACCGCCTGCCCGGCCATCCCGGCACCTACCTCCTCACGGGGCTGTCCATGCTCGGCATGACACTGGCCGCGCCCGCCGCCGAAGCGCTGACCGGCTACATCCTCGACGGCGTCCGTCCACCGGTGCTGACACCGTTTCGCGCCGACCGGTTCCGCTGACGCTTGCATCCGGTACCCGGGTACGGGCTTACCGTGGCGTTATGACGAACAACCTGGATTCCGCGGACTGGGTGCCGGAGGCGTGCACCTTGCCGACCATCGAGCAACCGGTCCGGGTGGCCGAGTTCGACGACTTCTTCACCTCGTCCGTGCGCTCGACCGTGCGCCCGAAGCGGACACGGCTGGATCTGGTCCTGAGAGACGGCGCCGAAGCCGTGGGTCGCGACCTCGCGGTGCGGGAATCGACCTGCTGCTCGTTCTTCTCCTTCACCTTCGACACCGGAGAGGAAGGGCCGGTCATGCGCGTCGAGGTCCCGCCCGCCCACGTCGAGGTGCTCGATGCGCTCGAGCAGCGGGCGCTGGCTCAGGTCGAACGGTGAGCGCGACCTTGCGCACCGGTCAGGTCGCGGCGGCCGCCGGGGTGAACGTGCAGACGCTGCGCTATTACGAGCGCCGTGGGTTGGTGAGCACGCCGGACCGGTCGCTGGGCGGACATCGGTTGTATCCGGAGCGGACGGTCCAGTTGCTTCGGGTCATCTGGCCCCGCTGCTCATGGCGGCCGGTCTCGCTGGTAGCGGGTCAGCGCTGCTGCGCGTGTCATGGCTCGAGCCAGTCGGTATCGGGTTGATCGTCCTCGGCGTGGCCGGTCTGGCGTGGACAGGGCGGCGGTTCCGCCGCACCGGGTGCGGTGGTTCGCGCGGCTGCGGCGGTACGAAGGCCGACGTATCCTGTTGCGCCGTCACGCGCTGACCACCCTGGGCACGCCGTGCCGCTCATTTTTCGAAGTAGCGATGCGGATTGCGGACCGGGATCGCGTCGATGTCGTCGTCGGTGAGCCTCTTGGCCAGCAGGGCGGGGATGAGTTCCTCGCTGATGTGGCGGTAGTTCCATTGGGGAGCCATCCGGGTCGTGGCGACGTGCGGGAACCAGTCGATGAAGCAGGCGGCGTCGTGCGCGACCAGTGTCATCGGGTGGCCTTCTCGGTCGCGGCGGCGAACACGGTGGCATCGAGCGCGCGTTTGAGAATCTTGCCGGTGGCGCCCTTGGGCAGCTGGTCGACGAAGGCGAAGCGGTGCGGGACCTTGTAGGCGGACAGGCGTTCCTTCGCCCAGGCTCGCAGCTCCTCCGGATCGAGTCGCCTTCCGGCCGCGGCGGCGGCGACAGCCCCGACCTCCTCGCCGTAGTGGTCGTCCGGGATGCCGATGACCGCCACTTCCACGATGTCCGGGTGCTCGTAGAGCACCTCCTCGACTTCCCGAGGATAGACGTTGTATCCACCGCGAATGATGAGGTCCTTGGCGCGGTCGACGATATAGACGTAACCGTCGGCATCGATGCGTCCCAGGTCGCCGGTCTTCAGCCATCCTCCGGACAGTTCGGCGGCGGTGGCATCGGGGCGGTTCCAATACCCCTTCATGATGCTGGGTCCGCGGAGGAAGAGCTCACCGACGGCGTCCGCGGGCAGGACGTTGCCCTCCGGATCGCGAACTTCGATCGAGGTCCCCGGCAACGCGACCCCCACCGATCCGACCCGCTGCTCACGGTCCAGCGCGTTGTAGGTCGCGGCGCCACTGGATTCGGTGAGTCCGTAACCCTCCAGAATGGTGCAGCCGAACCGATCCGAGAACGCGCGGATGACCTCGGCGGGAAGCGACGCCCCGCCGGAGGCGGCAAGGCGGAGGCTGGCGAAGTCGTGCGGTCCGTAGTCACCGGCGGTGTGCAGCATGGCGTTCCACATCGTCGGCACGCCGGAGACCACGGTGAGGCGGTGATCTCTGATCATCTCGATCATCGCCTGCGGCTGGAAGGGCGACACCATCGAGAACGAGCATCCCGCGTGCAGCGCCGTGATCAGGCACACCGCTTGGCCGTACACGTGGAACAGCGGCAATCCGGTGCCGAACCGTTCCTCCGGTGTGAGTTGCAGCTGGTCGATGAAGATTCGCGCCGTCTCGATCAGATTCGAGACGGTGAGCTCGACGCCCTTCGGCTTGCCCGTGGTGCCCGAGGTGTACAGCAGGATCGCGGTGTCATCGGGGTTGCGCCGCACGGGTTCGGCGACCACCCGCGTCGGCTCGGTGTACGCGCCGGGTTCGAGCACGAGCAACGGAATGCCGCGCTCGGCCGCCGCCTGCCGTGCCGCGGCCTGCGCTCCATGCCAGGCGATGGCGAGCCGGGCGCCGGAATCGTCCAGCACATAGCCGATTTCGGGAGCGGTGGCCATGGTGTTCACCGGAATGGCGACAGCCCCGACGAGGTGGGCGCCGAGGTAGGCGACGACGAACTCCGGGACGGTCGGCGCCACGAGCAGCACGCGGTCGCCCGCTGCCACACCGGAATCGGTGAGAAGGCCACCGAAGGCGGCGCTGCGATGTGCGAGGTCGAGATAGGTGATGCGCTGGTCCCCGAGGCGCAGCGCGATGGCGTCGGGGCGCTCGGAGGCGTGCTGCCAGAAACGGTCGGCGACATTGGTCATGGCACATCCAGACAGGTAGAGACCGGGTATGGAAAGGCATGTGACGGGGGTCACGTTCGATGGCACTGTATATGAATTCGGCGTCAACTTCAATCGGGTTGAGCGAGTGAAGCGCTGGCGATGGCGCCGGTAATCCTCGGCAAAAGACCTATTGAACTTGACGCCGGTTTCAATTAAAGTCCGGCCAGCCGATGTGTTGGCCGTCACACCGCACCCTCCGACGGGCAGGTAGGCGACCATCGCTCGCGATGTACGGCGCGGGCAATGCGATGAGAAATTCGCGATGACATCGGCGACGTGGTGTGCGGCGTACGTCGCGCCGCGCGAAGGGTATCTCGATGCCCGCCACCGCATTTCGACCGAGATGAGGGTCAATTCTGATGAAGTCCACCTCCTTGCGCGCCGTTCCCGGCGCGCCCGGAACCCCCGTCGACACACCGGGTGATGGCCGGTACGGCCGCGTGATCACGCGTGTCGCGGGCGTCGGATTCGCCGCCGCGACAGCGGTGGGGCTGTTCTCCACCGGCGCCGCGCACGCGGATGTCTTCGTGCCGCTCCCCGACGGTGCCGAGCACGGACCCGGTGTGCGGATCGACCGCACGGCCGAACGGGCCATCGTGTCGTCGTCGATGGCCGCCAATGGCGCAGGCCGCGTGGTGTGGGTGTCGGGAACGATCACCGCCGACGTCGGCGTCGCCCCGGTCGTCGAGAAGCCCGGTCCGTACAGCACGCCGGAGAACTGGCCGGGCACCAACAATTCCTCGACCCACGGCGCGTCCCAGGTCAACGCCGGATACATCATCGGTTGCCAGGTGAGCATCGGCGACAAAGCCATCTCGGCGGGTCTGTCCGGCAACATCACTACCAATGGCTTCAGCGTGAGCGGCTCCGGCGGAATCCAATTGGGGCCGGGTGAAATCAAACTCGTACAGGTCGGGTTCAAGGACATCCTCGCGCCAGGCGTCTACACGCTCGGCTATCGGGACGTCGAGATGGAGATCCAGGGCTGCGGCGGGTACGCGCAGGCCCGGTCGTACGCGGTCGTCGAGATCGTCGGCGATCACTACTCGAAGACCACTCTCTACGGCGCTCCGTTCAGCATCGGCTGACGCGGTCGAAATCACTGGAAAACATTTGTCGCTGAGACGAACTCGAAGAGGAAATACCTATGTTCGACCGTAAGAAAGCCATGCGCGCGGCAGGCCTGTGCGCAGCGGCCGTCACCGCAGCGGGACTGCTGTCCACCGGCCACGCGCAGGCCGACACTTTCGTTCCCTTGCCCGGCGGCAGCATCACCGAAACGCTGCCCGACGGCACCGCTGTCACCGTCCGCATAGCGGACGAATCCGCGCTCATCAGCCCGCCGATGGGCGCCACCCCGCTGCACCGCAACGTGTGGGTCTCGGCCAGCGCCCAGGTCGAGGTCGCGGGCAACGCTTTGGGCGGGAAGATCCGTCCGGGCTACGTCGTCGGGTGCCAGGTGAACATCGGTGGCGGCGGCGTCAACGGCAACAGCACCTACAGCTCCGACTGGGAAGGCCAGCGGCCCTCCGGCGGGATCGGAGCGGGCGGGACGCTGAGTCTCGGCCCGGGGCAGGCGAAGACGTTCTACCTGCTCGACATCGAAGGGCCGGATTTGTTCGGCGACGAGGTGCACCTGCCCTACATCCAGTTCCGCGGCGCGAGCGGCAGCGTGACATGGAAGAACTCGACCATCGCACTGAGCGGGTGCGCGGGCTACGCGCAAGCTCGCTCGTTCGTCCGCGTCGAGGTCGACACCCCGCACGCCAGGGAGATCGTCGTCTTCTGGGGACAGCCCTTCAGTCTCGGCTGATCGCACGCCGCGGGACTCGTGTGGCCGTCGCGGCCGGGCTCGATCGGATCCCGGCCGCGGTGGCGACCGTCTGCGCCGCCTCGAACACCTGATCCGTGCGCGGACCGGCATTTCGCACACTGGTCAAAAGTGTTGCCGGACAACAGATGTGGGTCGGTAAGCGGTTCTCGATAGCGGAAGATCTCGGCGGCCCGACGCCACTTCGCGAACTGTCGGTGCAGGTACGGGCCCACTTCGCGCACATTCCGGCGGTGCGACCGACGCCGGCGACGCGGTGATACCGTGAACGCGTCAACCGTCCCATCGACCGACAGTGAGTGGCCAGCGTTGGTGTCCGAGCCCGTTGTGAGTGAGACCGAGCCTCGGAAAGGCGTCCCGCGCACCAAGCGCGGCGAGCGCACGCGCACGGCGTTGGTCGCCGCGGCGCGCGAGGTGTTCGAGCGCGACGGGTACCTCGACGCCAAGATCTCCGACATCTCCAAGGCCGCAGGCACGGCATCTGGGTCCTTCTACACCTATTTCGACAGCAAGGAAGAGATCTTCGCCGCGGTCGTCGAACAGGTGCAGGAAGAGATGCTGCACCCGCACGTCCGGGAGCGCACGGGCGTCACCGACCCGCGCGACCTCATCGATGCGGCCAACCGGGAGTACCTCCGCTCCTACAAGCGCAACGCGCGCTTGATGGCGGTGTTCGAGGAAGTCGCCTTGATCAACGAGGACTTCCGCAGGCTGCGCATCGAACGCGGCAAGGCCTTCGCGCAGCGCAACGCGAAGATGATCAGCGAGCTGCAGGAATCCGGCCGAGCCAGCGCGGACCTCGATCCCGTGATCACCGCGCACGCGTTGTCGGTGATGGTCAGCCGGATGGCCTACACGGTCTTCGTCCAGAATCAGCGCATCCCGTTCGAGAAGCTCGTCACCACCCTGACGCAGCTGTGGGTCAACGCTCTGCAGCTCGACTCGGACTGATCCGCACTCTCCGAACTCTGTTCCCCGGTGATATCCGGGCGATGCGCCAGCTCCTTTACGCGTTCGTCGGCCACCCTTGTCCAAACTTGAAATTGACGTAGGATTCAAGTTTGTTGGATGCTCGGCCCGGCGTGGCCGACCGGGGGATCGCTCGCGCCTGGGGAATCTCGGAAGGAGATGTTCGTGAAGGTCGCTGGAAGAACGGCAATTGTCACCGGAGGTGGCGGCGGGATCGGCGGCGCCATCGCGCGGCTCTTGGTGCGCGAGGGTGCGCGGGTCGTGGTCGCCGATCTGGACGCCGATGCGGCCGAGTCCCTCGTTCGGTCCATCACGGAAGACGCCCCTGGCTCGGCGGTGGCCGTCGGGGCGGACGTGTCCGACCCGACGCAGATCGGCGGATTGATCGCGCGCGCGGAGGGCGAGTTCGGGCCGGTCGACCTGTACTTCGCGAACGCGGGCGTCGGCGGGCCGGTCGGGCTGGGTGACGACGCGGGCTGGGACACCGCGATCGATGTGAACGTCAACGCGCACGTGCGGGCCGCTCGGCTGCTGGTCCCCGGCTGGCTCGAACGCGGCGAGGGGTATTTCGTGAGCACCGCCTCCGCGGCCGGCCTGCTGACCCAGATCGGTTCGGCCGCGTACGCGGTGACCAAGCACGCGGCCGTCGGGTTCGCCGAGTGGTTGTCGGTCACGTACGGCGACAACGGAATTCGGGTGAGCTGCCTGTGTCCGATGGGCGTCGAGACGAAGCTGCTGCGCGCGGGCGCCGAGTCGGGAGACGCGCTCGGTGCGGCGGCGACCAGGGCGGTCACCAGCGCGGGCGCGGTGTTGAGCCCGGACGAGGTCGCGACGGTGGTGCTCGACGCTGTCGACCAGGAGCGCTTCCTGGTCCTGCCGCATCCCGAGGTGCTCGAGATGTACCGCGGCAAAGGGTCGGACTACGACAGGTGGCTGGGCGGCATGCGGCGCTACCAGGCCGCGCTCCTGCAGACTGCGGAGTGAATCGACTACCCCGGGGCGATCTCGGCCGCTCCGGGGTGGTCGAACGGTGTGGCCCGAACCTCGCATGCGGGACGCCGCAAACTTGATGATGAACTCAGGTTCGATTAGCGTTCGACCTGGATGTACCGGGGAATCGAGAGGCGAGAGCGAGGGTAGTGATGACCAGGACGACCCGAGACGATGTCGCGGCGGGGGACATACCCTCGCTTGCCGACACATCGGTCCTGCGCGACCTCCCGAGCACGGCACGTGGTGCGCGAACACGCGCGGCGCTGGTCGCCGCGGCTCGCACGGTGTTCGAACGCGACGGCTATCTCGAGGCCCGGCTCTCCGATATCGCCGCGGAAGCGAAGTGCTCGACCGGGTCCTTCTACACCTATTTCGCGGGCAAGGAGGAGGTACTGCAAGCGGTACTCGACCTCGCCCGGGACGAGATGCTGCACCCCGGCATGCCACGGCTCGATCCGGACGAGGCGTCACCCGCGGCGGTCATCGAGGCGAGCAACCGGGCCTACTTCGAGGCGTACAAACGCAATGCGAAGCTGATGGCCATTCTCGATCAGGTGGCCACCATCGATCCGAAGTTCCGTGCGGTCCGCCGGCGTCGCAGTCGCGCCTTCTGGGAGCGCAACGCCCGCTCGCTCGCGGAGCTGCAGCGGCGGGGACTCGCCGATCCCGAGCTCGATCCGCGCCAAGCGGCGCGCGCGCTGTCGGGCATGGTGAGCCGGATGGCGTACTACGCGTTCGTCCTGGGGGAGGAGGCGAGCATCGACGAGCTGGTGCGCACCGCCACCCGGCTGTGGGTGAACGCGGTGCGCATCGGACCCGCGGCCGACTGAGCGCGGATCAGCCCACGTCAGACGGGCGGGCGCTTCTCGGCGATTTCGTCCCGCGAATGGCGAGGGCGCTCACCGCGGACTCCGCTCCGGGGTTCTTTCGTGGCCGCCGCCGGCGCGGCTCGGCCGCGTGATGCCCGTCGCCCGCGCGGGCGCCGTGGCGCTGGCGAAATCTGAATTCGAGTTCAATATCGTGTCGGTTTATGCGGCATGACCTGGTCTTTCGCGTCTTGCGTGAGGCATGTCACAGGCGATTTCCCGGGTGGTCGGTATTGACGCGGCGGCACCCGTCCCGCAAGGTGGCGGTAGAAAATAAGCGCTTAGTAAGTTCCCGTAGAGAGGTTGGGCCCATGCCCGAAGCCGTCATCGTTTCCCTCGCCCGGTCGCCGATCGGGCGGGCCGTCAAGGGCTCGCTGAAGGACATCCGGCCCGACGACCTGGCCGCTCAGATCGTGCGGGCGGCGCTGGCGAAGGTCCCCGAGCTGGATCCGGCCGGGATCGACGACCTGATGCTCGGGTGCGGCCAGCCCGCGGGCGAGTCCGGCTTCAACCTGGGACGGATCGTCGCGGTGCTCGCCGGACTCGACGGGGTACCGGGCACCACGGTCAACCGCTACTGCTCGTCGAGCCTGCAGACGACCCGCATGGCGCTGCACGCGATTCGCGCGGGCGAAGGCGACGTGTTCGTCTCGGCCGGTGTCGAGACGGTCAGCCGCTACGGGAAGGGAAGCGCGGACGGCTTGCCGGGCACCCAGAACGCACTGTTCGACGACGCGGTCGAGCGAACCGCGAAACTCGCCGCGGGAGGCCAGGAATGGGCCGATCCCCGGCTGGACGGCGGGCTGCCGGATGTCTACATCGCGATGGGCCAGACCGCCGAGAACGTGGCGCGACTCGAGGGTGTCAGCCGCGAGGAGCAGGACGCCTTCGGCGTGCGCAGCCAGAACCTCGCCGAGATCGCCCTCGCCAAGGGCTTCTGGCAGCGCGACATCACGCCGATCACCCTGCCGGACGGCACCGTCGTGTCCGCCGACGACGGCCCGCGCGCCGGAGTCACGCTCGACAAGGTCGCCGCGCTTCCGCCGGTGTTCCGGCCCGACGGGACGGTCACCGCGGGCAACTGCTGCCCGCTCAACGACGGCGCCGCCGCCATCGTCATCATGTCGGACACGAAGGCCGCCGAGCTGGGACTGACACCGCTGGCGCGCATCGTCTCGACCGGGGTCAGCGCGCTCTCGCCGGAGATCATGGGGCTCGGCCCGGTCGCGGCGTCCGAACAGGCGCTGGCCCGCGCCGGGATGACGATCGGCGACGTCGACCTGGTCGAGATCAACGAAGCCTTTGCGGCGCAGGTCATTCCGTCCGCCAGGAAGCTGGGCGTCGACCTCGGCAAGCTCAACATCAACGGCGGCGCGATCGCGGTCGGCCATCCCTTCGGGATGACCGGCGCGCGGATCACCAGCACGCTCGTCAACTCACTGCAATTCCACGACAAGCAGATCGGCCTGGAAACGATGTGCGTCGGCGGTGGCCAGGGCATGGCCATGGTGCTCGAACGACTGTCGTGACCGCGGACAACAATCGAAAGGACCACCCCTTGAACAGGTTCGAAGGAAAGACCGCCATCGTCACCGGCGCCAGCCGTGGCATCGGCCTCGGCATCGCCCAGCGTCTGGTCGACGAGGGCGCGAAGGTCGTCATCACCGCCCGCAACGAGAAGGCGCTCGACGAGGCCGTCGAGACGCTGGGCGGTCCGGAACGGGCGCTGGCCGTCGCCGGTCGCTCCGACGACGTCGCTCACCAGGCCGAGACCGTGGAGCGGGCGATCGAGGCCTTCGGCAGCGCGGATCTCCTCGTCAACAACACCGGAATCAACCCGGTTTTCGGTCCGATGGTCGAGCTGCCGCTGGAGGCCGCCCGCAAGATCGTCGAGGTCAACTGCCTGGCCGCGCTCTCGTGGGTGCAGCAGGCGTACCAGGCGTGGATGAAGGAGCACGGCGGCGCGATCGTGAACGTCTCCTCGGTCGCCGGGCTGAAGCCCGCGCCCGGCATCGGCTTCTACGGCTCCAGCAAGGCGATGCTGACCCACATCACCCAGGAACTCGCCGTCGAACTCGGCCCGAACCTGCGGGTGAACGCCGTCGCACCGGCCGTCGTGAAGACCAAGTTCGCCAGCGCGCTCTACGAGGGCCGCGAGGATCAGGTCGCCGCGGCCTACCCGCTCAAGCGGCTCGGCGTGCCCGAGGACATCGGCAGCGTGGTCGCCTTCCTGCTCTCCGAAGACGCCGCCTGGCTCACCGGGCAGCTGCTCGTCGTCGACGGTGGCATCACCCTCACCGGCGGTGTCTGAGGTGACGACGATGAAGGCGTGGCGCGTCCGCGAACTCGGCGAACCGGGCGCGGTGCTGCGGCTCGACACCGTGGAGCTGCCCGATCCGGGTCCGCGTCAGGTCCTCGTCCGCGTCACCGGCGCCGCGGCGAACTTTCCCGACGTGCTGATGTGTCGCGGCCTCTACCAGGTGCGTCCGCCGCTGCCGTTCACGCCGGGCGTGGAGGTGTGCGGCGAGGTGGTGGCCGTGGGGTCCGACGTCGCGGGGATCGCGGTCGGCGATCGCGTGATCGGCGGAACCGCCCTGCCGCACGGCGGATTCGCGGAATTCGCCCTGATGGACGCCGCGCAGACGTTCGCAGCGCCGGCCGCGCTGGACGACGCCGAGGCGGCCGCGCTGTACATCGGATACCAGACCGGATGGTTCGGATTGCATCGCCGCGCCGGTCTGAAAGAGGGGGAGACCCTGCTCGTGCACGCCGCGGCCGGTGGTGTGGGCAGCGCCGCCATCCAGCTCGGAAAGGCCATGGGCGCCAGGGTGATCGGGGTCGTCGGCGGCCCCGAGAAGGCCGCATACGCCACGAAGCTCGGCGCCGACGTGGTGATCGATCGCTGGACGGAGGATTTCGTCGAGGTCGTCAAGAAGGTGACGAACAATCGGGGCGCCGACGTCGTCTACGACCCGGTCGGCGGCGACGTGTACGCGCGGTCGACGAAGTGCATCGCCTTCGAGGGCCGGATCCTGGTCGTCGGCTTCGCCGGTGGCGAAATCCAAACGGCCGCACTGAATCACGCGCTGGTCAAGAACTATTCCGTGGTCGGCCTGCACTGGGGTCTGTACAACGCCTACGAACCGACGGCGGTCGCCGAATGCCATCGGACGCTGACCCGGCTCGCCGCGAAGGGCGCGATCAGGCCACTGGTCAGCGAACGGCTGACGCTGGACGGCGTCGCCGACGGCGTGCAGCGCCTCGCCGACGGCAAGACGGTCGGCCGAGTGGTCTACGCGCCATAGCCGCCGCCGGCACCTCGGCGAGCAGCACCGCCGCGATGCGCCTCGGCCACCGCGCCGTCCTCGCCGCGCCCCTCGCGCGGGCATCCACCGAACACACCACACAGGAGAACAGCATGAGCAATCAGACCCCGCGGATCGCCGTCGTCACCGGCGCGGCGCGCGGCATCGGCGCGGCCGTCGCGCGACGGCTCGCCGCGGACGGCATGGCCGTCGCGGTGCTCGATCTGGACGAGGCCGCGGCCAAGCCGGTGGCCGACGACATCGAAGCCGCGGGCGGCCGCGCGCTCGCCATCGGCGCGGACGTGGCCGACGAAGCCGCGGTGACGGCGGCCATTGACCGCGTCGTCGCCGAACTCGGCGCCCCGACGGTGCTCGTCAACAATGCGGGCATCCTTCGCGACAACCTGCTGTTCAAGATGACCGTCGACGAGTGGGACGCCGTCATGGGCGTGCACCTGCGCGGCGCGTTCCTGTGCAGCCGCGCGGTGCAGCGCCACATGATCGACCAGGGCTGGGGGCGGATCGTCAGCCTCTCCAGCACGTCGGCGCTCGGCAACCGCGGCCAGGCCAACTACTCCGCGGCCAAGGCCGGTCTGCAGGGGTTCACCAAGACGCTCGCACTCGAACTCGGCAAGTTCGGCATCACCGCCAACGCTGTTGCGCCAGGATTCATCGAGACGGACATGACCGCGGCCACGGCCGAACGCATGGGCGTCTCCTTCGAGGATTTCAAGAAGGTGGTGACCGCACAGATCCCGGTCGCTCGCGCGGGAACGCCCGACGACATCGCGCACACCGTGTCGTTCCTGGTGAGCGAGGGGGCGGGATTCGTGTCCGGCCAGGTCGTCTACGTGGCCGGCGGACCTCGGGACTAGGACGGAAGGGCAACGACCGATGAAGGTATTCCAGGGCTTGGCCGACATGGAGAAGGCCATCGGAACTCACCTCGGATACAGCGACTGGCACACCGTGACCCAGGAACAGATCGACCGCTTCGCCGACGCGACGGGCGATCACCAGTGGATTCACGTGGATCCGGTGAAAGCGGCGACGGGACCGTTCGGCACGACCGTCGCCCACGGATTCCTCACGCTGTCACTGATTCCGATGCTGACCCAGCAGATCTACAGCGTCGAGGGACTGTCGATGGGCGTCAACTACGGCGCCAACAAGGTGAGGTTTCCCGCGCCCGTTCCCGTGGGATCCCGGCTGCGCGCGGGCGCCGAGCTGATCTCGCTCACGCCGGCGACGCTGGGGTTCCAGGCGGTCAGCCGCGTCACCGTCGAGATCGATGGCGCCGCGAAACCCGCGAGCGTCGCCGAGACCGTCGCGGTGCTGGTGCCCTGATGACCGATCGCAACGGCACGGATCTGCCCGGCCTCGACGTGGATCGCCTGGCGGCCTGGCTGGCCGATGTCGAGCCGGGTCTGCTCGCCGGGCCGCTCACCGCTAGCGTGATCGCCGGTGGGAGATCCAATCTGACCTACGAGATCAGCGACGGCGCATCGGCATGGATCGTGCGGCGGCCCCCGCTCGGTCACGTGCTGGCGACCGCGCACGACATGTCCAGGGAATACCGGGTCATGACCGCGCTGGCCGACACCGACGTTCCCGTTCCCGCCACCTACGCGCTCTGCGAGGATCCCGATGTCCTCGGCGCTCCCTTCTATGTGATGGAGCGGGTGATCGGGACGCCTTACCGCACGGCGGCCGAGCTCACGGCGATCGGCCCCGACCGGACGCGCACCATCTCGGCCGGAATGGTCGACGCACTGGCCGATCTGCATACCGTCGATCCGGCGAAAGCGGGACTCGCGGATTTCGGGCGCCCGAGCGGATTCCTCGCGCGTCAGGTGCACCGCTGGAAGAAGCAGTTGGACGCCTCCTACTCCCGGGAGCTGCCGGGTGCGGACGAACTGTACGGAAAGCTCGCGGCACATCAGCCTCCGCAGTCTCCGGACGGCATCGTCCACGGCGACTACCGGCTCGACAACATCCTGGTGGACTCCGGGGATCGGGTTGTCGCCGTAATCGATTGGGAGATGGCCACTTTGGGTGATCCGCTCACCGATGTGGCCCTCCTGCTGCTGTATCAGCGCCTCGGCGAGCTCGGCGTCCCCGGTGTCAGCGACGTGGCGTTCGCGCCCGGCTTCCTCACCGAGACCGAACTGCTCGACCGGTACGCCGAGCGCAGCGGCCGCGACCTCGCGCACTTCGGTTTCTACCTGGGGCTGGCCGCCTTCAAACTGGCCGCGATCCTCGAAGGTATCCACTACCGTCATCTGCACGGGCAAACCGTGGGATCCGGATTCGAGACCCTGGGATCCGGCGTCGAAACGCTGCTGCGCACCGGAATCGAAGCCATCGAGGAGAGCAACCGATGACCGGCACGGTTCTCGACGACCTGCGTCGGCGCGTGCACGCGGTCCTCGCCGACAACGACCCTTCGACCACGGACGCGGTGACCTTCCATCGCGCCCGGTTCGACGCCGGGCTGGCCTGGGTGCACTTCCCGGTCGGGCTGGGCGGACTCGGCCTCGACAGGGAAACGCAGCCCTTCGTGGACGGCCTGTTCGAGCAAGCCGGAGCCCCGGGCAACAACGCCGAACTCAACGGCATCGGTCTCGGCATGGCGGCTCCGACGATCCTCGCCTACGGCACCCCGGAGCAGCAGCGGCGTTTCCTGCGCCCGCTGTGGACGGGCGAAGAGATCTGGTGTCAGCTGTTCAGCGAGCCCGGCGCCGGTTCGGATCTGGCGGCGGTCGGCACCAGGGCGGTCCGGGACGGTGCGGACTGGATCGTCAACGGGCAGAAGGTGTGGACGTCGGTCGCGCACAAGGCGCAGCTGGCGATCCTGGTCGCTCGCACCGATCCCAGCCGCCCCAAGCATGCGGGATTGACGTACTTCATCTGCGACATGACCGATCCCGGGGTCGAGGTCAGGCCGCTGCGCCAGATCACCGGTGAAGCGGAGTTCAACGAGGTGTTCCTCACCGACGTGCGGATTCCCGACACCCAGCGGCTGGGTGAGGAGGGCGAGGGCTGGCGTGTCGCCACGACAACCCTCAACAACGAACGGGTCTCGATCGGCGGCCGCGCCATGCCAAGGGAGAGTGGTGTGCTCGGCGTCGTCGCGCGCAGCTGGCGAGACAACCCCGCCAGACACACCCCGGAACTGCACGACCGGCTGCTGCGACTCTGGGTCGAGGCCGAAGCCGGGCGCTTGGCCGCGATGAAGCTGCGCCAGCGAGTCGCCGGAGGGCAGCCGGGCCCGGAAAGCTCCGCCCTCAAGCTTTCCTTCGCCCGATCCAATCAACAGCTGTCCGGCCTCGAACTGGAACTGCTCGGCGAGGACGGCCTTCGCTACGACGACTGGACCATGGTGCGGCCGGACCGGGTCGATTTCACCGGACGCAGCGCCGGCTACCGGTTCCTTCGGGCCAAAGGCAATTCGATCGAAGGCGGAACGTCGGAGATCCTGCGCAACATCGTCGCCGAGCGGGTCTTGGGTCTGCCGGTCGAACCGCGCGCGGACAAGGACATCGCCTGGAAGGACCTGAGCCGATGAGCGACGACATCCTGCTGCTCGACACCGACACCGAGGCGTCGCTGCGGCACGCGGTGCGCGACCTGCTCGCCGCCCAGTGCGATCCGGCCGCGGTGGCCAGGGCCTACGAAGGTGACCGCGCGTCGACGCCCGGCCTGTGGAAGGCGCTCTCCCGCGATCTCGGACTCGCCGGGCTGCTCGTCCCCGAGGATCGCGGCGGCGCGGGCGGTTCCGCCCGTGACGCGGCCGTCGTACTCGAAGAGCTGGGCCGGTTCGTCGCGCCCGTCCCGTTCCTGACCAACAGCGTGATCGCCGCGACGATCCTGCTCGCCGGTGATTCCGACCTGGTCGGGCAGCTCGCGGAGGGCGAGCGCACGGTGGCGCTGCTCGCGCCGTTCACCGCCGCCTCCGCAACGGATGTGCCCACCTTCGCGAAGGACCAGGACGGACGGTTGACCGGACGCGTCACGAGCGTCGCCGGCGTACTCGACGCCGATGTGCTGCTGGCCGCGGTCGAGACCGGCGCGGGCACGGAGATTCACGCGATTCCGGTGACGGCGGCCGCGGTCACGCCGGTCGTCTCGCTCGACATGACGCGCCAGCTCGCCGATGTCACCCTCGCGTCCGTGCCCGGCCGGGTCGTCGTCGACGCCGAATCGGGGATCACCGCGCTGCGGGCCGGGCTGGTCGCGGGCGCGGCGCTGCTGGCGTCGGAACAGGTCGGCGTCGCGTCCTGGTGCCTGGAAACGACGGTGGCCTACCTGAAGGTGCGGCGGCAGTTCGGGCGCGTGGTCGGCGGATTCCAGGCGCTGAAGCACCGGCTCGCCGACCTCTACGTCGACATCGAGACCGCGAGCGCCGCGGCGCGCTACGCGGCGGGCGCCCTGGCGGCCGGTGACCCCGACGCGGCTGTCGCTACCGCCGTCGCGGCCGCCTACTGTGCGGATATCGCGGTCGTGGCCGCCGAGGAAGCCGTTCAGCTGCACGGCGGCATCGGCATGACGTGGGAGTATCCGGCCCACCTCTACCTCAAGCGAGCGAAGGCCGACCAGATCGGGCTGGGCGCTCCCGGCCGTCATCGGTCGGTGCTCGCCGAACTCATCGATCTACGACTGGGAGAGGACTGAATCCATGAAATCGACCCAGATCCGGCTCGCCGCCCGGCCCGAAGGCGAGCCCGAAGACAGCGACTTCGCCTTCGCCACTGTCGATTTGCCGGAACTCGACGACGGTCAGGTGCTGCTGCGCGTGCTCTATCTGTCGTTGGATCCGTACATGCGGGGCAGGATGAGCGCGGCCAAGTCCTATGCCGCGCCCGTGGAATTGGGCGACGTGATGGTCGGCGCCACCGTCTGCGAGGTGATCGAGTCCCGAGCGGATTCGCTGACACCGGGGGACGTGGTGCTGTCGTATTCGGGCTGGCAGTCCCATGCCGTCGCCGACGCCCGCCACGTGCGGAAACTGGATCCGGAGTCCGCGCCGATCTCGACCGCGCTCGGCGTCCTCGGCATGCCCGGGTTCACCGCGTACGGCGGACTGCTCGAAATCGGCCGCCCGCAGCCCGGCGAGACCGTCGTGGTCGCGGCGGCCACCGGGCCGGTCGGTTCGGCCGTCGGGCAGATCGCCCGAATCAAAGGCGCACGCGCCGTCGGCATCGCGGGCGGACCCGACAAGTGCCGCGCCCTGCTCGACGAATTCGGATTCGACGCGGCGGTCGATCACCGGGCGCCCGACTTCGCCGAGCGACTGGCCGAGGCGGTGCCGGATGGCATCGATGTCTATTTCGAGAACGTCGGCGGACGAGTGGCCGAGGCCGTCGCGCCGCTGCTCAACCGCTTCGCCCGAATACCGGTGTGCGGCCTGGTGGCGCACTACAACGTCACCGAGTTGCCCGCGGGCCCCGACCGATTGCCCGGATTCATGCGGCAGATCCTGACCCTGAGCCTGACGGTGCGCGGCTTCATCCAGGACGAGTTCATCCCCGCTCGGCAGGCGGACTTCCTCCGCGACATGCCGGGCTGGATCCGCGACGGCTCGGTCCGCTACCGGGAAGACGTCGTGGCCGGGCTGGAGAACGCCCCCGAGGCGTTCCGCGCCATGCTGGCGGGCCGCAATTTCGGCAAGGCGCTCATCCGGGTCGGCGATTGAGCCGGAGCCGGCGAACTATCCATCGAACGGTGCCGTGACATGACATGTCACGGCACCGTTCGTGTCTGTACCCGGCATCGCCGCACGACCCAAAGTTGAATCCGATGTCGAATTCAAGTACGGTGCGAAGGAAGCCAACAGTCAGGACGAGGAGTTGCCATGTTCGAGTTCTCGGAGCGAGCGCGCCAATACCAGGAGGACTTGCTCGCCTTCATGGACGAGCACGTCTATCCCGCGGAGTCGATCTACCACGCGCAGATGACGGAGTCCGGTGATCCGCACTTCCATCCGCCGATTCTCGAAGAACTCAAGACCGAAGCGCGCAAGCGCGGTCTGTGGAATCTGTTCCACCCGCACCCGGAGTGGGGGCCTGGTCTGACCAACCTGGAATACGCGCCGCTCGCCGAGATCATGGGCCGCAGCGCGCATCTGGCGCCGGAGGCGACCAACTGCAACGCGCCGGACACCGGGAACATGGAAGTGCTGACGCTGTTCGGCACCCCCGAGCACAAGGAGACGTGGCTGCGACCGCTGCTGGACGGCGAGATCGCCTCGGCGTTCGCGATGACCGAGCCCGCGGTCGCCAGCTCCGATGCCACCAACATCGAGCTGCGCATGCAGCCCGACGGCGACGAGTACGTGCTCAACGGCCGGAAGTGGTGGACCTCCAACGCCTTGCACAAGAACTGCAAGGTCCTCATCGTCATGGGCAAGACGGATCCGGACGGGCCCGTGCACCGCCAGCAGAGCATGATGGTTGTCCCGATCGACACCCCTGGCGTGACCGTTCTGCGCAACCTGCCTGTCTTCGGATATCAGGACCGGGAAGGCCACGCGGAGGTGGTGTTCGAGAACGTCCGGGTGCCGCGCACCGCGCTGCTGGCCGGCGAGGGCGACGGGTTCATGATCAGCCAGGCCCGGCTCGGGCCGGGACGCATCCACCACTGCATGCGCGCGATCGGCATGGCCGAACGGGCGCTGGACCTGATGATCGACCGGGCGCAAACGCGCACGACGTTCGGCGCGCCGGTGGCCGACCGCGCCAATATTCAGGATTGGATCGCCGAGTCCCGCATCGAGATCGAGATGGCGCGACTGCTGACGCTGAAGGCCGCGTATCTGATGGACACCGTCGGCAACCGCAACGCGCGCGTCGAGATCGCCGCGATCAAGGTGGCCGCGCCCGAGGTCGCGCTGAAGGTGGTCGACCGGGCGATCCAGGTCCACGGCGGTGGCGGCGTCTCCGAAGACTTCCCCCTCGCGAGCATGTACGCGCACCTGCGGACGTTGCGTCTGGCGGACGGGCCGGACGAGGTGCACAAGCGCACCATCGCCCAAATGGAGCTGCGCCGCCGCGACCCCTCGTGGGGCAAGCGGAAGTAACCGGACGGAAGTACCGAAACAAACCACTCCAAGAGGAGGAAACGATGGCCGAACCCTGCGTGGTGGTGGCGACCATGTTCGCGAAGCCGGGCCAGGAAGAGCTGGTGGAGAAGACGTTGCGGGCGGCGGCGCCCGCCGTGCACGCCGAGCCTGGCTGTCTGCTGTACGCACTGCACCGACGGATCGGCGAACCCGGTCGATTCGTGATGATCGAGAAGTGGGCGTCGAAGGAAGCGCTGCGCGCCCACGGCCAGAGCGCCGCGCTGCGCGAGGTCGGTGCGGCATTGGGCGACACGCTCACCGGTCCGGCCGAGGTGCTGGTCTTCGACGCGTTGCCTGCGGGCGATCCCGAACTGGGAGCGCTCTGATATCAGAACTCGCCGGTCGGGCGGGTCGGCTCGACGGCGTGGAACGCCGTGCCGCGGGATGGCTCGCGGCACGGCGGCATGAACGAGAAGGGATCTCATGACGAAAACTCAGCAGGTGCGCCTCGCGCGGCGCCCTTCCGGACTGCCCGACGCCAACACCTGGAACGTCACGACCGAGAAGCTTCCCGAGCTCACCGCGGGACAGATCCTGGTCGAGGTCGAGTTCATCTCCCTCGATCCCGCGATGCGCGGATGGCTCAACGACGTGCGCTCGTACCTGCCGCCGGTCGGGGTCGGCGAGGTGATGCGATCGCTGGACATCGCGAAGGTCGTCGAGTCGACGCATCCGGACTTCGCCGTCGGCGACACCGTCAGCGGAACCTTCGGGGTGACCGAATACGCGATCAGCGACGGGAAGGACGTCCAGAAGATCGACGCGGGCGTCGCACCGGGACCCACGTGGCTCGGCACGCTCGGAATGCCGGGCATGACAGCTTATTTCGGCCTGCTCGAGGTCGGGAAGCTGCGCGCGGGAGAGACCGTTGTCGTATCCGCCGCGGCCGGAGCCGTCGGCAGCGTGGTGGGGCAGATCGCGAAAGCCAAGGGCGCCACCGTGATCGGCATCGCGGGTGGAGCGGAGAAGTGCCGCTGGCTCACCGAGGAGCTCGGTTTCGACGCGGCCGTCGACTATCGGAACGAGGACGTGCTGCGGCGGTTGCGTGAAGTGGCTCCCAAAGGGATCGACATCTACTTCGACAACGTGGGCGGCGACATTCTCGACGCCGCGCTCGCCAATCTCCGCTTCGGCGCCCGCGTGGTGCTGTGCGGGGCGATCTCGGCGTACAACGACGACAAGCTGCCGCCGGGGCCGTCGCGCTACATGTCGCTGCTGGTCTTCCGTGCGTCCATGACCGGATTCGTCGTCATGGACTACGCCGACCGCTACGGCGAGGCCGTCGCGCAGATCTCCGAATGGCTGGCCGACGGAACACTGAAGAGCCGCGAGCACGTCGTCGAGGGTGGCGTCGGACAGTTCGGCGAGACACTCAACATGCTCTTCACCGGAGCGAATGTCGGAAAGCTCGTGCTAGCGCTCTGAATTCGACGTAACCGGGCCCCGCGCGACATCGCGCGGGACCCTGACTTCTGCGGGGAATTCCGGGTGCCGGACTCGATCCGATCCGGCTCCCGCGCCGATGGTCGAGCGCGGGGGCGAGGCGTTTCGAGCGGAGCCGGGCTCATGACCGGCCGAGAGCGGCCCAGAGCCGCCGAGTGGTGTCCGCCGCGTCGCGGTGCAGCACGGCGGTGAGCCCCGCGCGCTCGGCCGCGACGACGTTCTGCGGCAGGTCGTCCACCATGACGGCCGCTCCTGGCTCGACATCCAAACGGGCGCAGGCGATGTCGTATGCGCGCCGGGACGGCTTGCGCACGCCGACCTCGCCGGAGATTGTGACTGCGTCGAACATCGCGGCGAGGTCGAAACCGGCGTAGCAGTCGTCGCCGAGCGAGTTCGACAGCAGCCCCACGCGAAATCCGGCGTCCCTGACTTCGGCCACCAGCTCGATCATGGCGTCGTCGGCGCGCAGACCGGATTGGATGCGGTGAACGAGCCCGGTTCCGTCCACCTCGATGCCGTGTGCCTGCAGCCGCGCGGCGAAGCCCTGTTCGAACTCCCGCTCGCCCATGCGTCCCTCCTCGTGCTCGGCCAGCAGCGCCTTCGCCTCCGCGTCGTCGCTGAACAGGCGCAGCGGCAAGCGGGGGTCGCAGCCGAGCGACTAGCCGAATGCCTGGAAGGCGTCGAAGACGCTGGACGTCAGCACACCCCCGAAGTCGAACAGCACGGCGGTCGCCCGCGCGGGGCGCTCGGTGGGTGTGGGTGTCGGACTGGTCATAGGGGATTCCCTTTCGCTCGGTGCCGCCGGGCGCGGCCGGACGAGGCGTCACGGTGCCGAGTGCATGTAGCTGCCCTGCGGCGCGGCCGAGTGCGGGTGTCCGGCAGGTCGAGTATCGTTGCTCGAACCGAGCGTAATTGAAGTTGAGTTCGGATTCAATACCGATTGCCACCCGTGAGCGGGCGGTTTGCTCGGCAGTACGACCCGGCGGGCCATACCGGTCCGCAGGTTTCGAGCGGATGGATGCGAGACTGGGCCGGTGACCGGATCAGAAGACCGCTCGCGCGCGGACGAGACGCGAGCACGGCTGTTGGAGGCCGCTGTCGTCGCGTTCGCCGAGCGTGGCTTCCACGGATCGACGACCCGCGACATCACCTCGATCGCAGGCCTCAGCACCGCGGCGATCTACGTTCACCACCGTTCCAAGGAGGAGCTGCTCTACCAGGTCTCGCGCGCGGGTCATCAGGACACCCTGGACAGAATTCAGGCCGCGATCGCCTCCGCGGACGACCCGGTCGAGCAGTTGGTCGCGGTGATGCGTGAATTCTCGATTCATCATGCCCGCGCGCACACCGTGGCCAGGGTGATCAATTACGAGCTCGCCGCGCTCAGCCCGGAGCATCAGCGGGAGATCGGCGCGATCCGGCGCGTCATCGACAGGGAAGTGCGTGGCCTGATCGAGCGCGGCGTCGCGGCGGGGGTCTTCGACAACCCGAATCCGCGCATGGCGGCGATCGCGCTGCTCTCGCTCGGCATCGACCTCGCGCGGTGGTACCGCGACGACGGTCCCTGGTCGCCGGAGGAGATCGGCGACTACTACGTCGACCTCGGTCTGCGCATCGTGGGCGCGCGGAAGCGAGAGGACTGACCTGTCGGCTCGCGCGGCTTCCTCCGATCCATATCTCTTGAACTTGACATCGGATTCGGGTAACTATCGAATGCGAGTTTTCAGCACAACGAGATATCGGAGCAGTCTCTTGACAACGGTCTCCCCGCACAGTGCTCGTCTGACCTTCCGCGCCCTCGAGCCGATCCACGGCATGATCTACTTCACCCCGCACGGCCCCGGCGCGTATCGCGAGCTGGGCATCACGGATCCCCGGATGATGTACTTCGCGTCCAGGTCCGCTGCCTTCGGACCGGTGGCGGCCGATGTCACCGTCGCCGCGTTCTTCAACTTCAATCCGGCGGCGGTGCGTGCCGTCCTCCCCGCCGCATGGGAAATCGCCTCTCCCGTCGCAATTCTGCGCGCCAGGTTGGTTGCCGCCGACCGGTCGCTGCGGCAGGCGTGGGGCGATGACGTCACCGGCGCCGACGTGCGCGAGGCCGCCGATCTGGCCCGGCGGGCCGCCGAACGCGCCTGCGAGCGGCCGCAAGGGCGTCCGTTGTTCGCGGCCCACGCGGCGCTGCCATGGCCCGACGAGCCGCACCTGGTGCTCTGGCATGCCCAGACCTTGCTGCGGGAGTATCGAGGCGATGCCCATGTGGCCCTGCTCGCGACCGAGGGGCTGGACGGTATCGAAGCGCTGATCACGCACAGCGCGACCGGCGAGATCGCGGCAGAGGTGCTGCGCGTGAGCCGATCGTGGAGCGAGCAGGACTGGGCTTCCGGCCTGGACCGGCTCCGTGCTCGGGGATGGGTGGTGGACGGGGATCTCGCGCTGAGCGAGCACGGCGCCGCCCGGCGCGGGGCGATCGAGAACAGGACCGACGAGCTGGCGGTCTATCCGTACGAGGCGATCGGCGAAGACGGGTGCGCACGCCTGCGCGCTCTGGCCTCGTCGTTGGCGATCCGGGTCATCGAAGGCGGCCTCGGGTTTCCGCCGACGCTGTCGGAGCGCTACCGGCAGGCGATCCAGGCCGGATCTCGGTGAGGCGGGCGGACATGGCAGCGGTGCGACCGGAGATCACCCAGGTACTCGCGATTCCCCCGGCGTTCGTCAGGGAGATCCCGCCGGAGTTCGAGGACGGCAACCGGCACATGAACGTGACGCATTACTTCCGGCTGCACGGCGAGGCGATGTGGCAGCAGCACCGTGCGCTCGGTTACACCGGGTCCGGCAGGTTCGGTCTGTTCGCGATGGAGCAGCACGTCACGTATTACCGGGAAGTGCTTGTAGGACACGAGGTTTCGGTGCACGTCTGCGATCTGGGGCGCACCGGAAAGGTCATGCGCGGCATCTCGTATCTGGTCAATCGCACCGTCGGCGAGGTCGCGAGCTCGTTCGAGTTTCTGAGCATGAACGTCGATCGGGTGTCTCGTCGCCCTGCGGAGTTCGAGGACACCGTCGCCGCGGCCTTGGACGAATCGATCGCGCGCGCTCGATCGCTTGGTTTCGGTCCCGGGGACGGCGTGCTGGAACTGCGCCCGACGCCGGTCCCCGTGCGGGACTGAGCGGTCCGGGGCGGCGGCGTAGCGGCTTCGCGACGCCGCTGCCCGATCGGTCCGACCCGCCGAAAGCTGCTGCCGTCCCGATCTCTTCGATTCAGCCGAGGCTGTAGGCGAAGTCGATCAGGGCCGTGTTCACTTCGGCCGCGCGTTCCTGTTGGATCCAGTGCCCCGCACCGTCCAGGATGATCGACCCGCGCAGGTCGGACAGCACCGAGGTCATCTTGGCGGTCGGGGTGAACCGGATGACCGGATCCGCCGACCCGGCGATGAACAGCGCGGGCTTGTCGATCTTCGCGCCGGCCAGGTGCGCGGTGAGCTCCCAGTTCCGGTCCAGGTTGCGGTAGTAGTTGAGCCCGCCGGTGAAGCCGGTGGCGGTGAAAGTCTCGACGTAGTAGCCCAGTTCGGCTTCGCTCGTCCAGTCCGGGACCGCGGGCTCCGCGCCGACGAGATCGCGAGCGCTGATGACGTCGTCCTGGAGCAGGGTGCGTCGCACGTCCGCCGCCAGCGCGGCGTCGGCTACGCCCGGCTCCTGGAACCAGCACATGTAGAAGTCGTCGCCGAGCCGGGACCGCAGGATCGCCATCGGCGGCGCCGAGGAGCGCGGCGTGACCGGAACGCTCAGGCCCGCGACCGCCCGCACCCGGCTCGGATACTGCAGGGCGAATTGCCAGACCACCGACGCGCCCCAGTCGTGGCCGACGAAGATCGCGTCATCGAGACCCGACTCGTCGAGGAGGCCGGCCAGATCGGCGCAGAGGGCGGTGATGTCGTAGTCCTCGATCCGGTCCGGGCGGGAGCTGCCGCCGTACCCGCGCATATCCGGGGTCAGCGTACGGAAACCTGCCTCGGCGAACGCGAGGACCTGATGGCGCCAGGAGAATCCGAGCTCGGGGAAGCCGTGGCAGAAGACCACCGCGGGGCCTTCGCCATGGTCGACGACGCGCAACTCGATCCCGTTCGTCGCGACTCGGCGGCTACCGAGCCGCAGCCACCGGTCCAGCAGATCGTGTGTTTCCATCCCTGGGTCCACCTCGTGTTCGGATGCCATGTCGATCGTCGACGGCAGCGTCAAGCTTAGACGAATCTGACGTCGGATTCATATTGGTCCGAAAGGTCGTCGGCTGGAAGTTCGGTTGTACCACCCGGAAACGGGTCGGGCAGGGCCGACACGGTGTGTGTCAGTCCTGCCCGATCGCGTGTGGCGCCGCCCGGTGTCCTCGTTCCAGCGCGAGAACGACGGGCGCGACTACGTGTCAGTTGTAGTTGTAGAAACCGCGGCCGGTCTTGCGGCCCAGGCGGCCCGCGTCGACCATCCGGCGCAGCAGCGCGGGCGGGGCGTAGTGCGGCTCGGCGAACTCCGCGTACAGCGACTCCGCGGCGGCGAGGGCGATGTCGAGGCCGACGGTGTCGAGCAGGGTCAGCGGGCCCATCGGGTAGCCGCAGCCGCCCTTCATGGCCGCGTCGATGTCCTCGGCGGTGGCGTAGCCCGACTCCAGCATCCGCACGGCCTGGCACAGGTAGGGGATGAGCAGCGCGTTGACGATGAAGCCCGACCGGTCGCCCGCCTGCACGGTGGTCTTGCCGAGGGTGTTCTTCGCGTAGTCGGTGACGGCGGCGGCCGTCTCGGGCGCGGTCACCAGGGTCGAGATGATCTCGACCAGCGGCATCACCGGAACCGGGTTGAAGAAGTGCACGCCGACGACCTTTTCGGGACGCTGGGTGGCGCCCGCGACCTTGATCACCGGGATCGAGGACGTGTTGGTGGCCAGGATGCCGGACGGCTTGACGATCTTGTCGAGCTTGCCGAAGATCTCGTACTTCAGCGACTCGATCTCCGGGGCGGCCTCGATGACCAGGTCGCGGTCCGCGAACTCGTCGATGTCGAGGGTGACGCGCACGCGGGCGATCGCCGCGTCCGCCTCCTCCTGGGTGATCTTGCCCCTGGCGACACCGCGAGAGATCGACGCGGCGATGCGCTGCTGCGCGGCATCCGCGAATTCCTGCTTGGTCTCGAGCACGAGCACCGAGCTCCCGGCCTTGGCGCATACTTCCGCGATACCGGCGCCCATGGTGCCGCCACCGATCACTCCGACCAGCTCCACTGTCATCTCTCCAAACTCGAATCCGCCATCGCTGACGGGGCCGTCCACTACTCCCCGGTAGCGTACTTTCCTTCACTCGACGTCTCCGACGGTAGGAGGAAGTCGTGCGGGCCGGAGTGCGGTGCGTCACATGCCGCCGCGAGTTGCGCTCGGAGCCGGGCGGCGGGGTCCTCAGAAGGTCGCGTCGCCGACGATCCCGGCGCGCTCCATCTTCCGGACCGCGGGCCAGTAGTCCTGGACCGCGTAATGCTGAGTGGACCGGTTGTCCCAGATCGCGAAGCTGTTCTTCGTCCACCGCCAGCGCACCTGGTACTCCGGGATGCTCGCCTGCCGCATCAGGTAGTGCAGCAATTCGGCGGCTCCCGGGGCGTAGTCGGCGCCGAAGCGCACGTTCTCCGGTGTGTGGTAGTTGACCAGGTGCGTCGTGAAGGAGTTCACGAACAGGATCTGCTCGCCGGTCTCGGGGTGTGTGCGCACCACCGGGTGTTCGGCGTCGGGGAAGCGTTGCGCGAGGTCGTGACGCTCGTCGATCGGCATGGCCGCGCCGAAACTGGCTTCGATGCTGTGCCGCGCCCGCAGACCGCGAATACGCTCCTTGACCCCGTCGGGCAGCCGCCGGTAGGCCTCGGCCATATTGACCCAGATGGTGTCCCCGCCGACCGGCGGCGTCTCCACGCAGCGCAGTACGCAGCCCATGGGCGGGTGCTGCCGCCAGGTCGCATCGCAGTGGTAGGCGTTCTCGAAGTGCTCGGGCGGGCTGTCGAGGTCCTTGTAGATGCGCACCAGGCCGGGATGGTCGGGATCGCTGCCCGCCACGGGGTGGTCCTCCAGGGGGCCGAAGCGTTGTGCGAGCGCGACGTGCTCGGCGCGGCTGATGTCCTGGTCGCGGACGAACAACACCTTGTACTCGAGCAGCAGTGCGCGTAGTTCGGCGAACAGGGCGTCGTCGCGAGCCACCTGTGCGAGGTCGACGTCGAACAGTTCGGCGCCGATCGCGCAGGTCAGGGGCTGCACCCGGATCGACCGGGCAACCGTCGAATCTCGCTGCGGGGCAATGCTTGTCATGAGGAAGTCCTCCTTGTGGTCGAGTCGTGCGGTGGGGTCAGAGGGTGAAGACCGAGGAGCCGATGCTGCGGCCGGACTCCAGGTCACGGTGCGCGTGCGCGGCGTCGGGAAGCTCGTAGCGTTGGTTGACTTCGATGCGGATCCGGCCCGCCGCGACGTGGGAGAACAGCTCGTCGGCCAGTTCGGCGCGCTCGGCGGGGTCGGCGATGTAATCCGCGAGGGCGGGTCGGGTGACGAACAACGACCCCTTGACCGCCAGTTGCATGGCATCGATGGGCGGCACCGGACCGGAGGCGGTGCCGAAGCACACCAGCAGCCCACGGCGCGACAGCGAATCCAGCGACGACGCGAAGGTGGTCTTGCCGATGCTGTCGTAGACGACCGGCACACCCGCGCCGTCGGTGATCTCGCGGACTCTGGCGGGGACGTCCTCGCGGGTGTGGATCAGCACGTGATCGCAGCCGTACGCGCGGGCGATCTCGGCTTTGCGCTCGCTGGATACCGTCCCGATCACGGTGAGCCCCAACAACTTCGCCCACTGCGTGAAGATCAGACCCACCCCGCCCGCGGCGGCGTGCAGCAGCACGGTGTCCCCGGCGCGCAGGGGATGGATGCGGCGCAGCAGATACGCCGTCGTCAGGCCCCGCATCGTCATCGACGCGGCCACGTCGAAGCCGATCCCATCCGGCAACCCGATCAGATGCTCGGCGGGCATCACCCGCTCGGTGCTGTACGCGCCCAACGGGCTGCCGGTGTAGGTGGCACGGTCGCCGGGCCGGAAATCGCGCACGCCGGGGCCGACGGCTTCGATCACTCCCGCGGCCTCGACACCCATACCCGCGGGCAGCGGCGACGGGTACAACCCGGTGCGGAAGTAGGTGTCGGCGAAATTCAGCCCGACCGCTTCGTGCCGGATGCGCACTTCGCCCGGCCCCGGCGCGCCCACCTCGACGTCCTCCCAGCGCAACACCTCGGGACCGCCGGTCTCGTAGAAGCGAACAGCTTGTGCCACAGTGGATCTCCTCCTCGATGCCGCACCGCGAGTGGTGCGGCGGGTGTCTTGTGTCCGACGAACGGTGTCCGGACTCCGCCATCCACGCCCGCGTGCGCAGGCCGTGACTATCGGTGGCGAGAGGACGGCGGAAGGCCGTGCCGGGTGCGCTCACCGGTCACGACTCCTCCTTTTTCGCTGGTCACGTCGGCTATGCAATTCACAGTAGGGCGAGCGGGCCGGAATTGCTTATCCTGAGGGGGCGGGTTGATATTCATTTCGGGACAAACGGGAGGTGCGTGGTGAAACCGCTGGCTCGCTACGCCGCGCTGCACAGTTACGTCGAGCTCGGCCGGTCGCTCGGCATCGACCCGGTCGAGCTGATCCGCGAGGCCGGCCTCGATCCGGCAGGCGTCAGCATGCAGGACCGCTGGGTTCCGGCCGCCGCCATCGCCGATCTGCTCGAACGCTCCGCCCGCGCGTCGGGGTGCGAGGACTTCGGGCTGCGCCTGGCCGAGCGTCGCCGCTTCGCCAACCTCGGCCCGCTGAGCCTGGTCATCCGCGACGAACCCGATGCCCGCAGCGCCCTGCGCATCATGTCCCGGCACGAGCACATGTACAACGAGGCCATCCACACGCGCGTCACCGAGCGCAACGGGATCGCCACCATCCGTCTGGTCCTGGATCTCGGCGGGCCGGGTGAAGCCAGGCAATCGACCGAACTGGCGATCGGCGTGCTGCACGGACTCCTGCGCGGGTTCCTCGGAACCGATTGGCAGCCACTGGAAGTCCGCTTCGCCCATGCCGCACCGCGCGACAGCGGCACCCACCACCGGCTGTTCGGCCCGCATGTCACCTTCGACCAGGACTTCCACGGAATCCTCGCCTACACAACCGATCTCGACGCGCCGAACGCGATGTCGGACCCTCAGCTCCGGGTCTACGCCCAGCAGCGGTTCGATTCGGCCCCGAGCACGCAGAGTGCGACCACGGTGGATCGGGTCCGCGAACTCATCGAACTGCTACTGCCCACCGGCCGCTGCTCGGCCGAACAGATCGCCCGAAGCCTCGGTGTCGACCGCCGCACCATCCACCGTCATCTCGCCGCCGAAGGAGAAACCTTCAGCTCCCTGCTGGACGCCACCCGCGCCGAGCTCGCCAAGCACATGGTCGCCGGTCGCAGGCACACGCAGACCGAGATCGCCGAACTGCTCGCCTTCTCTTCACCCGGCAACTTCTCCCGCTGGTTCCGGAAACGCTACGGATGCAGTCCCACGCAATGGCGTGCGGCCGCGGAAGTTCCGACGCCCGCGTCGATCCGCTGATTCGGATCCTCCGGCCTGGGTGGATCGAACGTCGCGATCGGCATCCGGTCGGGTGTGTCACCAACCGAGTCGCCGGCCGAGCCAGTCGATGGTGACCCTGGCCGCGTGGGCTTGATATCGGCGAAGCCGGGGTGATCGTGGTGGCGCGGGCTCGCGGCTTCTCTCGGCCCAGTAACCGGCCGTGGCACACAGGGGGCATCGGGACCGGGGAGGGCGAATCACAACAATCCGAAAATGACAATCACGCGGCGCTATCGAGATCGACTCGGTTGCCTACCGGTCGTGTCCGAATCGTCCCGCGGGGGTCGAGTGCCGCTTCACAATGATCGAAAACACTTCCAGGTCAGCTCGGACTCTCGTGTCGCCCATGCGTTTCCCTCGCCCCGCGGTCGGCACGTCCCCACGACGAGGTGAGGGAAAGGCAGGTCTGATCATGAAGTGCGAGAGACTACAGCGTCCGGTGGCGAGACTCGCGTTGCTGATCGGCACGGCGGTGATCGGACTCGCCGTCGCGGCTCCGGCGCAGGGTGAACCGCTGTGGCCGGGCGGACCGGACATCCCCGGCGTGCCTCCGCTGATCGCGCCCCCGCTGATTCCGCCCGCACCGGTGGTGGCGCCCTGCTCCGCCGAGGCGCGCGGGTGCATGCGCCTGTCCACCAATGAGGCCTGGCTGATGGACAACGGCAGGGTCACCTACGGCCCGACCCCGATTTCGCACGGCAGGCCAGGCTTTCGGACTCGGGTCGGCGTCTTCGACGTCGACTTCAAGCGCGAGGACCACTGGAGCACCATGCACCACGTCTGGATGAAGTACGCGGTGTTCTTCGACGGCGACATCGCCACCCACATCGGGCCGATCGAAGAGGAGTCGCACGGGTGTATCCGCATGACACCCGACGGTGCGCGCGAGTTCTTCGACTACCTGCAGCCCGGCGACCTCATCGAAGTCGTGCCATAACGACGCCCCGCCTGCTCCTCCGGTCCGCGCGCACCGTGAGTCCGCGCGCACCGTGAATGGAAAGCTTTGTCTCGCAACGCGCCCCGTCGCGCGAAGGCTTCAGCGATCGGTCGCTCGTCCGTCGGCCGCGGTCACCGTCGCCTGTTGCAGTACTTCGCTCGCCGCCCGCTCGCCCGAGCGGACGGCTCCATCGACCCACCCGCACATGACGGCGGAACTCTCGGTGCCCGCCCAGTGGACGCGGCCGCACGGTTCGCGCAGGGCGGGACCGAACTGCGTCAGCACACCGGTCGGCGCGTGGCTGAGCATCCCGCCGCCGGAGTAGCGCTCGACACTCCAGTCCTGCTCGACGTAGTCGACGGGGAACCTCGCCTTGTCGCCGAATCGTTCGGCGAGTGAGCCGAGTATCGCCCTTCTCCGCTCGGCGGGATCCAGTCGACCGATACGTCGCGCGATGGGCCCCTCGGTGATGACGCACAGGATCCCGGGTCGTCCGGTGTCCGTGCAGGCGTCGATGGTGATGGTCGCCGGTGAGCCCGGTGCGGCCGACTGACCCGTCAGCCCGTCGGTGCGCCAGAACGGCTCGTCGTACACGGCGGCGATCTTGAGGATCGACCCGCTCGGCATCCGCTGATGCAGGAACGAGCGATCGACCGGGAGCATCGGCTCGTAGCGAATCTGGCTCGCGATCGCCAGGGGAACCGCCACGATCACCCGGTGTGCGCGCACCGTCATCTCGTCGGAGCGGACGGTCACGCCGCTGGCGTCCTGATCGATCTGCCGGACAGGCTGGGACAGGTGTATCGCGTCGCTGATCTGTGCCGCCATGGCGCCGGAGATGGCGCCCATGCCACCGACCGGCCGCGCATCCTGGGCGCCGTCCTTGACGCCAAGGACGAAGCCGGGCCCGCCGCCCGACGCCATCTGGTACAGCGCGAACAGCAACGACACCTCCGAACCGTCGGAGGTGTAGAGCCCGGCGATCGCGGTCTCGAGCAGCTCACGCGCAGGCTTGGAGAGCACATTGCTGTCCAGCCAATGGGCCAGGCTCATTCGATCCCACTTGTCGGCGTGCTTCGCCGCCCACGGCCTTTCCAGCGGAATCGCCTTGCACATGTGACCCAGCTCGAGCATTACCGTGCCGAGGTTCAACGCCGCCCATGGGCTCATCGTCCAGGGAATCGTGCCCTCGTAGCGGTGCCGCTTGCCGTCGACCACTATGAGGGCCTCGCCGTCGGTGTACTGCTGGTAGCTCGATATCCCGAACTCGGTCATCAACGCCCGGATCCGGTCCTGCCCCGGTCCGATCCAGGCGCCGCCACGATCGATCCAGGATCCGTCCGCGCGCCCCTCGGTGAACGTGCGTCCGCCGAGCCGGTCGCGAGCTTCCAGCAGCGCCACCGATCGGCCCGCCTGCTTCAGCCGCAGCGCGGCTGTCAATCCGGCAAATCCCCCACCGACTACGCAATAGTCGACGTCTGTCATGGCGCGCCGCCTCGTGTTGAAGTTCGGCGCCGAGGCCGCCGTGCGGCCGGGCGCACTACTTGCCGCACCCTCGACACACCGGGTGCACATCGCCTTCGATCAGGCTCGAGCGTCGAATTCCTCCAGCAATTCTCCAGCAATTCTATCGCAGCCACGCGGCACGTTCCCGGCCTCACGCGGGTTCGGGATGGCCCCGGCGGCGTTCGAGACGATCAGGTTGATCGGCGCGAAAGCAGCGCCACGCAATGGGAACGGCTGGTAGCGGGGCCTGATTCCCTGGGCGAGTGACCGCGTACGCCGGACTACGCGTCGGCTGCAGCGGAGAGCGTCCGACGGACGCTGCGCCGCTTGGCCGCGTACGGCAGTACGAACATGTAGAGACCCGGTGAACAGGAGCAGGGCGAGCGGGGGCAGCGGCAGATACGACACCCAGACATGATTGTCGGCAGGTGTTTCTAGAATCCTCCGCGTGACGATCACCCTCGCCGACTTGGTCGGCTACACCGACCGTGACCTCGACGCCGATCTGGCGCGGTGGTTCCCCGATGCCGGTCCCGTTCACGTACCGGAGGAAACCCGGCCCGTGGCATCGTTTCTCGCGCGCCTGGCACCCGCGGACGCGGCGGCGCTGGCCGCGCTGGACCGCCGCGTGCGCTCGGGGCGGCTGCCGCAGTTCTTGGACATCTTCGACTGGTCCTACGGTTTCGGCTTCGCGGAAAACGATTGCGGCCTGCTGGATTCGGACTACACGACCGAGCTCACCGACGACGATGTCTACTCGGTCGGCGCGGACGGCGGCGGCAATCTGTACGTCGTGCTCACCAATGGTCAAGTGGCCGTGTGGTTTCACGAAGAGGAGGTGCTCGAGGGCGGCACCCGTTTCGACAACCTCGATGTCTTCCTCTGGTCTTTCGTGCGCTACCGCGCGGTGCGCGCGGGCAAACTCGCGCGCTCGGATGTGGAGGCGGACTTCCTCGCACTCGGTCAGGACGGCGCGCTCGAGCCGAACCTCGGCTTGCTGAGCCTCATGAAGTAGTCGCCCTCAGCGTGATTCGGATCGGGCGTGGTCGAGCGCGGTGTTGGGGCACGCCGGTCACCTCACGGATACAGCGCGAATGTCATCCCGCCCGACCTATTTCCGATCGCCACCGTTTCAGCCGACCGGCTCCGTGGCGTCATCCGGCACGGCTTCGCGCTCCGCCCGTGTACCGCGGACGCGCCAGCTGCGATATCCGCGATGCGCGGCGAAGGCTCCGATGATCGCGGTGACGCACCAGACCGCGATGGCGGAATAGACCAGGGGCGCGGACAGATCGCCGATCGACGCGCCGAGCGCGGTGTAGACGAACGCCCGCGGCGCCGATCCGATGAGCGATCCGACGACCATCTGCCACAACGGAACTCCGAAGGCGCCGAACACATACGACGCCAGCGCATCCGAGATGCCAGGGACGAAGCGCTGACCGACGACGGCCCACAAGCCGCGCACCTCGATCTGTGCGTCGATCCGTGCGGCGCGTTCGGCGCCGAGCAACTCGCGCGTACTCGCGCGGCCCGCCCGCCGCCCGAGGAAGCTGGTGACGATCGCTGTTCCGACCGCCGAGCCCAGTGTCACGAACGTTCCGACGAGCGGCCCGAAGAGCAACCCGCTCCCGGCTGCCAGAAGAGTGCCGGGCACGAAGACGGCGCCCAGTCCGGCCGACACCACCATGTAGGCCAACGGCGCCGCAGGCCCCGTCGCCGCGACTATGTCGCGCACGCCTTCGACGTCGATCACTCGCGCGATCGCGACGAGATAGAACATCGCGAGCAGGAACGCGATGGACAGCGCGAGCCGCACGATGTGCCGTCGTCGGCCGATGGGGGAGAAGTCGTTGTCGTCGGTCATGGTGAGCCTGTCAGTTGTCATCGGCGCGGCGCAGGAGTCCGTTGGCGGCGAGGTCGATCAGGATCTCGGCGCGTTGTGCCGGATCGGGAAGGGATTCGGTCGCCAGGGATATGCCGTTGGCGAGTTGCAGAACATCGTCGACCGCGACGCCGGAGGCGATCGAGCCCTCGTGCCTGGCGCGATCGACGAGTCGCCGTGCCGCTTCCCTGATCTTGGCGTGGGGCGAGAACTCCGGATCGGATCTGTACCCCGTCAGTGCCGGTCCGAGCCCCCGCGCGGTCGCCGCGTGAGCCACGACGTCGCGTAGCCACATCAGCAGGGCCGCACTGGCGTTCGGCGCGGTCAGCAGATCCTCGGCCCGAGCGCACAGGACCTCGACGCGTTCCCGCAGCACCGCTTCCAGCAGCATCTCGCGGCTCGGGAAGTGCCGGTGCAAGGTGGCCGATCCGACACCGGCGCGGCGGGCGATCTGCTCCAGGGACGCGTCGGCTCCGGCTTCCGCGATCACGGCGCTCGCCGCGGTCACCAGTCTGTCGCGGTTGCGTCGCGCGTCGGCCCGCATGCGGCCCGGTGAGCTGGGGTTCTCTCCCATCCGTTCGACCGCCTTCTTGCTAAGTGGAGTGGGCGCCCCGTATCGTACCGGCGGGTAAATGGGGTGCGCCCTCCGTTTTGCGTCGCGCCTGATGCGCTCGCCGAGTCGACGTCCGCGGTGTATGAAGACGTGCTTCGACGGGAACCGCAGGGATGGCGGGCTACCGCAAGGTGGTGGCGCGTCGCGGCGCACGGTGAACGAGGCGGCGCCAGTCGGCAATCGGCAGGAGGCCTGCACCTCCAAGGAGTTAGCCGAAGATGTGCCACCGGTGGAATCCGGCGGTAGGGGCGCCAACTCGGTCGAGATCAATCGTCCGCTTGGTAGCACCTCCGTTGATTGCGAACCTCATTGGTAGCCGCCGCTTCTCGCATTCCTACCGGTCTGTTTCGACAGGTGCGCACTTCGTCCCATCCGGCCCGTTCCGCCACACGAATAGTCAGGTAGCTGAACGTTGACTGACAATGAAAGGGAGGTGGTAACGGAAATGTCGAGTTGCCGCGTGGCCGTCATCGGAGCCGGATTCGGCGGTATCGGGATGGGAGTGGCTCTGAAGCGGGCGGGGTTCGAGGATTTCGTGATCCTCGAGAAGAACGCCGACGTCGGCGGGGTCTGGCGGGACAACACCTATCCGGGTTGTAACTGCGATGTCCCCTCGCACCTGTATTCGTTCTCCTTCGCGCCCTATCGCGACAGGCGCATTCGCTATCCCAGCCAGCGACAGATCCTCGAGTATCTGCACCGAGTCGCCGTCGAGTGCGACCTGATGCCGCACCTGCGGCTTGGCGCGGCCGTCACCGAAGCCCGCTACGTCGAACATCAAGGCCGGTGGGAGCTGACCACGGCCCTCGGCCGGTCGTTGGTGGCCGATGTGGTCGTCTTCGCGGTTGGCCAGTTGCACCGTCCGTATCTGCCCGACATCGAGGGACGAAACGACTTCGCCGGGTTGTCGTTCCACACCGCCGAATGGGATCACCGCCACGACTTGCAAGGTCGCGACATCGCGGTGATAGGCACGGGATCCAGCGCCGCCCAGCTCCTTCCCACCCTCGCGGCCACCGCCGCGCGGGTGCGCCTGTTCCAGCGCACGCCGCACTGGGTGCTGCCGAAGCCGCCTGTCGAGTTCGGGCCGTTGGCCCGAGCGGGTCTGAGCCTGCCCGGCGCACACCACCTGTACCGGCAGGCGCTCGACCACGGCGCCGACGCCGTGCTGGCGCCGATCATGCGGCGCGGGTGGTCGGCGCGACCCGCCGCATGGCTGGCCCGCCGATACCTGCGCCGCCAAGTCCCCGACCCCGCGTTGCGCGCGAAACTCACGCCCGGCTATCCCATAGGTGGCAAGCGAATCATCTTCGACAGCCACTTCTACTCGACCCTCAACCGCCCCAACGTCGAACTGGTCACCGAGCCGGTCACGCGCATCGTCGGCGACGGTGTCACCACCGCCGACGGGACCTGCCATCGAGCCGATGTGATCGTCTACGCCACGGGTTTTCGGGCACCGGAGTTCCTCGTCCCGGTCCAGGTGCGGGGGCGCGGCGGGATGGTGTTGCAGGAGCACTGGCGCACCGGCGCGAGCGCGTTCTTCGGTTTGGCCGTCCCCGGCTATCCCAACGCCTTCCTGATCGCCGGGCCCAATTCGTTCAACCCCGCGGGCAGCAACCCCGCCATGAAGGAACGCCAGATCGACTACATCCTCGAGTGCCTGCGCTTGCGCGACCGGCTCGGCGTCGCGGCGATCGAAGTCGACGAGGAGGCGATGCGCGCACACCGGCGGTGGCTCGACCAGGCGATCGCCAAGACGGTGTGGCCCACCAGCGGACCGAGCTGGTACAAGGATCGCGCCGGACGCGTCACCAACCCGTGGCCGGCCTCGGCGCGCACCTACGAGCGGATGCTGCGACATCACCGGCCCGAGGCATGTTTCCGCGCGGTCTCGGCCGACGCGCCGTACCCCAGACATGGTCGCTCGGCCCACGTGGTGACCAGATGTTCGACGACGGTCGCTGCTCGGGCAGCGTCCTGATCGGACGTCGAGGATTGCGTCGAACCGCCGAATTCGACCGGATCCCACCGTGGTCCGCGTACCGCGCGGCGGCGTCCATTCTCGCGGCCGTGCTGTCGGTCGTCCGCTCAGGCGGCGATTTCGGCGGTGCGGTCGCGGCTGAGCGCGCCGTCGGTCATGCGGTAGACCGCCTCCATGCGAGACAGGTGGGTGCGGTCGTGGGTGACCAGGAGGGTGGCGGCGCGATGGTCGTCGGCGACGGTGAGGATGAGGTCGACGATCGCCGCGCCACGTTCGGAATCCAATGCGCTGGTCGGCTCGTCGACGACGAGCAGCGCAGGATCGTTCATCAGCGCGCGGGCGATGTTCACGCGCTGACGTTGGCCGCCGGACAGCTGCGCGGGGCGCTTCGCCGCATGCTCCGCCAGTCCGACGGCGTCCAGGAGTTCCCTTGCCTTGGCGCGGGTTTCACGTCGGCGGGCCGGTGTCGTGAAACCTCGTCCGCCGAGATGGTGCATCATCTCGAGCTGTTCCATCGCGGTGAGCGCGGGAACGAGATTGGCCTGCTGGAACACGATTCCGATGGACGCGCGGCGCACCGCAGCCGCCTCCCGTCGGGTGAGCGATGCCAGATCGACTGCGGTCGAGGAGTTTTCGAGCAGGACTCGACCGGAGTCGGGCCGGGTCAATGTCGCGACGACGGCCAGCAGGCTGGATTTGCCCGACCCCGACGGGCCGGTGATCGCGGCGACGGCGCCTGCGTCTACCCGCAGGCTGACGTGGTCGAGTGCGGTGAGCCGGTCCGCGCCATCGGGGTAGGTGAGGGTGACGTCGTCGACAATGAGGGTCATCAGGTGCTCCGGTGTCAGCGGGCCGCGCCGAGCGCGGCGAGCGGGTCTGTGGTGAAGAGGAAGCGCAGGGCGAACGCGGCGCCGAGCAATCCGAGCAGGATGAGCGCGGCCGCGGGCAGCACCGTGGTCGCGGGCGTCACCACGAATGGGACCGCGTCGCCGACGAAAGACGCTGCGGCCAGGGTGATTCCGAGCCCGGCGGCCACGCCCGTGATCAGCACGACGGCGGCCTGGCCGAGCGCGTCGCGGACCAGCGATCCCGAGGTCGCGCCGAGCGCCTTGAGCGTCGCGATGTCGGGCGTGCGCTGGATGGTCCAGACGGTGAAGAACGCGCCGATCACCAGCGCCGAGATGGCGAAGAGCAGCACGGTCATCAGGGTCAGCGAACCGTTCTCGGCGCGGTAGGAGCCGAGCGCGTCCAGCGATCCGGAGACGCTGGTCGTGCTGGTGTGGGCGGCGGCGTTCGCGTCGGCGGCGTCGGCCACGCCGGAGACCGCGAGCACCGTGGCCGCGCCACCGCGCGGGCTGACCGAGCGCCAGTCCTCGACGGTCATCCAGACCACCGGCGTGTGGCTGTACCAATCGTCGCCGCGGACCGCCGCCACGGTGAAGTCGCGGTCACCGAGGTGCAGGGTGTCGCCGGCCGCCGCTTCCAGCTCGCGCGCCGCGCCTTCGCTGAGCACGACAGATCCCTGCTCGGTTGCGGCGCGGTTGCCGACGGTGGATTCCCGCGCGCCGAACAGGGCGACGCGCGCGGGGCCGCCGGACTTGACCGCCTCGGCGCGTCCGATGCCGACCGGGTCCACCGTGCGCGCGGCGGCCCGCCAGATGCCGACCTGCCGCTCGGTCAGTGCGGAGGTGTCGAAGGACGGATCACCGCCACCGTCGGCGAACACCAGCTTCTCGGCGGAGACGGCCTGAATCGCGGAGATGTTCTGGTGCGCGAGCCCTGCGGTGAGACCGCTGAGAAAACTCACCAGCAGCGCCACCAGCGCGACGACAAGGGTGATGAGCAGGAAACGGCCGCGGGCGACGCGCAGATCCCGGAGTGCGAGGAACATGCCTCCACTTTCGCGGCGCGCGGCCGTTGCGCCATCGCGCACGGGAAGGAACCGGCGGCGGACGAACGGTGGAGGTGGTTTTCCACCTTTCGATGGATGCCGCCCGGGTAACCGCACATAAGCTGGCAGCGTGCATCCGTCGCCGCTCACCCCCGTCGTCACCGCACTGCGGCTGGGTTTGCACCTGTTGATGACGGTGCTCGCCACCGTGGTCGTAGTGCGCGCGCTGCTGCCTGGCGCGCCGCACGCGGCGCCGGTGGTCGTGCTGACGGCGGCGTTTCTGCTCGTCTATTTCGCGGGCGCGTTGTTCGGTGACCGTCGCCGTGGCGCACTGCCGGTGTGGCTCGGGGCGCTGACCTTGCTGTGGCTCGGCCTGGTCGTCCTCGCACCCGACGCCGGATACCTGGCCTTCGGCCTGTTCTTCCTCTACCTGCACCTGCTGCCGCGCCCGTGGAGCCTGCTGGCGGTGACGGTGGCGACCACGGTCGCGGTCGTCGGTTTCGGCGTGCACGGCGGGTGGTCGGTCGCCGGGGTGGTCGGCCCGGTCATCGGGGCCGCCGTGGCGGTCGGCATCGGACTCGGTTACGAGGCGCTGTTCCGGGAATTCGCGGAACGTCAGCGGCTCATCGACGAATTGCTCAGCGCCAGGGCCACTCTCGCGGACCGCGAACGCGCCGCGGGCAGGCTCGCCGAGCGCGAGCGCTTGGCCCAGGAGATCCACGACACCGTCGCCCAAGGGTTGAGCAGCATCCAGCTGCTGTTGCACGCGGCCGAACGGGCCGATCCGCGGCATCCCGCGCTGCCACAGATTCGGCTCGCCAGGGAGACGGCGGCCGAGAATCTGGCCGAAACCCGCGGCCTCATAGCCGAACTCGCGCCGGTTCCGCTGGAGGGCTCGTCGCTGGCCGAGGCGCTGGAACGGATCTGTCATCGCGCCGAAACGCCGGGTCTGCGCACCCAGTTGGTGGTGGAAGGCGAGCCGGAGCGGTTGGCCATGCCGATCGAGGCTGCCCTGGTGCGCATCGCGCAGGGCGCGGTCGCCAACGTGGTTCAGCACGCGAACGCCGGTCGGATGCGTCTCACCCTGACCTACGCCGACACCGACGTGCTCATGGACGTGGTCGACGATGGAATCGGCATGGACCAGGAGGCGTCGGCGCGCATCGCGTCCGGCGGCTTCGGGTTGCTCGCGATGCGGGCCAGGGTCGAGCAGCATGGCGGCAGCATGGCGGTGGAGTCGGAGCCGGGGCACACCGCCGTCTCGGTATCGTTTCCGCTCGTGCCGGGAACCGTTGTCGCCGAGGCGGATTCGGCGGCCAGCGGATGATCCGCCTGCTGCTGGCCGACGATCACGCCATCGTGCGCGCGGGTTTGCGCGCGCTGCTCGCAGGCGCCGACGACATCGACGTCGTGGGAGAGGCGGCGACCGCCGAAGCGGCCGTGGCCTTCTGCGCGACGACGCCCGTCGATCTCGTCCTGATGGACCTGAGTTTCGGCGGCGGGCGCTCCGGCGTGGACGCCACCGCGGAAATCCGCGCGCTGCCGCACCCGGCGAACGTCCTGGTGGTGACCAACTACGACACCGACGCCCACATCCTGGGCGCGATCGAGGCGGGCGCCTGCGGATACATCCTCAAAGACACCCCGCCGACCGAGTTGCTCTCCGCGGTGCGTTCCGCGGCGGCGGGGGAGAGCGTGCTCTCGCCCGCGGTCGCGTCCAAACTCATGACGCGGGTCCGGCGTGCCGACACCACGTTGAGCCCGCGCGAGATCGAGGTGATCGGGCTCGTCGCCGACGGACGATCCAACCGGGAGATCGCCAAGGAACTGTTCCTGAGCGAAACCACCGTGAAATCCCATCTCGTGCACATCTACGCCAAGCTCGGCGTCCGCTCCCGCACTTCGGCGGTGGCGCGTGCCCGCGAGCAGGGCGCGATCTGAGACGAGGACGCGGCCGCGGAGCGACTCCGGGTGATCGGCGCGGCGTCCGCGTCCGCGGTCGCTGTCAGGTCGGTCGATCCTCAGGTTTGCGTCCCGCCCACCTCGCGGGCGCCGACGCCTCGCCGCGATCCGCGACGGCAGCCGTGCGGTCTTCCGTGATGCGATTCGTCCGGCTGGGAGGATTCACGGCTGCTGGAGGATGTCCATCGGGGTTGCCGGGTCGTGCTGGGTGGGCAGCCCGTGTCCCGGGACGACGGTTCGGGCGGGCTGGGTGGCGAGGAGGTGAGCGCTGCCGAGGGTGCGGGCTTCGTCGTGATTGAACACCTTCGGCAGCAGTTGCGGTCCGGTGTGCCGGAGGAGGGGGTGTCCGGTGACCAGGGCGTCGCCGGTGAACAGGACCGCTTCGGACGGCATCAGGTAGGCGGTGTGGCCGTCGGTGTGGCCGGGGGTCGGTAGCGCGACGAAGCCGCCGGGCAGCGACGCAAGGGTGGCGTCGTCCACGGCGGTGGCGGTCGGGACGCTGTCGCCGAGGTGGCCCTTGATCGCCCAGAGGGTCTGGGCCACCCATCGACGGCCGTGGGGGGTGCGGAGGAGTCCGAGCATGTGAGCGGCCGTGATTTGTTGCAGGTATTCGCGTTTGGCGTGCCGGACTTCCTCGGCGCCGGTGTAGACGGGCATGCCGACGCGTTCGACGAGGGTGGGGATGGCGCCGATGTGATCGAGATGGGCGTGCGTCAGCAGGACGGCGGCGATGTCGGTGAGCTCGTGGCCGATCTGGCGTACCGAGTCGAGAACGTCGCCGGTGTCGGAGGGGTATCCGGCGTCGACGACGGTGACGCCGGAGCCGTCGCTGACCAGTGCCCAATTGACGTTCGTTCCGGCCACCACGTAGACGGAGTCGGAAACCTGGTCGATCTTCACGGATGAGTCCTCACTGCTCGATGCGGTGTTCGATGACGCCGATGCCGTCGATTTCCAGGCGCAGTTCGTCGCCGGGCGCCGGCCAGCGGCCCAGTTCCATCCCGCTGCCCCCGGGCAGCGTACCGCTGGACAGGAGTTCACCGGGGAAGAGCTGCTCGCTTCTGGAGGCGTGCGCGATCGCCTCGGCCATCGCCAGCTCGCCACCCGTGTGATCCGCGCCATGAGGCCTGGCGAGACCTCTGCATGAGGTTCACCAGCGCAGCACGGCCTCTATTTCGTCGTCGATCAGGTCGCCGGTGGGTGCGAAGCCGGGTGATCGGTAGAAGCCTTCCGGGCTGCCACGGCCGCGGCGGTAGCTGGTGTACAGGGCATTCGTCCCGCGAGCTTTCAGGTGCTCGACCAGGATGTCGATCGTGCTGCGACATCCCGGAATTACGCGCGGCGCGGCTTCACGGCACCACCGGCGCACGCGCTGTCGACTCGAGGGTGCGGGGCGGTCGCGGGCCGTGGTGACCGGATTCGTGCACATGGACGGCGAAGGGCGGCGAGCCACCGTGCTCGCCCCTCCAGGTGCGGGAGGCTATTGGCTGAGTCTTGTCGCCAATGTCAGCACCCCCGTGACGTTCGGCGCCGCCGAGAATTCGCGTAGCGCGGCATCGAGGACGGCGGCCGCGGCGGCGGGTGTGTCGTCCAGCGGCGCCGCCAGGATATGGACGATGTGGCCGTAGTCCAGCGCCTTACCGACGATGAAATGCCTTGCGTTGCCGAGAGAAACATGGAGGTCGCCCTCCGTGACGTTGTTCCCTTCGATGAGAACGAGACTCGAGTGCATGAACCTGCTCCTTCGTAGTGCCGCGTTCGTCGATGGACGTCAGCGATCGGAATATGGAACCCGGAACGTGGTGATGCGGGGCCGCGGCCCGCTACGCGGGTGAACTGACCTCGATGGTGACCACCGAGCCGACCGGAACCATGGACTCGGCAGGGGGAATCGTTCGCACCACCAAACCCCCTCTGTCGTCGGGGCTCAACGGTCCGACCTGGACGACGTTGAGCCGTAACCCCAGTGAACTCGCGCTCGGCATGAACCGTTCCACCATGTCCGGCGGGAAGAAGGCCGATTCCCCTTCCAGCGCGCCTTGCAGGGTGTTCCACGGCGGTATCTGCACCTTCGGGCCGCGCGAATGCTTCGGCATATTCGTGGGCAGTGCGGTGAGGCGGAAGTCGGCGACGCCTTTGATCGTTCGCATGAACGTCTCGGGATCGCATGCCTGATCGACATTATCGATGGAAAACGACGCCGCGTCACCGATGACGTCGAGATCGTTCGCGAGAGTCGCCTGCAACGCGGAGAGATCGGGCCCTTCGGGAGGTGGCACTATGTCGAATTCACTCGTGTGCCTGGGATCGAGTATGTAGTCGACCAGATTGAGTTTGTCGATCGTCTGGGACCGGAGCTTCGCGCACCGTTTCAAGACGTCACGCTGATGTTCGATCTCGGCCACGTTCGGCGGCAGTGGGCCGAGTGCGATGACGTACGGCGCGAGCGTCGCGGCATATGGCTGCGGAGCTCCCTGCACGGTGGCCGTCCACTCGTCCATGGCCTTGTACAGCTGTGACAACAGCTCGATCGGATCGTTGCTGGTAGGTCTGGTCGCTACCCTCCCGCCCTCGAACATCAGGAATACCTCGACCCTGGCCTGGGCGGTCCTGAGTGTCTCGGTGACCTTGACGCGGACCTCTGCGGACAGGGTGCCGTAACTGCCGCTCAATGCGGCGTCGACAGCCAGCTTGGATTCGGTGCTCTTCGTGTCGATTCGAACGACTCCGAAGAAACGGCCGCCCGTCCTGATGCCGCGGACGAAGTACTCGCCGAACCTATCCGCGAACAGATCCGTGTTGCCCTGTCGGACCAAGTCGGCAGCCGCGGGCGACAGCTCCGGTGAATCCATTTGCCTGAAGGCGAACCGCTCTTCGGCCGAGACCAGGACGCTCAGCGAGCTGGATTGGATTCGACACCGTTTGGCGAAGTTGAAGGAGGCGTCCACGCTGAACGGTCCGACTCCGGCCGACAATTCGGCGTCGATGCCCAGCTCTGTCTCCAGATCGCTGGTGGTGTCGATCCGTCGGAACGTGAAATTCCCCGCACCACCCGAGCCGACCTCCGGTGGAGTCACCGCTCCCTGCGCGCCTCGAGCCATAGGACTACCTGTGGACATCGCGGCACCGATGCCTATGTCGTAGCCTTCACGGAAGCGGACCGTTTCTTGTCGGAGCGCCACTGCCGCTCACCGCCTCGGATCGAGATATAACGGGCATGAACTTCGGGGTGATCACTCCTCGCCCGACCGGCAGTGGGCGAGGAGTGCCTTGTCCGCTGATTGTTCCGCTCACCATGCGGGCTGTTGCGAGTATGCGACTACTCGATTCTCTTCGACGCGCCCGTTCGTCACGCGGGCACTCGGCGCGCGTTCAGCGGACACCGACCAGCCTGGGGGATGGGGTCAGGTTGAGGCTGCTGACGGCCGCGCGGACGTCGGTCGGCCAGATGAAGAGCCGGTAGGTCGGGTCGATGTCGAAGTAGTCCTCGGGGCCGACCAGCACTCGCGTCCGCATGTCGGCGCAGTATCGTTCGCGCCAAGCGAAAGGATCGGGTACCGGCTTCTTGTCGACGACGATCGATTTGGCGACCGCGTACAGCCTTTCCACACAACGGTATTCGTAGGCGGGCATGGTTGTCGGCTCGTCCCAGATTCCGCGTCTGGCGGTGACCGCCTCGTCGGCGGCGCTGAGGAACAGGGGAAGGTCGAGCTCGCCGGGGATAGACGGGTAGATGATGAACGTCGCGGCCCAGCCCGAGCGCACCATGTCGAGGTTGAAAGTCGAGCGCTGCTCGCGAGTCAGTGTCGCCAGCTCCGGCTTCGAGTAGGCCGGGGCAAGGTAGGCGAGCAGTCGTCCGTTGCCGTCGAACGGTGCGTCCGCGGTGTGCACGAACAGGTTTCGTCGACTGCCGTCCGGTCGTGTCAATCGTTGGGCGGCATTGGCTTTCGCGAAATCGGCCGCCCGCGTGCCCTGGGAGAACTGTATGGTTCCCGCCTTGCCGGTGGAGAGTCTCGGTAGGAGGAAGTCGGCGAATCGCCGTGAGATGGGTACGTCGGCCGGCCGTTGCTGGATCCACTCCGCGAGTTGAGCGAACTTCTCGTCCACCGCCACCGCGCCTTGTGGTGAACCGGCGGTGACTTCCGGTGTGTCGATCGACAGCATCCGCACGGGCATCCGGATGCTCGGTGTGTCGCCGTCGTGGATGTCCACCAACGCCTTCGAATCGAGTGACGGCATGCCGACACCGCCGGATGACCAGAAGATTTGCACTGCCTCGAGCATTTCGGCTCCTTTCGAGTTCAGATCTGATGAAAGTCGCCGGGTTCCGGGAACGGGCTCGTGCGTAGTGCTTCCTGCACTCGCATAACGGAAGGGTTTTCCTCGGGCTCCCTCATTCGGTGGGAACCGGCCAAGCACTTCTCCAGGACAGGATCGCCGGAGAAGCGTTTCGACATCAAGCTCATGCCTCGCCTCGCATTCGCACTGGCCTGAACACTCGCCACGTGGTCTCGCGACGGAGTCGCCAACTGGCGGGACGCCAACCGACGGGCAGAGGACCCGCACGATTCTTGCGTCACGTGCACTATGCGCTCGGACCCCGAGGCGCACACGAGTAGCCGATACTCGATTTCTCGACAGCACGCGTTGGTCACGTCCCGAACCGACGGCCGCGCCGACATCGGTCAGCGGCTTGGACGAGCATTCCGCACGGTGGAGACACCGTTCACCGGCTTTCGAGTAATCGCTGGCTTGTCGGAGCAGAGCCGCACAAGATGTTCGGTGAAGTCGGAAATCTCGTGATCGTCGAACCGAAAGGCAGCACATGAAACTGGAAGCAGGTCAGGTCGCCGTGGTGACGGGCGCCGCCAATGGAATCGGGCGAGCCGTGGCGCAGGCACTGTGCGACCGCGACATACGGGTGGTGCTCGCCGATATCGATGGCGACGCCGTCGCGAGAGCCGCCGACGAACTGGGGTCCGACACCGTCGCCGTGCCGACGGATGTCGCCGACCCGCACCAGGTTCAGCGGCTGGCCGACACCACGCTGGAGCGCTTCGGGAGGGTCGATCTGGTGTTCAACAATGCCGGGATGGCCGTGGGCGCACCGATCTGGCTCGTGGAACCCGAAGACTGGCACCGGCTCTGGGCGGTCAATGTGCAGGGCGTCGTCAACGGGATGCGCGCCTTCGTCCCGCACCTGATCGCGGCGGGACGCGGCCACGTCGTCAATACCTCGTCACTGGCCGGAGTCACCACCGGTCCGTTCAACGCCCCCTACACCGCGAGCAAACACGCGGTCGTCGCACTGACCGAGGCGCTGCGCGGTGAACTGGACGTACTCGCGCCCGAGATCGGTGCCACGGTGGTGTGCCCGGGTCCGGTCGACACCCAGATGTTGCGCGGTGTCACCGACGGCATCGGAACCCTGCTCGGCGCCCCGGCGCAGGCCAGGCAAGGGTGGCTGGGCACGCTCACCCCCGAGCAGTGGGACCGTCTCGCACCCGGACTGGGCGTTGTCGCCCAGATGGCGGACGAGGCGATGCCCGCCGCTCGTGCCGCGGAGATCATCCTGTCGGCGGTCGAGGCCGATCGCCTCTATGTGACGACACACCCCTCCTGGACGGCACCGGTCCGCGATCGAGTCGCGAGGATCGTCGCCGACATGGAGGCGTCCGGCTAGCCGGAGGTCACGCGGGACCACTCTCGAGCAGATTGCGGCCCCGCGTATTCGCTTGGGCGACAAAGTAAAACCCCAGGCCGACCCCGATCGGTCGGCCTGGGGTTCATCGATATCGATCAGGCGAGGTCGAAGCGATCGTTGCCGACCACCTTGACCCATGCGTCCACGAAGTCGTTCACGAACCTCGCCTCACCGTCCTGCTGCGCGTACACCTCGGCAACCGCGCGCAGCACCGAGTGCGATCCGAAGACGAGATCGTTGGCGGTGGCCGTCCATGTGGCCTGGCCGGTACGCCGGTCGAAACCTTCGTAGACGTTCTCCGCCGACTCGGACGCCTTCCACTCCGTGCTCTGGTCGAGCAGGTTGACGAAGAAATCGTTCGTCAGAGTGCCCGGCCGGTCGGTGAACACACCGTGCGAGGTGCCGCCGAAATTGGCGCCGAGGGCGCGGAGGCCGCCGATCAGCACCGTCAGCTCCGGAGCCGTCACGTCGAGCATGTACGCGCGTTCGAGCAGCAGGCGCTCGAGCGGGACCTTCTCGCCCTTGCGCACGTAGTTGCGGAACCCGTCGGCCCGCGGTTCGAGCACCGCGAACGACTCCACATCGGTGCTTTCCTGCGCGGCATCCGTTCGTCCGGGCGCGAACGGCACCGTGACGTCGTGGCCCCCGTCCTTGGCCGCCTTCTCGACCGCCGCGGACCCGGCGAGGATGATCAGGTCGGCGAGCGAGACCTTCTTGCCGCCGGAGGCCGAGCCGTTGAAGTCGCGCTGGATCTGCTCGAGCACCGGAAGCACCTTCGCCAGCTCGGCCGGCTCGTTGACCTCCCAGTTCTTCTGCGGCTCCAAACGGATCCTGGCGCCGTTGGCTCCGCCGCGCTTGTCGGTGCTGCGGAAGCTCGCCGCCGACGCCCAGGCGGTCTTGACCAGCTGGGAGACCGACAGGCCGGACTCGAGCACCTTGCCCTTCAGCGCCGCGATGTCCTGCTCGTCGATCAGCTCGTGGTCGACGGCGGGCACCGGGTCCTGCCACAGCTGCGGTTCGGCAACCCACGGCCCGAGATAGCGGCTGATCGGTCCCATGTCGCGGTGCAGCAGCTTGTACCATGCCTTGGCGAACGCCTCGGCGAGTTCCTCGGGGTGATCCAGCCAGCGGCGGGTGATCTCCCGGTAGACCGGGTCTTCCCGCAGCGACAGGTCCGTGGTCAGCATGGTGGGGGTCCGCGCGGGTCCGCCGAACGGATCCGGGATCGTTCCCGCGCCCGCGCCGTCCTTCGCCTTGTACTGCCACGCCCCGGCCGGGCTCTTGGTGAGCTCCCATTCGTAGCCGTAGAGGTTCTTCAGGAAGCCGTTGTCCCATTGGGTCGGGGCGGCTGTCCAGACGACCTCCAGGCCGCTGGTGATGGCGTCTTTGCCTTTGCCGGTGCCGTAGGCGCTCTTCCAGCCGAGGCCCTGCTGCTCGATCGGGGCGGCTTCGGGTTCCGCGCCGACGAGGTCGGGGTCGCCTGCGCCGTGGGTCTTGCCGAAAGTATGGCCGCCGACGATCAGCGCTGCGGTTTCCTCGTCGTTCATTGCCATGCGACGGAACGTCTCTCGGATGTCGCGCGCGGCGGCCACCGGGTCGGGCTTGCCGTTGGGCCCTTCCGGATTGACGTAGATCAGGCCCATCTGGACGGCGCCGAACGGTGATGCCAGGTCACGGTCACCGCTGTAGCGCTCGTCGCCGAGCCAGGTGTCCTCCGGGCCCCAGTAGATCTCCTCCGGCTCCCAGATATCGGGTCGGCCGAAGCCGAAGCCGAAGGTCTTGAATCCCATCGAATCGAGGGCCACGTTGCCCGCGAACACCAGCAGGTCGGCCCACGAGATCTTGGTGCCGTACTTCTGCTTGACCGGCCACAGCAGCCTGCGCGCCTTGTCCAGGCTGGCGTTGTCCGGCCAGCTGTTCAGCGGCGCGAAGCGCTGCGCGCCCTGACCGCCGCCGCCGCGTCCGTCGGCGATCCGGTAAGTGCCCGCCGCGTGCCAGCTCATCCTGATGAACAGGCCACCGTAGTTGCCGTAATCGGCGGGCCACCAGTCCTGCGAATCGGTCATGACTGCCGCGACGTCGGCCTTCAGGGCTTCGACGTCGAGTTTCTCGAACTCCGTGGCGTAGTCGAAATCCTCGCCGAGCGGGTTGGCTTTGGACGAGTGGGCGTGCAGCACCGAGACATCGATCTGCTCCGGCCACCAGTCTTCGTTGGTGCGGGGGCGATGGCCGGTGGGAGTGGGGGATGTGATCGCCGGGTTCTCGCTCTCGCTCGCGCTGCGAGTTTCGGCGTCAGGAGTGGGTGGACGGCTATCGGATGTCACGACATTCCTTCCTGATGTGTGGTGCGGGCTGCGATCAGCGACGTGGTGATGCCGCACAGTCGGGGCACATGCCCCAATAGATGACCTCGGCTTCGTCGATCGAGAAGCCGCGGTCGTCGGACGCGGTCAGACACGGGGACTCGCCGACCGAGCAATCGACGTCGGCGATCAACCCGCAGGCCCGGCATACGACGTGGTGGTGATTGTCGCCGACTCGCGACTCGTAACGGGCCACCGAGCCGGACGGCTGAATACAACGGATCAGGCCTGCCGCGGTGAGCACGCGCAACGAGTCGTACACCGCCTGGTGGGACACCGCCGACAGGCGGGATCGCACGGCTCGGATGATCGAATCCGTGTCGGCGTGCGGACGATCGTGCACCGCGCTCAGCACCGCGACACGCGGAGCGGTCACGCGCAGCGAAACTTCCCGCAGCATTTGCTGGAATTCCGTGGCCGTGGGCACGCACGGAAGTCTCGTCCGGTTTCTTGAACGAGTCAAGCATTTCCCGCTTGGCGCTTCCTCCGCCGATATCCGCACGTCGCGGCGCTGCTCCGTCGAGAAGCGGCCCCTCCGCTGCGTCTCCTCGCGATTCGAGCCCTGGCATTGTCGTTCCACGGCGGATGGGGTTGGCGAGATGGATTCGCGGGGCCCGCTCGGCCGAGTGCAGCGACGGATCTGCGGTGACGCCCCCGCCGGGTGATCGCGGACCGTTGCTGCCGCCTATTTCGATAGCAGCGAGCGCGCACCGGCCGACGCTCGGCGCTGCCGCAGTCGGGGGCGTTGTCCTCGACGGCGGCAGCGCTCAGCGGCGAAGCGGCCCTGTCCGGACACGCTCCCCACGGGATCGCGCGGAGCTCTGGAACATCAGCAGGTTGCGACCAGGATCTGCTCCGATTCCGCGGGCCGCAGACCGTCGGTGCGGTCGGCGAAGTAGCGGCGCGTCAGCTCTTCGGACGAAATGTGCTGGGCAGCAGCGAAACCCGCTTCCTCGGCGAGCGAGACGATCTCGTCGGGGCGGAAGAAGCTGAGGAATGGAGTGCCCGATGCACGAGCGCCTTGTTCGGCGAACCGGCGCATCTGCTGTTCGCCGGAGCCGACGAGTTCCAACGGCAGCATGAACGTCGTGGCCAGTGCGGAGCCCGGCGCGAGCGTCGAAATCTGGCGCAGGGTGGCGATATTCGCCTCCCTGGTGAGATACATGGAGACGCCGGTGGAAGCCACGACCGCGGGCTTGCTCGGGTCGAACCCGGCGGCGATCAGACGCTCCCACCACGAGTCCACCTCGAAATCGACTGGCACCAGCCGCAACTGGTCCGGGAGAGCGAACCCGAGCTCGGTGAGGCGTTGCCGCTTCCATGCCTGCGGGCCGGGCTGATCGACCTCGAACACCGTCAACCGCGGGAGCAGCTCTGGCCTGCGCTGGGCGAAGGTGTCCAGCCCGGCGCCGAGCAGAACGTACTGATCGACGCCGCGATCGATCTGTTCGGCGAGGAGATCCTCGACGAAGCGAGCGCGGGACACCATGCCCGCCCGCATCGGGCTCGTGGTCTGCGGATCCATGTCGGGGCGGTGCTGCCAGCCCGCATCGGGCTGCGCGATCCGCAGCCCGATCTCGTCTTCGAAAACATAAGGGGCGGCGTCGATTTGCACATGCAGGGCCCGCCACAGCGCGACTCGGATCGCGGTGTTGTCCGGGGCGATCGTCAGCTCGTTCGGCATCGCGCTCACTCCTTGCCCGGCGCCTGCAGATTCCACTGCCGCCCGTCGGGATCGCGGACCGTCATCTCCTGGGTCCCGTAGTGGGTCTGCTCGAATTCGGTGACGATCTCGACATCGCCGCCGGGGCGGTGCTGGGTGTCGGCGACCTTCAGGACCAGCAGTGTCCGCGGATCCTGGGTCGGCGGGACCTCGGCCACGAAGACGGAGGGACCGTCACCGTTGCGAAACTGACCCGAATTGTGGCCGGTCTCGAACTCGACCTCGAATCCCAGCTCCTGCAGGAACCTGGCCTGCTTGCCCCAATTGTGGGTCTCCAGGAACACGGCATCGATGCCCTCGGTCCTCATTGCTGATCCTCTCCTGACGGTGATTGCGAATGGGTGTCGTCGAGGTATGCGCGCAGCGCGGCGGCAACAAGCGCCGACAACGACATTCCCGACTCGATCGCCTGCAACTTGACCCGCTTGATCAGCCCGATCGGCAGATAGACGTTGAACTGCTTCACATCCTCGTCGCCCACGAGAGCGATGCTAGCACACTAGCTTGCTAGCAACCTAGCTCCGAAGGTTCGCGATCGCCGCCCCTGGCCTCGGCCTGCTCTGTCGGGGCGCATCGATAGTCTGCGGGGATGGTCAGTCCCGATTCGGCGCTGCGTCGTGTGCTGCGTGAGACAGGAAAGTTGCTACAGCCGTATGGGTTTCACGGTTCGGATCCGGTGTGGGTGCGGGTCGAACCGGAGGGTGTCGCCTCCGTGGGCCGCACCCGGGTGACGCGCACGTGGACGGATGGTCAGCAAGTTCTCGGATTCGGGTTGGAGCTGAACGCCACGCCTACGGCTTGGTGGGGGTTCTGCAATTGGCGCAACGCTCGGCTGGGTCTGCCGCCCACGCCGCTGGAGAAGGCTGGCGGCCCGGACCTGATCACCACTCATCGCTTACCGGACGAGCTGACCGCGCTGTGGTCGGTGCAGCTCGACCCAGAGCAACCGGGTCAGCACGTGCTGCAAGCCGATATCGATGCCATTCGCGCCGAGTTGCCCCGCCGCGTGCATGCGTACGCGCGCCGCGCATTGCAGCTGGTAGAGCCCGATCGGTACCTCGATGAGCTACTGGCTCGACCGGACAAGGGGACCGGGGAGTGGGAGGCGATCGTCGTTCTGCTGGCCGACCGTGGGCCGGGGCCGGAACTCGACGACGCGATACATCGACTCCGACTGTCTTCGCCGGAGCATGACGCGGCGGACTACGAAGCGAATGTCATCGCGTACGCGCAGACCCGGGCTGCGCTGGTCTGAAGGCGTCGAGATCGTCCGGGCTCTCGGGGGTGGCGGCTCTGGCGAATACGGCTCGGACGAACGCGGATTCAGGAGAGAACGACGGCGAGGAACCCTGAGGTGTAGGCGATCGCGAAGAGGAGCGGAATCCACTCCTCGATGTGCGAGAGAGGCCAGTACCGTGATCGGTCCTTCCCTTCACCGAGGGCCCACCATTCGGCACGCCAGAAGGGTGAGGCGGGGAGTCGTTCCTCCAGGGCGCCGACGACCTGGTACTTGGCACAGTTGAGGAGCCGGTAGCTGCGGACGAGGTAGAACCAGGCGAAACACTGGCCGAGGACCGCGGCCAGGGGGATCGCGAGCCACCACACCTTGTCCTGCGGCGGCGCCTTCCCGAAGGCGGCCACGAAGGTGAAGATGCCGGTGTTGAGCGTCAGGAAGAAGGAGTTCGCCAGCCCGCGCCGGGCGCTCACCCGGTCGGCCATCTCCACGCAGAGCCGGTACTGTTCGAGCACCGCGCTCTCGACGGTGGTGGTGCGGCTGTCGGGGCTTTCCGGTGCGTCGTTCCAGAGCCGGGTGCGAAGCTCGGATCGCTGATTGTCGGGGTGCACCGCCGACCTCCTCGTGTCGTTCTCGGCGTCCGGCTCGATCCGTCCCTTCCGGGGGCCGTGGCCGGTGCGAACGGACTCCGCATCGGTGCCGTCGCGACTTCCCTGTCGACCCAGGTCGAGGCGGCCGCGTGCCTCGCGGCCTGTGCGCACACGGATATCTCCAGAAAGCCGAGACGTGTGGTCTGCGATATCCGAGCCTGACCGAGACGAATACGGATGTCGCGGGTAGTCCACTACTCGGCTTTGCGGCAGGTCGCGAACCTCCCCGTGAACGGCAGTGTGACGGATCCAGTGCACGCGGGATCGGCTGCCGGACGGATTCAGGGACGGCGTTTGTTCGCTGACCGGATTCGACACGGCGGAACTCGGAACGAAGCGGGCCGCACTTGCTCATTGCACGATGCCGACCGGCCATGTGTCTCCGCCTCCATTGTTCGCGCGGCGCGGGATGGGGAACGGAACCGGCTGGGCGAAGGCGTTTAAGATCTCGAAATCCGGGCGGCCGCAACGAGACTGCCCACCATGCTCGCTGGGAGACGCATTGAACAGCCCGTATTCGCCTGTCGAGGAGCTCAACCTGCTGATGCAGTTGCAGGAGAGGCTCGGCTACGAGTATTACGCCGACGGGTTCGGCCTGACGGACTTCGGGGACATCTCGGGCCTGGTGGCGGGCTGGTCGAAGGATCCGGCGTTCACCGACCGGCTGATTCCCTTCGCGCAGGCCAACGGCTCCGGTTCGTTCTACGCGCTGTGGCGTCTCGACGACCGGGCCGATCCGGCCACGCTGCCCGTGGTCGTCTTCGGAGACGAAGGCGGGGAGTACGTCGTCGCCCGCCACGTGCGGGAGTTGTTTCAGCTTCTCGGCTTCGACTCGGAGATCCGAGTCGATGGGGAGGAGGTGTACTTCTATCGCGACGAGGACGAGGAGTACAGCGACGGGCACGACGAGTTCGTGGCGTGGCTCGACGAGAACTTCGGCCTGCCGGTGGCGGAGGACCCCGCGGCCGTTCTCGCGGCGGCGCAGGCGGAGCTGGGGGAGCGGTTCACCGAGTGGGCAAGGCCGTTCTTCTCCTGAGCTGCCGCACCGCTCGACCGGCAAGCCGCAAGTCTGGGCGGGTCGATGCCGTGAATATCGCACCTCGGGCTGTTTACTTGGCGAGGTGCTCGTTCACGGGCGGGTTGCCGAATGCGCAGGGACCACCGTGAATGCGACGGTCGGCAACGCCGATCCGGCGATCTCGTCATCGATCGCCATGGTGTTGCAGGCATGGATGCGGGCCGGAGTCGACTGTGAGGAGGGTTGGTGACGAACAACGTGGTTCGCCGGGCTGCCTGCGTGGGCGCCGAGCTGGGTGTCATCGGTGCGGTGGTCGGTGCGTTGGTGCTGGGGCAGCACACCGTCGCTCGGGCCTCGGAGACGACCACGTTCCAGCTCCCGCTCATGAAGATAGCCCAAACATGGGGCGTTCCATCGCAATTCAATGTCTTCTTGACGGCGACCGTCGGTGAACAACCCGGCGTCACCACCTTCGGCGTCGCCAACCCCAGCCCCTTCGGCGGTGGCGGACCGCTCGAGTCCCACGCCAGGATCTGGTGGTCGAACGTGACGACGGGAGCGTCCGGAGTGGTCGACGTGGCGGACCGGGACACCGCGCCGCGGCCCTGCGATTGCGCCCCGGCGCCGGTGCCGGTGTTCACCGGAGCGGGCGAGATCGTCGCAGTCGCGACCGCGGGCGGTTTCGCCATCAATCTGTCCTCGGGGCTCGGTAGCTTCACGGCGGTGTGAGCCCGGCTACCGCGTCGGATTCGCTCGATACCACCGCTTTCCGGCATCCCTCGGCGAGCGGGATCGACGCAGCAGGGCTTTCTCCCCCGATCGGCCCGGGCGGACATGAGAACTCCGCCAGGGCCGATCGCCGAGTTGCTGTCACTCCGAACGAGTTTCGTCCGGTAGGTTCCCGATTCGCTTGCCGAAGGTTGGATTCGTTGCAGCCTGAGCGGCGCGCATCGAGGACAGCGGCCAGAACCCAACAGGTGTGCGCCGGGTGCCGCCGCTGCGTCCATACCGAGATGTATTGGCGGACAAGGTGTTCACCGACGTTCGGCAGCGGTTCGCAGGTCGGCCAGCCACGCTTCGAGGCCGGCGCCGAGGAAGTGAGTGGAGGTCGGTACGTCGGCTTCGACCTGGGCTCCGTTCCAGTTCTCCTCGGTGCGCACGAGGACGCCGCCGTCCACCGGGGTGAAGGTCCAGACGTGGATGCCGTTGTCGATGCCGATCCCGTCGCCGATCGCTGGGCCGCTCCAGCGGATGCACTGCTGCGGCTGTATTTGCTGGACCGTCGAGGTGATCGTGAGCGTGGTCGCGGGAGTCGTGGCGGTGGCGGGGACAGGGGTGGTCCACCGGAACTGCGAACCGGGTTGCAGTGGGCCGGAATCCAGGCGCTTGTTGCTGGTGACGGGCTGCTGCCAGCTCGGCCAGCGTTCCACGTCGGTCTGGAGGTTCCAGATGGTGTCCAGGGGTGCCTTGATCAGAGTCTCGGTGCGGTAGTGGATCGGGGCGGCGGGGTCGATGCCGTGCCCCGCGCAGGTCAGCGGGATCGAGTCCGCCGACGAGCCGTCGGCGGAGGCCGGCGTGGCGGTAGCGCCGACGATCGCGGCGGTCACAGCGATCCCGAGCAGGGTGGCCTGGCTGCGGCGGCGGGTGTCGGTCATGGTTCTGCTCCTTGTTCGTGGCCGGTGAAACGCTTCGAGTTACTGGCTGTTGCGTTGGTTAGAACTTATAACAGCTCGCAGTGATAGGCAAGAGGAAAAGTGATAACCTCTAACCAACGTTGTCGGTGCACAGTGGGAAGGGGCAGCCCATGACGGATGCCGGGGTGCGGAGCCCGCGGGAGCGCTATCGCGCGCAGATGCGTGCGGAGATCAAGCAGTGCGCCTGGGAGCAGATCGCCACGGCGGGCGCGTCCGCGCTGTCGCTCAACGCGATCGCCAAGCAGGTCGGCATGAGCGGACCCGCCTTGTACCGGTACTTCGCAGGCCGCGATGAGTTGATCACCGAACTCATTCGCGACGCCTACCGGAGCCTGGCCGATACGCTCCGCGCAGCACGAGACTCCGGCGCCGACGTGAGCGGAATGGCCTACGCCCTACGGGAATGGGCCTTGGCCGACCCCCAGCGGTACTTCCTCATCTACGGCACGCCGGTCCCCGGCTATCGCGCACCCGATGACACCACCGCGATCTCGAACGAGACGATGACGATGCTGATCGAGGCATTCTCTGCGCTGCCTCTGGACGACGAGGCGAAACCGTTCGACACCCACCTCGAACACCATCGCCGATGGGCCCCCGACAAATCCGTGCCAGGCACGACCCTCCACCGCGCCTTGTCGTTCTGGACCCGAATCCACGGCGTCCTCTCCCTCGAACTCGCCGGACACTTCACCGGAATGGAGTTCGACCCCGCCCTCCTGTTCGCCGACGAACTGGACACCCTCCTGACCGACTGACCGCGATAGCACTCCCGCCGCGGGTTTCGGCGCGTTCGTCCGGCTTGGTCCGGTGGCGCCGTCGGGGAGGATGGCGTGTTCGGCGCCGCGGTCAAGGCGTCCATCGAGCGGCGTACGGTATTGCGGCGCAGCCGTTCTGGTTGGCGTGGACAAGACCGGAGGGCAAGCGTGGCTCGCACGCGCGTGTTGTGATCAGTCCGGTTGCTGCGACGCGTCCAGGCCGGGGTCGACGCAGCTCACGGCATGGTGATGACGACTTTGCCGAAGGGGTCGCCCCCGGTGAAGTGGCGGAAGGCGTCGACGGCTCGGTCGAACGGGAAGACCTGATCGATCACCGGCCGCGCACCGTGCTCGGCGATCGCCCGATTCATCGCCTCGAAGTCGGTGCGGCTGCCGACCGCGACCCGCCGGATCGCCAGGTACTTGCCGCCCAGCGGATCGGCCGAGGGTTGCCCGGGCGGGCCGGGGAATGCGCCGATGAGCGTGACTTGTGCGTTGTAGGCCGCGGCGGCAATGGATTTCGGCAGGGTGAGCGGGCCGACCGCGTCGATCACGTGGTCTGCGCCCAGACCGTCGGTGAGGTCGAGCACCGCCTGTTCCCAGTCCGGGGTGCGGGTGCGGTTCACGACCTCGTCGGCGCCGAGCTTGCGCAGCCGCTCCGCCTTGTCGGCCGAAGAGGTGATCGACACGACTCGCGCCCCCAGCATTTTGGCGTGCTGCACGGCGAACAGTCCGACCACTCCGGAACCGACGGTCAGGACTGTCTGCCCGGCGCCGACCGCCACCGGCTTGGTAAGCCCTGCCCAGGCCACCAACCCGGCACAGGTAAGCGTGGCGGCCTCGGCGTCGGTCAGATGCGCTGGCACGTGGACTACCGAATCTTCCTCCAGCACTATGTGTTCGGCCAGCCAGCCATCGTGGTTGGCGCCGTACTGCCGCCACGACAGCGCCTGTGTCTGTGGGCCGTCGATCCAGCCCAGGAAGTAGGTGCTGGTGACCCGGTCTCCCAACGCGGCCCGAGTCACCCCGTCTCCCAGCGCGACGACCTCGCCCGCACCGGAGACCAACGGCACCACCCCCGGCTCGGCAGGCACCGGATACGTGCCTGCCATGAGCATGAGGTCGCGGCGGTCGATCGAGGCGGCGCGCACCCGCACCACGACCTGGTTCGGGCCGGGTCGCGGAATCTCTCGCGTCCGTGTGGTCAGTCCGTCCACTCCGCGCATCGGTTCCATTTGGTAGGCAAGTGAATTCGCCAGTGCATTGGCGTCGAATCGATCGCTCATGGTGCTCGATTCTGATCGGCGCATGAACACCTGGCGATTCCCGCCAAGGAATGATCCTTGTGGTGGCGCGCGTTTGCTCGAACTGCCACAGGAAGGTCGAAAGCCGAGGTCTCCTCCTATTGATGTAGACCGCCTGCGCCTCAGGTATCGGTCTTCGTCTGGTCGGCTATCGGTGGCATCGGCAGTCAGGGCACGGTGCGGACGAGTTTGCCGACGGTGCGGCCGGTGTCGCCGAGAGCGTGTGCCTTGGCGGCCTCCGCGAGCGGGAAGGCGCTGTGTCGGGGCGCACGCGCCGGCCGCGGCCTGGTCGGCGAGAGCTCTCGCATACCGGCGTGATCGGCCTCGACCAGCATGAAAACCGCTCGAACCGCGAACTTTTCGGCCTCGGTCGACAGCCGGGAGGTGTCGCACGGGAGCGGTGATACCACGATGCCGCCGGGGCCCCGCCTTGTACTGGGTGCGGGGCGCGGATATCGATCAGCGGTTGGGTCGGGGTTGTGAGGCGATGGCGCCGCGCGGCGGGATGATCGCCCGTTCTCCGCTACCTGGCCGTATCCTCCACCCAGCGTCGTAATCCGCGCGGCTGACGCAGCATCAGGACGCCGATGGCGGCGACGACGATGCCGCGCGGCGCCTCGTAGAGGAATCCGGTCAGGCCTTGGGTGGCGGGAATCGGGAGGAAGAAGCCGAGCCCGGCGAGCAGGGTGAGCACCGCGATCCAGCGGGGCACCGTGTTGTTGCGCAGCATGCTCGCGCCGAGCAGACCCAGCCCGACGAGCAGGGTGAGAGCGCCGATGATGTTGAACAATGCGAACGCGGTCGTGCCGATCATGTTGTCGTTGTCGGCGATCAGGTGCGCGGTGCCGGGGTCGGACGCGAACGGGTAGGCGACGAACAGCTCGACGGTGAGATGACCGGTCGCGGTGACGACGTTGGCGATCAGGTAGCAGACCGTGCCGACGAATCCGGCCGTGCCGAGTCTCGGCCGCATCCACGCGTACATCCCCGGCAGGCCGAGGATCAGCAGGATGGTTCCTATGCCGAGCAGGATCTGCGCGGTCGGCGCGCCGGGGCTGGTGAGCGCCTCGGCCGAGTGGCTCTTGCCCGCGACGATCGGATGCAGTGTGCCGCCCGCGATGCACAGGGGGCCTGCGATGCTCAGTGCGGCACCGCACATCCGCAGTACAGTCTCGCGGGAGGGGCCGATGGTCCGATTCTCGCCGGTGGCCGGGGTTGGTAGGAGTGCTTGCGTGTGTGTCATGAGCCAAGGGTCGACGAGGGCGCTGGTGTGACGCTGGTGCGCAGCAGGTCCGATGACGACCGACCGGCCATCTCGGTGCTCGGTCAGCTGGAAGTGCGCGGCCCGGACGGCGCCCGTCTCACCATCCCGGCGCGCAAACACGCCGAGCTGTTGGTCATCCTCGCGGCCGAGCGCACCGCCCGCAGCGCACCCTATCTGTGCGAATTGCTCTGGCGGGGCAGCCCGCCGGAGAGCGCCCTTGTCACGCTGCAGGGCTACGTGTCACGGTTGCGCCGGACGCTGCGGCCACTCCCCGAATTCCGGATCGAAACCGGCCCGAACGGCTACGTGCTGCGGTGCGGCGGATCCGGCACCGACCTCGACCTGCTCGACGTGCTGTCCAGGGACGCCCGCGCCGCACACGCCGACGGTGACGTCGGACGAACCGTCGATCTGCTCGAACGCGCCTTGTGCCTGTGGCGCGGCGATGCGCTCTCCGACGTCGACGACATCGTCGAACTCGCTCCCGAACGCGCGCGTCTGGCCGAGTTGCGATCGGAACTCGTCGAGATGTGCGCAGAGGGATTGATCGTGCTCGGCCGCGCACGGCACGCGGTCACACTGCTCACCGACGAATGCGAGCGACATCCGCAGCGCGAAGGCACAGCACGGCTGCTGGCGCTGGCCCTGCGCGACTGTGGACGAACCTCGGAGGCACTCGACGTTCTCGTTCGATTGCGGCGCTCGCTGCGGGAAGATTTCGGGCTCGATCCCGCGCTCGACACCCTCCGGGTCGAGAACGAGATCCGCAATCCGGCACAGCCGGCGGCGACACAGGCCGCGGGACGGTCGGCCCTCGTCGGACGCGACGACGTCGCCGCTGTCGTGGACCGCGCCTGGAACCGGTCGCGGCGGGGACTGACCGTCGTGACGGTGCGCGGCGCATCCGGCATCGGCAAGACGGCAGTCGTCGAGGACGCCGTACGACGCCACGACGCCACGGCCTTCTTCACCGCGGGAATCAGCGGGGCAGGCGCCTCGGCGTTGGCGACGCTGACGCCGTGGCTGGATCAGGCCGCGCTGGCCGGGCGCACCGTGCCCGACATCCCGACACCGCGTGCGCTCGCCGCGCTGTTCGCCGACGTGGCGCGGGAGACCGGACGAATCGTCGCGGTCATCGATGACGTGCAGTGGGCCGATCCCGATTCGGTTCGGACGATCGCGGCGGCCATGCGGGTGCTGCGTGCCCATCCTGTCCTGCTGTTTCTCACGGTTCGCCCCGAGCCGCTCCCGGCCGAGGTGGGCGCCGCGGTGCGATTGCTCCAGTCCGCAGGCACCCATGTCGCGGTCGATTTGTCGCCGCTGTCCGATGCGGCGGTGGACGAGCTGGTGCGTGCCGATCTCGGTGCGGTCGGTTCCGAGGTGCGCGCCCGGATCATCGAGTTCAGCGCGGGCAGCCCGTTCGTCGCGGCACAACTGTGCGATCTCGTCCGGACGGGCCGTCCCTTGGACGTCAGGGGTTCCGCCCGCGAGATCACGACAGCGAAGCTGGCCGCGGTCTCGCCCTCGGCGCGAGCGCTCGCCGAGGTGCTGGCCGTGATCGGGGCGCCCGCGTCGATCGGACTGGCCGCCGCGGCCGACGGCGCGCCACGGTTCGACGATCGGATCGGTGAACTCGTCGCCGCACGGGTCGTCTCGCTCGAGGACGGCACCGTCGCCTTCGAACACGAACTCGTGCGCGATGCCGTACTCGCCGCGATCGGTGAAGTGCGGACGGCGTTGTTGCACAAGCGGATCGCGGACGCGCTGGCCGACCTGCGACCGGATGCGCTGGCGGCGCAGGCGCGGCATCGCAGCGCTGCCGCACTCGATTCGCTGGATTCCGCTGCCGCGCAGGCCTGTTCGGCGGCGGCGCGGGACGCGCTGTGGCGGGACGCGCCCACCGAGTGCGCCGACCTCGCCGCGCGCGGGGTCCGGCACGCGGATCCCGGCGACGTGGAGTTGCTGATCGAGCTGGATTGGCTTGCGGGACAGGCGCATCACCGCCTCGGTCACTACGACGCGGCCGCCGCGTGTTTCGACCGGGCCGGTCGGCGCTGCGCTGAACGCCGCGACTGGTCCGGTCTGGCGCGGACCGCGCTGCTGGCGGCGCCGCGTGGCGTAGCCGGTTACTTCTCCGGATACGGTGTGGTGCAGGCGGGCTCGTCGGTGCTGCGGGCGCAGGCACTGGCGCATCGCCTCGATCTCGACGCCGAGCTGGTCGCCGAGGCGGAAGCGATCGAGGCCGCGGACCGCGCAATCCATGGTCTACCAGGGGATTTCGATGCTCTCGCCGAGGCGCGGGCGCGCAGCGCACCCGGCAGCCGATCGTGGCCGCAGGTACTGCTGGCCGAGTTCCTGTGCACCTGGGGGCCGGCCACCGTCGCCGATCGGCGCAAAATCGCCGAGGAACTGGAGGAACTCGCGGGCCACGACCGCACGGCGCGGGCGACGGCGGTCCATCTGCGCCGCGTCTGCGCCCTCGAGGCGGGCGATATGCGGCTGGTGCGCAGGCTCTCGGCCGAGTTCGCCCGGCTCGCCTCCGCAGGCGACATCGACCTCGCGGCCACCCAGCTGTGGTGGCAGGTGATGCTCGCCGTGCTGCGCGGCGACTATGGGCAGTCGCAGGCGCTGATGACCCGCTTCGCCGACGATCTCGGCGCGGTCGACGATCACGCCCGGCGGCTCGCCGAGGCCTCGGCGCTGACCAGCAATTCGATCGAGCTGTGGCATCGCGGACGTCTCGGCGAGGTACTCGCCGAGGTGGACCGTATGGCGCAGGACTTCGACGAGGACTTCGCGCTCGTGGTCGCGATGGCCGCGGCGGAGATCGGTGACCACGAGCGCGCGCTGTCGTCGATCGAGTCGGTCATCGCCCTGCCGGGGAGGTTGCACGGCCCGCGCCTTGCCGTGCGTGTGCCACTGCTGGTCGAGGCGCTGCTCGCGGTCGGTCAGCGTGCGCCGCGGCAGCGCGACCGGGTGGTCGAGCTCACCGGCGAACTCGAACCCTTCACCCAGGGGTGGGGCGAGACGTTGCTCGTGCAATGGCCGGGGCTGGTGTGTCTCGGACCGTCCGGGCTTTACCGCGGTACCGCACGCGGCATTCTCGGACTCCCTGGCGCGCGCGACGAGGTGGTCGCCGCGCGACACCGGGCGCGGGTGCTCGGCGCGCGACCCTACGAGTCCCGCGCGGCGGACCGCCTGACGCGGTGGCCGTTCGCCTGATTTGGCTCTACCGGAACTGTTTCGGCAACGTCATGCGTCAGATCGGAAGTGCACCGCGGCGCTGTCGGTGTCGTAGGTGGGCCGGTACGGCCATCACTCCGATGCCCTGGACTCGGGTGTGGGCGCCGTGAACTCCTACCTCTACATGCCCGCCACCACCAAGCGCTACAGGTGACACCTACTGCCGGGCGCTCTTCGACAACCGTGGCCCAGGAAAAGGTCTGACGAGCGACTTCCAGCAGGTTCTCCCAACCGCCATTTCTCCAGGCCAGGACCAGAACCCGGCGGGCATCGGATACTGACATTTCGTCGGAAAAGCCTACTGACATAAGTAGGAAAACCGCAGCTCAGCACACTGGCATCCAAGCGTGAACTCTCAGCCGTCACGACCGGACGCCTGCGGGTACCCACCAGTCGCACCGCGAACTGGCACGCAATCTTGCGGTTCCGGCAAGATGGGCCTCATGGATCGCGAAATGAACGACGTGCTCGACGCGGTGGGGCCGCGGTTGCGTGCACTGCGGCGCGACCGCGGCATCACCCTCGCCGACCTCGCGACGACGACCGGCGTATCGGAGAGCACCCTGTCCCGGCTGGAGAGCGGCCAGCGCCGGGCGACCCTCGAACTACTGCTGCCGCTGGCTCGTACCTACGACGTTCCGCTGGACGACCTCGTCGGCGCCCCGCGCACCGGCGATCCCCGGATACACCTGAAACCGATCAGGCGGTTCGGGATGATCTTCGTGCCGCTGTCCCGGCGGCCGGGCGGGGTGCACGCGTTCAAAATGATCATCCCCGCCCGGCCGGAACCGCTGGAACCGACACCGCAGACTCACGAAGGCTTCGAATGGCTGTACGTGCTCAGCGGTCACCTGCGGCTCGTGCTCGGCGAGCGCGACCTCACGTTGCCACCCGGTGAGGCAGCCGAATTCGACACCTCCCTGCCGCACTGGCTGGGCAGCGCCGACGGCGGCGCGGTCGAGCTGCTCATCCTGTTCGGTCTGCAAGGGGTGCGATCGCACGTACGCGCCGAGCCGCAGGGGTGAACCCAGCGGTAACGGACCGCTTTTCGCGAGATTCACTGTCCGGTCCCTCCACCGCGAGCCGACACCGGGACGACCCCGATCAATGCCGCTGGGCGAGCAGTGACAGGCGACGTCCCAGTGTCGGACGGGGCAGGGCTGGTGCGGGCTACCTCGAGTCGCTGGTCAGGCCGGGGCGGCCGCCCAGCTGTCGGGGCCGAAGACCTCGTAGTGGATGTTCTCGGCGGCCACACCCTTTCCCAGGAGCGCCTCCCGCATGCCGAGCATGAAAGGCAGTGGGCCGCACAGGTAGGCGCGGGTCCCGTCGGCGATGGTGATCTCGCCCAGATCGGCGCGGCCTTCGCGCAGCCGGTCTTCGGGGCGGCGTGCGCCGAGGTCCTCGTACCAGCGGTGCATGACCGCGTACGGGAGGCGTTCGACGAGTTCGGCCAATTCCGCCCGGTGGGCGTGGTTGCTCGGCGAGCGGTCGGCGTGCAGCACCGAGATCGGGCGGGGGTCGGCGGTGCCGGCGAGGTGGCTGAGCATGCCCATCATCGGTGTGCATCCGATGCCCGCGGAGATCAGCAGCAGCGGCGCGTCGTCGTCCTGGAGCACCAGATCGCCGAAGGGGGTGGTCACTTCCAGCACGTCGTCTTCGAAGACGTTGCGGTACAGGAAGTTCGACACTTCCCCGGCCGGGGCCTGCGAGCCGTCGGGCAGGGTCTTGGCGTCGACGCGTTTGACGGTGATGCGCCAGTCTTCGCTCGACGGGGCCGAGGACAGGCTGTACTGGCGGATCTGGCGGGCGCCGTCTTCGAGGTGCACGCCCACCGAAAGATACTGTCCCGGTGCGAAAGACGGCAGGGGCGTGCCGTCGACCGAAGTGAGCACGAAAGAGACCGTGTCGGCGGACTCGTGGCGCCGCTCGCGCACCCGCACCTTCCGCCAGATATCGCCCACCGCGACACCGGCGGACCGGTAGAGGCCGGCCTCCATCGAGATCAGCGTCTCGGCCATCAGCCAGTACACCTCGTCCCATGCCGCCGCGACTTCGGCGGTGACGGCGTCGCCGAGGACCTCGGCGATGGCTTCGAACAGGTGCTTGTGCACGATCGCGTATTGGGCGGGCTCGACTCCCAGCGAGGCGTGCTTGTGCGCGATCCGCGACAGGATGAGATCGACGCGAGCCGGATCGGGTTCGAGTTGCAGCGCCGCGAACGCGGCGATGGCGCCGGCCAGCGCTTTCTGCTGCTCGCCCTGCTTCTGGTTGCCTCGGTTGAACAGGTCGCGTTCGAGTTCGGGGTGCGCGGCGAACATCTTGCGATAGAACAGCGGCGTGATGTCGCCGATGGCGGCGCCGACCGCGGGCAGGGTGGCGCGGATGGTCTCCTTCGAGGCGGCCGAGAGCATGTCATTCTCCGATCATCGTTGATACTTGGGTGCCCGCGCGGGCTACCGGCGGCAGCGCGAGAAGCACTGCGCCGGTGGGATTTTGGATGAGGTCGTCGATGGTGAGGGTGTCCAGGGACGCGTAGAAGGCGTGCTGGGCGCGACGCAGCGCCGAGCGCAACCGGCAGCCCGAGCGCAGCGGGCACGGAGTGGCTCCGTCGCATTCGACCACTTCGTCTTCGCCCTCGAGGCGGCGCGCCAGCCATCCGACGGTGGCGGTGCGCCCGAGTTCGGTGATGGCCAGCCCGCCGCCGCGCCCGCGGCGCGCGTCCACGACGCCGAGCTCGCCCAGTCGGGTGATCACTTTCGTCGCGTGGGCGTACGACACCGACAGTTCCTCGGCGATCTCGCGGCTTCCCGGACGATCACCGTTGCCTGCCACCGCCAACCGCATGACGACGCGGAGTCCGAGGTCGGTGAACCGGGTCAGCTGCATGCCTCGAACCTACGATAATTCGCACTCTGGATACCAATTATGTGAGCGGGATAACCTGGCCGACCGGTCGCCGTAGCCGCCGAGGCTTTCGGTGAGCAGCTCGAAATCTTCTTGCGATGTCGAGTTCAGGCTATGAACTGGAGCCCTCGCCTCGCCGCGGCCGGAAGTCCTTCTCGCGCGGGTCCAAAGGCCCAGCGAGTGCGGCGACGCGCCGCTGTGATGGTCGGCACGACGACGAGTTTCCGGCGTCGGAGACGAGATCGCCGTTGACCCGGAGGGACGACAGGGTAGTCGAGGTATGCGCCCGAAGTCCCCCTCGGTGGGGTCCTCCTGCTCTTATCCGAGCAGGCGTCCTGGTGCGACGGTGGTGGCGGAGATGCGAGCGAAGGACGGACATCATGGACCGCGGATTGCCCGACGACACCACTGTCAAGGCAGCGCTGGCGCTGGCTGGGCGTGCGCCCTCGGTGCACAACGTGCAACCGTGGCGTTGGCGGATCGGTGAGCGCAGCGTCCACTTGTACCTGGACCCGCGGCGGGCGCTGCCGTCGACGGATCCCGATCAGCGCGACATCGTGATCAGTTGCGGTGCGGCGCTGCATCATCTGTCCGTGGCATTGGCGGCGGTGGGCTGGGCGCCGGTCATCCACCGTCTGCCGAATCCGGACGATCCGAACCACCTGGCGGCGGTGACGCTGGTGGCGCGTCGGCCCACCAACCAAGAGGTCGCGTTGAGTACGGCGATTCCGCTGCGGCACACCGATCGTCGCCACTACAGCTCGTGGCCGATACCGCCGGGGTACCTCGGTTTGTTCAGCGAACGCGCCGAGGCGCTCGGCGCGACCGTACGCGTGATCGGCGATCCGGAGCGGGAGCGCGTGGTCGCCGCGGCCCGCGCCGCGAGCCGGTCGCACGCCGGTGACGACGCCTATCGGTTCGAATTGGCGATGTGGTCCGGCCGCCACGGCAGCCTCGACGGTGTACCCGCGCGCAGTGCGCCGCTACCGCGGCCGGGTGACGAACTACCCGCTCGCGTGTTCGCCCGCGCCGGGTTGGCCGATCCCGCACAGGAACCCGACCATGCCGAGTTGCTGGTGTTCGCCACCTCGGCCGACGATCGTCTGTCGAGATTGCGGGCGGGGGAGGCGATCAGCGGGGTGCTGCTGACCGCGGCCAACATCGGGCTGGCCACCTGTCTGCTCACCGAGCCGCTCGAGGTCGCCGAGCAGCGTGACGGGATTCGTCTCGATGTGCTCAACGGCACCGGCTACCCGCAGGCGTTCCTGCGGGTCGGTTGGGCGCCGACCAGCGCCGCGCCGCTTCCTGCGACTCCTCGGCGATCGGTCGAGGACACCCTGATCACCACCGATGCGGTCCGAGGGGCAGAAGCGTAATACCGGAACAGACAATGTTTTTCGCCAGTGGAGAGAAAGGACCGGTATGACCGACAACTCCCTGCCCGCCGCTCGAGGCGGCACGCTGATCCTCGTCGCGGTCGACGGCTCGGCGAGCTCCTATGAAGCCGCGGCGTGGGCCGCGGTGGACGCGGTGCTACACGGCTCGCCGGTGCACCTGCTGACCTCGGTGGCGTTGGTCGGCGGCATCGGCCCGGCGATGAGTCTTCCCGAGGCCGAGATGAATTGGCTGCGCACCGACGGCGAACGCATCGTGACCGAAGCGGCGCGCATCGTCCGTGAAGCCGCGCGCGAAACCGAGGTGACCGTGACCACCGAGGTCACCTTCGACCTGCCGATTCCCACGCTCATCGAGCGGTCGAAGAGCGTGCGCACCTTGGTCCTCGGCAGTCGCGGGCTCGGCGCTTTCCAGCGCGGCCTGCTCGGATCGGTCAGTACCGCGGTGACCAGGCACGCGCACTGCCCGGTGGCCGTGATCCACGATCGGGCCGCGACCGACGCCGTCTCGGTCACCAAACCGATCCTCGTCGGCGTCGACGGCAGCGAGAACAGCGTGCCCGCCGTGGAATACGCCTTCGACGAAGCCGCTCGCCGCAAGGTCGACCTGGTGGCGTTGCACGCGTGGAGCGACAGCAGCAGCATCGACTTCGCGACCGCGGAGTGGGAATCGATCCGGGAGTCGGAGCGGGCGTTGCTGGCCGAGCGGCTGGCAGGCTATGCCGAACGCTACCCCGAGGTGACGGTGCGCCGGATCGTGGTGTCGGACCGGCCGGTTCGCGCGCTGCTCGAGGCGTCGGCCGATGCTCAGCTGGTGGTCGTCGGCAGCCACGGCCGTGGCGGTTTCGCCGGAATGCTGCTCGGCTCGACGAACAACGCGCTGCTGCACGTGGTCGAGTGCCCGATGGTGGTGGTCCGCCGACGCTGAGACAGCACCGCCGAGCGCGCCGGGCCAGCCCGCCGCGGTCGTGGCGGGCTCGGGTGGTCGTGGCGGGCGCGGGTCAGGGCAGCGGGACCGACCAGCGCAGCACGGCTCCACCGGTGGGCCGGTTGCGGATCTGGCAGCTGCCGCCCGCCTGTTCGGCGCGCACGGCCAGGTTGGCCAGGCCGCTCCGGCGGGTGATCTCGTCGGGAACGCCGACGCCGTCATCGCTGACCTCGATGGTGACCTCGTCGCCGACGCGGAGTTCCACCGAGACCGTGGTGGCGTTGGCGTGGCGAACCACATTGCTCACCGCTTCGCGCAGGACGGCCTCGACATCGTCGGACAGCGGCGGCGCCAGCACACTCACCGGGCCTGCGAGCCGGACGGTCGTACGCAATCCGCTGTCGGCGGTCATGTCGACGATGATGCCGTGCAAGTGCTTTCGATATTTCGAGGAGTCGGCGGCGTTGTTGCTCTGCAGATCGAAGATCGAATGCCGGATGTCCTGCACGATGGCCTGCACGTCATCGATGGTCTCGGACAGCCGGGATCTGACCTCCGGCGTGCGAGCTCGTTGCATGGTGCCCTGCAACGACAGTCCGACCGCGAACAGGCGTTGGATGACGTGGTCGTGCAGGCCGCGGGCGATGCGGTCGCGGTCGGACAGCACGTCCAGCTCGCGCATCCGGCGCTGGGTGTCGGACAGCTGCAACGCCAACGCCGCCTGATCGGCGATCGCGGCCATCATCGCTTGCGCGGCGGTGTCCAAGGGCGGCGCGTCGGCAGGGCGCAGCGTCGTGAGCACACCGATCACCGCGTTCCCCGCGCGCAACGGCAGGACGAGCGCGGGCCCGAAGTGGGTCCGCGCCTCCGCGAGAAGATCGTGGGGGAGTTCGTCGACCGCGACGGTCTCGCCGACGCGGAAGGCCTTCCCGGCCGGAGTGTCCTCGACCCCGAGGCGCTGCCCGGTGACGATCTCGGCGTCAGCGCCCGCTGCGGCGAAGACCACCAGTTCGGTGACCTCGTCGGGGGGTATATCGGGGTCCTCGGGGAGGGCGACGAACGTGCACGCCGAGTCGGTGAGCGCCAGCGCGCGCCGGGTGACGAGTTCGAGCACCTCGTTCGGTTCGCCGCCTGCGAGCAACTCGGTGGCGACGTCCTTGGTGGCCTCGAGCCACTGCTGGCGGATGCGGGACTGCTCGTAGAGGCGGGCGTTCTCGATGGCGATGCCCGCCGCGGCGGCCAGCGCCTGTACGACGACTTCGTCGTCCTCGGTGAACTCCTGGCCACCGGCCTTCTCGGTGAGGTACAGGTTGCCGAATACCTCATCGCGCACCTGCACCGGCACGCCGAGGAAGGTGCTCATCGGGGGGTGGTGCGCGGGGAATCCGACCGAGCTGGGGTGATCGGACAGGTTCGCCAGACGAATCGGTTTGGGCTGCTGGATGAGCAGGCCGAGCACACCGTGGCCGCGCGGCAGGTCGCCGATGAGCACCCGGGTGCGGTCATCGATGCCTTCGTAGACGAATTCGGCCAGTTCGTTGCTGGTCTTGTCGGCCTCGCGGACGCCGAGGGCCCCGTACTGCGCGTCGACCAACTCGATCGCGGTGTGCACGATCGAACGCAGCGTGTCGTCGAGGTCCAGTCCGGCGGTGACGACCAGCATCGCCTCGATCAGCCGATCCATCCGATCACGCACGTCGATGATCTGGGCGATGCGATCTTGCACCTGGGACAGCAGTTCATGGAGCCGTAGCTGGGACAGCGTCTCGGCCACCGGCGTCCGACCCGCACCCCCGGATTCCCCCGACTGCCACTCCACGGGTGTGATTCTTCCACGACCGTCTCGGCCGCCTCGCGCGGTCACGATCATCGCCTGGGACGTGGCCGAGGGCGGGCACTGTCAGCGGGACCGAACCGGCGGTTGCCCGGCCTGCGCGGCAAGCCTGCCGCTAGTTGTCCAATTCGGTGAGTTTGGAGGCGATGACCGCGGCTTGTGTTCGCCGCTCGACTCCGAGTTTTGCCAGCAGCCGGGAGACGTAGTTCTTGACGGTCTTCTCCGCGAGGAACATCCGGCCTGCGATCTGCCGGTTGGTCAGCCCCTCGCCGAGCAGAGCGAGCAGGGTGCGTTCCTGAGCGGTGAGAGTGGCCAGCGGGCCGGTCTTCGCCTCGGCTTCGGCGCGGAGTTTGGCCATCAGCGCGGCCGCGGCCCGATTGTCCAGCAATGACTTTCCCGCCCCGATGTCGCGGATCGCGTCGATCAGCTCGAGGCTCTTGATGTCCTTGACGACGTAGCCGCTCGCGCCGGCGAGGATGGCGTTGAGCATGGCCTGTTCGTCGGTGAACGAGGTCAGGATCAGGCAGCGCAGGCCGGGGTGGTTCGAGAGGAGCTCGCGGCACAGTTCGATGCCGTTGCCGTCGGGCAGCAGCACATCCAGCACCGCGACATCGGGGCGCAACGACGGTATCCGAGCCAGAGCTTGCGCGCAGGTGCTCGCCTCGCCCACGACCTCGAGATCCGATTGCAGGTCGATGAGGTCGCCGACACCCCGCCGGACGATCTCGTGGTCGTCGACCAAGAACACCGTGACCATGGCTCGACTCCTCTCTGTTCGCGCACTCGTCCTCAGATTACGGGCTCGGCCCCCACCCGAAGCCGGAGTTGGACCTCGCTTCGGTGACCGAGGTCCCTTGACATCCGCGCCCGGCACTGCCGACGCACGCCGGACGGTGAATCGTTCGCGGGTAGGCGAACATCGGGTACGGACACAGCGTCATGACCGGGGGTCGTGCGGCGGCGCGGTGGACGTGGAAGCCGGTGCCGCGGAGCGCTCGGCGAGCAGCCGCAGCGCCGACGACAGACCCCTGCGGATCTGGGCGGCGATCGGTCCGAGGGCGGGTTGTCCGGACCGGGTGACGAGCAGGTCCGGATCGAGCGCCTCGACGAGAGTGGCGTGCCCTTCGGCCCGTACGACGACATTGGACGGCAGCAGCAACCCGATGGCGCGGTCGACCTCGAGCGCTTGCCGAGCCAGGTGCGGGTCACAGACGCCGAGGATCACGTAGCCCTCCATCGAGGAGGCGCCTTCGGCCGGCAGCGCGGCCCGCACATCGATCTCGCTGAGCACATCGAATCCCTGTGCGGTCAAGACCTCACGCACCTGAGCCACCGTCTGCTCGAAGGAGTTGCCCACGCGCACGGCGAGTTCCGCGAGCGCGACCGGAATCCGGATCTCGGTGAGCAGATCACGGGCGCTGACGGTCTCCTCAGGGCCGATCAGATAGACCTCGGTCGGTGGTCCGATGGGTTGATATTCCGATTCGCTCAGCCACTCGTCGATGGCTTGATATGCCGCGCCGATGCGCTGGTAGTCACCCTGATGGGTGGTCTGAACCATCAGCCGGGATTCTGCCCTGCGCAGGCAGACTTCACCGGTCTCGACGCCGAAGCCCGCCGTCACCGGCAGGGTGAAGTCGACCTCGGTCGAGGCGCCCGCGCCGAACTCGGCGAGGTACGTGGTCGAGGGCGGCCCGGCCGAAACCAGCCCGGTGCTCGCGGCGAACTCGTAGAGCGCGCGCATGCCGGTGTCGATGTCCTCGCCCGCGTGGTCGGCACGGACGGTTCTGCGCAGCTCGAGGACCGTGCGCGGGGTCGAGCGCGCCACCGTGACGCGATAGGCCATGGTCACCTCCATCCCATGCGTGCCGCGGAACCGCCGACACCGACGAGGACCGGACGCTCGAGCCGGACCGTCATCAGTCTGGCGGCCGGACCCGCCCCGAGCCAGGGCCGCACTGCCCTTGGGGACGGGGCCGAAGGTACACCGTTCGGTCAGGGCACGCACGGATGTCCGATCATGGCCGAAGAGTCCGCCATCAGGTGCCCGGTCCGGTCCATACGTCGATGATCGAGGCGATGGACGAATCCGTCGTCGCGAACCAGCCGCTGGCGCGCCTCGGTGCGGTGGAGGAGGGCGATGGTCACCGAGGCCACCTACTCGACCGGCTCGGAGTTCGTGCTCGACGGTGGCGCCACCGCGGGCCAAGTGCTGAACTTGCCGACATATCCGGATCGGCCGGTCCGCGAGGTCGCGCGGGTCCGGCTCGACGTCGAGACCGCGTCAGCGGGAAGCGACGGTGAAGATATCGGTGAGCGGTCTGCGCGGGGTCGGCGGGATCATGTCGCTGTCGTCGGGCGCGGCCCCGATACGGATCACCACTTGCGGCGTCCCCGCACCGCGGCTGAGGCTGCTGAGAAGCTCGCGGCCCGTGGGGATTTCGGTGATGTCGGTCAGCGCGCAGGTGGCCAACCCGGCCGCGGTGCATTCGAGCAGCACGGCCGACAGTACCTCTCCGGTGTGCAACCAGTTGGTCACCGAATCGCCGTCGGTGCTGAGCACCACCAGTCGAGCGTGGTCTTCCAGCCCCGCGCGGCGCACCGAGTGCCGGGCGGAGGGAAAGACGCGTCCCACGCCGACGCGAGCGAATTCCGCTTCGGACACCAGTGCCGAGGGCGGCACGCCCTCGTGTGTGCCGGGATGCCCTGCCCACCATTCCAATTCGGTGCGGTAGAGCAGGTCGTTGTGGCGCAGCGCGCCGGTCGCCGCCGATGCGGCGGCGAGCCGAGGCCGGGCGCTTTCGTCGAGCGCCTCGAGACGCACACCGTGCGGCGAGCAGAGCGTGCGCAGCCGCCGCAGCGTGCCGGCGAAACCCATCGGTTCGGCCAGCGGCAACCGATCGGTGCGCCGCCGGTCGATGACCTGCGCGCGGGCGTGCACGTCGGCGGGCGGGTCCGGCCACGGCCGGAACTCGATCACCGCCAGATGATCGGGTCTTCGCGGATCGGGTATGCGCGCGGTGTCGGTATGCCAGCCTCGGTGGGCGAAAACGGTTCGCACATGGTGCAGCATCGCGCCGCAGCTGATGACCAGTTGCCTGCCGAGCGGGTCGGCCGAAGGCAGCAGCCGGTCGGCATCGGTGTACAGGTGCAGGCGGGCGTCGTCGAACACCCACCGCCAGGGCTGGGTGTTGTGCATCGACGGTGCGCGGGCGGCCAGCCGCAGCGTCGCCAGGATGGTCTGGTGGTCGGGTAGCGCGATGGCGGTGGCAGCGTCGGCGGTCATACTGCGAGTGTTCGGGATCGGCCGCGCCGGGGATACAGGCCTTCCGCCTGCTGCGCGGGGACGTTGGTCACCTGGGATCGCCGGAGCTCTCGTCCGCTCGATGCTGGGCATCGTCGTTCGTTCCACTAGTGGTCTGGACGGTTGGGTGGCGAGCGGTTGGGCGCTGTCCGGCAGCGCCGCCGCGGTGGTGTCGCGGGGTGTTTGCGGCATCAGCCGACCGCCCTTTGTCGCACGTAAAATGGCGGATGCGGATCCACTCCTCGAGGAGGCCGGCGATGACCGACAGCCCACGATCGATCGCCGAAATCGGCACAACGCTCCCACGGGGTCAGGGCCAGGAGGGATTCTCCGGCTACGGGGTGATGGGGATGCCATTCACCAGTGGCCACTATTTGGCGCTCCGGCATTTCCCCGCCAGCTCGATCGGCGAAGGATACGACGCGGTGTGGCATCGAAACCCGGCGGGCGAATGGGTGATCTACAGCAGTGTTTCCCCGGAGGCCAGCTGCGCCCGCTATTTCGGATCGGCCCTCGAAGACGTACGTGTCGAACGTATCTCGGTGATCTGGACGGGGCCGTCGGCGTTCACCGTCGAGGTGCGAGACAAGCTCGTGTGGGATGTGGAGCTGGGACGATCGGCGGCGACGACGGCTATGACGGGCCTCGGTCGCATGCTGCCCGTGGCTTTGTGGCGACACCGTGCCGTCTTGGCGCTGATGTCCCGGGTCGCGGGTCCCGCGCTGGGCGTCGGGCGGGTGCGGCTCAGCGGCACTTCCCCGAACGGTCAATGGTTCCGCGCCAATCCGCGGATGCTGTGGCCCGTCGACAACAGTGCCGCACGCATCGACGGAATCGATATCGGTCCACCGGGGCCACTGGCCGAACAGACGAAGCTGGGTGATTTCTGGCTGCCGCAACGCGGAATGTTCGCGATCGGCGAGACATATTTCGAGCCGTTCGACGCGGCGCGCCATCACTCGGCGCGCCCCGGCTCGTGACCATCAGACGGATCCCGGCCGCTCAGAACCCGTGCGCGTCCAACCAGGAGTCGAGGTCGTCCGCGGAACCGCGCGGCCGTCGGTTCCATAGTCAGTCCGTCGGTGGCACCGTTCAGGCGCTGTAATGCCGGGAAGGCGCCCATCATTGGGGCTACGAGGTTGTCACTCGGTCGAGCGGCGGCCTGCCCGACCATGTGGACGAACGCGGCAAGTGATCAATCCGATCGACGGGACGTCGGTGTACTCCCATCGTGCAAAGGAGGGACGAGTGACAGGGGCACGAGTATTGGTGGTCGGTCTCGATCCTGCCGAGTTCCAGGGCTGGGATCCGGAGCCGGTCCAAGCGGCGATGGCACGCGGTCAGGCTCGTTTCGTCGATCACGATATCGAGGCCGACTGGTGTCTGGTAGCACTCGACGAGAACCCGGAGGGAGCGATCGTGGAGGCGCTGACCCGCGAAGACTATCGCTGCGTGGTGGTCGGAGGTGGTATTCGCAAGCACGAGCCGCTTCTCGAATTCTTCGAAAAGGTGGTCAATCTGGTCCGGCAGTACGCGCCCGACGCGGCGATCGCCTTCAACAGCAGTCCTGAGGACTGTGCCGACGCGGCTCTGCGCTGGCTGCGCTGACCAGGCGATCACCGTGTCCAGCGGCCGATCAACCCGCCGAGTACGCGCCGGTGTCGAGGTCCTCGACGAGGGTCGGTCCGGTGGGCGTCCAGTCCAGGAGCTCGCGCGTGACAGCGCTGGTCGCCGTGAGGTCCATAGCGAAGAATGTGCCGATCCAGCCGAAATGGCCCTCGATGTCTTCGGGGGCGATGGAGGTGACGGGTAGCTCCAGCGCGCGGCCGATCGCCTCCGCGATGGTGCGGGTCGGTACGCCTTCTTCCGCGACGGCATGCAGGCGGGTTCCCGCCGGCGCCTTGGCCAGGCCGAGGGTGACCAGCCGGCCTGCGTCGGCCCGATGGACCGCGGCCCACCTGTTGGCGCCGTCGCCGGGGTAGCCGGAGACGCCGGTGCGGCGGGCGATCGCGACGAGAGTCGCGATGAATCCGTGGTCGCCGGTGCCGTGCACGGTGGGCGCGAAGCGCAGGCTCACGGTGTGGACGCCGCGGTCGACGAACTCGAGCGCCAGGTTCTCGCTGCCGCCGCGCGGGGAGTCCGGGCCGTGGAACCGGGACGCGTCGGCCTCGGTGGCGGGCCTGCCCTGGCTGAGAGCGGCGACCCCCGACGCGAGGAGGAAGGGGCGGCCGGTGCCGACGAGCGCGTCGCCGATGGTCTGGACGGCGGCTCGCTCGGCCGCGTTGGAGGCGGCGAGATCGGACCAATCGTGCTTGTTCGCGAGATGGATGACGGCGTCGGCATTCTCGGCTCCGGCGCGGATGCTGTCGAGGTCGTCCAGATCGCCGCGGCGGACGTGGGCGCCTTTCGCCTCCAGGGCTGCGGCGGACGCGTCCGACCTGGCAAGGCCGGTGACCTCATGGCCCTCGGCGAGCAGGTCGGCGACCGCGGCGGAGCCGATCCATCCGGAGGCTCCGGTAACGAAAACATGCATGACGTGAACTCCTTCGATCACTCCACCGCCCGGCGGGATCAGTTGGTCCGAGCGGCTGATGTCTGTGACTGACGTCAGTCACAGGACATCACCATACGCCCTCAAGTCAGTCACTGTCATCACTACACTCGCTGGCATGGCACGTTGGGAACCGGGAGCACCGCAGCGGCTGCAACAAGCCGCGCTCGAACTGTTCGCCACCCGAGGGTTCGAGCAGACCACCGCGATGGAGATCGCGCAGTCCGCCGGCCTGACCGAACGCACCTTCTTCCGCCACTTCAGCGACAAGCGCGAGGTCCTCTTCCATGGACAGCGCGTGCTCGTCGAAGCATTCGTCGCCGGCGTCGAGAGCGCACCCCCGGACGCGTCCCCGATCGATATCGTCGCCTCCGCGCTGCGGTCGGCGGCCTCGTTCTTCCCCGACGAACGCCGGTCGCACTCCCGCGCACGGCAGTCCGTGATCGACCAGAACTCCGCACTCCAGGAACGCGAGCAGCACAAGCTCGCCGGCCTCGCCACGGCGGTGGCCGACGCTCTGCGTGCGCGAGGTGTCGACGACCTCGCGGCCGCGCTGGCGGCGGAGTCGGGCATCACCGTGTTCGCGCTCGCATTCGCGCAATGGATTCGGGAACACGAGCAGCGGTCACTCGACGAGATCGCGGCGGAGGTGCTCGGCGAGCTGGTGACCCTCACGGGAAAGGCGACTGCGCATCGTGCGACCTCCGCCGAGCGCACCGACGGATAACCGTCCGGATGGTCAGCGGGTGGCTACTGCGGATTGCTCAGACGCCGTCAGCGTGCGCTCCCAGCGCGTCGTGCCGGTGGTGTTCGTACTCGGAGCACAGACAGGCGACGCCGGTGGCGAGCCATTCGCGGCCTTCCCATTCGGGGCGGCGCGCGATCATCACGGCACTGACCTCCTCGACGATCGTCTCCTCGCTCATGGCCGAATCACGCCGCTTCCACGTCTCGTCGCGCAGCATCCGGAGGTAGTCGCGGACATCGGCGAGCAGTTCCGGACCGCCGATATCGCCATGCCCCGGCACCACGGTCTGCGCCGGATCGGCCGCGAGCCGCTGCATCAGCGCCAGCCAGCGCAGACCCGAGACATCGGTGTCGTGCGGCGGGAACCAGGGGAAGATCGCGAACTGACCGGACTCCGCCAAGTCCCCGGTGAACAGGACATCGGCGTCGGGGACTCGAACAAGCTGATCACCCATGGTGTGGGCCTGTCCGGCGGCCTCGAGTCGAACGATGCGGCCGCCGAGGTCGAGATCGTGAATGGTGGTGTCGTAGGCCAGATCTGACTCCGCCACCTCGACGTCCTCCAGCCGGCGTGCCACCGTTTCGCCCAACCCGCGGAACATCTGGAGATACCCAGCGCCTCGGTTCTTCAGATCGTCGGCTTGGGCGCGGTTGGTCACATAGGTCGCGGCGTCGGCGAATACCTGTGCGCCGAAGGCATGTTCAGGATGGAAGTGGGTGGTGGTGAGATACAACTTGCGGCCTCGTGCGTATTCCGTCGCGAACTTCAACACCGTCTCGGCATTGCTCCGACCGATTCCGGTGTCGATTACCAACACGGCCTCCCGGCCGCCGACCAGGCCGATGTTCGGTACCAGCGGAACACGCTGATCGCCGATGACGACGAGGTCATCGGCGATCTCCTGCACGTTGCCGAGGCTCACGACCGGATCGGGAAGCTCGTACCGATCGAGACGGGGAGCGGTCATCGTGGATTTCTCCTTGTCTGTTCGTCCTGGCTGTGATTTCAGCCTGAGCCGCGGCTTCCCGGCCGTCCAAGTCCAATTTTCCGTGGCCGATACCGAGCGGGTATCGTCGCCGGTGATGGAGCTGAGGACGCTGCGATATTTCGTGGCGGTGGCCGAGGATTTGCACTTCGGCCGAGCTGCCGCCCGACTGCACATGACCCAACCGCCGTTGAGCCGGGCCATCCGGCAACTCGAGACCGAGCTGGGTTGTGAACTACTGCAACGCTCCCCGAACGGGGTAACCCTCACGCCCGCCGGTGAATCGCTCTACGAAGATGCCCGGGCGCTCCTCGCTCAGGCCGACCGTGCGCGCGTCCGGGCGGTAGCGGCAGCGGGCGCGCCGATTCTGCGGGTTGGCACACTGGCAGACAGCGCAGCACAAGCCGGCGCCGCGCTCGCCGACGCCTTTCGAAACCAGCACCCGGCCGTGGAAATTCGGATTCACGAGGCCGACTTCACCGACCCGACAGCAGGTTTGCGATCGGGCGGTACCGACATTGCTTTGACCCGAGCGCCTTTCGACCAGACCGGTCTGACCGTCCGGGTGCTGCGGACGGACCCGATGGGCGTGGTGCTGCGATCCGGCGATCCACTGGCGGGGCGCTCCAGCTCGAGCCTCGCGGAACTGGCCGACCGCCGGTGGTTCCGGCTGCCGGATGACGTCGACAGCGAATGGCGCGCGTTCTGGATGCCCCTCGTCGGTACCGGCGATGACGGCCCCGTGGTTCGCACGATTCACGAATGCGTCCAGGCGGTGCTGTGGAACGACACCCTCGGGCTGGCGCCGCTGGGGCACAGGATGCCTCCCGGATTGGCGGTAATCCCGTTGCTGGACATGCCTTCCAGTGATCTGGTGATCGCCTGGCGGACCGGGGACCACAATCCTTTGGTCCGCTCGTTCGCTCGGACCGCCGAGGACATCTATCGGCGCGCCGTTGCGTCCGCATAATGGCGGAGTAGCTGAACAGCACCTGCCCGCGTTCGCTCTCGACGGCGATGCCTTCGGCGGCGGTGCGCGTTGGTCGTCGTTGCCGGTGCTGTCGTGGTCGCCGGGACGGTGACCGTTGATACCTGCGCCTCTGCAGGGTCGTCCTTGGCCGCGTCCCAGGCGATCGGCACGGCCATGCCGAGCAAGCCCATTACGATGCCGACGATCCACTCCGGCTTTCGCCACCAATGTCGTTCCGGCGCAGGCGGTTCCGGCGGCGATTGAGCAGGCTGAGGCGGGCGGTTCCACCACTGGCTGTCGTGGTTGTCCATGTAACACACCATCTTTCGAGCAACACTCCGTCGATCTTGACACAGTGCAGTTCGGCGGACAGTCACGTGGACGTGCGTTCGCATCCGGGCCCTGACCTGTTCTGAGCGCGGCTCCGCGCAGCATCGAGACGACAGTCGGAGACGGCGACCGGTCTTGACGTGAGCTCGGGTTCGTCCGGGTCGAGGAGAGGACAAACATTGTGGGAGCAGGGTTGTCGAAGGGCGGTCGAGCGCTGGTGTCCGACCGCGTGCCGGAGTCGCCGTGAGTGATGACCATCGGCACGCGGTCGGTCTCAGAATGCCGCTTCGTCGAGCTCCATGATCGAGGCGTCGATCTCGGACAGGACGGCCCAGTCGGCGCTCAGCTGCGGCAGTACGGTCTTGGCGAAGAAGGTCGCGACCGCGATTTTGCCTTCGTAGAAGGCGCGGTCCGTGTCCTTTGAACCGGAATCCAAAGCGGTGAAAGCGATTTCGGCGGCGACGAGGAGACGCCATGCGATGAGCAGATCACCGACCGCGAGCAGCAAGCGCACCGAGCCCAAGCCGACCTTGTACAGCTCGGTGGGATGCTCCTGTGCGGCGATGAGGTGGCCGGTCAGCCTACCCACCATGTCTTGCACGTCCTCGAGTGCGGTGGCGAGCAGGATCTTTTCGGCTTTGAGGCGGCCGTTTCCGGTGTCGGAGTTCGCGGTTTCCTGGATCTTGCCGGCGAGGTGGGCCAGTGCGACGCCGTGGTCGCGGGCGATTTTGCGGAAGAAGAAGTCTTGGGCCTGGATGGCGGTGGTGCCCTCGTACAGCGAGTCGATCTTCGCGTCGCGGATGTATTGCTCGACCGGGTAGTCCTGCAGGAAGCCGGAGCCACCGAAGGTCTGCAGCGATTCGGTCAGGTACTGGTAGGCCCGCTCGGAGCCGACACCCTTGACGATCGGCAGCAGCAGATCGTTGACCCGCGCGGCGAGTTCGGTATCGGCGCCCGAAACATGCTGGGCGACAAGTGGGTCTTGGTGGGCGGCGGTGTAGAGGTAGATCGAGCGTAGGCCTTCGGCGTAGGCCTTCTGCATCATCAGCGATCGGCGGATGTCGGGGTGGTGGGTGATGGTCACCTTTGGGGCGGTCTTGTCGGTCATCTGGGTGAGGTCGCTGCCCTGCACACGCTGTTTGGCGTAGTCGAGGGCGTTGAGGTAGCCGGTCGACAGGGTTGCGATGGCTTTGGTGCCGACCATCATCCGGGCTTCTTCGATGACTTTGAACATTTGTGCGATGCCGTTGTGTACTTCGCCGACGAGCCAGCCTTTGGCGGGGGTGCCGTGGCCGCCGAAGGTCAGCTCGCAGGTGGCCGAGGCTTTGAGGCCCATCTTGTGTTCGACGTTGGTGACGAAAACGCCGTTACGGTCGCCGGGTTCGCCGGTCTGGCTGTCGAAGTGGTATTTGGGTACGAGGAACAGGCTCAGTCCTTTGGTGCCGGGTCCGGCGCCTTCGGGGCGTGCGAGTACTTGGTGGATGATGTTTTCGAAGAGGTCGTCGGAGTCGGCGGAGGTGATGAAGCGTTTGACGCCTTCGATGTGCCAGGTGCCGTCTTCTTGCTGGATCGCTTTGGTGCGGCCTGCGCCGACGTCGGAGCCGGCGTCGGGTTCGGTGAGCACCATGGTGGCGCCCCAGTTGCGTTCCACCGCGAGTTCGGCCCAGTGCCGCTGTTCCTCGGTGCCGATCGCGTCGACGATGTCGGCCATGTTGGGTCCGGTCAGGTACATGTAGGCCGCGGGCTGTGCTCCGAGCACGAATTCGCTGATGGCCCAGGCCAGCATGCGCGGCGCGGCGACGCCGCCGATCGCTTCCGACTTGCCGATGCGCCACCATTCGCCGTCGTACCAGGCGCGCACCGATCGCTTGAAAGCTTCCGGCAGTTGCACCGAGTGCGTCTGTGGGTCGAAGACCGGCGGATTGCGGTCGGTGTCGGCGAAGGAGTCCGCGACCGGTCCTTCGGCCAGCCGGGCGGCTTCGGTCAGCATCGTCCGCACGGTGTCGCCGTCCAGGTCGCCGAATGCTCCGGTTCGCAAAATCTCCTCGAGACCGAACACCTCGAAGAGGTTGAACTCGAGATCTCTGACATTGCTCTTGTAGTGCCCCACCGACTGCCCTTCCAGAGAATCCGGCCCGACGGCCGAGTGTGACGGACGCACTCGAATGCGCCCCGCGGTGATTCTGGTGGCCGGGAACCCGCTACGCAAGCGTAAGTTACTGACGACTAAGTCGATTGATGGCAGTACTGAGCTAAGTTCCCGCAGTTCAAGGGGTATTCGAAGAGTAAGTTAATAGCCGATAAACTCATGGCATCGTCAGCGCGGCTGCCTCAGGGAGCGGCACCGAGAATGCGATCCGGTCGCCGACGGCAGCCAGCGCGTCGAGCAGGTCGCCGCGTCGCGCGGATCGCGGATTGCGCACGGCGTCGATGACCACGGTGGAGATGGCCTGGATCAGCACCCGCGCCACCGGCAGCGGCAACTCGGTGCGCGCCGATTGCAGCATCCGAGCCCAGCCCAGCACACCCTCGCGGTGCGTGCGGCGATACCGGCTCGCCTGCGGCGCGGGCAGATGGCCTACCTCGCTGACCGTGGTTCCGAGCAGATCCGGTTCGTCGAGCGCGAATCGAACGTAGTACCGCAGCAGCAGTCGCATCGACTCCCCGGCATCGCGGCCCTCGGCGAGGGCTCGCGAGGTATAGAGCCGAATCCACTGGTCGTTGCGTTCGATGATCTCGTTCAGTAGGTCGGATTTGCTCGCGAAGTGGTGGTAGAGCGCGGGCCCGCTGACCCCGACGGCTGCGCCGATGTCCTCGATCCCGACCGCCGCGTATCCGCGGATATTGAACAAGCGGGCCGCGGCCGCGATCATCCGCTCCGGCCGCACGGTCCGCTCGAAATCTGCGGTCCCCCCGGTCAGCGGGGTGCGGGTCGTCGGCCGGACGTGCTGTCCCTCCGCCGGCAGATCCGCGGTGATCAACGCCAGCACGGCTCCGTCGAGCACGTCGACGAAGGTCGCGGCGGGCAGGTCGACCTGATGGTAGGAGGGGCTGACGGCCACCGAGAGAACGCACCAGCTCAGCAGTTCGACATCCGAGGCGGACAGGTCGGGACGGTGCATGCGGACGGCGCGGCGCAGATACCCGGTCAATCGCACCGCCCGCACCAGGACGGCCTTGCGATCCTCGGGGCTCACGCTGCGAAATTCCAACTGCCACAGGCGCGGCAGCCCGCGCAGCTCCAGTGCGACCGCCACGAGTTCGGTCAGCACCCGCGTCTGTGGCTGCTCGGCGCGGGCGGCCTCGTCGAGCCGCGCGAGTGTGGTGTCGAGTCCGGTGAGCAGGCACTGCCCGAGCAGTTCCTGCTTGTTGCGGAAGTGGCGGTACAGCGCCGTCGCCGAGATCCCCACCGCCGCGGCGATATCGGCCATCGACGTGCCGTGATAGCCGGACCGGGCGAAGGCCGCGCCCGCGGCGCGCAGAATGGACGCCCGGCGATCACGGGGGCGTCGGCGTTTCGGGGGTTCGATCTTCGCGCTGCTGGTCATCGCCTCTAGTGTGGCTCAGCCGGCGACCGTACCCGCGAGATACCTCCGCTCGTGGGCTGCCGAGCAGGTTCCCGTACGCCGCGCGCGGCAAGTGACCGCCGCCGCAGCAATCGTCCCGCGGGGATCACGATCCTGCGGTCAGCCCGAAGAATTCGTGGAGTTCCGGCGGGACGCGCGCCGGGTCGGGTCGGCGGCGTTTCTAGTGACAGGCGTCGGCGATACCTGACATCCACTCGCGAATCGCCTTGCGCTGCGCGGGTGTGAGGTCGGCTTCCAGCTCCGCCTCGCGCCGCGCGACGGCCACCCGCGCCGCCGCGTATCGCTGCATTCCCGCCTCGGTCACCTGGATCTGGTGTGTACGACGATCGGTCGGATGCGGGCGGCGTTCGATCAGGCCCTCCTTCTGGAGCCCGCCGATCATCTCGTTCGCGGCCTGCCGGGTGCTCGCCACCTCGCGCGCGATATCGGCCACCGACATCCCCGGGCGCGCGGCGGTCATCATCAGTGTGGCGTACTGCGAGGTCGACAGTCCGAACTCCTTGAGCTCCTCGCCGATCGCCGCCCGCATATTCAGCCAGACCTTGCGAACGATGAAGGTCAGCGATCCGCCTTCGGCATCCACGCGCAGCCCTTTCCAAGATTGACAGGTTCCTGACGTTCCTGCACTCTCTATAACGTCAGGTTCCTACCAATCGTATCGAAGGTTTCCATGACCACGCCCTCGACACTGCCGAACGTCCGGCAGCGGTTGATCCTCGCCGTACTCCTGCTGTCCTCCTTGCTCATCTGGATGGACAACACAATCCTCAGCGCCGCCCTCGAAACACTCTCCGATCCGGTCCGCGGACTGAACGCCAGCCCCGCGCAACTCCAATGGACAACTGGCTCTTACACATTGGTTTTCGCCGCCCTGATGTTCACCGCCGGCGCCCTTGGTGATCGCTTCGGGCACCGGACCGTGCTCGCCACCGGTATGACGGTCTTCGCCGCCTCGTCCATCTGGGCCGCCTACTCCGCCGATGCCGGGCAGCTCATTGCCGCCCGCGCCGCCATGGGGGTCGGCAGCGCGCTCATCATGCCCGCGACCATGGCCATCCTCACCTGGACCTTCACCGGCCCCGCGCGGGCGACCGCCATCGGCATCACCTCGGCGTCGGCCGGTGTGGGCATCGCGGCGGGACCCCTGATCGCGGGTGTGCTGCTCGACCGTTTCTGGTGGGGCTCGGTGTTTCTCGTCAATGTCCCGGCCGTCGCGCTCGGGCTGGTGGCGATAGTGACGCTGATCCCGAACTTCCGCAGCCCCACCCGGCGTCCACTGGATCTGCCTGGATTGGTGCTGTCCATCACTGGGCTTGGACTCTTGGCCTACGGTCTGATTCGCGCGGGCCAGGTCGCCGCTTGGGGACGCGCGGATGTCTGGCTGCCCGTTACCGCAGGAATAGTGCTGCTGGCCGCCTTCGTGATCGTCGAATTGCGCAGTGCCCAGCCCAGTTTCAACCCGCGAATGCTCGCGCAGCGCACCTTCGGCGGCGGTAATGCCGCCATCGGCTTGCTGTTGTTCGCCATGACCGCCGTCGGTTTCTACGGCGCTTTCTATCTCCAAGGCGCACGCGGCTTCTCGGCACTGCAAGCGGGACTGGCCAGCTCCCCGGGCGCACTCGGCGCGATCGTCGGCGGCCCGCTCGGCATCCGCTTGGTCCGCCGCTGGGGGCTGCGTCCCGTCACCGTGACCGCACTGACCGTCGCGGGACTGGCCATGGGCGCCTTCGGCTTCTTCGGACTGGACACTTCGATGGTCTGGTACGAGATCCTGGTCCTCATCCAGGGCCTTGCCATCGGTCTGGTCATCGGCTCGGTGACAGCGGCGCTCATGGCCACCCTGCCGAAGGAACAGGCCGGTGCCGGATCGGCCGTCACCAACACCGTGCGCCAGACCGGCAGCGTGCTCGGTATCGCGGTGGGCGGGACGATCATGTCCATCGTCTACAGCCGTGGCATCGAACCGGCGCTGCCCGGTCTACCCGCCGACGTGCAGGACCGAGCGCGCATCTCCGCAGAACAGGCCAGGCATGTCGCCGAGGCCGTCGGGCTGCCGGACCTGGCGCGCGCCGCCGACGACGCGTTCGTTCACGCCATGCACGTCGGCGCGGTCTGGACCATGCTCATCGCGCTCTGCGGAGCGGCCGTGCTGGCCATCACCCTGCGACCAACCCGTGCGACGGATGCCGCCGAGGTGCCCGCCGATCGAGAATCTGTGGGGCGGGCGGGGGCCCTGTCCCGCTAGGAACGGTGAAGAATCCCGGATGAGAAGCGCGCTCGTCCGGGATCCCCGTCAGTTTGCCCGCGAGACACTCGTAGTTGCGCGGACATGGTGCCGCCACCGGAGTCGTCTGGCGCCCAATCGATTTCGAGGACAGAACGCGATGGCGGAGGGATGATGGAGTCTCGCGATGGATAGGCAGTTCGTTCGGTAAGTCCAGAACAAGGGGGCACATCTGTCATGGGAAAAGTTGACACCAAAGGCGTTTGGACGCGCGTCAGCGTGGAGGAGTCGCAGTTCGAAGGTCTGAGGCAGCCCGGCGTCAAAACGAGCAAGGGCGTCAGATCCAGTATTAGATGGGGCCAGGACGACGAGAAGAGCGGTTACGACTTCACGGGCCTGACCGACGTCGATGCCCGCCTGGACGGCAAGGATTTCAATCTGGGCATCTTCGCGCACTACAACCGCCGAATTCACCTGAAGCACAGTCAGTTCTCGGTGTACTTGAAGGTTACTGTGGACTTTCAGGACGAGGGGTTCGACCATACGTTCACCCTGCGTTTCCGCCACAACGAGACGCCCAATCAGCCCGGGGACGTTCCCGATGTGGTCAAACTGCCGATAGTCCACGAGGACGACATCGTGCGCGTCGACGATGTCGAATACAAGGTGACGATCAGCGGCTTCATGGATGACAAGGGGCAGGTGAAGCCGGATTTCGAAAACGGCGAGGGGGGAATCAAAAGGGTCTGGCTCGTTGCCCGGTTCGAGCCGATGAGCGAGCCGGGCTCCTGAACCGCGGCACCCAGCAGGCGAACCCAGGGAAAACCCACCGCCCAAAGCACCACTGGGTATAGGTGATCTGTTCGGCTCAGGGTCGGCGGCGGTCACATACCGCCATGCCCACCTGGGAGGCTGCGATTCGGACCGCCCGAAATCTACGCCGCCCTCACCGCGATAGGAGCCGCCCTGCTCGGGGTCATGATCGATTGCCCGGAAGGTTCCGCGCCGAGTTGAGTTCCTCGACACCGAAGGGGACAACCTGCTCCATTCACCCGGGGCTTGGCGCGAAAACCACAGAGTTCTCTCACGAGTCACGGGTGCGCGAGCTCACCCCGGCCCAGTACAGTCCGCGGAGAACGGAGGAAATCGACATGGCTGGTGGGCGCAACGGATTCCTGCTGCTCGGTGGTGCGGCGTCGGTCGGGGCGGGTGCGTTGCACCTGTTCGCCGCGGGACTGCACACCGAGCACGCCACCCTCGCGCGGCTGATGGTGGTGCTGGCGGCAGCGCAGTGCGCGGCCGGGCTGCTGGCGTCGGTGAGCACACGGAAGGCCATGCCGGTCACGGTGATCGGGGTGAACCTCGTCGCGGTGACGATCTGGGGGTACACCCGGTTCGGGGGGCTGCCGTGGCCCGACGGCCTCGGCACAGCGGAGGCGCCGCAGTTCCTCGACAGCACATGCGCGGCGCTGGGGATGCTCGCGATGGCCGGGGCAATCGTCGCCATGGCGCGCCCCGGGGCCACACTGCCCACCGCGCCGACCGTGACCGCCGCCGGTCTGGCCGGTGCCCTCGCCGTCGCGGCGATGCTCGGTGGCGTCGGGCATGTGCACAGCCACGGCGACGTCGACCACACTCATGCCGCCGGCGGCGACCACCACACCGACCACGACCATGGGACCGCCGCGTGGCCGCGGCCGTGGGATCCGGCGACCCCTATCGACCTGTCCGGTGTGCCGGGCGTGACCACCGTCCAAGAGCAGCGCGCGACCGCTCTGATTCGCAGCACCGTCGACCAGCTGCCCGCATTCGCCGACGTCGGTTCCATTGGCGCACTGGGCTTCCGCTCCATCGGCGACTCGGCCACCGGTTACGAGCACTACATCAACACCGGCTACATCCGCGACGACCGTTTCCTCGACGCCACCCGCCCGGAGTCGCTGGTCTACCGAGTCGACGGCGCCGATCGGACCCTGGTCTCGGCGATGTACATCGCCAGGGGCAAGAAGATCGACGACCCCGAGCTGGTGGACTACGGCGGTCCTCTGATGCAGTGGCACGTGCACGACAACCTCTGTTGGAAGGCCGGCGCCAACGGTCCCCAGGTCGCCGGTGTCACCGACACCCAAGGCAGCTGCCCACCCGGCTCGATCAACCCCGGTGCGGGCAGTCCGATGGTCCATGTCTGGATCACCGCCCACCAGTGCGGACCGTTCGCGGCCCTGGAAGGCCACGGCGCGGGACAGGCGGCCACCACCGCGGACGGCCGACGTACCGACACCTGCTCCCACGATCACTCCGGCGGGCACCGCTGAGCCACTACCGGCGGTTCGGATTCGATTCCAGGGTCGCCCAAACGGCGGCGAGTCGCTGCGTACCGGCGCGGCCGCGGCACTGCCTCCGCATGCGTGAAGGAGGCGTCCGCTAGGCGGTGTCCGGTGCAATCCCTCACCGGAGTATCCATCTCACTGGTCGCTGTGATCCGTGGAAACCCCGCTATCCAGCCGCCGCGCCGCGGCGAGGTTGTCGCGGGCCTTCACAATGAGAGGGTGGTCGGGCGCCAGGACCCGCTTGGAGTCGGTGACGTTCTGCTCGTAGTGGCGGATGGCTTCGGTCGGCCGTCCCGCTGTTTCGTATGCGCCGGCGAGGTGTTGCGGAAGTCCAGGGTGCCGATGTGATCGGGCCCCAAGCCCCGCTCGGAGTCGGTGAGGTTCTGCTCGTAGAGGCGAATGGCTTCGGCGATTCGGCCTTCGGATTTGTAGGCGCCGGCGAGGCTGTCGCGGGAGAGCAAGGTGCCGATGTGGGCGGGCCCTAGGACCCGGTCGCAGTTGGTGAGGTTCTGCTCGTAGTGGTGGATGGCTTCGGTCAGCCGGCCCGCCCTTTCGTAGACGCCGGCGAGGATGTCGCGAGAGTTCAGGGTGTCGGGGTGGTCGGGTCCCAGGTCCCGTACGTTCACCTCGTACACCTCGTACTGTCGGTCGGTGATTCCCTTCCACAGATCGGCTTTCGGCCGTCGGCGGAGCTCGCCACGCTCGGTCACGAACGTTCCCGCCAGCCCCGCCGCTGTCAGCACCGATCCTGGCCAGATCAGCCAAGCCTGCCAGAAGAAGGCCAAACCCACGATTTCCACGCCGACCCACAGTGTCAGAATCGACACCACTTGCCATCGCACAGCCACCACCCCACCTGTGCCGGGTTCGAACACCCCCGCGGATATCGAGGGTAAGTCGGACTGCCAGGTTCGGTCCACAACAAGAAGTACTGGGCCGCAGCAATTCTCGCGGCAGAAGGCCGCGTAATTTTCGCCGTCATCGCCCCGTAGACGCCCACTGGCGCAGGCGTTTCGATCAGTGGTGGCAGCGGCGGAGCGACGACTCGGCGACCCAAAGGACCTGATCGTTGGATAGTCCGCTTCGAATGGCTGGTAAGGCGGATCAATGCCGCTTGTCCTGCAGGGCTGTGACGGGATGGCGGAGAGGGCGACGGCGTGGGTGGCGGGATGTGGGGCGGTAGATTCGGTGACACGGCGGTGAATTCACGACACTGTGTAGTAGACGGCGGCCGGATGAACTAGCGTGTGGCTTTATGGATTTCGTCTACGACGTCGTGGTTGTAAGTCACCTGCTGGGTATGGCCGCGGTGATCGGCGGGTACGCGGCGGGGCAGCCCAAGGTCAACGAGGTGATGGTGTGGGGTGCGCGGGCGCAGATCATCACCGGGATCGTTCTGGTCGGGATGGCCGAGTCGATCGATTCGCTCGGCAAGGACCTGAATATGACGAAGATCGGCGTCAAGCTGGTGGTCTCGGTGCTGATCGCGGCGTTCGCCGAGATGGGGCGCGCCGATGCCAAGCGGGGCAAGGACGTGCCCTGGATGACGCATGCGGCGGGCGGGCTCGGCATCGCGAACGTGTTCGTCGCGGTGCTCTGGAGCTGATCGAGCCGGGAGCGCCCGGGGCCCGACGATCGGCGGGCCCCGGGCGGCCTCACGACTCGAACAGGGTCTGTCCGAGGTAGCCGCCGGGTTCCGGCACGCCGGGCGGGATCACGAACACCGACGAGCCGATCGGCGTCGTCCACACGTTCAGCGCGTCGAAATCGGCCAGCCGCCGCTGCACCGGCAGATACTGGGCGTCCACGTCGCGCTGGTACGCGGCGAACAGCAGCCCCGAGTTGGAGGTCTGGCCCGGCGCGGGGGCGTCGTCGTAGTTGTAGCCGCGACGAAGGAATCGCTCGCCGTCGTGGGTGTGGCGGGCGCGGGCGATGTGCGCGGAGGGCGGGATCACCGGAATGCCGTGCGCGTCGACGGCCGCGAAGTCCGGCTCGTCGACTTCCCGGCTGCCGGTGAGCGGCGCGCCGTTGCCGAGCTTGCGCCCGACGGTGAGTTCCCTTCCCTCCTGGTCGATTTCATCCCAGGTGTCCAGCGCCATGGCGATGCGGCGCAGCACCAGCGAGGTGCCCCCCGCGAGCCAGGGCTGGGCGGCGCCGTCGTCCCAGATCAGCCGGTCGAAGTCGGGCGCCGCGATATTGACCGTGCCGTCGACCTGACCCATCAGATTGCGCGGGGTCCGGCCGGGCGCCGCGTCGCGGAAGCCGCGCTGCACCCAGCGCACCGTGAGCAGTGAGGTCACGCTCCGGCACAGCACCCGCACGGCGTGCGCGACCGCGGTGGCCTCCTCGGCGCAGATCTGCAACAGCAGATCGCCGTCGCTCCAGCCCGGCTCCAGCCGGTCGATGGCGAACGGCGGCAGCGGCCGCAGCCAGGCGGGCCTGCGGTGCTCCAGACCCGCGGCCGTGAACACCGCGGGACCCAAGCCCACCGTCACCGTGAGCCGCGCCGGGCGCGCCGCCAGCTCGGGTTCGGTGTCGGCCAGCGCCGCGGTGCCTCGGGTGAGGCGGGCGGCGTCGCCGGTCCAGATCTTCAAGACGCCGGCGATGTCGTCGCGATCCAGCCCGGGGCGCAGATCGAATCCGACGAACGCCACGTGCGTCTGCGGTGCGGTCGCGATACCCGCCTGGTGCGGACCGTAGAACGGTTCGATCGCCGGTGCGGCCCCGCCGGTGTCACGAGCGGTGAGTGCGATCGCGCCCGCCCCGAGGCCGACTGTGCCCGCCGCGGCGGCGCCCCCACCGAGGAGGCGCCTGCGGGTGAAGCCCCGGGGTCTGATCTGCTCAGGCACCGGGCGTGTGGGCCGGGGCGGGCGCGCCCGCGGGATGGTCGCCGTCGGGCACGTAATTCTCCTGGTTGCCGGGGAAGTCACGCACCTGTGCGGTGAACGTCATGGTCGAACCGTCGTCGAAGGAGAGCGTGACCGGCGTTTCGGAACCGGTGCGCAGCGGGCCGTTCAATCCCATGAACATGATGTGATCGGCGCCGGGCGCCAGCGTCAGCGACCCGTGCGGAGGAATGACGAAACCGCCCTTCTTGGGGCGCATCGTCTTGGTACCGCTCGCGTCGGCGACCACCTCGTGCAATTCCACCCTGGCGGAGGCGGGACTTGTCGCGGACACCACGGTCAGCGCCCTGTCGGCCTTGTTGGTCAGCTCGCCGAACGCGGCCGACATATCGCTGTCCGCGGCCTTGATCCACTGGTCCTGGATGGTGATCGCGTCGGCGCCGCGGGCCGGGGCGGGCGTGCTGTCGGTGGAGGAACAGGCGACCAGCAGGAGGGGAGCGGCGGCGAGTGCCGCGGTGCCGCGCAGCAGGCGGGAGGGTCGGCGGGTTCGGTTGATGGGGAACATGGAGAAGCTCCGTTCGGAATCGGGGTATGAGAGGAACCGCCATCGGTCGGCGTCGGATTCGCGAGTGGCGAACATCGGCCATCGCCTGCGCTTTGTCTTGTGGCGCAGAGGATTTGCCTGTCTGCCGCGAGCGTTCCGGTTCGGCCGAGAGAACGTCCTGTGTCGCTCAGCGAGCCGGGTTCGGAAACGAGCCGTTGGACGGCTGGATTCGCGTACCGGCCTCCGCCTGGCAGGGAGTTACCGTGCGTCCGTGCGTCCGTGCGTCCGTGCGTCCGTGCGTCCGTGCGTCCGTGCGTCCGTGCGTCCGTGCGTCCGTGCGTCCGTGCGTCCGTGCGTCCGTGACGATCGATGCCTCGGATCGAGAGAGCGAGCAGGTACCCGCACGGGATCGACCTTCACTACGTCCGGCGGACATGGCGGCAAATCCCTTGCCTAGCAGGCGCGTCGGCGAACTCCGACGCCTGGTATTCGGTGGCGGTGTGCGGCCTACCGATAGACCGGTGGCCCCCGGGTCCCGATACCCGAAGCGAGGAGCAGTCTGCGCGGGATCGCGGCATCGCGCGCGGCGAGAAGGGCGACCGTCGGCAGCGCAGGCACCGGCATCGCGCCGAGAACCCGCGCGGCACGCCGCACGCTCGACGCCGCCCTGCGGATCGCCGCTTCCGCGCCGCGAATCAGCAACGCCCCCACCGGAATCGCCGCGAGATGGGCGAGGAGCATCAGCGCGGTCGCGTGCGCTCCGTGGTGATGACCCGGTGACAGTGTGAGCGCGGTGTGACCGACGCCCTGTCCGACCGCAAGCAGCCCCATGAGTTCTAGGAGCCCGGCCCGCGTCCGGAGGGAGCCGACGAGCACGCCTACCGCCGCGCAGGCCCCGATCAGCAGGGCGACCGACGACTGCTCGGGCGAGATCACACCGCCACCGAGCGCGTGCGCGGCGATGCTGACTGCCCCCGAGGCGGATCCGACGAAGGCGCCGCGCAGTCGCGTCGCTCCCTCCACCGGTTTACGCACCGGGCCATACTACCGCCGGTCGTAGTCGTCGACCAGACACCCCTCGCTCGCGGTGGACGGCAAGCCGACCCTGTCGCGGCCCCGGTGCTGGAGGTGAGTGGTCGTGCGCCGGTCTCAGACGAGTACCGGCAGTAAGTCCGGTCGTTTCGGTTGAATCCCGTTGCCGGACGACCGCCCGCGCACCCGGCGGGCGATCCACGGGAGCATGTGCTGTGTGGTCCAGGTCAACTCGGTCGTGACGGTCTCGACCAGGGTGTGCCGCACCGGCGGCAGCGGATCGCGCCAGGTCGCGTCGGCGCCGGGAAGCGCGAGGATGTCGGCGACCGCCCTGGCGACGAGGCCGTGGCCGAGCGGGCTCAGGTGCAGGCGGTCGGCGGACCAGACCAGCGGGTGCGTGGTGGCGGCGATGGGCTCGAAATCGACCAGTGTGAGCCCGTATCGGCTTGCGAGGCGGCGCATTTCGGCGTTGAACTCGCGCACGCGCGGGGACAGCGGCCGCACGAAGGGCGCGATGCCGCCGATGTCGGGGTAGGTGAAGGTGATCACCCGGGCGCCGATGGCGGTGAGTTCGGCGAACATGGCGTGCAGGTCGGCGAGCAGTGCGTCGCGATCCAGGCGCGGGCGGATGATGTCGTTCATGCCCGCCATCACGGTGACGAGATCGGGTCGCAGCGCCACGGCGGGGCCGAGTTGTTCGGCGCGGATCTGGGCGGCGCGGCGGCCGCGGATGGCGAGGTTGGCATAGCGGAGGGTGGGTGTGCCCACGCCGAGCAGCGCGGCGAAGCGGTCGGCCCAGCCGCGGTGTCCACCCGCGCCGTCGGGGTCTCCGATGCCCTCGGTCTGGCTGTCGCCGATCGCGACGTAGCGGAGATAGGAGGGGGCGGATCCGGTGTCCACGTTCGGCTCCTGCGGGTAGGCGGCGACGCGCGCGCACGGGTCACCTCCGGCGCAGCAACATCCTACGAGCGCGGGAGGGTTCGGGCCATTCCAGCGCGGGGCGCCCCGGCGCGCGTGAAGAGCCCGCGCCCGTGCACCGCGGGCTCGGCGCCGGACCAGGGCGCCAGGGTGGTGATGAACATGAGTTCGCACCAGGACAGCATCGGGTTCGCACCGCGGGCGAGCGTGTCGAGCAGCGACAGTTCCAGGTCGTGTCCTTCCCAGGCGGCGCCGAGCCAGCCCGCGTCGAGCCGCAGCAGGAATTCGTCCGCGTCCCGCGGCGGCGTCGGCGGAGCGTCGACCGCGAGGTGCACAAGGGCGGCGATCGCGTGCCTGTCGTCGGTGGGCAGGGCGGAACGGTCCGCCACCAGGCTTTCGAGGGCGTCGCGCAAGGGCAGAGTGTCGTCGATGTCGTCCAGCCCGGCCGGGCGCACGACATATTCGACGAGCTCGGTCACGGTGGTCGGATCCCATTCCAGCCGGCCGTAGGTTGCGCACCAGGCGTGGGCCGGATTGTCGGGTTCGACGACGAGGTCGAGATCGAGGGCCCCGGCCACGGCGGCCTCGGTGAGCCTGCGCGCGTCCACCAGGCGGGAGGGGATGAGCAGGCGCAGCCTCGCGTGCGCGACTCCGGCCGCGGTTCTGGCTTGCGCCGCGAGCCGGATGCCGTGCAGGGCGGCGGTGATCGCGGGGGCCACGAGTTCGCCTCCGGGGTTGTGTCCGAGCGGGCCGTAGCAGAGCGGTCGTCCGTAGCGATCGGTCACCGCGAAGGTGCCCGCCACGATGTCGCCGGCGACCGCGAGGGTGATTTCTCGGGCTGGCGTTTCGTTCTGGATCGTCATACCGTCCCCGTTCGGTGGCGTCCGACAAACTGATCAAAATCGAGAACAGCGGGAGTGTCCATAGACTGGCCGGTATCGGGATTGCACTGTCGAGTACCTGCTCCGATCGGTATTGGAATGGCAGGGTCCGAAGAATGCGCAGCGGACGTCATGCCTGCCTGAATCGGGGCATCGGGGTTCGGTCAGAACGGCTCGAATCCGGCCCCGGGTCCGCCCGTGCGATCGATATCCTCGAACACCTTGCCGATCTGGGTGGCGACCGCCGGATCGTGCACCGCCAGATTGGGATTCTGGCAAGCGACGTCGAACACCGTCATGTCGAACACCGTGACGCCCACGTGGCCGATGTTCATACCGACCAGGCGATCACCGACCGTCACCGGCCCGCCGGAATCGCCCGGCTTCGAACACACCTGGTTGCGGAACCACCACTCGTTCTGATCCCACACCACGCCGCAGCCGTGCCCGGAGGTGCGTCCGTTCTTGCAGACGATCGTGCCCGGCGCGGGCGGTCCGCCGACGTCGTCGATCACGGTTCCGCCTACGCTGCGCAGCGGGACGACGCGTTCGCGATCGAATTCGATGACGGCGTAGTCGTCGACCGGGTCGACCAGTACCACGGTGCCGACCGGCCCCGCCCAGGGCGCATGCTCGGCCTGCACAGGCATGCCCGGCATGGTGCAGTGTCCGGCCGTCAAACCGACGAGGCGCCCGGCGTTGTCGTAGCCGATGGTGGTGAGCGTGCAGGCCGCCCGCGCGCCGAGCACGATGCCCGATCCGCCACCGAGGGCGGCGGGGTCGACCGCGGACGCATGCCCCGGCGACAGGATGGCGATCAGCATCGCGGCCACAGCGGTCAGCGCGGCGCGAGCCGCACCGGCTCGCGGCCGTCGCGGTGCGGGCCGGATCTGTTGCGGTGTCGCCGGATTCATGAGCGTCGGGCCGCAGCGGCGGGGTGGATGTTGTGATGCAGGTGGAAGACGTTGCGCGGGTCGTATTCCATCTTGACGGTCGCGAGCCTGGCGTAGTTCTCCCTGCCGTAGCCCGCGATCACCCGGTCCATGCCTTCGTCGCCGATGAAGTTCAGGTACACCGCTCCGGTGGCGAAGGGCCGCATCGCGGCGATGGTGTCGCGGACCCACGAAATGCCTGCCGCGTCGTCGGCGGCGTCCTCCCACAGACCGAACGGATGAACCACCCACGCGGCGCTGCGGTGCGGTTGCGGCCAGTTCCGCGCGCCGGCCGCGACGGCGCCACCCCACGGCACCAGCAGACTCTGCGAGGCGGTAGGGACGAGCATGGCCATCCCCTGTTCGCCGAACCGTCGCAGCGCCTCGTCCGGCAGGGCGGAGAGATGTTCGCCGGACCAGTAGTTGCGCAGGCCGGGTGGATCGTCGAGCGCGCACTGGATATCGCAGTAGGGCATTTCGGTGAGTAGCTCGCCGTCCGGTTTCAGCGCCAGCATCGGCGCGAGCACGTCGCGCAGTTCGGCCGCGGTGCCCGCGAAGATACCGATGCACGCCACCACCCGCTTGCCCTGGAGTTCGGCGGGGACGAACTCCTCGGGTGGTCCGGTCAGGTAGACGACGGCACCGCCGAGGTCTTCGGTGACGCCGCGCACGACGAGATCGCGATAGGCGGCGAGGACGTCCGGTCCCTGCTCGGCTTCCCAGAACAACAGGGCCAGCGAGGTCACGGGCAGCGGGTGCAACCGGAAGGTGAGGCGGGTGGCCACCCCGAAGTTCCCGCCGCCGCCGTGCAACGCCCAGAACAGGTCGGGATGCTCGTCCTCGGAGGCGTGGACCTCGATGCCGTCGGCGGTGACGAGGTCGACCGCGAGCAGACTGTCGGACGCCAACCCGAACTTGCGCTCCAGCCACCCGGAGCCGCCGCCGAGGGTCAGCCCGGCCACGCCGGTGCTCGACACCCGCCCGCCGGTGGTGCCGAGGCCGTGCGGCTGGCAGGCGCGATCGAAGTCCGACCACGTGGCGCCGCCCTCGACGACGGCGGTGCGCGCGTGCGGGTCGACGGTGACCGAGCGCATGCCGCGCAGGTCGACGACCAGTCCGCCCTCGGTGAGGCTCGCACCGGCGACGCTGTGGCCGCCGCCGCGCACGGCCACTTCGAGACCCGTGCGGTCGGCGAAGGCGAGTGCGGCGCGGACGTCCTCGGTGCCGGTGCACTGGGCGATCACCGCGGGTCTGCGGTCGACCATCGCGTTGAAGATCGCCCGCGCCGCGTCGTAATCGGGATCGTCAGGTGTCAGCACCGAACCAGCGAACTGGTGCCGCAGGTCCGACGCGGCTGCATAGGGAGAGTGCGTCGTCATATCGCCTCCGTGTGACCGCCGTCGGCATCGTTCCGGCAAACTGTCGTTCGGGTCAGTCACGCTACGCGCGCGGCTGCGGGGGTTGGGGGGGTTGCCGAGAGCGATGCCGAGATGCAATCCGTCGGTGGCGGGGGCTTTCGGGGCGGCGAGCGATGCGCTGCGGAGGGGCTTCGGGAGGGATCGGGTCGGTGGCGTGACAGGCCGATGAGCCAGGAAAATGGTTGGCTGTCAACGGGTTTGGCGTCCGGTGCGACGTCGCTCGCGCGTCCGGCATCCGTCGGCATCGAGTGTGCCGAGGCCGAGACCTGGCCCGGCTGTTTCGTTGCAGCGCGGACACGGTCAGGTCTCGGCGCGGTCGCGAGGGTCGGGATCAGCCCGCAACGCGGCGTCGTAAACGGTGCGGTCCGTGTTCGGCGGTCATCCGGCGATCCAGGTGGGGGTCCTCGTGGTTCAGTGGTATCCGGTCGGGACCGCCGAAGGGAACGGAACCCTCGGAAATGCCTCTGACCTGGAATATGTGATGCTCCACGGAATCTCCACAATTGCCGACGCTGCTCTCCACAGCGGGTCGCTAGGGTTCCGAGCATGGATCTTCGGGATGTCGAGCGCGGCGTCGCGGCCAACGGGCACGCGGCGCGGCGGATTCTGGTGGTGGACGACGAAGTGACCATCGCCGAATCCGTGGCCGCCCGGCTGCGGGCGGAGGGGTACACCGTCGAACTGGCGCACGACGGCCCGGGCGCGGTGGCCGCGGTCGAGGCGAACGAGCCCGACCTGGTGGTGCTGGACGTGATGCTGCCCGGATTCGACGGACTCGAGGTGTGCAGGCGCGTCCAGGCCGGACGCGGGGTGCCGGTGCTCATGCTCACCGCACGGACCGACGAGACCGACCAGCTGGTCGGACTCGGCGTCGGCGCCGACGACTACCTGACGAAACCGTTCTCCCTGCGCGTCCTCACGGCGCGGGTGCATGCGCTGCTGCGCCGCGTCGACCGCGCCGCCGACCGGGACAGCGCCGCGATCGTCGTCGGCGATCTGCGCATCGACCTGGAGCAGCATCGCGTCTGGCGCGGCGAGTCGGAAGCCAAGCTGACACCGCTCGAATTCGAGCTGCTCGTCCGGCTGGCGCGGCGGCCGCGCGCGGTGCTGGCCAGGGAGCGTCTGCTCGAGGAAGTGTGGGACTGGGCCGACGCCGCGGGCACCCGCGCGGTCGACAGCCACGTGAAGGCGTTGCGGCGCAAGCTCGGCGCGGACCTGATTCGCACGGTGCACGGCGTCGGGTACGCCTTGGAGGCGCGATGACTTCCGATGCCTCGTTGGCCTCCGATGGTTCGGTCGACGCCGCGGGCGCGGTGCGCGACGACGCCGCTCCGGATCGCCCGGCATCGCCCACTGCGCCGGAGTCGGCGGCAGCGGCGACCGGTGGGCCGAAGCCTGTCCGGCCCACCGGCAAGGACTCGCGGTCCGAACCTCTAGCGCGGCGCTGGCGCGCGTTCGCCGATGTGGTGGCGGAAGTGTTACCGCGGCCGCTGGATCCGATCCGGTCGATCAAGCTGAAGCTGGCCATCCTGATGGTGGTGTCGGGCGGTCTCGCGTTCGCGTTCTTCGGGTTCCAGATCGGCTGGCTGCCGCCGCGGACCACCCTGACCGCGGTCCTGATCGCCCTGGTGACCTCGCAGATTCTCGCGCACGGCATCACAAGGCCGCTGCGCGAGATGACCGCGGCCGCGCAGCGCATGGCCCAAGGCGACTACACCCGCCGGGTGCGGGCCAGCTCGCGCGACGAGGTAGGTCAGCTGGCCGAGGCGTTCAACCGGATGGCCGCCGACCTGGCCGCCGTCGACCAGCAGCGCCGCGACCTCATCGCCAATGTCTCGCACGAGTTGCGCACGCCGATCACGGCCTTGCGCGCGGTGCTGGAGAACCTGGTCGACGGCGTCTCCGAACCCGATCCCGGCACCCTGCGCACCGCGCTCGCGCAGACCGAACGACTCGGGCTGCTGGTCTCCGAACTGCTCGATCTGTCCAGCATCGAGGCGGGCGCGCGGTCGCTGGACCGCGAGGAGCTGCCGGTCGCGCCGCTGCTCGCCGAGGTAGTCGCCGAGGCCGAGGTGATGGCGGCGGCGCTCGGCCGCGGCGTGCGGTTCAGCGCCGACGTCCGGCCCGGCGGCGCGCGCGTCAACGCGGACCGTGCACGTCTGCATCAAGTGCTGATCAACCTGCTCGACAACGCCGCGCGGCACGGCCCGGCCGGCGGCGAGGTGCGAATCACCGCCAGTGCGCAGCACGGGGAGCTCGTCATCGACGTCCAGGACGAGGGCCCGGGTATCCCGCTCGCCGAACGCGCCGCCGTCTTCGACCGCTTCACCCGCGGCGGGCGAAGCAACGGCGGCGGTACCGGACTCGGTCTCGCCATCTCTCGCTGGCTGGTCGACCTGCACGGCGGCACCATCGCCGTGGCCGACCCCGGATCCCGTATCCGCGTGGTCCTGCCCGCCTCCTGACGGGCCGACCCGCAATCCATCCACCACAACCCGGATCGCCATGAGGTCCCGGGGCGATCACGCACACCCGAAATCGGAGGGGAACATGAGTAAAGAACCGACCGGACGGAACGATTCGACCGATCCGTCATCGAAGGAAGACGCTGCGACGCGAGGGTCGGCCGCATCCGATGCCGTCGAATCCGTCGGCACGCAGACCGGCACGACGAAATCTCACGCCACTGTGACCGGAAGCGGTGCCGTGGTCTCCGCACAGTCCGCGGCACCGGACAGCGGGTCGTCCGAGCAGGCGGCAGCATCCGAGAGCGGGACGTCCGACAGCATCCCCGCGCCCGCCGGGACCGCGTCCTCTGGGGGAGAGCAGTCCGAGGAGGAAAAGCAGTCCGAGCAGAAGGTCGCGGTCACCGCAGACCCCAACGTGAAAGACCCTGCCACCTCATCGAATTCGCACGACGGCACGCCCCCGCCGATGACGCCTGTCACCGAGCGCTTCAGCCCACCGCCGATACCCCGATGGCGCAACGTCAACTATCCACGCGCGGTACTGCCCGCCGCGGCCGTCGCAGGCGTCGCCGCGGCGGTGACTGTTCCGTGGGATCGCCCCGGCCTCGGGTGGGTGCTCGCCGGAGCGATCGCTGCGGGCGCGGTATTCGAGGTGGATCGCCGTGCGCGCCAGGGTGCCGAAGAGAAATCGTCCGACCGTTCGATACTCGCTCTGCTGCGCCGCAATCCGGCCCGGCTGTGGTGGACCGCGCTCGCCTTGGCGCTGCTGGCGGTGGGAGCGGTACGCGCGGCGGGATGGTTGTTCGCGCTGTGCCTGCCCGCCGCCGTGATCGCAGGCTCGCTGGCCGTGGTGCCGCGCCGGTCGGTGCACGGCCTCTGGTACGACGCCATCGCGGTGCCGCTGGAGACGGCGTCCGCGGCGCTGTGGGTGTACGACGGCGCGCGTCGCCTGCCCGACATGCGGACGGCGCGGACCTGGCGGGCCGGGCTGTCGGTGGCCGCGACCATCGCGCTGCTCGCGGTGTTCGCGCCACTGCTCGGCAGCGCCGACGCGACGTTCGGCTCGATGCTGAACCGCTTGATCCCCACGGTGGAAGCGGAGTCGCTGGTGCGGTGGACACTGGTGTCCGGCGCGGTGGCACTGGGTTGCGCTGCCGCGATGTTCCTGCTTGCCGGGCCGCCGATGCCAGCGAATTCGGCGGCGCGCGAAGCGGTTTCGCGCCGCACGTGGAGCCGGTGGGAGTGGGCGCTGCCGGTGGGCGCGCTGACGGCGCTGTTCGCGGCGTTCGTCGCAGCCCAGTTCGCGGCGCTGTTCGGCGGCGACGACTACGTGCAGGAGACCGCGGGCCTCACCTACGCGGAGTACGCGCGCAGCGGGTTCTGGCAGCTGTCCATCGTCACCATGCTGGCGCTGGCAGTGATCCTCGCGGTGCTGCGGTGGGCGGCTCAGGATTCGGCGCGCGACCGGACGTGGTTGCGCGCGCTGCTCGGCGCGGTGAGCACGCTGTCGCTGGTGCTCGTCGCGTCCGCGTTCGGCCGCATGTGGACCTATCAGCAGGCCTACGGGTTCACGGTGCTGCGCCTGCTGGTGGAGGTCTGCGAGCTGTGGCTCGGCCTGATCTACCTGCTCGTGCTCGTGGCCGTGGTCCGATTGCGGCGGGCGTGGTTGCCGCGCGCCGCGGTCGGCACGGCCTTCGCGACGCTGCTGGCGCTGGCGATCCTGAACCCGGAACGCCTGGTCGCCGAACGCAATATCGACCGGTGGGTGGACGGAAAGCGGCTCGACACGGAGTATCTGAGCAGACTCTCGCCCGATGTCGTTCCCGCGTTGGATCGGCTTCCCGAGCCGACGCGCCTCGAGGTGCTCGGACCGATCCGGGAGGACCTGCCCGAGGACACCTGGCAGAGCTGGAATCTGTCCCGCGCCGTCGCGCGCTGAGTTCAGCGCCGGTGCGTGCCGATCGCGAGCCGCACGGCGTCGGCGGGGTCGGCGGCGGTGAGGGTGGCCCGCAGGGGTTCACCCGCGGCGTCGAGGATCTGCCAGCCGCCGAGCGAGACGACCGGGATATCGCCGCGATGGCGGGCCAGCGCCAGCTCGGACAGGGTGCCCCACGAGCCGCCGATGACGATCACCGCGTCGGCGGAGCGCACCAGGATCGCGTTGCGCGCCTCGCCCATGTTCGTGAACAGCACGGCGGACAGACCGGGGCAGGCCGCGCCGCGGTCGAGGTCGGGGCGCACGCCGATCACCAGCCCGCCCGCCCGCGACGCGCCGTCGGCGACGGCGGCCATCACCCCGTCTCCGCCGCCGCACAGCACGGTCGCGCCCGCGGCGGCGAGCAGTCTGCCGACCTCGGTGGCGTTCGCGGCGTCGGCGCGGGTGCACGCGGTGGGCCCGCACACGGCGACCTGTTTGGCGTGGGTGCGGCGAATGGTCAGCGCTGCCATACCGACAGTGTGCCGGGCGCGGCGGTCGGCCGCGGGTACCTCCGGCGAATCGCGCGGCCGCGTCGTCCGGGAAGCCGGACGCCATGCTGCCGTGTGTGCTGCCGCCGGTGTACTTCGCGCCCTAGTCGACGCGTTCGCGTGCGGAAGGCCGCGATCGGGTCCGTGCGGGAGGGGATTTCACGAACTTCAGCCCGATGACGCAGGCGATGATGCCCGCTAGGAACCCGATCTTGCCCGCCGAGACGGTCTCGGCGCCGGTGGCCATGGCGTAGCCGACGGTGAGGGCCGCGCCGATGCCGATCCAGACCGCGTAGGCCACGCCGACCGGTATCCGCCGGGTGGCCAGCGCGAGCCCGATCATGCTGACCCGGCCGCCGAATGGTGAGCTTGGTTACCGGGCCGCTAACGGCAACGTGCTGAGCGCCTTTCGGCGAGCGATGCACCGTCGCGCGCACTGCGGCGTTGCATTCGATGCCCGCGGCGGGCCTATCGCGACCGGGTCGCGTCGGCCAGCCGGGCGCGCAAGGCGAGCGCGTCGCGCGGCGCCATCACCTTCGCGTCGTTGTCGAAGTAGGCGTACACGTCCCCGGCGCGCGCCCAGGCGCGGATCTTCTCGGCCCACATGTCCAGTCCGGCGTCGGTGTATCCGCTGACGTAGAGCTCGTCGTGCCCGTGCAGCCGGACGTACACGAAATCCGCGGTGACGTCCTCCAGCAGCGGATATTTGCCCGCCGCGTCCGCGACGACGAGCGCGATTCCGTGTTCGCGCAGCAATTCCGGGAACTCCGGCGTGACGAAGGTGGGGTGCCGGATCTCGAGTGCGTGGCGCAGCGGACGATCGGCGTCGGCGGTGGTGTGGGCCGGGTCGACGCGGTGATCGTGACGCTCGGCGATCTCGGCGGCGTGCGCGGTGCTGCGCGGCAGGTGGGCGAAGAACTCGGCGAGCAACTCCGGGTCGAACGGCATGGTCGGCGGCAGCTGCCACAGGATCGGGCCGAGCTTGGGGCCGAGCGCGAGTACGCCGGAGGCGAGGAAGTTCGCCAGTAGTGTGTCGCCGTCGCGCAGCCGCTTCATGTGCGTGATGAACCGGCTGCCCTTCACGGCGAACACGAAGTCACCGGGCGTCTGCCCGGCCCAGCGCAGGTAGCTCGACGGTCGCTGTAGCGAGTAGAACGATCCGTTGATCTCGACGCTGTCGAGTCGCTCGGCGAGGTAGGCGAGTTCGAGCCGCTGGGTCAGTCCTTGCGGATAGAACACGCCGCGCCACGGTCGATACACCCATCCCGAGGTGCCGATCCGGATGTCGCCCATGGCCTCCATGGTGGCATCCGGAGCGGTGCGAGACGAGTGTGGTCCGAACGCGCACGGCGAATGTTCCGGGGGCGGCTACGATCCGGAAATCCGTACGCGGCAGGATCTCCGAGGATTCGGCCGCCTGTCGTTCGGGTACGTCATGATCGGATCATTCGCTTTTCAACAGAGTTCAATCGGAGGAATAACATGTCGAAGGTCGATGCCGTGCGGCTGTCGAGCGTACTGGGCATCGATGTGGCGCAGGCGATGCTGCGGCTACGCAACGAACGCTATCCCGCGGAGACGGAGCACGACACCTGCCTGCGTCTCATCGCCGAGGACACACAGCGCAGGCGTCACGGCGCCTGAGGCGCATCGTCCGGGCCGAAATGCAGGGTCGGCTCGGACACGACATCGCGGGGTTCACTCGCATTCCGGTCCGCACCGGCCGCCGATGCTCGGATCGCCGTGCGCGCACGGCCGCACCGAGAACCTGATCAGCGCCTCACTCAACGCGCTGACGTCGCCGAGGGTGCCGTCGTCGATGCCGCGCGCGATCTCGGCTTCCAGTTCGATGACCCGCACCAGCACGGTCAGCAGCGCGGCATGGCCGGGTAGCCGTCGTTCGGCGTCACCGGCCAGTTCTTCGGCGATGGTCTGGGCCCGGTGCAGATCGCGCACCGCGCTCAGGGGGTCGCGGCGGCGGACCGAGAGCCGGGCCTGATTGCGCAGGTGGTCGATGTCGTCGAGGCGAGGTCCGAGGTGCGGGAAGTGGGGTGACGTCACGGTGTCCTCACTGGGTGCGTCGAGGCAACGAGGGGCTCCGGTCGGTTGGGGATGATCTGGTTCGGGGGGTGCAGTGCGTATCGCCTCGGCGTCCGACGTTGTGACATCGCGGCGTGGAGCGCGGGCCAGTGGGTAGGTTCCGAAGACGGAAGCACATCGACGACGCAGGGAGGCGGTGGCGATGACGAGCGCACAGGTGCTCACCGACGGGTACGAGCGGGTCAAGGAAGTGGTGCACGAGGCCGTCGACGGGCTCGGCGACGACGCCCTGACCTTCCGGATCGATCCGGGCGCCAACACGATCGCCTGGCTGATCTGGCATCTGACCCGAGTCCAGGACGACCACCTCGCCGAGGTGGCAGACACCGAGCAGGTATGGACCGCGCAGAACTGGTACGGCCGCTTCGGCCTGCCGCTGGACGAACGGGCGACCGGTTACGGCGACGGCCCCGACGATGTCGCCGTGATCCGCGCCCCCGCGGAACTGCTGACCGGCTACTACGACGCCGTCCACGAGCGGACCCTGGCGTTCGTGCGCGACCTGTCCGACAAGGACTTGGCGAAGGTGGTCGACATCCGCTGGGACCCGCCGGTCACGCTCGGCGTGCGCCTGGTCAGCGTGATCTCCGACGACCTGCAGCACGCCGGTCAGGCGGCGTTTCTGCGCGGCGTATTCGACCGGACGAGGTGAGACCGCGTCAGGGTCGCGTGAATCTGCCGAGTCCATCGGCGTCGAAGTACTCCAGGGTCAGCGTGTTTCCGGCGAACGTGGCCCGCGAGACCGAGCCGCTGGTGGCGTTCTCGCCGCTCGGGGTGAACACGAAGGTGTCGCCGTCCCAGTGGCGCAGCGGGAAACGCATGCCCTTCGGCCCTAGGGTGAGGACGAGCGAACCGCCCTCGTCGGCGACGGTGGCCGGACCGTAGTAGGAGTTGGCGTAGCGGCCCGCGTAAGAGGGCAGCGGCTGGGCGGGCGCAGGCTGGGCGGGTGGCGTCTTGCCCGCCAAGCTGCCGCTGGGCGCGCTGTACGGGGCGAACGCCTCGCGATAGAGCGCGCGCCAGTCCTCGCGGACGGTGCCGAACTGGACGAGGTCGGCGAATTCGGCGTTGAGTGTTTCCGGCACCCCGATCGGCGCGGCGTTGGTGAGCGTCACGATGCCCACGTTCGCGGAGGGGATGAGGGTGAAGGCGGTGGCGGCGCCGAGATCGAAGGCGCCCGAATGACCGAGCACCACCCGTCCCGCGGGGGAGACCCCGACGTTGAAGCCGTATCCGTAGAATCCGGCGCGCGAGTCGAAGGTTTTCGGTGGCGCCGACACCGCTTGCGGCGAAACAGCCGGTTGCAGTGCGTCGGGCGCGAGGAACGGCCGCCCTTCGGCTGCTCCGTCGGCGAGCACCATCGTCATCCATTTGGTGAGATCGTCCACCGACGAACTCACCCCGCCCGCGGGGGATTGGGCGTCGGGCTGACGGGGCGGGTCGGCGACCCGATACGTGCCGTCCACGAGCACGTGGCCGTCGACGCGATCGGCGCGGGCCTGGAAGTCGCTGTACCGCGAGCTCGTCGAACGCATGCCGAGCGGCTGGTAGATCTCCTTGTCCGACAACGATTCCCAGTCGCTGCCTGCGGCGTCGGCGACCGCGACGGCGGCGGCGGTGAGGCCGAAGTTGGTGTACGCGTACGAGTCTCGGAACGGGTCGAGCGGCAGTTGCCGCAGGCGCTCCAGCACTTGGTCGCGGTCGTAGCCGAGGTCCTCGAGCAGGTCGCCGGCGTGATCGGGGAGACCGGAGCGGTGCGCGAAAAGGTCTCCGACGGTGACCTTCTCGGTGACGTACGGGTCGTCCAGCGCGAACGAGGGCATGAGCTCACGCACCGGCGTATCCCATTGGACGGCGCCCGTGGCGACCTGCTTGGCGACGACGGTCGCGGCAAGCGATTTCGACACCGATGCCAGCTGAAACACTGTCTCCGGCCCCACCTTGGCGTCGGACCCCACGGTCCGTACACCGAATCCCTTGCGGTACACCACTTTTCCGTCGTGCACGACGGCAACCGCGAGTCCGGGGACGCGCGAGGACTGCATCAGGCTCTCGGCGAGACCGTCGAGGCGCTGGACCGCCTGATCGATCTGCCCGTCGGGAATCGTGACCCCGGCGACCTGATTCGGCATCTCGGGTGAGGTGATGGCGGGCGACTCGGGTGCGGGGGCATCGACACAGCCGCCGACGAGCAGTCCCGCGGCCAGCAGCGCCGCGAGACCCGGAATCTTCCGCCGATCTCTCCGCACGGCCACTCCCGGGGGCGTCTTCGACACAAACCCACCCTAGAGCGTAGATCAACCGATCTTGCGGTGGAAGCCCGCCGAATCCAGGGGTTGTTTGTCCCCGCGGGTTTCGCGGTAGTCCTCATCCGAACCAAGGACCGTCGGCGGCGCATACGGCTGCCGACCCGCGCGGAGAGGAGCTTCCATGAGCCGGCTACCGAAAGGTCGTGGCGACACCCGGCGGTACACCGCCGCGGTGCGCGGCGCATCCGCTGTGGCGATCGCGGCGACGGTGTGTCTCGCGCCGGTCGCGGGCACGGCGACCGCGGCCGACCCGCCGGTGCTCGGCGGCGGCTCGGGCATCGTCGTGGCCAACCAGGCCGAGTGCACGCTCACCGCGATCGGCCACGACCGCGCCGGACGGCTGGTCGGTCTCACCGCCGGGCATTGCGGTGAACCGGGTGCGACGGTACTGGCCGAATACGACCCCAATTACGGCGTGGTCGGCAGGTTCGCCCACTCCGATCCCGTTCTGGACTACGCGGTCATCGAATTCGACGCCGAGCGCGTCACCCCGGTGCGACAGCTCGGCGATACCGCGATCACCGGTCTCGGCGCGCCCGCGCAGTTCCCGACGGTGGTGTGCAAGAAGGGCCGCACCACGGGAACCACCTGCGGCGTCGCGTGGGGCGACGTCGGTGCGACGACCGACACCTGGACGCAGCTGTGCGTGCTGGAGGGCGATTCCGGCGCACCGGTGCTGGTCGGCTCCACCCTCGTCGGCATGGTGAACGCCTATCTCGGGGTGGGTTGCTTCGGCCCGGAAGTGGGTACCGACATCCATGCGGTGGTGGCCGATCTGGATGCGCGCGGAGAGGTCGGCGCGGGTTTCCAGCCGATCTGACCGGGTCGCGCCGCACGGCTCTCGACGTGACCCGCCGGCCGACCGCGCCGCAGCGCGCTAGGTATGGCGAGGCCATTACCCGCCGGGTAATCGTGCGACTCCCCTTCGGTTCGTAGGATCGGCGGGGTGAGCACTCGGACGGCGGGCGATCTGTTGCGGCACTGGCGGCTCGAGCGCCGGCTGAGTCAGCTCGAGCTGGCCGGTCGCGCCGAAACCTCCGCGCGTCACCTCAGTTTCATCGAGACCGGCCGCGCCACCCCCAGCCGCGCGATGCTCGCCCACCTGTGCGACCACCTCGACATTCCGCTGCGGGAACGCAACCGCCTGCTGCTGGCGGCCGGTTACGCCCCCGCCTACGCCGAACCGACCCTGGACACCCCCGCGATGGACGCGGTGCGGCAGGCGATGCGGCAGATTCTCGCCGGGCACGAGCCTTACCCGGCGCTGGCCATCGACCGCGACTGGAACATGGTCGACGCCAATGCCGGTGTGGCCCTGATGCTCACCGGCATCGACGCGCGGCTGCTGACCGCGCCGGTGAACGCGCTGCGGCTGAGCCTGCACCCCGGCGGCCTCGCGCCGCGGATCATCAATCTCGCCGAATGGCGCGGGCACCTGTTCGCCCGGTTGTCCAGGCAGATCGAGGTCACCGGCGCATCAGAACTGATCGCGTTGCGCGAGGAGTTGCGCGGCTACCCGGGCGGCGAGACCGAGGTCGCGCTCCCGGAACCGGATCAGGCCACCGTTCCGCTGCGGCTGCGCCACGACGGCGCGGAGCTGTCGTTCCTGTCGGTCACCACCGTGTTCGGTACGCCGATGAACGTCACCGTCGCCGAACTGGCCATCGAATCGTTCTTCCCGGCCGACGCCGAGACGCGAAAACGCCTGAGCGCGTTGGCTTCCTGAGGCGATAGGCGCGCGATCAGCTCGCCAGCGCAGCGTGTGCTGCGGCCAGAGTCTGCGCACGGTACCCCGCGCCGAACAGCGCGACATGCACCAGCAGAGGATGCAACTGGTGCAGCGGAACACGGGACCGCCAGCCCGCCGCCAACGGGCGGGTCCGCTCGTAGGCGGCCAGGATGCGGTCCAGATGCGGTGCGCCGAAGAGCGCGAGCATCGCCAGATCCGTCTCCCGGTGCCCGCCGTGCGCCGCGGGATCGATCAGCATCACGCCCGTGTCGGTCCAGCGCAGGTTGCCCGACCACAGGTCGCCGTGAAGGCGAGCGGGCGGCTCCGGCGCGCCCGCCAACTCCGCTATCCCGTCGATCACCCGTTCCAGCAGCCGCACCCCGTCCGCGCCGAGCACATCGGCGGTGCGCGTGACGAACGGGCGCAGCCTGCGCTCGGCGTACCAGCGCGCCCACGGCCCCTTGCTCGGTGTGTTGTCCAACGGCAGCTCGGCGATCCACCCGGACCACGGCGCACCGAAAGCCTCCGGCGAATCCGCGTGCAGCAGTGCGAGATCCCGGCCGAAACGGTCCGCCGCGGCGGGGGAGGGCGCGGCCTCCGGCAACCACGGCAACACCAGCATGCCGTCACCGGCGGCCAGCACCGGCGGCACCAGCGCGGGGTTGCCCGCGCCGAGCCAGCGCAGACCCGCCGCCTCCGCCGCGAACACCCCGGCCCGGTCCGCGGCGGCTTTGACGAACACGGCGCGCCCGTCGGCCAGCTCCGCCCGGTGCAACGTCCACCCGTGACCCGATCCGAGATCGGTCACCGCGCGGACGGCGACACCCAACGACTCACCCAGCCGGTCAGCGATGCTCACCGCACCACGGTATGCCGCTCAGGACGCGGTGCGCGCGATGACATGTTCGGCGAACCGGGAGAGATTCGCGATCTTCGTGTCCAGGCTCTCGGTGTCGTGCTCGCGCGTGTACGGATTGCGGAAGCCCACGATGACATCGGTGACGCCCTTGTCCTCCAGACGCTTCACACCGTCGACGGTGAAACCGTCCAGCGAGATGACGTGCACCTCGAAATCCTTGCGCGTCCCGTACTCGGCACGCAGCGCGTCCAGCTTGGTCAGCAGCCGATCGAGTTCGGCGGGGTCGCCGCCCGCGTGCATCCAGCCGTCGCCGCGCTGGGCCGCGCGCCGCAGGGCCGGACCGCTGTGCCCGCCGATCAGGATCGGGATCGGCTCGGTGGGCACCGGATTGATCTTGATCGGCGGCAGGTCGTAGAACTCGCCGTGGTACTCGAAATAGCCGCCCGCGGTGAGCCCGCGCACGATGTCGACGCACTCGTCCATGCGCGCGCCGCGCTTCTCGAACGGCACGTCCATGATCTCGAAGTCGTCCGGCCACGGGCTGATCCCGACGCCGAGACCGAACCGGTTGCCGCTCAGCGCCGCCACCGAGGCCGCCTGCTTGGCCACCAGTACCGGCGGACGGATGGGCAGCTTCAACACGAACGGAGTGAACCGCAGCGTCGTCGTCGCGGCCGCCATCGCCGCCGACAGCACGAACGCCTCGATGAACGGCTTGTCCTCGAGGAACTCCCTGCTGCCGTCGGGGGTGTAGGGGTAGGTGGCGTCGGAGTCGCGCGGATAGGCGACGCTGTCGGCCACCGCCATCGACGTGTACCCGGCCGCCTCGGCGGCTTGCGCCAGAGGCACGTAGTAGGACGGGTCGGTCATCGTCTCCGCGTACGTGAACCGCATGGGATCAGCCTTCCTGCTCGATCGTCGCCGGGCAACGGTGTCGTCGGTGAGCGCGGTACGCCCACGCGAACATCTCCCAGCCAATTAATCACTGGTGCTTAACAAGGTCAAGACTCGGGTTCAGTACAGTGGGTGTCCATGCAAGCCGAGGACTCGCGCGCCGCCCTCCTCGCCGCGGGGGAGCGGCTCATCGCCGAACGCGGCGTCGACGTCCCGCTGCGCGACATCGCCGCCGCCGCGGGCCAGCGCAACAACTCCGCCGTCCACTACTACTTCGACTCCCGCAACGGACTCATCGAAGCCATCGTCGAACGCCGCATGAACCGGCTCGAACAGCGCCGCATGGACATGCTCGCCGCCCACGAAGCCGACGGCACCGGCGCGGACCCGCACACCCTTGTCGGCATGCTGGTCGGACCCATGCTCGAACTCGTCGGACAAGACCGCGCCAGCCACTACGGGCGCTTCCTCGAAGTCGTCCGCACCCACCCCGTCATCGCCGACGCCCGCCGCCTCGCAGGCGCCGACCGCGCCGCGGTCCGCATCATCGCCACCCGCCTCGACGCCGCCCTCCCGCACCTGAAGCCCCGCCACCGCCGCAGGCGCATGGAAACCATGACCACCGTGCTCTTCGCGCTCATCGCCGACTACGAACGCGCACTCCAAGACGGCACCCGCACCCCCCACCTCGACGACGACACCGCCGAGATCGCCGACATGCTCGTCGCGATGCTCACCGTCCCCCCGCGCGACTCGGCCTGAGTGACCCTCCGAGAAATCGGGCAGGTCTGGTCTCGGTGCTCATGCTGTCGACAAGCCGTTGGCTCTCCTGGCGTAGGCATCATCGAACAGGTCCCAGCCGTTGCGGCGGCCGACCGTGCGCACCTCCGCCATCCAGCCCGCGTCGACGGCCGCGTCGATGAACGCCCGGACCACGCCGGGCATGTTCAGGTTCAGAAAACGGTCACCGATCCAGATATCACCGGCCGCGGACTGCCCGCCGTCGGGGACATGGCGCTCTTCGTCGGGCCGGAAGACCAGTGTCAGGCCTGCCACCGATCCGCGTGGCCGCAGCCGCAGGACTTCCTCGCAGCCGTCTGCATGCTGGTGGTAGGTCTTCCACAGGTACTGCCGCTCACCCACCGTGAGGACTCGGCGGCGGCGTTCTTTCGTCACCACGCGATGCCAATGCCTGCCGAACTCAACCCTCCCGCGCACGCCGCGTCAATTCCACTGTCGCCGCACGCAATCCGTCGACTCCGTCGAGCCGCTGCGCATAACCCACCCGGGTCCGCGCCACCCCGCGCGGCGACTCCACCCGCAAATCCAGCCCGTACCGATCCGCCCGCTCACACCGTGCCGCCGTCGCGTCCGGATAACCGCCGAGCACCCGCGCCATGGACAACAACGCATCCGCGTGATCGTCGTTCAAATGCGCGATCGCCCGCGCCGCCACCGGCGCGACCGGATCCGGCTCCGCCGCCAGATACTCCTCGCCCGTCGCCGAATCCATCCGCCCGTACCCGCCGACCCACCGAACTCGCCGCACCCGCAACACCCACAGCGAGAAATCGCTGTAATCGACATACATCCGCGCCGCGGGAACCGCCGCCACATGCGCCTCCCGCGCCGCCGCCAACTCCGCGTCCACCGGCCGCTCCACCACGCCCGCCACCGTGATCCGCGAACCCGCCAACGGATCCGCGGGCAGCTCCGGCGCCACGATCGACAGACTGGCCCGCGGCTCCGCCGCCAGATTCCGCCCGTGCTCGGCCATCCGCGACACACACAGCACCGGCGCACCATCCAACAGCCCGTACGTCACGAACGACGCCCACGGCGTCCCGTCCTCACTCGAACTCGCCAACGTCGCGATATTCGTCGCCGCCGCAACCGTTCTCGCCTCCTCCGCCGCCGACGGCCGCACCGGATTCACCACCGGACCGAGCGGTCCCGGCATCGACGGCGCATCCCCGGGATCACCATGATCGAGAGTCATGGCCACCAGCGTGCCACGCCGAAACGCCGTCGGCGGCACAACCAAAGCAACCCAACACCCGCGCGCCGCCACCCGATGAGTGAGGATGTGCCACGTGACCCGATACGCATTCGACGCCGCACGCAACGCACTCGTCGCCATCTGGGCGACCGGCCGCGGCGACCAGGCCGAGACGGTAGCCCTGCTGCCGCCGACAACACCCGAGCTCGCAACGGATCTGGCGTCGAATCTGACCACACTGTCGCGCTTCCACTGGCGCACCTACACCCACCCCGCGGCCGCCGCGGGCGACCCCGAGGTCCCCGACAGCGAAGCCTGGCGCCGCGCCGAAGAACGCCGCAACTTCACCGTGGTCGAAAACGGTCTGCGCAACCCGAACCTGCCCACCGAAGCCGGCCTGCTCGTCTCCTACAGCGGCGTCGTCGAATCCGCCCACCGCGTCGGTCGCTGCCTGCACAGCATCGACGCCGCCGAACTCACCGAAACCATCGTCGCCGAGATCCACCGCGAACAGGCCGCCATCGAAGCCGCCGAACTCGGCGACCTCTCCGGACGCGCCCGGCAAGCCGTCGAACTCTCCCGACCCGACGTCTCACCCGCCCAGGTCCACGCTGCCGACACACTGCTGCGCACCGACCCGCTCGGCGCAACCGAACTGTTCACCGAACTCGACCCCGCCTCCGCCTCCGTCGCCGCCGCCCACTGGCTGCACGCCGCCGCCGAGATCGCGGGCGAACTCGCCGACCTCCCCATCACCGACGTCATCGCCGAAGCCGACGACATCGAAGCCATCCCCGTCGCGACCCCCACCCTCGTCCTGGAACGACTCGACAACGGCGAAACGGCCACCGACATCGTCGTCGATCTCATCGCCGAAGCCGTCGCCGTCTCCGAAGGACACCTGCCAGCCCCCTGGGCCGTCGTCGCCCGGGTCGCCGAACTCGAAGAGCACGCCCGCCGCTACGAGATCGACAACGCCACCCGCGCCGCCATGCTCGCCGAGTTCCGCGTCAGCCGGCTCGATCCCGCGCGCCCGGCACTCGATCTGCTGGAAGACCTGCTCGACGGCATCCGCGGCTGCCTGCTGCTCTACGCCGTCCACCACGATGACGACACCGACATCGAAGAGCGGTTCGCCGCCGACGTCCGCCGCGCCGCCGACAACCACTCCGAACGCCTCTTCTGAACCGGCCTCACCCCGCCCGGCCCGTACCGAGGGCCGCGGCGGGCGCACCGCCGAGCCAACCACGCAACGCGGCATACACCGCCTCGTGATTCAACAGCGCCAGATGATGCGCGCCCGGCACGTGCAGACCGTTTTCCTCCGCGAAACCGAGCCGCCTTACCCGGCTCCGGCCAGCGCCGCTCGGCGTCAACACCAGACCGTCACCGATGAACCGGCCCAGCGGATGACGCGGACTCCGCGTGAACGACGCGGTCACAAAGTAGTGGTCCGCCCCCGCCAACAGCGGAACCTCCTGTACCGCACGCCGTTCCAGCGCATCGGCGTCCACCCCGCGCCAATCCTCGTCCACCAGCGAGCCGTAACGTAGATCCCGGATCCCCGCACTGCGCCGCCGCAGCATCCGGCCCACCGGGCGGGTCTCCGGCAACCACACCAGCGCCGCCGACAACCGATGTACCACCTGCTCCAGCGGCGCACCCAGATGCGGCGAACCAAGACACACGATCTGGCGCACCAGCCGCACCCACACCCGGTTCTGTTCCGCCGCATCGAAACACGCCGCCCGCGCGACCAACCCGCCCATCGAATGCCCGACCAGCGAGATCCGCCGCACCGGCACCGGCCAGTGCTCGACGAGCCGCTCCATCAGATCGGCCAGCTCCCGGGCGTTCTCGGAAATGTGCAGTCCACTGTTGTAGCGCACCTGTACGCATGCGCACCCCAGGTCTGTCGTCGAGCGCTCGGCATAGGTCGCCCGCCCGCCCCAGCGCCATGCGTGCTCCGTCTCGACCAGGCCGTGCAGGAAGACCACCAGGTGATCGCACGGTGGCACATGCTCGGAGATCGACTCCGGCGCAACGGGATCGCCGTTCACTCGGATCGTCATCGGACCGGCGAGGACCGGCGCGCTCGCCTCGAGGCTGTCGCCGATCAGGCCGTGCAACGCCGCGAGGAAACCAGAACCCCACACCGTGCGGGACGGGGGAGCGCCCGGCAGATCCGCAGCTCGTTCGCCCACCGCCCCCGCGGTTATCGCAGCAGTCCCGACGACCCGGTACACCCCATCGGTGATCGCGTCGTGCACCACCTTCACCGGCTCCGCGGCGGGGCCGACACCCGAGCGCACCGCCGCGAACACACGATCCGACACCGCCCGATGGATCGCCGCGATGCCGTCCACCGCGCCACCGAGTTCGTCGCCCGCCAAGCGGGCCAGCGCGCGAACCTCCGCCCGTCGCTGCGGGATTCTCTCCGACATGCCTTCAGTGTACATGTGTGCACTGAAAGCTGTCTTGGAGAATGTTCAGCTCGGCACGTGGCTGACGGCGACCGCCGACTCCGTCAAACTGCCCAGATACAACGTGCCGTCGTGTTCCATCACCCCGGTGACCATCGAGAAATCTGTGCCCTCGGTCTGGAGATCGTGCACGACCGTCCCGTCGAAATCGACCGCTTGCACCCAGACTGTTCGCGGCGGTTTCGGATGCGCCCAGGCGGGCAGCGACCACACCACGCGGCGCAGCAAGCCAGGCAAGGGGAGTAGGCGATCCAGTAGGGGATCGCGCGGAGCGGGCAGCGTGATCCAGACCAGGCCGTCGCTGCCGAGCGCCATGTTGTCCGGGAAACCCGGCAGGTTCTCGATGAGCCGGTCGTGCGTACCCGTCCGCGGCCCGGTGAGCCAATAGCGAGTCACGCGATACGCTCCGGTCTCGGCCACCAGCACGCAGGAGCGGTCGGGCGCGAGGACCACGCCGTTGGCGAATTGCAGTCCGTCGATGAGGGTTTCGACCTTGCCCGAAGGGTCGCGCCGGAACAGGCGGCCGGTTCCGGAATGCTCCAGCAGGTCGCCCATCCACTGGTCGAGGGGGTAGCGGCGCGAGGACGCGGAGAAGTAGACGGTGCCGTCGACATCGCGAACCACATTGCTGGCGAAGGCTAGTCGCTCGCCGTCGATCTCGTCGACGAGTACCTCGAGCGTGCCGTCGGGATCCATATGCAGCAGCCCGCGAGCGAAATCGCAGATGAGCAGGGAGCCGTCCGCGTCGGCGTGCAGTCCCAGCGGACGGCCGCCGGTGTTCGCCACTTCGCGCACCGATCCGTCGGCGGGGTCGATGCTCACGATCGCGCCGTTCTCGAGGCCGGCGATCACCTTTCCATCCGGCGTGCGCACGACGTCTTCGGGTGCTGCGCCGGGAAGTTCGATCCTGGTTACCGGCGGCAGTGGGGGAGTGCTGCGCTTCTCACGCGCCCGCTCGGGGGCTGGGGGCGGAGTCCAGCGGTGCGGTTGCATCGTCGATCCTGCGAACATGGCGGCCAGCGTATCCGCGGCGGAGCTGGAATCGGTGCAGAATCGACCGAGTGATCTACATCGTGCTACGTAGATATGCGCATCTAGCCATGTGTGCCCACCGATAAAGCCCTTGACGCCCGGCACGCCGGGCGAAGCAAGGACAGGGAGGTGGGGCGTTGAGCGATGCCTGCGGGTTGGGCGCCTCGACGCTGCACCGGCAGGCGGCCGCGATGGTGAAAGCCGGTCTCATCGACCGTATTCCCGATACGGAGCCGGGATTGGCATGCAAGTTCCGCATCGCCGGCGAGGGGAGCGGCGCTTGGAGGTGGGGTGCGCGTACGGCATAGCGGTGCTGGAGACCGGCCTGGGGAGTGGTCGGCCGCGGATGTGGCGGCCTTCGCCGCGTTCCTCGAGCGCTTGGGCACGTGATCTCGAGCGGATCGACCGAAGGCCCTGGGCCCCGTCGTGAAGGTCGAAGTGAGATACTGCTATCTAGATATGCATATCGATCTATGTTGCAAACCACTTATCGGGCAGCTTCTCTCAGAACCTCACGACTAAAGACCGCACAGACCAGGGGAGAGGTGGGCCGCCGTGGCGGCCCACTTGTTCCGCTACGGAGTCGTGGTGAAGACGTGCCACAGCACGCCGAGCGTGGCGACGGCGAACAGCGGTGTGAGGATCCAGGTTTCGAGCTTGTTCCCGGTTCGTTCGATGATTGGCACGCGGGTGCGCAACTTCAACGGCCATAACAGCCGGCAGCCGCGTTCGGTCAGGCAGTCACCGATGAGGTGGGCGAAGGCGCCGAGGCCGACGCAGAACGGCAACCAGGCGGGCCGGTCGCTGATCCAGTTGTCCATCGCGAAGGTGCCCGCGGTCGCGAGGACGACGACTGTGCCCCACGAGCGGATCCCGTCGCCCGGCGGGTACAGGTGGAGTGCCCGCACCGCCAGGGCGAGCAGGAAGAACACGAGCGAGAGGGTGAATCCGCGCCCGATCCAATGCATTCCGGCCCAGGTGCCGTATGCGGCGACGATCACGAATGCGAAGGAATGGGTGGCCTGCCGGTGTCCGCCCGCGACGGTCGATATGACTTTGCAGAGGAAGTAGGAGAGTGGGCCGAGCACATGCGCGATCGTTCCCTTGGGGTGGTCGGCATCGGGCAGCAGCGCCGCGCCTGCGGTCAGGAAGACGCCGAGGAGGACGTCGACCGGGCCGAGGCGGGCCTCGCTGGTCTGCAATACCGGGTAGGTCAACGCCGCGAGAGGCAGCGTCGCCGCCGCCACCGACCAGGCGAGCGCGCCGCTGGTCGCATGTGAATGTCCAAGCACCGCTTGGAGATTAGTTGAACGCCCGATAGTGCGACATAATCGCCGCACGGCCGATTATGTCAACCAGGGCGTGCCGCCCTCGAATGACTTGGGGGAGTTGCGTTCTGGACTGGAGTGCCGTTGGTTACACGTCGGCGGGCTGGTGACGGCGCTCCGCGAATCGTCGGCGATTCAGCACCTCCGGAAGTTCAACGCCTCCGGAAGTTCAACACCTCGGAAAGTTCAACGGAGCGCCGTCGTGATCAGGCCAGGTCGAACCGGTCGAGGTTCATGACCTTGTCCCAGGCCGCGACGAAGTCCTCGATGAACTTCTGCTTCGCGTCGTCGGTCCCGTAGACCTCGGCGAGGGCGCGCAGCTGCGAGTTCGATCCGAAGACGAGGTCGGCGCGGCTGCCGGTCCACTTGGTCGCGCCGGTGGCGCGGTCCTTGCCCACATAGGTGCCGTCATCGGTCTGCGACGGCTCCCACGTCGTGCCCATGTCGAGCAGGTTCACGAAGAAGTCGTTGGTCAACGACCCTGGGGTATCGGTGAATACGCCCAGCGGCGACTGCTTGTAGTTCGCGCCGAGGACGCGCAGGCCGCCGACGAGGACCGTCAGCTGCGGTGCGCTGAGGGTGAGCAGGTTCGCCTTGTCGATCAGCAGGTACTCGGCGGGCAGCTTGCCGCCCTTGCCGAGGTAGTTGCGGAAGCCGTCAGCGTTCGGCTCGAGTGCGGAGAAGGACTCCACATCGGTCCATTCCTGCGTCGCGTCCGTTCGTCCCGGCGTGAACGGCACCTCGATCTCGAATCCGGCGTTCTTCGCGGCCTGTTCGACGGCCGCGCAGCCGCCGAGCACGACGAGGTCGGCGAACGAGACGCGGGTGTTCCCGGTCTGGGCGGCGTTGAACGCGTCCTGGATGCCTTCCAGGACGCGCACCACCTGGGCGAGCTCGTCGGGTTCGTTGACCTCCCATCCGCTCTGCGGTTCGAGGCGGATGCGTCCGCCGTTCGCGCCGCCACGTTTGTCGCTGCCGCGGAACGAGGCCGCCGCGGCCCACGCGGTCGAGACCAGCTGGGCGACAGTCAGACCCGAGCCCAGAATCCGGCCCTTCAGGTCGGCGATGTCCGCCGAACCGATGAGATCGTGCGTCACCGCGGGGATGGGGTCCTGCCAGAGCAGCACCTCCTGCGGGACGAGCGGTCCGAGGTAGCGGACGATCGGTCCCATGTCGCGGTGGGTCAGCTTGTACCACGCCTTGGCGAACGCTTCGGCGAGCTCTTCGGGGTGGTCGAGCCAGCGGCGGGTGATCTGCTCGTAGATCGGGTCGATCCGCATCGAGAGGTCGGTCGTCAGCATCACCGGGGTGTGCGACTTCGACGGGTCGTGGGCGTCGGGCACGGTGCCTTGGCCCGCGCCGTCCTTGGGCACGTACTGCCACGCGCCCGCGGGGCTCTTGGTCTTCTCCCACTCGTAGCCGTAGAGGGTTTCGAGGAAGCTGTTGTCCCACTTGGTGGGAGTGGGGGTCCACGCGCCTTCGAGGCCGCTGGTGATCGCGTCCTTGCCGACGCCGGTGCCGAAGGAGCTCGTCCAGCCGAGGCCCTGCTCCTCGAGCGGTGCGGCCTCCGGCTCGGGGCCGACGTGGTCGGCCGGGCCGGCGCCGTGGGTCTTGCCGAAGGTGTGGCCGCCGACGATCAGTGCCGCCGTCTCTTCGTCGTTCATGGCCATGCGGTGGAAGGTCTCGCGGATGTCGGTCGCCGCGGCGAGGGGATCGGGGTTGCCGTTGGGCCCCTCCGGGTTCACGTAGATCAGGCCCATCTGCACCGCGGCCAGCGGTGTCTCCAGGTCGCGGGTGCCGGAGTAGCGTTCGTCGCCGAGCCAGGTCTGCTCCGGGCCCCAGTAGACGTCCTCCTCGGGCTCCCACTGGTCGACGCGGCCGCCACCGAAACCGAAGGTTTCGAAGCCCATGTCCTCGAGCGCGACGTTGCCTGCGTAGACGATCAGGTCGGCCCAGGAGAGTTTCTTGCCGAACTTCTTCTTGACCGGCCACAGCAGGCGGCGTGCCTTGTCCAGGCTGGCGTTGTCGGGCCAGCTGTTGAGCGGCGCGAACCGCTGCATGCCCGCGCCCGCGCCGCCGCGCCCGTCGTTGATGCGGTAGGTGCCCGCGGCGTGCCAGGCCATCCGGACGAAGAACGGCCCGTAGTGGCCGTAGTCGGCGGGCCACCAGTCCTGCGAGGTCGTCATGATCTCGACGATGTCGCGCTTGACCGCGGCAAGGTCGAGGGTCGCGAATTCCGCGGCGTAGTCGAAGTCCTCGCCCATGGGGTTGGCCACGGCGGGGTTCTTCTGAAGGATTTTGAGGTTGAGCTGGTTGGGCCACCAGTCACGGTTACCTCCGCCCTCGGTCGGGTATTTCAACCGACCGGACGCGACGGGGCAACCACTTCCCGCGGGTTCGGTGTTCGCCTCTGCGATGGGCGGATGTTCTTCAAGCACAGCGATTTTCCTTTCGGGGGAGGGTGAATCGGGCTGTGATCAGGGGTTTGTCCGTTGTGCGCACCGGGGGCACAGGCCCCAGTAGATGACTTCGGCTTCGTCGAGGACGAAACCGTTGTCGTCGGACGCGGTCAGGCAGGGCGCCTCGCCGATGGAGCAGTCGACGTCGACGATGGCGCCGCAGGATCGGCAGACGAGGTGGTGGTGGTTGTCGCCGACCCGGGTCTCGTAGCGAGCTACGGAACCCATCGGCTGGATGCGCCGGATCAATCCGGCGGCGGTCAGTGCGCGCAGCACGTCGTAGACGGCTTGGTGGGAGACCGAGCCGAGCGTTCGGCGCACGCGGGCGAGGATCGAGTCCGTATCGGAGTGGGGATGGTCGTGCACCGCGGCCAGCACCGCGAGTCGCGGCGCGGTCACCCGCAGGGCGGCGCCGCGAAGCATGCGCTCGAAGTCCGAGGTGGTGGACACGTTCTGAAGTATGACCTAGTCAAGTCTTCGCCGTGGGCGATTTGGGGGAATGCGTCCCACGGGCTTTACTTGACATAATGTCGATTATCGGCGCGAGAACGGTTCGCCGGAAGGGGTTGGCCATCGGGCGAATGTCGTTGATTCGACCGCTGTTACGCGCCGCCGTCCGGTGCTCGGCGGTGCCCGCCGGTCCTCGGGTTCGCTGGAATGTCGTGCTGGCGTACGGAACGTCGCACCGTCCCCTCGTCGCATTTTTCGGCGACCGTAAATTTTCCGGTGATCGTCGAAGTTGGTCCAAATATCTTGGATGTAGCCAAGATTCGGCTCGATTGCCACTTCCCCAACCCGCGGCAACCTCCCCAATAAAACGTCACCGTGACGAAACTGGCTTTTCGGCACCCTCTCGTGTTTTCGGGGTTCATGGCGAAGGCTAGGAACTCGAGTGTCGTCAGCGTCGGGGCCGAGGGCTGCTGTCGCGTTGATTCATGTGTCGGCCTCCGGTGCGCGAGGGCTTTCGGCGAGGGCGGTGCCGATGTCGATGTCATCGCCGCTCCAATGGTCCATGGCTCAGAAGACCCATGTCTGGCTGAGTGTGGGAGGCGACCCGGGACCGCCGCGGGTCAGGCGGTGATACACGAAGCTCGACTCCTGGTTCGGGACGACGACGTCGACCGCGCTGCCATCGAACCGCATCGCGCCGATACGCCCGGAGGATGAATGCGCGGGCGCGGCAATGTTGGTTCCCGGCGCGCTCCAGCTCCCTGCCTCGAACGCGCACCACGCCAGCGTTTGATCCGATCGCACGCCGGCGACCACGAGGATGTCGTCGAGCGCGGTGACGCAGAACCCCATGATCCGGCCTGTCGGTCCGGCGACCGGCACGGCACCGTGTGATGCCCAGGGAGTGGCGAGGTTCCCGTCGGGATGGCTCGAGTGGGCCAGTGTTCCGTCCCGCATTCCGGCGACGAGGTGGATGCGCCCGCCGAACCAGGCGGCATGGACACCGAGCGCGGGGTCAACGGCTCCGCCGCCGGCGACCTGCACCGATTGCCACGGTCCCGGGCTGCGCCACTGCGTCCACCGGGTCGTGTTGGACCAGTCGACGGCGAAAACATCGAGCCGCTCGCTGTCGACCGGCGAGACCAGCGCATCGATGCTGCTTGCGGGGTGAAAGGAGAAGCCGTGGGTGATGGCACCGGTGTGGCTGCCCCAATCCGTCGAGTCGAGGCTCCACCAGGTGCTGGCCATCTCGTGGCTGACGTTGAAGAAGAAAACGTCGAGAACTCCGACCTTGCGGGACACCGCGGCGATGGCAGAGCCGTGGCGTGCGGTGTGTGGGCCGCCGATCAGACCTGGGCCGGACCACTCGTCGCCTCCGACGTTCCAGCAGGTGAAGACCGAACCGTCGACACCGAGGCCGAAGAGGTCGGCCAGGTTGTCGCCGCGTGAGGCGGCGGCGACCGACCTGGTGTCGAACCACCGCCCATAGCCCAGATCTGTTATCGGGGCTTCGTTGGCACGGCCGAACCCGCCAACCCACTCGCCCCAGTTTCCGTTGACCCGGCTCGACCACATCACTGAGCCGGGATATAGGAATATGACCGTCGGCTCGTTGACTTTCCATCGCGAAAATGCCACGGCGGCACGGTCTTCCGGGTGTGACGGGTCACTGACCAACGCCGCGTCGAAGTCGATGGGCGCCATCGTGTGGGAGCTGTGCGGGCCGGTTTTCAGTTTGGCGCTGTGAACAGCCCGCCCGGAGTTGTACCACGCATACTGTGCGGCCACGTAGCCTTCGGGAACCCTCGTTTCCCCGTCGGCGTCGTGGTAATCCACAACCGGGTTCAGCGTCACCCATCCGGTCTGCTCGTTGTAGACCACCGGCTGTGACTCGGGAATTCGGATCAGCCAGATCGCGACGTCGGGGAACAGCGACCGAATCATGGGGCCGTCAGAAGTCCACGTCTGAGTCGGCTTGGGAATTGGCTTCCAGCAGTAGACTCCGGGGCGGAAACCCGCATTGCGGACGGTGTCGAACCATCCCTTCAGGTACTTCTGAGCCGAATCTACCGACGCGAACCCGTCGTGCTCGAGATCGAGGTAGATGGTCGCCCCGCGTTCGATGTCCACCAAGTTGGCGGCGTCATCGGCGCGGGCCAATGCGAGCGCATGGTGGGCGTCGGTGATGCCGTTGGCTTCGTTCCACTCGGGATTCGGGGGGCGCGGGGCGTCGGGGCTGGGTGGAGGCAGGAATTGCCGGGCAACGAAGAGTGGGGCAACCCCCCACCCCTCGGAGCGCAGAAACCGCCACGTCGACACGGCCGGCGTGCGGCCCCGCCGCGCTGTCCACGTCGTGCCCGGCGCGGTGGCGAAGTGCGTCAGGAAGAAGCCGATCCAGCGCAGGTTGGTCTCTGCGCGGATCGGGGCCATCACCTGGTCACCGAGTGCGTTGTAGTCGTCGCGATCCATGCCACCGAACATCGTTCACCCCTCAACTCATCCGGCCACGTTGTGCCGTATCTCGCCGGTCCTGATAGATCACCGCGTCCTCATCTTCTTCCGGGCCGCCGGGCTCAGCGCGAGTAGTGACTACTCGCTTCCGGCTCCGTGTTCGGCTACGCCACTTGGGCTTGGGCGCGATGGCGCTCGACGCGGGTCAGATGTAGCTGAAGCGAAGCGCCACCGCTGGGGCCGTCACGCCGAACGGTGTGGTGACGAACAGGTCGATGTCGGTGCCGCTGCCGTCGGGTACGACGACGTCCAGGCGGGTGTCGGCGACGATGGTGAACGCTGCGGCGCCGACACCCACGAATACGACGGATCGGCTTTCCCCGAGCCCTTCCCCGAAGATCGACACCGTGTCACCGCCGCGGCCGGAATGTGAGCTCATGTGCGTGACCACCGCGATGCCTCCGTCGACGGCACCGTCGCCGTCGAGATCCACCCAGCCGAGGTGCTCGGCGGTGGCTGGGCACAGCACCGGTGAGTTGTGCTTCATCAAGCAGTCCTCGAAGCCGCCACAGTTGGCGTTGGTCGTGGGTCTCGGGCCGCTGGTGTCGAACGACCGGCACGGACCGTACTCGTCGAGGCCGCCGAACAGGTGCCCGATCTCATGGGCGAGGACTCTGTCGAGGTTCGCGAGGCCGTAGCCGAACGTTCCCGTACTCAGGAATTTCACACCGGCGGAACCGATCCAGTCGAACTGCACCGTTGTCGATCTCTCGGCGGGATCGGCGTAGGCCATCCAGCCGGTTGGGAACTTGGTGACGAAGATGATGATCGCGTGGCGGGGTTTCTGCGGTACGCGCCAGTCCTTGAGGAGAAGTTCGTCCTGGTAGCGCTCGCGCTGTGCGCCTGCTGCCGCGGGAAAGCCGATTGCTTCCATCGCAAGCTCGCGCCATTGCGGTTCTCGCGTGTCGATCTCCGACTGCCGCAGCAGCGGGTTCGTAGTGGTGTTCGTCGGCGGTGAGATGAATCCGGGGTTGATGACGGCCGAACGGAACTCGTTGAAGAAGCTGCACTGCAGGAAGGTGTTCGGAGAGAACCGCACCGACATGCGGGCGAGTTGCTGCTCGGCCAGGAACACGGCGAGCTGAGCAGCGGAGCGTTCTGCTTCGGTGAAGGCTTCGGTTGTGCCGGGGCCGCCCTCGACGAATATCGTTCCGACGGCCACCAAACCGATCAGTGGAACACTCATCAGACCTCCTGATCAGTGCAGCCGAAGCCGAACCACTCGAGCCCCGGTGCGGGACGCACCAGTTCCGCGGCCTGCACGATCGATGAGGTCGTCAAGCCCAGGACACCGAGCAACTCGGTCAGTTGAGGATCACCGATGGCTGCGAAGAGCAGGTTGCCGACATTCTCCACACCCACCGCGAGCACGGCATCACCGACGAGTGCCTGCAGTGCGTCGCTGGTGGAGTCGGTGCCGTCGATGAGCGCCACGGGCGGCACATATGCCAGTAGCCGACCGCCGTTGTCATCGACGGCGTCCCGAAACGCGCTGCCGCCTCCGGGTGCGGAGGTGTTCAGCAGGACGTACATGTTCGCCATGGGATGATCGTGGACGATCCGACCGAACTTCTCATGAGTACTGGACTACGCGTTTCCCCGGGCATCCGCCGGCTCCGGGGCGGGTTCGGCGCGGTGGTGACGAACCGAACCGCGGCAAACCCTAGCTCCAGCCTCCAGCATCGTCGACACCCTGCGCGGCGAGCGAGCCAGCGCTGACCGGGCCGCTGGAGGAAACGGCGGCTGGCACAATCACCGTTCGTGCGAGGACGGATACGGTTGCGACCGGCTACATCCGGAGATTACGACGCGGTCATCGCCGTCGTCGATGCGTGGTGGGGGCGCCCGGTGTCCGCGTCGCTGCCCCGCTTGTTCTTCGATCATTTCGCCGCCACCAGCCTCGTCGCCGAATGCGACGGCGAGCTGGCCGGGTTCCTCGCCGGCTTCTTCTCACCCGACCACGTCGACGAGGCATACATTCATTTCGTCGGCGTCCGCCCCGGCCAGCGCGGTAGCGGCTTGGCGCGAGGGCTGTATCACCGGTTCATCGACGGTGCTCGGCTCGACGGGCGCACGATGATCCGCGCGATCACCTCGCCTGGCAACACGAACTCCATCGCGTTTCACGAAGCGATGGGATTCGAGGTCGGCGAACCGGTGCGCGACTACAACGGCCAAGGACGCGACATGGTGACGTTCGTTCTCTCGGTGTGCGGCGATCCCCCGCCCGCGTCTCGGTGACCAGCGGAGAAGCAGTCCCGCCGGCTGGCTCAGCCGCCCGTAGCGGGCGCCGGGCGGTCGCGGACGGTGAGGATTTCGGTGACCGGGCGTCGTGGTGTGGGCGGCGGTGGTGTGTCCTCGGCCGGTGCGGCGCCGACGCGGATGATGACCTGCGGGATGCCCGCACGGGTGAGCACGCTGTGGATCGATTCCCTGGCGGCGGGCAGTTCGGTGATATGGGTCAGTGCGCAGGTCGCCAACCCCGTCGAGGTGCATTCGAGCAGCACCGCGGAGAGGGCTTCGCCGACGTGGAGCCAGTCGGCGGCGGTGTGGCCGGGCGAGCTGAGCACCAGCAGGGCGGCCTGGTCGTCGAGGTCAGCGCGACGGTCGGAGTGCGGCGCGGAAGGGAACTTGCGGGCGATCGGCACGTGCGCGGCTTCGGCGTCGGAGGCGAGAGCGGTGGAGGGAACGCCTTCCTTGGTGCCGGAATGTCCTGTCCACCAATGTAATTCGGATTGGTAGTCCATGTCGTAGCGGCGGTTGGCGTCGGCGTGTTCGGAGGCTGCCGCCAGCAAAGGGCGGGCGCTGTCGTCGAGGACGTCGAGTTCGACGTCGTGCGGGCTGACGAGCATCCGTGCGGTGTGCACCAGTTCGGTCAACCTCGGCGGCGGAGCCATCGGCAGTCGATCGGTGTGCCGATTCTCGATGGCCTGCGCGCGGGTCAGCACGCCCGCGGGCGGGTCGGGCCAGGCGCGGAAGGTGATGGTGGCCAGCAGGTCCGGCCGGGCCGGTTCGGGGATACGTTGGGTGTCGGTGTGCCAGCCGCGGGCGGCGAGGGCGGTGCGCAGGTGGTGCAGTATCGCGCCGCAGCTGATCACCAGCTGGCGTCCGTGCGGGTCGGCGGCGGTCAGCAGCCGGTCGCTGTCGCGATAGAGGTCGAGCCGGGTGCCGTCGAACTCCCAGCGCCACGGCTGGGTGTTGTGCACCGAGGGGGCGCGGGTGGCCAGCTGCAGTGCCGCCAGCAGGGTGGGCGTATCCGGCACGGAGGATGCGGGAAGTGCGGTGCTGTCGGTCATGAGTCCAGTGTCGGCGCTGCGCGGGCGTCCCGAGACGGCCATTGTGCCGCTGCTCTGGGGTCGATCGTCACTTGTCGCCGACGGCGGGGCGCGTGTGGCGACCGTGACCGGCCCAACGGCGGACGATGGTTCGTCGCAGGGGCTTTGCCGCGGGCAGGTCGTTGGTCCTCCGCGCAGGCGACCTTCGACCCTAACGGGGATCCGGGCGAGCTGGTGGCATGAAACGACCAGCACCGAGGTGATCACGAACGCGCGAACGGATGGGGCATCATGGGACCTTCCGAACCGGCCATCACGGTGGGATCCGTCCGTTCCCTCCGGCGTTCCCGCCCGATCGGCCGCGACCGGGCCGGACAAGGCGCGCACGGATGAGCGGCCTACCCGCCGCGGACCGGGCCGGCCGTACCGTCGTCGAACTGGATCGCGAGCAGGCCTTGTCGCTGCTCGCGCAAGCCCCGTTCGGTCGAGTGGTGTACACCCGCGATGCGCTGCCTGCGATTCGCCCGGTCAACCATCTGCTCGACGGCGAGCATGTCATCGTGCGCACCCGGCTCGGATCGCAGTTCTCCACCGCCGTGCAGAAGCGGGCGGGCATCGTGGTGGCCTACGAAGCCGACGACATCGACATCGTCAATCGCACCGGATGGTCGGTCGTGGTCACCGGAATCGCGCGCCCGGTCACCGACGCCGTCCGGATCGCCCGCTACCAGCGGCTGCTGCGACCTTGGATCGATTCGCCGATGGACGGCGTGATCGAAATCGAGACCACGATCGTCTCCGGAGTCGGACTCTTCGACAACCTGTGAGCGAGTGGCGGGCTCGCGGCGCCACACCTTGCCGGGCCCGGGACGCTACCCGCCGTTCGGCCGGTGCGAGCCGCCGCGGCATTGTCGATCGACAGCAGGGCGGACATCCGCACCGCCCGAGACGTTCTCGAAACATATTCTGCGCATTGATATTCCGTGCATCGCCCGGATGGTGGACTCGTCGGGAGACGAGCCCACCGGTAGAGACACACGCGGCAGCCGTTTCGAAAGCGACCACCTAACGGGCGGTTCAGGCTTTGGCCCGCTCCCGCGCGAGGGCGCGCTCACGCTGTTCCTCGAAGCGCGGGATTCGCACGCGCTCGAGGTCGTCGATGAAGGCCGCGAGGCGTTCCAGGACGATTTCGCCGCGCGGCCCGAAGTCGTTGCGTTCGAAGATGTTCCACTGCCGCAGCACCGGTTCGAGTACTTCCTGCAGATGCTGGCGCAGATCGTAGACGCCGTGTTTGGCCATGAGCACGCCGTTGCGCCGGAAGCCGGGCATGCCCGCGCCGGGCATCTGGAAGTTCTCCACGATGGCGTCGATGGCTTCGATGGCCTGGTCGGGCACCAGGTCGAGCGCGGCCGCGCAGACCGTGCGGTAGAAGATCATGTGCAGGTTCTCGTCGGCGGCGATGCGTTGCAGCATGCGGTCGGCGACCGGGTCGTGGCACACCTTGCCGGTGTTGCGGTGGGTGATGCGGGTCGCGAGCTCTTGGAAACTGACGTAGGCGACCGAATGCAGGAATCCGGCGCCGCTGTCGACCTCGGTGCGCCCGATGCCGGGGTCGAAACCGTTGGTCATGTGCGCCATCCTGGCCTGTTCCAGCGCGACCGGGTCCACGCCCCTGGTCACCACCAGGTAGTCGCGAATCACCGTGCTGTGGCGCATCTCCTCGGCGGTCCAGCGACCCACCCAGGTGCCCCAGGCGCCGTCGCGGGAGAAGTTCTCGGCGATCTCTCGATGGTAGGAGGGCAGATTGTCCTCGGTCAGCAGGTTGGTCACCATCGCCGCCTTGGCAACGTCGCTGAGCGCGGATTGGCCCGGCTCCCAATCGGTTCCGCCGAGCGCGGCGAAGTTGCGGCCCTGCTCCCATGGCACGTAGTCGTGTGGCTGCCAGTCCTTCGCCAGCGACAGGTGCCGGTTCACGCAGGTCTCGGCGACGGGCTCCAGTTCGGTGAGAAGCTCGCGCTGGGTCAGATCGCGTGCCATTGTCGTGGTTCACCTTTCCGTTTCGGTGGGTCGCGGCGTCACGACGGTCAGTTCGCCGTCGTGGCCGCGAGAGAGCAACCTGCCCCGCCCGTCGCGCGGGTCGTTGAAGAAGACGAACGGCAAGCCGAACCGGCACAGCCGCTCCACGGCCTCGGTTTCCTCGAGATATGGCGTCGGGCGCGCGTCGACGGTCAGCGCGGGCGCCTGCGCGTCGCTGGGCAAGCCTCGGCGGTGCTGGCGCGCCAACCGCACGCCATAGGGGCCGCCCCGATACAGCACCGCGTCCATACCGGTCTCGATGTCGGTGAACAGCAACGCCTCGCCGCCGCGGGCGGCCATTTCGGCCGCGGCCTCGGCGACCGAAACGACCGGAAGCACACGGTGTTCGTGGCGAACAACCGGCCTCGCTGTCTGCGCCGCGTCATCGATGTCGCTGATCGCTGTGTCGGAACTCACCGAATCCTGCCTCCTCGCTCTGGCAATGCGCCGCACCTATGCCACCAGCGAGCCGCCCGCGAACCCAGGGCCGAAGGTCATCGCGGGCGGGGACCGAGGACCTGCACTGGTCCTGCTGGAAAGTGCTTGCCCGACAGCGGGTAGCGGAGAACTCATCGCTGGTTCCGCTTGTCGGCACAATAGGGTGATGATCATGTCGAACGCGGAGAACCCGAATGTCGAACTCGTGCGCGGGGTCTTCGATCGAATGGCCGACGGCGATATGCGCGCCCTCGGTGAAGCCATGGCCGACGACTTCGCGTGGATCTTTCCCGGTGATTGGTCCTGGTCGGGTACGTGGGCACCGAAAGCCGTTGTCCTGAAAGGATTGTTGGGGCCGCTGATGGCGCAGTTCGTCAGCTATCGCCTGGCGGCGGACAGCGTTCTCGGCGACGGTGATCGCGTCGTCGTGCAGGCTCGCGGCCACGGTGTCACCACGCGGGGCGAGGCTTACGAGCAGACGTACTGCATGATTTTCCGTGTCGTGGAGGGGCGGCTGGCCGAGGTCGTCGAGTACTGCAATACCGCGCTGGTGGAGCGTGTGCTCGAGCCGATCGGTCCTCCGCCGATCGGGGCGACTGGGCGGCAAGACTTGTCCCTGTCACCGTAGGGGCGCACGATCTATAGCGGGTCGGTTTGTTGTAGTTGTCCGTCAGTAAAGGATTGTGGAAATGCTCGCCAAGGCTGCCGCGGCGCTCGCCGCCATTGTGATCCCCCTGTCCGTCTGCACTATCGCCGCTCCCACCGCGTCGGCCGCGCCGTCGCCCGAGACGACCCCCGCGCTCCTCGGGCCGGTGGCGATCTGCCTGAACATTCCGCTCGGGTCGGTGTCCCTCAGCTTCTGCCTCTGAGACCCCCGAAAATCTGGGACCTGGCTTCCTCCACGGCCAGGTCCCGATTTGTCTGCAAGTCCGCGACGTTCGGACGCCATGAGAGTTCTCCTGCCGCTTTCCTGTCGTCCGAAATTCCGACCGTAAGTGGATCTACGGCAGTGGGCGTGGGCGGTAGCCTGGGGCCAGCGACCGGCGGAAGGTGTCGAAAACCCATGAGCGCTACCACAATCGCCCGGCAGTGCACGCTGTGCGAAGCCCACTGCGGGATTCTGGTGACCGTCGAGGACCAGCGGGTCACCCGGATCGAAGGCAATCCCGAAGACGTGCTGTCGAAAGGGTATATCTGCCCGAAGGCGACAGCGATGGGCGGGCTGCATCACGACCCGGACCGGCTGCGCACCCCGGTGCGGCGGATGGGCGAGACGTTCGAGCCGATCGGCTGGGACGAGGCGTTCGCCGAGATCGGGCGGCGGCTGCGTGCGGTGCGCGCCGAGCACGGGTCGAGCGCGATCGGGATGTACCTCGGCAATCTGCTGCTGGGCATGCTGCACGTGCTGGTGACCGAGGATCTGTGCGACCGGCATTCGATCCACACCCAGTGCTCGGGGTGGCCGGAGTTGCGGGCACTGGTCGCCGGAGTGACGCCGGAGGTGATGGCGCCGCACGCTGGGGTGGATGCCGAGACGATCCGCAGGCTGGCGCGCGAGCACGCGGCGGCGCCGTCGGCGGTGCTCTACGCCCGGATCGGGGTGTCCCAGCAGGTGACGGGCACGCTGACGCATTGGCTGGTGAACACGATCAACGCCGTCACCGGAAACCTGGATCGGCCGGGCGGGCAGATGTTCGCGACCCCGCCGATCGACGCGGCCCGGTATGCGAAGTATCTGCCGATGGGATACGGGGCGTGGACCGACAGCTCGGGCGCCTACAAGTCGTTCCGCTCCGAATTGCCGGTGGCGGCGCTGGCGGAGGAGATCCTGACCGACGGCCCCGGCCGGATCCGGGCGATGATCACCTACGCGGGCAACCCGGTGCTGTCGACTCCGCAGCGCGGCCGGTTGGGTGCGGCGCTGGAGACGCTGGATTTCTATGTGGCCGTGGACATGTACGTCACCGACCGCACGCTCGATATTGCTGCGAATTGAACCCAGAAAAGCCGATAGATCAGCGCGATCATGCGTGGGAGCCGATTATCTCGCTGCGACCAAGATGATCGCGACCGCTGCCAGGGTGAAGACGGGCGCACACGGTCATGCGCAGCTTCGCTCCCCAGCTCTTCAGGGCTTTGCCTACCGTCTTGTCGCGTTCCAACCACATCATCGCCTTCTCCGTTCCTTCGGTGTGACTGCCGATATGCATGCAGCACAACCGAATTCGCACATCACGAAGCTTGCGGCGGACCGAGCCACAATGCGCGGAACCGAGGTGGGCTGGCCCCGCGCTAGGCAGTGTCTCCCAATAAACGGAGCCATTCGATGATCAGTGCCAGGAGCGGCCCGGCACGGTAGGCCAGGGCGAGTTTGTCATACCTGGTAGCGATGGCGCGCCATTGCTTGATTCTGCTGAAGGCGCGCTCGACCACATTGCGGCGCTTATAGGCGGTCCGGTCGACTTCCGGAGGCCGGCCACTGAGGCTGCCTCGGCGTTTGCGGTTGGCTATCTGGTCGGACCGTTCGGGTATGACGATGCTGATTCCCTTGCGCCGTAGCAGGTTACGGTTGGATGCCGAGGAGTACGCCTTGTCCGCGATGACCTGCTCAGGGGTCCGCCGCGGTGGCCCGCCTTCGAGACGTGCACCACGATCCCGTCGAGGACGTGCGGCAGCATCGGGCTGCCTCCGGCCTGCCCCGGCGTCAGCAGCAGCGACAAACCCCCGCCCGTTTCCGTCGACGACCAAATGGGCCTTGGTAGTCAGTCCGCCCCGAGAGCGGCCGATCGCGTGGTCCGCCGGTTCATCCAGCAGGTTCGCGTAATTCGAAGAAGCCACTGCGCGGCGGGGCAGGTTCGCGCCATGTTGATGGACGCGCAGGATGGTGGAATCGATCGAAGCCACCCAGTCGATCGCGGTGAACGCAGGGTAGCTGTCGTACCAGGAGGCGGCAGTCCTGGCGAGTGGCCGCGGGCGTCCGGTCGACCCCGATGTCGCCACTAGGAGAAACGCCGACGGTGGAATGCTCGGGCGGTGCGGACGAGCGTCCGGATTCTCGACGATCACGGGGATGCCGCGCCGAGCCGCGGCACAGACACAGACCAACGCGTCCGGAACCGAGAGGGTCGACGCGTCATAGATGGTCGCGTCACCCTGCCGAGCGATCCACTGCTCGATCGCCCGGTCGAGGTCGCGATAGGTGTGGGTGCGGCCGTCGAAGTCGAAGTCGAGGGCAGGCTGATCGCCTGCGCCGCCGAGTTCGGGACTAAGCATGGATCAGACCGGGGTACGCACGGTGCACACCCTTGGCCACCACCGTCGCGACGACGACTTTTGCCAGGTCGCCCGGAATGAACGCGCCATTGGTCGAGATCGCGGCCCAGAGCCCCAGATCGGTGCGCACAAGCAGCCCGGCTATGCCGCAGAGGTAGATGACCAGCATCCCGCCGGCGGCGTTGATCAGCAGGCCGAGGGCGATCGGGTATTTCGGCAGGATCCAGGCGGTGAGCAGCCCGATGACCAGTGCCGCGGGAATCCAGCCGATCAGGTATCCGGCGCTGGGCCCCGCCAGCGCCGTCAAACCGTTGCGGCCACCGGACAGCAGCGGTAGACCGATCATCGTGAGCGCGAGGAAAACCAGCACCGCGGCCGTGCCCTTGCGCGCCCCGAGTACCGCTCCGGCCAGGATGACACCGAGAGTCTGCACGGTGATCGGCACGCCGCTGAATCCAACCGTGATGGCCCCTGGCAGACCCAGCGCGGCGATCAGCGCCGCGAAAACCGCGATCCGCGCCATATCCGCGCGCCGAAATACCAGTCCTCGACTTCCGAGAGTTCTCGACACCCGCCACGACAACCCTCCGCTAAAACTTGAACGACGTTCAAGATGGCAGGTCGAGGATGGTGGCACGCATGGCCTGACGCCGACGATGCCGATGACCTCGAGTGTGACCTTGTCCCCTATCGCCGGGGCGGGATCCGAGTGATGGTCGAGCGGCAACCGACGGTTCGTATCGAGGAGGCTCAGCATGATCACTGCGGAGACCGTCATGCGCCCGGATGTCGAGTGCATCCACATACGCGACACCATGGACTACGCGGCCCAGCGGATGCGCCAGCTCGACATCGGCGCACTCCCCGTCTGTGACGGTGAAGGCCATCCGGTCGGGATCGTGACCGATCGCGACATCGTCGTGAAGGTTGTCGGTGTCGGGATGAATCCCAGCACGACCACGGCGGGGGAACTCACCCAGGGCGCCGATGAGATGCATACCGTCGACGTCAGCGCGGACATCAGCGACGTTCTCGCGTGTATGACCGAGTTCCGTATCCGCAGGCTTCCGGTAACCGCTCAGGGCCGGCTCGCCGGCATCATCACCGAGGCGGATCTCGCGCGACAGCTGCCCGAGCACCAAGTCGGCGAATTCGTCGAAGCCATTTGCGCCGCAAATCTTCCCACGCCGGGCCAGGCCACGTCCTGACTCGGAGGTCCGTTCACCTCCACCGCAACCCGGCGTAGCTCGGCGAAGACGGCGGCGTTGCGGCTGGCCGAGTTCGTCGGCCACGACTTCTTCAGTGCCTCTTGCCAATACCCCTACGAATCCGGCGTGACAGATGCATGGTCACGCCATTGTCCCTTCGTAGCGGGCTTTCAGTACACGCTTGACGAGCTTCCCGGTTGGTGTACGCGGCAGGTCCGTGACGAAATCAACAGACCGCGGCGCTTTGTAGTGGGCGAGCCGGTCACGCACATAGCCGATGAGTTCGTCGGCCAGTTCCTCGCTGCCGGTGACGCCTTCCCGCAACTGGACCACGACCTTGACCTGTTCACCCATTCCCGGATCGGGTACCCCGATCGCGGCGACGTCGAAGATCGCAGGATGCAGAGTCAGAACGTTCTCGATCTCTTGCGGGTAGATATTGACCCCACCAGAGATGATCATGAACGACTTGCGATCGGTGAGGAACAGGTAACCGTCGTCGTCGACATAGCCGATGTCACCGACGGTCGACCAGTTGTCGTGGTCAGGGTGCCTCGCCGCAGCTGTCTTCTCGGGATCGTTGTGATAGACGAACGGCGCGGCATCGCGCTCGAAATAGATGGTGCCGACCTCGCCGGCTGGAAGCTCCCTACCGTCGTCGTCGCAGATGCGTAGCACGCCGAGGACGGCCTTGCCGACCGATCCGCGCTTGTGCTGCCATTCGGCTGCCGTCATCACAGTCATGCCGACCATCTCGGTGGCGCTGTAGTACTCGAGCACGATCGGGCCCCACCACTCGAGCATCGCGTCCTTGACGTCCGGCGGGCACGGTGCGGCGGCATGCAATGCCAACCGCAGTGACGACACGTCATAGCGTTCACGCACCTCGGCGGGCAGCTGCAGCATGCGCACGAACATCGTCGGGACCATCTGCGTGGCGGTGACCCGATAGCGCTCGATAGCGGCAAGCGCCTCTTCGGCACCGAACTTCTCCATCAACACGACGGTGCCACCCAGTGCATGAACTGCGCCGCAATACTTCAACGGTGCAGCATGGTAGATCGGCGCCGGCGACAGATACACGTCTTCGCTGGTGAACCCCAGAACGCCGGCCAGCAGGCCCACGAATGGATCACCGGGCTCATCGACTCGACCATTGGGCAGAGGCGGCTTGATGCCCTTGGGGCGGCCAGTAGTTCCGGAGGAATACAGCAGGTCGGAACCTCTGGGCTGATCGGTCAAGCGCGGGCCCGCCTGAGCCAGCAGATCGTCGCAGGACCCGTATCCGGAGATTTCACCGCCGAACGCATACCGGTGCGACAGCTCGTGCACCTCGTCCAGCACCTGCTCGGCAAGATCGGCCACGCCGGCTGAGGCGAACAGCATCGCGGCTCCGCTGTCACGCACGATATAGGCCACTTCCGTTGGCTTCAGATGCCGGTTGATCGCGGTGACATACAGACCCGAACGCAATGCGGCCCAATAAATCTCGAAGGCCTCCGCGACATTGTCGGACACCATTGCGATGACATCTCCACGGCGCAGGCCCAGCGCGTGCAGGGCGGCCGCCAGCCGCGCCGAACGGTCATCGAGTTCACCGTAGGTCAGTACGCGACCGGTGGCGGCCATGATGACCGCCGGCCGGTCCGGCGTGACAACGGCGTAGGTTCCGGGAAACACCTCAAATTCTCCTAGGAGCTCGAACGATTGCGGTCGTCGTGATCGTGGTCCGCCTTGTGGGTCGGGGTCACCGACGAGCCCAGTCTCGAGCCGCCGGGCTGTGCCCACAAGGACACGTACCCCACAGATCCGGACATGCCGGGCACCGCCCGATTCTCCGGAGCTGACCAAGGCATTGATGCCGCGACCACGTGCGGAGAGGAGCCGCGGCACCGGTCGACATGTCGATGATCCGCCGCCGAGTAGACGGTTCTCGGATCACGTCCGTTCCATGCTGCCAGATCGATGCGGTCAGCGCAGAAACGCAAAAGACGTGCGCTTTTTCGCAAATGCGAGACTGCGGGCAGCCCTAGGCTACTTGTCACCATTGCAGAGATATATTCGGGAGACTGTCATGCCGAGCATGCACGAACTCATGGCGCGTATCAGCGTGGACCCCGACGGGGGACGTGCGATCAAAGAGCCAGCCACCGGAGCCGTACTGGGATATGCGCCGGTGCATACGAAGGTCGACCTCGAAAAGGCGATCTCGTCTGCCCGCAGCGCCCAACCCGCGTGGGAGTTTCTCGGGCACGCTGAACGGTCACGTATCCTGCACCGCGTCGCCGATCGCATCGAAGAGGCCTCGGAGGCCCTCGCCGAGTTGCTTGGCCGAGAGAATGGGAAGCCGCTCAACGGTCCTAACGCACGACAGGAGGTCGGCGCCTGCGTGGCCTGGCTACGGGCGACAGCTGACATCGATCTCCAGCCGGAAGTCGTACGTGATGACGGAGAATGGCGCTCCACGGTGCACTACCGGGCGCTCGGTGTGGTCGCGGCCATTGGACCGTGGAACTTTCCGATGATGATCGGTATCTGGCAGATCGCGCCCGCACTTCGCATGGGTAATTCGGTCGTCGTCAAACCCTCGGAGTTCACACCGTTGAGTGTCCTCGCCTTGATCGCCGTTATGAACGACGAGCTTCCGGCAGGCGTTCTTACCGCGATTTCCGGTGACCGCGAACTGGGAGCAGGGCTTTCCGAGCACCCCGACGTAGCGAAAGTCATGTTTACCGGGTCTACTGCGACAGGCCGCGCCATCGTACGCAGCTCGGCCGCCAACCTGGCGCGCCTCACCTTGGAATTGGGCGGGAACGACGCCGGTATCGTACTCAGCGACGCAGACCCTGCCGACATCGCAGAAGGCCTGTTCTGGGGAGCATTTATCAATACGGGCCAGACATGTGCGGCATTGAAGCGTCTCTATGTGCACGAAGATATCTATGAGAAGACTCTGGCGGCACTCGCAGATTTCGCGAAGCAAGCACCCATGGGCCTCAGCATGGACGAGAACAGTGTGCTCGGCCCGCTTCAGAACAAGAAACAGTTCGACATCGTGGCCGAACTCGTCGAGGACGCAAAGGAACGCGGCGGCAGGATCGTGACCGGCGGTGAGCCTGCGACCGAACTCGGCGAGCTCTTCTATCCGATCACGATCGTCGCCGACCTCGCCGATGGGGCTCGCTTGGTGGACGAAGAACAGTTCGGACCCGCGCTGCCGGTGATTCGATACAGCAACGTCGATGACGCGATCGCCAGCGCCAACCGTCTTCCGGCCGGTCTCGGCGCCTCGGTTTGGACCAAGGATCAGAAGCTCGCCCAGTACGTCTCGGACAGGCTGGAAGCGGGGACGGTCTGGATCAACTCGCACGCGGTTCCTCATCCGGACGTTCCGTTCGGTGGGGTAAAGGCCTCGGGATACGGTCTCGAATTCGGCGTCGAGGGTCTCAAATCTCTTGCTGCCACACGCGTCGTCAGCCAACCGATTCAGGGAACTGCACAAGGCGCCTGAAGAACTACCCGGGTCACTTCGACGAAGGTCCTACTAAAGGAATCCCCTACCTGCATCGGCGGCACGCTACGAAATCGTAAGGGGCACTACCAGTTCCCATAACCGCCAGCCGGCAGTAGTGTTTCGAACATCAGCAGGGCGCCGAAAGGTAGGGGTTCCCGTTCAACCGATGGAGGCTGAGAATGGCTGAAATTAGTTCCGTTCAAATGGAATTCCGCGCTGCAATGGCGAATCTTCCAGCGGCCGTCATCGTCATCACCACCGAGGGCGCCTTCGGGCGATGCGGCATGACGGTTACAGCAGTGTGCTCGGTGACGGATTCCCCGCCCACGGTACTGGTCTGCATCAACCGGAGCAGCGCGATGCACGATGTCTTCCTGAGAAATGGCAGGATCGCGATCAACGCGCTCGCCGGCAACGATGAGAAATTGGCCTCACACTTCGCCGGCGTCACGAAGGTGCCAATGGATGAAAGGTTCCACTGGGACATCTGGGAAGACGCGAAAATCGGCGTTCCAGTCCTCCGGAACGCCCATGTCGCATTGGTGGGCCGCATATCTGACTACACGGAGGTCGGATCGCACTCGGTCATCTTCGTCGAACTCGAGCAGATTTCCACTCGTACCCACGGCGACAGCCTGGTCTATTACCAGCGAAAATTTCACCGATTGTCGGACCCGGTGGAATCGCCGGAGTGGCCACTGTATGACGAGTGGTCCGATCCGAGCACGGTGACTCCGGTCCCGTCTCAGACCACGATGGTCTCATGACCGCTGACAAAATCTCGCTCCCCGCCGGCGCCCGCACCGTTCCGGTGGGCCCGCAACGATTGTGTGCGTTCGCGAACAGTCGAAAGAAAGCTGTGACGGCGTGAACCGGGCAAGGAAAGAAGCGCCGAATTCACTGCGCGAGCTGGTCGGTCGTCTGCAAAGCGGGGAGACCAGCCCGACTCGGGTCGCAGCGGAGGCGCTCGATCGGATTGATCGCACCGATTCGGTAATCCGAGCATGGGAACACATCGATGCCGAATTGGTTCTCGCCGAAGCGCACTCGATAGAGGGCACGCGGTCTGGTCCTTTGTGGGGCGTGCCGCTGGCAGTCAAAGATCTCATCGACGTGGCAGGGATGCCGACTCGGTGCGGAAGCGAACTCCGTAGCGATCGAAAAGCAGCCACCGCGGACGCGGTATGCGTGGCGCGAGCGCGAGCAGTCGGAGCTGTCCCGCTCGGCAAGACCGTCACGACGGAGTTCGGGTACTTCCGGCCTGGTCCGACCCGCAACCCGCACGCGCTCGACCATACGCCGGGTGGTTCGTCGAGCGGATCCGCGGCCGCGGTGGCCGCCGGAATGGTGCCCTTTGCGCTCGGTACCCAGACCGCGGGTTCGCTGACGAGACCCGCGTCGTACTGTGGCGTGGCCGGATTCGTGACCGCCAAGAATGCGATCCCGTTGGACGGTGTTACCGGGTTGAGCCCCAGCTTGGATTCCCTCGGTCTGCTGGCTGCCACGGTCGCCGATTTACACTTCGCGTGGACGGCTCTGCGACATGGGGCATCAACCGACCCGGTTTCCGCTCGGACAGCGCCACGCCCCCTGTGGGTATGGAGTGGAGCCGAGTTGGGTCAGCTGTCGTCCGAGATGGCGGCAGCGTTGCACTCGACAGCCGCGGCCGTCCAGGCTGCCGGTGGAATGTGCCGGGAACTTCGAGCCTCTGACGACATCGTTGCCTTGGCCCACCATCACCACACCGTCATGGCCTACGAAGCCGTGCGGGAACGGGCCGGCGAGGCCGCGCAGCCCGAACGGATCAGCTCGGCATTGGCCGAACTGTTCGACGCCGGTGCTGCGACATCAGTGACCGAATATCGGCGTGCGCTCGATGCGATCACGGACATCCGTGAACGGATGTTGTCGATACTGGACCAAGTCGGGATGATCCTGGGTCCGGCCGCGCTCGGGTCGGCGCCACGCGGAATCGCTGCCACAGGGTCGCCCGTCCTGAGTCGGCCATGGCAGGCCATGGGTTTTCCGGTCGTGACGATTCCGGGAAACCGCGACAGCAGCGGGCTACCTCTCGGGTTACAACTCATTGCACGCCCGGGTGCCGAGAACGAACTCTTCGCGGGAGCCCTATGGATAGAACAGCTGCTGTGTTGACCGAAACTGAACGCTTTCTCTTCCAGGTAGGGATCGATGGAGCCGCATCAAACACAGGTCTACATCGTCGATGACGATCGCGAGCTCTGCGCCTCGCTGGCGTGGCTGCTCGAGTCCGTCGCCATCCGGTCGCAGTCGTTCTATTCGGTCGATTCCTTCTTGAAGAACCTCCGTACCGACATCCCGGCCTGCCTCGTGCTGGATGTCCGCATGCCCGAAGCGAGCGGCTTCCAGCTGCAGCAGAAGCTTCTCGATGCCGGTTCGACGATCCCGATCGTGTTCGTCTCCGCTCACGGTGACATCAAGATGTCGGTGCGGGCCATGCAGAAGGGGGCGCTTACTTTCATCGAGAAGCCGTACGACCCCCAGCAGATTCTCGATGTGATCCAAGATGCGCTACAGGTCGCGCACAGGCGCTTCGTGGAGGCCGGAAACCGGGATCGGCTGCTCGCCCGGATCAAGACACTCACCGTGCGCGAGCGAGAAATCCTGACCTTCGTCATCGACGGCCTGCCGAGTAAGGGCATCGCGAAAAATCTCGGAATCAGCGTCAAGACCGTCGACGTGCATAGGACTCGGATCAAGGAGAAGACGCATTCGGAGAGCATCGCGGTCCTTGTTCGCGACCTTCTCCAAGCCGGGATCACGGTGGCCTAGCCGGGCAGCCTCAGGTCAGGGAAGCTCGATCACCAATCGAGGAGAATTCGCGCGGGACACACAGGCCGCGATCCGATCGGCGGCTTGCTTCTCCCGCTTGGTCAGGCACTGGTCACGATGGTCGGGGATGCCAGACAGAACATCCAGAACACACGTGCCGCAGATTCCCTCGCGGCACGAGGTGTCTATATCGAGGCCGTTCTCCTCCAGCACCTCGGCGATGCTCTTTCCGGGCGGTACCTCGAAGACCTCACCGGTGTCCAATTCGATTTCGAAAGATTTGTCCTGTCTCTCCTCGTTTCTGGTTCCGGCTGCGAAGTGTTCGACGTGGACATGCGCGTCGCCGACGGAGGGCTCGGCGAGTTGCCGCACTCGTTCCATGAAGCCGGCCGGGCCACATATGTACACGTGCGTTGCCGGTGCGACCGTGGTGAGCGCTTCGCGGAGAACTGAGTACTGCTCGTCCCGGGTCAGACCCGCATGTAGCTGGACTCGGTCGCCAAAGTCCGACTTCTCCAGCAGATCGACGAAAGCCGCGGCCCTTCGGCTGCGCACGAAGTAGTGCAGTTCGAAGGGTTGTCGCCTGGCGTGCGACGCATAGGCCAGGCTCAGCATCGGGGTGAGACCAATACCGGCGGCGACCAGAATGTGCTTGTCGACGTCGTCGGCGAGTTCCAAAAGGCTTCGCGGCGCGCTGATCCGCAGGTTCGTCCCAATGTCGACCTTGTCGTGCAGAGCGGCTGAGCCGCCTCGTGGCCCGTGCTCGCGTTTGACTGCGATCAAATAGGTTTCGAGCTGGTCGGGCGGGCCGCACAAGGAGTATTGGTTCAGCACGTCAGTGGGGCCGACCACGTCGATGTGGGCGCCCGGGGAATACGGCTCGAAGGCGGACCCATCGGGCCGTGCGAGGCGGAAGGACTTGATTCCTTCGGCTTCCTGCATGATTTCCACGACTCGGACAGTGAACATTGCTCTAGTACTTCTTTCCATGCCACTTTGCTCGACGCGTCGACGGTTGTCAGCGCATGTACAGGCCGCCATTGATGTCCCAGCAGGCTCCAGTGACCGTCGAAGCCGACTGCGAGGCCAGCAGCGCAACGGTTTCGGCGACAAAACCTGGCGAGCCGAGCGCGCCGACCGGGATCGTGGAGACGATCGCGGCCAGCTTCTCCGTAGGAACGGTCTCGTGCACGAACGGAAGGTCCAGCGGGCCCGGTGAGACGGCGTTGACGGTGACGCCCGACCGTGCGAGTTCGCGGGCGAAGACCTTGGTCAACGTCGCGACACCGCCCTTGGCGGCCGCATAGTGGGCGCCCGTTGCCGTCCCGCCGTTCTGCCCGGCCAGTGAGGCGATGTTGACGATGCGACCGTAGCCGCGTTCGGCGAAATACGCTCCGAACACCTGGCACCCGAAGAAGGCGCCGTTGAGATTCGTCTCCACGATGCCGCAGAACTCTTGCGGGGTGATAGCCATCAGTGCGCGGATCTGTGCCTGCCCCGCGTTGTTGACCAGCACCTCGACGCTCCCCCACTGCTCGATCACAGCGTCGCGCACGTTTTCGAAGCTGTTCTTGCTTCGCACATCCAGGGCCACCGCGATTACCCGCGATCCTGTCGAATCGATCTCGGCGGCAGTGCTCGAAGCCGCGGCGATGTCGATATCGGCAAGCGCGACACGGTGGCCGCGGTCGTACAGTTGACGGGCGATTACAGCCCCGAGTCCGCGCCCGGCGCCGGTCACGACTGCGACGGTATCCATATCAGGCTCTCTCTTCGCGTCAAAATCCAACGGCTACAGCAGATATCCCGCGGCGTTGACCGCGGCCTCGGAATTGACCAGGCGAACCACCTTCAGCTCGAGCCGCGGTTCGGGACCGGTGAACCGGATCCGATGGGTGACGTCAGCGGCGAATACTTGCTGGTCCTCACGTTTGAAAGCGACCAAGATCTGCGCCGAGCGCAGCGTGAGGGTCTCGTCCGTCCGGTCTTCGAGGGTGAAGCGGGACACCGTCCGTACGGTTCGCGCCGCCGCCAGCGCCGACATCGAATAGCCAGAGGTCAGTCGCTCGATCCGCATCCGACGCATCCGGGTGTTGTCGTTGATCATGTTCAGGTGCGCGTCGAAGTCATCGGTATCGGGATCGATCGGGACGACGTAGCGGCCGTCGCCCGTCCACAAGGCATCCCACGCCTGGTAGTTCTTGGCGTCCAACAACGCCGCTTCGTGCCAGATGAACACGACGGCCTGCGATACCCGCGCGTCCGAGATCGATGTCGTCAGGTCAGCGCTGATCATCACTCATCATCTTCTTCCACATCGCATAGGCGGCACGCATGCCGGTTTCATCGGTGACATGGGAGGTGCGGTGACCATTGCTGTCGACCGCCTCTCGATTGAGGCCGCGGTTGACCATGATCGGCATGTCGGGTGCGCCGTGAGTCCCGCGCTGCACGCGATCCCACGCCTCGGAATCGTCCGGGCTGCCGAAACCGAAGGGCCCTTGAAAGTGCTCATGGATTCGAAGCCGTTCACGATTGACGATCTCCGGGCCGCCGTCCATACCCAGCGCGATGTGCCGGATCTCGGTTTCGTCCACCGCGATCGGACGTAGGACCCGGAAGAAGGACATCGACATCGCAATGTTGGGAAAGATATTCAGGTTGAAGCCCGCTCCGTGCATCGAGCGCACAATCCTTCGCACCTGGTCGGCTGGCATCGTCTCGGACAGCTCTTCGACGATGTGATCGAAGCGCTCTTGCAGTTGCTCGGAACCGTCGTCGTAACCCAGATCGACATGTTCCGGAACCATGATCGCCACGCTGTGCCCGTTGCCGAGAGCATGCGTCACGGCCTGGTCGTCGGTCATGAACGAGAGCATGCCGGCAGTTTCGGCATCGACCGAGGACATCCACGACCTATGCACGATCGGGAAGTGATAACCATCGGTGGTGTTCTCCAGCTGGATCTTCCAGTTTCCACGGAACCGGAAACGGTGCTCGCCCTGCGTTTTGATCGGGTAGCCTGCGCCCTGCTTCATGAACAGGTCTATCCAGACCTTGGCGTCACCGAGGAAGTCTGCCAACGGCTCGATATCGGGGTCGAAGCTCGCGAAAATCATTCCGGCATAGGACTCGACCCGCAATCGCTGCAGGGACAGCTCATTTTTGTCCAGGTCTTCGCTGTATCCGCCGGGGTAAGGAACCCCACGCAGGCGGCCATCGAGAGAGTACGACCAGCTGTGATAAGGGCAGGTGAAGCCATTGCCCTTGCCCCTCGGAACCTCGCAGACGCTCGCCCCACGGTGACGGCAGCGATTCAGCAGGACATTGAACTGCCCTTTGCGGTCGCGGTTCACGATCACCGGCTGCCGCCCGATCGTAGCCATCTTGTAGCTGCCCGGTTCGGGGATCTCACTCACGTGCGCCACCCACACCCAGGTTCGATAGAATATTCGCTCGAGTTCGAGCTCGAAGATCTCCGGGTCGGTGTACAACGCACCTGCCACACGATCATCGGCTACCAACTGCGAGTATTCCGGCCGCCCTTCTGCTGGCCCGAAGGAAATAGTCATCAAATTTCTCTCTTCATGTTCGCCCGGCTGCGGAGTCCGGGGAAAGGTGGATCGCCGCAGAGTCGAGGGGCGTCACGAACAACTTCTCGGTGCGGAAATGCTTGATTCGCGCGATTCCCCGATCGAATACGCAATCCGCCGATACCCGAGCTACCATCAGCTCTGATCGACCATCCGCGTAGGCCGACAGTTGCTGCAAGAGCCACCGTCCACGAGCGTGTGCCTCCGCGACGTCGATCAGTTCGTTTGTCAACAGGTGGACATTGCGGATGAAATGTGGATTCGGAGGGAGGAACTGGGCGAGCATCCCCGCGATGGCCGGTCGCCCACGCTGCGTGCCGAACTTGCTTGCGTATTCCGGCCCCACACCTTCCCATACCGCGTCGTAGCTGAAGAGCGAGGCCAGTTCCGTGAGCGAAAAGTCCACGGACGGAACGTCACACAACTCCATGTAGCGACAGATGGTTCGATGTACAGCATCACGCTTGCCGGTCGGCTCGCGCGGGTCTTTCGTGGCCTCGCCGGCGCGTGCCGGTAACTGAGTCATTATCGGTCAGTCCGGGAGGTCGACGTCGTCACGAACGGTGAGCGCGCGGCCGATGCGTGCCTCGATCTTCGCGTATCGCCACAGCCTGTGTTCGCCTACCGGCGTCGTGCGGAAGAGGTTGCATACGGATTTGACGGTCTCCTGCCGGTCGACGTCGGCGAGGATGTAGCAGGTCCACGGCCAGCCATCGGAGGGCCCGACCATGTGACTGTCGTCGTCGAAATCTCCGATAACGACGACGCCGGGAGTCCGCCCGATCGCCTCCATCATCCCGGAGAATGCCTTCCACACCGAACCGACTTCGTCCGGCGGTAGGTCGAAGAAATTCTGGTTGATGGCGATACAGAACAAGACCCGCAGCGGCGTGGTCGTGGTTGCGGTCATAGGACGCTCCTGCTCGAGAAGTGGCTGGCGGGTGGGTTGGTACCGTTCAGATGAATCCGGGGAAGGGAGGAATGCCCATCAGGACAGAGCCGGCACTGTCATAGATGCCGTCGCCGAGGAAAGCATGTTGCGGCGGTACCAAGCTTTCGCGCATGTAGCGCTGCATCGGATTGCCGTCGTAGATCGCTCCCGTACCCGACAGTTGGAAAGCGGTGTGCACCGCCGCCGCCCCGGCTTTGGCGGCGTGGGTGGATGCCAGCCGTAACAGCGCCGCGGTCTTGTCGGAGACCGAATCGCCGTCGAGCACAGCCGCATAGGCTTCCTCGGTGATCTCATAGAAGAACGCCCGCGCCGAGCGCAGCGCTGCCTCTGCCTTCGCGACGTCGATCCGGTAGTAGGCGCGATCAGCCAGTTTGGGAGCACCGGTTATGCCGGTATGACCGGAACCCACTTTGGTCGCGTGATCGAGCGCAGCGCGTCCCACTCCGAGATTGACAACCGCCAGGACTTGCGCGGCGTAGGCAATCGACGGATACCGGTACAGGGGTTCGTCAACAGTGGGAGTGCCTCCGCGGATGAAGGTCCGGTCTTCCGGCACGACCACGCCGTCGACCTTCAACTCATGGCTTCCGGTGCCGGACAACCCGAGAACATCCCAGTTCTCGACGATCTCGACATCCTTCGGCCACAGCAACGCGGTTCGAGGTTTGCCGGCAGTCGATTCACCCGCCCGGATCCCGACTCCGAGTATGTCGGCTCCTTTGCATCCACTGGCGAACTTCCACTGGCCGGTGATCTTCAGGCCTCCGGCGACCGGCTCGGCAGGCTGCACAGGAAACAACCCTCCGGCGAAGACGACATCAGGGCTGTCCTTGTACAGCTCGGCTTGGGTATGCAGTGGCAGAGCGGCCAAGTAGATCAGCGCCGAGCCGAAGCTGGCCACCCATCCAGCGGAGGCATCGACCGCCGAGATCCGCTCGATCATTGCGAGGAATTCCGCCGGCGGGCGGGCGTCGCCGCCGAACCGGCGCGGGGTCGCGGCCCGATAGATCCCGACCTGCTTGAACTCCTCGATCATATCTCGGGGGATGTACTTCTGGTCGGCGAATTCTTGGCGGCGCGCTGCCACATGATCGAGTACGTCATCGAACGACAAGGTCTGGACAGGATCTGCCGGTTCGAGGGTTGAGGCATCGGCCATCTCGGTGGACTCCAATCGACGCGAGAGCTTACGGGGAGATCGACTCGTCGTTCGTACTCACGCTAAGGCGGCGACAAAGGACTCTCAATCAGGTCTTTCTTTGCGATTGTGCAGGCATCTTGTCATCGCCTGAAGGTATTACCTACCGTCGGATACGAGGATCGTGAGTAGACTCGACCCGGGCGAAGGAGGCAGTTGTGTACAAGTTGGTTCCGGCCGACTACGAGAGACTGGTCGACGGTCTCCGATACTGCATTCTCGTGCATGACGCGGACACCAAGGAAATCCTCTGGGCCAATAAAGCCGCAACCGATCTACTTGGTTTCACTGTCGAAGAACTCCTGCCGCTCAAAGCGCCCGATATGAGCGCGCAAGAGGAGCAGTATCGACGATCCGTCGGCCGAAGGTGGCTACAGGACGCTGTCGACAACGGCGTCGCCGTCATCGAATGGGCTTATCGATCGAAGAGCGGTCGCGTCATTCTCTCCGAAGCTATCGCAGTGCATGTCGATTTGGCCGGAAGAAGCGCGGTGATGGTGCAGTTCCGCGATATCGAACAAGAAGCCATGACGCGCCGCAATCTTACCCGAACCGAAGCCGAGCTGACTCGTACCGAAGCCCGCCTTGCGGCATTCTTGCGCAACATGGCGGAAGGAATTCTGGTGCTCGACGACGACAGTCGGATTTCGTATGCAAGCGAGGCTGCCGCAGCCTTGCTGAAGGTCCCCGTAACGTCGTTGATCGGCTCCGACTTCACGAGCTTCTGCCGAACCGGGCCGTCCCAGGACCACATACGGCGGGCGCTGATTGCGACGACCGCCGGTGGGACACCACAAAGCTTGCGTTACGAGGTCGACCTACCCGGCGGCGAACGACGCTGGCATGCGGCCAGCTGCCAGCATATCTCCATCGAGAACGACTTGAGCGGCCATCTGGTGTTGTTCCACGACATCACCGACCGCGTCCGCACCGAACAGGACCACGAGCGGGACTCGCAGTACCTGAACTACCTTGCCCGGTACAATGCCATGGGCGATATGGCGATGGCCATAGCCCACGAGCTCGCCCAACCACTCGCCGCGGCGACGAACTTCATAGCAGGCACACAGAGCAGGTTGCGTGACACGCAGAGCAACCAGCAGGAGGTGATGTGGGGTCTGCGTGAGGCTCGGCAACAGCTCGACCGAGCGAACGAGATCGTTCGAAGCCTCCGCGAGTACGTCACCCAGCTCGAGGAATCCAAGCAGATCGTCGATCTGAACGAGATATTGGAAGAGTGCTCATATTTTATCGACCTCCGCGCCCGCGAAAGAGGTGTACGTGTGGAATACGATTACTTTTCCACACCGATAGAAATCTCGTGCGAAAGGGTGCTGACCGGTCAAGTCATCCTGAATCTCTGCTTCAACGCCATCGATGAGATGGCGGCGTGGCCGGAAGCCGACCGACTGGTGCGGATATACACAAGCATATGCGGCACCGATGGCGAGCTCAGCGTCGAAGACAATGGAACGGGAATAGCGCACATACCCGACGGTCGCATATTCGACGGCGCATTCACCTCCAAAGGGACCGGTCATGGCATCGGCCTCGCTTTGAGTCATAGAATAATCACGCGGCAGGGCGGGAGGATCCGCGCCGGGCACCGAGAACCTCACGGGGCGATCTTTACTTTCTCGCTTCCGATAGCGGCCGAGCAATGACCACGGAGCGCACGGACTCAACGGTTCGCAGAACTCGACCGGAACCGACGGCCATGCTCGACTGTAAGGAGTCGATCGATGGCGCCCGCGCCGGACGAGTAGACATTTCTTCCTGACCTGCGTATCGCGAAGAATCACCGCATCATTGGAGACCACCTGTGGACTATGCGAATCACTTTCGGACGTTCTTGACCTGCTACGCGGATACGCACGGTTACGGATGGCACCACGTCGACCTGTTCGTGCACGACGAGGACGGGAACGAAGTGAACTGGGTCCACTGGCAAGTAGCAGAGGACGGACCCGAGGGGGCCGATAAAGCGACCGCACGGGTGGAACCCGGCTTGAGGCGCACGACAGAGTGGAAACGCGGAGTCAGCGCCGACGGCAGCGAGTACTGGATCGCCGAGGCCACGTGGGCGACTTGACGTCCAGCGCGGGGCTCACCCCCTGACCTCGGGTCGAGGGTCAGCGGCGGCGCCGCGCCTGCTCGAGCGGTACTCGCGCGGGGCGACGCCGAACCGTTCCTTGAACATATGCGAGAAATGCGAGAGATTATGCAGGCCATGACGGGCGCAGATGGCCGAGATCGACCAGTGACCCATATTCGGGTCCGCGAGATCTCGGCGGCACCGTTCGAGCCTTCGTGACCGTATCAGGTCGACCACCGTCTCGCCTTCATCTCGGAAGACCGACTGCAGCATGCGCAGTGATACGTGGTGCGCCGCAGCGACTGTGGACGGAGTGAGATCGCAGTCGTGCAGGTTGTCGTCGATGTATTTCTTCGAGGCGAGATAGAGACCTTCCCGCGCCCCCGTAACCGACGGCTCATCAAGATGTTCTTCGAAGGCAGCGGACACCAATTGGAGCATCGCGTCGGTGACACGCGGCCGACGCGGCAGGGAGTCGGTACGGACCATCAGGTTTACGTGCTGCAGAAATCCTGCGGCCAGAGCAGCCGTACCACCATCAGAAGCCCGGAATCGCTCGAGAAGGGCGGTGGTCAACTGGCGGGGGGACACGTCGAGAGCATGGCGGGGAATCATCAGCACCATCATGCGGAACGGACCATCGAACACGATCTCGTACGGGATGCTCGTGTCGTACAGAACAAAATCGCCGGGTTGCATCGGCACCTGTCGATCATTTTGGCTGAGTAACGCGTTGCCGCCGGCTTGGTAGCCGATCTTCAGGTATCCCGGATCCGCGCGGCGGATGTCCCGGAGCGACCGTTTGATGTGCACTGGACCGCCGCTGACCTCGCTGAGGTGAATCCCGCCGACCGTCCGTGCGAAGAGGTTTCCGCGGAAGGACGAACGTAAGTCCGTGTCGTGCAGGCTAGCGCGGACCGGAACATACGTCGCGGACACGCGCTCGAACCATTTATCGAACGACACCGGCGCACGGTCGGCGACGGCGAGTGCGTCGTTGGTGTGCATATTCATCGCGATTCTCCTGCTGCTCACCGCACTACTGGTCCAAGCGACAGCGTCGGCATCCGGGGTTTCACCGCGGACCGAATCATTTTGTGCGCGCCCACGCTACTTCGGTGCGTCGTCCCGCAAGTCCGATCGAGCCCGATCACCGATTCTGAACGGTACCCGGGCGCACACGGCGAGCGATGGAACCCATCATGGTCGCTGCACCGCCGTGCTGGCAACTATCTCCACCGCTCGGCGCATCCAGCGCACCAACCGCAGACCACTACCTCAGGGAATCAGCCATCATGAACGTCGAAACACCCACCGCGGTAGGCTCCGGTACCGCCGCCACCGCGAAATTCACCAGCACCCGAATCAGCGCGGAAACGCCCCCGGAACGCCTGGCGGCCATCGCCACCGACGTTCTCGAAGCGTTCGCGACGATCATCGACCGGCACGGCATCACTTACCCCGAGTACCGAGTGCTCAAGCAGTGGTTGATCGATGTCGGCGAGTACGGCGAGTGGCCGCTGTGGCTGGACGTGTTCGTCGAGCACAACATCGAAGTTGTCGCCTCCCGCGGCCGGTGCGGCTCCAAGGGCAGCATCGAAGGCCCGTACTACGTGCCGGACACCCTGCACCTCCCATCGCGGTGCACCCTGCCTATGCGGCCCGACGAGTCGGGCACGAAATTGGTGTTCGCCGGACAGGTACGTGACCTCGCCGGCAACGGGCTGCCGGAGGCGACGGTGGAGATCTGGCATGCCGATGCCGAGGGGTACTACTCCCATTTCGCCAGCAATACTCCCGACGGAATCCTCCGCGGCACGGTGGAAGTCGACGCCGACGGCCGCTTCGAAATCACAACGATCCAACCGGCGCCCTACCAAATTCCGACAGATGGGCCGACCGGCTGGTTCATCGAGAAGGCCGGATGGCACCCGTGGCGCCCTGCGCATTTGCATCTGATGGTGAAGGCACCCGGCAAGAGGACCATCACGACCCAGCTGTACTTCGACGGCGGCGAATGGGTAGACGACGACGTCGCCGCCGCGGTCAAACCCGAGCTGATACTGCGCCCGCGGACCGACGCCGACGGTGTTGCGCATGCCGCATACGACTTCGTACTCGACCCTGCCTGAACAACCCCTGAAAGGCGCGCGTTGAACGAGCTGACTATCGAGTCCTTGCAGACCACAATCCTCGACATCCCGCTGGTGCGTCCGCACAAGTTCGCCACTACCTCCATGGATCGGCAGCCGCTGCTGCTGGTCGCGATCCGCACTACAGGCGGTGTGGTCGGCTACGGCGAGGGTGTCGTGCCCGGCGGTCCGTGGTGGGGCGGCGAGTCGGTCGAGACGATGAAGGCCATCATCGATGGATACATCGCGCCGGTGATCGTGGGCCGACGTGTCGATGAGATCACCGGCATCATGCTCGACATCGAAAGAGTCGTCGCGAGAGCGGACTTCGCCAAGGCCGCCGTCGATGTGGCGTTGCACGACGCGTGGGCGCGCAGTCTGGGCGTGCCCGTGCACACGCTGTTGGGTGGAGCGTTCCGGGACAGCGTCGAGGTGACGTGGGCGCTCGGCGCAGCGCCAGTGGATGAGATCGTCGCGGAAGCCGAGCAGAAGCTGGCGCAGCGGCTGCATTTCAGCTTCAAACTCAAGATGGGCGCTCTCGATCCGGCCGAGGACACCGAACGCGTGGCCGCCATCGCTCAAGCGCTCCGCGGCAAGGCCGGTGTCCGGGTCGACATCAACGCCCGCTGGGATCGGCTCACCGCGCTGCGCTACCTTCCGCGCCTGGCCGAAGCTGGTGTGGAACTGATCGAACAGCCGACGCCCGGTGAGCAACTTGAGGTGCTCGCCGAGCTCCGACAGATACTGCCGGTGCCGATCATGGCCGACGAGAGCGTGTGCTCGCCGTATGATGCATTCGAGGTCGCACGGAGGCGGGCGGCCGATGTCATCGCGGTGAAGACGACCAAATGCGGTGGGCTGGCCCGCAGCCGCGTGATCGTCGCTGTTGCGCAGGCCGCAGGGATCGCCTGCCACGGAGCAACCTCCATCGAGGGTCCGATCGGGACCGCGGCTTCGATCCATTTCGCCTGTGCCCAGCCAGGTATCAATGTCGGCTCCGAGTTGTTCGGGCCGCTGTTGTTCGCCGAGCAGCTGCTCATCGAACCGCTGCGCTACGCCGACGGGCGAGTCGCACTACCGCAAGGTCCCGGACTGGGTGTGGAACTCGACCTCGACGCCGTACGGATGTTCACCAGGAACTGACAGGAGTACCCGACATGGCCCTCTTCCACGTGCGGATGGACGTGCGAATTCCGCACGATCTCGATCCCGACCAGCGCGCGCAGATCGTGGCCCGCGAGAAGGACTACAGCCAACGACTCCAGCGATCCGGCAAGTGGCGCCATATCTGGCGCATCGTCGGGCAGTACAGCAACATCAGCGTGTTCGACGTCGACTCGGCCGACGAGTTACATGAAATCCTATGGAATCTACCACTTTTCGCGTACATGGAGATCGACATCCTGCCGCTGACCCGGCACGGCTCTGATATCCGGGCGCAGACCGAGCACACGGGCGTGAGCGCCGGACCTGCAGGTGCGTGAAATATGGCCACCTTGATGCCACTGTCACAGGCAGTGGACGAACTCGTTCACGACGGCGACGTCGTAGCGCTGGAGGGGTTCACGCATCTCATTCCAGTGGCGGCCGGGCACGAGATCATCCGCCGACGCAAACGCGATCTGACGCTCGTTCGAATGACGCCCGATATCGTCTATGACCAGCTCATCGGCGCAGGATGCGCCCGCAAACTGGTCTTCTCCTGGGGCGGCAACCCAGGCGTCGGTTCGCTGCACCGTTTCCGTGACGCGGTGCAGAACTCCTGGCCTGTAGCGCTGGAGATCGAAGAGCACTCCCACGCGGGCATGGCCAACCGGTACGTCGCCGGCGCGTCGGGACTTCCGTTCGCAGTGCTGCGCGGGTACGTCGGCACCGATCTGCCTTCGGTGACCGACACGATCAAGCCGATCACCTGCCCGTTCACCGGCGAGCGACTCACCGCCGTTCCGGCGATCAATCCGGATGTCGCGATCATCCATGCGCAGCGGGCAGACCGGCGCGGAAACGTCCAATTGTGGGGACTACTCGGCGTGCAGAAGGAAGCGGTGCTGGCCGCCCGGCGCAGCATCGTGACTGTCGAAGAAACCGTCGAGGCCCTCACACCGGTGCCCGGCGCCATCGTGCTCCCCGCGTGGTCGGTCACCGCGGTGGCCGAGGTCCCCGGGGGAGCACATCCGTCCTACGCACAGGGCTATTCCGAACGAGACAACGACTCCTACGCCGCTTGGGACGCCATCAGCCGCGATCGGGCCGTCTTCACCGACTGGCTCGACCAACACATCTTCACGGAAAGCAAACCATGACCACCCCAGCAGCCACGGACACCCGACCTGCGGCCACCTACACCTCCGACGAAATGATGACCGTCGCCGCTGCACGAGTCCTGCAGGACGGCAAACGCTGCTTCGTCGGGATCGGGTTACCATCCACCGCCGCCAATCTCGCCCGCACCACCCACGCTCGCGATCTGGTGCTGATATACGAATCCGGGACGCTGGGCTCGAAACCCACGCGCTTGCCCGCCTCGATCGGTGACGGCATCCTCGCCGAAACCGCCGATGCGGTGATCACCGTCCCGGAGGTATTCAACTATTGGCTCCAGCCCGGTCGCATCGACATCGGCTTCCTCGGCGCCGCGCAACTGGACAAATACGGCAACATCAACACGACCGTCATCGGTGGCGACTATCACCACCCCGCGGTTCGCCTGCCCGGCGCCGGCGGTGCCCCTGAGATCGCGGCCGCCTGCGGCGAAGTGTTCGTCGTGGTACGGCAATCGAGGCGCTCATTCGTCGACACCATCGACTTCATCACCTCCTTCGGCCACGGACGCGGACGCGGTGAACGCGCCGCACTCGGCCTGCGCGGCGCGGGACCCACCCTGGTGATCACCGACCTGGGCATCATGCGACCCGACGACACCGGCGAACTGATCCTCACTGCGCTGCACCCGGGCGTGACCGTCGAACAGGTCCGTGATGCGACCGGCTGGGATCTCCAGACCGCCTCCGACCTGGCCCGCATCGAACCGCCCAGCGAAGAAGAGCTTTCCGCCCTCCGTTCACTGAAAGCCGCGCGATGACTGCCGCATTCCTGTACGACGGCGTCCGCACCCCGTTCGGCCGCTACGGTGGCGCCCTGGCCGGTGTGCGTCCCGACGACCTCGCCGCACATGTCCTTTATGAACTGGTCGAGCGCACAGAACTCGATCCAGCGGACGTCGACGAGGTCATCCTCGGCGACGCCAACCAGGCAGGCGAAGACAACCGCAACGTCGCACGCATGGCCGCGCTGCTGGCGGACTTCCCCACCTCGGTGCCCGCCACCACCGTGAATCGACTCTGCGGATCAGGCTTGGACGCTGCGCTTTCCGCATCACGGCTGATCGAAACCGGTGACGCGGCAGTCGTTGTCGCAGGCGGCGTCGAATCGATGAGCCGCGCCCCCTGGGTGCTGCCCAAGCCGGCCAAGGGCTATCCCGCCACCGACGCAGCCCTGTACTCGACCACTCTCGGCTGGCGAATGGTCAACCCCGCGATGCCCGAGCAGTGGACCGTTTCGCTCGGCGAAGGCACTGAGATTCTCGCCGACGTGTTCGGCATCGCCCGCGAAGAGCAAGACGAATACGCCACCCGAAGTCATCAACTCGCCGCCGAAGCATGGCGCAACGGCTTTTACGCAGACCACGTCATCCCGCTCCCTGGAACCGACCTGATGCGCGATGAACCATTGCGGCCCGACACCACGGTCGACAAACTCGCCGGGCTGCGGCCGGCATTCCGCGCAAATGGCACCGTCACTGCGGGAAACGCCTCGCCGCTCACCGACGGCGCCTGTGCACTTCTACTCGGCGCTGAAGCTGCTGCCGACCGTGTCGGCCGTGCACCGCTGGCTCGCATCGCAGGTCGCGGCTCGGCTGGAGTCGACCCGCACATCTTCGGCATCGGCCCGGTGCGTGCCGCCGAGATCGCGCTCAGCCGCGCGGGTATCGGCTGGGGTGAGGTGGGCGTCGTCGAGCTCAACGAGGCATTCGCCGCGCAATCGCTGGCCTGCCTGGCCAGTTGGCCGGAGTTGGACCCGGACATCGTCAACGTCAACGGCGGCGCGATCGCGCTCGGACATCCCCTCGGCGCGTCAGGCGCACGCGTCGTCAATCAACTCGCCCGAGAAATGCGTCGCCGCGGCGTTCGCTGGGGCCTGGCCACGCTGTGCGTCGGCGTCGGGCAAGGGTTGGCCGTCGTCTTGGAGGCTGCCTAATGAACACCGTCCCCGTCCACGTTCTCGATGAAGGACCCGCCGACGGTCCGGCCATGGTCCTGAGTGGATCGTTGGGCAGTGACCTCCGCATGTGGGATCCACAGGTCCCCGCGTTGCTTCGGGCAGGATTCCGGGTGGTGCGCTACGACCACCGCGGTCACGGTAGCTCACCGGTGCCGACCGGTCCCTACTCGCTGGCAGACCTCGGCGGGGATGTACTCGCCATGCTCAACCGCGTCGGTGTCCGGCAAGCGCATTTCGTCGGTCTCTCCCTCGGCGGCATGGTCGGCATGTGGCTCGCACAGCACGCTGCCGAACGCCTCCGAACACTCACACTGTGCTGTACATCGGTAGATCTCGGTCAGACCGGCAGCTACGGATCGAGAGCCCGGTTGGTCCGCGCCGAGGGCACCGCTGGAGTCGCAGCCGGCGTGGTACAGCGCTGGTTCACGCCCCAGTGGCATAACACCCATCCCGACCACATCGATTTTTACGAAAACATGGTCGCTGCGACCCCGGCCGAGGGCTACGCCGCTTGTTGCGAAGCCATCGAGACCATGGACATCGCCACCGGCCTATCCGCGATCGACGTACCGGTGCTGGTTGTGGCCGGCGAGAACGACCAAGCGACACCGCCTGCGCACGGGTCCCGCATCGCCGACGCGGTCGGACACGGGCGTCTGCATGTGGTTCGACCGGCGGCCCACCTCGCCAACGTCGAACAGAGCGAAGCACTTACCGCACTGATCATTCGGCACGCCAGCATGCAGTCGGCCGAGACACCGTAGTCGACATCCCGCTGCGCCGGGCCTGGCGGTCATCTCACCGGAGTTCATCGACCGTGCGGCCCGGCGCAGCCTGTGCCCGCCACGGAATCGGGGCCGATAGCGCTGGGCGCTCATGCTGCTCCCCCTCGAACACGGCCACACCACCTGGCCACCACGACATGCTGCTATCCGGAAAGGGTCATTTTCCTGACGATTTCAGGATGCCGGGGCAGTCGCAGGGCGTGTCCGGCTCGCCATCCGCCGGGCGAACACCGCCCACAGCGCCGACCCCAGAACCGTTGCGGCGAAACCTATTCCACACACCATTGCCCACCCGCCGGACTGGTATGCGGCTCCCGCGGTGACCGAACCAGCGACGCCGCCAAGAAAATAGGTCACCATGTAGGCCGTTGTGAGCCTGCTACGGGAAGCCGGATCGAGTGCGTAGATCGCGCCTTGATTGGTCAACTGGGCGCCCTGGATCCCGAAGTCGAACACCAGCAACGCGACGATCAAGGCCGCCACATGGTGGCCTCCCCACCACAGCAGCGCCCAGCTGCACAGCAACGTCGTCCAGGTGAACGTCGTCATCGCATGCAGGCGTCCCCGATCGGCCAGCCGCCCCACGACCGGCGCACCGAGAGCACCGGCGACTCCGGCAAGGCCGAACAATCCGATGGCGAACTCGGGGTAGTGGTACGGACTCGAATGAGCGCCGGCGAGTAGGAACGCGATCGCGGTCCAAACACCCGAAAAGCAAGCCATGATGAGGAACCCGAGAGCCATGCGGTGGCGCAGCACCGGATGAACCCGGATCAGGGCGACGATAGAGGCGAGAACCTCCGGGTAGCGCTCCCCCGTCGCGGCTCGTCCGGTGCTCGGCGCGAGGACATAGACGCTGACCGACATCGCCAGCTGGATGCCCGCCGCGGTGCACAGCACCGCACGCCAACCACCGAGCTGCGCGACTGCCCCAGCCAGCACGCGGGACAGCAGAATTCCCAGCAGCAGACCGCTCATCACCGTGCCGACGATCTCACTGCGCCGGTCCGGATCGGCGAGAGCCGACACCCACGGCACGACGACCTGCGTGGCCGACGCGGTCACGCCGGTGACGAAGGCGCCGAGCAGCAGCATGACGAAGTTCGGTGCGGTCGCCGAAACAGCGAGAGCCGCAACCGAAGCCGCCAATAGCGCCGGGACCAAGCGGCGCCGCTCCAGGAAGTCTCCCAGCGGCACCACGAGCGCGAGCCCGCAGAGGTAACCGACCTGCGCCGCACTCACCACCAGGCAGGCGGTCGCCGTCGAGACGTGCAATTCCCGCGCGATCTCGTCCAGCAATGGCTGCAGGTAATAAAGGCAGGCCGCGGAAGACCCCGCAGTAATCGCGAAGACAAGGACGACCAGGCGAGTCGATTTCGCAGCGGCCGTGGCAGTGCTGTTCATCATGTCCCCATGTCTGTGGCTCGGCGGCCTCGCACTGCCCTGCGCGGCCACAGTGGTCGCGCGGGAGTGCGGGCGGCGATCGCTGCTAGCTACGGGATTGGTGCTTGAACAAGGCGTTGACTGCGCCGCGCGCCTTGTCGAGCACGGCGACTACCTGGTCGATGTCATGCGGCTGGGTGCGATAGCTCGTGACGCAGAGCCGCAGGGCAGGGCGCCCGCCGAGGTCGAGCGAGGCGATCCAGCCTTGCCCGCTGCGCACCACATGTTCGGCGACGGCAGTATGCCAGCGCCTACTGTGCTCGACGCCTGTCTCGTCCGCTTCCGGGTCGATGACGCACACGACCGGAAGCGGGGTGTGATTGATCTGCCACCACCCGGTCTCGGCCAGTCGATGGGCGAGCAGCTCGCCCAGTTCGACGTCGCGTTCCACCTGGGCCGCGAACCCGGCCTCGCCCACCGCGGCCATGGCCAGGAAGACCTTCAGTCCAGCGAAGCGGCGCGACCACTGCACGCTGGTGGTGTAGGGATCCGCGACCCCCTCCGTGTCGGGCATGAATGTCGTGCTCACGTGAAAGGTCTCGGCCAAGGCACCGTGGTGCCGGGTGAAGAAAATTCCCGCGCCCATCGGTGCCGACAGCCATTTGTGCGCGTCCACCGTGACGCTGTCCGCCGTTGCCACCCCGGCCAGCAGCGGCCGCAGCCGGTCGGATAGGGCCACCGCACCGGCCCATGCCGCGTCGACGTGGAAGTGCAGGCCCCATTCCTGGGCTAGGCGGGCCAGTTCCGGGAGCGGATCGATGATCCCGCCCCCGGTCGTTCCGGCGGTGCCGATCAGCAGAAACGGTGTGCGTCCCGCGGCCAGGTCCTTGTTGTACAACTCGCGCAATCGGACCGGATCGAGCTGGTGCCGGTCGTCGACCGGCACCAGCCGCACAGCTTCGCGACCGAGCCCGGTCAGATGTGCGATCTTCAACCACGCCAGATGGCTCTCGGCCGAGGTGTAGAACACCGGCCAGCCGGGCACCCCGGCAAGGCCGTATTCGGTGAAACGGGCGAAGCGTCGGGTCAGCGCGACCAGGACGGCGGTCAGGTTCGCCTCCGCCCCGCCGACGGTGAAACTGGCTTCCGAGGCGCTCGGCAGTCCGAGGCGCTCGGCGAGGAAACGCAGGACATGCCGTTCGATCTCGACCGCCGCAGGAGCATGACTGTACGCGGCCAGCTGTGGGTTGACGCCCGCGGCGAGCAGTTCGCCCGCCACTCCCCACCAGGTGGGCGTCGGGTTGAACAAGCCGAAATATCGCGGATGGGTGGTGTGCACGCCCCACCGCCGCAACGTATCCATCACCTCGGGCAGCGTTTCCTCGGCCGGGCGCGGTGCGCGAAAGTCATAGTCCGCCAGCCACTCCCGGATATCGTCGCGATAGGGCTCGACGGGAGCGACCGGACTATCCGGCACTTCCTCGGCATGTCGAAGCACGAGATCGGTAGCCAGGGCGAGTAGCCGAGCGGCCTCGTCGGCAGCCAGTTCCAGTGGTCCGGGATTCACGATCTTCGCCACAGATCCAGCATCGCGAAGTCGACCAGGCTCCCGGAAGCCGCGATATCGCCACATTTCACCGAATTCAGGCCAAGCCGAACACACATCCGCACAACCGATTTCATGCTGGAAGGTTCCGCCCGCCGACCGGATCCGGCGCCGGTTCGGTCACTTTCCGCCGATCACCCATCGCGCCGTGCAGGACGTATCGTCGGCCACAGATAACCAGCGGCCTTCGGAGGCCGCCGCATCACCCCAAATCAGCCCACTGCCCCATCAGGCAGCCTGGGGACGCGCGGGTAGGCAGGTACCTCGCCTGCGGTACCTGGTGCGGGGATGACATGCAGTGCGGCGGCGAACAGCTCGGACTCGGTAGACCCGATACCGACTTGTTCGGGGCCGGTCGGGGTGAGCAAGAACGAGAACCCGGGCCAAGTGAGTATCGCCGTGGTTTCCGCGTCGGCGACCCAGTCCCGGCCGTTCCAGTTGAGCCAGCGCTCACCGATCGGATTGGTGTTTCGGCTGTAGACGGTCCAGGTCATAGGAGAAGCATCACCGCCGAGACGAGGACGTGCAACTGAGCATCGCCGAACCGGTCAGCGCGGCACCGCCCGAATGCATCCAGGATGCCCACCTGAACACCTCGTTCCAGCCGTCGGCAGGATTGTCGCTGGCCCAGTCTGCTACCTTCCCGGCGTAGTTGCCGCACCCTTGACCGGCGAGCACGAGCACGCCCAGCAGAACTCGGTGGGTTCTTCGAGCGGCTCGTCCTCGTCGCTTACACGGCGGTAGGCGAACGCGTACCCGAGCCTTGCCGGCCCGGGTATCGCTCCCTGCAGTGACGCTGATGGGTTCATCAGGCTGGTGAGGTAAACGCTGTTGTGTCGGGAATTGTGGGTGTCGTATTGGCTCCACTGATGACGACAGCGATACGTTCACCGGGACCGAACGGGTAGGCGCCGCTGATCAGGGCTGCGATCCCGACCGCTGCGGCAGGTTCCACAGTCAGCCGAGTGGCGTGCCAGAGAGTGTGCTGCGCGGTTCGGATGGCTTGGTCGTCGACAAGTACGACGTCGCTGACGTACGACTGGGTGATCGGGAAGACGAGGTCGCCGATGCGTTTCGGTGCCAGCGCGTCTGCGGCGATGCTTCCGGTGGGGGCGTCGGTCGGCGCGCCGTGGGCTCGAGCGGTGGCGAGGGTGGGAGCGTCGGTGGGTTCGACTCCGATCACGCGCGCGGAACCGGCGAAGGCGGCGGCGATCCCACCGATCAGCCCACCGCCACCGACGGGTACCAGCACGGTGTCCACATCGGGGACCTGGTCGGCCAACTCGAGGCCGATGCTGCCTTGCCCGAGCAAGGTCTCGCGCTGGTCGAACGCGTGAACGTGCAATGCTCTGGAGCGAGTCATCCAGTCCTGGGCGGCGGCCAAGGCGTCGGCGTAGCGGTCACCACCGACGACGAGGCTCGCGCCGAGAGAGCGGATCTTCTCGATCTTGGCGGGTGCGGAGATCGTGGGGACGTAGATTCGGGCAGGCACCCCGAGTTCGTGTGCGGCGTAGGCGACGGCCACACCGTGGTTGCCGCCGGACGCCGCGACCACGCCGGCATCGGGTAGGTCGCGGAGCAGAAGGTTCGCGAACGCACCACGTACTTTGAACGAGCCCGCGCGTTGCAACTGTTCCAGTTTGAGCACCAACCGTGGCGGCGCCGCTTTCCCGCTCGGGAGGGCAAGGTCGCGCAGGTCGACCTCCACGACGGGGGTACGCCGCACGTACGGTTCGATCATGTGGAACGTTCGCCGGATCTCCTCGGGGGTGATCAGGCTCGCACTCTCGGGTGGCGGAGTGTCGCGCGCGATAATGGTCATTACTGCGACATCCCGGGCTCGACAGTGGTTGCCAGTGTGGCGATGGCTTCGATCTCGACCGGGGTCCCTAAAGGGAGCGCGGCTGCACCCACGGCTGCGCGGGCATGCGATCCGGCCGGCCCGAGTACCTCACTGAGTAGTTGAGAGGCACCGTCGGCGACCTGTGGCTGCTGAGTGAAGGCGGGATCGGACGCGACGAACACCGTGATCTTGACCAGCTGAGCCACGGCGTCCAGTGAGCCCGCCGCGGCACGTAGCTGCGCAAGCACGTTCATCGCGCAGGCGCGGGCGGCGTCCTGTCCGGTGGCCAGATCCACCTCGGCGCCGAGGCGGCCGGTCGCGACGAGTCGGCCGTCGCGAGTAGCGATCTGGCCAGAGACGTACACGGTGGCACCAGCGCGGGCATAGGGCTGGAACGCCGCAACCGGTTCGGGTGGGGCCGGTAGCGTCAGACCGAGCCGGGCGAGCCGTTCTTCGGCCGTCGCGGATGCGCTCATGTGAGCCTCCTATAGCTTGTTTTTCTACATCGGGGGCACGGTGAGCAGAGTCGGGTCGACGAGTTCCAATCGCGGGCGGTAGCTCATCGGCAAGACGGTGCCACCGTCACTCCCGGCAAGTTCTTCAGCCTTCTCGGTCGCGGCGAACGCCCCACAGCTGCCCCATCAGTTCCGGTACCGCGGTTCACCAATCACCGCCCAGCAACCCCTTCGCCTCGGCGATGCGCTCTTCATCCCGCTGGTAGAACACCCACTGCTTGATCTTCTTGCCACGGATCAGCCCAGCGCGACTGAGCACTTTCAGGTGCTCACCACACGTCGGCTGGCTCACCGCGAGCTTTTCGGCGATGAACAACGAGCACACACCGTCCCGCAGCAGGTCGCCGTCGCGCTGCGGAGGGAAGTGCGCCTGCGGGTCACGCAACCACTCCAGTACCAGCAGCCGCTTCTCATTGGCGAGCGCCTTGAGCAGGTCCGCGTCCAACATGTAGACATTATGCAAATTAACTAATCGCCTGTCTACCGGTTCACGAACCGATCACTCCGGGAGCCAACCGCCCGACCCCGGCACGAACTCATGAAGTCAGTCGGTCCAGGGACGTCTCGGGAGGCCTAACCGTCTTGGCGGGCATGAGGGCGTCCCACTCGCCCCAGCCGACAGGCAAGGTGTCGCGGACGTCGTCGATCGTCTTTCGGGTTTCGGAGCGGATAATCGGTTCTGGTTCTGGCTCGATCGTCGAGTCATCGGCGAAATCGTCGCCTCCGTTCCCGTCAGCTGCGGTTGCGTCTTCTGGAACAAGCGGCGCGACAACCGACCGGCCGACTGACTCGTGGTGTGCAGGAAAGTCGCCGGTAGAGATGGGGAAATCACCTGGACGCGATGCTGTTGTCGTGTTTTGGATCTCGCGATCGCATGCTTGCCATTCCTCGTCGGATTCGCCGTTGGGAGCCGGGTACTGCGAACTCGCCTCCTGGTCGGCCAGCCGCTGCGCCAAACCTTCCAGGTATTTGTCGATCGACGACGAAGGCCCAGGTGGTGGTCTCACGTCGCCTTCGTCGGTCGCGGGTCCGCTCCTGATGCTGGGAGTGCCGCCGATAGCGGGTTTGCCTGCGGGGCCCGCCTCCGGCTCGGCCGAAGATGATTCAGCATGCCGCCCAGGTCGTTCCGGCCGGAGCTCCCCGAGCTGGACATTCGCGTCCAGGTGTTCTCGCGGCGTACCGGTTTGCGGAGAAACCAGGCTGGCCCCAGCTGAATCGTCGAGCAACGGCACCAGCGAGTTCTCCAGGTCGCGCACCTGATCGGTGACCAGTGAAACTTCCTGATCGCGTTCGGTCAGCACTTCCGCCAAGGCGGCGGTCTGCTCAGGCGTGAATCGCAGCTGGTTCGGTGTCTTCGGCTGTTCCGGTGCTGCGGATTCCGTGTTTTGCTGCCGCGTATTCGCCACGGCGTCGGCTCCCAGGCGGGCGGGCTGTTCCGGCCGGGGATACGCGGAGGCCGTGGAGCGGCCCCCGGTCGTGGCTGGCTGCTGGGTGTAGCGGCTGTGCCGGGCATCGTCATCGGGCGACCCCACAGCGCGCCACGGGGTCGGCGCGGTCTCGGTCGACCGGTCGTCGGAGGGGGCGGCTGCCGCGGGTACGGATTCGGTTTCGCGAGTGGTTTCGGTGTCAGCCGGTTGGGCGTCCGGGAGTCCGCGCTCGTTCCCGAACGGCAAGCCGGGTTCCCGGTGCGGGGGGAGCAGGAGCAGCATCGCTGCCAGGACGAAGCCGTCCAACTGGTCATCGCCGAACCGGTGATGGGAGGCCCGCCCGAACACATCCTTAGGGTCTTTGTCCGGGTAGAGCTCAATGCGGTCTTCGAGGTTCCCGTTCTCGTCGGTCGCGCGGCGGCGGACGAGAGCGTACTGCAGCGCCATCAGCCCCGGTATCACTAGCTCCATCCGATGCCCGAGCTCATGAGCCATGATCTCCCGCGACCAGCTGTCGAACGCCCAGTAATAGGGGCTGTCGGACCCGAGCACGGCCACGATCAGATCCCGCCGGCCCGCGCCACCCGCCACGAAGTGGGCGCGGCCACTGATGGCCGCCTCCGGCCCGCTTTTAGTGTTGTTGAGCACCAGCAAACCGCGGGCGGCCGCGGCGCGGACCCAGTCAGTGGGGAATAACTGCTCGGCCGCACGTAGATCCTCCTTCGTGGACTGCGTCCCCTCCGCCACTCCCTCATGCACCGCCGCGGCGGCCTCCGCGCCTTGCTCATACCCACCGAACGGCCGCACCTCGGCAAGCGCCCGGAGGATGACCTCGCGCTCGGCACGGGCGAGCAAGCGCGCGGCCTCGTAGTAGCTCTCGGTGAACTGCAGTGTTGCCTGGAGTTCATTGCGGCGCCGCAGGACCGTGGCGTCACTGTTGAACGCCTGATGGATGTCGTTCAAGATCGCCGCACCCGTCCGGAGGACCACGTCGAGGCAGGCCTCGAGTTCGGGAGGCGGCAGGCGATTGCCTTTGTCGTCGAAGCGGTAGTTCGGCTTGCGGAGCTCGGGTGCCATCTGCTGCCAGTCGCGGTCGGCGGGCGGGTCGCGGTGGAGCTCGTCCAGGCTTGCGAGCGCGCCGCTGAGCCGATCACGCACACGGAGGTATTTCTCGAAGCCCTCGAGTTCGCCCCGCGCGGCCTCCAGTTTGCGGCGCACGCGTTCCACGCTGTCCGCGACACGGGGAAACGTGAGACTCTGTTCCTGCTTGCGCTTGAGTTCTTCTTCCAGCTCGTAGACGCCCGCCTTGAGATCGCGATGGGTGACGCCTAGGTCGGCGCGCTCTGCAGCTTTGTACCGCGCGAAATCAGGCTCGGCGTGCAGCGCTGCCAAGCGGCGCTCCTGATACGCGATGAACTCTTCGGTGAGATAGCTCTCTCGCGCCAGGGATGTCTCGGGAGGCCGAACCGTTGTCATGAGCTCGTCCCATCCCCTCCAGTCGACAGGCAAGGCGGCGCGGACGCGACGGATCATGGCGAGGGTGGCGGAGCTGAAGATCCGTTTGGGTCCCGACTCGACCGTCGCATCATCGGCGACATGGTCGAGCTGGTCATCGCGACGCTCGGTTCTCGGCTCATCGCCACGTCCAGGAGCTGCGCCGGGAATCGGCTCGGGATCAGACCAACGGGAGCTGGCCGGTCTGTGCCGCTCCTCGCCGAAGTTGCCGCTGTACACGGCACTCGGTGACAGCTCGCCACTTCCTGTCGACGTGGTGCCGAATTCCTCTGGTTCGCTGGGAGGTTCGGCGACGACGGTGGGCCGGCCACCCATCGCATCGATGGGCTTCGAGAACGTGACATGAATCGCCCCGGCTTTCGTGCACACCCGGTTATCTGTCTCCAGCCGGTTGCTCGGCGCAGGTCGAATAGTAGTCGGCTTCGTACTCGACCGGTGGTCGGCGGCCGAGCCGGTGCATCAGCCGGGAGTGATTGAACCAGCTGACCCACTCGTGGGTGAGTAGCTCGACATCTGCCAGTCGGTTCAGAGGACCGCGCCGAAACGGCGAATCGTCGCGGACCGCTTCGGTCTTGTAGAGCCCGATCGTGGTCTCGGCGAGGGCATTGTCGAAGGCGTCCCCAACTGAGCCTATCGAAGGTCGAAGTCCCGAAAGCATCAGTGTCTCACCGAATTTCACCGACGTATATTGCGAGCCCGCATCCGAATGATGAATCGTGGACCCGGTCCACGCCCGCCCTTGACGCGCCCGCAACGCGGCGGCTTGCCGGATGGCCGATTCCACGAACGCGGTCTGTTTGCTGGTCGAGCATTCCCAGCCCACGATCCGGCCCGCGTAGGCGTCGACGACGAACGCGGTGTAGACGAAACCTCCGCTCGCCAGCCGAACATAGGTGAAATCGGCGACGACCAGCAGATTCGGGGCCGGAACCCGGAAATTCCGGTCCACCAGATCCGTCGCCCGCGGCCCGGTCGGATCGGCCTCGGTAGCGCGAACCGCCCTGCGCCGCACCACACCTCGCCACCCGTTGATGCGCATCAGCCGCTCTACCGTGCACCGGGCCACCGGAATGCCTTCGCGTTGCAGGTGGCCCCACATCTTTTCCGCGCCGTAGAGCGATTCGGGTTTGCGGCGGCCGTTGGCGTCGGGCTCGTAGTAGCCGGCCAGCATTTCGGTGATCGCGGTGTCCCACAGCGCCCGTTTCGACGGCGGGCGATTCAGCCAGGCATAGAAGGTTCTCGGGGCAATCTTGACGCCGTGCGCGGTCAGCACACGGCAGATCGGAGCGACCCCGAACCGAGCCCGATGCTCGATGATGAACGCACAAATTATCGGTGTCGCGGGTCGCTCTCCCGCACGAAGAAACTCGTTGCGGCCTTGAGGATTTCGATCGTCTGCTCAAGTTCGGCGTTCTTACGCTTCAACTCGCGGATCTCCCGCGCCGCATCCGCCGAGACACCCTCGGTCTCACCTGCGTCGACCGCGGCCTGGCGCACCCACTTCCGCAGGGTCTCCGCGGTCATTCCCAACCGAGCCGAGACCGCCTTGATCGCGGCCCACTCACTGTCGTAGTCGTCGCGGTGATCGACGACCAGCCGCACAGCCTTGGCCCTGGTCGCTTCGTCGTACTTCGATGGCATGGTCTGCCCATCCTTCCCAAGAAAGAAGGTGAGCACCAAACCCGGGGCGATTCACGAATTTGACGAAACGTGGCCAACACCGGCCGACTCACCGGCTCAGGTCGCGTGGAGCACCCTGATCCATTGCCGCCTACTGGCGATCGGCCGTGCACTTTCACGACCCGCTCGGGAGTTACACCCTGACAGCGCCGGCGAGCGTGCGTTGCGAGCGGTACTGGTCGTTGCACTGGCCCATCACCGACCTGACTTCCCCTGCCGTAGCAGTGGACTGATCCCGAGCCGGCCGAACCGGCTCGGGATCAGGTTGTGTTCCGCTAGCCTCGGTCAGGCTTGGAAGAAGGGATCGTCGACGACGTACAGCCAGCGGCCGTCCGGCTGCCGGCGGACAACTTCCGTTGTCGTCGTCGTGAGCACCTCCCCACCCGGAGCCAGTCCGGTCGCCGTGGCGGAGCTGGATAGGACGGCCACGTCCCCGACGGTGTGAATCTTCCGCAATGCCAAGGAGATACGCGCACCGCCTTCGATGTAGCCGCGGAGGCTGTCGCGGATCGCCTCGGTACCGTAGACGACTACACCCGGAGCCGGTACGAACGTCGCTTCCGGTTCATACAGCGACACCAAGCCCTCCAGATCGCCCGCGGCAAGGTTCTTCATGAACAACGGACCCAGTTCTTCCGGAGTACCGGCCACGCCCTCGGTTCGGGCGGCGGCGGGCTGATCTCCCCACCCGTTCTGCAGCAGCAGATCATGCCAGTACGGCATCGCCCCGACCGGCAGGTGCCTGCGCAGCAGCTCACCCGGGAAGCTCATCGGGGTGGCCTTACCCGGCTTTCCGATGGTCTGGGCCACGATCGCATCGGTCAATGCGTAGCCGATATCGGCTCGCGGGAGCACGGCATGCACACGCTCCACCAGATCGGCGGGCAGCAGCTCGCGGTCGAGCCCGATCACGTCGGCGCCGGTACCGGCGTGGGTCAATGCGATCTCCGGGCGTTTGCGACCCGCGATCCCCACAGAGGTGTGCAAAGCGACCGCGTCCCACACCGTTTCGATCCGGCTTTCCTCCACCCCCTGCTCGAGCAGGAACGCCGCGGCCATATCGGCTCCGTCGACCTCGAATCGCTGATCACCATTACCTGGTTCGCTCAAACCGAGGTCGTGCAGGACGCAGCCGAGGAACAGCAACTCCTCGTCGTAGTCCGCGGCCGCCACCAGCCCCCGCCGCTCGGCCAGCACCCGCGCGTACACGAAGGCACGCACGCTGTGGTGGAACACGACAGCGGATTCGGCCTGTTCGGCGAACCGAAACGCCGCTACCGCCAACGCGGTCTCGGGCAACTGGAAGTCGGTGTAGAAGTCGGGCAGGTCATCAGCCACAGCGGCGCTCCTCGATCGTTTGATTGCTCCGGCTTCGATCCTGCGACCTGCGGCACTGCCCGAACCAGTGGCGATAATGCCGATATGCGCTAAATTGTGGCCATGCACATTGTCGCGGTTCTCGCACTCGACAACGTGGTCGGCTTCGAACTCGCCATCCCAGGCCAGGTCTTCGGCACCGCCAACAGAGCCACTGGCACTCACTACGAGATCCGAATCACCGCCCCCGGCCGCAGCGTGACCACCGACGCCGGCCTCGGCGACTTGCAACTGCACACCCCATGGGACCTCGACAGCCTGACCGACGCCGACACGATCATCATCCCCGGCAGCGCCGACTTCCGTGCCGGACCGCCCGATGACCCCGTGCTCGACACACTCCGCACCGCCGCCGCGCGCGGAGCCCGACTGGGGTCGGTCTGCATCGGCGCGTTCACCCTCGCCGCCACCGGCCTGCTCGACGGCATGCGCGCCACCACCCACTGGCAACACGCCACCGAACTAGCCCACCGCTACCCACGCATCGAGGTCGACCCCACAGTCCTGTTCATCGACAACGGCCTCCTGCTCACCTCCGCCGGCGTCGCCGCCGGACTCGACCTCTGCCTGCACCTACTCCGGCGAGATCTCGGCGCCGCCCGCGCCGCCGCCACAGCCCGCCGCCTGGTCATGGCCCCGCAACGCGACGGCGGCCAAGCACAATTCATCGAATACCCCGACCCCAGCGACCACGACACTATCCTGCAAGACACCCTGGACTGGATGGAAACCAACCTCCACCACCCCTTGACCCTGCACGACATCGCCCGCCACACCCGAACCAGCATCCGCAGCCTCAACCGGCACTTCCGCGCCCAAATCGGCACCACACCACTGCAGTGGCTACTCCGCGCCCGCACCAACCGGGCCCAACAGCTACTGGAAACCACCACCCTGTCCATCGACCGCATCGCCGAACAAACCGGCTTCGGAGCCGCGAACACACTGCGCTACCACTTCACCCGCTTCATCGGCATCTCACCACAGGCCTACCGCACCATGTTCCACACCACCCACCCCACAACGGCGTCATCCTAGCCGCGCACGTCGCCGGGCGGACAGCTGCAGACCCGCGCGTACCAGAGAGAGGCGACCACACCGATCAGGATTCAGGATGAAATCACCCACCTGCGCCAACCCACTCGCGGCCCGGTACCAGCGGCAAAGCACGGCCATAGTCACCTGCCGTATCGACGCTGCGAACCGAGCCGCGAGGGACGGATCAGTGCCGTTGCCAGTCCTGACACAGACCCGTCGGCCGGACCAGCTGCACGGATGTCGCTGACTCCATCGATCCGCCTGGCCCTCAGGCCGGCATCGGCGTTGGCGCGAACTCCTCGTCTGTCGGCTGCTCGTCCCGCGGGACCTCGATCACCTTCGGTGTGGGGTTGCGGTTGAACAGCAGCCGCAGCACGTCCGGGCGCGAGTAGTGGCCTACCGGGTCGGCGGCTGACTTGGCGATCGCGATGAGGTCGGAGTGCAGATCGGCGTAGAGGATGCCTTCCTCTGTCTCGGCCAACGGCTGCGCCAGCTGCGTGCCTTCGGGGCCGATGATGCGGGAGTGCCCGCCGCCCGGCCACAGTAATTGACGCTTGAGGTCAGTGTCGCAAAACAACTCGAGCGCGGCATCCCCGACGACCCCGCACGGGGCGACGACGAAAGTCTGTCCCTCCACCGCGTACATCACGCTGGCGGCGGTATTCACCTCCGGTCCCAGCGCCTGTGCGACACCGCGGTACAGCGAGAAGCTGGGCCAGCTTGCGACGTGGATCTCCTCGCCTTGGCTGTACATCGCGTACTTGGTCAGCGGCTGCAAGTGCTCCCAGCAATTCAACGCTCCGATCCGCCCCAGCGTGGTGTCGTAGACCGTCAGGTCGCTGCCGTCGCCCTCGCCGAAGACCGAGCGCTCCACGTGGGTCGGCTTGAGTTTGCGTCGCACCGCGATCAGCTCGCCGGTATTGGAGATGATCGCCTGGGCCATATAGAGACTGCCGCCGGCCCGCTCGCTGAATCCGAAGACGACGTGCACGGAGTGCGCGGCGGCGGCCTGTCGGATCCGGTCCATCTCCGCGCCGTCGCGGGTCATCGAGTTGGCCGCGTACCGGGGAACAAACTGCATGCCGGCGGCGGGGGAATCGAGCCAGATCCATGCCGGGTAGCCGGGAATGAAGGTTTCGCCGAACGTCACCAACTCGGCGCCACCGGCTGCTGCCTCGGCGATGAGTGAAGTCATCTGGTCCACCCCGGCGGCCAGGTCCAGCCAGGCGGGTTCGGCTTGCACTGCGGCAACGCGTACGGTCTGTTGCATTTCGGTCTCCTCTATCCTTATCGGGGCTCGGTGAGTTCAGAGGATGCCCGGTGAATGTCGGTCACGGCTGACCAGTCATGCCGCGGTTACTGACGCGGTGTGCCGAGATTCTGTCCGGTTCACAGTGCTTCCCGATAGCCACCTGGCGTCTGCCCGGTGACGTCCCGGAACGCGCGATGGAACCCGGACTCGCTCTCGAAACCGCACGCAGCAGCGAGCGATCCGATCGGCCTGCCCGGATCGTGCGCCAGCATCGCCTTTGCGCGCTCGATCCGGATTCGGCGCAGTTGGGCGGCGATGCCATCCCCGCCGACGATGCGGTACAGCGAACGACGCGATACGTTGCATGCCCGCGCGATGACGGTGGCATCGAGCCGCGAATCAGCGAAGTTGCGGTGCAGAAAGTCCATGACGCGCTGGCGCTCGACGGCGTTTGCCGCGTACGGCCCCGGTTCGGTGCCGGCGGCGAATGACGCAGCCGCCACGATCAGCCCTATGGCATGCGGGACGAGCACCGCCGACTGCGCACCCGCTACGGTGGCTACCTCACGCAACGAGGTGAAGAAGGCCGAAACGACCGCACCTGGAGTACCGCCGCCGAGAGTGCGCGCAGTCAGCTGCCGGGTGTCACGCAGCAGCAATTCCCGCTTCGGCACCTGGACTACGAGCTGATGGAACATGTCGTCGAAGTGCAGGGAGTATGGGCGAACGCTGTCGTAGAACGCCATGTCTCCGGCTGTCAGGACGGCGGTCCGTCCGTCCTGCTCCACGCGTCCGCGACCGTCGAGCTGGATACTCGCCAGCAGATACTCCTCGCTGTCGCGACCGATCAGGCTGCGGGTGCGCCAGACATGCTGGCTGGTGGCCCTCACCGTCGACAACTCGATGTCACCGACGGGCACGTGCACGATCTTCCCGGTGAATCCGCCGTCGCCCACCGGTTCCGCAGCCAATCGGACGAACGTCGCGCAGATCACCTCCCGCCAGTAGGGGAAAGCATCTCCCACGGGCAACCCGCGAGTGCTGAATTCGGCATAGCTACGCCGGTCCAAGATAACGGACATTTCCAGGCGTAGGACACTAGCGGCGTACGTTGTCGGGTGCGGGCAGCTTCAGACGTTTTCGCGCGTACCCGAGATAAGTGACCACCGGCCGGCCATCAGGATTCAGGACGAAATCGACCATCGCCGCGATCTGTTCGTCGGTGATCGCACCGCGGCGGAGGGCGCGGACTCCGTTCAGAAGACCAAGCGCGTTCTTGGGTTTGAAGTCGCAGACGTCTTCATTGTGGAGTCCATATCGCTCCAGAACCTCGGCAAGCTCGTCCGGCCTGCGCAGCCGATCGGCCGCGTACCGCCCGCGAGGCATGATCCGGGTCATCGGAATCCTTTGGAACATACCGAGATAGACCAAGCGGGACAACAGTGTGCGATTGACGGTGTCATAGAAGAGCACACCCCCCGTTGCCAGTGCACCGGCGGCGTGCTCGATGACACGCTCCAGGTCCGAGGTGATCTCGAACGTATCGGCGTAGTACGCGACATCGAAGCTGCCCTCCACCGCACCAAGGTCCTCGGCCGGTGCGGTCCGGTACACGATGGCCAGACCGTCGCGCTCGGCAGCAGCGCGCGCCATCGTGGTCGCGCTGCCGGACGGGTCGACGGCCGTCACATCGAAGCCCTGCCGCGCCAGACCGCTCGGCAGGATCCCGCGCCCACCGCCGACCACCAACACCTTTCTCGAGACAGCGTCGATGCCAAGCCTTTTCATCGTGTCGATGACGTACCCCAGCCGGACCTTCTGAAAGGTTGCGGCTCTGACCTGTCGACCGTCGATCGCCTGCGGCGACGCCGAATCCAGCTGGATGCGCGGACTCATCGTTCCTCCTGCCAATGCCGCTGGTCGTTCTGGTCAACACGCCGCTTCAGCTGGTCACCCGCGCTGGCTGATCGGTCGCGATTCCACGCAGAGCCAGGTGGGCAAGGATCATCGACGGCACGAAGAAGGTCCATTGCGCCAGGACCAGAATGTCGTCGAGCCCACGGAACGCGACGTTGACAACGATGAACGTGGCGATCATCGCCCACAACAACCACAGGGTGACCAGGACCAGCACCCGCGCCGTCCGGTACTGGCCGCCACGCACCAGGCGAGCGGCCCAGCCAGGAGCCAATCCCATCAGCAGGAACACCCAGCCGACGAAGTGATACATGGCCACCGCCATCAGAACAGGCTGCCCCTCCGAGCCGGACTCCACACTGTTCGGTATCTCCGACGCGTCCTCGACCAGCGGATCGACGTACCAGAAATACCCGGCAGCCTCGTGCACGACCGCGACGATCACCATAAGGATCGCGGCCGCGAACAGCAGCCGGACAGTCGCCTTCTCCGATCGCATGATGTCAGTCCTGTCCCTTCGATGTGACAGCCGGCACCGCCACGGTAGCTCCGTCCAGCCGGACCCGATCAGCGGCGGACCACCGCGAAAGTGCCCAGATCCCCTGCACTCCCGCGGCACCGAGCAGACTCACCACAGACATGAAACCCATAATCTTCACGACGTATCGCCACCTCTCGATCCCTTCCGAGCAGCACTGTACGGAGGCTGACAGCGGATCGCGCCCGAGAACCGGCACCTGGGCTCGAATTTGGCGAAAGGTGGCCAACACCCGCTGAGCCGACCGTTCGGGTCTGGGCAAGCAGCACTGATTGAGGAGCCCGGTGACTTCCGGACAGCGGCCCCGTAGGTCTATCTCATGCCGCTGTCTGCTGATTCAGGAATGCGGTATGCACCTGCAGCGGCGCCTTGTAGCCGAGTCCCGAGTGGAGGCGTTTCCGATTGTAAAACGTCTCAATGTATTTCACAACCGCGCGCCGGGCATCGGTGTGGGTAGCAAACGAAACATGGTGCAGACACTCATTTTTGAGAGCGCCGAAGAACGATTCCGCCATCGCGTTATCCCAGCATACGCCGGTGCGCCCCACCGATTGCCGCATCCCCATCCGCGCCAGCTTCTTGCCGAAATCGTAACTCGTGTAGTTCGATCCGCGATCGGAATGGAAGATGGCGTCCTTCACGATCGGCACGCGACCGGCTGCCATATCGAGAGTGGCTTCGATCAAAGGGGTCCGGTAATGGTCGGCCATCGACCAGCCGGCCACCCATCTTCGTGCCACAGTCGATCACCGTCGCCAGATACAGCCAGCCCTCCCCGGTGGGAATGTAGGTGATGTCGGAGACGAATTTCCGCCCCGGCCCCGCCGCGGTGAAGTCCCGGCCCACCAGATCGGGGATCCGGTGGTCGAGCTCGGCGTCGGTGGTGATCGGCCGCCACGGTCGAGGCTGGACCGGCCACAACCCCATCTCGCGCATCAGCTTGCGCACGGTGTCGTCGTCGACCAGGTGACCGGAGCCGGTGAGCACTGCGTGGATGCGCCGGTATCCGTAAGTGTGGTAGCTGTCGTCGAACACCGCTCGGATCATCAACTTCAAATCCTCACGCCGGTCCTCGGATTCGGGTACGGGTCGTGATTTCCATTCGTAGTAGCCCGATCTCGATACATCCAGATTCCGGCACATGAACGCCACAGAGTAGGCCTTCTCCGCGTCCAGCTCGGCGATGAAGGCGAACTTCACTGCTGCCGGCTCGCGAAGAAGGCCGCTTTTTCCAAGAATTCCGCCTTCATACGCAGTTCCCGGTTCTCGCGTTCCAGCTCCCGCAGCCGCGCCCGCTCCGACATCGTCAACGGTTCCTCGGTGACCGGATTCTTCTTCCGATGCGCTGCAACCCAATTCGTCAGCGTCCCGGAGTCGATACCCAGATCACGGGCAATCTCCGTGATCGACCGCTGTGGTGACTCGATCACCATTTTCACGGCCTCGTCCTTGTACTCCGGCGAGTACTTCCTGCGATGCTGACCCACGAACTGTTCCCTCACTTTCCGTAACCACCCTACGAGTGGCCACTGTCCGGAGGGAACCGGTCACCTCAGACACCGCCGCCGTCGATTCGACACCAACTCGTGGATGACCGCCCACCGATCACTCCACCAATATCGTTGACATCCAATCATAATTCGCTTTAGATTCGCTTCATGGGTCAGAGAGCTCGGCAACCACACCGCCGCGATGCGCGCCGTTACCGCTGATCCGCGCGCATCCCGGCGATACTGCGCCGCCCTGCCCCCAGCCAAGTGTGCTGCTGGACAGCACATCCCGGCGACGGCTCGACGATCCATTCCTTTCCAGGTGCCAAGCCAACACCCACCGCGCAAACCGATTCCCCCACAGTCACAATCGACGATCCACGGCCGCCTGCCGGACCATTCGACACTCAAGCACCCGGAATGCATGACTACGCAACGAATCTCGCTCAAGGCCGCGAGCTCGTCGCAGAGGTGCTTTCGATGCCGATGGCGGTAATCTCTAAGGCTATGAACACGCAAATGCTGCGAGTTCGCTCCAACCCGGTCTCTAGAACACCGAGACCACCCGGCACGCCGACATCATCTTGCCGCCGGTGTCACCACTGGAACGGGAGGATCTGAGCATCCTGTTCCCGATGTTCAGTGTGCGCAACAACGTGCGCTACGACGCGCGAGTGTTCGAGCCGCCCGCCGACGGGCTGGATGATTGGCAGATTCTGGCGCGGCTGGTGACCGAGGTGTTGCCGTTGCCTGCGCGCGGGATCACCGGGCGGGTGGCGAACGCGGTGTTCGGGCGGTTGAGCCCGTTGCGGCTGGTGTCGGCGGCGATGGCGGCGGGCCCTTACGGCGTGCTGCGGAAGGGGCGAGGCGGGTTGACCGTGGCGAAGGTGCGCGAGTCGGCAGGTGGCGTCGATCTGGGTCCGTTGCGTCCGCGGCTGCGGGAGTTGATCGGGACGTGGGACAAGAAGGTGCGGTTGGCTCCGCCGGACTTCCTGGCCGCGGCCCGCGAACTGGTCGACAACGCGGGCCGCGGCCGGTCGCTGACCGTGCCGTCGGAGGGCTTCGACCTGAAATTGATCGGGCGAAGGCACCTGCGCAGCAACAACTCGTGGTTGCACAACGTGCCGTCGATGGTGAAAGGCAAGGACCGCTGTACGGCCCTCATGCACCCCGACGACGCCGCCGAGCGTGGACTGCTCGACGGCGCCCCGGTGACGGTCACCTCGGCGACCGGCTCGATCACCGTGGCGCTGGAGGTGAGCGACGAAATCCGGCGCGGCGTCGTGGCTATCCCGCACGGATGGGGACACCGCGAGCCGGGCGTCGGCTGGACGCTGGCCGCGTCGCTGCCCGGCGCGAATGTCAACCTGCTGCACGACCCCGCGACGATCGACCCGTTCTCCGGCGCCGCGGCGGTCAACAACACCTGGGTCCGCGTGACACCCGCGCCGGTCCCGCGATCCGATGTACCGGCCACCGAGGTGCTCGCGGAGTCCGCGCCGAGCACGTGAGGGCAAGGCGTCGACTTCGAATCGAAAGATCGACGCCGGGCGGGCATTCGCGACCGCAGTGAGGCGGCGCTGGTTCCGTTCGTCAGCTGCTGGTGTGCGCAGGTGCCACACCTGGTGCCGCACTCTGCACATGGGCACTGCCGATGTGTCGGGTTCAGTCGGCGGGTTCGATGCGGGCGGGGACGTGCTTGTGCCAGGGGGTGCCCGCGATGGCGTCGCGGAGGGTGACGTCGGTGAGTTCGTTGAGGGCGACGCCGGTGCGGGCACGGCCTGGCAGGTCGAGGCCGAAACCGTTGGGCAGGGACGCATGGCCGGGTTGCATGCGGTCGGTGAGTTCGACGGTGGTGACGGCGCTACCGCGGCGGGTGGTGACGCGGGCATGGTCGCCGGTGGCCAGACCTAGCCGGGTGGCGTCGTCGGGGTTCATGCGCAGCGCGCCCTCCGGGTCGCGGCGGCGCCAGCTGTCGTCGCGGAAGATCGTGTTGGCGGTGAACGAGCGCCGCTCCCCCGCGGCCAGCACGAACGGGTAGTCGGCGCTGGTGTGCGTGGCCGGGGTGATGTCGAGTTCACCCAGGGCGTGCAGCAGTTCCGGAATGGCCAGGGGGATGCGTTTGCCGGGGTGCGGGACGTAGTCCCAGGCGTCGTCGTAGTCGTCGACGGTGAAGGTGACGCCGGAGCGCCCCGCGAGGATCGCGTCGAACAGGGCATCGGCGTCACGGTGCCCGGCGCGGCGCATCGCGGCGGGATGGGCACGGGCGACGCGTTGCGCCAGCGCCCACAGCACCGCCGCGGCGCGGGCGTTGCCGGGCAGGGTCGGGCCGAGGGTTTCGTAGAGCAGATAGGGCGCCAGACCCGCGATGTTCTTGTCGGCAGCCAGCAGCGCCGCGAAAGCCAGTGCGTAGGGGCGTCGGCCGAGACGGGCGGCGGTGCGCAGCAACGCGAGCCGGGTGCGGGAGACCGCGCCGAGTTCACGCAGCAGGCGCGCGTAGATCTCGGGTTCGGGCAGGGTGCCCGGCAGCGGATCGAGCAGCGGCGCGCGCAGATGGAAAGTGTTGTGCGGGAATTCGAGGGTGAAGAAGGTGGCTTCCCACTTCTCGAACTGGCTGGCGGCAGGCAGGACGTAGTCGGCGTGGCGTGCGGTCTCGGTGAGCGCGACGTCGATGACGACCACCAAATCCAATGCGTCCATGGCGGCGCGGAAGGACGTCGAATCGGCAAGGGAATGCGCGGGATTGGCGGATTCGACGATCATCGCGCGGAACCGGTCGGGGTGATCGGTGAGGATCTCCTCGGCGATGGAATTACAGGGCAGCATGCCGCCGAGGACGGGTGCGCCGGTGACGGGGCTGCGGCGAATGTCGCGGCTGTAGCCGGCGAGCGGCACCATCCACGAGTGCGGTTGCATGGCGCCGGGTGCGGCGAAATTGCCGGTGAGCAGCCACAGCAGCTTGTTCAGATAGGAGATCAGGGTGCTGTTGGGGCTTTGCTGGACACCGAGATCTTCGTAGGTGGCGACGCTGCCTGCGGTGCCGATGCGATGAGCTGCGGTGCGCAGCAAGTCGACGGGCACGCCGCAGCGGTCGGCGTAGCCGGCGATGTCGACATCGCGCAGCGCGGCGACGACATCCTCGGCCTGGCTGGTGTGCGCGGTGAGGAAGGCGTGGTCGAGCAGATCGTCGCGGACCAGGATCGCCAGCAGCGCGGCCAGGCACCACGCGTCGGTGCCCGGGCGGACCTGGAGGTGGATGTCGGCGAGGTCGGCGGTTTCGGTGCGCACCGGGTCGATGACGATCATGGTGCGGGCGGGATCTTTGGCGATCTGCTGCAGGATGGTGCGGGCGCGCGGCACACCGTGCGACTGCCAGGGGTTCTTGCCGAGGAACACCGACACTTCCGCGTGTTCGAAGTCGCCGGTGGTGTGGCCGCCGGTGAGGTGGGCGTCGACCCAGCCTTCGCCGGTCTTCTCCTGGGCGAGCGCGGTGGAGCGATAGCGGCTGCCGAGGGCGCGGCGCAGGGCGCCGCTGTAGGCGCCGCCGAGATGGTTGCCTTGTCCGCCGCCGCCGTAATAGAAGATCTTGTCGCCGCCGTGCTGGTCGCGTACCTGCGCCAGACGTGCCGCGACCTCGGAAATAGCGGTGTCCCAGTCGATTTCGGTGAAGGTGCCGTCGGCTTCGCGGCGCAGCGGACTGGTCAGGCGGGCGCCGCCGTTCTGGTAGTGGTCCAGGCGAAGCGCCTTGTTGCAGGTGTAACCGGCGGAGGCGACGTGGTCTTTGTCGCCGCGGATCTTGGCGAAGCGGCGGCCGTCGAGCTGGATGAGCAGACCGCAGTTGTTCTCACACAGGATGCAGGCGGTCTTGTGCCACTGTGCGGTGTCGTGGGCGGGAGCCGTGTCGTGGGCGGGGGCGTTCATCGGCTCACCTGGTCGACGCGGGTGCCGTCCAGCCACGGTTTCGGGTCGGCGAGGAACGGGGTGTCGCCGAGGCGGGCCAGGTCGTCGAAGAAGGCGCGGGTGGTGCGCGCCGCGGCGGCGGTGGTGCCGACGGAGACGAATCCGGCCTGTTCGCGGTCGAGGCCGCGGGACAGGCGGGTGTCGGTGCCGAAGTAGACCGCGCGTTTGAGTTCGGCGACGACGACCGGGTTGCGGGCGGCCAAACGGGCTGCGGTGGCTTGGGTTTCGGTCAGGAGCTGGTCCTCGGGGACGACGCGGTGCAGCAGGCCGAGGCGGTAAGCCTCCCGCACCGACAGCGGCGCGCCCTCCAGGGTGATCTCGAGGGCGGCGGCCGCGCCGAGCAGCCTGGTGAGGCGCTGGGTTCCGCCGCCGCCGGGAATGAGGTTGGCCATGGTCTCGATCTGACCGAGTTTGACGTGGTCGGCGTCGGCGGCGTAGCGCAGGTCGCAGGCCAGCGCGATCTCGTGACCGCCGCCGAGCGCGGGCCCGTTGACGGCCGCCAGGTACACCGCGCGAGAACGGTTCATGCGCAGGGTGGTTCGTTTCCAGCGGTGACCCCACACCAGGCCGACACCGAGGCCGCCCCCGAATCGCTCCACTGCCGCGATCGCCCCGGGAACGCGCAGCGCCGCGCCCGCGGCGCGCAGCACCGGCGCGGCCAGGCGGGCGGGTACGAACGGATGCGGTAGTTCGATCATGCCGGTCAGCGCGCTGGGGTCGGCATGGGTGAGGAACCGTCCCGGCAGTCCGCCGGTGAGCACGACCGCGCCGACCGTGTCGTCGGTGTCGACGGCGGCGGTGAGGCGGTCGAGGTCGCGGACGAACTCGGTGGTCACGAAGTTCAGCGGCGGCGCGACGGCGCGGGCGGTGAGCACCCGCCCGTCCTGGGTGAGTTCGATCGTGTCCAACCGGAGATCGGCTGCGCGGGACATCGGCGGCTCCTAACGGCGCGCGACGGCGGTCGGTGCTGGGTGCGGTCTCGGCCCTTGCCGCAACCACTATGGCATACACCATAATCCTGATGTCAAGGGTCGCCGCCCGCGCAGCCCCGAACACGGCGCAGCATATGACCGGGAAATGACGTGGCCGCGCCGATCGCCGCTGCCCTATCGTCGGGTCCGTGACCCCCGCTCTGCTGCGACCTGCCGTGGCCGCCGACGAACCTTTCCTCTGGGAAATGCTGTACGAGGCATCGCATGCCGCCGACCAGGGACATGCGGTCGCCGACCTGAAGACGATCCCCGCGCTGTCGCGCTACGTCGACGGCTGGGGCGCCGAGGGCGATCTCGGAGTCGTCGGCGGCCCAGCCGAATCCCCGTGCGGTGCGGCCTGGGTGCGGCTGCTCACCGGCGCGAACGCCGCCTACGGCTACATCGACGACGCCACCCCGGAACTCGCGATCGCTGTCGCACCGAGCGCGCGCGGCACCGGGCTCGGCACGGCCATGCTCGAACGGCTGATCGCCGACGCCGCCGGCCGCTACCCGGCGATCAGTCTCAGTGTGCGCGAGGACAATCCGGCGCGCCGCCTGTACCAGCGTGTGGGCTTCGTCGACGTGCCCGATTCCCAGATCGTCAACCGAGCGGGCACGACGAGCGTCACCATGGTGTTGCGGCTGCGCTGAGATCGATCGACTCTCCCGGGCGGCCCGCCTACGAGCAGATCACTCGGCAGTGAGGCCGAGCCGCCGGGAAACGGCCGGTCGCCGAATATCAGAGCGTTCGGCCGTTCGCGTCGGCACTGGAGAACGGCAGTAGCAGGTCGCGCTGGTCGAGTAGAAGCAGCCGAACGCTGCGGCGCGGGACTGAGTCTGGCGCGATGTCCGTGCGGCGCTTACCGTTTGGCGCGCTGCGCGTCCGCCAATGTCGCCGCGATCTTGTCCGCGCCACCCAGCCGCTGCACCCGCGCGGCCAGGCCCGGCGCGATGCCGGCCAGCAGCACGCCGAGGCGCACCTGGAGCGGGGCCACGTCGATTTCGCCGATATCGCGTTCGACGGCGCGGCGCACCGCGGCGGCCACCTGCTCGGGGCTCGAGGTACCCGTGCCGGGGGCGGCGGGGACACCGGCGTCGGCGAACATGCCCGCGTCGCGAACGAAACCGGGAAAGATCGTCGACACCCCGACGCCGTGCGGGGCGAGATCCTGCCGCAGTGCCTGAGCGAAGCCGCGCAACCCGAACTTGGTGGCGTTGTAGAGGGAGGCGCGTGGTGAGGCGAGCTTGCCCGAGATGGAGGAGATGAACACCAGGTGGCCGTGTCCCTGGGTGATGAGGGGTTCGGCGAGCAGGCGGGCGGTCACGATCGGGGCGCGCAGGTTCACGTCGAGCGCGCGGTCGATCTGCTCGATCGAGTAGTCGGTGAGTAGTCCACTGCCGGGCACAGCGGCGTTGGCGACGACGATGTCGACCGGTCCCGCGGCTGCGAGCAGTGCCGCCACGCCCTCGCGGTCGGCCAGGTCGGCGGGCACGGCGCGGGCGCCGGTCTGCTCGGTCAGCGGGCCGAGCACGTCGACGCGGCGACCGGTCAGCACCAGTTCGGCGCCGCGGTCGGCGAACTCGTGGGCGATGGCATGCCCGATGCCGCCGGTGGCGCCCGTGACCAGGACTCGTGAACCTTCGATCTTCATCCGCTCTACCGTCCCCTGTCGCCGAACGCTTCACGCGCGGTGCTGGAATGCGGGCCTGCCCCGCTCTGGAAGCACGCTAGCCAGTCGGCGTCGGTCGCACATCCGCGTGCGGTCGGATCTCCGCCTCCGACTCCGGTAGGGGATCAGTGCGTCGCCGTGTAGAGCGCCCGCAGTTCCGCCACGGCGTCGTCGAGGGGTTCGATGCTCTGCTGCACCCGGCACAGCGCGATCGCGCCCTCGAAGGAGGCGACGGTGAGGATGGCCAGGCGGCGGGCCCGGTCGGCGGGGACCTCGTGCCGGGTCAGCACGTCGATGAGCGCGGCGTGCCACCGCTCGAACACCGCTGCCGCGGCGCGTGCGAATTCCGGTGCGTCGTCGTTGGTTTCGACGGCGACCGCGAAGATCGGGCAGCCCGCGCGGAACTGGCTGTCGCGCAGCGTGGTGCGCCACATGTCGGCGAACTTCTCCAGCGCCTCGACCGGGTCGCTGTCGCGGGTGAGGCGCTCGATGTAGCCGGACATGATGTCGCCCGCGGTGGTGACCGCGTCGTTGATCAGCTGGGTGCGTCCGCCGGGGAAATGGTGATACACCGAGCCGCGCGGCGCGCCGGTGCTGGCCAGCACCCGGTCGACGCTGGTCGCGCTGGCGCCGTGCACGCGCAGCGAGTCGATGGCGCCCTCGATCATCCGCTGTCGCGCGTCGGGCAGGCGGGTGCGAGAACCGTCGGTACTGGATCGGCGTGCCACGCGTCCATTCTATGGGGTTGCCCATAGTGCGAGGTGTTTGCCGGTGCTTTCGGCGATTACCTGACCCGGGTGCGGTGGAATTCCAGGAACGCGTCCAGGGTCCGCTGCGGCGCCTCGATCTGCGGGTAGTGGCCGATGTCCGGAATCTCCACCACGTCGGGTCGCTCGATCAGCTCGCGGTAGCGCTCGACCATGTGCGCGCCCGAGACCGGGTCGCGCAGCCCGTCGATCAACCGGACCGGCACCTCGGTGCGCTGGAGCGCGCCGACCCAGCGTTCCCGGTTCTTACGACGCTCGGCCATGTACCGGATCAGCTTGTGTCCGATGCTTTTACCGTGCCGCGACGACCACAGCAGCCAGAATTGGTGCAGCTCGGTGGCGCTGGGGCGGGTGTCGGGCCCGAAGACCGCCGTCAGGCTCCGGCCGAACGCGGTCTCGCCGCCGAAGATGCCGGCCAACGGTCCAAGCGGTCCGGCCAGCAGCCGCTGCACCAGGCGCGGACGGTGGGTCTCGGGGAACAGTCCCCCGTTGAGCAGGCACACCGATTCGATGATCAGCGAGTCGTCTCCGGCCGCGCGCCGTTCGGCGTCGCGGGCGAGCATCTCCTGGGCGACGGTGTCGCCGTAATCGTGGGCCAGCAGGTGGAAACGCTGGACGCCTTGCTCACGCAGCAGTTGTTCCTGCAGGTCGGCTTGGTCGGCGATGCTGTAGTCGTAGGTGCGCGGCTTGGCCGACCAGCCGAAGCCGATCATGTCGGCGGCCATGACCCGCGCGAACCGTTGGCACAGGCCGGGCCACACGGCATGCCAGTCCCAGGACGCGGTCGGGAAGCCGTGGATACACAACAGGACCCCTTCGGGTCCGCCGCCGCCCTCGGTCCAGAAGATCTGGTGACCGCGATGGGTGAACCGGTGTCCGTTCGTACGCCAATTCCCAAACTCCTCCATATCGGATAAGCATTGCGCGTGCGCGGCCGCGCGGCAGCCATTCGCGGGAATCGGCGTGGCGGCCGTGTCGTCCACCGCAGCACCGACCCTGCGGTCGCGTTTTGCGAGAATGCTTTGGTGCATGTGGCGATCGGCTTGGTGGTTCTGGTCGCGTCGGCGGCCGCGCTGGCGGCCCTGGCGCGCCGGTTCGGCGTCTCCGAACCTCTGGTGCTGACCCTGGCCGGAGTAGCCGCGTCCTATCTGCCGTTCGTGCCGGAAGTGCATCTCGAACCGGAGGTGGTGCTGCTCGGCTTGCTGCCGCCGCTGCTCTACACCGCGGCGATCCGGACCTCGCTGGTGGACTTCCGCGCCAACATCGGCACCATCGCGTCACTGTCGGTGGGTCTGGTGCTGTTCAGCACCTTCGCGGTGGCCGGGGTCGTGTGGTGGCTGCTGCCGGTGCCGTTCGCGGTGGCGGTGGCGCTCGGTGCCGTGGTCGCACCGCCGGACGCGGTCGCGGCGACGGCGGTGGCGCGCCGGATCGGGATGCCGCGGCGCATCGTCACCATCCTCGAGGACGAATCGCTGTTCAACGACGCGACCGCGCTGGTGGCGTTGCGGACCGCGATCGCGGCCTCGGCGGGCGTGGCGTCGGTGTGGGGGGCGGGCGGCAACTTCCTGCTCGCCGCGGGCGGTGGCGCGCTGGTCGGTATCGCCGTCGCCGCGGTGCTCGCGCTGCTGCGCAGGCGGATCACCGATCCCGTGCTGGACACCACGCTGTCGTTCCTCGCGCCGTTCGCCGCGTATCTGCCCGCCGAAGGCATCCACGCCTCCGGTGTGATCGCGGTCGTGACCTGCGGCATGATCCTCGGACACGGCGCACCGGTCTGGCAGTCGGCGGCCTCGCGCATCGCCGAACGCACCAACTGGCGCACCATCCAATTCATCCTGGAAAGTTCGGTGTTCCTCATCATCGGCCTGCAGGTGCGGGCGATCCTGGAAGGTGCGTGGGGTAGCGGCCTCGACCACACCACCCTGATCGTCTCGGCGATCGCGGTGCTGCTCACGGTGATGGTGGCGCGGCCGCTGTGGATCTTCCCGTGGTCGCTGCTGTTTCAACGGCTCGGACGGTCGACGGCCCCGCTGAGTTACCCGACGGTGGTGTCGTGGGCGGGCATGCGCGGCGTCGTCACGCTGGCGGCCGTGCTGCTGTTGCCCGAGAACACCCCGCAGCTGCCCGTGCTGAAGCTGCTCGCGCTGGTCGTGGTGGCGGGAACGCTACTGCTGCAAGGCACCTCGCTGCCCTGGCTGGTGCGCTGGCTGCATCTGCGCGGCCCGAGCCGCTCCGAGGACGCGCTGCAGAAAGCCAACCTGCTCACCCAGGCGAGCACCGCGGGGATGGCGGCGCTGGACGCGGCCGTCGGACCCGACACCCCGCCGCAGGTCGTGCAATCGCTGCGGGATCGGCTGACCTGGCGGACCAACGCCGCTTGGGAACGGCTGGGCCGCGCGGAATCCGAACAGCGCACCCCCACCGCCGAATACCGCAGGCTGCGGCTGGAGATGTTGCACGCCGAACGCGAAACCGTGCTGCGGGTGCGGGATTCGGGCGGCATGGATTACGAGATCCTGCAGCACGTGCTGGCCAGGCTGGATCTCGAGGAATCCATGATCGACCGTTTCGACGAGACCGAGGAAGAACGCCACGAACTCCTCGCCGCGCCCGCCGTCGCGACGGCCGACTGCGAGCACCTGCGGGCCGCGCCGCTGCTGCGCGAACCCACCGAACCCGACCGGTGCGACGAATGCGTCGCCGAGGGAATGACCTGGGTGCACCTGCGAATGTGCCTGTCCTGCGGGCACATCGCCTGCTGCGACTCCTCGCCCGGCAATCACGCCACCAAACACCACGCCGCGACCAACCATCCGGTCATGCGCAGCGTGGAACCGGGCGAGGCGTGGCGCTGGTGCTACGTGGACGAACTGCTCGGCTGAGCGCCCACCGACACCGGGCGGCGGGCATGCGAATAGATCAGCCGGGCGTATTCGTTGAGCAGCCGCTGCAGTGACACGTCGCCACCGGCCGCGCTGATCTGCTGGTAGCCGACCAGCATCGCCATACCGAGCGAGGTGACCACGGTGGCGGTCTCTTCGTCACCGACCACCCCGTTGATCACCTTGTGCACGGTGCGGCGGCGCGACTCGTCGACCCGCTTGAGCGCCAGATTCACCGATTCGTCGTTGGCGGCCCAAGCCCGGATCGCGGCCTCGGCCTCGTGATGCAGGCCCGCCGCGAGATCGGACATGGCGCGCACGTCGTCGTCGGGATCGCCCTGATTGAACTTCAACGTGCGCAGGATGAGCACCTGCCGGTTCTCCCAATGCTCGAGCAGCGCGTCGACGAAACCCTGCCAGCTACCGAAATGGTGATAGAACGAGCCGCTGGTGACCCCCAGCCGACGGCACAGCAGCCCGATGTTGAGGCCCTTGAACCCGAGTTCGGCCAGCACTTCCAAAGCGCTGTCGAAGTACTGCTCCTTGGTGACCACTCGTGACATGCGGATGCCGTTCTGCTCGTGCGGGCAAGGGGGAGGGCCCGAACAGTACCGCATCGATTCGGTCGCGCGTGCGGGCACAACGGAATCCGCTAAGTGACTCACAGTAGCTGTTACCGGGCGAAATATGCAGTGCGCGTGCGGAACCCGAGCCGGGCCATGACACCCTTGCATAACAGAGCGCTTGCTCTGTTATAGTCGTCGGCATGCCACGCCCCCGCACCCACGACCCCGGCGCCGCGCTCGACGCCGCGGAATCGCTGGCGGTTCGCGGTGGGCCCGCCGCGGTCACCATTCGCGCCGTCGCCGCGGCCACCGGCATGTCGAACGGCGCGCTGTACCATACGTTCGGATCGCGGTCCGGGGTGCTCGGGCACGCGTGGTTGCGCGCCGCTCGGCGATTCCACGCGGTGCAGAACGAGTTGGTCGACGCGCGGTCGGACGTCGAAGACAGTGCGGCCGAGGCGATCGTGGCTGCCGCCGAGGCGCCGAGCGTTTTCGCCGAACGATTCCCCGACTCCTCCCGGCTGCTGCTCACCGTCTCGCGCGAGCAGCTGCTCGGTGCGGACCTGCCCGACGACGTGGCCGCTGACGTGCGCACCGCCGAACGCGCGCTGATCGATCTGATGGCGCGCCTCGCGCAGCGGCAATGGGGCCGCCGCGACCGCCGCGCCGTCGAGGTGCTCACCACCTGCCTGGTCGACCTGCCGACCGCCATTCTGATCCGCCGCGACCGGATCGCCGAACCCCTTGCCCGCGAACAACTTCGGGCCGCCGTGCGCGCCGTGCTCGCGGTCGGACCGCCCCCGTGAAACAGTCCCATGACGAAGGAAACACCATGCCCACTCTGGATTACCACGACAAGATCGCCGTCCTGGACCTCGGCGGCGACGAAAACCGCTTCTCCCCCGAGTTTCTCGACGAAGTCGACGCCCACCTGGACACCGCCCTGGCCGAGGGCGCGCAAGGGCTGGTCACCACCGCAGGCGGCAAGTTCTACTCCAACGGCCTCGACCTGGACTGGCTCGGCGCCAACCCCGACCGCGGCACGTGGTACGTCCAACGCGTGCAGGCTCTGTTCGCGCGGGTGCTCACCCTGCCGGTGCCGACCGCGGCCGCGCTGCCCGGACACGCTTTCGGTGCGGGCGCCATGCTCGCCATCGCCCACGACTACCGCGTGATGCGCGCCGACCGCGGCTACTTCTGCTTCCCCGAAGTCGACATCCGCATCCCCTTCACCCCCGGCATGGCCGCCCTCATCCAAGCCAAGCTGTCCCCGAAGACCGCGGTCGCCTCGATGACCACCGGCCGCCGCTACGGCGGAGAGGCGGCCGCCGAGGTCGATATCGTCGACGCGACCGCCGCCGAAGGGCAAGTGTTGGCCGGCGCGCTGGAAATGCTGATTCCGTTGGGCGGCAAGGACTCCGGCACGCTCGGCGCGATCAAGAACACCATGTTCGCACCGGCTGTCGCCGCGCTCACCGCGCCGTAGGCCCGACAAGTCCCGAACACCCCGGCGACCAGGCGGCCGCACAGGCGCTGTCTGGTCGCCGGGGTGCCGACCAGGCTGTCGGCGCGCCAAGGCGCGAACGATCACCGCGAGGGCGGCGTGTCCCCACGATCCGCCAGGTGAGTCTCGAAGAAGGCGAAGATGCGACGCCAAGCGTCCGCCGACGCGTCGGCGTTGTGGCCGAGACCCGTGACGCGCAGCAGCCGGTCGCCGGGGAAAGTGTTGGCGAAGCCGTGGGTGACGCCTGGATACGTCTTGATGTCGTGAGCGACACCGAATTCGGTGAGCGTGCGCTCCAGTTCGGCGGGTGCGCCGACCAGCGACGGATCGAGGCGCCCGTAGCTGGCCACCACCGGGCAGATGCCGTCGAGCAAGGTGCGGTAGTCGCCGTAGAGGCCCGGGTAGAACGGGGCCGCGGCGTCGAAGCCGCGCGGCGCGGTCAGCAGCGCGAACCCGCCGCCCATGCAGAAACCGATCACAGCGGTGCGGCCGGTGCACGCCGGATCGGACACCAGGCGGTCGCGTGCGGCGAGGATGTCGCGTACCGGGACCGCGTCGTCATCGGACTTGCCGCCGGTGAACCACAGGGCGCGCATCACCGCCCGCATACAGCGTGCGCGGCCGCGTGAGAACAGATCGGGAGCGACCGCCAAGTAACCATGCTCGGCGAGCATCGCCATGTGCCGCTCGAGATCCGGGCCGAACCCCAGCACGTCGTGCACCACGACGACGCCAGGCCACGGACCCGCACCCGAAGGCCGGGCGACCAGCGCGGGCAGGGGACCTTCCGGTGCGCTCAGCTCGACCGTGTCCATGATCGGAAATGTACGCCGCGCTGGTCGAGGGCGGGACGCGTTGACGGAAGCTCGAGGGGCACCTCCGTCCTTTTCGCCCCGCGCGATACCCGCAGGTCGGCCCACGCCAGAGCGGGTGGTCTATCGACAGGGTGCACGATGGGCCGCGCCAGGCCTTAGCGGGAATTGGGCGTCAGGCATTGCGGGGGTAGCGGGAACCAGCGCAGCGCTTCGAAATGCGCTGGGAGGCCTGTGGGACCGTCGGGGACCTCCTCGTGGCGGGCCCCGAACAGGGTGCGAGCCGCGCGCAGGTGTTCGGTCAACGCGGATTCGTCGAGGGTCTCGCGGTCCGTCGAATAGTGCAGGGTGCCCGCGCTGTCGTAGAAGAGGTCGGTCAGACGCAGCGGGGGCTGTTGGGTCCCCCCGCGGTGGCGCCACAAGCCGGTGTCCGGACTGAAGATGTAGTCGGTGAGGAGACGGTGGCCGAACGAGGCCAGCAACTCGACGGCCTCGATGAGGTAGTCGCGCACGGTGTCGGAAATGAAGTAGTTGAAGTTGATCCGTGTCCAGCCAGGCTTGATGCCTTCGCAACCCAAGGCGATCTCGTCTCGGTAGGCGCGCGAGTTCTGCGGATCGATGGCCAGCAGCCGGTGCCCGTACGGGCCCGCGCAGGAGCAGCCGCCGCGAGCTTGGATGCCGAACAAGTCGTTGAGCAGGGCTACGACGTAGTTGTGGTGCAGGTAGCGAGCCACGCCGGACCGGACACGGAAGGACACGATGGACAGTCGCCGGGCATGCGGGTGGCCGAGGATCTCGATGTTCGGGTGATCGCGCCACCGGCCGAAGGCGTGACGCCACAGCCGTTGTTCCCGTTGCTCGATGAGGTCGGTACCGACGGCGTCCTTGAGCGCGAAGACCAGCCCGGCCCGGATCGACTCGATGATCGCCGGTGTTCCGCCCTCTTCCCTGGCGACGGGATCATCGAGGTAGCGGTGTCCGATCGGGTCCACGAACGCCACCGTGCCCCCTCCCGGGACGGTCGGCACCGCGTTGCGCACCAACTCACGACGGATCACCAGGACACCGGGAGTCTGCGGCCCTCCGATGAACTTGTGCGGTGAGAGAAAGATCGCGTCCTTGTGGTCGCCACGACCAGGAGCGCTCTCCCGCACCCGGATCGGGACATAGGGACCGGCAGCGGCGAAGTCCCAGAAGGACAACGCGCCGTGCCGGTGCAGCAGGGTTGCGATCCGGTCGGTATCCGACAAGACGCCGGTGACGTTGGAGGCGGCCGAGAAGCTACCGATGCGCAATGGCCGGTCCGCGTAGCGGATCAGCCGCTGCTCGAGCTGCCCCTGATCGATCTGACCGTCGGCGTCTTCGTCGATCACCACCAGGTCGGCGATGGACTCCCGCCACGGCAATTCATTGGAGTGGTGTTCGTAGGGACCGATGAACACCACCGGCCGCTGGGAATCGGGGACCTGCCCATCCCACCGGTAGCGCGCGGCCGGCCCGGAGGGAACGCGGAGCTCGAGAATGCCCACCAGTTTGTTCACCGCCGCCGTGGCCCCGGACCCGCAGAAGATCACCAGATCGTGCTCGGTGCCGCCAACCGCGTCGTGGATGATCCGGCGTGCGTCCTGCCGCAGTCGTGAGGTCTGCAATCCGGTGCCGGAGCTTTCGGTGTGGGTGTTGGCGTAGCGCGGTAACACCTGTCTGCGGATGAAGTCCTCGAGGAAATCCAGCGATCGGCCCGAGGCGGTGTAGTCGGCGTAGGTGATCCGGCGCCGACCATAGGGGCCGTCCAAGACCCCACCTTCCCCGATAACCCCTTGCCGGACTCGCTCTAGCAAGGGTGAGGTGGGGACCGGCGCTGCCGCGACATCCACGCCTCCCATTGCCTTGTCCATGCGGTCCCTCCTTCCACCCGAGCGCCGATACCCGGCTACCAGCAAGCGTGCCCCGGAACCATGCGCCGCGCCAGGGCCATTGGTCTGCCTGCGGACTATCCGAACGTCTATTTGCTGAAGATATGCTGTATCGGTGGTGTCCGCGCCGCCGCCGATGCTGGCCCGTTCCGGACGACCGCCCGCTGACCCGGACGGTTGGGCTTTCGAGATGAAATGGGACGGCATGCGCGCCATTGCCGTGGCGATCGACGGGACATGCCAGCTCTACAGCCGCAACCGCAAACAGGTCACCGGTTCGTTCCCCGAGATCGCCGCCGCCGTCGCCGTGGCGGCAGGTGCTCACCGGCTCACCATCGACGGGGAGATCGTCGCGCCGCAGGGTGCGGGCGGCGCGCCGTCGTTCTCCCGGCTCCAGCGGCGCATGCACGTGCAGGCGCCATCCGCGCAGCTGATCCGCGACGTGCCGGTGCTGTACATGATCTTCGACCTGCTCGCCCTCGACGGGCACGCAACCACCGCCGTGCCGTACTCGCAGCGGCGGGAACTGCTGGCGCGGCTCGAGCTCGCCCGCCCGCCGATCCAGTTGTCGCCCTACTGGACCGACATCGATCCCGAAGCGCTGGCCGCGGCCGCGGCTGAGAACGGGCTCGAAGGACTGGTCGCCAAACGCCTCGACTCCATATATCAACCCGGCGAGCGGACACGCAACTGGATCAAGACGCCGTTCCGGAAGACCGCCGAAGCCGTTATCGCCGGATGGTTGCCAGGAAATGGCCCGTTCGCCAAGACATTCGGGTCTTTGGTTCTGGGAGCGCACGATTCGGCGGGACGGCTGGTGCCGATCGGCAGCGTCGGCACCGGATGGACACTCGCCGAACGCCGCCGCCTGCGCGCCCGCCTCGACGAAATCACCCGCCCCGACACGCCTTTCGACGTGCCACCGCCGCGTGCGGTGGCCGCGGCGGCGCACTGGGTCGCGCCCGAATTGGTCGCCGACATCGAATATCGCGAGGCCACGTCCGAGGGACTGCGTCATCCCAGCTGGCGGGGGCTGCGCATCGACAAGTCTCCCGCCGAGATCAAGTGGGTAGTACCCGAGTAGACGCAACGTTCAGCGCCTCGGCCGCTGACCTCACCCGGGAGAACGAATCATGAGCCGCTACAGCTTGCGTGACAAAGTCGTCCTGATCACCGGCGCGACCGGCGGCATCGGGGCCGCCTGTGCTCGCAGCCTGCTCGACCGCGGGGCACGGCTGGTCCTGGTCGACCTGGACCAGGCCGCCCTCGACGCCCTCGCCGCCGAGCTGGGACCCGAGGCGGTGCTCGCGGTCGCCGCCGATGTGACCTCCCTCGAGCGGATGCGCTCGGTCGCCGATCAGGCGGTCTCCCGCTTCGGCCGCATCGACGTCGTGTTCGCCAACGCCGGTATCGCCGTCGATCCGCCCGTCACCGTCGCCACCGCGGAGGTGGCCGCCTACGAAAGGGTCATCGAGGTCAATCTCCTCGGCGTGTGGCGCACCGTCAAAGCCTGCCTCGACGAGGTCGTCCGCAACGACGGCTACGTTCTGGTGACCGCGTCGATCTACGCGTTCGTCAACGGGCTCGCCAACTCCGCCTACGCCGCGTCCAAAGCCGCGGTCGAAATGTTCGGCCGCTCATTGCGAACCGAACTCGCGCACACCGGCGCCCGCGCAGGCGTCCTGCTCCCTGGCTGGGTCGTCACACCCCTCGCGCACCCCGCTCTCGGCGGCAACCAGACCGCGACCACCATGGCCGCGCGCGCATTCAAAGGCCCACTGGGAAAACCGGTACCGCCCGAACAGATCGCACGCGCGGCCACCGCCGGCATCGAACGACGAGCCGCCCGCATCATCGCACCCCGACGCTGGGTACCGTTCTCACTGCTGCGCGGCATCTTCGCCACCGCAACCGACGCCTGGCTCGACCGCGACGCAACCATGTCCGCACTCGTTCAGCGCCTCGAATCCGAAGCGAAACACTGACCCGGGCGCGGATTGATTTGCGAGGCCGCCGATTATGACGTCGGCTTCGGTGGTGCCGAGTTCCACCGTCGAATGATCGGGCTCGGCTGGGAATACGAAGCCAACGCCCTGTGCACTCGCGGACTATGGCACGGCCCTTCGAGGTTGCGAGCCGGGCAGAAGCCCCTGCTCGGCAATATCGCCGACCTCGCCGCGGCGACATTGCGGGACATTTTCGGCGCGAGCAATCCGACCCAGCTCGCTGCCCATGCGTTCGGCAATCTCCGAGGAATCGGCGAATTGCCGTATGTGGCTTATCAACTCGGCATAAGAGCGCAAAATCTCTAGCGGCAAGCGTAGATTCCGCAGCACTCGAGCGGCGGCCGACGCGAGCATCCCGTATGCCGCATCCTCCGGCAGCCGAACTATCGCGCTCGACACCTATCGGTGTATGGACTGTCGATCCCGCGGCGTGCGGCGGACGTCAGCGGCGGAAAAGCTGCCACCACCGGCGCGGCGGCGGACTCGCGGGGTCCGGCGCTCGCCTTGGAGCAGCAGCAGACGGCGCTCGCCGCGGAACAGCAGGCGACGGCGTCGCGGGCGTGGATGTGCGGTCGGCTCGCCAGCGAGCCACCACCGCGTCGGCGTTCACCGGCCCGACCGGAACGTGCGGCGGCGTCGGCGCCCGCAGATAGCGGACCACGCGCATATTGAGTTCGGCGACCGCGGCGCGAACCTGACGCTCGGCGTCCAAGTCGGCCACCGTCTCGTGAATGCGCTCGACATCGCGGCGCAGCACGAGCGAGTCCGGCAGCATGCCGTCGGCGCGCACCCCTTCGCGGCGCAGATAGTCGCGCAACCACCAGTTCTCGTCCACGGGGGTGCCCGCACCGGGAATCGGGCGGCCCGCGCCGCGCAGGTTGTCGAACTCCCCGCGCTCGGTCGCCTCGCGGACCTGTTTGTCGATCCACGATTCGAAGGTCTGATCCGGCGGCTTGCGCTCGGTCATGTCATCCAGCCTACCCAGGCGGGTTTGTGGCGGCCCCGCGACACCGGAACAGTGTTGTCCGAGAACAGGATTCGGGGAAAGTCCGCGCGCGGCGGCCTGCGCGACCTACGGTCGAGGCACAGTGCCGGGCGTCGTGAGTGAGACCGAAATGACCGAACCGAACACCTCCTGTGCCGCTTTTCAGCGCGTCGCCGCGATCGATCCGGACGCCGTGGCCGTCCGGTCGATCGGCGGGGAACAAAGCCTGACGTGGCGCGAATACGCCGACCAGGTCCGTTCCGTCGCAGGCGGACTGAACGCGCTCGGCGTCGGGCGCGGCGACACCGTGGCGTTGATGATGGGCAACCGCGTCGAGTTCTATCCCCTCGAGGTCGGCGCGCAGCACACCGGCGCCACCTCGTTCTCGGTGTACAACACCCTCGCCCCCGACCAGCTGCGATACGTCTTCAGCAATGCGGGCAACCGGGTGGTGATCTGCGAGGAACAGTACGTCGAGCGGGTTCGCGGCTGCGGAGCGCCGATCGAGACCATCGTGTGCGTCGACGGAGCGCCCGCCGGAACCCTCGGAGTCGCCGAGCTCATGGCTTCGGCCGCCGACGATTTCGATTTCGAGGCGACCTGGCGGGCCGTGCGACCGGACGACATCGTCACCCTCTGCTACACCTCCGGCACCACCGGCAACCCCAAGGGCGTGGAGATCACCCACGAGAGTCTGCTGTTCGAGGCGCGCGCGTTCGCCTCGGTTCTGCCGGTCGAATTCGGCGACCGCCAGACCTCCTACCTGCCGACCGCGCACATGGCCGACCGATTCACCGCGCTGTATCTGCAGGAGGTGTTCGGCACGCAGATCACCGCTGTCCCCGATCGCGCCCAGTTGCCCGCCGCGCTGCTCGACGTGCGTCCCACCATCTGGGGCGCGGTGCCGCGAGTGTGGGAGAAGTTCAAGGCGGCGATCGAGTTCTCGGTCGTGAACGAGGCCGATCCCACCACCAAGGCCGCCTTGCAGTGGGCCCTCGACACGGCCCGCCGCAAGGCCGAGGCCCGGCTGCGGGACGAGCCGCTCGATCCCGCACTCGCCGAGGAATGGGCGCGCGCCGACGCCGCCGTGCTGTCCAAGCTGCGCGCGAAACTCGGCCTGGACCAGGTGAAGTGGGCGATGTCGGGCGCCGCGCCTGTACCGCCGGAGACGCTCGGCTTCTTCTTCGGGCTCGGTATCCCGATCTCCGAAGTGTGGGGCATGTCCGAGCTGACCTGCGTGGCCAGCGTGAGCCCGCCGCAGCAGGCGCGCCTCGGCACCGTCGGCAAGCTGCTGCCTGGCCTGGAGGGGGCCGTCACCGAGGACGGTGAGTTCATGGTGCGAGGACCGCTGGTCATGCGCGGCTACCGCAAGGAACCGGACAAGACCGCCGAGGCGCTCGACGCCGAAGGCTGGCTGCACACCGGCGACATCATCACCGTCGACGCGGACGGCTACCTGAAGGTGGTCGACCGCAAAAAGGAATTGATCATCAATTCGGCGGGCAAGAACATGTCTCCCGCCAATATCGAGAACGCCGTCAAGGCGGCAACGCCGCTGGTCGGCTCGCTGGCCGTGATCGGGGATCGGCGGCCGTTCACCGCCGCGCTCGTCGTGCTCGACGCCGAATCCGCGGCGCCCTACGCCGCGCAGCACGGACTGCCGGATTCCTCGCCCGCGGCCCTGGCTGCCGACCCTGGCGTGATCGCGGCGATCGCGCGTGGCGTTGCGGCAGGTAACGCGACGCTGTCGCGGGTCGAGCAGGTCAAGCGGTTCACCATTCTGCCCGTCTTCTGGGAGCCGGGCGGCGACGAGATCACCCTGACCATGAAACTGCGCCGCAAGCCCATCGCCGAGAAGTACGCGGCTGAGATCGAGGCGCTCTACGTGGATCGGCCGGGCGGCTCGGTGCACGAGCCGATCGAAGCGCTCGATCCCGCGGTGAGCTGAGCGGGCGACCGCCGCAGTCCGAACCGACCGCTCTGAACGGATTCCCACATAGTTGTATTAGTTATCCCGCAGATCTAACTTAGGTAATACGAAACTTTGCGGGAAAGGCGTGGGCCGGTGCAGCGTGACTCGATGGGGGGAGCTTCGCGGCGGGGGTTTCTGGCGGGCGGGGGCGCGCTACTGGGCATCGGAGGCGCGGCGGTGGCGGCACGTGCTGGTCTGTCGGAGGCGCGGCCGCGCACCGAACAGGGCGGCGGACACGGCATGCACGGCGCGGTCACCCACGGCGGTGGCGCCAGCGGCCCCACCTTCCGCATCGGCTCGACGGTCGATCACGACGCCAACGGATTCAACCCCACCGACATCCTGCGCGACTTCGACTACGGCACCGTCTCGAAAACCCGCGACGGGCGCACTCTGCGGGAGTGGGAGATCGCCTCCACCGACAAGGAACTCGAGGTCGCGCCGGGCGTGAAGTTCCCGGCCTGGGTGTTCGACGGCCGCATCCCCGGTCCCACCCTGCGCTGCACCGAAGGCGACCTGCTGCGCATCACCTTCACCAACGGCTCCCAGCACCCGCACACCATGCACTTCCACGGCATCCACCCCGCGGAGATGGACGGCACCCCCGGTCTCGGCGCAGGACTCATCGAACCCGGGCAGACCAGCGTCTACGAATTCGACGCCACGCCCTTCGGGCTGCATCTCTACCACTGTCACGTCGGGCCGCTCGCCGAACACATAGCCCGCGGCATGTGCGGGACATTCATCGTCGACCCGCCGCAACCGCGTCCGGCCGCCGACGAACTGGTGATGGTGCAGCACGGCTACAACACCACCTTCGACGCCGAAGGCAATCAGCTCTACGCCGTCAACGGCATCCCGTTCCACTACATGCACGAACCGGTGCGGGTGAAACGCAACGAACTGGTGCGCATCTACCTGGTCAACGTGCTCGAGTACGACCCGATCAACAGCTTCCACATCCACGGCAACTTCTTCGACTACTACCCCACCGGAACTCGCCTGCAGCCAACGGAATACACCGACACCATCGTCCAGGGCCAAGGCCAGCGCGGCATCTGCGAACTGCGATTCCCGTATCCGGGCAGGTACATGTTCCACGCGCACAAGTCCGAGTTCGCCGAACTGGGGTGGATGGGATTCTTCGAGGTGACCGAATGAGTGAGCGCACCGATATCGAGACCGCACGCGAGCCGGTCACACCCGAGGCCGCGGCGAATCGCGAACCAGCGAGCGGGTGGCGCGGCTGGGCGTCGACCGTCGCGGTGGTCCTGTTGCTCGGGCTGGCGCTGGCCGCGCTGGCCGTCGTGGGCGGGCGTTCGCTGCCCGAGCGGATCGGCCCGCCCGTCGAAGAGATCGCGGTCGAACAGGTTCGGATGTCGCCGGGCCGCATCGATCTCACCGTCCGCAATGCCGGACCCGATCCGGTGCAGGTGGCTCAGGTGTTCGTCAACGACGCCTTCGTCGACGTGCGCGGCGGCGAGGACCCGATCGGACCGCGCCGCAGCACCGTGCTCACCCTCGACTACCCGTGGCAGGAAGGGCAGCCGTATCTGGTGTCCATGCTGACCTCCACCGGGCTGGTCATCGAACACGAGATCGGCGCGGCCGTCGAGACGCCCACCGGTGGTCGCGACCTGTTCGCGGTGATGGCGTTGCTCGGCACGTACGTGGGCATCGTCCCAGTGGTGCTCGGCATGCTGCTGCTTCCTGTGCTGCGGCGAATCGGCAAGGACGGCATCCGTTTCCTGCTCGCGGCGACCGTCGGACTGCTGATCTTCCTCGCCGTCGACGCGGTGTTCGAAGGGTTCGAGCTCGGTGGCCGTTCGGGCGGCGCGTTCGGCGGGGTCAGCCTGCTCGCGCTCGGGGCGATCCTCGCCTTCCTAGGGCTCACCTTCGTCGACCGCTGGCTGCATCGCCGCGGCGACCCCGCGGGCGGGCGCGGCGGTGGACGGCTGGCGCTGATGATCGCCATCGGCATCGGCCTGCACAACCTCGGCGAGGGCTTGGCCATCGGATCCGCCTACGCGCTGGGCGAACTCGCGCTCGGCGCGGCGCTGGTGATCGGCTTCGCGCTGCACAACACCACCGAAGGGTTGGCGATCGTGAGCCCGCTACTGGCGGCGCAACGCCCCGGTGTGCTGCGGCTGCTCGGGCTCGGGCTCATCGCGGGCGGACCGGCGATCCTCGGTGCGGTGCTCGGTGCTGGGGTCAACAATGCCGAACTGTCGCTGCTGTTGCTCGGCCTGGGCATCGGTGCGATCGCACAGGTCGTCGTGCAGATTGCGCCCGCGTTGCGCACCACTGACGATCGGGCGACCGGGACGGTGGCGGCGATGGATGCCACCGCCGTCCTCGGCGTCGCGGTCGGTGTGGCGGCCATGTACCTGACCGGCTTGCTGGTGCTGGCTTGACCGAAAACTGGTCGCCCACGCGGATTTCCGTGCCGCACCGCCCGGAACGATTCGCCGATCGCGGCTGGACCACAACTTTCGCGTGCGCAAGATGTGTGTGGAGCTGCGGGGTTCAGAGGGCGAAGGTGAGGCGGCCGGGGCTGAGGTAGTCGGTGGGGTCGTGCATCGTGCGCAGTTCCGGGCGTCGGCCGGGGGCCAAGCGCGCGAGTTCGGTATTCAGCGGGGCGTCGTAAGTGGCGGCGCTCGCGGTCAGGCCCGGCAACCAATTGTCGTGGTGGGCAGGGACGAAAACCGACGGGCCCAACGCTTCGACGTACTTGCGCGGGTCGCGTAGCCCGTTGGTGATCTGGTTGTAGCCCTGTACCGCGCCGATGTGCACGTCGGTGCTCGGCAACCCCGCCAGCACGTCGAAGACCTCGGGCGCCTTCTCCGTCAGCGGGCCCGCCGAATCGTGCCAGGTCAGCGTGAAACCGGGGACACGGAACTGGTACAGCAGGACACCGCCCTCCGGATCGAGCAGGCGCGGCAGCGTCTGGCGCAGATCGGTGAGCGTGGGGCGGTAGCGCCGGATCGGGCCCAGTTCGGGACGCGGGAAGAACCGGCGCGCCTCGTCGGACGGGTCCTCCGGGGTGCGCGCCGAATGCAGGTGCCGGACCGCGGTGATCTCGACCCCGGCGACGGTGACCTCGTGGCGTTGCCCGATGGGAGTGTGCGCGTCGCCGAGCGCGACCGTCGGGAACGTGGCCCCGGGAACTTGGGCGCGGATGGCCGTGCAGTGTTCGGCCGTGCCATAGACGGTCGCGCCGCTGGCTTCGGCGATCGCGCCCGCGTCACCGGCGTGGTCGAAATGGCCGTGGCCGATGAAGATCGCGGCGGGACGCAGGTCCGCCAGCTCCTGCGGCGTCGCGGGCACGTAACCGGAACTGGTTACCCGCGGCACCCACGCGTCGAGCAGGAACACCGAACCGCCGAGCGCGAGCGCGTACGTCGTGCACCCGACCCACGACAGCACCGCCCGATCGGCCCGCACCGCACCGGACTCGGGATCCGCCGCGTCGCCGAAGAACCGCCCTCGCGCCGCCACCGTCCGCGCGTTCCCCGGCTCGCCCACCGGGTCCAGCCGCAGCGGACCACCCAGCGCGCCACGAAGGCCGGCGATCAGAGAACCAGGATGCAGATTGCACATTCGTGCACCAGATCACGGAACGCGGCGTTCGGCAAGACCGCCGCCCACGCCCGCGCCGTCGCCGAATCCAAGGGCCGCCACATCGGCCGGGCCATGTCGGCGGGTCAGTGCGTGAGCGTGTCCGGGAAGCCGAACGTTGCGACCAGCGCCGGATCGTAGAACTTGATCACGTGGGAGACGCCGGTGGCGGTGGGTGCCAGCACCACAACTCCGTCGGCTCGCAGCGTGCCGTCCGCGTCCCGGTGGTACACGACGGCGGCCGGCTGTCCGTTGGCGGTGGTCGCGATCATCCGCCAATCGCCGGGCGTGCCCAGCACGTACGCATCGAGTATGTGGATACACATCGTCCGGCCCGACTGCCAGTCGCCGAACGGCGTCGCCTCCAGGGTGGCGTCGATGCGCAGCACCTGTTCGAGCAGGCTCGCGTCGGAGTGCTCGAACGCCGCGATATAGCCGTCGAGCAGCGCCCGCGCCCGCTGGTCGGTCGGCTCGAGCAGTTTCTCCGGCTCGGGCTCCAACTCGTCCAGCCGGGTCCGGGCCCGCTGCAGGCCGCTCTTGACCGCCGCAGTGGTGGTGCCGAGGATCTCCGCGGTCTCGGGCGCCGAGAACGCCAGCACCTCGCGCAGGATGAGGATCGCTCGCTGCCGGGCAGGCAGATGCTGCAGGCTCGCGATGAGCGCCAGCCGCAGCGATTCGCGTTCGACCACCACCGCGGCCGGATCGCCATCGAGTGGGGCGATCTGTGCGTCAGGAAGCGGCTCCAGCCACGAGACCTCCCCCGGTGCAACGGGACTCGGCGCACGATGAGGTCCGTCGTACGGGCCGGCCAGACCTGACGGCAACACCCGAATCCGACGCCGCTCCAACGCCTTCAGACAGACGTTGGTGGCGATCTTGTAGAGCCAGGAACGAATCGACGCCCGGCCCTCGAATCCGGAGAAGGACCGCCACGCCCGCAGATAGGTCTCCTGCACCAAGTCCTCGGCGTCGTGCGCCGAGCCGACCATGCGGTAGCAGTGCGCCAGCAGCTCCCGGCGGAACCGTTCGGTCTCGACGGTGAACTGGTCTCGATCCGGTGCCGCCCGCAAATGCGATGTCACGCCGCCAGCCTAGCGATCAGACTTCGTTGAGCTGCAGAATCATGCCGCGGAAGGTCGTGTAGCGGGCCAGGTTCGCTTTCCTGCTTCGCCGGCCGCGCCGGGCAGCGGAGGTTTCGGTGGTAGGAACCAGCATGACATTCGGGCTTTCATGGCAGCAGGGCCAGCTTGCCGACGGTGGCCCTGGTCTCCAGTTCCGCCAACGCTTTCGGTCCGTCGGCCAAGTCATAGACGGTGGGCTGGACGGGGGCAAGCACACCGGCGGCTATCAGCGTGGACAGTTCGCCCATGACCTCGCCGAAGATCTGCGGTGCGGCCTGGATCAGCACGCCGATGTTGAGACCGATGAGGTGGACTTGATGCTTGTACACCAGATCCCAGTTGGTGATCGCGGCTTCACCGCCCGCCAAGCCGTAGACGACGACCCGACCGGTGACCCGCTTGGCGGCGGCCAGACTGGCCTCGAAGGTGGCACCGCCTGCCGATTCCAGCACCACATCGACGCCAGCTCCGCTGGTCAGCCTCAACACCTCGGCGGCGAGATCGCCGCGGAGGGAGTCCAGAACGAAGTCGGCGCCCAGCGCCAGCACTGTCTCGTGCTTGGCCGGCGAGGCGGTGGCGACAACTGTCGCGCCATAGTGCTTGGCGATGGCGACCGCGGCCTGGCCGGTCGCGCCCGCCGCGGCCTGGATCAGCACGGTCTGCCCGGCGGTGATGCCGCCCAGGGGCTCGAGTGCGGCCAGCGCGGTGGGCCAGTTGACCATCAGCCCCAACGCCTGCTGCTCCGTCCAGCTGGGTGGCACCGGCACCGCCGCGGCCGCGGGCAGCACCATGTACTCGGCGAAAGCGCCGTCTCCGACGCCGACGACACGAGTCCCCTGCTGCGGACTGGTCACCGCCTCGCCCACCGCGACAACCTCACCGGCGGCCTCGAAACCCGCCAGGTACGGTGGCCGCGGGCCGTCCCCGAACGTGCCGTGAGACTTCGAGATATCGGCGAAATTGACACCGGCTGCGGTGACGCGGATCAGAACCTCGCCCGGACCGGGGCTCGGCACCGACGCATCGGTGATCAGACGCATGTCCTGCGGGCCATTGAGGGAGGTCTGCTGCAGCGCGCGCATGGTCGCGGGAATGCTCATCGGCGATCAGCCTTTCTTTCTCGGCGTGCATGATCGAGACCGGCCTGTCGCGCGGGCCGCGCCTCCACCATGTAGACCCCGGCCACCGCACAAAGGAATCGACCGCTCCCGAACCTCAGTCAGCTTCCGCTGAGGGTGAGCCGGTTGGTCATGTTGAGCTTGACCTCGCCGTAGGGGTGTCACCCCGCGTTTGTCGGCCGCTGTGACGAGGACCTCGCCGGTGTCGGGGTCGTCCATCAGGTCCTCCGATCGGATCGGGAGTCAGCTCCGCCTCGAGTGCCTTCGCTTCGGCTGGCACATCCTCGGCGGTCAATGGTGAGATCATCAAGTCGCCCTCGTCATCGAGACGAACCGGGCCCTCGCCGTCGGCGAGCACCTTCTCCAGCTCCCCAACGGACTCGTGCAGCTCATCGACCGCGGCCGCCAGCGCACGGGCAGGATCGGCGGATTTGCCGTGGCGGACGAGCCGAGTGCGGGCTGAACCCTAGAGCTCGACGCCGAGCAGCGCGTCGACGGCCGTCGCGATCGAAGCAGGCGCAGCGGTGTCGGGGCCGCCGTATTGGAGCGCCTGAGTGGCCCAGTTATCCACGGCGGCAAGGGCTTTCGGTGTGTCGAGGTCGTCGGCCAGGTGTTGGCGCAGCCGGGCGATGGTGTCCTCGGCGGCGGGGCCGGAGGCCAGCGTGGTGGCGCTGCGCCAGCGGGTCAGGCGCGCCTCGGCCTCGGTGAGGACCTGATCGGTCCACATGCGGTCCTGGCGGTAGTGGCCGGCGAGCAGGCCGAGGCGGATGGCGGCCGCGTCGACGCCGGACTTGCGCAGCTTCGAGACGAGCACCAGGTTGCCCCTGGACTTCGACATCTTCTCGCCGTCGAGGCCGATCAAACCGGCGTGCACGTAGTGGCGGGCGAAGCGGCGGTCCGCGACGATGGATTCGGCGTGCGCGGCGGAGTACTCGTGGTGCGGGTAGATCAGATCACTGCCGCCGCCCTGGATGTCGAACTCCGGGCCGAGGCGGTTGAGCGCGATCGCCGAACACTCGATGTGCCAGCCGGGACGACCCGCACCGAACGGCGCAGGCCAGGACGGCTCGCCGGGACGGGCGGCGCGCCACAGCAGCGCGTCGATGGTGTCGCGCTTGCCGGGGCGGTCCGGGTCGCCGCCGCGCTCGGCGAACAGCCGCTCCATCGTCGCGCGGTCGTAGCCGGATTCGTAGCCGAACTGGTCGGTGGCATCGGCGCGGAAGTAGACGTCGGGGAACTCCGCGTCGTCGACGACGTAGGCCGCGCCCGAGGCGAGCAGCTTCTGAACGAACTCGACGACCTCCTCCACCGACTCGATCGCGCCCACGTACTCGCGCGGCGGCACGATGCGCAGCGCCTGCATGTCCGAACGGAACAAATTGATCTCGCGGGTGCCCAGGTCACGCCAGTCCATGCCATCGCGCGCGGCCCGCTCGAACAGCGGATCGTCGACGTCGGTGACGTTCTGCACGTAGTTCACGTCGTGGCCCGCGTCGCGCCACAGCCGGTTGACCAGGTCGAAGGTCAAGTAGGTCGCGGCGTGTCCGAGGTGAGTGGCGTCGTAGGGGGTGATCCCGCAGACGTACATGGTGGCGGTGGCGCCCGGGGTGACCGGCCGCACCCGCGCGTCGGCGGTGTCGTACAACCGCAACGGTGGCCCTGCTCCGGGGACGGTCGGAAGGGCGATATCGGACCAGGACTGCATGGTTCGAGGGTAAAGGTGTGGCCGAGCTCATCGGCGCTCGACCCGGCTCCCCGGGCCACCGCGCTACCCGCACACCCTGCCGGGACCAGCCGAAACGCGACGACGACCAGAAGTCAATGGTTTCGCTCACGAGGAAGGGAACATCCGACGAATCCGGGAGTCCGCGGTTCGCCCGGCAACCTGCCGTGAGTCCCCCAAACCGCGGCGCGGCGACCGATCACCGTGCGGCCGTGAGGCGATCTACAGCGAAGCGCCGCGACGCCCGTCCACCCTGGTCGCGGCGGTGCCGAACACGAAAGGATGGGGTTCGCATTCGGCCAGGAAATCGCCTGGAAATCCGCGTTCGAACGGCGCGGCGGCCTCCAGGCGGCGCACCGCGTCCTCGGGCAGCGTCAGCTCGGCGGCGGCCAGATTCTCGGTGAGTTGCGCGACGCTGCTCATCCCGACCAGCGGCAGCACCGCGCGCGACTTGTGCCGGGTCCACGCCAGCGCCACCTGCGCGGGCCGGACACCGAGCTCGTCGGCGACCGCGGCGACCGCGGCGGCGGCCGCACGCTCGCGAGCGGTCAGCGCGGCCGGATCGACCCGTTTGCCGGTCGCGCCGGACAGCTTTCCCGCGGCGAGCGGCGCCCACGCGGTGACGCTCATCCCGAACGCCTCTGCCATCGGCAACAGTTCGCGTTCCACATCGCGGTCGAGCAGGTTGTACGGCACCTGCAGCCCCGCGAAGGGTGTCCGATCCCGCCATTGAGCCAGGGTGTTGGCGCGTGCGACGACCCACGCGGGAGCGTCCGAGATCCCCAGATACAGCACCTTGCCCGCCGACACGGCGTCGTCGAGGGCGCGCAGGGTCTCCTCCAGCGGAGTGTGCCGATCCCAGATGTGCACCCAGAGGATGTCGATGTAATCGGTGCGCAACCGGCGCAGGCTGCGCTCCAGCGAGAGCATCAGGTTCTTGCGGTGATTGCCCGCGGCGTTCACATCGCCGGGATCGCGGCTGAGGGTGTATTTCGTGCCCAGCACGAAGCGATCGCGCCGAGTGCCGAGGATCTCGCCGAGGATGTCCTCGCCGTCGCCGTAGGCGGATGCCGTGTCGAGCACGTTGCCGCCCGCGTCGGCATAGGCGTCGACGATCTCGCGCGCCCGCGCAGGATCATCGAATCCCATTGTGCCGAGGACGATTTCGGAAACTCGTAGGCCGGTGGTGCCGAACGGTCGATAACGCAGCATGCATCGAGTCTCGCCGAGCGGGCGCGCCGGAGGGAGGCCCTGCCAGGGACACTTTCCGGCCCTTCGGTTCCCGCCTCCGTACTCGGAACACCGTCCTCAGAACGCAGGCCACGGGATCGGCCGCGACGTTCGCGGCAGCGGCATCACCGGGTGCTCCAGCAATTCCTTCGTGCGGCCCGCGAGTGCGTCGATCTCCGCGTCGGTGATGTGCTCGGCGAGGGCGTCGGCGACTTCGCCGGGCAGCGCGGCGGCGAAGGCGGCGATGTCGGTGACCAGGCCGTCGCCGATCGGCTTGCCCGCCCAACCCCACAGCACCGTGCGCAACTTGTGCTGTCTGTGCAGGCAGATGCCGTGGTCGACGCCGTACACCTGACCGTCGACGCCCTCCAGCGCATGCCCGCCCTTGCGGTCGGCGTTGTTGAGCAGCACGTCCAGCACCGCCATGCGCCGCAGCCGCGGGTCGTCGGCGTGAATCAGCGAGACCTCGTTGCCCGCGCCGTCCAGCGCGCGCAACACCTCGCAGAAGCCGTCGGGGACCGAGCCGGGCGGGCACAGGTCGACCAGATCGAGCCGGTTGCCCCGTTCGGTGTGGTTGTCGACCGACTCCACCCAGCGCTGCACCATGCCGGGACCGTAGGGTCCGTCACGCAGAATCGTCTCGGGAATCACGCCCCAGCCGAGCGCGTCGGAGATCAGATACGACGCCACCTCGCGTCCGGCGAGGGTGCCGTCCGGGAAATCCCACAGCGGACGCTCTCCGCGCACCGGCTTGTACACCACGCGCAGCGGGTGCCCGTCGACATCCGGGTTCACATCGCAGACGAGCGTCACGTTGCTCGCGGTGCTCACCCGTCCGATCACGCTCAGCTCACCGCTGGAGAACCCCTCGTCGACCCGCGACACGCATCACTCCTCGTCCAGCTCGGCCGCGCCGAAGATGTCTCCACGCTTGTAGCCGTTGGTCCGCACACACATGTGCCCGCGCGACGAAAGCGGTTCCCCGCACAGCGGACACGGCGGACGGCCCGCCGCGATCACCCGCGCCGAACGCAGCGCGAACTCGCGAGCCTGGATCGGGGTGAGGAACACCCGGACCGCGTCGGGGCCTTCCTCGGTGTCGTCCAGCACCACCGATTCGTCCACCTCGGTCTCGGTGATCGCCAGCAACTCCACCACGACGGCGCCCGCGTCGGCGTCCCAGCCCAGACCCATGGTGCCGACCCGGAATTCGGCGTCGATCGGCGTCACCAGCGGATCGGTGTCGCTCACGTTCTCGGCCTGCGGCGGTACCTGCGCGCCGAAGCGGCGCGCCACCTCGTCCAGCAACAGTCCCATGCGGTCGGCGAGCACCTTCACCTGCTGCTTCTCCAGCAGCACGCTCACCACGCGCGGCTGCTGCACCGCCTGCAGATAGAAGGAGCGATCGCCCGGCTCACCGACGGTCCCGGCGACGAAACGATCGGGGGTGCGAAATACATGGATTGCTCGTGCCATCTGCACCTCCTGATGCGTGACCCTGATCGACTATCCGCGGCGCCCGGACTCCCGAAACACCGACTACTCGTTTACAAGGAATCTCAGCGCTCCGCATTCCCATTATCCGCACTAGGAGTACCGCCTAGCTCGCCGCCGGGAACGGGGCCGGACGTATCGGGTCGATCCGCGTCCGCGTCGTTCCGCGGCCGCGGTCTGATCGCCTCCAACGCGCTCAGATCCGAACCGGTGTCGTTGAGCCGCCACACGTAGGGCGCGTGCGGGGTGTAGCGGACGACGCTGATCGACGCCGGTTCCACCACGATGCGCTGAAATCCGTCCAGGTGCAGGCCCAGTGCGTCGGCGAGCACGGACTTGATCACGTCACCGTGCGTGCACGCGACCCACAGCACGTCGTGGCCGTGCCGCTCGGCGAAGACACGATCGTGTTCGCGAATCGCCGCGACGGCGCGGGCCTGCACCTGGGCGAGACCTTCGCCGCCAGGGAACACCGCGCCGGAGGCGTGCCGCTGCACCACTTTCCACAGCGGTTCGGTGAGCAGGTCGGCGATCGGCTTGCCGGTCCACTCGCCGTAATCGACCTCGATGAGCCGGTCGTCGTACTCCGGTTCCAGCCCGAGCTTGTCGGCGAGCGGACCGACCGAGCGCTGGCAGCGCAGCAGCGGCGAGTGCACGATGTGCTGAATCGGAAGGGCCCCGAGTCGTTCGGCGACCGTGCGGGCCTGGTCCGCGCCGTGCTCGGTGAGATCGACTCCTGGACTGCGACCGGCTAGTGTGCGGGCGGTGTTCGAGGTCGACACGCCGTGCCGCAGCAGGATCACCGTCATGCGGCCAGCTTAGTGGGCGCTGTCGGAGCGAAGCGGCTCATGTCGCCGACACCACCCCGCCCGCGAGCAGAGCCATGATCACCAAGCCGAGCACGATGCGGTAGCCGACGAACCAGTTGAACGAGTGCTTCGACACGAACTTCAGCAGCCATGCCACCGACGCGTAGCCGACGACGAAGGACACGAGCGTGGCGACCAGCAGCTGCGGGCCCGACGCGTTGAGTCCCTCGCCCGCGGGCGCGAACGCGTCGGGCAGGCTGAACAGGCCGGACGCGGTCACCGCGGGAATGGCCAGCAGGAACGAGAACCGGACCGCCGCCTCGCGCTCCAACCCGAGGAACAGGCCCGCCGAGGAGGTGGCGCCGGAGCGCGACACCCCGGGAATCAGCGCCAGGGACTGGGCGAAACCCATCACCAGTCCGTCGCGGGTGGTGAGCTGCTCGAGCGGTCGCCGCTTGGCGCCGTAGTACTCGGCGGCGGCGATCACCAGCGCGAAGGCGATCAGCATGAACGAGACCAGCCACAGGTTGCGCGCGCCGGTGCGGATCTGGTCCTTCAGCACGAAGCCGATGAGGCCGATCGGGATGGTGGCGATGATCACATACCAGCCGATGCGGTAGTCGAGTTCGCGTTGTCGATCCTCGTCCAACCCGTACGGAACGCCGCCCGCGGTGACGATGGGCAGTTTGGTGGTGACCTGATCGGTGATCGGCACCATCTCCCTGGACCTGGCGCTGATCTTCTCGGTCAAGGTGGTGAACCAGGCGACGACGATGCGCCAGATGTCCTTGGCGAAATACACCAGCACGGCCGCCTCGGTGCCGAGCTGAGTGACCGCGGTGAACGAGGCGCCCGCGTCGTCGCCGAAGAACACCGAGGACACGATCCGCAGATGCGCCGAGGAGGAAACCGGCAGGAACTCCGTCAGACCCTGCACCAGTCCGAGTACCAGTGCCTGCAACCAGGTCATCGACTCGCCCACGCAACCTCCTCTTCCGCTGCCCGAAAAATCCATTCCGACTGGGCAATTGGTTCAGCGACGACACCGCTCGCCGGAAAGCGGCACCGCAATACGGCAGCGACAGTACATGTCGCCCGGTGGACGCGTGATTCCGGCCGCTGCCCCGCCCTCAGCTCCAGGCCTGCCAAGCACCGATGACGGGGCAGGTCGAGCTGCCTGTTCGGACGTACCTCGGCTTTCGCACAAGGCCATGCGCCGCTGATGACCGTCTGGGGCCCACTCAACCTTTAGGCTTGGCGCCGTGATGAAAGCGCGGATCCGGTGATGGAACAGCGGAGGGTCGGACGCAGCGGCCTGCGGGTGTCCAGGATAGGACTGGCGACCCACACCTGGGGCGCGCAGACGGACGCCGACGACGCCGCGGGGCAGCTGGTGGCGTTCGCCGAGGCGGGCGGCACCCTGGTCGACACCTCCCCCGCCTACGCGGGCGGCGCGGCGCAGCGGATCCTCGCCGATCTGCTCGGTGACCTGGTGTCGCGCGACGATCTCGTGCTGAGCGGCTGCGCGGGTGTGCTGCCACGCACCGAATCTGCGCAGACCACCGTCCCGGGTCCCGCGCCGCGCGCCGAGATCGACGCGTCCCGCCGCGGGCTGCTGCGCCAGCTGGACCGGACGCTGCTCGAACTCGGCACCGACTACCTCGACATCTGGCACGTCGCGGCCTGGGATCCGAACACTCCGCTCGACGAGATCGCGGGCACCCTCGAACACGCGGTGCGCTCCGGCAAGGTCCGCTACGCGGGTGTGCGCGGATTCAATCCGTGGCAGCTGGCCAGTCTCGCCGCCATCGCGCCGGTCTCCGCGGCCCATACACCGTATTCGTTGCTCGCGCGCGGCGCAGAAAGCGAATTCGTGCCCGCCGCACAGCATCACGGAGTCGGCGTGATCGCCTCGGCGCCGCTGGCGGGCGGCATCCTGACCGGCAAATACCGTGACGGTGTGCCCGCGGACTCGCGCGGGGCCGACGAGGCGACCGCGGCCGAGATCCGCCACCGTCTCGACGAACGCGCGACCCGGGTGGTCGACGCGCTCGTCACCGCCGCCGATGGGCTCGGCACCTCGCCGCTCGCGGTCGCGCTGGCGTGGATCCGGGACCGGCCGGGCATCGCGAGCATGATCGTCGGCGCCCGCGACATCGGGCAGCTGACCGGCGTGATGGCCGCCGAGACCCTGGAATTGCCGCGCGCGATCGCGGCCGCACTGGACGACGTCAGCGCGCGCATCGAATGATGCAGATTAGGCTTGCCTACATGAGGTTTCTCGACCGTGGCCGTCCCGGGGTGGTTCGCTACCTCCTCGTCGCCCTCGCCCTGACCCTGTTCGCCGGAACCGCGGCATGCGGCGGCAGCGACAGCGGCGCGGCGGGTTCCGGACAGCGCGGGCCGAGCACCGCCACGGTCGGCGATCAGCAACCGGTGCCGATCGGCCCGGCCCCGGCTCCGGCGCTGCCTGCGTCGGTGCGTTCCTTCGACGGCACCGAGGTCACGGTCACCTCGGCCGACCGCATCATCGCCGCCGACCGCCACGGCACCCTCGTCCAGACCGTCTGGGCGCTCGGTCTCGGCGCCAACCTCGTCGGGCGCAGCACATCGGGGGTGTTCCCCGCGATCGAGAACCTGCCGATCGTGACCGGCGGCAACGGCTCGCTGAACGTGGAATCCGTTCTGGCGCTGCGCCCCACGGTCTTCCTCACCGATACCACCAGCGCCACGCCCGCGATACGGGAGCAGCTGCGCGCGGCCGGGGTGACCGTCGTCTACTTCGACCCGCAGCGAACCATGGCAGGCGTGGTGCCCCAGATCGAGGCCGTCGCCGCCGCGCTCGGCGTCCCTGACCGCGGTCGTGCCCTGGCCGACCGCACCCGCGACGAGATCGCCGCCGCTTCCGCCGGGGTTCCCGGCCAGGACAAGCCGCTGCGCATCGCGTTCCTGTACCTGCGCAGCACCGCTATCACGATGATGGCCGGGCCCGGCTCCGGCGCGGACGAACTGATCACCGCCATCGGCGGCGAGGACGCGGGCACCGCGGCCGGATTGACCGGACCGTTCACCGCCATCACCAGCGAGGCGATGATCAGCTCCGCTCCCGATGTGCTGCTCGTCATGACCGACGGCCTCAGCTCGGTCGGCGGCGTGGACGGACTGCTGAAGGTGCCCGGCATCGCGCAGACGCCGGCAGGCAAGAACCGCCGCGTGGTCGACATGGCCGACGGGGTGCTGCTGAGCTTCGGTCCGAACACCGGGCGTGTGGTCGCCGCGCTCGACGAGGCCGTCTACGGCGCCGCGCCGGCATGAGTGAACGTAGTGAGCGAATCATGTGCCAGCGTGCATCGCGCATGCCGGAGCCGAGCGCCGGCGAGGCGCCGGCATGAGTGAAAGGGCGGGCACGTCGTCGGTGTCGTCGGCCAACGGCGCCGGGCCCGTGCGGGAGAACGGCATCGAGTCACGGCCGCCCGCCGCGCCGGTTCCCACGCGCACCCGCTCGGTCTCGCGGATCACCGTCGCGTTCGCGGTGGCGATCGCCGCATTGGTGGTGCTGGCCTTGGCGTCCGCCGCGATCGGTCAGGTGCCGACCTCGCCCGCCGAGGTCGCGGGCAGCGTGTTCCACCGGATCGGTCTGGACTGGGGGCCGCTGCCCGCCCATCCTGCCGGTGACGTGACGCTGTGGGAGGTGCGTTTCCCCCGGGTGGTGCTGGCGATGCTGGTGGGTGCGGCGCTGGCGACAGCGGGTGCGTTGTTGCAGGGTGTGTTCGCCAATCCGCTGGCGGAGCCCGGCGTGATCGGCGTTTCGGCGGGCGCTGCGGTCGGTGCGGGCACCGTCATCGTGATCGGCGGCGCCTTCGTCGCGGCATGGTCGGTCGCCGCCGCGGCATTCGTCGCGGGCCTGTTCACCACTCTGCTGGTGTATCTGCTCGCGCGCTCCAACGGCCGCACCGAAGTGGTGACCCTGGTGCTCACCGGTGTCGCGATCAACGCCTTCGCGGGCGGTCTGATCGCGTTCCTGTTGTTCGTCGCCTCACCCGCGGCGCGCGATCAGATCGTGTTCTGGCAGTTGGGCAGTCTCAACGGCGCGAGCTGGGAGTCGGTGGCGGTGGTCGCCCCGCTCGCCGCGCTGGGCGTACTCGCGGCGATCGTGGTGGCGCCGCGTCTGGACCTGCTGGCACTCGGCGAATCCGCCGCCCGCCACCTCGGCGTCGACGTGGAACGGCTGCGTCGCAACGTCATCGTCATCGTGGCGGTACTCGCCACCGCGGGTGTCGCGTTCACCGGGATCATCCTGTTCGTCGGCCTGATCGTCCCGCATCTGGTGCGGATGCTCGTCGGCCCAGGCCATCGTGTGCTGATCCCGCTCAGCGCCATCGTCGGCGCGGTCGTGCTGCTGATCGCCGACGTCGCCGCCCGCTCCCTCGTCGACAACGCCGACCTCCCGCTCGGCATGCTCACCTCGCTCATCGGCGGCCCCTTCTTCTTCTGGCTGCTCCGCCGTACCCGCGCCCGCGCCGGAGGGTGGGGATGAGCGCTGCTCGCCCGGACCGATCGCGCGGCTCGGCGGTCGCCGCGAGGACGTGCTGTTTCCAGCGGGGTCGTCGAGCGCAGCCCGCCGCTGGTGCGCGACGCGGTGTCGCCCGGCACACGAATGCGTCGATCGATCGCGCCGCGCTCGTGCCGGGCTACGCGGACGATCCGAGGATCGGAGGTCGCCGGTGAGCGCCATGCGGCAAGGATTGGGCGCGATGCTCGGGCGGACGCAGGAGGAGCCGCAGCGCCCCGAGCGCGGGACGGTGACGTTGCGGGCGCGCGGGGTGAGCGTGGACCGGCGCGGTGGCGTGAGCGCGCACGCGCGGCGCGTGCTCGACACGGTCGATTTCGCGGTGGCCGCGGGAGAGGTCGTCGCACTGGTGGGGCCGAACGGGGCGGGCAAGTCCACGCTGCTGGCGGCGTTGGCCGGGGAGCTGGCGCTCAGCGAGGGGGCCGTCGAACTGGACGGCCGCGCGCTGGAGCACTGGACGCCGCTGGACATGGCGCGCAGGCGTGCGGTGCTGCCGCAGAGCCACACCGTCGGATTCCCGTTCACCGCACGCGAAGTCGTGGCCATGGGCCGTGCGCCGTGGGTGCGCACCGCGCGCGGCGAACGGGACGACGAGTTCGTCGCGGCGGCCATGGCATCGGCCGACGTCGCGCACCTGGCCACGCGATCGTTCCCGACGCTGTCCGGCGGTGAACGCGCGCGTGTCGCCCTGGCCCGCGTCCTCGCCCAGGACACCGCCACCCTGCTGCTCGACGAACCCACCGCCGCATTGGATCTCGGCCACCAGGAAGCGGTGCTGCGGCTGGCCACCGAGCGGGCAGCGGCGGGCGCCGCGGTGGTCGTCGTGCTGCACGACCTCGGTATCGCCGCCGCCTACGCCGATCGCGTCGCCGTGCTGGAATCCGGCCGCGTCGCCGCCGACGGTCCGCCGCGCGAGGTGCTCACCACCGAACTGCTGAGCCGGGTCTACCAGCATCCGGTCGAAGTCCTCGACCATCCGGTCACGGGCGCCCAACTGGTCCTTCCGGTCCGCCGCTGACCTCGGCCTACTCCGCTCACCGCCAGATCAGCTTCAGCACGGCGGGGGTCAGCAGCATCCGGATGACGGTCGCATCGATGATCAGCGCGGCGATCATGCCGTAGGCGATGTACTTCATCAGCACCAGATCGGAGAAGCCGAACGCGCCGGTCACCACGATGAGAATGGCGGCGGCCGAGGTGATCACCCCGCCGGTGTGGGCGATGCCGTAGCGGATGGCCTCCGGTGCGTCGGCTCCCGCCTGCCGCGCCTCGACGACCCGGGACAGCAGGAAGACCTCGTAGTCGGTGGACAGCCCGAAGATCACCGTCACGATCAACGCCAGCACCGCGAACATCAGCGGTCCCGGCGTGAACCGGAAGGCCTCCGCCCCGTGCCCTTCCACGAAGATCCAGGTGAGGATGCCCATCGTCGAAGCGAGACTCAGCGCGCTCATGGCGACGGCCTTGAGCGCCAGCACGATCGAACGGAACGCGACGAACATCACCGCCAGCGCGGTACCGGCCAGGATCGCGACCAGCATCGGCAGACCGTCGAGCAATCCGTTGATGCTGTCGCGCTCGAGCGCGGGCACGCCTGCCACCATCACCCGCACGCCCGCAGGTTCGGGAATGGCGCGCAGCGCAGCGATCACCGCGTCGGCGTCGCGTTTGTCGGTCAGCCCCGCATCGAGGACATTGACGCCGTCCTTGGTCGCCGCCGCCGGTTCGAAGCGCCCGGTCAGGCCAGGCACCTGGTTGGCCTCGAAGCGGATGTCGCCGAGCTGCTGCGGATTCGCGCCGACCACAACGAGTTTCAACGGTTCGGTACGAAAGCTGGGAAACAGCTCGTCGAAGCTCTCCTGGGCGACCCGGGCCGGATTGTCCTCGGCGAGATAGCGTTCGCTGATCCCGCCGAACTCGATATTGCGGAATGGAATGCTCAGCGCGAGCAGCACCAGCACGATCGGCACCGCCACCGCCCACGGCCGCCGCATGGCGAACAGCGCGAGCCGGGAGAAGAATCCGGCGTCGATCTGGGCTTCGGTCTTGGTGCGGGAGAAGCGTTTCCAGCCGAGGAAGTCGATGCGGCGGCCGACGATGCTCAGCGCGGCGGGCAGCGCCGTCACCGAGAGCAGCGCCGCGAGCAGCACCGAGCTGATGCCGCCGTAGGGCACCGAGCGCAGCACTCCGTTGGGGAAGATGAACAGTGCCGCCAGGCTGATCGCGATGATCGCGGCGGAGAACATCACCGTGCGTCCCGCCGTGGCCACGGTGCGGGCGGTCGCCTCCTCCACACTGCGTCCGGCCGCCAACTCCTCGCGGAAGCGGGTGACGGTGAACAGGCCGTAGTCGATTGCCAGGCCGAGGCTGACCAGGGTCATCACCGCGTTGGCGAAGACGTTGACCTCGATGTGGTCGGTGAGCACGCGCAACATGCCCTGGGTGCCCAGGATGGTCATCCCGCCGATGATCACCGGCAGCAGTGCCCCGATCACCCCGCCGAACACGAAATACAGCATGATCGCCACGATCGGCAGCGCGATCAGCTCCGCGCGCTGGATGTCGTTCTGCATCCCGGTGTTGATGCCCTCGACGATCGGCTGCAACCCTGCGAGCTGCACCGTGGTGCCGCCAGGTCCGCCGCCTTCGTTGCCAGCGCCGAGTGCGTCCTTGATCGCGAGATAGTTCTCGACGGTGGCGGTGCCCTCGCCGCGGAGTCCGACGCTGGCAAAGGCGTGGGTCTTCGTGGCGTCGCTGGCGTTGGCGGTGAACGGGCTGTCCCAGTAGCTGTCGATCTTCAGTATCCGGTCCGGATAGCGTTCGAGCAGACCGCGCAGCTGGCCGGTGACCGCGGCGCGCACCTCAGGGGAGTCGACGGTGCTGCCATCGGGCACGGTGTAGAGCAGGATCAGGTCGCTGTCGGTGTCACGGCCGAAGGTGGCGTCGGCCAGTTCGGACGCGGCCACCGATTCGCTGCTCTCGTCGAACCAGCCCTCCTGGCTGAGCCGCTCGGTCAGGTCGCGCCCGTACCAGCCGGACAGCAGCACGGCCAGCGCGAATCCGGCCAGCACGAGATAGCGGTAGCGGTGGACGAGCCGACCCCACCCCAGGAAACCGGAATGCAGCATCTAACGGGCCGCGCCGCTAGCCGCACGCCGCGGTGCGGTAATCGGCCGAGCGCAGGATGCCGCACAGGTCGGTGCGGGAGATCTTCCAGCGGCCGTCGAGGTAGACGAAGTGCACGACGGTGGTGCGCACGGCGGTGCCGGTGCCGTCCTTGTCCAGTCGCATGGTGGCGGTCAGGGTGCCGTCGCGGTTGTCGAAGACGGGATCGGTGACGCCGTAGACGGCGCGCGGGTTGTCCTGCAGCGCCCGGTACATGTCCGGGATCGCGTCGCGGAAGGCGTCGCCGTCCTCGATCAGCGCGGTGCGTTCGCTGTCGGGCAGTGTCGGGTCGAGCGCCCGCTTGATCTGGGCGTCGAGTTCGGCGGCGGTCGGCAGCGGCCGGTTGGCGATGGCACTGGAGGTCGCGGCGGCGGAGGAGGACAGCTCGGCGATGGCCTTGGAGCGGGCCGCCTCGACCGAGGCCTCGTCCGGACCCGAATTGCACGCGGCGGTCGCGGCCACCGTGGCACAGGCGAGCGCGGCCAGCGCGATTCGGGCGATTCGTGTGGAGTACATCACTACCTACATACCATCGATGACGGAACTGATTCGCCCGAGCAGGGCGCGCACGGTCGTGACGTCACGGTCCGCGGCCGCCTCGACCGCGACAGCGTCGGGGATCATGTCGCGCACCAGCGCGACCACACTGCGTTCGTCGTCCAAGTCGACGTCGGTGACCCGGACCTCCGCCACCGCGACCACGTCCTCCGGACCCGGCACGTCGCTGTCCAGGTCGGCGCGGTAGATCTCGAGCGTCAGGATCGAGCGCACCGTGCGGAACGCGTACGGCCTGCCGTCGGCGGTGGTGCCGAACCCGTGAGCAAACGGACCAACGGTTATGTCATCGATGGCAAATCCCGATGGATGGTCGGCTTTCAACCGGATCTCCCTGGGTTGGACACTGTTTGATTACACGGTAACCCCCATCACGGGTTATTCGGTGCCGCCGCCACCCCGGTCGGTGGCGGTGTTGCGCCATCATGGTCAGATGGTGACGTCGGGTTGATTCGTCGGTAGGAGGAGTTCGGTGGTGCGCCCTCGCGGCTCGGTCCCCTCAGCGCTCGTCGTCGGCTCGGCGGTGCTCGCCCTGCTGGCCGGATGCTCTTCCGACAAGGGCGAACCCGACGTCCCGACCCGGGAACCCGCCACCGCCGCCATCGCCCCCGCGCCGCGAACCGCGCCCACGGGCCAGGTGATCGGCCTGAGCGCCCCGATCCGCAACATGTTCGCCGAATCCGGCACCGGCCTGCTCGCCGCTCTCGACGCGAGCAGCGACAGCTCAACCCTGCTCTTCCTGATCGACCCCGCCGCTCCCGCGGGCGCAGGCCAGCGCACTGTCACCCTGCCCGCGCACGGGACCAGCCTGGCCCAGGGCAACCCCGGTGAGGTCCTGGTCACCGCGCCCGGCTGGATCATCCGGGTCGACGCCGCGAGCGGCGCGGTCACCGAGACGCCGGTCGAGGGCGACGTCCGCTCGGTCGGTCAGCGTGCGGACGGCACGCTGGTCGTCGGCACCGCCGACGGCTCGGTCCGCATCCTCGGCCCCGGCGGCGACGTGCGCGACTCCGTCTCCGGCCTGGTCTCGGCCGACGTCGTCGCGCTGACCCCGGATCGCATCGCGGTGCTCGACCGCCGCCAGACCTCCGTCACCGAGATCGACCCCGCCAAAGACCACCTCGGGCTCGCCCTGCGTGCGGGCGACGGCGCCACGAACATGATCTCCGACCACTTCGGCAGGGTGATCGTCACCGACACCGCGGGCGAGGAACTGCTCGTCTACACCACCGGACCACTCGTCCTGCGCCAGCGTTTCCCGGTAGGATCGTCGCCTTACGCGCTCGCCTACGATCGACGGTCCGAGACCGTGTGGGTGACGTGCACCCAGAGCAACGAAGTCGTCGGATTCGATCTGTCGGCGGGCATACCGGAGGAAGTGGGACGCTATCCGACCGTCCGGCAGCCCGACTCGGTGACCGTCGACGAGCGCACCGGTGATCTGTTCGTCGGATCCGCCACCGGGGACGGTGTCCAGCGGATCCGCGCGGACCAGCTGAAGAGAGGTCAGTGATGGCGCCGAAAAGCTCCCGCACAGCATTACCGGCGAACTGGGAGACCAGCAGCGACGACTACGAATACGTCCCGCTGCGTTTACCGAAAGACGTGACCAGGGTGACCGCCTCGATGCGCCTGGCGATTCAGGCCGAATTCGGCGGATGGGAGCTCTCGCGCGTGCGCGCCTACACCGACGGCAGCCGTAAGGTGCTGCTGCGTCGTCGCAAGACCTCGCTACTACCCCAGCCAGAGCCGGGGATGTGAGACGGATGTACGCACTGCTACTTCGCTTGATGTTCCTGGTTCCGCCGGAGCGCATCCACCACCTCGCCTTCGCGGCCATGCGGGTGGCCGCCCGGTTCGCGCCGACCCGGCTGCTGGTCGAGCGGCTCGCGGTCGTCGACGACCCGATCCTGCGCAACACCGTCTTCGGCGTCGAGTTCCGCGCCCCGCTCGGTCTTGCGGCCGGTTTCGACAAGAACGCAGAGGGCGCCGACATCTGGGGGCCGTTCGGGTGGGGCTTCGCCGAAGTCGGCACCGTCACCGCCAAGGCCCAGCCCGGCAACCCCGCACCGCGGATGTTCCGGCTCCCGGCCGACCGCGCCCTGATCAACCGGATGGGCTTCAACAACCACGGCGCCGCCCGCGCCGCCGACCAACTGCGGGCCAGAGCCGCCACCATCCCGATCGGCGCCAACATCGGCAAGACCAAGATCGTCGAAGCGGCCGACGCCGCCGCCGACTACGCGACGAGCGCCGCACTGCTCGGCCCGCTGGCCGACTTCGTCGTGGTCAACGTCAGCTCCCCCAACACGCCCGGCCTGCGCGACCTGCAGGCCGTGGAATCGCTGCGCCCGCTGCTGCGGGCCGTGCTCGACACCGTCAGGGTGCCGGTTCTGGTGAAGATCGCCCCCGACCTGTCCGACGAGGACATCGACGCCGTCGCCGACCTCGCGCTGGAACTCGGTCTCGCGGGCATCGTCGCCACCAACACCACCATTCGCCGCGACGGCCTGCGCACCGACGCCGCCGAGGTCGCCGCCATGGGCGCGGGCGGCCTGTCCGGCGCGCCCGTGGCCGAACGCTCGCTCGAGGTGCTGCGCCGGCTGTACCGGCGCGTCGGCGATCGCCTCGTACTGATCTCCGTCGGCGGGATCGAAACCCCCGACCAGGCTTTCGAGCGCATCCTCGCGGGCGCCAGCCTGCTGCAGGGTTTCACCGGCTTCATCTACGGCGGCCCGTTCTGGACTCGCAAGATCCACCGCGGCCTCGCCGCGCGTCTGCGCGACCACGGCTACCGCTCGATCGCCGAGGCGGTCGGCGCGGACAACGTGGCGAGGACCTGAATTCGCTCACCCGTACACGCGCGGCGGGCCGCTCGTGCGCCGCGGCATGCCGTGCGCGCCAGAACCGCTGCCGCATGCGCCGACGGGGCCGGGCGCCGACTCGTCCGGTCGGTCCCGTAGTCGCGCGACGATCCGCTTGTGCAACAAGATGATCGCGTGGTCGAGCAGGATGCCCAGCCGGTCGGCGCGCTCGGCGGCGCGTGCGTGCGTCATGCGGTCGTGCACCATGTCCGGGTCGCTGAGCAATTCGTCCAGCTCCATGCCCGCGAGCGCCTGCTCGCGGGAGAGCGTGCGACCTGGCAACCAGCTCAGCCGCCACGTGTCGGCGCTGAGTTCGCCGTCGCGGTAGGCCGATTCGGGGGTCAGGTCGCTGATCATGGTCCATTCGGTGGTGTGAATGGTCATTGGCTGCCTCCGGTACTACAGCCCGAGCAGAATCTGCTCCAGGGGAATTCCGAGTTGTCCGGCGTAGTGCACCGCCCGCAGGTGGGCGAGCCGATCGTGCCGGTAGGTCTGGGTGCTGACGATCTCGGCGAGATCCATCCCCGCCAGTGCCTGTTCGCGGGTGAGCAGGCGGTCGGGCAGCCAGCTCAGCCGCCACGACTTGGGCCATTTGTCGGCGACGCGCTGCGCCGATTCGTTGGTGCAATCGCTGGTCATCGACCAGTCGGTGACGTAGATGGTCACGAATGCCTCCTGTCGAGCATCCGAGGGTCGAGTGGGGTCACCGAAGAGTTCGGAGAGCGGCGAGCCCCGGCGAAGTGCGCGAGTCACGCACGGGCCGGGGCTCGCTGGACGGCGGAGCGGAACCGGCGGTTGACACGGTTCGGGTGTCGCGATGGTCGGACGAGGACTACGCGGCCGGACGGTGAGACCCGAGTTCGGTCTCGGCCGCGCCGGGCTTGTGACGCCTGCGCCGCCGGTTGCGACGTATCAGCAGAATCTCTTTCATCACCAAGGCCCTCCCGAGTCCGCTGGTGGAGGACGACCAGATCGCCCAAAATCAGTGTGGCATTTGCCTTTCCCCCGGTCAATTGCCGGAGTATCTTGGGAATTGCCGGTCTCATTGCCTGTTAAACACCGCAATGAGGGCAATCTCCGCAGAAGCACGACGAAACGGCAACGACGCGATGGAGGGCGGACTCGCCGATGGCTCCGCAGAATCCCCGCACGATCGCGATTCGCGACATCCTCACCCGCTTGTGCACCTACTACGGTCTGCGGCCAGAACGCTTGGGCAACACCGAGATCGACGTCACCAGCCTGCTCGAGCTGCCGATCGTGCGCCAGCACGCGCAACGCACCGGCCTGCCCGCGGGCGAATCCTTGCTACCGGTCGTGCGCGAGACGGTGCGACAGCTGCCCCCGACCGATCGCCTGATCGCCGATTCGGCGTTGGCGCTCGGCCTTTTTCGTGACAACCCCCCTGACGGCGTCGATCTCGCCCGGCTCTACGCGGACAACCTCGGCCCTCGGCGCGGATACCTCGTCGAGCACTGGCGGCGGCTGCACGAAGCGCTCGGGGTCGATCGCGTTCCCGAGGCGCCGACGGTCAAGCGGCTGCGCACGTCGTCGGAGGGCGATACCTTCACCGCGCTGGCCGATCTGCTCACCGCCGACACGGGCTACGTCATCCCCCAGGCCATGCCGAGCGGCAAAATCCTTGTCTCGCTACCCGATTCGGTCCGGCGGCCGAAGTCGGTGACGGTGGTCGGTGACGCGGTCATCGATCACCTCTACCGCGTCGACGGTTTCCCCGCCGCGGACCGCGCGGCGCGCGGCAGCTTCACCAGGCCGCCCGGTGGGAAGGGGCTGAATCGCGCGGTGGCCGCCGCACGCCTGGGCTTGGAGGTCGCGCTCGTCTCGGCGGTCGGCAACGACAAGGACGGCGCGGAGATCATCGGCTTCCTGACCAACGAGAACGTCCGCTGCGATCTGGTCAAGATCGTCGACGGCGGCCGGTCCCCCGTCACGGCCGTGATCATGGATTCCAGCGGCGAGACGAGACTCATCGGGTGCAAGGACGACAGAGTCAAGCTCGACGTGACGGATCTGCACACCGGTGGCGTGCACGCGGCGCTGGCGAGCTCGGAGGTGGTGTTGCTGACGCTCGAACACCCCAAAGGCGTCGCCGAACAGGTCCTCGCGATGGTGCGCGGCATGCGGCCGCGGCCGCAGGTGATCGTCTGCCCGTCGCCGAGTCCCGCTGTGCCGCAAGACCTTTACCAGTACCTCGAGGTGGTGGACTACCTGGTCGGATCGCCGGCGGAACTCGAGGCGATGCTGCCGGTGGTGTCGACCGGCTCCACCGAAGACAGCGCGCAGCGGCTGCGCGGGCTGGGGGTGCGCGCGGTGTGCGCGATCGACGGATTTCGCTGTTCGGTGCGCTCCGAGCGGTTGAATCTCGATGTCGGCCGGTTCCACGGTGCGTTGAAGAATTCGCCGGGCGCCGCCGCCGCGTTCTCCGCGGCGCTGGCGTGCCGCCTGGTCGAAACCGGCGGTGAGCTGGCCGCGAAAGACTTCATCTGGGCGACCGCGGCGATGATCCCGACTCAGAAGCTGGGTGCGGTGCCGCGCGCGATGCCGGACAAGGACCGCATCGACGATGTGGTCCGGCTGGGGAACGAACAATGACCTGATCCGCGCGGCGCGGCGGCGTATTTTAACACAAAAGACCTGGTAGTAACATGCGTGTTACGTCACACGCGGGGTAACGTTGCGAGGTCATCTCGGATGTGCGGCAGTCGCCGCACCTGTTGAGTCGGAGGAGCGGTTGACGACGGTTGCGTCGGATCTTGCCGAAGCCGGTCATCGGTTCACGCGCAAGGGGCGTGACACTCGCGTTCGCGTGATCGAACTACCCGATCACGGCGACGGAGGTGGCCACATTCTCGTCTTCGGAGACATCGGCGACGGCTGTCTGGTTCGGGTTCATTCGCGTTGCCTCTACGGTGAGGCGCTGCGATCGGACGACTGCGATTGTGGTCCAGAACTGGACAAGTCCCTCGACATGATCCAGGAGGCCGGGGGCGGCGTGCTGGTCTATCTCGAGCAGGAGGGCCGCGGCGCGGGCCTGCTCGCCAAGGCGCGCGGGTACCTGGAGAGCGAACAATCGGGCGAGGACACCTTCACCAGCTACGAGAAGCTGGGCTATCCGCCGGACGGACGCTCCTACGAGCAGGCGGCTCGCGCGCTGTTCGACGTGCTGAACCTGCGGACCGTCCAGCTGCTGACCAACAATCCGGCCAAGATGCACGCGCTGCGCGAGGTAGGCCTTGCGGTGCAAGTGGTTCCGCTGGTCACCGAGGCGCTGAGTCAGCGCGCCATCGAGTATCTCGACGCCAAACGCCGCAGGCGCCAACACTGGATCCCCAACGGCGAATCGCCGTGGTCGCTGGAGCAGACCATTCTGCCGCGGGCGGATTCCGGCGGCGCGCTGCCGGAGGGCCCCGCGCACGAAAGCGCGCCACCGGTTCTGGTCTAGCCCCTGATGCGATGCCCGGCCTCCGGCTACCATAGATGGATTGTGCGACTGGGGATTCCGCAGCTCGCCGACCGCTGCACTGTGCATCAGCGGGGCATGGCATCGGAGGGGCATGGACCGAGCGGCACCCGATCTCCGTGAGACCGGGCATCGTCTGACTCGCAAGGGGCGAGAACTCCGCGTTCGAGTCTTGGCGATCCCTGGCGCCGAGGACGGGGGGCACGCCCTCGTGTTCGGCTCGGTGGTCGATGGCTGCCTGGTGCGCATCCATTCGCGCTGCCTGTACGGCGACGCCTTGCGCTCCGACGACTGTGATTGCGGGCCCGAGCTCGATCTGTCGATGGATTTGATCCAGGACGCGGGGTGCGGCGTGCTGGTCTACCTCGAACAGGAGGGCCGCGGCGCCGGATTGGTCGACAAGGCAAGGGGTTTGCGCACCAGCGAGGTGTTCGGCCTGGACACCTTCGACAGCTACGAGCGGCTCGGGCTGTGCGTCGACACGCGCTCCTACGAACACGCGGCCCGCGCGCTGCTGCACCTCGGGCTTCGGTCGGTGCGCCTGCTGACGAACAACCCGGACAAGGTGCGCGCCCTGACCGAGCTCGGCATCGCCGTCACCGTCATACCTTTGGTGACGCGGCCGCGCAGCGAGCGCGCCCGCCGGTACCTGGAGGCCAAACGGCGAAGGCGCGGGCACACGCTTCCGGCCGAGGACGAGACCTGGTCGGGGCTGGGGCGTTCGGTCCGGCGGTTCTCGTCCCGGCGGTTGACGCCGGGGTGTTGGTGGCGTCGGCTGCTCGCGCTGTAAAGACCGTCATATTCGGCCGGCTGTGGCTACCATGAGTGAGCCGCGCCACACGTTGACACCCATGCGGTGAGAAGATGACATACAGTCTGGCGCATTGCGTCAGCGGTTGGCGCCGAGCGCATCGGGTCGGTTCACCGACAGGATCATCGGGAACAGGGAATATGAGCACTACAGAAATCGGTTTCGCGCACGAATCAGGCAAGACGGTCTACACCGTTCCCGAGGCGTTCCAGGAGACCGTCAAGCTGCGGCCGGACGGGATCGCGCTACGCACGGTCGGCGGCACGACGGAGATCACCTGGCGGGAGTACGGCAAGCGGGTCGAATCGATCGCGGCCGGGCTCGCCGCGCTCGGCGTCGGCCGCGGCGACACCGTCGGGATCATGCTCACCAACCGGCCCGAGTTCAACCTCGTCGACACGGCCGCACTGCACTTGGGCGCGACACCGTTCTCGATCTACAACACCAGCTCCCCCGAACAGATCACTCACTTGTTCACCAACGCCGAGAACAAAGTGGTGATCACCGAACGCGCGTTCCTCGACGTGATCGCGGGCGCGGGCGTCGAACTCGCGCACACCGTCGTGGTGGACGGCCCTGCGGCCGGCGGGATCTCCCTGGACGAGGTGGAGGCCAACCCGGCCGCCGACTTCGACTTCGCCGCCGCCTGGCAGGCCGTCGAGCCCGGCGATCTGGCCACGCTGATCTACACCTCGGGCACCACCGGCCCGTCCAAGGGCGTGGAAATCACCCACCGCAACATGCTCGCCCAGATCATCGCGCTGGTGTCGGGGCCGCTGCGGGTCGGCTACGACGACCGGGCCATTTCCTACCTGCCCGCCGCGCACGTCGCCGACCGCATCTCCGGCCACGCCATCAGCCTGCTCACCGGCATCCTCATCACCTGCGTCCCCGATCCGCGCGAGATCGCCGCGGCGCTGCCCGACGCGCGGCCGACCGTGTTCTTCGGCGTGCCGCGGGTGTGGCAGAAGATCAAGGCGGGCATCGACGGCAAGCTGGCCACCGAGCCGAGCCCGGTCAAGAAGTCGCTCGCGGCCTGGGCCATCGGCACCGGAATCGCCGCCGCGCGCGCCGATCTCGCGGGCAAGGGACGCGGCCCGGTGCTCGGGTTGCAGCACAAGCTCGCCGACGCGCTCGTGCTCTCGAAGCTGCGGCACGCGCTCGGCCTGGACAATCTCAAGGTCGCCGCCTCCGGCGCGGCCGCCATCCCGCCGGAAACCCTCGAGTACTTCCTCGGCCTCGGCTTCACCGTCACCGAGGTCTGGGGCATGTCGGAGACCAGCGGCGTGGCCACCTACACCGAACTGGACAAGCCGCGGCCCGGCTCGGTCGGCCGCGCGGTGGACGGGCTGGAACTGCGCCTCGGCGAGGACGGCGAATTGCTGGTGCGCGGCCCGATCATCACGCCGGGCTACCGCAAGCAGCCCGACAAGACCAAGGAAGCGCTCGACTCCGACGGCTGGCTGTACACCGGCGACGTGGCGACCATCGACGCCGACGGCTACGTGCGGATCGTGGACCGCAAGAAGGAACTCATCATCAACGAGGCGGGCAAGAACATCTCGCCCACCAACATCGAGAACGCGGTGAAGGCGGCGTCCTCGCTGGTCGGTCAGGTGGTGGCGATCGGAGAGGCCAAGCCCTACATCTCCGCGCTGATCGTGCTCGACCCCGACACCGCCGCGATCCGCGCCAAGGAGATCGGCGCTCCCGCCGAGGATCTCGCCGCACTGGCCGCCCGCAAGGAGATCGTCGACGAAGTGCTCGCCGCGATTGAGGCCGGAAACCGCAAACTGTCGCGGGTCGAGCAGATCAAGCGCTTCACGATCGTCGGCAAGCCGTGGGAGCCCGGCGGTGACGAGCTGACCCCGACCATGAAGCTCAAGCGCAACCCGATCGCCGCGAAGTACGCCGAGGAGATCGCGACGCTCTACACCAACCCGCTGCCCGAGACGGTCGTCAATGTCTCCTGAGCCGCGATGAGACGACCGTGGCCCCGAGCGAAAAGCCCGGGGCCACGGTCCTTTTCAGCGCAGGACTACTGTTCGTAGGTGCCGATCATGGTGGCGCGGGCCAGGGTGTGGGGGAACAGGTTGAAGCCCAGGTAGGCGGGCGACGCGTCGGGCCCGATGCCCAGGCTCTCCACGTCCACCGCGTGCACCACGACGAAGTAGCGGTGCGGGCCGTGGCCCGGCGGCGGTGCGGCCCCGACGAATCCGGCGAAGCCGCCGTCGTTGCGCAGGGTGACCGCGCCCGCGGGCAGCGAACCGCCCTCGCTGCCCGCACCGCTGGGCAGCGAAGTGACCGACACCGGGATGTTGGCGACGGCCCAGTGCCAGAAGCCGGAGGCGGTCGGGGCGTCCGGGTCGTAGACGGTGACCGCGAAACTCTTGGTCTCGGCGGGGAACCCGGACCAGGACAGCTGCGGGGAGACGTCCTTGCCTCCGGCGCCGAACACGCCGCTGACCTGATCGTTGCCGAGCGGGGCCCGGTCGGTGACGTCCTCGGAGGTGAGGGTGAAGCCAGGTACCTTCGGGAGCGCGTCGTAGGGGTCGTAGGTCATCGTTCCTCTTTTCGGAGCCGTTGTATTTCGGGGCCGTGTATACGGATCAGCTGTGCAACAGGAAGTGTTCCAGCACCTGGGTGCCGAACTCGAGGGCGTCCACCGGAACACGTTCGTCCACACCGTGGAACAACGCGCTGAAGTCCAGGTCGGGCGGCAGCCGCAGCGGCGCGAAGCCGAAGCAGCGAATCCCCAAGCGGGCGAAGGCTTTCGCGTCGGTGCCACCGGAGAGCATGTAGGGCACCGTGCGGCCATGCGGGTCGTGGGCAAGGATCGCGTCGTTCATGGCGTCGACCAGGTGCCCGTCGAAGGTCGTCTCGTAGGAGTCGAGCTTGGTGATCCACTCGCGTTCGACGTCGGGGCCGAGCAGCTCGTCCACCTCGCGTTCGAAGGCGGCCTGCCGGCCCGGCACCACCCGGCAGTCCACCACCGCCTCCGCGGTCTGCGGAATGACGTTGGCCTTGTAACCGGCTTGCAGCATGGTGGGATTGGCGGTGTCGCGCAGCGTGGCGCCGATGATGCGGGAGATGGTGCCGAGCTTGGCCAGCTGTCCCTCGATGTCCGGGCTCTCCGGGTCGAACGGGAAGCCGGTCTCCTCCGACACGGCGGCGAGGAACTCGGCCACCGAATCCGAGAGCACCAGCGGGAAGGTGTGTTTGCCCAGCCGCGCCACCGCGTCGGCGAGGATGGTCACCGCGTTGTCCTCGTGCAGGAACGAGCCGTGTCCGGCGCGGGCCTTGGCGCGCAAGCGCATCCAGCCCAGGCCCTTCTCGGCCGTCTCCACCAAGTAGAACCTGCGTTCACCGCCGTCGCGGCGCGGCACCGTCAGCGAGAAACCGCCGACCTCCCCCACCGCTTCGGTGACCCCGTCGAACAGGTCGGGGCGGTTGTCCACCAACCAATGCGACCCCCACTTGCCGCCGTTCTCCTCGTCGGCAAGGAACGCGAAGACGATGTCGCGCGGCGGCACCGTGCCCTCGATCTTGAACTGGCGCGCCACCGCCAGCATCATGCCGACCATGTCCTTCATGTCGATGGCGCCGCGGCCCCACACATAGCCGTCGCGCACCGCGCCGGAGAACGGATGCACGCTCCAGTCCGACGCCTCGGCGGGCACCACGTCGAGGTGCCCGTGCATCAGCAGCGCGCCCCGGCTGGGATCGGCTCCCTTCAGGCGCGCGAACACGTTTCCGCGGCATGGTGCACCGGATTCCACGTATTCGGTGATGTATCCGACCTGCTGCAATTGATCGGCCACCCACTGGGCGCATTCCCGCTCACCTTTCGTGGTGGCCAGGTCGCCCGTGTTCGAGGTGTCGAATCTGATCAGTTGACTGACCAACTCGACGACCTCGTCCACCGCACGTGATCTGCTGTTCGGACCGGAGTCTTCGCCGTTAACGGACACGTCCCTTTCCTACCACTCGTCGCCGGTACGGTGCGTCGCGCCCGCGCCGCGAGTCCCCGCGCGGCGCGGCCCGGCGTGCGTGATCGCGCGTGCGGCCGATCGCGATCAGCGTGAGCCGAACTCGTGCCCGCCGGGCCGAAACACGCTGTCGCGGGCGCGAGGACGACGGCGGGCGTCCGACGGGAGAGGGCGGCCGAGACCCACTACACTGCCGGAGACCTGGTCAACAGACTGTCAGGGTCGTTCGGGGGGCGCGCGCACTCGGAGTTCCACCGAAGTCCACATCCGCGCTCGCCGAGCGTCGACGACAAGTGAGGAATTGATGACGTACCCCCCGCCCCAGCCCGGCTTCGACCCGTACAAGCAGTCCGACCCGTACGCGCAGCAGCCGCAGCAGCCGCAGCCTGCGAGTGATCCCTACGCGCAGCAGCCCGGATACCCAGCCGCTCCGGGTTACCCTGCGGCTCCGGGTTATCCGGCCGCGCCCGGTTACCCCGCGGCGCCGGGTTATCCGGCCGCGGGCGGCTATCCCGCTGCCCCCGGCTATCCCGCCGCGCCCGGTTACGGTCCGGGCTACAACCCCGGCACGCCGCCGGACAACAACATGATCTGGGCGATCCTCGCGACGGTGTTCTGCTGCCTTCCGTTCGGCATCGTCGCGATCATGAAGGCGGCCAATGTCAACAACCTGTGGGCGCAGGGCCAGGCCGCCGAGGCCTACCGTGCGGCCGAGGACGCCAAGAAGTGGACGATGATCTCCGCGGTGTGCGGCGTGATCAGCGTCGTGATCGTCATCGTCCTCAATGTCGCGCTCATCGGGGCGTCCGGCGTGTGAGTACGCCCGTCTCGATGCCGCACCGGCTGGCCGCGCCCGTCGCGGTCGCCGGTGCGGGCGCGCTGGTTTGCGCCGCCCTGCTGTGGGCCGATCCCACCACGCCGGGCGGCGTCATCCCGGTCTGCCCGTCGAAGGCGCTGCTCGGCATCAACTGCCCCGGCTGCGGCAGTTCCCGCATGCTGTATTCGCTGCTGCACGGCGACCTTCCCGGCGCGCTGCACTACAACGCCCTCGGCCTGATCGCGTTGATCGCGCTGATCGGCACGTTCGTTTTCTGGACGCGCGATCGCGTCCGCGGCCGTGATTCGGTGCGCTGGTATCAGTACCGGAACGCGCCGCATATCGTGCTCGCGCTGGTGCTCGGCTGGCTGGTGCTGCGCAACATTCCGATCGCGCCCTTCACCGGTCTGCGCGTTTGAGCTCGCGCGCAGGTGCGCGGCGTCGCCGTCATCGGGACCGGTCCGTCCGGCCCGCCGGTGAACGATCTCCCGTCGTGGCCGCGGACACCGAACGCCCGCGCTTCTTCCTCACCAGCGAACACACCGAACGCCAATTGCCCGACACCGCAGACCAGCTCGGCGAATCCTCGACATCGTGCAGCACAGCCCGAACGGTGAGGTCGCCGCGCGATCGGCGCTGTACGGGCACCGAGATCGCCACGCGTACAGCCCTTGTCGACCGAACCCAGCGGATCAGGCCCTGATCGCCTTCGGGGTGACAATCGCTGAGCGGGTCGAGGATCACTTCATGCCGTCAGCGCCTTTTGCAGTCGTTGGCGGCTTTGGCGGCGTCCTCGGCGGCTCGTGTGGCTTCGGCGGCAGCCGAGACTGCGTCTTGTGCGATCTGCGTGATCTTCTCCCCGCGGACTCGCGCGCGATCGTCGGCGCTGGCGGCGAGGGCGTTGGCGGCGGCGCGGGCCTTTGCGGCGCGGGTTTGGCCTGCGTCGTCGTCCGCTACGGCCTCCATGAGATCAGCGCGCCGTACCGAATCGTTGACGGCGGTCGGGAAGGCGGGTTCGGTACGGAAGCGGTCGTGGACCGCCATTGATATCGAACGTGCCCATCTCGAGCGGCGGCCGGTATGTGTCCAGAGGACCGAGGGGTTCCTCGAACCGCGCGGTACCGGCGTTTTCGTCAGTGAGGCGACGTTCGTAGGCGATGGCGGCTTCGGCCATCTTCTGGGCACGCGTAGCGGTCTCGCGGGCGGCGAGGGCCAAGGCGGCGGCGAAGTCCGCGTCCAGATCAGCTCACGGTGTCGGTGACGGGCCTGGTTCGCGACTGCTCAGGTACGGGTTCGGAAGCGTGAAACACACTGTGCTCACAAATTCGCAGAAGCGGCGTGGAGCGAGTATCGGCACGCCGCTGCGTCGCGATCAGGATTCTGCTGATCGCGACAGCCTTCTCCCATGAGCGCTCACGCTGAACGGGTATCGGAGCTGATCGGCGAGGTTCAGCCGATCGATGCCCTGAAGTCCGCGCCCCGCTGGAATGCTTGCGCGCCCTCCGCGATCTCGACGACAGGGTAGACCTCGTACTCCGCGAAGAAGCCGAACTTGGACGGACCGTCGGCCAGGTCGATCGGATTATCGGTCTCGACCACCGCGAATCCGCCCCTGCCGTCGAGCCGGCCGACGAATTGGTGGTACGTCATGGTGGGAGACGGCTTCCAATTCGCGAACACGTCCAACGCGCGCTGCATGCCGGCTTCATTCTCGGCCGCGGAGCCGTTCCAACGGTAGGTCCAGGAAACCACGTACTTCATTCCATCCTCCTAGGGATGCACCGAAGTTGCTGGTCCGGTGCGGATACCCACAGCGGAGCAAGACATACCCGCACGTCTGTCATCGCGCTGTCGACCCCGTCAGGCGGCACAGATCATCGAAGCGGGGATAGGAATCCAGGAGTTCGGGCAAACGCCGACCCACGGCGGGGCATACATGCTCAACATGACCGTCTGGGAACCGAACCCGGACCTGGACCGCGCAGCGCATGCTGGAGCGTAGCCGGGACTCATCGCACTGAGCGTCACGAGCCTTTACCCGCCGACGGCAATCGCACCGCATCCCATGGCACCCAGTGGCGCAGCGTTGTCTCCGTGAGCTTGTTACGCGTGCGGTAGTCGACCGCGACCTCGGCGTACCACGCGACGTAATGCCCGAGGTGCAGCCGGACCCAGCCGTACTGGGTCGCCTGCACCCACGGTTCCTGGAACCTCGGATCGAGGCTGTTCGACGCGACACCCAGCGACGGCCGCTGGGGTCCCGGCCGGTTCGGCAGCAGCCAGATCCGCTTGGGATCGACCAGCACCGGACGGGGGCGCGGCAGGCGCCGGACCGCCGAAAAGGCATCCTCGCTCACCGTCGACCACCCAACCCGGCCGCACCGCAATTCGAACACATGTTCCCATCATGACACGTCTACGAACCGGTCGGAACGGTGCCCGCAACTAAAGTTGCTGCGCTTGTGCGACGAGCTCCAGGAACGTCCACAGTTCGCCGGTGTCGTAGGTCTCGGGCTCCTCGCCGCCGCCGAGAAACGGATACGGCGTGGCGATGTACACCTGCTCCGGATCGAGCGGCCCGAGCAGATCGCGAATGCATGCGACGTGCTCGTTGCGCAGGACGAACGCGGCGAACCCCGGCTCGCGCAGGACCTGGTCGGCGAAATCCGCGGGATCGGCGAACGCGCCGTACCCTTTCGCGGCGGCGCGGTACGGATGTAGCACCGCGCACTCCCCCGACTGGCTGTTCACCAGAAACGCGTGCCCCAGGTCGGAGTGTCCGAACACGAGGTCGAACTGGGGAAAGTGCGGCGCCCACGCGGGCATCGCCTCGAGCATCGGCCGCTGCGCGATCAACTGAAAACCCTCGACTGTCACGCGTCGATCCAATCAGCCGGGGTGCGAGTTGTCTCGGCGGCCCAGACGGTGTGGGAATCTCCGCGCCCTTGTGTCAATAATTCTGCCCGAAGTGCAAACTTGCACAATCGGCAACTATTGCTACTGTGGCTGACATGGCAGTGGAGGAAGCTCCGGGTCTCCGGGAACGCAAGAAGCGGGAGACGCGACTCGCGCTGAGCCGCGCGGCGATTCGGCTGTCGATCGAGCGCGGCTGGGACAACGTCACCGTCGAGGCCATTGCGGCGGAAGCGAATGTCTCCGTGCGCACGTTTCGCAACTACTTCGCCAACAAGGCCGAAGCGATCGCCGCCAGTCATGTCGAACGGTCGCTGCGCATCGCAGACGAGCTGCGGACGCGACCGAGCGACGAGCCGCTGTGGGATTCGATCACCGACGCGGTGCAGGCACAGTTCGCGGCCGGCGAGCGCTCCGCCGCGGACTCGGAAGACGATCGACGGTGGCGTGACGCGTTGCGGCTGATGCTGGCCGAGCCCGCCTTGCAAGGTGAGGTGGTCAAGGCCAACGCGGTCGCGCAGAACGCGCTGGCGGCGGCGGTCGCCGAGCGCACCGGCACCGACGCGTCGCGGGACGTGTACCCGCAACTGGTCGCCGCCGTGATCGGCGCGGGCACCGCCGCGGCCGTGGAGCACTGTTTGCGCGCCGACGAACCGTTTCCGCTCGTGCGGGTGCTGCGCGAGGTATTCGACCGAATCCGCGCCGGACTCCCTGTCCCGTAACGCCTTCGAACGATCCGTTCTCAGCTGAGGAGTAGATCCGATGAACACCGATGTCGTCATCGTCGGCGGGGGCCCGGCCGGGCTGATGCTGGCGTGCGAACTGAGCCTGGCCGGCGTCCGGCCGATCGTGCTGGAGCGCCTGCCGGAGCCGAGCGCCGAGCCGAAAGCGAACGGGTTGCTCGGTCAAGTCGTGCGGATGGTCGACCGCCGCGGCCTTTTCGAGCGCCTCGGCGGCGGTTCCGTTCCGCCGCAGCCGAACTCCGCGTACTTCATGTTCGCGGCCATGGATCTGGACCTCACCCTGCTCGACGACAGTCCGATCTATGCCCTGCCCGTGCCGCAGCGTCGCCTCGTGGAGGTGCTGGCGGAGCGAGCCGCCGAGCTGGGCGCCGAAATACGCTGGGGCCATGAAGTTCTCGGTGTACGGCAAGACGACGAGGTCACCGTCGACGTCGCGGGCCCAGACGGAACCTACCGGTTGAACGCCCGCTACCTCGTCGGCGCGGACGGTGCGCACAGCGTCACGCGCAAGCTGTTCGGCATCGATTTTCCCGGTGTCACCTATGATCGGACCACGACGCGATCCGCGCACGTCACACTCCCGGCGACGTCGATCGATCCGGGCACCGGCGCGCTGCGCGTTCCCGACTACGGCCACATCCGGCCCTTCGCGCCGCATCGCACCGAGCGCGGCGGATTCTCCTACGCGCCATTGCCCGGACACCCACCGCTGGTCAGCACCACGGAGTGGGACCAGCCGCGCACCGATGCGCCGATGACTCTCGACGAAATGCGGGCCAGTATCCGCCGCGTGCTCGGCGCCGATCTGCCGCTGACCGCGCCGGAGGGCGCGGGCCCGCATGTACTGCGCCGCTTGTTCGGCGGAAACACCCGGGTGGCAGAGCGATTCGGGCACGGCAGGGTGTTCCTGATCGGCGACGCCGCCCACGTCTACGCGTCGGGTGGCGGTCCTGGCCTCAATCTCGGCCTCCAGGACGCGGTCAACCTCGGCTGGAAACTCGCCGCCGAGATCGTCGGCCACGCCCCGCCCGGACTGCTGGACAGCTACGAAGCCGAACGCAGGCACGCCGCCCACCGCATGGTGATGAACGCGCGGGCGCAATCGGCGCTCATCGCTCCCGGCCTTGACGCCGGCGGGCTGCGCGACCTGTTCACCGAACTCCTGCGCGACCGGAACACCGTGCAGCGGCTCGCGGATCTCATCGCGGGCGCAGACGTCCACTACGACATGGGCGCCCCCGACGCGCACCCACTGGTCGGCCGCTTCGCCCCCGACATGGAGGTGCGCACCGCCGCCGGAACGGTCCGCCTCGCCGAACTGGCCAGATCCGCCCGCCCCCTGCTGCTCGATCTGACGGACGACGCTTCCGCCGCGAAAGCGGTCGACCATGGCCGCATCGAAATCGTCACCGCCGCAACCGAATCCGCCGAAGTGACCGCAATGCTGCTCAGACCCGACGGCTACCTCGCTTGGGCGTCCTCGTCGCCGAAACCGACCGCGGCGGAACTGGATACGCTTCGTTCAGCCGTGCGACGGTGGTTCGGCGAGCCACCGTGCTCTTGATCGCAGCCGAGTCGTTTCGGAAGATCATTTTCCGTTTGCGGCAGGACGTATCGGCCGGAGTGTCATGCAGTATTTTGCGAATTGATGAAGGGAATACGTCCTGTCTTGGTCATATATCACGAATTGTGCTCGGCGGCGGCGGTTTCCGGGAAATCGTCGGCAAACTGATCGCCATACCCGCGCATACCGCGGCTCCCGCCGCGAGTGCCCAGGTCAGCGAGCTGGTCAATAGTGCTACGCCGCAGGCCAGAGCCGTGGCGATAAGAGCGCACAGCACGGCCGTACCGCGCTCGACGCCGATGATTCGGCCGGCTCGGTAGTTCCGTGAGGTCATGTATCGGTATTACCCACCGCGGCTCGTGATCAAACCGTGATTTCTAATTTCTTCGTGACGTCCGGTGTTTCGCCGAGCATTGCATTCGCGTCATGACGGATCGCGCGAAAGAGGTTCGCGCGGAGGGGCCTCGCGACCGGAATCGTGTGAGGCGCACAGCGGGAAGCCGAAACCGGTTGCACCGGTGGACAACTCGCCGCTGGATCAGCCGGGGCTGCCGGGTCGAGACCGGCACGCTGGCGCGAACCTTCGCCACGAAGGCGGCCCCCAACGCCTTGGCGGAATAAGATCCTGCCTCGTCTGCGGCTCGCGGTGTCCACGATCTTGCTGCCCGTCGGCAGCCGCGTCGTTCGACCCGTGCGCCGCGCTCGCGCAGCAGCTCGGTCGGATCAGCCGTCGCGTACCCGCGCGACTGTTCGCGAAACCGCTGCTACCCAGGCCTGCTAGGCGGTCGCGGTGTCGTATGCGGCGCGTGCCGTCGTCACCGTGTCCATGTGCTCCTCCGCCCACGCCTTGATATCCCGCATCAGCGGCACCAGGCTCTCCCCGAGCGGGGTCAGCGCGTAATCGACGCGCACCGGCACCGACGGGGTGACGGTGCGGGTGAGCAGACCATCGCGCTCCAGGTTGCGCAGCGTCTGGGTGAGCATCTTCTGGCTGACGCTCACCAGCGTGCGCGACAGGTCGCTGTAGCGTTGCGGGCCCTCCGCCAGCGCGTTGATCAGCAGACTCACCCACTTGTCGCTGATCCGATCGAGCAGCTGCCGCGCGGGGCACCCCGCGAGATAGGCGTCGTAGGCGGCGCGCGCCTCGTCCTTTGTCCGCACAACTCTCCTTCGAGTGCCTACCGCACTTCGAAGTGCGTTCTTCCCAGCAGAGAGTAACTCTTCATACGATCGCCGTCATGACGAGCTTGCAGAACGAAAATGTCCCCACGATGCGCGCCGTGGTGGTGCGGACACCCGGCGGACCGGAAGCGTTGACGTCGACCGAGGTCCCGATTCCGGCGCCTGGCGCGGGTCAGGTGCTTGTGCGGGTCGAGGCCGCCGCGGTCAACCCGGTCGATGTCGCGACGCGGACCGGAATGCTGGTCGAAGCCGGACTCATGTCGCCGCGGCCCGTCACCGGCATCGGCTGGGATGTCGCCGGTCGGGTCGATGGCATCGGCGCCGGTGTCACCGACTTCGCCGTCGGCGATCGGGTCATCGGCCTGCGCGACCGGCTCGACCTCTCGATCGGCGCCTACGCCGACTACCTCGTGCTCGACGCGGCCGCGCTCGCGCCCGCGCCGCATGGGCTGTCGGCGGTGGAAGCGGCGACCCTGCCGTTGAACGGGCTCACCGCCACGCAAGCCTTGGATCTGCTCGACCTGCCCCCCGGCGGCACCGTGCTCGTCACCGGCGCGGCGGGCGCGATGGGTGGCTTCGCCGTCGAGCTGGCCGCGCACCGCGGGTGGCGGGTCGTCGCGAACGCGAACGCGGCCGACGAGGAATTCCTCCGTGCGGTGGGCGCCGAATGGTTCGTCCCGCGCACCGACGATCTCGCCGACGCCGTGCGACGACTCGTCCCCGGAGGTGTGGACGCCGCGGTGGACGCGGCCGTGCTCGGTCTGCCTGCCCTCGGGGCGGTACGGAATCGAGGCGTCTTCGTCTCAGTGATCGCGGGCGCCGCACCCACTCCCCTGCGCGGCATCACCGTCCGCGAGCAGTGGGTCGTCGCCGACGGGGCCGCGCTCGCCGAGATCGCGGCCTTGGCGGAGAACCGGAGATTGACCATCCGCGTGGCCGAGACCTTCCCGCTGGCGGATGCAGTGAAGGCGCACCATCGGATGGCCGAGGGGAAGCTGCGCGGTCGTCTCGTGCTTGTGCCATGAACCGGTGATCGACATTCGCCGAGCCCACGACGAGTTCCGCTGACTCGCAGCGCTTTCCGCGCCCAATATGGCGGTCCCCGCGGTTCGTTCACCGGGCGGCGGTGCGAGCACGGGCGCCGTCGAAGCTTCTTCTCGCAAAACGAGATTCACCTCGCCCGTGACCCTCGGTCTGCCTGCCGAACCGGAGCGCGAAAGGCCGTGCGAGGAACTATCTGGCTATCGCTCGGCTCAGAGCACGGCTTCGCGGGAGCCCGACCTCGCGGCCTGTCGTGGTACGGCGAATGATGTCCGGGGCCCGGCATTGTGCCGTTTCAGGTTTCCGCAGGAAGAACGCGGTTACACCGCACTCGTATAGGGCGTAGCGTGCAAGCTTGGGGACGTAATGTGATCCAGCCCACTTTTGTATACGCGAGGCTATAACTCAACTCTATTTCGCACCTTCGATGAGAGATGGAGTAGATGGCAAACCAGGAGTGACCATGAAGTGTGGAGTGAGGATGGCGGCGGGGGTGGGGATCGGATACATGCTGGGACGCACGCACAAAATGCGACTGGCGTTGATGCTGGTGGGCGCGGGATTGAGCAGGCAGGCGGGGGGCCCGCAGGCCCTGCTGCAACGCGGTGCGTCGGTGCTCGGGTCGTCGACGGAACTGACCAAGATCACCGACACGATTCGCGGCGAGCTGATGGATGCCGCGCGGGCCGCGGCGGTCACCGCCGCGAGCAACCGTATCGATGCGTTGAACACTCGCCTCCAAAGGCAGGGCGAGATCTCCGAGGCGGGCGAAGGCGTCGGCGAGGACGAGCAGCCCGAAGGCGCGGAGGACTATGCCGAAGAGGACTACGAATCCCCCGGCGAAGACCGGGAGGCCGCGGACGAAGAGGAGGACGCCGAGCCCCAGCGAGGCAAGACGGCGTCAGCCACCAGCTCGCGGACGCCCACCCGCCGTCGGGCTGCGGCGTCCAGCTCCAGGACACGGTCCACAGCGTCCGGCTCCGGGGAGCGTAAGCCGACGGGCGCCCGACGGCGTCGAGTCCGTGCCGAGACCGCGGACGCCGCGCCGGTGCGACGCACGAGGAGGTGACGGTGATGGCCGCGAAAGCTCTCGGAGACGTCACCCGCACGGTCGGCAAGGTCGGCAAGACTGCGACCGGAGCCGCAGGCCGGGCCAAGAAGGCGGCCGCTCCCGCCACACCGCAGGCGCAGCTGCAGGAATCACTGCGGAATCTCACGGAAACCATCGCCGAACGCGCTCTCACCCGTGTCGCAGGCCGGGTAGCTGGGACGGCCGATCGGCTCACCCAGGTGGCCGAGGGCGGCGGTGGCAGCCTGCTGTCGGCGTTGACCGGCGTCGAGAAGCTCGCCGAAGGCAAATCACCGATGGCCGCGGCGATGGGCGCGGGCATGGACACGCTCAAGCGCACCGCCACCGAGAAGTTCGAGGATGTCAAGCAATCCCTGGCCGGAGGCAAAGGTAAGGGTGGCGGCGGCAAGAAGCTCAAGTTGACCAATATCGTCGAGTACATCGATGTCGGTGTCCCGATCGACCTCGCCTACGACCAATGGACCCAGTTCGCCGACTTCCCGAAATTCATGAAGAAGGTCCAGCAAGTCGAGCAGGTCTCCGACGAGAAGCTCGAATGGTCCGGCAAGGTCTTCTGGTCCAAGCGGACCTGGAATTCCACCATCATCGAGCAGGTGCCGTTCGAGCGGATCGTGTGGCGCTCGAAGGGCAACAAGGGCTACATCGACGGCGCGGTGACCTTCCACGAACTCACCCCCGATCTCACGCGGATCATGGTGGTGCTCGAGTACCACCCGGGTGGGTTCTTCGAAAAGACCGCCAACCTCTGGCGTGCGGCAGGTCGCCGGGTTCGACTCGAGCTCAAGCATTTTCAGCGTCACGTCATGATCGACAGCGTGCTGCACCCCGACGACATCACCGGCTGGCACGGCGAAATCCGCGACAAGAAAGTGGTCAAGGACGACGAGACCGCCCGGCGCGAGGAGCAGGAAGAAGCCGAGGACGAAGAACGCGACGAAGCCTACGAAGACGAGGAACGCGACGAAGGCGAGGACGAGGAGACCGACGAAGACGAAGAACCCGGCGAGGACGAGGACGAAGAACGCGGCGAGGCCGACGAAGGCGAGGAAGACGAGGAGGGCGGGGAAGATGCCGCGCCTTCTCGTCCGCCCGCGGCGCGCCGTCGCACTACATCGGCGACTCGTCGCACCACGTCGGAGAGCCGACGCGCCACCCCGGTACGCCGATCGACCGCGCGAAGGAGGCAAGAAGCATGACTATCGAACCCGCGGGTGCCACGGGCGTCGCGGCTCGCCCGAACTCCTCGGGCTTGGCCGACGTCATCGACACGATTCTCGACAAGGGACTGGTCATCGACGCGTTCGTGCGCGTGTCGCTGGTCGGTATCGAATTGGTGACCATCGACGCCAGAGTCGTGGTGGCCAGCGTCGACACCTATCTGAGATTCGCCGAGGCCGTCAATCGACTCGAAATCTCCGACACCGAACCGAAGGGTCTGCCGGACCTGGTCGGGGAGGTCGCCAGCGGCGGAGCCAAGCACAAGACCCAGGGCGCACTCGAGGCCGCAGGCGAGAAAGTCATGAACTTCCTCGACGACGTCGAAGCCAGGCGCCAGAAGCAGAGCCGGTCGTCTGCACGTAAGGAGGATTGATGTCCACCGAACAAGCGACCGAAGCGCGAGAGAAGGAAAGCGCTGGGCGTACCGCGGTGTACGTCTACGGCATCGTGCCCGCGGACGTGCAGCCCGAAGAGCAGGCCTCCGGTGTCGGCGATCACGGCGTCAGCGTGGTGCGACACGGGGAGATCGGCGCGTTGGTCAGCGAGATCTCGACCGACCGCCCGCTCGGCACCCCCGCCGACATGACCGCGCACGCGGATCTGCTGGACGGCTCGGCCGCCGTGACACCGGTGCTGCCGCTGCGGTTCGGAGCCGTCATGTCCACCGCGGAGGCGGTGGAGAAAGAACTGCTCGAGGCCCATCACGACGAGTTCCGTGCCGCGCTGGAGGAATTGGAAGGGCGCGCGCAGTTCGTGGTCAAGGGTCGCTACGTCGAGAAGACGATCCTGCGGGAACTGCTCGACGAGAACTCCCAGGCCGCTCAGTTGCGCGACGAGATCCGTGACAAGCCGGCGGATGCCACGCGGGACACGAGGATGGCGCTCGGCGAGATCATCAACCAGGGCATCGAGTCCAAACGCGCCCAGGACACCCGACGGGTGATCGACGCGCTCGAAGCGCTGGAGCCGCTCGTCAACGAACGGCAACCGACCCATGAGCAGGACGCGGTGCACGTCGCGGTGCTCATCGAGCTGTCCAGGCAGGACGACCTGGAGGAGGCGCTGGCCGGGCTCGCCGACGAGTGGGACGACCGCGTGAACTTGTCGCTGCTCGGTCCGATGGCGGCCTACGACTTCGTGATGAAGCGCGCCCCGGAGGGCTGACCTGTGGGTTTGATTTCGGCGATCGTCACGTTACCGCTCGCTCCGGTCCGCGGCGTGATCTGGCTCGGTCAGGTCATCCAGGACGAAGTCGAACGACAGTTGAACGATCCGGCGACTATTCGGCGTGAGCTCGAGGAGATCGACGAGGCCGCGGCGGTCGGTGAGCTCTCCGAGGAAGAACATGCGCAGGCCCAGCAGGCCGTCCTCGACCGGATGATGCGTCCGAGCGGTGGCCTGGCACCGCCTGACGAGAAGGGGTGATTCGAATGAGCGCCCGGAGAGCGGACGACGACACCGAGAATGGCGGCGGCCGATCGGATCGATCGCGGTGCCGGACCGCCGCAGAGGCCGCCGCGGCGGCGATCGCGCAACTGGCCGACCTGACTTCGAAGGACACCGAGGGGGCGACCTCGGCCGAGCCCATCGAGGACGGCTGGTTGGTGGAGGTCGAGGTGCTCGAGGACCGTCGCATCCCCTCGTCGGCGGACATGCTCGCGCTCTACGAGGTGGAGCTCGACCCAGAGGGGAGTTTGGTGGCGTACCGCAGAACCCGGCGTTACAGCCGTGGCAGCACCGACATCGGTGTGAGGGGTACGTCATGACCGTCGTGAATAGCGGATCGCAGGTGCCGGAGCCCTTCGACGGCGGTCATCGGTCGACGAACCTCGGCGACATCCTCGAGCGGGTCCTCGACAAGGGGCTGGTCATCGCGGGCGACATTCAGGTGAATCTGCTCGACATCGAACTCCTCACGATCAAGCTCCGGTTGGTGGTCGCGTCGCTGGAGACGGCGAAGGCGGTGGGGATCGACTGGTGGGAGACCGATCCCTGGCTCAACAGCAAGGCCCGCGCCCTCGAGCGGCAGGATCACGATCTCGAACTCGAGAACCAGACGCTGCGCGATCGGATCGCGGAACTGGAGTCGCGAAAAGAGGTCAGCCCCACACCCATCGAGCGCGCACGCGAACCGGAGGAAGAGCGAGACCGTGACTGACGCCGACGGAGTCTGGCTGTACGCGGTGACCAGCGTCGCAGACCTCAGGGAAGACCTGGGCGACCTGACCGGCGTAGCCGGGGAGGCGGTGCGCACGGTGGTGTCCGGCGATCTCGCGGCGGTGGTGGGGTCGGTGCCGCTCGCGGTCTTCGGCGACGAGCCGCTGCGCCGGAACCTGGAAGATCTGACGTGGCTGGAGGCGATTGCCCGGGCCCACGACACCGTCGTCTCCGCGCTGGCGCGACGGGGCACGGCCGTGCCGCTGCGGTTGGCCGTCGTCTTCCTCGACGACGACCGAGTGCGCGGCATGCTGGAGGAACGCCGAGCGGCCTTCGAGTCGGCGCTGGCCCTGATTCGCGGACGGACCGAGTGGGGCGTCAAAGCCTACGGCGACCGCGCCGCGCTCACCGCCGCGGTCGCCGAGGCCGATCTGGCCAGGACCGAAAGAGGCGGCGCAGGCACGGCCTATCTGCTGCGGCGGCGCGCGCAGTTGTCGGCACAGGAAACCGTCGAACGCGACGCGGCCGAGCGCGCCGATCGAATACACGAACTGTTGGTCCGACAGGCGGCGGCGGGGCGGCGTCAGCCCGTGACGGATCCGGTGCTGAACGGCCGCCGAGAATGGATGGTGCTCAACGGCACCTACCTGGTCGACGACGACCGCGCGGACGAATTCGCCTCGGCGGTCGAGGATCTCGGGAACCGGTTTCCGGGTATCCGGCTCGAACTCACCGGACCGTGGCCGCCGTATTCGTTCGCAGGCGCGGAACGGGACACGCCATGACGCGCACCGACAGCGAGCGACGCGTCGCGCTCGTCGACCTGCTGGATCGGGTGCTTGCGGGCGGTGTTGTCATCACCGGCGACATCAAGCTCTCCATCGCGGACGTCGACATGGTCCAGATCTCGCTGCGTGCCCTGATCTCGTCGGTCAGCGCCTTGTCCCTGCCAGCGTCCGCCTCGCGCAGCGCACTGGAGCCACCTCCGGATGACTGAATTCGACGGCATCTCCCCGCGTATCGACACCGATCCCGAATCCGTCGAACGAGGACTCGTCACGCTCGTGCTCACCCTCGTAGAGCTGTTGCGCCAGTTGATGGAGCGTCAGGCGTTGCGTCGCGTGGACGACGGCGACCTCAGCGAGGAGCAGATCGAGCGCATCGGCACCACCCTGATGCTGCTCGAACAGCGCATGGCCGAACTACGCGACCATTTCGGACTCACCCCCGAGGATCTGAACATCGACCTCGGACCGCTGGGGACGCTGCTCCCCGAAAAGTGAATGTGCCCAATTCTGTGGACACTTCCGGCGCGGAACCACGCATCGGTCAGCAAAAGCTGTCATCGATAGCGGCCAAGATCTTCCACTGCTGTGCCGGGATGGTGAACGGCTCGGCTGGTAAAGCCTGAAGGCAGACGTGATCGGCGCCGGCGGCGATGTGTGCGGCGATCCGTTGTCGGACTTGGTCTTCCCCAATCGCGACCAACGCGTTGACGAGCCGGTCGCTGCCGGGTGCGGAGAGATCGGCGTCGGTGAAGCCGAGTCGCTGCCAGCTCGCGCGGTAGCCGGGATTGGACAGGTAGGCGCCCACGTGTGCGTGAGCGCGTGTCCGGGCGTCCGCGTCGTCGGCCCCGACCACGACCGCCTGTTCGACCACGAGCGTCCGGTCCGGCCCCAGAGTGGCGCGGGCCTGCGCGGTGTGTTCGGGCGTCACAAGATAGGTGATAGCGCCGTCGGCCCTGTCCCGAGCCAGCTGCAATGCGCGCGGACCGAGCGCCGCCAGCACGCGAGGCAACCGACCGGAGTCCGGCAGTCCGAGCTGGGCTCGCAAGGTGTCCGGTTTGTCGAGATCGTCGAGGTACTCGCGCAAGGTGGCCAGTGGTCTGTGGTATTCGAGTCCGAGCACCCCTTCGATGACGCGGGGATTGGATGTGCCGGTTCCGAACACGAACCGCTCCGGGTAGGCATCGAGTAGGGCCCGGGCCGAGGCTCGCATCCAGTGTGGATGGCGGCCGTAAGTCACCGCGATCCCCGTACCGACCAGCAGCTTGCGGGTCGCGGCGAGCAGTCCGGCGGCAGTGACGAACGGGTCGTGCGCGAGCCCTTCACTGAGCCAGATCGCGCCCAAGCCCAGTTCCTCCAACTCGGCTACCAGCCCTGTCGTCGCGGCCGGTGCTTGCAGGTCGAGCCCGTTCACCCAGATGCCGGTGCGCGGCATATTTGTCGGCAACACCATGTTCGACTCCCTGTCCACTACAATTCGGAATGCCACTCCGAATATACGGAGTGGCATTCCGATTTGCCAAGGAGTCTTATGGAGCGAGCCGAATCACCGCCGCCGGGCGGTGTGCGAGCCGATGCCCGCCGCAGCCGCGCACGACTGCTCGAGGCCGCCCGCACGATGTTCGCCAGCGAAGGCGTCGATGTGTCGTTCAACGAGATCGCCCGCCGCGCCGGTGTCGGCCCGGCCACCCTCTACCGGCATTTCCCGCAGCGGGAAGACCTCATCGCCGCCGTGGTGGGCGCCAGCCTCGACGAGGTCACCGCACTCGCGCACACCCTTGACGCTGAGCTCGATCCCGCTGGCGCCCTGTCGCAGTGGGTTGCCGCGCTGGTGTCACACATTCGCCGTGTGCGGGGGCTGTCCGAGGAGATCATGCGGGCCCTCGAGGTCCCCGACAGCCCATTGGCGCCACATTGCGCCGCAGCACTGGCCGCGGCCGAGACCGTGCTGGTCCGCGCCCAACAGGCAGGACGCGCGCACCCCGAGGCCACCACCGACGACATTGTCAAGATCGCCACCGCAATCGCATGGACCGGCGAGCAGTCCGACACCACCACGCCGGCCACCGACCGTCTTGTCGCACTCGTGCTGCACGGCATCATCGGCCCGGGCGAAACGCAACCCTTGCACGCGTGACACCACTCTGCCGCCCGTGGAGCGGTGTCATCCGGTCGATCCATGCCTCACCTGATCCGGAACTGCCACCGTCGTCGCGGACTGGGCGTGAAGTACGGTCGTTCGCTGACCGACCACAGCCCCGGCTTGTCGTGCTGGCGCGGTACGACCGATCCCGTTTCGGTCGCGATACGCGGCATTCACACCATGGCCACCGGCAGCCGGGCAGACTTCGACCTGGTGGCTCATCCAGACGCGGTGGATCGGGAGAACAAGATCCAGCCGCCCTCCTCATGGGTACGCGGACCGGCGGGTTTCTACTCGACGGCGTCGTGGTTGCGCGCCGACCTGAGCCGGCTGTCGCCCGGTCGGACTCACGTGATCCGCATGGCGCCGGCCAAGCATCGCGCCGAGCGCACGGAATCGACTCACTCATCCAGCTGACTCGATCACAGCTCTCTCCGAAGGTCGGGTCTTTCTCGCCAAGGAGCTCACAATGACGAACACGCTCGCCAAAGTTCCACCCGCGCGCATCGTCCGGTTGGTCGAAGGCGCACGTTCACGTCTTCAGTCCATCGACCACAAGCTGATTCCGGCCCCGATCAGCCTGCTGGAAATGATCACCGGGAGCTGGCTGACACAGGCCGTCTACGCCGCCGCGAAGCTGGGCATCGCCGATGAACTGAGCGCGGGGCCGCTCGACGCAGGGGAACTCGCGCAAAGAGTCGGCGCCGACGAAGCCGCACTGCGTCGGCTGCTCCGGCTGCTCACCAGTCGATCGATATTCCGCCATCGGAAAGACGGTCGCTACGAACTCACGCCGATGGGCGAGACCCTGCGCTCCGACGCACCGGTATCGATGCGCTCGTTCGCCCTGTACGTCGGCTATCCGGCGCACTGGGAGCACTGGAGCAGGCTCGCCGACTCGGTCGAGACGGGCCAGGAGAGCGTGACGCAGCTCCGCGGAATGGGCGTCTTCGACTACATGCAAACGAACCGCGAGTTCGGCGACATCTTCGACGACGCCATGACCACCGTCACGAACATGTCGATCCCCGCGATCCTCGCCGTGTACGACTTCCGCGACTTCCGCACGATCGTCGACGTGGGCGGCGGCCACGGTCGCCTGCTGGCCGCGATCCTCGACCAAGCGCCGCAGGCTCACGGAATCCTGTTCGATCTGCCTGCGGTGACCGAAGGCGCACCACCACTGCTGAACGAACACGGCGTCACCGATCGCGTCACGATCGAGTCGGGATCCGTCTTCGACGGCGTTCCAGGAGGCGGTGACGCCTACGTGCTCAAGCACGTCGTGGAGAGTTTCGACGACGCCGAGGCGGTGCGGATCCTGCGCAACGTTCGCAGCCGGATCGCATCGAACGGCCGAGTGCTGCTCATCGAAATCGTTCTCCCCGAGGACGACTCGCCGCATTTCGGCAAGCTGCTCGACATGGAGATGCTGGTGTCGGTCGGCGGCCGGGAACGGACAGCGGCCGAATACGGCGAACTCCTGACTCGTGCGGGATTCCGCGTGCGGCGTGTGTTGCCGACGGCGTCGCCGGTGTCGCTGATCGAAGCCGAACCCGCCGACTGACTTACCGCTCGGTGTCGGCCAACGTGGTCACAGTGTCCGTCCGAAGTGCGCTGCGACGGTGTCGACCGCGACGGTGACCTGGGGCTCCTGGTCGTAGAAGTCGAACTGGGTGCCTTCGGTCCAGAAGATGTCCTTGGGTCCGGCCAGCCCGGCGTGGAAACGCCGTGCCCCCTCGGGGATCGCAGCCTGCTCGCTGTGCACGAGCAAGGTGGGCTGGGAGATCTTCGGCGCCAACGCGATCGAGTCGAAGGTGAGCCAGTCGACCCAGGACATGACGGCGAACCGGTTGGGCCATGCGGGAATTCCACCGCGGGCGGGGTCGAGGTAGAAGTCGATGTCGTAGGGCATGGCCGCGCGTTCGTCGGTGGCGCTGACCACCGGCACGTAGTCGATCTCGCCGGTCTGGTCGAACCGTGACCGTGCCCGCTCCCCCAGCTCGATCTTGGCGGCCACCGCCTCGGCCCCGCCGTAGGCCTGTTCGCAGATGGCGGCGTCGTGCAGCCACGGCGCCACCAGCGCGAGCGATTTCACGCGCGCGTCGTGCGCCGTGTTGTCGGACATGTACATTGCCGCCGCGCAGATCCCCAGCGCGCCCAGTCGCGCGGCGTCGACAGCGGAATGTCCGGCCAGAAAGCTCACCGCGTTGTGGATATCCCGCACCTTCCGCCGCGGGGATTCGACATCGCGCGGCTCGCCCGCCGATTCGCCGAAGCCGGTGAAATCGAACGACAGCGCCGCGTAACCGCGGGCGGCCAGCCGTTCGGCGTACCGGTCGGCCATCATTTCCTTGACGCTGGTCCACGTACCGGCGACCACCACGCCCGGCGCGGGGTCTTGCCCCTGCGGCAAGTACAGGTTGCCGACGAGTTCTACTCCGTCGCTGTCGAATTCGACTTTCATGGCCTGAGTCTCTTCTCGTAGTTCCATCGGCTCGCGCTGACACACGGTCACGGCAAGGGCAGCGTGGAAGTCCCCGGTCCCCGTCTCGCCCAGGACGCCGTCATCATCACCCCGATGATCCCCTAAGCATCGCTGGGTCGCAGGACATCGAAACAACATGTGCCGCTCTTCGGCCTCCGCGATGCCAGGAATCTCGAACTCGGAGAAGTTCTTTCCGACCAGCGCCGCGACCGAACTACCGGCAGCGCGCTGCGTTCTGAGGCAAGATCGATAGGTGAGTGCACTCCAGAAGAAAGTGATGCTCTACGCGATCGCCCTTGCCTACGTGGTGACGTTCGCGGTGGGCGTCTTCCTGGCACTGCTGGACGAGAGTCTCACCGGCCGCGAGATCGCTTCCGCGATCGGCTTGAACCTGGTTGCCTCGGCGATCTTCGCGACCTTCTTCGCGCTCATCGCGACCCGCACCCAAGACCAGAACTTGCAGGCGACCCTGCGGGAATCGTTCGCGACGATGTCCGATCAGGTCATCGATCGCGCTTTTCAGGCCAACTCGACTTACCTGCCGCAGCGCACCTATCCGGCCACAGCAGGATTCGATCCGGTCTTCAACCGTGATATGCAGCAAGCCATGGCGGGTTCCACCTTCTATGCATGCAGTGGCCCGAACCCGTGGTACGTCCCAGCCAGGCTGCGGGAAAGCGACAATCCGCCCGATCAGGTTGTGGTGCGGATGATCTCACCGGCCTTCGACAAGGCGGTTCGGCGACGAGTCGCCGACCGCAGGCTCCTACCCCGCCTGCGCAGCGTACCGATGGACGAGATGATCCGCGACTATCGCGATTCGCTGCTGACCGCCCTGGTCGCCCTGTTCGACTGCCGCGACATCTGTCCGATCGACGTCGTTTTCGCCGAAGACAGCGCGGTGACCCGCCACGAGATCTGCGACAACGGCGTCTTCATCGCTTGGTATCGGGGGCCGGACTCACAGACGAAAACGTTTCCGCACGCCCTCCGCTTCTCGTCGGACGCCCTGCTCTACAAGACACTACGGCTGGACATCCTGCGCGCCCGCGAAATCGCCGACCACGTGCTGACATTCCGCGCCGCGACCACCGAGGCCGACCTGATCGCGACGCTCGCCACCTGCACCGGCAGCATCCTCGACCACGACGACATAATCCGCCGCCGCACGAAGTACGCCACCGAGTCCGCGGCGTTCGTCCGCCACCTGCGCAGCCTCCGCTAGGTGAGGAGCTCGGTGATGAGTTCTTCGACGCGGGTGCGGATTCGGTCGCGGATGGGGCGGACGGCGTCGATGCCTTTTCCTGCGGGGTCGTCGAGTTCCCAGTTGCGGTAGTCGACGCCGGGAAAGTAGGGACACGCGTCGCCGCAGCCCATGGTAATCGCGACGGTGCAGGTTTCGACCGCGTCGGGGGTGAGGAATTTCGGGGTTTGGCCGGTGATGTCGATGCCGATCTCTGCCATGGCTTCGATGGCGGCGGGGTTGAGTGTGTCGGCGGGGGCGGAGCCGGCGGAGCGAACGTCGATGGCGTCGCCTGCAAGGTGGGTCAGGAAGGCTTGCGCCATCTGTGAGCGTCCCGCGTTGTGGACGCAGACGAACAGGACGCTGGGCTTGGAAACCATTGGTGGGTGGGGCTTTCGATCGAAGCGGGGGTCCGGGGCCTCGATGGCCTCGGTCGGTGGCTGGCTATCGGGGGCTTCGTGAATCGGTGAGAGGGATGTCGCGGTCGCGGTGTGGGACAACGACGCTATCGGCGACCTGGGCGTTGCCGGGATAGAGAATGCTGATCACTGCGAGTCCTATTGCGCCGCCGAGGATTTGGGCGGCGATGAAGCCGGGCGCGGACGTGGGGGCGATTCCGGCGAAGGTGTCGGAGAAGATCCGGCCGATCGTGACCGCGGGGTTGGCGAAGGAGGTGGAGGAGGTGAACCAGTAGGCCGCGCCGATCCAGGCGGCGACCGCCGCCGCCGACCAGGCCGCACGACCGGAGCGGGCCAGCGCGAAGACGACCATGACAAGTCCTGCGGTGGCGATGGCTTCGCCGAGCAGGTGACCGCCGGTGACCCGGTGATGGGTCGAGACCTGCACGGCCGCCTGGTCGAACATCAGGTTGGCGGCGATCGCGCCGAGGATCGCGCCACCGGTCTGGGCCACGATATAGCCGCCCAGCTCGGCGGCGGTCAACCCGGTGCGCCTGCGGCCTACCATCCAGTCCGCCGCCGAGATGATCGGGTTGAAATGCGCGCCGGAGACCGGCCCGAAGACCAGGATCAACACACCCAGTCCGAACACCGTTGCCGTGGAGTTCTCCAGCAGCTGCAACCCGACGTTGCCGGGCGAGAGCTGCTCGGCGGCGATACCGGAGCCGACCACCACCGCGACCAGCAGCGCGGTGCCGATGAACTCGGCCAGCAGCCGACGAATCAGCGTGTTCATCGGGTAGCCGCCGAAGGCAGGGTGATGTCGAGCAGCCGGGAAAGCTGTGCCAACGCGGCCGGTTCGACGCGGTAGTACACCCAGGAGCCGCGCCGCTCGCTGGACAGCAACCCGGCTTCGCGCAGCACTTTCAGGTGATGAGAGATGGTGGGCTGGGAGACGTCGAACCCGTCGGAGATATCGCAGACGCAGGCTTCGGCCCCGGCATGGCTGGCGATCAGGCTCAGCAACCGCAACCGCACCGGATCCGACAGCGCCTTGAAGATCCCCGCCAGCTCCGCGGCCGCCGCCGCGGTCAGCGGCTCGCGGGTCAGGGGCGTGACCTCACACGACGGTGAGGTCACGTCGGTCAACGACAACTCCGATTTAGACACGCATCGATATTGATCGATATCGAATCCGCGGGCAAATGAACAGCCGGCGAACAGTCCCGAGACTGCCGAGTCAGGCGCAGCAGGACGCGCCGGACGCCTTTGCCTCAGCCTTGGCGGCACTGCCGCAGCACGCGTCTTCGGCCGCGGCCTCCTCGGCGGTCCCGCAGCAGACTTGCACAGCGTCGGCATCGGCGGCGGCGTGTTCGGGTGCGGTGCCGAAGGTTTCGCTGTCGGCCAGGACGGTGTAGACCTCCCAGCGTTCGGCGTCCGGCGCGGTGACCCAGACCTTGTCTTGAGTGGCAAAACAACAGGTGGTCGCGATCTGCTCCTCGGTGAACAACCCGGCCCGCGAGAGCCGGGCGATCTCGGCGTGAACCTGTTCGGAGGTCTCCACCTCGACGCCGAGGTGGTTGACGCTGCCGCCGTGACCGGGGTTCTCGATCAGCACGAGCTTCAGCGCTGGCTCGGCGATGGCGAAGTTGGCATAGCCCGGCTTGCGCTTGGCCGGGGCGGTGTCGAAAAGGGTCGAGTAGAACGCGACGGCCTGCTCGAGATCGTCGACGTTGAGTGCGAGCTGGACGCGGGACATGACATTACCTCCGATTATTTGACATATGTCGAAGAACTGACATCACGAAGTCTTCCACCTTTTCGACATATGTCAACACGCTCGGTAGGGTGGATTCCATGCCGAAGGCCTTGCCCGTGATCGATATGTCCGCACCGGTGTGCTGCGCTCCGGTGGCCGCCGCCCCGGTCGACGAAGACGCCGCATTGGCGGTGGCGCTGCGGCTCAAAGCCATCGCCGACCCGGTGCGAGTGCGGCTACTGTCGCTGCTGCTGACCAGCCCCGCCGGGGAGGAGAACGGCGGCGATCTCGCCACCGCGGTCGGACTGGGCGAATCTACGGTGAGCCATCACCTGACCCAGCTACGCAAAGCCGGACTCGTCGCCTCCGAACGACGCGGGATGAACACCTTTCACTCCGCCCGCCGCGACGCCCTCGCCGCACTGTGTGTGGTCCTCGACCCGAATTGCTGCCGCTGAAGCTCTGGCCTCGCGGTGGTCGTCGCCGGTCGGCCGAGCTCATCGCTGATGCACTACCGATAGGCGGTCGGCTTCGTAAGTACTTGCGCGCCAACGGCGCTCACCCCCGGAGCGCTGGACGTTGGGGCCGTGCGGCCAGCGCTTGAAGGTTCATCATTTTCTGAATACAGATTCTGATGTACCGTTTGGGTATGGAGACCGCTGTGCACACCGATGCGCTGGCCCGGTTCGGGCACGCCCTCTCGGATCCCACTCGGACCCGGATTCTGTTGAGCCTGCGCGCGGCGCCGGGCTATCCCTCGGAGATGGCCGAGCGGATCGGAGTGACCCGCCAGATCCTGTCCAACCACCTGGCCTGCCTACGCGGTTGCGGACTGGTCGTCGCGGTCCCCGAGGGCCGGCGCAGCCGCTACGAACTCGCCGATGCCCGGATCGCGGCCGCGTTGGAGGATTTGCTGGGGCTGGTGCTGGCTGTGGATCCGGCCTGCTGCCCGGCCGCTGATGCCGAAGGCTGCTGCTGATGACTTCCCTGGGCATGCCCAGCCTGCCGGTGACCCACGGGCCCGATCCGGTGCGTAAGGCGGTGCTGGCCCGGCGGATCCGCTGGCTCGTCGCGGCCACGATCAGCTACAACGTGATCGAAGCCGCGGTCGCGCTGACCGAGGGCGCGCGGGTGTCGTCGACCGCGCTGATCGGGTTCGGGCTGGATTCTGTGATCGAGGTTTCCTCGGCCGCGGCGGTGGCCTGGCAGTTCGCCGGCCGTGACCCGGCCGCGCGGGAGAAGATCGCGCTGCGGGTCATCGCGTTCTCCTTCTTCGCCTTGGCCGCCTATGTCACCGTCGACTCGATCCGCGCCCTGTTCGGTCTCGGCGAAGCCCAGCATTCAGCGGTCGGAATCGGTCTTGCCGCAGCCAGCTTGGTCATCATGCCGCTGCTGTCGACGGCGCAGCGCCGGTCCGGCCGCGAACTCGGATCCGCCTCCGCGGTCGCCGATTCCAAACAGACCCTGCTGTGCACTTACCTGTCGGCGGTTTTGCTGGTCGGGCTGGGACTCAACAGCCTGTTCGGCTGGTCTTGGGCCGATCCGATCGCCGCTCTGGTGATCGCCGTCATCGCGGTCCGTGAAGGCCTGAACGCCTGGCGCGGCGACCCCTGCTGCCCCAACCCCACCGCACTCACCGGCCGCGATCGAGTCGGTGACGACTGCGACTGCTGCGACTGAACCGCCCAACCCTGGAAGAACTCCCGCCACTCCCCCGATCCCGGAGGCGCACGGCCAGGGCTGCTCCACTTCCAAGGGAGTGGAACGGACGTCGAGGCTGACCTCTGCATCAGGAACTGTCGCATGTTACGCCCGCCCACCACGACCGGGCGGTGATCAACCATCAAGCGCCCGTTCGCATTACGAACCGGGGCCCAGTCACCAGTCTGTGCCGGGTCCCTTGCCGTTGTCGAGTGGTCACCGTAGTGGGGCTAACTGCCTACTCGGGGCGCCTCCCCCGCCTCTCGGGCATTCGATCCAGCCACGCCGTTGGGCCGGGTTGTCGGATCGGCCCGGCGCGGGATGTGCGTAACCGCGTACGCCACGACGCGGTAGGTCAAGACAGCCGGTACGACAACCAGTAGCGCCATGCGCAGTGCCAGGAGCGCGACGCTGACGGCCAGGTAGCCCGGGCCGGTGCCGTCGGGCGAACCGAACCCGTGTCGTGCTGACAACGCCGCCATAACCAGGTGCAGGGCAAGGTACAACACGATCAGGATCACCGGCACACGGACCAGCCGCAGGCCCGTGAGCAACCGCGAGATACCGGCACGTCTCATCCCGCCAGCTCCGGTCCGGAGGTGAGGAATGCGAGTAGCAGGGCGTTGCCGATCACCCCACCGGTCGCGAAACGCAAGCGGGTCCCGCTCCGCAGTGGCAGACCGACGAGATCTGCGGTCCGATACAGGCGGGTGAACACGTCCTGGTGACCGAAGGAACGTGCCGGGGCGAGCGCGAAGCCGGTGGCCGACATCGATATCCCGAGTATCAGGGGACCGCTGTCCATATCCCCGGCACCGGCATAGCCCTCGCCGTACTCGTGGATCGCACTGAAGCCCAGGACGCTCCGCTCCTGGCGGAACAACCCGTCCGCCAACTCCTCGGCGAGCGCCCGGTCCGCGAAGCCGGCGAAGTAGGCCGCCAGTCCGGTTCCCGAGGCGCGTGGGGCGTCGTGGGCCTGCCCGTCGCCACCCATACGCTGCAGTACCAGCTTTGTGTCCCGATCGATTTGTATCCTGCGTACCTGTCGCGCCCAGTGAGCGAGGACCGCCGAGTGGTCGACGCCGGTCGCGCGGCCGTGCACCGCGATCGCGGCGGCGACGGCTGCCACATCGGTGGGATAGGCCTCGCCGGGGAAGGTGTCCAACAGCCCGGTCGGCGAGGCGAGCAATCGCCGTTCGTACGAGGCGATCAGCGCGTCGTGTCGCATCGCGAGGTCGGCCGGAAACGCCGGATCGACCAGGCGCGCCATCCCGAGCGCGAGGGCGGGATAGGACAGATAGGCGTGGCCGTGCGGACTCTCGAGATGGGCTGATCCGTCCTCGCCGTGCCAGGCGTCGGTGAACGCAGTGCGCATCTCGGGCAACAGACTCTTGGTTGCCGCGCTGGTCACGACGGGGGCGTAGCGTTCCCGCCATTCGGGGTGCGCCAGACACACTTGCGCCAGTCCCAGCGCCGTCATTTGGTGCGCGAGTAGCCCCCACATGCCGTCGATTACCCCTCCCGAACCCGTGGCTCGCCGTCGATCGTCATCGACTTCGAAGGCCACCAACTCCTCGGCGAGCCCATGCACCCGCTCCGGATCCCCGCGGAACCACTCCTCGGCGTCACGACCGCACCACCACCTCGGCAGCAAACCCGCCACGGATATCGCCACCACAATGGCGACCACGATCGCGAGCGGACGGCGAAACCTGGTGATCGACGCACCCTTCCGGTCGGAATCCCCACGCTCCGAACGTATTTCCATACCTCACCGTACATTGCACGAAAGTTGCCGCGCCGAACCCGACTACTCCCGCGAACCCCCTGAGCGGCTGTGCAAACCAGGGCGAGTTCACGAAAAGTGGCACACCGCAGATCAGGGTCTTCGACTACCTTCAGCTCGGCGAGCTGACACAGGCCGATCAGCTCGCCGCCGCTGTCGGCGCTGTGCGCGATGAGCCGGCTCGACCGGGAGGAATCGGTGTGCCTCCTGCCCGCGCCAACTCGAGCTGCACGCGAGACCGAACCGCGATCTGATCCGCGGATCCCGCTCTGACCTTGGAAATCCTTCCGCTCGGATAACGGTTCTGTCTCAGGTTGCCGGGTAGCAGCTGTGGTTACCGAACCCGCGTTCCACGAGCAGGCGACGCCGATGACTTCCAACAGCACAGTCCACGGAAGCACCTTCCGATGGCGCCGGATCGAGGTACCTACAATGATCGGGTGACGACTTCTCGTCGCGATGGCAAAGCCGAGCCCGGCCACCACGTTGTTCGGATCGCCGCCCGGATGAACGAGCGGGTGACGGAAATCGGCGCGACCATCCGACGCGAACTCGAGAAAGAGTTAGTCGCACTGCGCGACGACACACATTCCAGGGAGTTGCTCGGCGCCAGCGTCGAAGCCAATGTCGAAACGCTGCTGCACGCGCTGCGCCACGATATCCCGGTCGCGCGCATCCAGGCGCCAGCGGCGGCGATCGAGTACGCCAAACGCCTTGCCCAACACGATGTTCCGGTCAGCTCTTTGGCTCGCTCCTACTGGATCGGGCAGCGACGGATGAGCGAACTGGTCTTCGCGGAGGTGCGCGCCGCCGACATCCCGGCACAGCAGTGCGTCGACGTCCTGCAAGCCATCACCACGACGCTTTTCGACTACGTCGACTCGATCACCTGGCAGGTGGTCGCCGCCTACCAGGGTGAGCGGGAACAGTGGCTGGAGAACCAGAACAGCCTCCGTGCCCTCGAGGTCCGCGAAGTGCTGTCCGGGACGAGCGTCATCGACGTCGACGCGGCGACCGAATCGATCCGCTATCCGCTGCGCTGGCATCACCTCGCACTCGTACTGTGGTATCCGGAGCTGAGCACCGACGGTGACGAGGTGCCCCGAATGCAGCGGTTCGTGCGGGAGCTGGCCGAAGCGGCGGATACGGCGGCTCGCCCGCTGTTCGCCGCCGCCGATCGGGTCAACGCATGGGCATGGCTGCCCTACCGATCGCTTCCCGTAGACCTGGTCGGCGCCGTCCGCAGCTTCGCACGCGACCGCGCCGACGTTCCGTGCTTCGCGATCGGCACGCCCGGCGCCGGGGTCGCGGGCTTCCGCCGATCACATCGGCACGCTCAGGCCGCGCGGGCGGTCGCGCTCGCTCGTGGCATGGACCATCCGATGGTGTTCTCCGCGACCGACCCGGGACTGTCAGCCGCAGCTCTGCTGTGCGGCGACATCGCGGAAGCACGGGAATGGGTGAGCGAGGTACTCGGCGATCTGGCCGCCGACAACGACAACGATGAGCGGCTGCGGGAGACATTACGGGTGTTCCTGCGTGCCGGGTCGAGCTATAAGGCCGCGGCCGCGGAGATGAACCTGCACGCCAATTCCGTGAAGTACCGGGTAGCGCGAGCGGTGGCGCGACGGGGTCGACCGATCGACGACGACCGGCTCGAGGTCGAGATGGCTTTGCTGGCGTGCCAGTGGTACGGGGCGGCCGCATTGCGCCGGGACCCGGCATAGTGCGTCCGCCGGTGACAAACATCCGGGCAGACTTCGTGCTCTCGAGACGATGGCCCGGCCCGCACGGCGGTCTACCGTTCCGGCATCAACCCTGAGCGACCCATCCGCTGATCCGATGCCCGTCGACAACGCAGCTATGGCGTCGAGGCCCGCAGTGCGTCACCGCAGCCGCACGACGGCGGCCGCCTCGACCCCATCACGAATGCCGCCGAATCGGCCCCAGTTGTCGGAAGATCCAGAAAGAGTTGATCATGTCGATTCCGACGGAATCATTTCCCCCGCAATCGAATAAGCCTGCAGTCAACAATCTCCGGCCGGCAACGGAACGCGCCGGAAACCTTCCCTCGCCCAATACGCGCGCCGGCAACGACGATATCGCCCCGCTCGGAGTACCCGCACTCGTTCTGGGCGTCATGCTGGCCGGCGCCGGGTTCGCCGCATTGCTGAAGGTGCGGAGTTGGTCACGCGACTACGGTTGCTTGGTCTACGTCGCCTACATCCTCTATATCAGTCTCGCCGGTTCGTTGAGCGTGTGGGGTTTCCGCTTGACCGGCAGCGCGAACGTGCCGAATCCACAGGCAATTCGCGACCAGACCTCCCTGGCGAATACCGGTGGGCGATCGGAGCGCTCGCGCTCTCGAACGGCGCCGAGAAATCGCTCAGATCTCTATGCGACGCCACGGGCCGCAGGCTGACTCCCGGATGGCCGTCTGCACGAAATCGACTGCGGCGGTGATGCTTTGGTGTGCAGTACTGCGCAGTTCGAGTATCTTCCGCACCGTACCGGGCGCCTGTGCGGGCGTGGCAATGTCGGGCAGCCATCACCGTCAGTGTCGTTTGGTGACCACGACTGGTTTCACGTCGGTGGGAATTCGCGCCAGGGTGGATTCCGGGATGCCGAGCACAGTGGCGAGCACCGAGCGCGGGATGGAGTTGATCGCGGCGACGATGCCGATGTCGTCGTTGGTCTCCGCGGCGCTGGTGTTGAAGACGATGAGGACCTCGAGGGGCGCGTCGGTGCGGGCGTTCTCGAAGTAGTGGAAAAAGCCCTGTGGTGCGAACACGAGGTCACCGGGATGGGCTTCGAAGGATTCGGTGTGATAGCTGCCGTCGGAATGGGTGCCGAGGATGGTCCATTTCGCGGTTCCGGAGATGTGGTAGTTCATTTCCCAGGCGGTCGGATGCCAGTGCGGCTCGCGGATGCCGCCGGGCTCCAGTCGCACGAAGTAGACCGATCCGTTCTGCCCGGCCAGCACGGGAAAGCTACCCTCATGGGCGCCTTGCAGGGTGCCGCCGTCGAAGCGCTGCTGATCCGCCGAGGCGAGGTGGAACAGGTGCGGGGAGTTCTGCAGATTCTCGGCGATCTCACCGGTGTTCGGCAGTTGGCTCGCCACAGTATCGGCGCAGCCGGTAGCCGCCATCAGTCCTGCGCCCAGCGCTGCTCCACCGAGCGCGGCGGCGCCGGTGCCGATCGCCGCGCGCCGGTTCAGTCCTGTCACTGCGGGTTCAGAATCGCTCGGCATAAGCCTCCGTTCGCAAGGCCGACATGGTGGCAGCTACGGTTCAGCGCTCGACAGCCTAAGCGGCGCGACTTCGCAACGGCGGCAGGACACCCCGCCGTTTCCAGCGCGTTCTCGACCTCAGCGGGCCACCAACCAGTCCCCGACCGCGACCGCACCGTCATCACGTTACCGATCTCGCTCGCCGTCAACGCAGCGCAACCGGGCGTTTTCGGTCGTAGTAGGTGCGGCCATGGCGCATCGGCAGATCCATCGTGACCTCCCGTGGTCGGCGTGTCTGCCGCCTGATCTAATGGTCGGGATCGGAGGGGAGCAACGGTGCCGGAGGAAACGCGCGCGGACACGACGCCGTCGCGCGCGGTCACCGCGTGGACGCAAGGCCTGCTCTGTGTGGCGATCGTGGCGAGCGGCGTCATCGTCGGCGGGTTGCTGCACGAACCGGATCCCGACCTGACGACCACACCTACGTCCACAACCAGCACAACCACTGAGGCCGAGCCGCCGCAGGCGCCCTTCGTCACCCCGCCGGTCACGTATCCGACGCGGATTCCCGGCTGCGCAACCGTCGAACCGCCCGGCGAAGGCGGGTTGATGGGCTTCGCGGTCAGCGGCGAATTCGGTTACGACAACCCGGCGTACCCGTGGTTCTCCGGACCCAAAGCCGTCGCGATGTCGACCGCGCTGCACGAGGCGCTGCCCGGCGGAGTGGCCATCGGCTTCGCGCCTGTCGGTGAGTCGCTGTTGTTCCAGCCGATCCTCGGGAACCCCGGTGACTTCGCCGAATTCGCGAACTTCGGCGGCTCCACAGACGCGCGCGCCACGCTGCGGCGCGGCGATCTGGCGGGGTCGCTGTCTGTTTCGGTGCGGGAATCCACCGCTCCGATCCCGCCCTGTGTCGCCGGGGAGCTCGACGAGCGTCGCCTGCTCGCCGACGGTACGACGGTCGACACACACGACACCTGGTCGCAGCTCGACGGGGTGCGCACCCTGTCCCGCACTGCCCGCGCCTACGCGCCCGACGGCAGCGTCGTGATGGCCTCTGCCACCGACGCGCCACACGGGCTCGATCCCACCGGGATCGTGCCGTTGTCCGTCGACGAACTCGTCGGCCTGGTGAGTGCGCCGGGGGCGCGGGTCACCGCGCCCGTGCCACCAGGCACGCCGGACCCGCCCGAAGACTGCCGCCTCGCGGCGGAGGACACCGCCGCGATCGACGAGGCCGAAGCGCGCAGACTGAACGCGGTACTGGCGCGGATCCCGCTCGACGGCCTCACCCTCGACCGCCCGCTGGGGGCGCTGCGTCCCGGCGCGGACGACTCCGGCGGCGCGTGTCAGACGGTTCGCGTCACCGTCGCGGGCCACCGCGCGCGCCTGAGCATCGCGATCGGCGCCGGTCGGACGACGCCGACGACGGAATCCGCTGGGCCTTCGAGCGGGGAGCGGGTCACCGCACGGCAGCTGCCGGACGGAACCGTCGTCGAAAGCCGGGAAGCGCGAACGACTCTCGCGGCGACGTCGGAGCTGACGCGCACCGTCGTCGTGACTCGCCCGGCCGGGGCCACTGTGCAGGTGGTTTCCGCCGCGGACAGTCCCGCCGAGCCGCTGAGCGTCGCGCAGTTGGAGGCGATCGCGCTGACTCCCGGACTGGAGGTGTCGTGATGGCGTGGCCGCCCGGCATCCGCAATCTGGTGCTGGCCGCCGTGGCCGCCGTCGTGACGAGCACGGTCGCGGTCGCGGTGCTGCTTCATCCCGAGGACGGCACCCGCAAGATCACCGGAACTGTCGACGCCGCACCAGGTTTGGCGTGGTCGATCGACGCCGTGGCCATCGATGGGCGAGCGTCGGCGGAGTTCCGCGATCCGGTAGCCGGCACCGAATTCGACCTGGACGCCACGGGTTTCGTCGACGCGGGAGACACCGTGGTGACCGTGATCGGGGTCGCGGACGGATCCATGGTGCGCGACCCGGTGATGTACGGCATCGATGCGACGACAGGCGCGACGCGCTGGCGGGCTCCCGCGGGCGAGCTCGGCGGGTGCGCGGGAACTCCGGTCGACGGCGACGTCGTGTGCTTCACGTCCCCGATGGCTGAGGTACCGGCCCTGGTCGGCTACGACGTCGCCAGCGGAGCGATCACCCGCACACCCACCGATTGGCTCGTTTTCGCGCTCGCGGCGGCCGACGATCGCGTCTACATCGCGGAGGGCGATGTCGAGTCCGACGACGTGCGGGTCCACGCGGGGACGCTCGCGGATCCGGACGCCTACTGGACCAGGGCGTTCGCGATGGGCACCTTGTGGGAGGACCTGTCTTCCGACGCCTTGGACGTCTCGCGCGGGCAGGGTGTGCTGGCCCTCGGCGCCGACGTCGCCGGTTTCGACCTGGGCGGCGGCGATCCGACATGGACCGCGCAACTGCACGGATGTTCCCGCATCACTCAGACTTTCGACGCCCTCGTCCTGCACGACCACACCGGGTGCGCCGGATATTCGCCTGTCGGCGCCGAGATCTTGGACCGCACCGGACGCGCACTCGTCGCGACCAACGGCGAGGGCGTGCACGATCTGACGTTCGACAGGCCCGCCGACGCGACGATCCCCGTCCTGCTGGCCGATGGCGCCTACGATCGCCGTGACGGAACCGTCCGGTGGACCGATACCGACCTCGTGCAGAACGGCCCCGACCGCAACGGCGGTGGCGCGAACCGAGGCACCGCGACGGCTGTGCTCGGTGACGTCGCCCTCCTCCACGATCCCGCGACTCTTACTGCGACCGGGGTTAATCTGCGCACCGGGCAACGTCTTTGGCGTAGGAATACCGAACGCTTCGGCGCGGTGCACGGCTGGGACGGTCATTTCGCCATCCTCACCGATGCCACCGGCCTGTGGGCTGTCGACCTCCGAACCGGCGAAATCACCTGGGACATACCATTCCTCGCGGTCCACGCCGATCCCGACGCCATCACGGGCGAGGGCGAGCTCAGCGCGAAGGGCAACGGTCACTACATCTACGCCGCCCGACGCACGATCATCGGTCTTCGTCCGCTCGGCGGCTAGGCCGTGTCCGGTGTCGACGAACTCGCCGACACCGGTTTCGCACGCAAGATGCTCGGCTGATGCCGCGCGGCGGTACGGTGCCGATCAGTCGGCGCTTTCCCGATATCCGCTCTTCTCCTTGGCGGCAATCATTTTCGCGGCGTGCGCGGCGGCCTTGCCCGGATCGCCGCAGCGCTTGACCGATACGGTGCCTTCGGTACCGACCTTGCCGTACCGGGTGGCGACCACGTCGAGACCGGGATCGGTGACGATCTCCCAGAACTTCGTACCGTGCGACCCGGTGGCCTCGAAATATCGGCGGATGAGCTCGGGCCCGCGCCGTTGACCCCCGGACAGCATCATGATCTCGGGCACGGCCCGTTCGAGCCGGTCGGCGAACTGGCTCAGGAACGAGGTCGCGAGGATCCACGACAGCGACCGTTCCCACCACGCCTCGGCCGGATGCCGACCCAGATGGGCGAATACCCGGTCGTCCGTGCGCGGGGCGGCTACCTCGGCGAACACCGTGTCGATGGTGCCGTCGAGTTCCAGCACCAGTGGGCTCAGGGTCGAGAGCACCGGCTCCCACTCCTGTTTGCGTTCACCGCGCAGCGTGGCCGTGTACTCCCGTCCGGCCGCCCGCGTGCGCGGCAGCTCGCGGCGCACCTCGGCGGGACCGAGCAGGCGCATGCCGATGTCGCCGACCCGCCACTCGGCGTGGCCGACGTGCTGCCAGAGGGTGCGCAGACTTTCGGGGAGCGGGGCGCCGAGCTCGGCTTCCAGCGCGTCGATCTCCGCGTCCGAAGCGGGCGCGCCGACTTCCGCGCGGAAGCCTGCCAGTCCGGGCGAGTGCGTGGTGAATCCCTGTGCCACCAGGTATTCCGCGATCTCGGCGAGTGCGGTCACATGCCAGGCGGGGTCTTGCGCGTCATTGCGAATGCGCGCGCGAACCCACCCTGCGACGGTGAGCTCGGTGCGCAGTCGATAGCCGTCCCAGCTCACCGACTCCAGACACGACAGCCGCGCGCCGTCGCGGTACAGCTCGAGCTCCCGGCGCTCGTGCGCCGCCGCGGCCGCAGGATCCACCGCGAACAGGAGCCGGTCGAACGCCATCAGGTACTCGGACTCGCCGTCGGCGCGGGCGAAGGTGCGCTGGATCGCGGCGCGCCCCGGCAGATACCACGGATCGGATTCGGTGTACTTCGCCGCGACGCTCGTGGCTTTCATTGCGGCGAAAGCGGTTTCGGCGGCGGACGCATCGGGGAAGGCCAGGCCGATAGTGTCGAAACGGCCATTGTTGACACCCCATCGGTACACGATCCGGTCCAGATAGCGGACCAGTTCGACGAATTCGTCGCGGGCTGCCGTCCACAGCAGGGTGCGCTCGGACTGTTCGGTCGTCTGCCCCAGAAACTCCCGCAGAGCGCCGTAGCCGATCGGGGTCGGCAGGAACGGGGCTTCGGACATGCCGAAACCGTCGAAGGCGAAAATATCGCCCTCCGAGTCGAGGAACCACACCCGGCCGGTGGCCGGATCGCTGAGCAGACGTCGCCGCAGGCTGGTGCCTGCCAGTACGGACAGGTCGTCGTCGCTGATCTTGGTGAGCGGTCGTCCCGCGCCCCGTGCCCGCGCACCACGCTCGAGCAGGGCGTTGCGCCGCGAGTCGGCCTCCCCCGACAACACCGCGGCCAGGCGGGTGCGCAGGTCGTCGGTATCGAGCGGGTTGGTCCAGTCCCGGCCGCGAGCCAGGCTGTCGGGTTCGGCAGGCGTGACCGGAATGGCCTCGAGGCGGGCGTGCGCGGCGCGGACCAGATCGAAGGATTCGGCTTCCATGGCGGCCACCACGCCGATGATGAGCGCGTAGGCGAAGACGCGCTGATCGGTCTCGTCCACGGGCGTCGGCCAGTCGACGATCTCTTGCAGCAGTTCCACTTTGGTCGAGCGCTGCCCGACATGATCGGCGAGCGCATTGGCGTAGTGCCCGGCGGCGCGGGCGTCACGGCGGTCGCGCAGCGCCCGCATCACCTCGCGGTGCACCTCGGCGGAGAAGATCTTGCCGATCGCGTTTCCCATGCGCCAGATGCTGCGTCGCTCGGTGAACAGGCGCTCGATGAGCGCTGTGCGCGCGGTGGTGGTGTCCATGGCGCGCACGGCGGAGTACAGGTTGGCGACGACATCCTCGAGCTGGCTGTCGAGGGTCTGTCCGTGGCTGAGCACCGGGCTGTCGGCCGGGTCCGACTCGGCGTAGCGCTGCCCGTACTCGTCGAGTGCCGCGATGAGATAGTCCTGCGCGCCCCGGTGATCGAACCGGTACAGCTGATGCCCCGCCGCATTGCGCGCGCCGATGGCGGGATGCGTCAGCACGGTATCGATCATGGCGGCGGCAGCGCGCCCGGCCTGCTCCGGCGAGAGCCGCCGCACCGTGCTGTCTTCCTCGGACGCGTCGAACAGCTGATTCCACAGCGCTTCGACGGTGCTGCCGGGTGCGGGCAGCGCGGTCAACCGCATCAGTTCGTCGAAGACCGGCGGCTGATGGGCAACCGGTGCCAGAGCCGCGCAGACGGTCTCTTTCAGATCGTCGACCTGCATGTCGCCGAGAATGTCCGAGGCGTGGGGCTCCGGCGTGTGCTCGAGCAGCCGGATCAAGACAGGCACGAGGGGGCTGTCGGCGGCATCCACCCGCAGTTCCCCGACGATCTGCGTGCGGTCCTCCGCGGGCAGTTGTCCCAGACCAATGGCGGCCAGTTCGGCGCGATCGGCCCGGGTGCCGTCGAGGGTGGTGCGCAGCGCCCACCCGATTGCTTCGGCCGGAGCTTTGTCGAGGTCGGCACGCAGCAGAATCCGTTGTGCGACAACGTCGGCCAGCTCGGGCCGGTCGATCCCGTCCAGCAACGCGGCATGGTCGCACTCTTGTTCGCGCAACTGCACCAGATAGTGAGCCGAGGATTCGGCGGCGGTGACTCGCTGGTCGAGTTCCGTGCGGGAGAGCACCGGCTCGGCTCCGCACAGTTCGTGTGCCCGCAGCAGGGCGGTCAGGCACGGGCGACTGTACGGATCCTTGGTGAGCAGGTCCCGTGCCGCCTCGGCCAGTGCCACGCCATCGCGCACCAGCGGCAGGGCCGTCGACAGTGCCCATACCCGGGTCTGCCAGTCGCAGGTGGAGGCGGATAGCAGTCGCACGAGGGTGTCGGCGGCCGGGCTGTGGTCGCGGCCGGCTCGCCGGTCCGTATCGGCGCGCAGCAGCGCCGTGCCCGTGGTGTCGGGCACACGATCCAGCGTCTCGAGCACTCGCTCGACGCTGAACGTCGCGCTCTCGAGCCCGTGGATGATCCAGCTCGCACGGCCGAGTGGCTGGTGGTCCGGGGCCATCTCCAGGGCGGTGAGCGCGGCCTGCGCGCGGGAGTCGTCGTCGGGGGCAAGGTAACTCAGCAGCAGTGAGCGGCGGATGCGGAAGTCCGTGACGGCGGTCAGGGTGCCGTCGATCGCCAGTGCGCCGAAGACCTCGACGAAGGCGTCCAGCAGTTCGGGGCGCGACTCGGCGCGAGCGATCTCATCGAGCACCCGAGCACGGTCGGCGTCGTTGGCGAGCAGGCTGGTGTGCAGCAGCCAGTAGATGGCCAGATGCGGATCCCGGTGCAGTAGCGGCAATTCCGCCTCGAAATCCTTGCGGGCACCGTCGTCCCACAGGTGCGAGAAGTGCCCGGCGGCGTTGGACGCCAGATCCTCGGCGTCCTGCATGGGCTGCCCGTCGTGCAGCAGCGGCCGGGCCAGCAGCCACATCAGCCATTGATAGCGCTCCGCCAGTTCGGCGCTGCCGGGGGTCGGTTCCTCATCGAGGGTGGGTGAGTGCGGCCGGAAGGAGTTGCGAATATCCCGGGGCGAGCGGTCGTCCGCATCGTCCTGCTCCGCGCGGCCGAGCTCCTCCTGGCAGGCGAGCCAGTCGTCGAAGGAGTCGAAACACAGCTCCAATTCCCGGGTTTCGTGGTCCTGCCACCACACCCGGCCGGTGCCGCGGAGATCCAGCAGGGTGTAGTCGTCACCTTCGTCGTCGAGGATGACGAATCCGCTCAGCGACTTGTCGATCGCTCCGAAGTACGGGTAGTTGAGCGCCAGATGGGCGTCGACAAGGTGGCCGCGGTCGCCCACCCAGTGGTCGAGCAGGTGGTCATCGATGGCATCGGTCACCCGAGTGGAGACGGCGGAACCGAAATAGCGACTGGCGGCGGAATGCAGGGCCATAGATCTTCCTGGTAGCGAAATGTTCTGTGCCGGTACGAGAGTCAGGGCAAGTCCGACGAGCCTGCGACGGCTGGGAGAACCAGCCACACAGGCGAAGGACTGCTTGGTTCGGCACGCTACCGTGCGGCGGTGACACCGACGGCGACAGCGTCGGTCGGCTCCCCAACGATGTACTCGACTGCGCTCGTGCTGGGACGCGCGCTTCCTGATCGGCCAGACTGCCCCGGTTGGGCTCAGTCGGCAGATTTCGGGCTTGCTGCGCAACAGTTTCCGCTTCACATGCCGTCCGCTTCAGCCGACCCGTGAATGCGCGAAGCTTGGTCTTCGGTCTCGTACCCGGCGAGGATGTCGTGGCGGAGGACTTTCAGCCTTCGGTGACACCGCGATGTGCGGTTACCGGGACGCCGAACTCGGCGACTTGGCTGGTGACTCGCAACGGTACTGGCGGCGGCGCAACCTGGAACGATCGAATGGCGAGAGTATTGGCTGTATAGGTGGTGAATTTCAGTTGGATATATCGCACCGGCACGCTCGAGGGCAAGGACACGTGCAGCTCGCGCTGGCCTTCTTCGAATACGCCCCGTGTCAGCCAATTCGTGCCGTCGACGGACGTAACCACTTCCCCGGCCGGCGGTAGGTATCTGCCGTTCGGATCGCCGAAATAGATATCGATGGCATCGATGTCGGCCACTCTTCCGAAATCTATTTGCGGGCCGTTTGGGCCCACGACGTGCTGGCCCTTGTAATACGTTTCGAGGTCTCCATCCAACATATTCTCCAGTGGGTAGAGGGGGTCGACACCTGGGTAGAATGGCACGCTCGTGGTCCAGGGTTTCGCCATGGTGAGTGCACCGAGCACCGTGAGGTTGCTGACCTCGAGGTCAGGGACGCGGACGGTGACTGTGGTCGACAGGGTGCGTTCGACGGTGTTGTTGCCGACCTGGACGGTCGCGCGCAGGTAGAACACGGTGGTGTGGGTCACGTTGTTGACCGGGTAGGTGGTCAGGTTCAGGACGTTGACCTCGGCGGTGTCGTAGAGCAGTCGCAGCGAGGAGGCTCCGCTGGCTTCCCAGTTGAGTTCGACCGAGCCGTTGTTGTCGATGATCAGTGGTTCGGCAATGAAATTGGCCAGGTGAAAGTTCGGGGGGAACTTACCGATGTCGAATATTGTGGTGCCGGTTTCCCACGGGTCGTCGAGGCCGGCTTCCCGCCATTCGAGGTCGATACGCAGTGGCGCGCTGCCGATTTCGGTGTTGATGCGCATGCCCATCAACTGCACGGTGACGCCTTGGTCGCGGCCGATCTCGGCGTGGCCGGAGGCGGGGGTGAAGGTGATGGTTTTGGTGGCGGTGTTGGTGGTTGGAGTCCAATCGGGCAGGCTGATCTGGGCGGAGGCGCTGGTAAGGTCCGGGGTGAGATCGGGTGAGTTGTTGCCGGTAGGGACGGTGAGGGTGATCTTGCGGCATTCGATCGCGGTCGCGCTGCGGCGGCTGCCCACCAGAACGATGTCCGCGCGTTGCGGGTCACCGCTCGACGGCGAGACTCGGACGGGGTCGGGATTGGTGTTGAGGTCGAAATGCAGCGGGGAGGTGTTGGCCACCGCGCCGTCGGTGGTCGTGGCAGTGGTGGCGGTGTATTGCGGGATGGTAGTGCTCATCAGCCGGGCTCCTCATTCGTTGTGCTGCTGGGTATTTCGGCTCCCGTGGGCGGCATTCGATCCACACTGCCTACAACGCCGCAGCGTGGTCGAGCGCGCCTGCCGAGCCCAGGTGAGCCGCGCGGGATGATCTGTTCGTCACCCCTCGGTGATGCCTCGATGCGCGGTGACCGGGATGCCGAATCCGGCTTCGGCGCCGCCGATTTGCAGCCTCGGTTGCCCGGCTTGGAACTGTCGAACAGCGATGCTGGAGGACGGATTCTCGACATACAGCTGGACGATGCGCATCATCACGTCTTCGTCCGACGTCCAATGCGCCTCGGGCGTCGGGGTGATTTCCGAGATCAGGGGCCGCCAGCCATGGCCGTCGAGGGAATGTTGCACGTTGAACCTACTTGGCAGGTGGGCGCCGTCGGGAGTTCCGAGATAGATGTGGATATCGCGGATGGGCCGTGGGCTGCCGAAGTCGATTTTCACCGTGCCGCCGTAGCTCGGGTTACCTCCGGACTCGCTCAGATAGTAGGTTTCGAGGTTGCCGTCCAGCATGTTCCGCGCGGAGTGTGCGGGGTCTTCTCCGATCAGCCCTCCCACGATGAGCCTGCTGGGCCAATCCACCATCAGTGAACCGACTACCCGCAGGTTTCCGATCTCCATGTCAGGCACTCGAACGGTGACGGTGGTCGAGAGCACACGTTCGACGGTGTTGTTGCCGACCTGCACTGTCGCACGCAGGTAGAAGACGGTGGTCTTGGCTAAGTGCTTGACCGTGTACGTGGTCAGGTTCATGACGTTGACATCAGCGGCGTCGTAGAGCAACCGCAGGGAAGACACTCCCTTGGCCTCCCAGTTGAGTTCGGCCGAGCCGCCGTTGTCGATGACCAACTCTTCGGCCATGAAACCGACGAGGTCGAACTCGGCCGGGAACTTACCGATGTCGAATGTGGTGATGCCGGTCTCCCACTGGTCGTCGGATCCGGCTTCCCGCCACTCGACTTCGAGACGCAGCAGTGCGGTGCCGACGACGCTATTGATGCGCATTCCCATCAACTGCACGGTGACGCCTTCGTCGCGGCCGATCTCGGCGGAACCGGAGGCGGAAGTGAAGGTGATGGTTTTGTCGGCGGTGTTGGTGGTCGGCGTCCAATCGGCCAGGCTGATCTGTGCCGAGGCGCTGGCGAGGTCCGGGGTCAGGTCGGGAGAGTTCTCGCCGGTGGGTACCACGACGGTGACCTTGCGGCATTCGATAGTGGTCGGGCCGCGGCGGCTGCCCACCAGAACGAAATCGGCGCGTTGCGGGTCACCGGACGCCGGTGAGACCCGAACCGGGTCGGGAGTGGTGTTGAGGTCGAAGGTCAGCGGTGGGTCGCTTGTGATCGAGCCGTCGGTGGTCGCGGTGTACTGCGGGATCGTGGTCATCGGCGGCTCCTCGCTTGTCGGAGGGGTAAGCGTCGGATGCGTGGCATGCTGTCGTGTCGTGTCGTGTCGTGGTGGGGTGCGGCCGAAGCGATCGTTTCGGTGGCGTGGTGCTGCGGGTCGGTCGCGGTCAGCGTGCTCCCAGCTGGTTGCCAGGAATGCGGCTGTGTTCGGCGGCGTCGCTCAACACCAGGAATCCCGAACGGATTTCGTGGTCGTCGCCGATCGGGAGCGAGGTCGGGTCGGGTGCCGTGATCGGCAGCTGCGCCCACTCGGTGCCGACCTGTTCGGCCCACGACCATGTGCCGGTCACGGTGGCCGGCTGCGGCAGGATGGCCGCGCCCTGATCGGTGGTACCGATCAGCAGCGGCCCAGCACGGAATGCAACCGCCATCTCGGCCAGTGCGGCGTCGGTGAATCGCTGTGGGATGAACACAGATTCGACCGGGAGAATGTCGGTCGTGGCGTGTACGGCGGCGCGTGGATCGGCGAGCACGGTGAGGGTGGCGGTGCTGTCGTTGGCGAAGGCGAGCTTGATGCGGTCGCCGTCGCCGATGGGGCGCAGGTAGCCGCCGTGGTTGCCGCTCGGGGTGACCACTGTCTCGAAATGGTTGTAGTCCTCGTCGAGGATGTAGCCGACCAGGCCGTCGTCGGTTTGCAACGCTTCGCCGAGGCGGACGTTCCAGCGATAGCCCGGCATATTCGGGGTCGGTGGGCTGAGTACCTGCTGCCAGGTGACGTCGGTGCGCACAGGACCGCACAGCCGCAGGTCGAGGCGGGCCCGGACCAGGGCCAGTGGGCGGCCGAGTAGGAAGCCGAGGCTTTTGTCCTCTGGGCCGTCCGGGTCGATGAGGGTGATGGTGTCGTCGATCAGCTTGCGGACTGCGTCGAACACCGCCGGTCCGCGTTGTTTGATCGCGGCCAGGAAGTGGTGTGCGTGTGGGTGGTTCGTGGCGAGCTGGTCGAATTCCAGGACCGGCGATTCGGGCAGCGGGGTCCATTCGACGACCTTTTGCCCGTTCGGGGACAGCACGACTCGCAGATCGCCCAGCGCCTTGCCCTCCGGGTCGTAGCACGCCAGCGCGCGATCGAGGCGGTTGTGCACCAGCCACGCGCAGATCGGGTTGGCGCCCGCGCTGAGTTCGACATCGGAATCGGCGGTGGCGGACAAGAAGTCGAATCGCAGCTTGGCCGGTTGCAGCAGTCGCGGACCGAGTTCCACGTAGCGGTCGGTCTGGATTTCGCCGACGGCGTGGTCGGGGGTCATGGACCGGGGTTTGCGCAGCCTGTCGAAGTGCAGCGGGTTGTCGATGAGGTTGACCGCGCGGCCGAACCGGTCGACCACCGACAGCCGGGTGAACATCAGGTGCCCGGAACGGAGTTCCTGGAAATCCGAGTCCTCCCAGTCGTCCCATTCGAACACCGGTTGGGGCCCGGGGTCCGGGGCCGGGCCGACGCCGGAGCCGATCAGATCGCCGATGGCACCGCTGGGTGTGCGGTTGCCTCCGGACATTCGCTGGCCGACGGTGGCGCTGAGCCCATCGAGGCGCTGGGACAGCTGGTCGAGGCTGTGCAATTGCTCGCGCAGCCCGTGCAGCAGTGGTTCGGGCAGGTCATCGCGGCCGTTGGCGTAGCTGTCGAGTTTGCCTTCCTGGTCATAGCCGCTGAGGGGTGCCAGCATTTGGCGGCCGCTGACGGTGACGGCGGCCTTCAGTGTTCCCTCGCCCTGCCAGCGGTAGCGGGTGCCGTCGAAGCGCCAGCGTTCGGCGGTGCCCTCCACGAACGGGATCGCGGTGTATTCGGCCTCCCACATGAGATACAGCGGCTGCCAGGGCTGACGCCACGGGGCGGTACCGTATTCGGGCAGTGTCCCGGTGGCGCCGCCGAGGCCGACACCGGTCTTGCGGGCCTGGTCGATGATGAAGAACTCGGTGACCAGGGCACGCATCGGACCGGGCAGGCCGGTGACGTTCACGTCATTCACCAGGTCGGCGACCGTGGTGGCGGTGATGGAGCCGATCGCCGTGATCAGGCGTTCGGCCACCCGGCACGGCAGGTCCGAACCGCGGGTCAGTGGCGCGTTGAGGTTGGCGCCTGCCAGCATCAACACCGGGTCGGCGTGCTGCTCGAAGGGCTCCTCAGGAGAGCGTTGCAGTTGCAGCGTGGACCGTAGGCCGTGCTGGGCGGCGTAGTCGGCCGCGCGGGTGGCGAGCGCGTCGGCGGTTGTCGCCCAGGGAATTTCGTTGCGCATGGCCGCAACCTCGGCGGCCAGTGCGGCGGTTTTGCCCGCCGTGTACGCCGGATTGCTCGGATCGAGTTCGCGGTCTATGCGGGTGGCGAAGAAGTCCGGCTGATTCGGCTCCTGCGACAGCGACCACAGCACATGCAGGCGCTGCTGGAGGTCGGCGAGTTCGCGTTCCTTCTCGTCGAGTTCGCGTTGGGCAGTGTTGAGTTCGGCGACGACGTCGGCGGCGCGGGCCTTTTCGGCGGCCCGTTCGTCGGCCGACAGCGCGGCACGCGCTTCCTCGCCGCCGCGATCGACCACCCGCCAGGTGAACCCGCCTGGGACGGGGCCGAATCCGGAGCGGTGCGCGGCACGGTCGGGGAACAACTCGCCGTCGGCACGGTCGTACTCGTTCAGCACGCCGAGGGTGAACGCGCTGTAGAGCCGGGCCGCGTCTTCGCTCAGCGAGCTGGTGCCGCCCGACTGCTCTTGGAGCACACCGGCCGCCTCGGCGGTGCTGTTGCCGATGGCTACGGCGATCTCGGCGGCGCGCGGACTATCGGATGGGTAGACACCGTCGTTCGGGCGCCAGTCGATCCCGAGGGCGCTACCGGAGTACACCGAGCGACGTGGGGAGCCGAAGGTCGCGGCCAGACTCCACTCCAGGCTCGACATCAATTCGGGGAAGGGGATTTCCGCGTTCTCCCCGGCGACGAGGATGTCGGCCTCAGGGTCGGAATACCAGCCGACGACGTGGTAGCTGAGCCGGTCGTCGCCGTCGATATCGGCGAGGGCATCGTGGATGGAGAAGACGTTCTTGTTGTAGGGCTGGAACACCGAGAACGTGAGCAGCCCGGGCCCGAGCGCGGTGAGGAACTGGGTGCCGCCCGGCTCCTGCCACGGGCTGCCGGTGGTGAGCTCCACCAGTTTGCCGATCTTGGTCGCGGTGGCGTTCTCGGTGTGTGGGTCCAGATAGGACACCGAACCCTGCTGCGGGTGCAGGAAGTCGCTGTGCACGATCCAGGCGCGCACACCGCCATTCGAGCGCCGCGTCACCAGCCAGCGGTTGGGCACCAGTGGGAAATCGCCTATCTCGCCGGTGATTTCGTCCTGGCGACCCTGCGTGAGAGCCTCGGGCAGCTGCCACTGCACATACACACCGAGCCTGGAGGCATCGCCGCCCCACGGCTCGGTACCGGAGAACGGCTGTGGTTCGGGTGCGGCGTTGATCTCGACGAACGGCACGAAATTGGCGATCCAGCGCTGCATGACGTAGGTGCCGTCGGTGTCGCGGGTCTGCGCGTTGACCGCGAAAGCCGCGACCTCGACCGGGACGACGAGCGTGTCGTTGGGCATGGGCGTACCCCTTCGGGAGGATCGGGATCGGGTCAGGAACGGTCGAAAGTCTGGATCTGCGGGGCTCGGATCATCTGCAGCGCGAACTGAGCGGGCGAGAGCGTCGACATGCCGTGCGCGGCGGCCAGTTCGGGCAGCAGCTTGTTCTCGATGTCGAGCACGTCGCCGGACGGGCGCAGGAACCGTCCGAACCCAGCCGGTTCGGGGAACTCCCCGTCGTCTATGGGCGAGCCGATATTGCCGGTCAGCCAACGCATTTGGATGGTGCCGACGTCGCCGACGCCGAAGTACAGGCCTTGTGGCGGTTCCGCGATGGTGAAGGTGTCGATGACCTCCGGGTAGAGCAGCAGCAGGACGCCGTTGCCGAAATTCGCCTGCCTGCTCGGTGCGATTTGTTGCTCGCCGCGGAAGGCGCTGTAGATCGTGCGCGGCCAGTTCGGGACGAGAGCGGAGCGGATCAGCACCCCGCACGCGGGAGTCGCGCTGACCTCGAGGGCCAGCGTGTTCAGGTCGGCATCGAGAGCGTGGCCGACGCCCACGCTGAGTGCGCCGTCTACCGCGGCCCGCAGCCACCCTTCGTCGACGTAGAAGAAGCGGATGCTTTCCGGTGGCAGCATGCGTGGGTCGGGCACCAGATGCTCGAACGGCAGCATCTCCAGCGCGACAAGCCGATTCAGCCATTCCTGCACCGGATCGAGTTCCTCGGCGACGGCGGCCCGCAACACCGCGCGCGTTTCGGCCTGTGCGACAGTGGCGCGCAGGCCGGCGGCCGTCAGCGCGCCGTTGCCGCGCGTCGCCCGCGCGGCGGGGCGGATCGGGGCGGCGGCCAGGTCGGCGCCGCTGCGGCCGAGCGCACCGGACAGCCGCGTCTCGAGCAACTGGTCGAAGGCGTGGCGTGCCTGGTTCTCCAGCACCGCTCGGCCCGCGGCTTCGACGCTGCGTCCGGCGATCAGGTCGGGATGCGCACCGATCCGGCGGGCGGCGCGGCGCGCGACTTTTCGGAATTCCAGCAGCCGGTCCCGGAACGGGGCATCAGCCAGCGCGAGGGTGCGACCGAGGCTGAACGCGCTGGCGTAGCCGGTGTCGAAGATCCCCCACTGCTTCAAGTAGATGAGAGCTTCCCCAGCGGACTCGAGCCGGGGCGCGGCGGGGGCGGGCAGGCGCTGGGCGGGGTCGGCCGTGAGTGGGCCGCGGTAGAAGCTGACGCTGCGCTCACCGGATTCCAGACGCTGCGCCATGGCGGTGGCGCCGGAACGCAGTCGTTCGATCGCATCGCCGTCGGCGGATCCGCTGGCCAGCGGAACCCGCAGCGCCAGATCGGGTTCGGCGGCCAGGTGCTGCACGAGGTCGCCGAACCCGATGCCGGTGTCGTGCAGCGTCTCGAATGCCCACGCGTGCAGCGTCACCAGGCGCAGGCCCTCGCTCGGTGGAGTGCCGGTGAGGTACTGATGCATCCCTTCCAGTGAAACCAGGTGCGCGACATGCCTGCCCGCGGTCGCGGCCGGGAATCGGCTACTGACGACAGTGGCGTTGAGGTCGGAGAGCTGCGGTTCGGGGTCGGTGCCGCGCACGTGATCGGCGTCGGGCGGCCCGCCCTCCCGGATGTGGGCGAGCAGCGCGAGTTCGGCGACGGTCGGGCGGATCGTGGCAAACACGTTCGCGGGCACGAGGATGCTGCTGCAGGCCAATTCGGCCTCGCCGTCCATCAGTGACCCGTCGGTGATCGTCGGCGGTTTCCCGGGCCCGGCGGCGCGGTCGAGCAGTTGCCGGACCGTGGACACGGTCACTTCGCCGACTGCCTGCGGGTCCTCGGGCAGTTCACCTTCACGGAACAACAGCAGCGCCACCCATGGGACGCCGTCGCCGGACGAACCGAGCAGCCGCGCCCAAGGCAGGCCGGCGGCGTCGAGGGTGATGTGCGGCAGGATCTGGCTGTACTTTCCGACGGCTCCCGGCACCGGGTAGCAGCCGTGGATCTCGGAGCCGCCCAAGGAGAATCGCGGCCCGCGCACGCCGAAGTGCTGTTGCCGGGTCGTCAGGGTGGCGACGGTGTCGATGTTCTGTTCGACGCTGATCAGGTATTGGCCCGCGTAGAGCGACGGGATCCGGTGGTCCAAGAATCGGGTGCGATGACTGGTTGTCGGCATGGCGAAGGTTCCCCTGTTCTCGGCGGGCGCTGGAGGGAGCGGATTCAGTTGGCGGACACCAGCATCGGTTCGGCGGTGAATGCCGTCTGGCAGGCCCGGGCGTAACCGGACAGGTTGTTGTCGAGGGCGCCGAGGTCGAAGCCGAGCGCGGTGAGCTGCCCGGCGAGGCGCTGGCGCGCGGCCGTCTGCTCGGTGGCCGCGACCGTGGCGGCGATGGTGGCGATGACACCGCCCGGTCGTGTGGGAAGGGCGCCGACCGGGCCTGCGTTCGGGTCCAGAGGCTGCGCGCCGTCGGGGTCGACCGGGTCGAATGCGATCGCCTCCTGGTCGATGAATCCGGTGGAGGTGCCGTGCCGCGGTGCAGGCGAGGTCATCGCGGCGCCCAGCAGCTGATCGGGCACCACGTGGTTGCCGTCGCTGGGCAAGCTGCCGGAACCGCGGGAGCCCCACAGTTCGGCGGCGACGGTGGCGGTGCGTTTGGCCCGTGACCATTCGCCGAGGTCGCGGGCGGCGCCGTCGAGGGTGAGTTTCACCCGCTGGTTGCTGGTGACGCCGCGCCACCGGGTGGGCCGCAGGTTCACCGTGCTACCCGATTCCGCGGGTGCTGTCGCGGTGCCGAGGAATATCTTGGTCAGCGGCACTGTGGTGTCGGTGGTGAAGGTGAATCCGCTTGCCGATACCTCCCAATAGTCGTTCGCGAGGGTGCGGGTGGCGGGGTGCTTCTCGACGAGGAGGCCCGCGCCCGGCAGCACGCGCACGTTGTTCTCCGCCGGCGGCAGCAGTGCGCTGAACCCAGGCCAATCCAGCTCGTTGCTGGCCCCTGCGCGGCCGTTACCGAAGTTGATGGTGAACGAGATGAACCACAGCTTGATCCTGGCCGTGCCGCCGGTCGGTGGACCCCAGACTTCCAGGTGCACACCGATTTCCACGGTGATGGTGATGCGGACGAAGATGATCTTCACCGAAGCGGACACCCCGATGGACACCTTCAGGCCTACGTCGAAGTAGAACGGCTTCCACTGGATCAGCGCATCGACCTGCGCCGTGCACCAAGCCCGCACGACGCCGGAGTGGAACCGGATGGCCAACCCGCCGCCCGCCATCGCCGCGCCCGCGGTGACGGCCAGGTAGGCGTTGCCGGAGATGGTCACCGAACCGGTCAAGTCCCAATCGAAGCCGACCCGCGGCTGCGCCGGATACTGTTTCGGCGCACGGTAGTTCGGGTGGAACCCGCCGACGGAGAAGACGAAGTCGCCCGCGTACGGGCTGGGCCCGAACCAGGTTCGCAGCGAGATCCCGCCACGCAACCGGCAATTCGGGTCGAGCAGGTACGAATCGCTGGTGAGACCCGCGTCGAATGCCAGCTCACCCTGCTTGGGTTTGATCACCGCGCTCAGACCGACGCCGATCCGGGCGTACTTGCGCCCGGCTCCCTTGGGTAGGTCGGCGGCGCCGGTGCCCATCAGGGCGATGGTCAGCTCCTCGCCGGTCTGCACCAGGGCAAACAGCCGGCCCTCGATCAGCTCTGCGAGGGTGAACCCCAGCCCGGCCGCCACCCACAGCTCGTCGTCCTTCGCCGTGATCCACGGATTGGCGGTGAGGGTGAGGGTGCGCAGGATCTCGACCGGATCCTCGGTCTCGCCGCCGATCGACGCCGGGTCACTGAGCGCCTTGACGAACGGAAAGTCGTCCAGCTCGGTGACCGCGGGAACCCTGATACGGCTGTTCCAGCCGAAACCGACTGCCACGCCGGTCAATCGGATGGCGGGAATGCCGATGCCCGGGTTGCCGCCGATCCCGGCGTAGCCGAAGAACGACGGCTTCGCCGCCCCCGACTCCGGCACCACGTACGCGCCCGCGCCGGTGCCGTACAAGCTCGACTTCGCGCCCTTGAACGAGAACATCAGGACGCCGCCGATGATCGTCTTGTACGGCGACTGAGCGTTCAGCAGCCCGAGCGCCCCGCTGATCATCAGCGGGTCGTAATCGTAGGTGACGTCGGCGACCGCGCCATCCTCGCCGATGGTCAGCGCCCAGCGGCCGTTGCCGCGCTCGGAGCCGGAACCGGTGCCCGCGAGCAGGGCGAACCCGTCGGCGGTCGCGACCGCCCTGACCGGTGGGTGCACGAACCCGCTGCGGTGTGCCCGCGGCTGCGCGACCGGCAGCGTCCTCCCGAGGCCGTCCACTCGGGAGGGATCGAGTACGACCTCCCCGCGGGGTGCGGCCAGTGGCACCAGCATCCTGCGTGGGCGGGTCGGCGCGGCGGGCAGCAGTAGCCAGCTGCCCGGTGGCAGCTCGGTGGCGAGCGGGTCGGGCAGCACACCGCGCACCACCTCGATAGAGCCCAGCTCCGCCAGCTGGGTCAGTGGCACCGGCGTGTGGGTGCACACCACATGCCAGCCATCCGCCTCGACCGTGAACACCCGCTGATCGTTCGCATGCATCCGCACGACCGTCCCGAGGCCACTGGCCTCCAGCGACGCGCCGGCGGCCCCGTCGAGTCGGATGTCGACCCGCTCCAGCACCTGACACGGCAGCACAGGCAGTTCGAAGCCGAGGCATCGAGCCAGCAGATGTGCGGGTGCCCCCGGTCCGGGCAGGCGCATTTCCAGCGCGGCCGAGCTGTCGTCCGGGGCGATCTGGAGGGTGAGCGCGGCCGCGGTCTCGCAGAAGGGGACACGGGCAGTGCCCACTGCTTCGCGGGTTGCCGCGCCATCGTGCCCGAAGCGCAGCACGCCGTCCGGGAACAGGACCCGCAGCCCGTCACCGAAACCGAAACCATCGACGGGAACCTCGGCCGGGGCACCGTCGGCCTCATCGAGAAGTTTGCGTAGCCAACCGATCTGGACGGTCACAGCGGTCCTCCTCCGTGTGAAACGAACGACGAAAACGCCCAGCACAGCCTCATCCGATGGCGTGCGCACACGGGCGATCGGTGAAGGCGTCGTCGAGATCATCAGCGGTACTCACGGCCCGGTCTCCCCTACTCACTGGACCGGGCAAGTCACACAAATCCGACGGTAAGCCACGACGCGGCCCGGCACAGCGGTTTCCCGGTCGGCGCGACCCCCGCGCTCGCGTGTGGCGACTTCTGCATTCCGCTCCGGCACGCACGGTGACACCGCACCCGCAAGAATCACCGTGCAGGTGCATTTCGCTGGCGACGAGGGGCGCATGCAGCTGCTGGCGGGCGAAGCGTTCGGCCATCGGCATATAGCCGAGCTTCGACCCGGACACATCCCTGCCCGTCGCCTTGTTCACCCGCGTCAGCAGGACGACAATCGAAGTCGACACCGAGGCGAAGGATGACCAAGCCGGCCGTGGATCGATGTGCGATCGCCGCCGAGTTCGAGGGAGCGCGGCGGCGTCTACACGAGCTGGTCGACTCCTGCACCGATGAAGGCTTCGAGCGGCCCACCCATGGCACTCGGTGGACGAACGAGCAATTGCTGTTCCACATGGTGTTCGGGTACCCGTTCTTCACGCCGGTGATGACCATCGAAGACGTCTACCGGTATCCAGTGCGGCACTTCGATTTCCACGACCGCCAACTCACCATCGGTGGGTGAGGCGGGGCGGGGGGGGGGGGCGCCGGGCGCGCGCCCCCCCCCGGGCGGGATAACGAACCCCGGCCCCCAAATGGGACCCCGGGGTTTGAAGGGAATACAGA
>NZ_JBFAHG010000009.1:0-317468 GCF_040654065.1 Nocardia sp. NPDC050793
CGGCCGAGGACTTACCAACGAAGAAGCTACGCGTCCACTGTGCGGTATCTGAAACAACACACAGACACTGCAACACAACAATGACTCGGTGATCGAGTTTGTGTGTGTGGTGTGTGGATAGTTTCATAGAGTTACGGCGGCTATAGCGGTGGGGAAACGCCCGGTCCCATTCCGAACCCGGAAGCTAAGGCCACCAGCGCCGATGGTACTGCACTCGACAGGGTGTGGGAGAGTAGGACACCGCCGGAACATCATTCGCGAAAGCCTCCGACCACGGTCGGGGGCTTTCGGCGTTTCCGAAGGTGAATATCCCTGTACGGCGATGGATCCGCGGGGGCGCCTCGGTGTTCGAGCGGTTTCGCCGAGATTCTCTTCAGCGCAGGCGGTTTCGGCCCGCTACACTCTTCGCCGAGGGAGTTGAACTCGAAAGTGGGGGAACGTGAGCAATCACGGGGGCTATCCATCGAACAATCCGGTACATGGTCCGGGTTATCCGGCGCCGAATCCGCCCGGACGTCGGCCGCCCAAACGAATGCCGCCCGCGCTGCTGGCTGTGGTCGTCGTAGGGATAGTGGTGTTGCTGGGCGGTATCGCGGGAACGGTGCTGTTACTCAGTTTCGGCTCGATCACCCGCAGCGGCGATCCCCTCGTACTTCCCGAGATCGGTCAGTGCACGGAGGCGTCCGGGATCGTCCTCGAGGGGCCGATCGAGGTTGTCGACTGCACGCGGCCGACGGCGACAACGAAAGTCGTGGTCTCCGAGATCGTTACCGGCACCGGCAATGACGTCGATTGCGGGGCCGCGCAGGTACGGATCGTCACCACCGGGTATCACGACGGCGATTTCGTGGTGGCGCATTCGTGCGGAGCGCCGAACTTGACCATCGGCAATTGCTACACGAAGACGGGGTCCACGTTCGTTTACGACCCCTCTTGTTATTCCGGTTCGGTCCGCTTGGAACGACAGATACCGGGCGCCGACGATGTCGAGGAGTGCGTTACAGCGGCGCCCGACGACTACGCCGGCCGAATCCGGCAGGGATCGCCATACAACTTCGCCGACAAAGCCAACGGCTTCGTGACCTGCTTTCTGCCTGCCGACTGAACGGGATTGGGGGTTGGGCACGGCCGCGGCGCCGTGGTCGCCTACAGTGCTTGGGTGCGCCTCGTGATTGCTCGTTGCCAGGTCGATTACGTCGGTCGTTTGACCGCTCACCTTCCGATGGCCCGCAGGCTGCTGATGATCAAGGCCGACGGCTCGGTGCTCGTCCACTCCGATGGCGGCTCGTACAAGCCGCTGAACTGGATGAGCCCGCCGTGCTGGCTGGAAGAGCGCGATGCGGCCGCCGCGGAACTGCCCGAGGGCGCGAAGGCGCTGTGGGTGGTGACGAACAAGGCGGGCGAGGAACTACGCATCACCATCGAGGACGTGGAGCACGACTCCTCGCACGAGCTGGGCGTCGACCCGGGGTTGGTGAAAGACGGTGTGGAGGCCCATCTTCAGGAGCTGCTCGCCGAACACGTGCAGACGCTCGGGCCGGGCTACACGCTCGTCCGTCGTGAGTACATGACCGCCATCGGACCGGTGGACCTGCTCTGCCGTGATGCCGACGGCGCGACCGTGGCGGTGGAGATCAAGCGGCGCGGCGAGATCGACGGTGTGGAACAGCTGACCCGCTACCTGGAACTGCTGAACCGCGACCCGTTGCTCGCCCCGGTGAGCGGAGTGTTCGCCGCCCAGCAGATCAAGCCGCAGGCGCGTACGCTCGCCGAAGACCGCGGCATCCGTTGCCTCACACTCGATTACGATGCCCTGCGCGGCACGGAGAGCAACGAATTCCGCCTCTTCTGACCCGGACACGAATAGATGATCACCGTCGCGACCTGGAACGTGCTGCACCGCGTGCACGCCGAGAACTGGTACGAGGATGTCGCGGCCAAATGGCCTGTCGAAGCCGAGCGGATCGACGCCATCGCCGCGCGGATCGCGAAGCGTCCGGAACAGATCATCGCGCTGCAAGAGGTCAGCGGTGATCTGCTGGCGGCGCTGCGCGACGCGTTGCCCGATCGCCAGATCCACACCCTGCGCTATCCCCGGGTGCCGCGGTCGAAGCGCATACCGACGGCGCTGCGGGAGCGGGACGAGTATCTGGTGCTCGTGGTCGACGATCCAGGGCGAAAGGTGTTCGCGGCGGCGTTCGGCGACGATCCTGGCAAGGGTGCGTTGGCGGTCGCGACGTCGGGGCTGACGGTGGTCGCCACGCACGTCACCGGGGACGATCGTCGCGGGCGGCAGCTGTCGACGCTGGCGGGGGTGGCGCTGTCCGATCCGGCGCGTCCCGCGGTGTTGCTCGGTGACTTCAACGCCGATCGTGCGGTCGTGGCCGAGGGGCTCGGCACCGGTTTCACCGTGGCGGAGCTGCCCGCCGACGCGCTGCCAACCCGCCCGCGGACCACGGGCGTGAAGTCCCAGTTCATCGACCACGTGGTCACACACGGCGTCGAGGCGCGCGAGGCCGCGGTGGAGAGCGCCGACGGGCTATCGGACCACAACCTGGTGCGCGCGTCCATCGCCGTGTGAGCCACGTCGACCGCGGGCTGTGCCGCCCGGCGGGCGTGCGGGGGCGGAGTCCGGCCGGCAGCGCCTATTAGGCTTATCGGCATGCCTCGTCGGAAACCGCACTCGCGCAATCAGGCCGGGTCCGACGCCGCGCCTCTGGGCGACGTGTTCGGCCGGACCGAACGCGGTCCGGACGACGACGAGGTCTACGTCGTCCGCACCATTCCCGGCACCCGCGCCACGAAGACCTACCGCTGCCCGGGATGCGACCACGAGATACCGCCCGGTGTGGCCCACATCGTCGCCTGGGCCGCCGACGGCGGCGAGGACGATCGCAGGCACTGGCACCGCGGCTGCTGGAACGGCCGCCGGACGCGCCGCATCACCCGACGCTGGTCCTGAGCGACCCGCACCGTCGAGTCCCTGTCACCGTGAACCGCGCACAACTAAGAAGGCCGCTCCCCTGACGGGAGCGGCCTTCGGGTGAATCCTGTTCTGGTACTGCGTCGTTACCTCAGCCGACGTCAGTTCGCGATGTCGGCGTTCTCACGCTCGTCGATGTCCAGGTCCTCGTCCTCGCCGCTGACCTCGGGGATCGCCTTGGTGGTGCGGGCGCCGACCGACTTGGTGCCGCCGCCGATCGACTTGCGCTGCTCCGGAACACCGTCCAGCAGTTCGCTTTCCCGGTTGACCGCGGCGAGCATCGCGGGCACCGAGTCGAGCTGACCGCGGATGCCGAGCAGCTGGGCGAGCACCCGGCCGCGCAGCACGCGCATCTCCTCGGCCAGTTCCTTGGCGTGCGCGATCTTGCGCTCGGAGGTCTGGGTCGCGGAGGTGATGAGACGGTTGGCCTCGTCGGTCGCGTCCTTGATCCGCTGGGCGGCCTCGGCGCGGCTGGTGGCTTCCAGCTCCTCCATCGCGCGGGTGAGCTTGGTGCGACGCTCGGCCATGGTGACTTCGAAGTCCTGCTGGGTCGCCTTGCGCTTGGCTTCGGCTTCCTTGCCCAGGCGCTCGACCTCGGCTTGAGCGGCTTCGATGATCTTCGCCGACTCGGTGCGTGCGTTCGCGAGAGTCTGCTCGAACTCGATGTCGAGCGCCTCGCGCTTCTCCTTGGTCTCCGCGAGCAGCGACTCGTACTTGCCGCGCATCTCGGTCGCCTGCTGCTCCGCGATCGACACCATTTCCGCGGCCTCGGCCTGGGCCAGGGCCCGGACCTCGGAGGCCTCGTCGGAGGCCAGCCGCAGCATGCGGGAGATGCGGTCGGACATGCCTTCGGCGGTGGTCGGCGGCACCGAGAGTCGGTCGACCTCCTTGCGGAGCTCGTCGATCTCGTCCCGCGCGTCCTCCAACTGGCTCGCGAGGTTACGGGCTTGCGCCGCAGCAGCATCGCGATCGGTGGCGGTGACCCTCAGCTCGGCATCGAAGCGGTCGAAGTAGTTACGCACCTCGTCTTGCGCATAACCCTTGCGCACAACGGTGAAGGGCAGTGCAACGAAGCGATTGCGATCGGACTCGGGTGACGACATGGCACACAAACTACAGCCTATGGAGGGCCGATGGTGACTCGACCGCGAATGTGATCTGGACGAGTTTTCCGGCCCCGATCTTGATACTAGTGCGTAACATTCGGGTTCGGCTCGACCAACTCGATCAGCACACCGCCAGCATCCTTCGGGTGGATGAAATTGATGCGGGAATCGGCGGTTCCGTGCCGTGGCGCCTCGTACAGCAAACGCAGACCGCGATCGCGCAGATGAGCGGAGACGGCCTCGATGTCGGTGACGCGGTAGGCGAGCTGCTGGAGGCCCGGTCCGCTGCGATCGATGAACTTGGCGATGGTGGAGTCCGCGTTGAGGGGCGCCAGCAACTGCAGAGCAGTCGCGCCGTCCGGCGCACCGGGCAGCGACAGCATGGCCTCGTGCACGCCTTGGCTCTCGTTGACCTCGCGATGGGTCTCGATCATGCCGAGATTCTCGGCATACCAGGCGATTGCGGTATCCAGGTCAGGGACCGCGATGCCGACGTGGTCGACCGCGACCACGTAGTCGCCCGGAATGAGTTCGGATGTCTGGTTTGCGTTGCTCACGACTCGACGGTAGCGCGGACCTGGGCGAAGCCGCCGGGGGTGCACAGGCTACCGTTGAGTACATTGACGCCGCGCCCTCGCTCGTGCGATGGCGCGGGGGTTCCACCAATGAATGCGAGGCTCGTCGTGACCACAACCGTCATCGTCTCCGGTGCACGCACCCCGGTCGGCAGGCTGCTCGGCGGTCTGAAGGACTTCACCGGGTCCGATCTCGGCGGTTTCGCGATCAAGGCCGCGCTGGAGAAGGGCGGCGTCGCGCCCGAGCAGGTCGACTACGTGATCATGGGTCAGGTGCTCACCGCGGGCGCGGGCCAGATCCCGGCCCGGCAGGCGGCGGTGGCCGCGGGCATCCCGATGGATGTGCCCGCCCTGACCCTGAACAAGGTGTGCCTGTCCGGCATCAACGCGATCGCGCTCGCCGACCAGCTGATCCGCGCCGGCGAGTACGAGATCGTCGTCGCAGGCGGTCAGGAGTCCATGAGCCAGGCACCGCACCTGCTCGAAAAGAGCAGGGAGGGCTTCAAGTACGGCGATGTGACGCTGCGCGACCACATGGCCTACGACGGCCTGCACGACATCTTCACCGACCAGGCCATGGGCGCGCTCACCGAGCAGCGCAACGACACCGACAGCATCGGCCGCGACGGGCGGTCAAAGCTCCGCTGGTCGCTGCCGCACGCAACCTCGTACCGTCCCAGGTCCTCATCCGCCCGAAGCAGCCGTTCACCCTGGCCATCGCGGCGATGCTGGTGCCCGGCCAGCCGCTGTATGACCTGGCCGCCGATACCGTACTGTCGCTGCCGCGCAGCGCAGCGCTGTTCGACCCCGCTGCGGTGAAGTCGGTGTTCGCCCGCCTCGGCGACGGCACCCCGACACCGGCCGCACTCGTGTGGTCGCTGCTGGTGCTCGAGATGTGGCTGAGCGTACGGAACGTCACCTGTGAGCGAAGGAGCTGAAATGACAGGCACTCCACGGTGATCTCGGCCCTGACCGCCACGCTCGCACCGGTGGCACCGATTGCGGCGACTCTCGGAGCGGGCGTACTGTTCGCACGCCGAAAGATCGTCGCCTCCACCGACTCCCGCGTGCTCAGCTAGTTCGCGTTCCGTCTCGCCATCCCCGTCATGGTTCTGCTGTTCGGCACCGCCGCTCCGATTTTCCCGATCCTGCTGCTGTAAGTGCTCGTCCTCACCGTCATCGTCCTGACAATTATGGAATCCGCCACAAGCAGCGAAAACGGCGCGGCCCGCCGCATCGCCGCATCCATCGGACGGTCCCTCACCACACCGGTCGTCGTCGGGTGCACGCTCGGCATCACCCTCAACGCCGCGCACGCTCCCGTTCCGCCTGTTGTGCTCAGTTTCGCCGAGTTCCTCTGCGCCGCAGCGTCGCCCGTCGCGTTGCTGGCTCTCGGACTACACATCGGCGGCAGCCCAATCCGCTGGCGCGGCACTCTCGACGAGAACACCCTCATCGCCGTTAAGTGCGTGGCGTTTCCCGTCCTCATGTTGACTGCCATGCACCTCGCCGGTGTCGCCGAGCCCTGGCGCCAATACCTCGTGCTGATCGCGGCGATGCCCGCACCGCAGAACCTGTTCATCTTCGCTCAGACCTACGACAGCGACACCGACCTTGCGGCCTCCGTCGTCATCCGCTCAACCCTGTGCTCCCTGGCACTACTTCCTGCCTGGCAACTGCTCTTAGCCTGATCCTCACAGCGGAAAGCCAGCTTGGTCGTCGTACTCCTCGGGTGGAATCCACCCGGCTTGTATCCATTGCCTACGGCCGGGCCTGCCCACCCGCACCCAGGCAGCCTCGATCTCGGCAGCATGAGTCCATACCGTGATCCATCCGATGGTCGTGCGATCCTGCGCCGCCGAAGCCAGGAAGGTGCGCACACAGATGTCCATATTCGTGAACGGAAAGCGGACCACCGGACAAAATCCCATTCCCCAGTGGTCATACTTGGGAACGTTGATCCACGAACCCTCGAAGCTGCGCCGGAACACCTCACCGAGGAACACGCCGAACTGCTCCGCCATGGCCCGGTTCTGTGGCGCATGTACCGCTTCGGCGTTGGGGAAGTAGGCGACCGCTGTCTCCTCCGCCAGATGCAATCCCCTCGGCGTGTACGGGTCCAAGGGCATGCCTGGCACGGTCTCGATCAGGAACCGGTCCAACTGGTCATCGATGCTGTCCAGCCATGCCACCCACCGAGGTTCGCGCTGCTCCTTCACGAACAGCTGAAAGTCCTCTTCATCGATGTCACCGGACAACTCCCCCACGACCGCACTCCTCTCAGTTTCGAACATGCCAGTGTCGCAAAACCCAGGGCTTTAGAGTGAGCCGTTCGCAGCGGCGCGGTGGCGACAACGTCGATATGCGTTGCCGTGCTTTGGGTTCGGTCAAATGGCCACGCAGGAGGACCGTCGATCACCCCGGCCGGACGGATCGACCTTGACTATTCTGTCCGGCGGTCGGCATGGTGAGGTCGGCTAGGCGGTCAGGGCGTTGTAGGTGGTGCGGATGCCATCGGTGACGGTGGTCGTGGCGCGCCATCCGAGTTCGGTGGTGGCCAGGGTGGAGTCGAGAGCGCCGTGGCGCCATTCGCCGTCGCGGGGTGGCGCGAAGTCTGGGGTGATGTCGGTGTTGGCGGCGGTGTTGACTGCGTCGAGCAGTTCGAGCACCGAGGTTCCCGTTCCAGAGCCGATGTTGAAGATCGGTACGGGACCGGTGTATTCGGCGGCGGCGAGGAAGGCGTCGATGATGTCGCTGATGTAGACGTAGTCGCGGGTCTGTTTGCCGTCGCCGAAGACGGTGGGTGTGCGGCCTGCGGCGATGTGTCCGCAGAAGATTGCGACCACTCCGGCCTCGCCGTGCGGGTCTTGACGAGGTCCGAATACGTTGCCCAGGCGCAGCGCGACATGGCGGCTCCCGTGCAGCCTGTTGTGCAGGGTCAGGTACTGCTCGGCGCAGTATTTGGAGATCCCGTAGGGGGCTTGGGTTTGCGGCAGGACCGTTTCCGGTGTCGGCATCGGCACGCTGTCGCCGTACATCGCGCCGCCGGTGGAGGCCATGATCACTCGGGCGCCGATCGTGGTGGCCGCGGTGACGAGGTTGAGGGTGCCGATGACGTTGACTTGGGCGTCGTGGTGGGGGTCGGTGACCGAGTACCGGACGCTGATTTGTGCGGCGAGGTGGTAGATCACCTCGGGCCGAGCGTCTTCGATGATCTGGGTGATGGTCGCGGTGTCGGCGACGTCGGCTTCGTGGAAGGTGACGCTGTCGGGTATCCGGGTGCAGTCACCGCTGGAGAGGTCGTCGATGACGGTGATGGTGTGTCCTTCGGCGATCAGCCGGTCGAGCAGGTGGGAACCGATGAACCCGGCGCCGCCGGTGATGAGTGCGCGCATGGCAGCAGACCTTATCTGGTGGAGCACTGTGGGTGTGGCTGGGTTGGGTGGAGGTCGCGGGCGCAGCGGAATCCGAGGTCGTTGGCCGAGTAGCCCGGGGTGCAGGCGATGCGTTCACTGGTGCGGGTCTGCCATCGGAACGACTTCCAGCCGCCGCCGCGGACCGCGATGTGGCTGTGGTTGGCGGCGGCGTGATATCCGGGATCGTAGGTCCGGCTGCCGTCGTAGAGCAGGTAGGACGATGCGGTCCATTCGGCGACGTTGCCGGCGAGGTCGAGCACTCCGAACGGGGAGGCACCGGCTGGTGTGGCGCCGACGGGGGTGGTGGCTGGGGTGTAGCCGTGGGTGTCGAAGTGATTGCGCCACCAGGCTTTCCAGGCGTCTAGGTCGTGGATCTGGTGAACGGCCCACTGCTCAGCGGTGTTGGCGCGGTCGCGGTCCCAGTCGTTGCCCCACGGCCATGCGGTCCACATGCGGCCGTGGGCGGCGAATTCCCATTCCGCCTCGGTGGGCAGGCGTCGGCCCGTCCAGATGGCGTAGGTGGTGGCGTCGATGTGGTCGACGTGCACGACTGGATGGTCAGGGCGCTCGGCGAGCGCGTCGAGGTCCGGATGGGGATGGCGCCAGCTGGTTCCCGGGACGATGGTCCAGTAGTCGCGGCCGTAGACCTGGCCGTATCCGCGCCGCTCGGCCGCGGTGACGTGACCGGTTGCCGCGACGAACTCGGCGTAGGCGGCGTTCGTCACCGGCACGCGGTCGATGGCGAAAGCGCGAAGCGCGACGGTGTGCTGCGGTGCTTCGTCCTCGAACCAAGCTCGTGGGTAGTGCTGCGACGCTGCGACGGTGTCCAGGTGGCATTCCGGGGACCCGATCTTTGCTGCGGCAGCTGGGATCTCGATCATGTCGTGCACACTCAGCCTCCCATCAAGGCGGGGATGATCTGGAGTTCGTGGTCTCCGGTGTGGATCGGCGTGGACGGGTCGAGGATGTGAGTGTGGTTGAGGCACACGATCGTCCATGGCGCCAGCCGATCGCCGGTGAAGATCCGCTCGCCGAACACAGGATGCTGCTCGACCAGCCACGCCAGCGCCTGACCGACTGTCGCTGCGTCGCACGCCAGCCCGCTCAGGTCGGTCCCGGCCAGCGTGGGCCAGCTCGGCGGCAACACGAATCGGACCGTCATCAGCCGACGACCCGTCGCATCCAGTCCAGCGTGTGGGCGATCCCGTCACGCAGCGGTGTACTGGCCTCCCAACCGAGAAGCTTGCGGGCGCGGGTGGTGTCGGGTCGCCGCACCGTCACCACATCGGAGCGACCGGGCGACACTTCGACAGCGCCGGAGCCCGCCAATTCGATGACGAGCCGGGCCAGATCCCCTACGGTGATTTCGTTTTCGGAGCCGAGGTTGACCGGCCCGAACTCGTCGGAATCGAGCATCGCGGTCAACCCCGTCACGAAATCGGCCACATAGACCAGGGATCGAGTCTGAGTGCCGCCGTTGTGCAGTTGCAAGGTTTGTCCGGCCAGGGCCGCAGCGCAGAACGAGGACACCACGCGGCCGTCGTCGGGCCACATGTTGGGGCCGTAGACGTTGAACGGGCGCACGACGCCGACGTTGGTCCCTGTCCGATGGTGTGCGGCGGCAGCGGCCTCGCTGAGGCGTTTGCCTTCGGTGTAGGCGCTGTAGGGTCCGATCGGGTTGGTGTTGCCGCGGTAGTCCTCGGTCTGCGGGTGCACCTGCGGGTCCCCGTAGATCTCCGAGGACGACGCGATCACCGCGCGAGCGTGGTTGCGGTGCGCGAGTTCCAAGGCGTTGAGGGTACCCAGCGATGTCGCACGAATCGTTTCCAGCGGCATCGCCGTGTTGGCCTTCGGTGAAGCCGGGCAGGCCAAATGCACCACGTGGGTGACCTCAGCGAGCCCGGCGAAGGCGACCGGCGATGTCACGTCAGCGACGGCGAGCCTGAATTCGGGGCGGGCCTGGAGATCGGACAGATTCTCCCGGTGTCCGGTGCTCAGGTTGTCGATTGCGGTGACCCGGTTCCCGTGCGCGAGCAGCGCCCGGCACAGGTGGGAGCCGATAAATCCGGCGCCGCCGGTGACGACGATGTGGTTGCGGATGCTCACTGGTGAAGTCCTTCCGTAGGTGAATGATGTTGGGGTTCAGAGTCGTTCGATGTTTGGTGCCAGCGGCAGGGCCGCGCACGCGTCGAACACGTAGCTGCCGGTGGCGATGAGGGGGTAGTCGAGGTCGCGGTGGGCGACCAGCAACGCCACGACCGAGGCGTCGGCGATGTGCTCGGGCGTGAGCTTCGGTAGCACGAGGGGGGCGTCTCCTGGAACGAGGGGATCGACGACGACCACGGTCAGCCCGTATCCACGCAAGGATGCGGCGACTTTCAGGGCGCTCGATTCGCGCAGGTCAGGAATGTCGGGTTTGTAGGTCGCGCCGACTACGACCACCCGCGCCCCCGCGAGGGAGTTCCGGCGTCGAAGCAGCCCGGTCACGATTCGCCCGGCGACGTACTCGGGCATCTCGTCGTTGATCCGGGTCGCCGTCTCGATCAGCAGCGCGGGGGTGTGTGTTGCTTCGCGGATCCGCCACGCGAGGTATCGGGTGTCCGAGGGCAAGCAGTGTCCCCCCGCGCCCACGCTGGGATGAAAGGCCATGTATCCGAATGGTTTTGACGCGGCAAGTGGCAGTGCGTCCCATATGTTGACCCCCAGCGCTAGCGCGTTTCGGGTGAGCTCGTTGACCAGCGAGATGTTGACCAGGCGGAAGGTGTTCTCGATCAGCTTGGCGAGCTCGGCGGTGCCGATGTCGGGTGCCAGCACAATCTCATCGACCAACCGCGACCAGAATGCTGCAACGGCCGCGCGGGATTCGTCATCGATTCCCGCGACGATCTTCGGCACCGATCGCAGTTCGATGAGAGGGGTGCCGGGGTTGATGCGTTCGGGGGCGTATCCGACATGGAAGTCTCGGCCCCCGGTGAGTCCGGAGGTTTCCAGGATCGGCACCACCAGGTTCTCGGTCGTGCCTGGATAGGTGGTCGACTCCAGGATGACGGTCGCTCCTGGGCGCAGGTGAGCGGCAACGGTTTTGCTGGCTGCCTCGACGCAGCTGAGGTCGGGACGGTCGCCCTTGGTCGGAGTCGGCACGGTGATCAGCGCGACATCGAAACCGGACAGGGCATCCGGGTCGCCGGTTGGGATCAGCCGCCCGGTGGCCAGTGCTGATTGCAGCTGCTCAGCGCTCACGTCGGGCACATACGGCTCGCCGTCGGCGAGGCGCCGGACGCGGTCGGGGTCGGTGTCGAACGCGATGACGGTATGCCCGGCGGCGACAGCGAGCAGCGCTGCGGGCAGCCCGATGAACCCGCAGCCGATCACCGCGACCTGTGTCGGTGTGATCGAACCCATGGCTATCCCCTCCAACGCAAGCAGTGGAATGCCTCGGCGCAAGGCACGCCACTATGGGCGCCACGCATGGCCGCCAGCCCCCGCAACGCTTGCTCGGATCTGGTGTGCGGATGCTCGCGCCATTGGCTTACGTGCAGGCCCAGCGCCGCGATCTTGCGATCCACATCGGCGTCATCCAGCGCAACGAAGAAGTTCCGGGATTGCGGCGCGACCGCGGCCCCGCTCCAGAAGTCACCGACCTGCTCGTAGGCCAGCACCAGCGAGGGTTGATGACGCCACTGATCCGATCCGGGGCGCAGCGCGGTGAGCACCGCCTGCCCGATCGCTTGATGGTCCTGGTTGAAGCTCGTGATCTCCGGTGCCACCACCACCGTCGGCCGCAACGTCGACAGCGCCAACCGATGACCCGGACCCTCGAGCAACCTGACGATCTTCGCGCGGGCCACGGTGTCCAACCCGAGAGTGGCGCCTTCACCAACCCAGGGCACGTCCCAACTGTCCAGTGACAGGAACTTCGCCACCTGCTCGATCTCGTCCATCCGCTGCTCGATCGTCGAGCGGCCCGCAGGTGAATACTCGGCCAGGTCATCGACAGCCACATACAGCACGTGCACCTGTCCCCCCTCCCTCTTGACCCGGCTGATCAGGCCACCGCAGCCGATCACCTCGTCGTCGGGATGCGGTGCGATCACCAGTACCCGCTGCTCGCCCCACCCGGCCAAAACCCCGGTCACCATCCACCTGGACGTGAAAACACACCACACAGCGACGACGGCATTCCAAACTCCTCGGCTCGATGACTGCTCAATGCGCCTCTACGGGCGACGCATTCACCGTGACCGCGTCGAAAGCATTGGGGAATAACAGATCACGCATACCGATATGCGTGCCGTACATAACCACCGGGTCCGCGGGCACGGCTCGATAAACTCGGGCAACCCAACCCACCGACCAACGCCAGGCAGATCCTTCATGGACACCGTTTCGACCGGGTGGCACTCTCCACGCCACAGCATGCCCAGCCGGGACACCACCTTCCCGGGATGCCCGATCCCCGCCTCCGTGCCGCCGGGCTTCTGGGACTCCCCCACGATCCGGTCAGCGCTCGAGTCCCGGCACATGGGCAAGGTGGTCGCTGCGTACCGCACCCATCGCGCACACCCTGCTCCCATCTCCCAGACACGGCTGGCGAGCTGGCTCGGCATCACCCAAGGTCAACTCAGCCGCATCGAGAACGGTCCACCCGTAGCCCACCTGGACAAGCTGATCGAATGGGCCCGGGTGCTGGCGATCCCGGCCGCTCTGCTCTGGTTCAGGCTGCCCGGTCCACAACCGCGCACCCCGCCCAGCACACCGCCTAGTACGCCCGCACCTGGACCGTTTCGGCTGGTACGCGTCGCTGACCTCGACGGCGACGAGGATCCCGACATCGCCGCCATGCACACGTTCCGTTCCGCCGACAGATCCTTCGGCGGCGGGCATCTCTACTCGGCCGTTCTCAACTACCTGCACACCGACATCGGCCCGCGCATGTTCGGCGGCCCCCACCGCGGAGACGCGCACTCATTGTTCACCGCCGCAGCCGGGCTCACTGAGATGGCTGGCTGGATGTCCCACGACGCTGGTCACGATCAGCAAGCGGATCGACACTTCCGCCGCGCCCTGGACCTGGCCGTCGCCGGCCGCGACCACCAACTCCACGTCCATGTCCTGGCCAGCCTCAGCCACCTCGAACTGAGTCGCGAGACGCCCGACCCGCGCGAGGCACTGCGCCACGCCCACGACGCCGACATGGCGCTGAACAGAATCGAGCGCCACCCCGAACTGGTCGCACGCATCTACGCACTACAAGCCCGCGCGCACGCCACCCTGAAGCAGCCGCAGCAGGCCCACCGTTCGCTCGAACACGCCGCAGCCGCCCTGTCGGTGCACGCCGACCCGATCACCTCACCGTGGGTCAGCCACTTCGACGAAGCCTCCCTGGCCAGCGACGCTGCGCGATGCCTTCGCACACTCGATGACCTGCCCGCCGCCGCACGCCACGCCCACCGCATCATCGACCTGCGTCCCGCCGGCACCCGATCACGGGCCTTCGCCCAAGTGACCCTCGGCGTGATCCTCGCCAATCAAGGTCATCCCGACCACGCTTGCGCAGTCGCCACCGCTGTCCTCAACGACACCGTCACCATGAACTCGCACCTACTCACCTGCCAACTCCACGATCTCGTCCGCCAGCTTCAGCGCTACCGCACAACCACGGTGCGACAATTCGTGGATCACCTCAACACGGTGATCCACGAAAGGACCTCGATGCACCGATCGGCGACCAACTCATGAACCACGCCGAACCGCTATATCAGCGCGACCCAGACGCCTGGCAGCGTCATCTCGCCGAAGGCAACGCCAGACAGCCCCGCAAGCGAGTTGGCGCCGACGCCCTGATCTTCGATCGTGAACATCGCATCCTGCTCGTGGACCCCGCCTACAAGCCCGACTGGGATCTTCCCGGGGGGATGGTCGAAGCAAACGAGCCACCCGACACCGCGGTACGCCGCGAACTCATCGAAGAACTCCACCTCCACCTGCCGACCACACCACTGCCGCTGCTATGCATCGACTGGGTCCCACCTCACGGGCCCTGGGACGACTCGCTCATGCTCATCTTCGATGGCGGAACCCTCACTGCCACAGAAGTTTCGATGTTGAGTCTCGCCGACGGCGAACTCGACGACTTCGGCTTCTACACAGCCGATGAAGCCCGCAAAAGACTCCGACCCTATGTCTGGCAACGACTTCAGGGCGCATTGACGGCCCGTGCTACCGGACACACTGCCTACCTACACGACGGCAACAGTCCGACCTAAATCCGCCCAGGCTAGACGAGTTCAGCACACGGGGCGCGGGAAGCAACAGGCACACTTCCACGCCCGCGCAGTCGTGCCGCCGATGATCAGCATCGGATAGGCGATCAACGAAAGCCCTCATGGCGGTGGCGCCCTCCAGCGGTACCTGGCAGCGCGTCAGCTCTGCCAACGACGTCGGTGGAGACGCGTTGGACATCGTCGCCGCGATCGGGTTCGACGAGCCTGAGGACTGTGGGATTGATCGGCTCCCCGGAGTGCTAGCGGTCTCCCACACGTCCACCGTCAGCGCCGCCGCACCCGGCGGGTACACCAATCGGATCCGCAGTTGATTGCTGTCGGCCGACACATCGGCCGCGGCTGTCCGGACCAGCGCGCCGGTCACCGCGTTGACCTGTCTGACCAGATCGCTCAACCCGCTGCGCGGCAATCGGCCCTGGACAGTGGAGCGCACGACCTCGACGGCATCGGCTGACCGTGGTCGTCGTCGATCCCCTCGTTCCAGGAGACGACCCCCTCGTGCTACCGAAGCTCACGCCCGAGCACATCGCCGACGTCTCCGGCCCGTCCACGCGCCGGTGTCAGGGCCGGACAGGGTCGCGGTGGAGCGCCGCGGCGGCGGTGTCGGCGCGGCCGCGCTGTGCGGTGGCGACGGTCAGGGCGACGCTCTCATTATTCGCGTCTAAAACAACGCCGTGCCACAAGGCTTGTCGTCGTCGATCTTCACCGAGGCCATCCGAGATGCAGTCCTGCCAGGCGAGGCGTCGGGCGCAGACTCAGGCAATTCTCCACCCAACTCGAACGCCCGCACTTCCACACCTCCGCAAAGAAGATCCGATAGTTGGCCCTCGAAAAAGGGGCACAACGTAGCATCGGTCGGCCGCATCGACCGCGCCGTAGTCGCCGCTTACCACGACGCCCACCCCACGCCGGCGGATCCGGCGATCGCGGCGCGATAAGCATCACGAGATGTTGGTGAGGGGCTGGCTTAGAGCGTGTCTCACGTCGCGGGCTTATCTTTCGCCAGTTTCTTGAAGCAGGTGAGCGCAGCCGCGAGGGTGAGGAATGCGCAGAAGTGGCTGCCTTGGCGGTCGTAGCGGAGGTTGAGTCGGTGGTAGCCGGTCAGCCACGACACGGTTCGTTCGACGACCCCATCGGTGTCGGCCGAGGCGGTCGTTGCCTTCGATGCCTTTGCGGGCGATGCGCACGGTGATGCCGCGGTTGGCGACCCAGTCGCGGAGATCGGCGATGTCGTATGCCTTGTCGGCGTGCAGTTTCGTCGGCTTGCGGCGGCGTGGCCCGCGCCGCGACCGGACTGCTGGGATGGCCCGCACGAGCGGTCGCAGCGCCTCGGCGTCGTTGGTGTTAGCTGCCGAAATACCAACGGCCAGTGGTATTCCCACTCGGTCGGTGAGCACGTGGAGCTTCGAGCCGGCCTTGCCGCGATCGACCGGGCTCGGGCCGGTCATGTCGCCCCTTTTTTGGCTCGCACCGAGGCCGCGTCGATCACCGCCCGCGACCAGTCGATCAAGCCTTGGCTGCCCAACTCGTCCAGCACCGCCCGATGCAATCGCCGCCACACTCCGGCCCTGGTCCATATCGTGAACCGGCGGTGTGCGGTGGGCACGGTGACCCCGAAGGTCGGTGGCAGCATCCGCCAGGCGCAGCCGCTGGTCAGCACGTACACAACGGCCGTGAACACCGCCCGCCGGTCAACCGGGGTGGTGCCACCGCCCTGCTGGCGCGGACGAAACGGCGGCAGTAGCGGTTCGACCAACTCCCACAACGCATCTGGAACCAACCGCCGCGACAACTCATCCACCACAACCGAACATCATGCCGCACAACCGATACGACGTGAGACACGGTCTTAGCCCCTGGATTAGCGCCTGGTCGATCGGCGGAAATCCGACACCGGCCGATATGCGCGTCGATTCACTGGGGGCGGATGGCCCTCAGTTCGCGGTGGCGGCCGCCGGGTCGTCGAGGTGGTGTTGCGGCGAGATCGGCTCGAAGTCGATGGCGTCGCCGACAGCTCGCATCACACCGGGATGGTGGGCGAGGACGATCAACGGACGATACGTCCGATCGCTCACCGGCGACCTCACCGGCTCCGGAAACGCCACTCTCGCGGGCGTACACGGCGACGCCGAACTCTCCATCTCCGGAAGCGGATCGGTCAAGCTGGGCAGTGTCGACGGCAAGATCGACGCCCGGATCTCCGGGTCCGGTGCCATTGCCGTGGCAGGCGGAACCAGTCGAGCCCTGTACGGCTCGGTCTCAGGCTCCGGGCAGATCGACCACTGCGGCACCGTGCGTGAATCCGCGCGACTGCGGGTATCCGGAAGCGGAAGCATCACCGCAACCGCAGTCACGGGAGCAGTGGAAGCGCATCACCGGCAGTGGCCGAATCACGGTCAATGGCGAGACCCAACGTCCCCGCCGATAGGTCCCAGCCCGAACTACATTGATGCAGCGTCGAACCCAGGAAGAGCCGCCCAACCGGCAGACAAATGCCCTGAGTCCGAACTGAATCTTGATTTGAGCTGCCGGCTGATCCACCACGACCAATACGAGGACGAAGTCTGCGCCGCCTGCGGCCAGACCAGCGCCGAGGCTGGAAGCCCCGGCCATTGGGCATTCCACTGGCGCACACGCGAATCAGGATCTTGCTCCGCGCAATCCTGCGGAGGCTCCTGCGCCAAGACCGTCGAAGCCATGCGCGACCAACACGGTGTGCTCAAGCGCATCCCCCGCTCGGCTGACGGCCGACTCAAGCGCGCGACCATCACCCAGTAACACCGGAACGGTGCGGTGCCGCGCCCAGCGGCCCGGCCCGCGCCGGCCGGGTGCGCCGACCGCCGAATCGGAACTCCGCTGCGCTCTGTGCTGCGCCTATCAGCGGCCCATGCCCAGCCCCCTCACCACCCGCGCCCGACCCAACCAACAACCCCACCAGCAGCGATAATCATCTGGATACGGCAATATGCGCATCAAACCATATAGACCTGCTCGGTCTACTCGCGCGCTGCTACCGACTCACACATCGATATCGAAGCTCAACTGCGCTCCGGATCCCTTCGGTCGCCGCGTCGACCCGCGGCGCGGCGGCGCCGGCTGCCCGAGCAACGCCCGCACCCGCGGACCATTGTGAAACCCCTGCCCCATCCGAGCCCGCACCTCCGAGGCAGACAAACCCGAACGATACAAACGAAGCTCGGCCGTAGCCCGCAACGCCGACGCCGTCAGCTTCCACCCCAACCCCGCAGCATCCCCGATCTCGGCCAAGATATAGCCCAAGCTCTCATCGTCGCGGAGTCGGCCGTGACTGCTCAACGTCACGAAGAACGCCCGCACCCGAGACTTGCGACCCAGCAACGCGCGACGCTCGCGCCGATACCCCATCAACACCCACGTCGTCGCCTGGGTCAGCGCCAACGTTCGCCTTCGCCCATCCGAACCCGTCAACACCACCGAACCCGCCCGCGCCGACAGATTCACATCCTCGTCATCGAGCCCACGAACCTCCGAGGTCGACGGCCCCACATCCAACATCAGCGTGACCAGCGCATAGTCACGCGCCGAACGCGCCGCGGCCGCATCCAGGACCCGGCTCTGCTCATCCTCGCTCAACGTCGCGGGAACCACCGGATCCACCTTCTCCGGATCCACCGACACCGGCCCGAGATCGAACCACTCGTACAACGCGCGGATCGCCGCCAACGTCACCTTCCGTGTCGATGGCCGTTCACCGGCCAAATACTCCGCCACCGCCGCGTCCCGCTCCGGGCCATCGCTCAACGCCTCCGGATGCGACTCCGTCGCCACCAACCACTTCAAATAGCCACGCGCCCGCTTGTGATACGTCACCTGCGTCGACTCCGCGAAACTCCGGCCTGCAAGATACAGACGAAACTCATCACGCAGCACACCAGGCAGCGCCGCCGGCCGACACGCCCGCAACGCCGCCAAATCACGCCCGCTCAATCGCGCCGCCGTATCCACCCACCACCTCCACAGCCGGTGACCACCAACGATCCCAGACCACACCGACAAAACCGGTGCTCGAGTTTCCCCAAGCTCACGCGCTACTCACTTCGGGTAACTCGACGTTGTCCATGCTGCACCACACCCAGCTCAGATGCTCGTGTGAATTCGCGCGCCACCCCGTCGCGAAACGCTTCGGGCAGCCTGCTGCGACCCACCCGTGGCAGGGGTCTGTGCGGCCTGGAGGAGCGCGACCTCCCTACGAAGCGCGGCAACTTCGCCCTGGGCGGAGCCCGGCTGGTCGATTCTCAGCGGGACCGGGTCGCGTGCAACGGGGTGGACTGTACATTTCGGGTTGTGCGAGGGGAAACGGCTGCAGCGCCACCATGGTGGCGCATAGGGCGATCAGGCTGACGCGCTGCTCCCTGTCGATTCCTGGAGGGATCAGGCCACGTCTCGGCGGCAATGTTCAGTCGGCTGTCGGGGACGACATCGCGGCGTAGCACAAGTGGCACACGGGCAGCGGTCCCAGCTCTTCGTCGGGTGTGTTCACCTGGAACAAAATCCGGCTTCGGCCGCGAGCAGGCATGTCGCGGTGCGTGATTCGCCGCGACCGCGGTGGTAGATCGCGCACACGCAGCGACAGCCACCGCCGTGGTGCTGTTCCCAGGCGAACAGCAGGGGCAATTGAATCGTCAGGACCGGTGGGTCGTGTGAACAACTCGTGATTCCTGACCCCGCAGCAAACTGTGGATTCTGACCCCAGGGGGCGACTTTGGGGAGTTGGTGGGGTCAATTTTGGTGGTTCAGTCGGTCGCGGCGCGGTTCTCTTTGGCGAGCAGGGCGCGGCGTTGGCGGGTGCGGTAGGAGTCGCCGGTGAGGGTGAGGACTTCGGCGTGGTGGACCAGGCGGTCGATCATGGCCGCGGCGACGACGTCGTCGGAGAAGGTCTCTCCCCAGCGTCCGAAAGGGAGGTTCGAGGTGACCATGATCGAGCCCTGCTCGTAACGGGAGGCGACCAGTTGGAAGAACAGGTTCGCCGCGTCCTGGTCGAACGGGATGTAGCCGACCTCGTCGACGATGATCAGCTTGTAGCGGCGGATCTTCTTCAGCTCCGCGTCCAGCCGACCGGGCGTGGTGGGCGCTGGTCAGCCTGGTGATCCAGTTGCTGGCGGTGTTGAACAGCACCGAGTAGCCGGCGTGGGCGGCCTTGACCCCTAGCCCGATCGCCAGGTGCGTCTTGCCGATCCCGGGCGAGCCCAGCAAGATCATTCCGCCTTCGGGACGAAGGTTCCGGTCGCCAGGTGCGCCAACACATCTCGGCGCAGTGACGGCAGGTGATCGAGGTTGAATTCCTCGAGGGTTTTGACCTGCGGGAAGTGGGCGGTGCGGATCCGCATGATTGTGCCCTTGGACTCGCGGTCGGCGACCTGTCGTTGCAGAAGAGCCGCCAGATACTCTTCGTGCGACCAGTTTTCGTCGCGGGCCTGTTCGGCGAGTTCTTCCCAGCTGCGTCCGATTGTCGGGATCTTCAGCACGCGGGTCAGATAGGCCAGCATCGACGGCAGCCCGTCGGGCGGCTGGGCGGAATCGTTGGTCGCCGCTCTGGTCTTGGTCGCGTTCATCCGTGTCTCTCTTCCGTTGTCGGAACATGGAATTCGACGCCGAACAAGGCGTCGTAGTCCGGCAGCGCGCGCAGCGCGACCGGATGCCCATCGGGATGCCGCCGCGCCTGCTCGCGGCGCTTGCGGTCCGCGGCGAACCCCGCCCGCAGCTGCGCGGCCAGCGCCGCGTGCTCGGGGTGGGTGACAACGTCCTGTTTGGTCCACGACCGCTGATGCCGGGCAACCAACTGGCCGGCGTGTTCGACGGTCACCGTGGTCGGTAAGGCGGTGACGTCGACGAACCGGCCGATCAACCGCGGATCGACCGAGTAGTCGACGGTGTCGACGCGGACGTAGTAGTCACGGGCCAGGCGGATCCGCTGGGCCAGTCCGACCGACGGACTGACCGGCGGCAGCGGGATCATCGACAGGTAGTCGGTCTCGAACAGATCGACCGGCCGGCAACCGATCGAGCGGACCGTCCTGGCGTTCGCCAGCGCCAGCCAATCGTTCAGCTGAGAGTTGAAATCTGTTGGGCCGGTGAGTGTTCGGCCCGGCAGGAACGAGGTTTCCAGGAACCCGTTCATCCGCTCGACCATGCCCTTGTATTCCGGATCCCGCGGCGGCGCCAGCTGGATCCGCGTGGCGCGGGTGCCGGCGAACGCCGACGCTGCGGCGGTCACCTTCCCAGACCCGCCGATCGCCGATTCCCGGTCCCAGACAAGGGTTTTCGTCACCCGCACCATCCGGGAAATCAGCTCCCACATCCCCGACGTCAGATCCCCGCCCTGCCGCGACGGCAGCATCACCGCTGCGGCGAACCGCGAGAACCCCAGCGTCATCACCAACACCGGGAACACCCGGTCCACCCCGCGCCCGACCGGGACCGGGGTCGGCGGGAACCACAGATCGCACTGGGCGATCTGCCCCGGCTCGTAGACGACGCGGTCCACCGGGTCCACGCCGACGTACTCCGGCCGGATCTCCCGCAGCCGGATCCGCAACGGGTTCAGTGTGTACGGCCAGCCGATCCGCTCGGCGATCACCGACCCCGGCATCCTCGGATACTCCGCCAGCAACGCCCGAATCTGCGGCTCGTACGCCGCCACCACCCGACCCCGCGGCGCCCGCTCATACTGCGGCGGCCGGTCCGACGACAACGCCGCGCGCACGGTATTCCGTGCCACCCCAACCGGCGAGCGATCTCCTTGATCGGCACGCCCTCCGCCCGATGCAACCGACGGATCTCTGCCCAGTCCTCGATAGCAATCACCCCGCAAGCGTGAACCCCCGACAGGGGGTCAAGGTTCGGAATTCGCTGCGGGGTCAGTCTTCAGGAGTTACCGACAGGTCGGGGTCATCAGATCATGTCAGCGCCGCGACCCTGCCGGTGCCGAAGGAGACCCTCGTGTTGCCCGAGCCGCCGTGCAGCGACGGCGGTCTGCCGCGGCTGCTGGGCTTGGACACCGGGACCGTCTACTGTGCGACCTCTTGGTGCGCAGCTTCTGGAATCCACGCCCCGCTGTGGCGCTGCTCGACACCGCCGGGATCGGGGCCGCGGCGACCCGTCCACAAGGGCTTGCCAATACCGTGGATCACCCCCGTCACCGGCGGTTCAGCCGAGGCATTGCGGCCACACTGGCTGATGATCCACCGCGACCGCCTCGCCGCCGCTCACCAGAATTGGCTCCGCCAGCAATGGGACCTCCCGCCGACCGCGCCACCGCGGTCGTTTTCGTCGACGAAAGTGGCCACTGCCTCACCCGCTGCTGTGCGCCCTGACCGCGCGGCTCGCTGCCCCCACCTCACCCGGACAGCCGCCAATGCTGCCGTGATCGCCCACGACCAGGAGCACCGCAGCGGCGACATGGCAACCAAGGCCGTAATCATCGCAGCTGTAAGGGAGTGGGGAAGGCAGCTTCTTGACTCCATGGCGTCAATAGGTAAATGGAGGTCAGAAGCGGCACCTTGTGCACGAACGCTGTGCGCATTGTCGCGCTAGCACCTATCACAAGAACCTGGGTTGTTGCCTTCCCCACGTGACCGAAACTATCACTCAAACCAAACCTCTAGCCGGTCCGAGTTCCCAATACTGGGAATCCTTTCGGATGGCTAGCGCCTGGGCCGAGCGTGTCGTTGCGGTAGAGCATCGAACGTGCAGCTCCACCGCACTGACGGATCTGTGACGGGACATGGACCTGCCGGTCAGGTCAGCAGCTTCCGAAGGATCCTGTGCACCGGGGCGGTCGCGGAGCTGACCATCCATGCCAGATTTCAGGCGGACACACGGGGGGCAGGGACCACGGTTGTGAGGGCCAGGGATGTATTCGAAGTCCAGGCGTTGGAACGTGCTTGGTGTGTGGCCCGCCCACCGCATCGTCGGTTGCATTGAGCGCCGATGGTTGTTCGAGGACTACCCCTCCGCTCTGGCCGACCGGGGAAGCCAGGGCCGATGTGCTCGACAGGGTGAATGGAACTGCGATCAGTGCCGTAGCCACGATTGTTCGTGCGAGGCACGTGAGGGGCTCATTCAGCTTCCGGGCCAACACAGTGCTTCCCTCCTGGTGGGTGCAGTTCTAGCAATTGCGTCGTCGCTCAGGAGGTTAGGCTCGAAACTGCCTCCGCGCGATGACCCTGTCGCCGTCTGTGGGAAGTCGAATTGCGTTCCCATACATCAGGTTTGAACCTCACTATGCTGTGCGATCGCCAATGCTGTTTCCCCGTGTCGAACAGGACCGTTCGAGTTCGTAACTTCATACACAGCAGTGGGCGTTCGCGGGGTTCGATCGACCGCTGTCGGGCGGTCGGAACCTCATGACGCCAGTCGATCTGTACGTAGGGTTGCCATGTGGGCATGTCCGTCGGTCGGATGATTCCGACCATCTCCTGCGCAAGATTCGCGGGGCCGGCTCCAGCTGCACCACTCACCTATTTGGCGCGAGACAATTCCACAGACCGGTGCGAGCCGGAAGAGCTTACGCACCAGGGAACGCGTTCTGGCGCAATGCCATCAGTCCCGGATGGGCAAACGCGTCGAATCGAAGTTCCGGGGTGGCTACCCGGCGCCTACGATCAGTGATGTGGGGCCAGCCTCTACCTGGCCCCACATCCGGCGTGTTATTGGGCCAGTGCGACGCTCAGTCGTGGCGGACCCCATTCGGCGATGCGAACCGAGATCGAGTCGCCGGCCTGCGGGGTACGGACCCAGGAATCCTTGTGCAGCAAGCCGTGGATTCCGGGTGCGACCTCAACGAATGCACCGAACGGGACGACAGATACAACTGTCGCGTCGACGACGGTGCCGACACCGTGGCTGTCCTGGTACGCCTGCCAGACAGCGAGAGAAACCTCATGAGAAGACAATGTTTTCACCTCCTTTCGTAGTCCCTCGAGATCGATGGGATGCGTAGGAGGGCGGGCCTCTGGCCCGCGCCGCGCTCACCGCGCGGCCGGGAATCCTGTCTGTGCGCGGCTTTCAGCCGACCCGGCAGTCACGCCGCCAGCGTAGCGGAGATGCCGCATCGAAACCAGCCCTGTGGTTCGCTAACCGGTTACGCTGAGCCCAGGTCGAGACAGAGGCCACGGCGCGCCCTCCCGAACGCGGATACACACGGTGGCAACGGATTCTCCTGCCCTGCAAGGAATTCGGGTCATGGACCACCGAATCGACTGCCGGTCCCCCCACTCCGCATAGTCCACCAGGCTTTCGAGGAATCAGTGCCGGCCACCCTGACGACGTAGTCCACGCATACTGGTTGATGATGCCGCTCGCAGGCATCTGGTCGACGACACACCGCCTGGACAAGCTGTCACGGTAATACTCCACACAGGTGACGATGCGCTGGTTGTCCATGCCGCTCATGGGGCCTGACCACGTTCTCTACCAAACCTGTCGGTAACGGTCTCGGGTCCATCCAATCCGACACTCGGCCTATTGTTCAACGTGGTCAGCCGGGCTGATCCTCGAGCACTCGGCTTGGAATTCATCGGCGATCCATCGTGTCTCGATCGCTTCAGCTCCTCGCTGAGCTCGAACTGAGACCCAGGCACATGCGACGATGACGCGGTGCCGACTACCGAACTGCTCAACCGAGCATGTGGCGGCGACTTGACGGCATTCGATCAGCTGATCGAGCCGTATCGCCGGGAGCTGGAGCTGCACTGCTATCGCATGCTGGGGTCAAGGCAGGACGCCGAGGATGCCGTGCAGGACACCTTGCTGGCTGCCTGGCAGGGTATCGGTGAGTTCGAAGGCCGTTCGTCGGTGCGGACGTGGCTCTATCGGATCGCGACTCGCCGCTGCCTGAACATCCTGCGTGCTCACCGCCGCCGACTATCTGTTCCCATGCCGGTGGACATCGCGGCACCGCCACCGACCATGTTTGCCGAAGTGACCTGGATCGATCCGTATCCGGATGCGGACCTCGACCAGATTCCTGACACCGCTCCCAGCCCATACGCTCGATACGCCGCCGCCGAAGCGATTTCGTTGGCGTTCGTCACCGCACTTCAACTGATCCCTCCCCAGCAGCGCGCAGTCCTGCTGCTACGCGATGTGTTGGGATTCTCCGCGAAGCAGGCCGCGCTGGCGCTGAATGTTTCGGTCGACTCGGTCAACAGCGCTCTCAAGCGTGCCCGGGCAGGTGTCGGTCGGCGGCTACCTGCCCGGCGTGAACCTCCGCCTGTGCCGAATTCGGTCGAGGAACGCGATCTAGTGGAACGGCTGACCTGTGCCTACCTGGCCGGTGACGTCGCCGCAATTGTCGCGCTGTTCACTGAGGATGCCTGGTTGACCATGCCGCCGATACCGCTGGCGTACCAGGGGCGGGAGTCGATCGCGGGCTTTCTCACCGAGGTCGCATTCACCGACAGCCGTGCGTACCGACTGGTGCCGACCCGAGCGAACGGACAGCTGGCCTTGGCGGCCTATGTTTTCGACGCACAATGGGCGGAAAGAGCGAACGGACTGCTCGTTCTCACTCTGACCGGGAATCGCATCATCGCTATGACGCGATTCCCGGGTACGGTCCTTGCCCGATTCGGCCTGCCAGGTCAGTGAGAACTGAGGACCTGCCGCAATCGGCGCAGATGCGCCGGCCAGCCGTTGCGCTGCTGCGTGGCCAGTTCGATCTTCTTCTCCAGCGGCCAATCGACGTCGGTAAATCCGTGCACACCGACCCGCACCCGAGCACCCGCGACATCAGGGCTGATCGTGAACCTGACCAGTAGCGAGTTCCCTGGGGCGGGTGTGTCGCTTTCACGGTAGAGCCAGCGGAAGGCGAATACCGTGGGTGCCTCCACAGTTTCGACGGTGATCGGCAGCCTCTGAGGTGTTCCGGTCGCCCGGAGCCCCCAGGTAAGCGCGCCGGTAGCGCCGGGTCGGACGTCCAGGTCGGCTTCATCGCAGAACCACGTCTCGGGTGCGACGAGTGCCTTCCATACAGTATCTTCGTCCGCCTCCACGACGATCTCGTCCTCGATGAGGTCGGGTACTTCGTCGGCATCCCTATCGGCGTTGTGCGGATCGTGTCCGGGGTCGCCGCCGTCGATACCGATCGCCAGCCGGCGCAGGTATGTCTCCCAAGCCACCTGATGACCGGCGGTCAGGGCGTGTGTGGGCAGGCCGACGTGCTCCAACACCAGTCGAGTGCCACCCGGTATAGATGCGAGGGTCACCGTCACCGTGGTGCTGCCCGGCGCCAGAGCCGCTGCATCCTGCCGGGCTCTGTCGTCGAGCACACGCTCTGCTGCGTCCACGCCGAACCCGTAGGTGAAACTCAGCCGCTCGGGGACCGACACTTCGATGAACTCGCCCTGGATCGCGAATCCGTCAGCCATGGCCACGTGGAACCTGCCACCAGGTTCGGGCTCCACAGTCGCGGTCTCGCCCATCCAGCCGACGATCCTCCGTTGATCGGTGAAACACCGAAAGACCGTCTCAGGTTTGGCATTCAGCAACTTCGTCACCAGAACACGGGAGGTATCCGCAGAGTCGGCGACGAGGCGTTTGCCCTCGTTCAGCAACGTCAGTTCGGCGATCTCGATACCGCCACCGAAGCTCAGCAATGGATGGTTGCGGCACAGCTTCTCCGCAGCAGCCAGGTCAGGCGCTGTTACCAGCGTATATCCACCGAGCACTGTGTCGGACCCGCAATGTCCGACCTTGCTGGCGGCGAAAGCTGGGTTGCCACGGTCGGCCAGTGCCGACCCCAACTCGCCGAACCAACCGGTCCAGGCCTCGAACGCTGTATTCGAGGGGCCGAAGCCCTCTGGCACCCGATTAGCAATCAGATACGTCGCCATGATCTCACCCTTCGTGTCTCGCCCGACAATCTCGAGTCCTGCCGGTACGTGTTGGACACCGGCGAGATCAGAAACTGGGCGCAGATCCAGAAATTCGCTCCAGACAACCTCGATTCGGCCACAGTCTCCTCCCGGCCTAGCTCTGCTTCTCGAGAGTGGGGATCCGCTCACTGGTTCGGCACCTCGCCCGGGACTAGCCTTCGTTGCCGATCACAGTCGGACGCAACCGCACGTGGAAGGACCCCTGTGCCAGGTGCCCCTTCGTGGCCCCGCCGGTCGATGTTGAAAGCCGCGCTCACGGCACCGTTGGTGCTGACTGCGGGATGCGGTATGGATGATGATGCGCTGACATTCCTCTTCGGTGCCCGGCCCGAAGAGGCGCGGGTGCGTTTGAAGATCATCAAGGAATTCCGTAAGCGCCGGCCGGACATCGCTATCCGGACCGTCATTTCCGGGCCTGATTCCCTTCAGCAAGTGTTGACCTACTGTGCTGGCGGGCGGTGCCCCGACATCCTCATGGCGTGGGAGTTGCTGTACGCGGGCCTCGCCGAGCGCGGTGTGCTGGTGGATCTGAACACCCTGCTAGCCCGTGACCCCCAGTTCGCAGCGCAGTTGAGGGGCGACAGCTTCTCGCACCTGTCAGAGGTCTTCATGTTCGAGGGCGGGCAATATGCGCTGCCCGAGCAATGGTCGGGTGTGTTTCTGTACTACAACCGCCGGTTGTTCCGTGAGGCGGGTGTCCCATTGCCGCCGGCCCGATGGAGCGAGGCATGGAGCTTTGCCGAGTTCCTCGATACGGCACGGGCGTTGACACGGCGAGACAGTACCGGGCGAACAACACAGTGGGGGCTCGTCGATGCCTGGGTGCCGTATTTCTCTGCCACCTGCTTCGGAATGAACAATGGGGCGCAGTGGTTCTCGCCGCCCGTCGCGCCCACGCACACCAATCTGGCAGATGCTCGGTTCACCGAGGGGCTGCAGTTCTATGCCGATCTGTCGGTTCGTCATCGCGTCGCACCGAAAACCGCTGATCAGCAGTCGATTTCGGCGAACGACCTCTTCGCCCGAGGGCGGGCGGCGATGCTGTTGGGCGGACACTGGCTGTACTCGGAATTCGCCGATCAAGATGACGTCGAACTGGATGTCACCGTTCTACCGGTTGGTCCGCGAGGTGGGCCCGGAGCGATCACCGATATCGGATCCACGGGTTTGGCGATCGCGGCGAGCAGTCCACGAATCGAAGAGGCCTGGGAATTTGTGAAGTTCGCGACCGGTCCGGTCGGGCAGGCGCTGATCGCTGAGTCGGGGTTGTTCGTGCCGGTTCTCAAGTCGGCCATGCGATCGCCCGGTTTCGCGGCTGCTCATCCGAGCATCCGCAACCTGGAGGTATTGACCGACGGTCCAGCTCATTGCTGGTTGATGCCGGTTACGCCCGTCTGGGGCAAGGTCGAGTCACTGATCGAACGCAGCTTCAACCGAGTGTTGCGCGGCGTGGTCACCGCAGAGAATATGGCTGGCCCGGTCGCGGCGGATATCGATGTGCTGCTGAAGGCGCGGTGAGGTCGCGATGACAGTTCAGGAACCCGTGGCCAGCCGCGACGCCGTTGCGGGCAAGCACACCAGGCAGCGTCCGAGTGAAACCGACACCTGCGGGCGACAGCCACTGCGCAATCGCTGGAGGTCGCTCCAGGGTCGCAGGAGGCGTCCGCCTCGCTCGGCGCTTGCGCGGCGCCAGGCACGAGCAGCAGTGCTGTTCGTAGCACCGAATCTGGCCGCGGTAGGAGTGTTCCTCGTTTTTCCGCTGGCCTTTTCGCTGTACTTGAGCTTCCACTCGTGGGATGTATTCGGTCCCATGCGGTTCGTAGGCGTAGCGAACTTCCGGCGGCTGTTCGGTGACGACCCACTGTTCTGGATCGCGGCACGTAACACCGCCGTGTTCACGGTACTCACACTGGTGCCTACCGTTGTGATCAGCATGGCCGTTGCCGCTCTGCTGAATCGACGGCTTGCCGCCATAGGGCTCTTCCGGACCATCGTCTTCCTCCCGCTGGTCGCCTCCACGGTGGCGATGGCGGTGGTGTGGCGGTTCCTGTTGACTACCGATGACGGATTGCTGAATCTGATGCTGGGATGGTTCGGCATCGGTCCGGTACCGTGGCTGACCGACCCGCATTGGGCGCTGCTGTCGCTGAGCATGGTGACCGTATGGAAGAGCGTGCCATTCGGGACGGTAATCGTGCTTGCCGCCATGCGCGGGATACCGGAGCCGCTGTATGAGGCTGCCAGGATCGATGGTGCAGGGTCGATCCGGCGCTTCTGGTCGATCACCGTGCCACTGATCCGGGGGCCGTTGTCGTTTGTTTTCGCGATCACCATCATCAACTCGGTACAGGCATTCGACCAAGCCTACGCGCTGACCGGAGGCAACGGCGGACCCGAGACCGGAACCTACGTGCTCGGAATCATGCTGTTCCAGAATTCCTTCCGCTTCTACGAGGTCGGATACGCCTCGGCACTGGCTTGGGTGATGTTCGCGATGCTGTTCTTGCTTACTGTTCTCCAGTTGGTATTTGCCCGTCGCTCGGAGATTCAGCTATGAATCGGCTCACCTCTCGCAGGGCGACAGCACGACCTTCTGCTCTGGCGGCCTTCGGCAAAGCGTCGTCCACACGGATCCCGCGATCTGTGTTGCGCAGGACTGTCCGTGGCGCACTGCTCTACGCGGCACTCATCATGGTCGGGTGGTGTGCACTGGCGCCGATCCTGTGGGGATTGTCAGGATCGCTGAAAAGCGAGGGTGCGGTGACTGATCCAACGCTCATACCAGCGCATCCGCGGTGGTCCAACTACGCTGAGGTGTTCGAGTTGATCCCGCTGGGTCGCATGCTGTTCAACACCGCCATCTACGCCGTATGTGTCACCGCGGGGCAAGTGTTCTTCTGTTCGCTGGCCGGGTACGCGTTCGCGCGCCTACGTTTCCCGGGTCGTGAAGTTCTGTTCGTCGGCTACCTCGCTACCTTGATGGTTCCACTCACCGTTACCGTCATCCCACAGTTCATGCTGATGCGCACGTTCGGCTGGGTGGACACTCCGTGGTCGATAATCGTGCCCGGTCTGTTCGGCAACGCCTTCGGCACTTATCTGATGCGGCAGTTCTTGGCCACGCTCCCCATAGAATTGGAGGAAGCCGCTCTCCTCGACGGCTGCACCACCTGGCAGACCTATTGGCGTGTCGTGCTCCCCCATGCGCGGCCTGCGCTGGCGGTGGTAGCCGTGCTGGCCTGGATCTCGGTATGGAACGACTTCCTCTGGCCGCTGATCATGATCCAGCAAAACGACTACGCCACTGTCACCCTGGGCCTGGTGCGATTGCAGGGTCAGTACCACACGCGCTGGCCCATACTGATGGCCGCGTCCATGGTGATCCTGCTGCCCTTGGCACTGCTCTATGCCGTCGCGCAGCGTGCATTCATCCGTGGCGTCAGCATGTCGGGGTTGGGTGGCCGATGAGCAGCATATTGCGCGGCACATCAGTCGCTCGGATGGTGCTGGAAACCGGTATCGTCGTCTGCTGACCCACCGCGTCGCGCGCTATCAGTGCAGTGACCACGGTTCGCGGTTCTGGCAATCTCCCTGCCGAATGCACTCATCCGCGATATGCCAACCCGGCATTCCCAGTGGTGGGGAGTTGCGGGGCAGGTCTCATAGGGTGCCTCGGTGAACATCTGTGTGTTTCTTTCGGCCGCTGACCTGGATGAGCGATACACCGCGCCCGCCCGCGAACTCGCCGCGCTGATCGGGAAGGGAGGGCACACATTGGTGTGGGGTGGGTCGGATGTCGGGTTGATGAAGGTGATCGCGGATGGTGTGCGCCAGACCGGAGGGCGACTGGTTGGGGTGTCGGCCGAGTTCTTGAGGTGGGCTGATCGGGCGGATGTCGACGAGATGGTGATCACCACGGATCTCGCGCATCGCAAGGCCGAGCTTCTCGCACGGTCGGACGGTGTGGTGATCCTGGTCGGCGGATTGGGGACATTGGACGAGGCGACCGAGGTGGTCGAGCTGAAAAAGCATGGCCTGCACAAGAAACCCGTGGTGGTGTTGAACACTGCGGGCTTCTACGACGGGCTTCAGGCGCAGCTGAGCCGTATGGAGTCCGAGGGGTTCCTTCCGCGCCCGCTGAACGAACTCGTGTACTTCGCTGAGCAGGGTGGCCAGGTGCTGCCATATCTCGAGTCCGTTCTACAACAGCATGTGTCGACGAAGCCGTCCCCGGTGGAAGCAGAGAATGTCGGGAATCAGTGTCGAAATTGAGACAGGGCGTACGTCGAAAGGGAGGGACCACTCTCCGGTCCCTTCTCCCGACGCAGGACAGGACGATGAACGATGAGCACCGAGTCCGAAGTGAGAGAGCCCAATCCCGGCGACTTCACCGAAAGCCTGATCGTGGCGGTAGCCCCGTCGGTCGTGCTAGCCGCGCTGACCACCGCAGCGGGAGTCTCGTCCTGGTGGGGCCCGAGCGTGGCTCGTGACAACGGGCTCGAGGTGCGGTTCCCGGTCAGCGACGATCCGCTTGTCCTGCGTCTATCGCAGTCGGGCAACTCCGTCTATTGGACCGTCGAGGAGTGCTCGTTCCTACCCGAATGGGTCGGCACCACACCGACGTTCGCGCTCAGTACCCACGATGACGGATCGACAGTGATCGAGTTCCGCCACACCGGACTCACCCCCCAGCTCGACTGCTACGACAAGTGTTCGACAGACTGGTCCTATTTCCTGACAAGGCGCTTCCGTGCCAGTCTGCAGCCCTGACATCACACCGGTCGGTGCTTGGTCCTTGGGCCTGGCAAGCTCGGCACGAAGGGCGGATTTCCAGCGAAGAGGGAAACCTGCCTTGACGGCGCCAGGGGATTTCCCATAATGCCACGGCGCATCGGTAATCGTCAGGACAAGAATCTGCTGCCGGTGGACGATAGTGTCGATAGACTCCGCAGGTGGCCGTATCAAGCGAGACTGTGCCTTGGCTGACGAACCGAGATCTCGATGCCGTCCTCCGGGTGATCGAAGAATGCGAATGCGCGCCCTCGCTAGCCGACTTCCGAGATATCGCACTCGAGTCACTGGCCCGCTTTCTGGGATACCGCCATTCCACATTTTTCATCGCGCCCTCGGAGCAGCAGTTATTCGAGGACCGGACGCCGAAGGCGCACGGACTCCCCACGCGCCTGCTCACCCCCTACATCGAGGACTTCCACAGCGGCGATGTCTTCTCTCAGCCTGCGGTCTTACGGACCCTGCAGTCGCGCCGTGTGCTCACTCTCGACGACCTGTCGAAACCGGTTACGCCGTTGCGCGAGCGATATCTCGATGAGTTCCTTTTTCGCAACGGTGCGTACGCAAAGATGGTGGTTTTGTTGAAATCGCCAAGCGGATACGCAGCCGCGGTCGGGCTCATCGACGGCGAGTCCGGCCGTTTCGGCCCACATGATGTCGCGACGTTTCACATCCTGGCACGTCATCTCGGCAACCTCCTGAACAACCACCTGCCCAAGCTGCCCGGCACTGCGGGCGAGGGTGATCTGCAGCTGTCGGTCAGGCAAACCGAGGTAGCGCGGCTGGTCGCCATGGGCCTGACAAACCAAGAGGTCGCCACAGCTATGCAGGTTACGACCGCCACAGTCAAGAAGCACCTCACACACGCGATGCGAGTCCTAGGTTGCACCAACCGCACCCAATTGGCGATGCGCTATTACGGTTCCGACGCGCCCCAGATCGATTCCCCGGTACCACAGAGCCAATCCGCGCAGCCGTAAGCAACCGCGGCTGCCGGGCGCGAAATCCGATCTCGCGGCTGCTCTCACCAGTGGCAGCCTGCATACGCTGACACCGAAAAATGGCGTGTCGAAGTTGCACACGACTACCGAACTTGGTGCGCGCCCGCACACAGCTCCATCGGAGCCACATCAGGAAGGTAACGCGACCACTCCTGTGCGGTCAGAGTAGCGCTCCCGCTGCCGCACAGGCCAGCGATAGCCTGCTCGGCATCGACTTGCCAAATCAGCGCCGTTCGATTGGGTCCACCCGCAACCAGTGTGCGACCGTCGTGCCCGAATTGGGCATCGTTGACCCGCGCGGGGTAGGCGTTGAGCACCGCGACGACTCGTGGGGCAGCGAGATCGTCGATGTCCCACATCCAGATCCCGCCGCCACCTCCACCACCGACAACCCGGCGCCCGTCCAGACTGAACGCCACGGTGTTGACCGCATCGGACGGACCGCTCAGCGTTGACACCAACCGTGGCCGCTCGGGTTCGCTCAGATCGAAGACTCGGGCGGTGTCATCGGCACCGCCCGCCACGAGCATGCCGGAGATAGGACTGAACGCCACAGCGAGCACTCGGTTTCCGAAGCCGGTCAACGCAGGCAGTTCACGCGGATGCTCGCGGTTGCGAATATCCCACACGCGCACCGTATTCTCCGAACTCGCGACCGCCAGCAATGTACCGGTTCGGTCGACAGCTACCTGCGCGGGCAGCCCCGGTCCGGTGTCCACAGCGGACAGTTGATGCGGGGCAGCTGGATTGGTCACGTCCCAGAGCGGGATGATCGGGTCATCCTGGCCTTGTGTGATCAGCACCGACCCGTCCGGCACGAACGCCAGTGTCCCCAGGATTCCCCGGACGGCACTGATCGTCGATACCTGGACAGGACGCCGCGGGTCCTGCACATTCCACAAGTAGACACGATCGGTGCGGCTTCCTATTGCCGCAGTGTTGCCGTCCTTGGTCAATGCTGCCGCCCCACTGGCCTCCTCCTCCAGGCCGACGGTGATCACCGGCATCTCTTCAGGTGCCAGAGGATCTCGAACATCCCACAGGTGTGCGCGGTTGTTCTTCGCACCGGCGGCTACCAAGACCTTGGTGCTCTCGCGGTCGAACTGGATCTGCCACACAGCGCTCGCTGCCGGCAGAACGGGTCCGGGCAACGTCCAGATGCGCGCCGTACCGTCGTCACCAGCCGTGACGATCGCCGCGCCGTCACGGATGAACCGGACCGAGGTGAGGATGGCTGGATCCGGCAGTGTCAGATCGAGACTGTCACGGCCCAGTGTCCACACGCGTGTAGTGCCATCGGAACTCACCGCCGCCAAGCGGGTGCCGTCGGCACTGAAATCGACATCGTTGACATAACTGGTGAATCCCGTCAAGGCCGGTAGGGCACTGGGCTGGCGAGGATCGTCGAGGCGCCAGCGGCGAACTTCGTTGGCGCGGTTCGGTATCGCGATCATCGCGCCGTCGGGACTGAACCGCACCGCGAGCGCACGCGCCGGTGAGCCATCGCCCGGGATATCGGCCAACAGCCGCGCTTCCGGCGATCGCCAGTCCCAGATCCGAAGCGCGGCTTCGTTTCCTGCAGCGACGAGCAGCCCCCCATCGGGACTGAAGGCGATCACCGGGAACCCGGCAGGCAATTCCAGGGCGGGAAGGGCACTGGGTTGCCGCGGATCCGACAGCGAGAACCGCCAGATCTCCTTGTCCTCCACCCCGGCCAGCAGCGACCGGCCATCCGGACTGAAGGCAAGCGCGTTGACCCAGGCGTTCAACGGTATTCGCGTCAATAGTTGTGCTTCCGCGGGCTCGGCGACCTCCCAGAGTTCGATAGTGTTCTCGATACCGCGGGCGAAAAGCCTCCCGTCCGAAGTCTGCGCCATGGCGGTCAAGGAGGACTCTCGGTCCGACGAGCCGGCCGGAATATGGCCGAGCTCGGTGACCGCACTCGCCGGGTTGGTTCGATACAGGGTGACCGAATTGTCCGCGCGACCGACAGCGAACCGTGTCGAGTCACCGCCGGTCGTGAGCACGGCCCGCCCCTCAGCGCCGAGCAACCGCACTGGCGTGTGCACCGCCGAGGAATCCAGCAACGCCGACCGGGCCTCCACCGTGGGGCTGACCCGATAACCGGCGAGTGCGAGCTGAGCCGCCAGCGCAGGATCCTTGCCCTGCAAACTCGTCGACTGTAATGCGATCTTGCGTGACAGTGCTTCGTCGCGCGTCCGCGCTGCTGTGTCACGGCTGCCGTCGGCGATCGTTTTGAACACGAACGCAGTGGCGGCCAGTACGACCGCCATCACGCATGCGAGGGCCAGCCCGATGACCAGACGATGCAGGTTGCGGGTGCGCCGCGCTTCCCGTGCGAACATCGCCTGGTGATGGGCCAAGCTGGCGTCGATGTATTCACGTTCGAGCTTGTTCAGATCCCGGTCGTGACCGTCGGTGTCTGTCCAATCCTGAATCAGGGTCAGGCGTGACTGCCCCAGGAGGGCACTCTCATCATGAGAGCTCTCCTGCCACACCCGTGCCGCATCGGTCAGCTGACGATGCACGACCAGTCCAGCGCGATCGAGGTCCACCCACCCCGCCAGCCGGCTCCAGGCCCGAATCAACGCTTCGTGCGTGATCTCGACAGTGTCCTGTTCAACAGTGAGCAGGCGTTGCCCGGCGAACCGTTCGATCACCATGTTGACTTCTCCGGCCTGGTCGCCGAAAAAGAGCTCCGATCGATGTACCCGCCGTCGCGTCAAGGTATCGGAATCGACGGTGAGCAGGCGGAGCATCGACCGACGGGCAATCTGCTGCTGTGCGTGGTCGAGCGCGGAGTACACAGTCTCCGCCGTGCGTTCGATGGCGCTGGCGATCCCGCCGACCGCGTTGTAATCGGCCACCGTCATTCGTCTCCGGCTGGCGTGCATCCATACCCGCAGCAGCGTGTGCGACAGCATCGGAAGCGCGCCGACATCGTGCGCGGCGCCCGAACCGCGGGGGGCCAACTCGAGGATCAGCAGTTGAACCAGGTCGTCCTCCACAGTCCAGCCGACCTTCCGAGCTGGTTCGACGATCGCCTGCCGCAGTTCGTCCTGACTGAGCGGGCCGACCAGCAGCGCGGTGGTGGCCAGGGCACGATGCAGCGCAGGCTCCTTGGCTGCGTGCTGGTAGAAGTCGGCGCGCAGCCCCAGTACAAAAGTTCGTTCGTCACCGGCGTAATCGACCAGCCTATCGAGGAATTCTTCGCGTTCGGCCGCGTTAGCGCACAGCGTCCATGTCTCTTCGAATTGATCGATCACCACGACACCGACCCGGTCGATATTCCGCAGCGACTCCCCCGGATTTGTACCCGGCACAATGATTTCAGCTGACACGCCGCTGTTCCGCAACGACGGAAGCAAGCCTGCTCGTAACAGCGACGATTTCCCCGATCCGGACGCGCCAGTGACGAACAACACCCGCGGACGTCCTGTCGATTCTCGAACCTCATCGACACGCGAACGCAGTTCCTCGGTCAGCTCGGTTCGACCGAAGAACAATTCGGAGTCCTCCGTATGAAAGGGCTCCAAACCTCGGTAAGGTCGTGCACCGCGCTCACGCCGGCGGCCTGTCGTCGGCCGGATCCGGCGCACGGTGGCCAGCCAATCCTGCTGTGCCGCTACCGACGTCACCCCACAGGCTTCCAATACGGCCCGGAACATGCTCTCGTTGGCATCCGTTGGTAAGTAGTGGCCGGCGAACCAGCCGCTGGCAGTCCCGTGCTGGCAGTTCGACCGTTCCACGACTTGGCGGATCGTTAGTCCGGCGTCAACGCGAAGCCGGGTGAGGACGGCTGCGAACTCTTCTCGAGTCTGCACGGCCCCAAGACCCAACTGGTCGGTATCGTCCCTCATCATCGCCGAATACTAATAGCTGCAACGCTTCAGCGTGGTCTGTATGGATCTTGTATTGACTACTTCTGCGTCCGTACGTGCTGGTCGCAGGATCAATACGGCGGGCTCGCAATGGAGAACTATCCCGTAGCCCAGCCGATTCCCGATCGAATCGACGCATGTGGAGCCCTACGGTGTACTACGTCCGACTGATCCAATCCTTCTCGCCCGAGACGAAGCCGATCTCTGAGCAACACCGTGCTGCGGCGCGGACGCTGCCCGCGGCTCGAACCCACGATCGCCGCGATCTCGATGTCCTCGCGACGCAGCGGCCGCCCACAACCGACGGTCCGTTCGTCGAAACCAAGGAGTATGTGATCTGTCCCCGATACGGGACCCTGCCTCGGACAGTGTGACCGACCCGGGCCACGGAGGGGAAAAGCGCCCGGGACGGCATCCGTCACCCGTAGCGCGCCGTCAGGCGAGTGGGGGAATCCCCGAGGAGGTTTACGCCTGCCGCCATGTGCCTCGTTGTGGCGAGCAGGCTGCCGTCACGCCACCGACGAAGCGGCTCGAGAATAACGGCAGTCGCGATTAACCCCCTGTCGCATGCCCGCAATTCCCAGATGTGGGAAGTTTGCACTGCAGGGCGTGGATACGATTCGTGAGGCGGCGGTTCGTTGCCGCAAATAATCGTTAAGGAGAAATGAATGAAGAAGCTGAGCGTTATCGCCATCGGCTGCCTCGCGTCAGCGGCAATCTCGGTGATCGGCGCCGGAACGGCTAACGCCATCGGTACTCCGACACCCGTGACAGGGTCCTCGTCGACCGGCTCGGCATCCGGATTCGACTTCGAATTCTGGAAATACATTGCCACCGGCAGTTCGACCGGTGCAAATACCGGCAGCTTCGGTAATTGATTGCCAGGTGTGGTGGCCGCACCGGGCGGCCACCACACTAGCGAGATCGAGTCGCGTCTCGATGCGCCGCCAGAACGAGTTCCAGGGTCGGCCCGTCCGGCGCTCCTCGTACCGTGCGCGTCGTGGTGGCCGTCCCCGGATCCTCGATACCGCGCAAGCTCATGCACTGATGCTCAGCGGTGATGACAACACAGACCCATTCGGAAGCAAGGCGGTCGGTCACCGCGTCGGCGACCTGACTGCCAAGCCGTTCTTGAACCTGAAGCCGACGCGCATATCCGCGCACCACGCGCGACAGTTTCGACAGCCCAACGATCGCCGAACCAGCCACCGGCTGATAGGCCACCGTCGCTGACCCGGTGAAGGGCAGGAGGTGATGGGCACACACCGACGCCAGCCGGATCCCGGAAACGATCACCGGCCCCGGCGTATCCGGCGCCGGGAAGGTCCGCGACAAATGGTCGGCGGGATCCTCTTCATATCCGGCAAGCAGATGTGCCCATGCCTTGGCCACTCGCAAAGGAGTGTCCGCGGTGTGCGCGCCTTCATCGATGTCGAAGGCCCGCAGCAGACCGGAGACCGCGATGGCGGCCTCGGCCAGTCGCCCGGAACCGTCCTGCGTGGTGGTCACCGCGCCGATCAATGTCTGCGTTGACAATCAGGTTCCCTTCGTATCGCCAAATGCCAGCACATGAATGCGATGTGTGGCGTTCACACCGACATCCGCGGCCCGGCGCGCAATCGCCGGCCACCGAGACTGCAGTTCCTCCACGCCGGTTCCCTGCGGCATCACCCAGACGCGGTCCCGCGGCCATCCAGCACGCTGGGCGTATTCGGCGCTGGCGTTCACCTCTTCGGCAGTTGCGACGACGAACTTCAGAAACGCCCTGCGAGCCAGCCGATCTCGACTGCTGCGCACATAGGCCGCCCAACCCGGATGCAGATCCGGTCGCTGGCCGCGGCGGTGTGTGCCAGCATTGCCCAATTTCGGTGAGACCGCCGCAGCGGTGGCGTAGGTCCGGGTCACCGTATTCGGTTCCAGCGTGCCGTTGGTCTCGAGGTGGATGGTGCATCCTCGGTCGTCGAGGCCTCGAAGCAACCGCAGCCACGCGGGTTTGCGTTGGTGCATCAGCGGTTCCCCACCGGAGATGATCGTGAGCATCTCCGGTGTCGCGCGTTCGACAAGGTCCTCCACCGCCACCGGCGGGGTCTCGCGGGCCAGGTTGTATCGTCGCTCATCCCAGGTGTAAGGGGTATCGCACCATGAGCACGCCAGATTGCAGGTACCCAGTCGAATGAATTGCGACACCTTGCCCGCATGGGGGCCTTCCCCCTGGATCGTGGGACCGAACTGCTCGGCGACCGGGAGAGTGTCCGCGGACGTGAACTCACCCATGATCGCGAGTCCAGCGGGCTTGGTTGGACGGGCCTTCCCGCAACAGCACGCCGGTGAGCGTCAGCTCGGGCAGGAGCTCGTCCGCAACGCTCGCAAGATACTGGGCGATCGCCTCGGTGGTGGGCCAGCTCGGCAGGGTCAAAACCTTGAGGTTCTGTTCGGCCAGAAACACGCCCACCGGATCGTCCACGTGGCAGACGAACCCGTGGTCGAAGTGTTCATCGATCCAGCCCCGCAGCACACGCTTGATACGACCGAACTCCACCTGTTCCAAATCCACGTCATCGGCTCGGAAGCTCCATTCGATGACGAAGGAATGGCCGTGCACATTGCGGCATTTCGCGCCGACGCCCGACAACACCGGGATCCGGTGGGCCGCTTCGGCAGTGTGACCGACTGTGATCGTCAGGCTCATGCGGTGGCCTGCCGCCAGAAGTCCGGATCGCGATACACGGTGGGATCGTCGACACCGGCCTCGAAGAAAGCCTCCGCGCGTTCCACGCAGGTCCCGCAGCGCCCACAGTGCCCACCCAGCTTGCCTTCGTAGCAGGACCACGTCAGTTCGAACGGCACGCTCAATCGAGCCCCGGTCCGAGCGATATCGGCCTTGCTGCTGTGGACGAACGGAGCGCGTACACCGACGCCACATCCCAGTTGCGCAGCCTTGGAGACGGCGTCCATGAACTCCGGCCGGCAGTCGGGATAGATCGCGTGATCACCGGCGTGAACTGCGGTCACCACCTCGGTGAGGCCGTGGGACGCGGCGATTCCAGCCGCCGCCATGAGCATCGTCGCATTCCGGTTGGGCACCACTGTTTGCGCCATCGTCGCGGCGGTGTAGTGGCCGTGCGGAACCTCGCCGGCACCGGTAAGGACCGAGTTCACCTGCGACCCGAACGCGGTCAGATCCAAGCGGGTCAACTGCACCCCGTACCGAGCTGCGATCGAGGTGGCCGAGAGGAACTCGATGATGTGGCGCTGCCCGTAGTCGACGAACAACGCCATTATCTCCGCGACAGCTGGGTCGTGGACGCAGTCGACCAGCGCTGTCGTCGAGTCCATACCGCCCGACAGCAGTACCAACACACGGCGGAGCATCGTCGTCTCGCTCACCGGTGGTCTCCGATCTTCGCGGTTGCCCGCAACACGATCCCACCGCGCGACTGCTGGATCGTGGTCACGGTGTACTCGGTCGAGTGCTGTGCGTGCAGGTCCCGGGCAACGGTGGAGGCCAGATCCTCGCATCCGATGCGTTGGTCGCGGAATCTCCATAGAAACAGCTTCAGCGATTTGGACTCGATCACACGGCCGACGGGGTTGTACTCGATGATGACTGTATAAATGTCGGGCTGCCCGGTCACCGGGCACAGTGCCGAAACCTCGCTGCAGGTCGCCGATACCGTGGAAAGAGTGGGATCGGCGGGAAAAAAGTCGAGAAAGTCGATGGGATGCTGAACGACTCGGCCGAGTACTCGACTGTCCGGTATAGCCATATGACCCTATTCCTGCTGTTGGCTGCTCGAATCGACACACAAGCTATGCGGCACGCCTGCTGTCCACCCCATTCTTAGGCCTTACCACGTGTGGGAACTCGATCTGCGGGACTGGACTTCCCCATGGTGGCGATGTGCCACTGTGTAAGCTTCACAACAGGTTGCGATCGGGCAGGGGATTCAGCCGACCATGCGTCTCAACGCCAAAGTGCGGTCAGATGTCAGCGTTGACGGTGCGCACATATTCAGCCACGACAGGACCGATCACTTGCAGCGCGGCCACGGACAAGAGTCGGCGATGGTCGAACCCCACCCGGTGCTCGATGATCTGCCCGCCGACGTGGCTACGCCATGTCGCGATGTTCGGACTCCGCCCGTCGTCCGCATGGTCGGCTGAGAAAAACAACAGATCACCGTCGAAGATCTCCGGAGTATGGGCCGACAACCGGGTGAGCACGTCACGGTAGGCGCGCTCGATCCCACGCAGGGCGCTGGCTGACCCACCTTCGCTCCTTCGACCCCGCTCGGGGGCCACTCCACCCGGTGCGGCACCGTCCAATTCGGATAGCACGAGTCGGTATATCTCCCGCTCGTCGGGCAGTTCGCGCAAATCTCCCGCTCGACTGTCTAGCATGATCAATCCAGCAACGTGTTCACCACAGCGACGCAGCTCGACCGCGAGTGCATGGGCGATCGGACCACCTGCGGAATAGCCGAGCAATAGGTACGGACCATGCGGACGAACCCCGCGAATCGCCTCGAGATAGACGTCCACCAGATATCCCAAATCGTCTGCGGCAGTGTCAGTATCGGTGAGAAACGGAGACTGCAGTCCGTAGATCGGCCGCTCGTCGAGGTGGCGCACCAGCCCGGTGTAACCCCAGCACAGACCGATGGCCGGGTGGATGCAGAACAGCGGTGTCCGCCGACCCGTGGCACGGATCGGCAACACCGTCCGCAGGGCGTCGTCGGCGTGTCCGGACATCGCCGAGCCGGTGATTCGGGCAGCGAGTCCCGCAGGGGTCGGATCGGCGAACACCCACTGCACCGGGAACGCGAGACCGGTACGTTCTCGCAATCGCGACACCAGACGCACTGCGGCGGTCGAGGTGCCACCGAGATCGAAGAAATTGTCGTTCACCCCGACAGGAGCATTGGCAAGGATCTCTTCGAAACCGGCGGTGACAGCGTGCTCGGTCGCGGTCCTGGGTGGCTTGCAGACCCGATGGTCACCCCTCGACGGCGGAGCCGGCAGGGCTTGCCGGTCCAGTTTCCCGTTCCGGGTGAGGGGAAAGCGGTCGACTTCGACAAGTGCAGCGGGAACCATGTACGCCGGAAGGTGTCGGGCTATCGCGGCGCGCAGCTCAGTGGTATCGCGGCCTCTCCGACGATGTTTCTCCTGTGCCCCAGGGGGTTCGGCACGATCGACTACGACGTACGCGACCAGCAGGGGCCCTCGACGTGGGTCGTCGCGGATTACCGCGACCGCCTGCGCGACCTGTGGCTGCGACAGCAGCGCCGCCTCCACTTCAGCGAGCTCGATCCGCACTCCCGAGAGCTTGACCTGATGGTCGGTCCTGCCGACGTACTCGAGTTCGCCATGCCGCCATCGGACCATATCGCCGGTTCGATACATCCGTTCGCCGTCAGCTGGATCAGGACAGGCAACGAACCGGCACGCGGTGAGGTCCGCGCGACCGGCATATGCTCGCGCCAGAGCCGATCCGGACAGATACAGCTCGCCGACCACGCCTTCCGCAACCGGTTGGAGCCGGTCGTCGAGGACGTGGACACCGATGCCAGGGAGGGCTGTTCCGATGGTGATCGGCTGCTGCGGCGATAGCGCGTCGGTGCCGGTCGCCAGGATGGTGGCCTCCGTCGGTCCATAGCCGTTGTAGAACCTCCTACCGCTGACCGCCCATTCCGCCACCAGTTCGGGTCCGAACCGGTCGCCGGCGACCACGACCACCTCGAGATCGTCGAGCCCGGTCGAGCCTGCGGTGCTCAAGGCCCAGGGTGTGATGAACACGTGGGACACGCGGGTTCGCCGGATCAGCTCGCTGAGTTCGAAACCTCCGAACACATGCGGGGGTGACACGACCAGAGTCGCGCCCACACTGGCGGTCAGCACCAACTCCAGTACCGATACGTCGAAGTTCGGTGAACAGACGTGCAGTACCCGAGATTCGGCGGTCACACCGTAGCGGTCGCGTGCGGCGGCGATCAACCCGGCAAGTCCGGTGTGGGTGACGACCACGCCTTTGGATTCCCCGGTGGATCCGGAAGTGAAGATCATGTACGCGGCGTTGTCCGGTCGCGCCGTCGGGGCGCGGAGTGCGGTGACAGATATCGCATCCGCTGCAGAATCGGTTCTGCTGCTATCGATTTCGACCCACCGCACCGAGTGGGGGAATCGTGCACGATGCTCGGAGGTCGTGACGCCCAGACGCGCACCCGAGAGTTCGAGGATCCGGGCGACACGCAGCTCCGGGTGGGCCGGGTCCACCGGAACGAACGCGGCACCTGTCTTGGCTACCGCCCACACCGCGGCAACCGACTCGAGCGAGCGCGTGATGCCTATCGCCACCAGCTTTTCCGGAGTTGCGCCCAGCCCGATCAGCTCATGCGCGATCCGGTCGGACCAGGCATCGAGGTCCCGATACGTCAGGTGCTTACCGTCGGCGATCACCGCGAGCGAGTCAGGATCGACAGCGGCACCTCGCGCCAGGATCTCGCCCATCGTGGCCGGTGCGGCCGATGCGGGAGCGAAGGTGATCTGTGCTCGTTCGGCGCGGGTTCGGATATCGATGTCGCCCACCACCGTTTCCGGATCGGCGATGATTGTCGAAAGGATCGTCTCGAGCCGCTCGGCCATGGCCTCGATCTTCGGGGAATCGAACAGCGCGGTGGCATAGCAGAAACCGACTGTCGTTCCGCGGGCATCGGTGGTGACGGTCACGGTGAGGTCGAACTGCGCCGCGACCGGGTCCAGCTCGAGCCTGCGCACCTCCAGTCCCGTCGCGCTCAATTCCCTTGCCGGGCTTGTGAATGCGAGCAATACCTGGAAGATCGGATGCCGCCCGCCTTCTCTGGAAGGGCCGATCTCCTCCACGACACGGTCGAACGGGACCTCCGCGTGCCCGAACGCTCCCAGGTCCGTACTCCGAATTCGATCCAGCAGCTCACCGAAGGTGTCCTCCCGGCGCACCTCTGTCCGCAGTGCCAGTGTGTTGACGAACATTCCCACCAGGTGATCCAGCCGTGTCGAGCCTCGGCCCGCCACCGGGGTGCCGATCACAACATCCGACACCCCGCTCAACCGCGCCAGCAGCACCGCCAGGGCCGCGTGGATCATCATGAAGGGGGTCATACGGCGGGCGCGGGCCAGTTGCTCGACGGCCTGGCTCACCTCGGGCCGTACCGACCGAGTGACCATTGCCGCGGCCCCCAGAGAATCCGCCGGGCGCGGACGGTCGGTCGGGAGTGGCAGGCAATCGGGTGCTCCTGCCAGCGCGCCACTCCAGTAGCGCAGTTGCTGCGACAGCATGGATTGAGGGTCGTCCTCCGCGCCGAGGCGGCGTCGTAGCCAGCTCGCGTAGTCAGCGTAGTGGATGGTCAGCGGTGACCAGTCAGGCTCGGTGCCGCGTGCGCGTGCCGCATAGGCGGCGAGCAGGTCCTGCGTTAGCGTCGTCGCGGCGAAGCCGTCGACAGCGATGTGGTGTGCCACCAGCAGCAGCACATGAGATTCGGTGTCGGTTCGAAACAAATGCACCCGCAGCGGCACCGCGGTGGTGACATCGAATGGGACGGCTATTACGGCGGCCATGGCCGGTTCCAGCTGATCGAGCGCTATCGCGACCGGTTCCAGATGCGGCGAAACCGCATCGGCATCGACGATGAGTTGGTAGCCAGTGCCGTCTGCCTCCGGATAGCGGGTACGCAGCGGTTCGTGTCGAGCGATCACGTCGCCGAGCGCGGCGGTTAAGGCGGCACGGTCGAGTGGGCCGCTGAATCCCAGCGCCACGGCAACGTTGTAGGCGGGCGACTGGGGATCGACGCGGTTCATCAACCACATTCGCTGCTGGACAGGCGCGAGGGGGACCCGATCGAGCCGCTGGCTCGCGACCGAGGCCGGAATGGCGGCGGCGCGGTCGGTGTCGATCCGCTCAGCGAGTTCGGCGACCACTGGCGCCTCGAACAGCGTCCGCACCAGGACCTGTCGTCCCAGTGCATGTTCCAGCACGGCAACCACCCGGGCGGCCGCCAGCGAATCGCCACCCAGGGCGAAGAAGTCGTCTCCGGCACCGACCGAGCCGCACCCGAGGATCTCGGCGAAGGTTGCGGCAATCCGGCGTTCGGTGCCGACCGGTGTGACGTACCGCGCACCGGTGTGGCGAGGCTGAGGCAGCGCTCGCCGGTCCACTTTGCCGTTCGCGGTCAGCGGGAGCGCGGGAATCGGGATCAGCTGATCCGGTAGCAGATACGCGGGCAGTCGCGCACGCAGCCGCCGCGCAATGTCGTCCTGGACATCGGTCACCTCACCGTCAGCCGGGACGAAGTACCCCAGAAGGCGAGTGCCGCGGCCGATGACGACCGCGTGCGCGACGGTGGGATGCTCGCGCATCGCCGTCTCGACCTCCTGAGGTTCGATGCGACGGCCGCGCACCTTGATCTGCTGGTCACTGCGCCCGATGAATTCGAGTTGCCCGTCAGCCAGCCAGCGCACCAGATCACCGGTCCGGTACATACGCCCAGCTCCGAACGGATCAGCCACAAATCGTTCCGCGGTGCGTCCGGCCTGGCCGAGATAGCCGCGAGCGACGGCGGGACCGGCGAGGTACAACTCGCCGACGGTGCCGTCGGGGACAGCACGCAACCGGGCGTCGAGAACATGAGCGTCAAGGTTGTTCAGCGGACGTCCGATGGGCGGAGCCCGATGATCGGCACGGCGGCGGACCGGTGCGGCGGTTGCGTAGATCGTCGTTTCCGTAGGGCCGTAGGCGTTGACCACTTCGAACGGCACCGTCGCATCACTGTCCCAGTGCAGCCGGTCCCCCGCCGTACATAGGATACGCAAATCCATGGTTGCGCTGCGGGGTAGCGCCAGCAGTGCCTCGGCGAGACCGGTAGGCACGCCCACGAGGGTGATCCGCTGGTCGCCGAGCCAACTGCACAGCAGTCCCGGATCACGGCGATGCTCCGGTTCGGCGATGTGCAGGGTGGCGCCGTGCGACAGTGCCGCCCACATGTCGAGCACGGATGGATCGAAGCTCGTCGCGAACACCAGCGCGCACCGGTCCCATGGGGTGATCGACAGGCGTTCGCCTGCCCAGTGCACAAGGTTGGCCAGCGACTTGTGTTCGACCATCACCCCTTTGGGGCGGCCTGTCGTACCGGAGGTATAGATGACGTACGCCAGATCCAGCGGGATCGGTGTGTGGCGGCGGATCTGGTTGTCCACGCCCGGCAGGTCGACCACCGCCGCGACCGGACCCTGCCATTCGATCTCGGGCTCTTCCCCTGCCGTGATCAATGCGCGAGCACCGCTGTCGGTGAGCACCCAGGCGGTGCGCTCGTCAGGCCATTCAGGATCGATTGGCACGTACGCCGCGCCGATCCGCCATACCCCCAGGGCCGCGCACGGCAACCACACCGACGCAGGCAGACGCAGCGCCACCCGATCGCCCCGCCCGACACCGACACCGGTCAGCCAGGCCGCGACCCGATCGGCGTATGCGTCGAGCTCGGCGTAGGTCAGTCGAGCCGAGTGAGCTACGACCGCCACCTGGTGGGGTGCACGGTCGATGAGGTCTGCGACCCGTGTCGGCACCGGGCATCCCGCGGCCCGAAGCGGTCCGCGCGAGCGCGCGAGGATGGCGACCCGCTCTTGTTCGGTCAGCAGATCGAAGTCGATCACCGCACGATCCGGCTGGGCGACAACGCATTCCAGCACCTGCAAGTATCTGTGCAGAATCGACTGCGCGGTGTCGTTGGTATACCGACCGTGCCGCCAGGTCAGCGTCGCGGTCAGCGTGCCGTCGATGTCCTCCATCTCCATTCCGAGGTCGAACCGGCCGATTCCGGTCTCCACCTCCAGCGTCTCGACCCGCAGATCCGGCAGGTCGAGGACCGCGGCCGCCCCTTCTTCGAGGGTGAACTTGATCGCTGCGAGCGGATCCCGCTGCACGCTGCGCGCGGAGCCGAAATGAGCCACTACTTGTTCGACGGGCAGTTCCTGATGCGCGTACACCGCCATGGCCGTCTGGCGTACATGTCCCAGGAGCGCGATGAAGGACTGCTCCGGCACGACGGTAATCGGCCACACCAGCGGACTTGCGAACAGTCCGACCGTGTCTTCCCAGTCGGGATCGAGCCGTCCAGCGACAGGGACGGTCATGGTGCCCTCGTATTGCCCCGACAGCCGTGTCACCAGCAACTCCCACGCTGCGAGCAGGGTCATGAACAGGGTCGCGTTGTGTTGCCGAGCCAGCGCAGTCAGCCGATGGCGAAGGTGGGCGGGAACGACGACCCGCAGCCGACCTGATTCGTCGCCGTCGTCGACCAGGACGTCGCCCGCAGCGATCATCTCGAACGGCCGAAGTCCATGGGGCAGCAACCGTGTCCAGAAGTCGAGCTCGGCCTCACGGTCGTGGACGTCGAATAGGTCGCGGTGGCGCAACGCATAGTCCAGATAGCCCGGTCCCGGCGCAACCGGTGGTGGCGGTGTGCCTCGCCTGCGGAGGTCGTAGTACCGCGCGAGGTCGCGCAGCAGTATTCGGGTGGAATGCCGGTCGGTTACCACATGGTGGAAGCTCAGCAACAGAATGTGGTCGGCTGCGGTGCGCAGCAACCGGACCCGAAACAGTGGCCCCCCGGTCAGGTCGAAAGGCGCGCGAGCCTCGTCGCGGACGATGGCTGTGACGTCGGCCTCGTCGACGGGTTCGGCATGCAACGCGATCGGCGCGGTGCGGCGCACCTGTTGGGTTGGCCCGGCGGCGCTGTCGGTGATTGCGATCCGCAGGACCGGGTGGGCCTCGGTTAGATCGGTCAGGGCCTCGGCAAGGACGTGTGTATCCAACGCACCGGTCACCCGGAAGGCGAGCGCGACGTTGTAGTCAGCGCGCCCCGGAAACATCTTGTCCACGAACCACAGTCGCTGTTGCGCGGGGGACAGCGGAGCACGGAACCGCTCGCCGATCGGCGAGCTGTCGGCTGTCTTAGCCCCCTGATGGGCTGCGGCTGCGATGATCCGGGTGAACGCGGCCAAGTCGGTGTCGAAGACCAGGTGGACGGGAACGGAGATGCCGAACTCGGTCTGGACCCGCCCGAGGATCTGCATGGCCTGCAACGATGTGCCGGCCAGGCTGATCAGCGTCTGCTCCTCGTGGACCTCGCAGCACAGCACGTCTTCCCATATCGCGCGGACGCGATCGCTCACGCTGAGCCGCGTCGTGGTCGTGCGGCCACCAGCGGCGAATGCGCCACTGCGGCACCCTGACTGCCATGCTCGCGAGGGCGAGCCGATGGTCCGGCGGCCGGTCGTCCACGAGCGCGATCGGGCGAAGTCGTTCATCGCAGTCCCTCATCCAGCGGTAGCTCGTCATATGCCACGAGCTAGCGACAGGGTAGGTTCCGCGACAACACGACCTCGGCCGGCATCTTCCCAGCGGTGGGAAGTGAGGGTCCGGTTTTCAGGTGGTCAGGTTCTTCAGCTGAGAACTCCGTCATAGCACATGCTCGAGGAGCGCCACGACGTGCCAGGGCGCTGCTCGCCGGCACCGAAAGTCCACCGCGAGATGGGCCCTGCGGCTTTCCACCACTGGAAACCGCGGTGGTCCACGACAACTTCGTAAATGTCGTCGGCGCCTTCGATCAGCTGATCACCGACGCAGTAATCGTTGTAGTCTGTACCCGGCTGCTGAGCTCCGGGGCTGAAGCGGCCGGCGGGATTCGAGCGTGCCCCTGGGTTGGCCACCGTGCTGTGTTCGCCGACGGGCTGGCCGCGAAACCATTGCGGGCCGCCGTAACTGCCGACACCGCAGGTGTACGACCAGCCCCCAGCGGTGATCGTTTTATCGTGTTCGTATACCTCACCTGCCCACAGGCAGGGGTTGCCGACCACAGCCTGTGCCTGCCCGCCTGTGGCCACCGCTGTGAGCCATGCTGCACCCGCCGCAACGGTGATCGCCGCGAGCATTCTGAGTTTGCTGCCTGCCATCGAGTTCGTCCCCGTCTCTTCCGGGCGGCCCGCCGTGTGCGGTTACCGGCCAATATCACGACGCTGCATAACGTACCGCTATCGGACGACACGAAGTTTGACGGTATAACCCGTGTTGGGAACTTTGCCGGCGGCGGTTACATGGTCGTTGTCTAGCAGTCAAAACCATCTTGTGAAAGATTTTGATATGTGGTATAAATTGCCGCCTGTCAGATGAGTTGGTTGTCATGGAGGACAACCAGCAACCCAGTCGTACGGCCCTCATGTCCGCCGCCGCACGCGCGGCGCACCTCGTCGACGACGACGCCCCCTCGATCTTCGCCGATCCCTTGGCACACGCCTTCCTTGGCAAACACGCCGAAGAACTCCTCGGGTACCACCGCTCCTTTGGCGACCACCCTGTTCTGTCGGGCGCGCGAACCACCGCCACCACCCGAAGCCGTTACACGGAGGACCAGCTGGCTCGACTGGTCGGCCAAGGCGTCAGCCAGTACGTGATCCTCGGCGCCGGCCTGGACTCGTTCGCCTACCGATCCGAACTCGCTGACCGTGTACGAGTATTCGAGGTCGACAAATCCATCACCCAGCGCTGGAAGCAGCAACTACTGGCCGAGACGAGCGCGGCGCTGCCACCGTCGGTGGCGTTCGTCCGCATCGACCTCGAACAGGAACCCTCCTCGTCGCTGCCCGATCACCTCGCACGTGCTGGCTTCCGATGCGATGAACCCGCCCTCATCAGCTGGCTCGGTGTCACGATGTACGTCACCCTCGAAGCCATCCAGCAGACCTTGGCCGTGCTCGGTGGCTTCGCACCGGGCACCGAGCTCGTCGTCGAACACCTACTTCCGGCCGGACACCGCGACGAAATCGGGCAGGCCTACGCAGAACTGGTCATGGCGGCCACCGCCGAACAGGGTGAACCCTGGAAGACTTTCCTCACGGTCGAGGACATGGACACCCTTCTCCGCGTCCACGGTCTTCGCCCGGTCGAACACGCGCGGCAACGCGACACGGTCGCCCCAGCGCTGTGGGAACGGACCGATACGCTCTGTCCATTCGACCTGTCTATCCTCTCCCGAGCGACGATTCCCGCACGCCCCTAAAGTCTCACGACCGCGGAAAGCCTCAGCGCGCCACAGTGACGACGGCGCGGCGCGTTCCACGACTCCGCACCGTTGTCCAGAGGGCGCGCCCGTGCCCGCCGGTGCCGCTAGACATCTCACCAACACGGGATGTCAAGCGACAGCGGAGATCTCGGTCGTGGCAAAGGCATGCGCTCGGTCGTAGACCCGGCCCGGATTTCAAGCAGTGGTAGCGCTTGCTGAGCATGACGTTGAAGAGTCTGCGCAGTGCGGCGGTGTGTCGTTGCCGTTCTACCGGCGGGCCCGTTAGAGCATTTCCCAATCTTTGGCGTGGCGGACGGCTGCCAGCGCCCACATAGTCGGCGTTCTTGGCGCGGCGGACATACACGAAACCGCCCTTGCCTGATACTCGGGTGACCGGCGCTGCGCGCGCGAAGGCTGGTCAGCCCTCGGTCCTCGGATTCGGCTCCGAGGCTGCGGGTCCTATCCAATAGCTCAACGAGACAGTGGAAGTCGAGGAGTATTCGGAATACGCAGTGTGATGCATACTCGAACGGCTTGGAAGCCTCTGACCGCAGGGCAAGGTGTACTGACACCCGCAACCATCAACGTGGTGCGGCCCCCAGGGAAGCACCTGCGCAGGCCCGAGCGATAGCCCGGACCATGACCAGCGCGGTCACACGATGCGCCGGGTAGGAACGGCGCGCCACAATGTCGAACCCCTGTCGAGCGTAGAATCGGATTGCGCGCGAGTTGCAGTCACGGACATGCAGACCTAACCAATCGACGCCTGCTTCATCAGCGGCCCAGGTGTACAACGCGGCACACAGGTCATCGGCCAGGCCATGACCACGATGTGCTCTTTCGACCCAAGCTCCCCAGACCATCGCCCACCGATCTCCCTGTGCCACAGGTGGATCGGGGAGGTTGAAATCGTCACTTTCACTTTCGTGGTCCACGAGCGCTCCTGCCATGGCGACCCACGAGTGGTCGGTGTTGCGCTCGGCAACCATGAGAACCTGGCGGCCGGGCTGGTTGTATCGCGCAACACGTGCCTCCCAGGCAGCTGCATCAAGCGCCTCCGCGGCCTCGAGCGTTTCCAAGAAGAACTCTCGGGCATCTCGGAGCGCGCGTAGCCGTAGGGCGCGCAACCGCAGCCCATCCCCCTCGAGCGGACGCCGAATCGTCCACATCGGAGCGACTCCTTCGTCTTGAAATAGATTCTGCCGCAACAGAATATCCTCCCAGTAACCGGCATATCCCCCCAGCTGGGAACCCGGGAATTCGGCAACTGACGCAACGCTCGGCTCGGCCTCGCGGCCATACCGCTCGAGCACGCCGTCGGCCGTCAGCTGCTTCTGGAATGCACCGGATCGGGTGACGGTAGAGCACAATCAGCGGCCGAGGTGGGCTGCGATCGCCATTCCAGGGTCAGCTCTGTCCTGTTGCGGCACCCCGTGAGCTGTAGCGCACGGGTTATGTGCTTTTTGACGGTGTCCAGAGTGATGTTGAGGGTCTTGGCGATTTCTGTGTTGGTCAAACCGCATGCCAAGAGCGCGACGACCTCCGCCTGGCGCGCCGAAAGTATGGTAGCGACCGGAGACGTGTAGACCGGCTCGCCGGTGTGCCAACGTAAAAGGTTGCCTAGATGCCGACCGAGGATCTCCCCGATAGCCAGGTCACGGGCGTCGAACGCGCCTGACTCGCTGTCGACCGCACTGATCAACGCCGTCATGCTGCCCGACCCGCGAATGTGCAGGGCCATCTCGGCGCGAATGCCGTTGCGAAGCAGGAAGTTGTCTACGTAATCACGGACTTGGGGCCGGGCCGGGCGGGGAAGCTGATCCAGCGTCGCCACTCGACGCTTGTCTAACAACTGAATCCCGGTTGGCTCAGCGAAGATGTCAGCATGTCGATAATGCTCGAAGAATTGCGGCGCCAAGCGCGCAACTGGGCCGTTCACCAGTGTGGATAGGTCATCGAAACAGAGCGGCAGGGTGGCCCCGACGAAAAATCCGGTATTCCGGTAGCCAAGGTAACGAGCCATCCCCTCGAGCGTCACGGAGCGGAACTCACTCAAGGACGAGGCCCGTTCGCAATCTTCCAGCAAACTCAGTATGTTCTGCAGATCCCGGCCGATCAGACCGGCCGACCGGGCGGTGGGAGTGAACTTCACCGATCAACGCTCCATGTCTCCACTAGTTCTGCAGTCGACCTCTTCCAGGGGCGGACGGTTGAGTAGTGGCCACTTTCGGGCCATCGTCCGGCCGTCCACCCGATCGTAGTATCCACTGCGGTACACCAGGAAGAGGCGAAATGACTGGATTAAGAACACCTCCCATGGCCGGAAACCGATGGATCGGAGGGGCCATCACAGCTACGACCGTGGTAGCAGTATGCGTGGCAGCCGCGTCGGCTTCGGCCGCACCCGATCGACACATCATCCCTGTAAACGCGCTGTTCCACGACGATGGAACCGTGGTTCCCACCGCCATGGAATGCGAAACCATCGACGGTGTCGCTGGCGTTGCAATGGAAGGTCACGCCACCTTCACTGGTAAATGGCAGGGGGCGGCAGACTACAAGGCGTGCTTCTACCGAGGCCTGCCTAACCTGCCGCTCGGCACCGAATACTTCTATGGGACAGAGACATTCACTGGATCAGTGGACGGTTGCGGCACCGGAAGTATGACGTACAAGCTCAGCGACGGATACGTCTCACCGAACGTGGACCCCGTCACCGGCCAGCGCTCCGGGCAGCAGATTTGGCAGATCAGTCCGGGCGGGGGAAGCGGTGATCTGGCCGCGGTGAACTCCGGATCTGGAGGCGCCAGGTTCACAATCTCCGCGGTCGGTGAAAACGCCGGCACTTTTACCGGCGAGCTCCGCTGCCAGCCCTGAGATGCACGTACGCGGCTCGAGGAGACGGCGTGACTGAATGAGCGGCGTCCCCGCCCTCGGACGTCGGCCGCGCCACTATCCGTGCCGCGGCCGACGGTTTGCAGGACAGCACTCCTTTAGTTCGGCAAGAGTAATGTACCGCTGTTTAGCAGCTCATATTTCAGGGTGGATAGCCAGAGGTGGGAGCATTCGTCGTTTAGGGACGAGGCCGCAGCACCACCACCGGGATCGTACGCTCGGTCTTGTGCTGATAGGTGGCATACAACGGCAGAGCCCGCGCCAGTCGTTCATAGAGTCGGTCGCGCTCGTCACCCTCGACGATTGTCGCGACAGCGTCGAATGTTGTCGCACCGACTTCGACCGTGACCCCCTGATCTGCTACCAGGTTGTGGTACCAGTCCGGGTTCCGGTCGGCACCTGCCTTGGAGGCAGCGATGACGTAGGTTCCCGACTCCTCGATGTAGCACAGCGGAGTAGTGCGCGACAATCCCGATCTCGCGCCGAGAGTGGTCAGCAGCAACACCGGGAGATCGGCGAACTGACCGCTCAGTTGCCCAGCATTAGCACGGTATTCGGCGACCACGAGCTCGTTGAACGACGCCATGGACGTCGGATCCGTAGCGGCAAGGGAAGAATCGATTTCTGGCAGAGGCTTCATACTCCTACTCTGCGTACACCTCGCAAGAGCAACCGTCCCAGCGGTGGGAAGTGACGGCCTGCGGAGGACTTGCAGACTGGGCCGATGCGCTGTGCCAGAATGTACAAAGCCACCGCTGTTCGCGCGCCGGGCCAGGATGGCCGTACGCGATGAATCCTCTCCACCGCACGGGTGATCTTCACGACACCGGCATAGCCGCTCGGACCGCCGCAGACATGTCAATGGCCGAACAGCACGAATGGCACCGCCAGTACCTGCGCCGCCGTCCGGTATCCCGGCGCAATATCCTGCGCGGCACCGCCGCCGGTGCGGCCGCCATGGCCACCGGATTTTCCCCGTTCGGGCAACTCGCCTACGCAGACCATGCGCCACTCGCCGTGGGCGGCCGCCACATCGGATACGGCGCTGACGCGGCTACCCAGATCCGGTTCTCGGGGCAACTGTCCCGGCGCCCGGAGAAGTCCCTTGTGTACCTCGACCACGGACCCACGCCCGCGCTCGGCGCCACTGAAATCGCCGAGGTGCGCAATCTTCTGACCCAGGTGCCGACCACCGACGGTTCGGTGCTCGGGGCCGAGCAGTTCTACGTCCACGCCCACGTCGACGGGCTACTGCCCCGGATCCCGCACTTCTACCGCTGGCGGACCTCCGACGGGTTCTGCAGCGACATCCGAACTGCCACACCGGCATCGCCGAGTGTCCGCGCCGCTGTTCTGCCGTTCCGATTCACGATGATGGGGACCAGGGAACTGCCGAATCACCGTCTGGACCACCGGGGACCCCGCCGGGCGACTACGACGACCGGTACTACGCACCCGACAATGATCCGGGAACCGCCCATTCCGCGAACGTGCTGCGCCAGATCGCCGCGGCGAAACCGGACTTCCACATCCTTGCAGGCGATATAGCCTACGCAGACGTGGAAGGCCACGGTCGCGCCAGTCAGTTCGTCACACCCGGCGCCCGCACCTCCCCTGGGTTCGACAAGTTCAATCCCTACGTGTGGGACACCTATTTCGGGGCCATCGAGACCAGCGCCGCCGACACTCCGTGGATGTTCGCGACGGGCAACCACGACATGGAGGCCATCTACGGGACGAACGGGTACGGAGGACACTTGGCCCGGCTCGACTTGCCGGGCAACGGTCCCGCCGGGTGCCCCTCGGCCTACACCTTCAGGTACGGCAACGTCGCCGTGCTGTCCCTGGACGCCAATGATGTCTCATGGGAGATCCGCGCGAACACCGGCTATTCCGATGGGGCTCAGACGAGCTGGGCCGAAGCCACGTTGGCCCGTTATCGCGCCGATCCCAGCATCGATTTCATCGTCTGCTTCTTCCACCATTGCGCCTACTCCACCATCCCCGCCCATTCCAGCGACGGCGGGGTCCGTGATGCCTGGTGCGTGCTGTTCGACCGATATCAGGTCGATCTCGTCCTGCAAGGGCACAACCACGCCTTCGAGCGCACGGACCCGATCCGTGCCGGGGTCGCCACCACCGTCGCAAGCGACAACACCGTTGTCTACCCCGAAACCGACGGCACTGTCTACTACACCGTCGGCGGCGGCGGACGCCCGCGGCATACGTTCACCGTTACGGCACCAGAAACGTTCCGCCACGAAGAACTACCAGTAGACGTCGTCGCGGCCGGCTACACCACGACCGAGGACGGGAACCGCGATCCCGAAGCTGCACCGTGGTCGAGAGTGCGTTTCCACAACTACTCGTTTCTACGCATCGACGTCCGGCCCGGAATCTTCGCCAGCGAAATGGAAGTCACCGCTGTCGACGAATATGGCCGCGAGTTCGACCGCCTCGCCTTCCGCCGTCTTGTGCGCCCATGACACCGGGCCGGATCTCCGGCCCGGCACAGGGGGCGCCGTAGTATTGGCCGGTCCGGCGGCTAGGCCGTAGATCTCTGGTAGAGAACAATTTTCATGTTCCGGCTGCGGATTGGTTGGCGCTTGGCTCGCTGCCGATGAGGTCTATCGATTCGGCGGAGGTTGGGGTTCGTGACGACACGAGTGTTCGGGGATGAGATCACATCCGGGACAAATGCGGGTCCCCTGTACTCCTATAGCACGACCCGCGGCCCTGACGGCGTCTACATAGCGCGGTGCTCGATGCGCTCCGCCACCGACCGCGATTCGCGCTGGCTGTTCCCCGGTTGACGGGCCGGGCAACCGATGCACCCCGACACCCTGGGCGGCTTGCTGAAAGCGCTTGGTGTCCTGAACGTTCCGGGCCGGACGTCGGCCATGCGCCAGCACGTCCAGCAGATGCCTGCCCCCGTCGTCGCCGACGCGCTCGGATATCACCACGTCACGACGACAAGACTCGCCGCGGACGCAGCGGCGACCTGGCGTCGCTATGTCACCGCCCCGCAGTTCCGGTCACCCGAAGGGTGGAAGTCTCACGACAACCTGAGACAGGTGAATCTGCAGCTCGAGCACCGAATTGGTCAGTCCCGAGGCGCGGGCTGCGATGGTTCACTGGACGGCGTCGGCAGCAACGGTGAGCTGATTGCCGGCAGCGGTACCGCTGGCTCATCCTTCTGGTCCTCATGCTCAGCGGAAAGCGGCCGCCGCGACGCCCAAGCGATGAAGACAACCGCTGCCGCAGCCATGCCTGCGCCAGACCAGACATTCACCTCGGCTCCTCGTTCTCGCGCAACGGTCTGAAAAAGTCCGGTTACCACAAGGGTCAGTCCGTAAAGGCCCAGCAGTGCACCGATGATGATGCGGATATCGAAAATCATGTCCGAGTCCTATCCGACGACGATATTGAGGGCGACAACCAGCAGCAAAGCGATTCCGGCGAGGAGTACCGGGCGCTGGTACCACGGCAGTGTCGCGGCCTCGGGATCGAGGCGCAGTTCGCGTGGGGTCTCCGAGTAGACCAGTCCGACCAGCTCGACCGCAGGCTTCGGTCGCGTCACCTGACTGACCGCGACACTGACGACCAGATCGACCGCGAATGCAACGCCTGCGGCAACGAAACTCGCACCCTGCCCAGACAATTCGAAGACCCCTGTCTGGTGCAACAGGAAGATCGCGAACGCGGACCCGGTGCCGCACACCAACCCCATCCAGCCCGCAGTCGGTGTCATCCGTTTCCAGAACATGCCGAGAATGAAGGTGGCGAAAAGCGGGGCGTTGAAGAAGCTGAACAGCGTCTGCAGATAGTCCATCATGTTCGAAAAACTAGACGCCACAAACGAAGTGAACACCGCAGCGAGCGTGGCCCCCACCGTCGCCAGCCGTCCCACTGACAAGTAGTAGCTGTCGGCGCGATCGCGTCGCACATACCGCTGCCACAGGTCGAAGCTGAAGACAGTATTGAACGCCGAGACGTTCGCCGCCATGCCGGCCATGAAGGCGGCCAGCAGCCCGGCGATTGCGACACCAAGCAATCCGGTCGGCAGCACCTCCTTCATCAGATACAGCAGCGCGTGGTTGTAGGTGACCTCCCCGACTCCGGTGGCCTTGTAGTCGGCCATCTGCGGCACGAGCACCGCGCTGACCATGCCGGGGATCACGACGATCAAGGGAATGAACATCTTCGGGAAGGTGCCGATCACCGGTGTACGCCGCGCCGCTGAGATGGAGTGTGTCGCCATCGCTCGCTGCACCTCGACGAAGTTCGTCGTCCAGTAGCCGAACGACAGTACGAACCCGAGCCCCACCACAATCCCGATCACCGACAACACACCATCGGAGAACCCGCTCAGAGCATTGCCTGGCCATGACTCGAGCTGCGCCGCACCCCCCGGCGAGGCGGCCACGCTGTTCCGCAGGCCATTCCAACCGCCCACCCGGTCCAACCCCACCAACGTGAGCGGGAGCAGCGCCGCTACGATCAGGAAGAACTGCAGCACCTCGTTGTAGATTGCCGCCGACAGTCCACCGAGGGTGATGTAGGACAGCACAATGACCGCCGCCGCGATCACCGACACCCACAGCGGCCATCCCAGCAGCACATTCACGATCGAACCCAGCAGATACAGGTTGACCCCGGCGATGAGCACCTGCGCCAGTGCGAAGCTCAGCGCGTTCACCAGATGCGCGCCCGGTCCGAACCGGCGCAGCATGAACTCCGGCACACTACGCACCTGTGAGCCGTAGTAGAACGGCATCATCACCACGCCGAGAAACAGCATGGCCGGTATAGCGCCAATCCAGAAGTAGTGGAAAGTCGGGAAACCGTACTGCGCACCGTTGGCTGACATGCCCATGATCTCGACCGCACCCAGATTGGCGGAGATGAAGGCCAGGCCCGTCACCCAGGCCGGTAGTGAACGTCCCGAGAGGAAGAAGTCGATGCTGGAAGATACCCGCTGGCGGGCAAGCCAACCGATGCCGAGGACGAACACAAAATAGAGCGCGACCAATCCGTAGTCGACGGGTCCGGCATCGAGCCGAAGTTGAGTGGTGGCCAAGTGGGCAACGGGATCGGATGAATCGGCAAGCGGCACAGCGTTTTCCCTCCAGGAGGTGAAAAGGCGTCGTCGACGCCCTGCGTCGTTCGGAGGCAGACGTTTCCTGCGAGTGCGCCCAGGCCGCACCATCGCCCGCCAATCATGCGCCCGCCCAATGAGATTCCCTGCTGGTGGGAAGACCTCGCGGCGATACCCCTACAGCGGCGTGCGTGAAGTATCAGGTCACAGTGGTGTGCGCGTGATTCTCGACGGGCGGCGCCGCGGCCAGATGGCGCACCACCAACACGGCTGGTAGCACAATGACGAGAATGCTGACTGCGCCCCAACCGAATCGGTGAAACAGCTGCAATCCGATCAGCGACCCGGCGCCGCCGCCGAGGAACACGCAGCCCATGAAGGCGGTGTTTACGCGCCCGCGAGCCTCTTGCTGCAATGCCAGTGCGGCGGTTTGGTTGGCAATCTGCCCTACGCGCATTGCCGCGTCGAGCACCGTCATGCCCAGGATCAGGCAGCTCAGGCCGGTCATGCCTCCCGACGACCCGGGGAGCATGATTACCCCGGCGAACGAGACAGCGAGCAGACTGGCGATGCTCACGAGATCGGACCCTGATCGATCGATACGGCGGCCGGTCAGCGGTGTGATCGCCACACCTGTCGCGCAGACCCAGGCGATCAGACTCACCGTCGAGCCGCCGCCGTAGCTGGATCCTGCGCAGACCAGGACGACGCCGGTCCACGCCGCCATGAAGCACCCGTACACGATCGCCTGATCGACGGCCCTTCGGCGCAAGGCGGACAGCGTCCACCACAGCTGCGCGGTGGTTCTCAGCAAGGCCGGATAGGGTATCCGCGTCGCCGCGCCGATCGGCGGGAACACTGCAGCCAACGTTGCTGCCAGGACAGCCATGACCCCAGCGAGGATCACGTACGGCATTCGCCAGCCACACCACTCGGCCAGCGCGCCGGCCATGCCGCGAGCCACCACTATTCCGATGGTCGCGCCACCGAACAGGACCGCGGCGACGAAGCCCCGGTGTGCAGCCGATGCCAGCCCGACCGCCATTGCAGTGACGATCGGAGGCACAGCGGCCGCGGCACCAATCACAACACTGGCGACCACGAGCACGAGCAGATTCGATGCGGTGGCCGCCACCAGTAATCCAGCCGTGGCACCCCAGAGGATGCCGACCACGAGGTGACGGGGAGCGAGTCGATCCGCTAGTGGAACCAGGAGGAATATGCCAGCTCCGCAGCCGAATTGAGATGCCGTGACGATCGGCGCCGCCGAACTCGGTGACACCGCGAATCCCTGTGCGACCAGTGGGGTGACTACCGAGGAGAAGTGCGCATTCGCCGCCGCACTGCCACATGTGACGGCAAACAAAGCCAGCATGCGACGGGACAGGGTCGCAGGCATGCGCTGCACGCCGACCTGAGGTCGCTGAGTTGCTCGGAGTCGTCGAGACGGCATTCTATGCGCCGGCGACAGGCGGTTCCGTTCGGCTCCAACCGGGAAAGCGGCCTCGCGAACACGTCTGTGCCGCCCCGTCACCGGCCGGTCCCTACTGGAGCAGGCTCTGGTGTCGGTCTGATCCAGAGGTTTGCACAATCGCCGAAGATGTTCAGTTGCCGGTCGTCTCGACCGACGTCGGCGAAATCCCAACCACATCTGCACGTGGTCGGTCGAGCATGGAATGCCAACGCGCACAAGAGCAGTCCCGACATCTCGGCTCCCCGATCGTCCGACGGGATCTGCCAGGAATGGGTGCTGTTCATGAACTCATGGTCGAAATAGCCAGTGCTGAATCGCGCTGCCGTGCCTGGCCGCAGCCCGATCACCGTGAAATCCTGACTGTCCAAGCGCAGCTGGCGTCGGTGGAGTTTCACCCTGTCTCGGAGCGCTCGGGCCAGGCCGGGATGCTGTGACTTACCTCCCGCCATAGGCCGAGCGTTCCATATCGTCTCCAGTGGGAACACCGGTTGGACTTCAAACCTCGGCTGGACCTCAAGGCACGCCGGTGATTCGCTCCGATGTCGTCCACAGCCATTCTCCCAACGCAGGGTCCAAGGCCTGCGGGTTGCGGGGATTCTCCGGTGTGAACCGATGAAAGTAGCGCCCATCGATCGCTGCGGTATCGGGCGTGGTCACCAGGTGCACCAGTGGACCCGCACCCGCTGCTGGGGTCATGAACACCGGTCGCGACAGGGGCGACGAGATGAGCTTCCCGAACCCGAGTGGGAAGTCATCGTACACGTGGGTGGCCACAGCGCCGGGGTGAAAGGCGGCCGTGGTCAACGAGCTGTCGATCGTCCGGCGCGCGAGTTCCCTGGTGAACAGGACCGTTGCCAGCTTGGAGCTGGCATAGGCTCCGAACAGTGAGTATCGACCCGTCGCGGCGTTCACTGACGATGGGCGGAGCCGAGCCCACCGATAGGTCATGCTCCCGGTGTTGATCACCCGCGGCCGGAGGGCTGCCATCAGACGCGGCAGCAGCAACATGGTCAGCAGGAACGGTGCGAGGTGATTGACTTGGAAGGTCTGCTCATTGCCGTCCACGGTGGTGGTTCGACGTGACCAGGCGCCGCCGGCGTTGTTGGCCAGCACATCGATTCTCGGATAGTGCTCGCCCAGTTGTGCCGCGAGCGTTCGCACGTCGTCGAGCCTACTGAAATCCGCGACGAACGGGTCCGCGCCGATGCTGGCGGCGACCGCCTCGGTGCGTTCCGGATTTCGGCCGACCACGCCCACACGCGCGCCCTGAGCTGCGAACACGGCTGCCGCGGCCGCACCGATGCCCGAGCTGGCACCGGTTATCACCACTACTCGTCCCGTCAGATCCCGCTGTGTTCTCGTCATCGCCGTTCTCCTCACTCGGGGACGGTCGCCGAGTCGGGGAACAACACGCGCCGGGCATAGTCGGTGTCCAGATATTCGTGAATAGCGGAAATCCTGCCGTCGGGAATGTCGAAAAGGAATGCGTAGCGGTTTCGGTACTCCCGCCCGTCGAGAACGCGGGCCGTGGTAGTGCATTCGAGAGCGGCGGCTCCCTCGCCGGTGATCATCCGATGCGGCTCAACCCGCAGGGTCCCCGGCTCGAAGACCGTCGCCAGCAACCCCAGCAGGGCTACCACTTCGGAGTGTCCGCGATGAACTCCCGACAACCCGAGAAAGTCACCGGGAACGTGCCAGGTCACGTCCTCGGTGAGGCGAGACAGCACACCGTCCAGATCGCTGGTGTTGAGGGCTCGGATCCAGCCCTCGATGACATCCTTCGTGGTTGCGCTCATGGCTTCCCTCACTATGCGGATTGTGTGGCTCGATGCAGAACGAAACGATCCTAAGAACAGTTGAAGCGACAACCTACGGGCCGATATCCCCAAGTGTGGGAGGCGAATTCAGCCCCTCGGACCGGCATCTCCTGAGGCGAACGAGGTGACGACGGCCAGGTCGCGGTCGAGAGTGGCGACGAGCTCCCCGATCACCACGCCGACATCGTCGGCCTCCTCCTGCAGCTGCCGGATACCGGCGGCTGCGAACTCGTCGGCGACCGTGTTGAGGTGCACCTGCACAACAGCGCTGTCGGCCTCGATTGATTCCGCGGCGACCGAGTCGGCGCAGGACAACTCGGCCGCGAGCTGGTCGAGGTGCACGCTGTACTCGGCCAACGCGGTTACACGATCGCAGAGGCTGCGCCAACCGGCATCGATCGGGGCGCGTGCGCCTGTGCGGGCCGACCTCAAGTGCCGGGCCACGCAATGCAGGTGCAAGGCGTGCTGAATGACGCTGTCCAGCTCCGCGGCCGGATCCAGCCGCGTCCGATGAGTGTCGAGGTAGCCACTGGCCCACGCCCCTGAGCCCATGATTCGCCGGCACACCACCCAGGCGCGACCGACGATCTCCTCGGCCCCGGTCTCCAGCGCCGATGAATCCGGCGGGTCCGCTGACGGCAACACCAGGTATCGAGTCGCTACCGCGACCGCCTGCCGCTCGGCTGCCGAGAGCCCCAGGCGATTTCGCGCGCCGATCAGCCGGCCACACACGATCGCGACCACGATCGGCACGCCGAACCCGAGCAGCCACCCCAGCCAGGTCCAGCCCAGGCCCCCGGCAATCAGGAAAGGAGCAGCCGTCGCACCGGCGATGGCTAGCCCCGCCCACGCTGTGGATTCTTCACGCTCGCCTGGGCCCGTTCCCCGATGCGCGGGGGGGTAGCCTGCCGCGCGCCGGTCGGCCAATTTTCTGCGCAACCCGGGCTCGAGCGCGAACTCGTCGACGAACATGAGCTTGCGCCCGAGCAACGTGTAGTCGATTGTCCGCGGCGCGGACGTCTGACCCGTTTTCGCCATCCCAGCCCCGTTTCCTTGTGGCGCCACCCATTGTGGTCTCGCACAGTGCGGGCAAAGCCGAGACAGCTTCCCTCAGTTGGGGACTGTTCAGGCACACCTGTCCCCGATTGCTGGCCGATACACTCGTCATTTCGAAAGACCTTCGGGCGCAGGCGGTTGCGAACGCGATGGAGGAAGGCATGGCATGGTTCGAGCGGGAATTCATCGCTGTTCCCGAGGAGCGGAAGAATCAGCTGGTCTACAAATGGCCCGACGTCAATATCCGGCGATTCTCCCGAATCATCGTCAACACCGATGAGATTGCTCTATTCGTCGATTCCGGTCACGTCACCGACGTCATGGGGCCTGGCAGGCACCGAGTAGACACCGCTGAACTTCCCGGCCTTGGCGCGGTCATCGATCGCCTGACCGGATCCAATGCCTATCGGGCCGAACTGTACTTTCTGCGCACACGGGAGTTCCCGGGCAACCGGTTCGGCGGTCGGATCGATGACATCCCCGACCCGCACAGCCAGCAGGTCGTGACGCTGCGAGTCTTCGGCGAATACGCGATAGCGGTGCGCGAGCCGAGTGATCTGGTCAGCGGGCTGATCGGTTCTGTCGATCTCGCCGATCCCGACACCGTACCCGCCTGGTGTTCGGACATTCTGATGCGATCGATGAAAGTCGCTGTAACCCAGGGAATTCTCCAAGGCAGGTGGCCGATCCTCGGGTTGTCCGCACACCTGGCCGAGGTGGATACTGCGGTGCGCGAGGTCGCCGACCGGCTATTGTCGGAGTACGGGGTGCGAATCACACGGCTGGGCAATTTCGATATCAATCTCGCGCCCGAGGACACGGACCGGATCAAGCGCCTGGCCAAAGACCGCACCTACATCGACATCGCGGGCGGGTTCCAGCCGTACGCGGCTGGCGAACTGGCGCTCGGCGCCGGACATGGCTTGTCCCGTACCGATGCCGGCGGGTTTCTCGGTGCGGCTCTGGGATTGAGCACTGTTCAGCAGCTGCACACACAGGCGGCGGACAATTCCCGCCGCTGCTCCGGCTCCGACGATGCGGCCTCAACCTCCGACTCAGTGTGCACTGGGTGCGGGTGTGCCAACCCAGCAGGCGCGCGCTTCTGTCACAAGTGCGGGAACCACCTGGTGGCGATTGATCGGCGGTGTCACCGCTGCGGCAATATTGTGCCTGCCACCGCACGGTTCTGCGGGGAGTGCGGTACAGCGGTCCCGCCCTGAGTGCGGTCAGCATGGCGAATAGTGTTCACCCGACCAAACCGGACCTGGCCAAAAATGTTCGTGCGGCCGCCTTGCTGGCGAAAGATCCAGTCTCCAAATGGAATCCGGTGACGGTGTCCAGATACAACACCGCATTCGCGGGGCTGATCGCAGCCACAGTGCGGCCCTCGGAGACGACCGTGCTCCCGGCACCGCGCCATCGCCCCACGAGCCAGTTGGCCTGATCCGGTGAGGAGAGCTGGATGTAGAACGGTAGATCCAGGCCGTTTGCCAAACCACCACTGAGCATCGGACTGTGTGCCGATATGACACATCGGTCGATACCCTGTTGCTGATTGTGCGAACGACAGGACGCGATCCCACGAATCGAGGCAGGCAGCGAGTCGGCGGCGGTAGTTACTGGCGGTCGAGGAATTTCCATCGGGCTGGACTGCATGATCACCCAAGCCAGCCCGACGAGCACCGTGCTGGCGAAAACCGCGGCCGCGACGGGCCGCCACAGCCTGGCGAGCCGCCTGGGCAGCCGCGCGGTGAGTGGAACCGCCGGCGGTGCGGGCGTAGGCACTACGACGCCCTTCTGTGTCGGCCCCGGTCGGTTGTCGCGTCGCAACGGCGCACCACAGTGCTCACAGCGTGGAGTACCGACAAGGTTGCGATGTGCGCAGTATTGGCAGTCGATTTCGGACATGGGAGCCGTCAACGTCCGGTGACCTGGATCGAAGATATCGCGGTGGTATTCACCGACGGCGCCCCACTTGATTCGAGAACTGTCAGTACGACCCGCGACGCGGTGACCGGCGGCTCGATCTTGGTCACAACCAAGGTGCGCTGGTCGAGGGTCTGCTGGGTATAGACGGTCGACCGGGGATCGTCGAAGCGGTAGGACACCCGCCGCACCGTGCGATAGCGGTCCCACTGGTCCTCACCGTTCTGTCCGACATGATCCCAGCCCGGGACGATTCCGATCGAATCGATCTGGTAGGTCTTGCCGAGATCGATGCGCAGGACTTGTCCATCGACGCGGTAGGCGCGCACGCATGCCCACGCCTTGGTCGTATCAGGACCGAAAGCATCTATCCCCGGGGTGCTTCCGGGTGGGCACCGCGACTCCGCCGACCGCACCGTGATCAGTTGCCCGCTGGCCGCTGCGGGCTCACTCGGTGTGGCCTGCGCAGTCGTGACTGTCGGCGATGAAGTCGGGACAATCAGCGGTGGTCTTGCAGTGGTTTCGTCATCATCGCCTCCGGCGACCAGACCCCACACCACCAGCACGAGAAGCACTCCGGCCGCAGCCAATGCCACCTTCGGCCGCCGCAGTTGCGTGATGGCTCCGCGCGCGAACACTGCGATCGGTGCCAGCGAGTGCGCACCCGGCACGGAGCGTGTCGTCGTGCGCCGACTGTGCTCGTCTTCTCGCCCGGGTTTCTTGTCTTCGCCATTCGAGGCGGGCGACGGCTCCGGTTCGTCGTCCCCGGTGTCGGGGTCGATGCCGCTCAGCAACGCATTGATGCGATCGCTGGGTTTCGGTTCTCGCCGGGCCGCGGTGGGCTCGGTGGTTGCGGTCTCCGTAGCGTCGGGTGGCTTCGCTTCCCCGCCTGCGGTGCTTGGTTCCGAAGCGGAAGCGTTATCGGGTGCTGCCGATGACGTGGCTGCCGGTTCCTCGGTCTTGGACAGAAGCGCGTCCAAAATGGCACCTCGGTGCCGGAGGAAGAGATCTTCCGAATCGGCGGCGGACATGATATGAGATCGTATTCGCCTCCAGTGCGATCGGATTCGCCACTGTTCCCGGTGAGGAGAATACCGACTTCGACCGACGGCTCCGACAGTTCACTGTGCTTTGTCGGTAACGAAGTATTCAGGTGGGACATCGAACACCCGCGACAGCGCGATGATCAAATCCAGGCGCGGGATCGCTTGTCCGTGGATGAGGCGATACAAGCCTGACTGTGAGACCGGCACATCGGGATACGAGAGTTCGAGATGCTGCGCCAGCGAATACAACGTCAGCGAACGGGTCGAGCCGTCCTCTGTCGACACCAGGGATTCGGAGATCAGTTCCGACAGTCGCCGCGAGAAAATCGCCGCCGCGGCCTGCCGCGGCGTGAGTTCGTCTCGACTCTCGTCAAGATGCGAACCGTTGACTTCGGATTCGAGCTCGGCGCCCACATTCACCGACATTACCGCTCACTCCCCTGCGCTCACACGGTGATCAACAGAACGCGGCGGATCGGGCACGGCGGCCACCGACGGCGGGATCGCGCCGGGGTTCTGCTCTGCCACGGGCTCTAGATATCGGGTCTCGCCGCGTGGTTCGATCAGATCCACCCGCACTGTGCGCATCGGGATGCCGACATCGACCGTGGTCGGACTCACCTGGTGAATCGTCAGGTCCACTGGCCGAGGACCGTCGGTGCCGGGCTCACTGACGGTCATGATCGTGTGTGCCGCCGAGACGCGTGGCGGCAGATGATCGAACACGGCGATCGTTGCGGTGTCGGTCTGCGGCTCGGCGTCGGACCGGTCGGTGCGCTCATCCTCGACTGCCGAAGCCAGCCGCAAGCAGTGCGGGTCGCCCACCGCCGCGACCAGGTGCTCCCAGCGACCCGGTCGATCGGTGTGAATTTCCACTTGCGCGCCGACCACGGTGGCGCGCAAGACGAACTGCTGCGCTACCGGAAGCTCGGCACACACATCGATGCGACGAGATTGCGGCTGATAGTGCGACGGATCGTAGAGTGGCAAGGCCAGCGTGTGACGGGGCCGGCCACTGATCGCTCCGAAGATCTGGCCGTTGGGGCCGATCGTGATCGTCAACTCGCGAAGCCCACCCGCATCACGATCAGCGCTGTCCCACATGGCCTGCGGCAAGGATCGGACCGACTCTCCCGTCGGCAGCGACGCCAACAAGGCGGTGGACTGCCGGCCTGTCAGTGGTTTCAGATACCGCGGCGCCGTGGTGTCGGTACCGATATAGCGCACCAGTACCCGCGGTCCGTCGGCATGGTGTGTCAGGCTGACCACGACCGTCGTGTGGCCGCTGTTCCAGGTCCAGCACTCTTCGAGCGTGGTCTCGCCGAAATCGCGCCAGTCGAGGGCATAACTGGTGACGCGTCGGCCGGGTACCGTCGATGTCAAACCGCGCCAGGTCTCGCGCAACTCGCTTATTTCCACGCCAGCGTGGAGTAATCGAGTGGCCTCGACCATCGCGGTGGCCGGCAGTACGAGCGCGGATACCCCCCGCTGCCGCAATCGGCCGGCGATACGGTGGGCGGCCGCGGCCAGCGCTTTCGGCGCCACAGCGGTGACAGGTCCGCGCCGCGCCAGGACCGCGAGGTTGCGGTCCAGGTCCAGGCGGATCACCAGCCAGGTCGACCGGTTGCCGACTACGGGATGCGGCCCGATGAGCTGGTCGTAGAGCATGCGGTAACTGCCCGTCGACCGGATTCGCTGGCCGGTGGTCACGATGTCGATGTCGACGGTGAGACCGTATTGATCGAGCATTGCTGCGACTGCGCTGACCGGAAGCGTGTCTTCGGTGTAGACCGACTCCTCGGTGATCACGGTCGGCAGATCCAGATTGGGAGCCAGCTGAATCATGGCAACCAGGATTGTTCCGGCGTCGCCGACACCGCAGACGCCGTCGGCGACACGCACGTCGGAGACCTCGAGCGTCGCGGTCCGAGCCCGTGCCCGGCTTTCTCGACGCCACCGATACTCAGCCCAATCGATTATCCAGCGCACGATCGTGCGTTCGTTCACCGCGACGGTCACCACGGCGGCAACAGTTGTCACGAGGGCCCCGGTGATCCACCAGGAAACCCGGCCACCTGAGCCGGCGAGCAAGACCGAGCCGAGTATCACCGCGCCCCCCAGCGGACCCGGTTCGAGTGCGACCCGCATACTGGGCGCCTTCACCGTCGCCTCCGCAGCATCGTGCCGAGCGGACCGATTCCCACGCCCAGTACGACCGCGGATGCGACGACCGCGGCGGCGATAAACGCAGGACGCCGATCTGCGTCCCGCGCGGCGGCGGGCATGTCCAGCGCTACCGGTCGCGAACTCTTCGAGGGAAGGCGGGGCGGGCTGCGAAAGCTCAGGGCCGCAAGCGGGTCGATGACTCCCGCCCCTACCGCATTGTCCAGACCACGGGCAGGTGCGTGAGCAGAGGCCTGCATGCGAGCGATGATCTCGCCCGGAGTTTCGTTGGGGAACCGAGACCGAAGCAGCGCCGCAACGCCGCTGACGTACGCGGCGGCGAAGGACGCACCAGCTGCCGGCACCAGCTTGTCCGGTGCGCCGACGCCGTTGATCAGCCCACCACCGCCGGGCCCGAGCGACTCGATTCCGGTGCCCGGCGCTGCCACCGATACCCACGGGCCAGTCAACGAATCCGGCATCGGGACGCCGGCTGCGGTCGTGAATCCCACCGTCAAGACATCGGGGGTGTACCACGCCGGCGTCGCGATAGTTTTGACGCCACGCCAGTTCCGCGGATCCAGTGGCCGATCGGGATCATGATCCGGGTTCTGTTCGCACCCGGTACTCCCGGTGTTACCGGCTCCGGCCACGATGAGGGATCCGCGTACATGCACCGCATATCCCACCGCGGATGCCAGCATGGACTGGTCCACCGCTAGTCCGGCGGGCACGCAGATCGGCAGCGACACCAAGATCACACCGGCGCCGAGGTTCGCCGCGTGCGTGATCGCCCGTGCAAGTGTGCGGATTTCGATGCCCAGCTGCTGAACCTGGTCATGCTGTGCCGGTTGTTCGGCGGTGAACGCACCGGAGCGGTACCGGATGGAGATCAGGCGTGCATCGGGCGCGACACCGGCGAACCCATCGACGGGATCGATTGTCGCACCGATGATTCCAGCGACCAACGTGCCGTGCGCGTCACAATCGGATAGGCCGTCGCCGCCGGTCAGGACGAAGTCGCCGCCGCCGAGCAGGTTGGGAAGGCGAGGATTGGGAAACACGCCGGTGTCGAGCACCGCTACCGTTACGCCGGCCCCTCGGCTCAACGCCCGGGCCGCCGCGAGGTTCAAGGCGGACTCCGTCGGCGGTGCCTGCGACAGGTCGCTGTTGGGCAGCACGCCCGCCGCCAGGCACATCTTGTCCTGCTTCATGGGTACTTCCGGCCCGACCGACGCGTCGGGCGGTTGAGTGTCGGTGATCTGCGGCGGATCGACCGCACCTGCCGGTACGGCGCCGGCCCCCGACGCCAACGCCGCCACCAGCGCGCACACCACAAGACTCGACCGCATCACAGCCTCCGCATCGCGGCATAGACGCCCATGATCCAGAAGGCCAGTACAGGCACCGCCACCAGCAGGGCGTACTCGATCAAGTCGATGATCCGTCGTGTCACCGGAGACAACCGCTTGTCGGGCAGGCGCAGCGCCGCCAGACATCCGGCCAGAGCGGCCAGTCCGATCACAACCGCGACCGTCAATCGCGCCAGCGTCGTCGAATACGTCTCGGTGAGCACTACCCCCGCGCTCGCGACGACAACTGCCGCGCCGGTGATGAGCGCAATCGCCTGCACCCGATCGGGATACCACCGGGCGCGCATCACCAGAATCCCGGCCACGGCAGCCGCGAGCACGATCTCCCGGATGCCGCCGGGACCGGCCAGCACAACCCCGGTCGAGGCCGCGACCAACAGGACAACGATCGCGATGATCAAGCCGCGCAACGCTTTCACAGCCAAACGGGCTCGACCTTCGATACTCGGTGCCCCACCCGGCTCTGCCCGCTGCGAACTGTCCTCGTCGGAGTCGGCGAGGTCGTCCGGCCGGGTCTGCGCGTCGAATATGTCGGTGAGCGTGGCCGGTGAGACCTCGTTGCCCGGATCTGGCAGGTCGGGAGGCCGTATGCGAGCGATGACCACGGCCAGTCGAGGCGCGGCACTGAGCAGCACAACCCCCACGAATGTCATGGCGGCCGACACCTGGCCCACCGATACGCTCAGTGTCAGCGGAACCATCGCAATCGTCGCGCACATTCCGAGAACGGTGACCGCCGTCAGCTCAGTGATCGCGATCCGGCACGTGCGCGCCAACACCGCTGCTACGGCTGCGGTGATTGCTGCTCCCGCAGCAACATTCGGCGCCGCGAACGGTCCCGGCACCGTGTAGGCCGGAGGCACGATCGTCGCGCCTCCGGCGAACATCGGTGCCAGCGCGGCCAACGCCAGCCCCGCGCTGACGGTGCCGGCACCACGGTTGCGGGCCATCACTGCGGCGACCCAACACGTCGCACCCACCGCCAGGGCGAACAGACACCACACCGCCGACCCGGTCCTGGTCCACGACCACGCCGAAAGCGCGGCCACCGCACCCACACCGGCCCCCAGTACGACCAAACCCATGATCATTGCGGTCGCGGGGTCGAACTCGGCGAACTCGCGGTCGTTGATCAACGCCAGGGCGTCGGTGATGTCCTCCACCACCGGGGTGAATACCTCCGCCGATTCGACCGGGCACAACATCAATACAGTTCCGTCGACGATGTCATGGTCGTTGAGGCTGCGCCACCGCGGAATCGGCTGCTCACCCGGACGAGCCAGGCTCCACTGCCCATGCGGCGGCGTGAAGTCGACATCTTCGTCATCGATTGCCGATTTCAACACTGCGATCAGATCGTCGATGAAAGTCTCGATGGTGAACTTGGTCGGAACCACCACATCCACCTGGTAGCTGGCGACAATCACCGCGATCCGGGCCCGCGCGACCTCAGCGGACTGCTCAGCGGCCTGGCTGGTGCTCACGCCCACGCTCCGGCATCGTCGGCTCCACGTGCGCCACCCACGACATAGCTGGGGAACCCATCGGCGATCGAAGCCGCAAGCTCCTCGAACGCCAGCCGCGTCGCCGGATCGAGCAGGCGCATGTCGATCAGCCCGCCCTCGGCCAGGTGCTGGTCGAAGGGTACGACCGTCGTCGGGCGCCGAATCGATGCGAACAGATGCTCGACCGCGTCCACATCGACGATAGGTTTTGCGGGATGCTGGTGGACCACAATGATGGTGGAGCGGCCGACCAACCGCTCCAGGCCGTGTGAACCCAACCAGCTCAAAGTCGATGCCGCCCCGGCCACTCCGCGAACGGATGCCGGTGTGACGACGACGACCGCATTGCTGGCCGCCAGCACCGCCTGCGTGGCGGGATGCAACACACCGGTGCCGCAGTCGACGAACAACAGGTTGTAGTGGCGGCGCAGGATCGCTGCCGCGTTATCGAATTCGGCACCGGACATCGCCTCGTTCGACTCGGTCGTCCACGGCGACGCGACGGTGGCAAGGTCGGCGGTATTGGTCGAGGTGAACGCCTGCACCGCCGAGAACGCCTCCACACCTGAAGCGCGGGCAAGATCCCGTAGCGTGAGTCCGTATGGATGTCGGCCGGTTCGGCTGGCCAGATCACCGAAGTCGGGGTTCGCGTCGATCGCGACCACTCGATCGGCCCTTAGATTGGCGAAGGTCGAGCCGAGGACGGCGGTCGCCGTAGTTCTTCCGGCACCACCTTTCACGCTGATCACGGCCACCTGAAACGTCGCCGTGAGCTGATGGCGAATTCGGTTGCGGCGCTCCTCGGTACGCTGCTCCGCTGGTGACAGCCCGAAACGGAAACCGACTTTGTTGAGTGCCCCCCGGACACCGCGGGTCGATCGCAGCCTGGCGGGCCGGTAGGCAGTGACCCCCACGAGCAGTTCGGGAGACGACAGCGCGGCGGGAAGATTCTCCGGCAGCGGTACGAGGTCGGACGAACGGCCCGCCCGCTCAGGTACCGGCACGGAAGCCGATGTTCCGCCCACATTGCGCATGTCCGACTCAGCCATCACTGTCGTCTCGTGCGCCGGTGCGCTGGCCGCCGATGTTGTAGGCAAGTCGGGCTGGTCGGCAGATAAGGGAGTTGCCGTCAGTTTCGGTTCCGGCACCGTCGTCACGGACGTCGTTACCGGCGGGCCGGGGTGCTGGGAGAAATAGGCGTCGTAGCCGACACGGCCTGGCTCACTCGAATGCGAGTTCAGGATTGGTGTTCGGTCCATATCCCTCGTCCTCTCCAAACAACACCGAAATGCCTCAACTCTCACGTGTGGTGTCGAACCAGCTACGCCCTGGCAGTAGCTCCACCAATGCAGCGATTCCCGCTTGCACCGCCGCATCGTCCCCCGGCGCATACGTCGACCAGACTTCGCCATCCATCGCCACCCGCGGAGTCACCACGATGCGTCCTTGCGGGGTATCGAGCACACTCAGGCACACCTCGGTCTGCACCGAACCGCCGTCGTGATGCTCCACCATCACAACTTCGGCCCGCCGCACCACCTCATCGAGAACCCGGCTGAGTACACCAGCGGTATGCGGATGCGCGCCCAGCTCCAGCAGCGCCCGTCTCCGTTCCGCCTGGTCGCTAGGAACCGCAGTGAACTGTTCCAAGGTCGCTGTGATTGGTTCAAATTGCGGCGCCGGGCCGGAGCCCATTCCCGCTATCAGCGCTGCAGTCAGCGTATTCAGCTGTCGTCCAGAATGGAATACCGATTGAATGATCACATGGTCATCGCATCTCACGGCCAGCACATGAGTGTCTTCGTGTCGGATCAGCGACATTCTCAACACTGCTGATGGCACTTCACCTGGGCCAAGATCGACGATCCTTGCTGCGAGTTCCACGTCAGGGCGGTATAGGCACTGGAGCCAGTGCTCTATAGCCGGATGCACTCGATCGTTTTCGATAACTCCTGCCGTGCGCAAGTCCTGGGCGATAATGGCGCGGACTTGCTCGAGGTCGTTGGCGTCAAAGACGTTGGGCATTAATGCAAGTACTGGCGGATATGCGTCGATGCCGACCATGTTCTGCAGAAACAGGGCGGCATCGACGTTCAGATCGACCACCGCGGGGACGGATAGGCTCCAATCCGGGCGCGTGCTGTCAACCACCAATCGACGTGAACCGGTTTGCTTGATTTACGTCGGTGACATTCATAAGACCGTCACTACCGGAGGTAGCAACGATCGCTCCTCGAACGCTATTCAAAGTCTGGCCATAAGCGTCGAGCTGAGCCTGCAACTTGTCGGTGACAGCTTGGTAACCCGTAGCACCTGCACCCGTAAAGTCCTGAAGCAGCTGATTCTTCAGAGTTCGCATGTTCTGAAGGTTGCTTTCCATTCCACTAATGATTGTCTGAAGGGTCGCACCACTTGCGTCCACTTTGACATAATTGTATTTCATAATACGTCAGATCCTATCTTGACAACGACTGAACTACTACCACGAAGTATTTATCTTGGCGGCCGAGCTCTCGGACCAGGATCCAGCATCCACGGCATGATCGTTACCCAGTGCAGCGTTAACGCGTCCGGCGCCCTCCAGGTCCTGAAGCTCGACCTGAACGCCGGTGTTGTTAAGCTCGTCGATAATTTCCTGCAGAGTGCCCGCAAGTATTTTACCTTTGGAATGAGCATCGCCGAGACTGTTGTAGATTGCCACGCCGGTCCCTTTGCTCTGGACTGCATCATGCAAATCATCCTGGACCATGAATAGTGCTTTGAGATGACTTTCGAGCTCCCCCAAACACGCAGCGGTGTTGTTCGCTGATCCGCGCAGCCTTTCAGGGTCTCCATTGTATTCGATGGTCATAAATACTCCTTTTCACTATGAGAACTGTCGACGAGATCGTTAAATCGAAAACGGATGGAAGATCGAGAATATGAACGCTCATATTGTTGTAGCCCGATTAATTGCCGACCAATCCATCCTTCCATCATCTCGGGTCTCTCGATCGTTGCCGTCTATGACCGCAAGGATGGGACGAGCGCCCAGAGTGGGTACATCCGAGAGGTAATTAGGAGTGAATGCCTTTGACTTCGCGGGATCTTCTTCGCGGCCGCTGCCGCGCCTCTGTGTCGATCTGGGGGCGGATACGCCTCGCGGCGGGGCTGTTCGAGTTACCGGTGCTGGCAATTGGTTCGCGAGTGGAGCGCCAAAAGCGGCGCCGCCCCCCATACCCAGGTGCCACTTTGCGGGCATTCGAAATCCAGTGGAAGCTCCGGACATGGCATTGAGTCCACCGCGAGTCAGCCCAAGTGCGACTGAGCTGCCTGCGCCGCCTTGCAGGGCCGCAAGCATGGGCGAATACGGATTTGTGCCTAAGAATCCGGTCTGCTCCGGCAGGTCGTGAGTCCACGGTGTGGCTCCGTCCGAGGCGCTGCCGATCGGCTCCGAGTTCCACGGAAGGTCCCCGGCTGCGCGAGCAACCTCGGATGAGGCGTTTTCGACGTGGGGTGCACTGTTGCCGACCTCCGATAAGGATTGGCCGACCTCGGGGGTCCGAGTCACCGGGTTGCTGGTTGCTCCCAAGGTCGAGCTTCCTCCGACCGGGTCGGCAGGCGGATCGAGCGGAAGCATCCCTCGGCCGGATGTGCCCTGAACGATATTCGGAGCGGTTGGCGGCGGCAGATGGCCGACATTGATCGCCGCAGTGGTTGCCGCATAGGTATCCATGGCCGCGGCTGCCATTGCCCACAGCCCGGCGTAGGTGAGTTCGTTGGCGGCAATGAGTGGTGTATTTTGGCCCATTGTATTTGTGGCAACATACGCGGCCAGTGCCATTCTGTTCGCCACGATGACTTCAATTGATGGCATCATCGCGCGGGCTGCGATATAGGCTTGTGCTTGGGCAAGAGATTGCGCTGCGAGATGAGACGCAGCTGCAGCAGCACTTCGCATCCACACATTGTGGAGACGAAATGCGTGAAGCGCCTTTATTGCGGATTCACCTCGCCACGTTGAGGCCATTTCGGATATCTGGCCCTCGATGCCGGTAGCGGATCCCTGTAGCGCTGCTGCGATTGCTTCGTAGACGTTCGCCGCAGCGATCATCGGCACTGGCCCAGGTCCGACGGAGAGTTGGATGGAGTTGTACTCTGGGGGGTATGCCGCGAAACTCACTGTCGTTCCCTATGCGAAACCGGCGGCAGTGGATTGCACACTACCCGCGTTAGACAGATCTGAAGCTTCGTACTCCATGCTGATCGGCACGAGTGCTGCTGCCCCATCGGCAAGCTTGGAGAGACCGTCGTGCACGATGGAAAGAAATTCCGCGGCGAAGGCTGTGAACGCCCCCGCTGCGGTATTGCTGACCGAATCAACGGCTGCCGGAAGCGGGCTGCAGGGCGCCGAACCATCGGCGATCGCCGATGAGAGAGCAGCCTGAATAGCGGTCAGGCTTGCGCTGGAAATCGTCAAATGTTCAGTCGAGACTTCGAGTGGCAGCATGGTGAGACTCCATTCGACGTGTATCCGCTGCGGCTCGAGCGGTATCAAAGAAAACGGTAGGGTATCCCCAGCGATGGGAGCAGGCTAGATGCGGCTGGAAAGCTGCGCCTACCACCGCGATAGCGGACGGATGGCATTCGCCAGGTCGATCAGCCGGTAGCGGTGCAGTCGGGTGGGAGCGAGACGCGCGATCGCACGCAGGGCTGCTTCCATGCCCTGCCGTAGCGCCGATTCAGTCCAAGGCAAGTCGAGGATCGTCGCGTCGGCGCGGTGCGGTCGTCCACCGTGACGCAGCCAGGCCAGGGCGGCGCCCAGCAGGATGATGCGCAACTGCAGTTGGCGGCGGTCGTCTCGGAGTTCGGCCAGGCGATCGGCCGCACGGTGGATATCGCCTTCGGTGGTCTCGTCGATCGGACGGGATGCCAGCAGGAGACAGCCGGTGCTGGTCGCGATCTGGCGGTAGCGCGACGCTTCCGGCACCTGGTCGAGAGCCGAAACGGCCTCTGGCACATCGCTGGTGGCAGCGAGCCCGCGTGCCATACCGAACGCCGCGCTGACAACGCCTCGGTTTGTTCGCCAGACCGCGTGGTAATAGTCGATCGCCGCCCTGTTCCAGCGTCGTTTCTCCTCCGGAGTGTCGAGCTGCTGGTAGATCAGTTCGGCCGTCGCGGCCAGCGCCATTTGAGGGGCGATTTCGCCAGAAACCATCGTGTACACGGTGTCGAATCGTTCGTAGGCACGGCGGTAGCGGCCGTCCAGCAGTGCGGCGAGTCCGGCGTACCACTCGATCCTCCAGTCCCCGCGGTGTTCAGGAAGCAGGGTGGCCAGCTGGGCGCAGGCGGTCTCGACTTCGTGGAGATCGATGTGCGCGCGAATGGCAGCAAGGGTTCCTTCGATGGCGAAGGTGTCAGGAGTATCGATGGTCCCATCGCGCATTCGATCCTGGGACCGCTGGATCGCTTCCAGTGCCCGGCGTGGTTCAGCGTGCAGCAGGCTCGACAGCAGGTCGGCGCTCGGGTCTTCGCTGTCGACCAGAGGAATCGGCAGTGTCGCAACGATATCCGCAGCCTGCAGTGCAGCGCTCTTGTGAATACCGTCGACGATGCCGTCGGTCTGTCCGATCACCGTTTCGATTCCGAACTCACCTCGCATCGGCGAGAAGACCACCGACGCTTGTGGGTGTTCCTGGCCGGTCTCGGTGGCCAGCACCGCACGAAGAACTCCGGACAGTTGGTTGTACATGCTGTAGGCAGTCGGGAATCGTTGTGCCGGATCGGGATCGGTTGCGCGGAGCAACAGCCTATGGAGTGGCGGGTGACGCCGCAGTGTTGCGGACTGCTCAGGGCGGGGCATTCCAGGGAGCAAATGCCCCGCCGCGTCTGTGGGTAGGTCGTGGATGAGCGCGGCAAGCGTCCGGCCCACGGTGTAGATGTCGGACGCGACAGTTGGCCCGGTAGTGGTGAACTCGGGTGCTTGATATCCGGGTGTGCCATACAGGCTGCCGTATGCGCCGATGGCCGCGACCGCGCCGAGATCGATCAGTTTGACCTCGTCCTCGGTGACCATGATGTTGTCGGGCTTGAGATCGTTGTAGGCCAGGTCGAACGAGTGCAGGTAGTCGAGTGCAGGCAAGACCTCGAGCACGTATGCGATGGCTTCCGATACCGGAAGGCCCAGCGGCGCGTGAAGTTCGAGCATCGTCTTCAGCGAGCGACCACCGACGTACTCCATGACGATGTACCCACAGGACACGCCGTCCGCAGATCGGTGATCGACGAAGTTGTAGATCTTCACGATGCCGGAGTAGGCCATTTCGGCAAGGAACTGGCGCTCGGCCAGCGCGACCACGTGCGCCTCGAAATCGAGCGGATTCTGTAGTCCTTTCAACACCACCCAGCGGTCGCTGACATTGCGGTCGATCGCCAGGAAGATCCACCCCAGCCCGCCGTGGGCGAGACATCCCTGGACCTCGTATTGGCCTGCCACGAGCTCGCCCTGGGACAGTGGCGGGCGAAAGTTGTAGGGAGATTCGCACTGCGCGCAACGACCCGTCACCGATCCCGCCTCGGTGCCGGTCGATCGGCCTACTGGTTGATCGCAGCTCCAGCAGAACCGTTTGTGTTCGGGCACTTCGGGATTCGCCAGCACGGCGGACATCGGGTCGGCCGAGGCGATCCGGGGAAGGACTACCAGTCCCCCGCCGAGGCGGCGCACACTCGGGCGTGAACGGCTGTTGGGAGGAGGGGGGTCCTCCAGCGTAGCCAGGAGATCCGCGTCGTGTTCCCCCACCATCTCTGCGACGGGATCGGAGCCCGGTGGACTTGTCGGAATCGGTTTTGACAGTTCGGGGTTCGGCATCCGGCGGGTAGCCCATGGATGGTTGAACCGACGGCGGAACTCGGTAGCGCGCAGCCTCTGGCGAGCCCAAGGATGCAAGTGTGGACCGCCCGGCACGCTGGAGTGTTCCGGCATGCGCCCCTCTCAGATCCACGGGTGGAGAGGGTCATTCTGGTCGGAGCTTCCCAGCCTGGCGATCCCCCTGCGTTCCCCAGGCTGGGAAGCATCCGCGCGGAAAGCCGCGTGGGCCTGTCGTTAGTCGGTCGCAGTGGCGTCTTTGTGCGCGGCGCCGGTCGAGCGCTCGCGCACGAGTGCCTCGAGTGGTCGTTCCGTAATGATGGGGAACTGCCCGGTGTAGCCCTGGCGTTGTGCTGCCAGTTGCGTCACGCGGCGGCGCACCACGAACCAGCCGGCCACCAGGGCCGGGACCATGATGATCGCCATGGTGAGGACTGCACCACGCTGAATGTCGTCGTCTCCGAATACCATCAGCGCCACCACACCTGCCAGGAAGATCAGCACTGCGACGTTCGTATAGGGCGCGCCGACCATCCGGAAGCTCGGACGCTCCACCTGCCCGCGCCGCCACCACCGCCACAGCTGCAGGTGACACAGCATGATCGTGGCCCAGGTCGAGATGACACCGAGCGCGGACATGTTGAGCACGATCTCGAATGCTCGCTCGGGCACAACCGCGTTGAGTGCCACACCGACTGAGGAGATCGAGGCGGTAGCCAGGATTCCGACGTAGGGCACGCCGCTGGCGGACATGCGGGCCGTGATCGCCGGGGCACTGCCGTTCATCGACATCGACCGCAACACTCGCCCGGTCGAATACAGCCCGGCATTCAGGCTGGAGAAGGCAGCGGTCAACACCACCACATTCATCATCGACCCGGCACCCTGCAACCCCAGTTTCGCGAAGAAGGTCACGAACGGGCTCTCACCGGACCGAAATGCCGTGTACGGCAACAAGAGTGCGAGCAGTACGAGGGACCCCACATAGAACACCGCGATGCGCGCGATGACGGAATTGATGGCACGCGGCATGATCTTGGTCGCGTGCTGTGCTTCACCCGCCGCGGTGCCGACCATTTCCACGCCGGCATAAGCGAAGACGACGCCGGTGGTGACGAGAACCAGGGGCAGTACCCCGGCCGGAAACAGCCCGCCGCTCTGGCTGATGACACTCGCACCGGTGTGCTGACCCGCGAGAGTGAATCGACCCGCTAGGAACACTGTCCCGACGATCAGGAACACCACCAACGCCAGCACCTTGATGATCGCTGCCCAGAACTCCAGCTCACCGAACCACTTCACCGACACCAGATTGATGCCCACGACGATCGCCAACGCGATCAACGCGATCAACCAGCGGGGAACCACCGCGAACGCCCCCCAGTAGTGGAAGTACGCCGCGATGGCAGTGATGTCGACGATCCCGACCATCGCCCAGTGGAAGAAGTACATCCAGCCGGCAACGAACGCCAGCTTCTCGCCGTAGAACTCACGTGCGTAGGAGACGAACGAGCCGGATGACGGCCGGTGTAGTACGAGTTCACCGAGCGCGCGAAGGATGAGGAATACGAAAATGCCGCACACCGCGTAGACCAAGAACAGGCCCGGGCCCGCGTGGGCGAGCCGACCTCCCGCTCCAAGGAACAGACCGGTGCCGATGGCGCCACCGATGGCGATCATCTGAAGCTGCCTGGGACGCAACGCCTTGTGGTAGCCGGCGTCCTCGGCGTGCAGCGCGTCCGGTGCCACCGTCGGCGCATCCGAAGGGGGGTGGGATGTGGTCATGAGAGTGGCCTTTCCAGCAACGGAAGGTGCGACGTCAAGCAATGTACCGTCAAATAACGGTACGTTCAATGGGTAACTTCAGGGAGTGTCTGAGCCGATCGCCGACGTGGTCTCAAGGCTTCTCACACTTGGGAACTGGCGGCGCTCGGTGCGCGCCACGATCGAGTACCGTTCGATTCGCTCTACAAAACGCCAGGCCATCGGATAATCCGATGGCCGACTCGACGTCGCGGCCGGATTGCCTCGCCCGCGCCTCGCGGGGACGCCCCCTCTTCCACCGCGAGGTGCGGCACTGCAGACCCACCCTGCGCCCGTGGCCGTATCGGCCGCGACACCTGCGCCCCCGGATCCCGCTCCCATTCCCCGGATCCGGGGGCGCACCTGCTCCCGAGTTACCACGCCCGACCTGCCAGTCGAACGGCATGCGGGCTCGTGCGGTTCGACGCGAACCTGGAAAGAAGACGAGATGGTGTTGACCCGGATATCGCGGTACCTCAGGCGATTGAGCTGCCGAAACCGTGCGCTGACCGGTATCGCCCTCGCTGTGATCATCACGGTGACGGTGGCCGGGATGGTGGTCGTGGTACGGCACACTTCAGGCCCAGCGTCGACCGCGTCCTGCCCTAGCGACGATCCAGCCTCAGCACCGGAGTGGGCACCGTCGAACATAACGGTGTCGGCTCCGGCGAGCAGCCACCCCTTCGTCGGCAACGGCTATCTGGGCCTGCGGGTGCCACCACACGGAATCGGTTATACCGCAACAGGAGAGAAGACGGGGTGGCCGCTCTACACTCCGGCGTTCGACGGCGCATTCGTCGCCGGGCTCTACAGTCACACCCCGGCTGTCGCCGATGACCGGGAAGTCGTTGCGGCGATTCCGAATTGGTCGGGACTTACTGTCCGCATCGGAGCCTCTGAGTACACCCCGGACACACCGGCGGCCCAGATCAGCAGGTTCCGCCAGACACTCGACTGGCGCTGTGGTGTCGTCCGCACCAAACTCACCTGGACCATCGAGGAGGGCAAGTCCGTCGATCTGGATTACGCCGTGCTCGCCGACCGCTCCGACCAACACGTCGGTGCTGTCCGGCTCACTGTGGTGCCACGCTGGTCGGGTGAACTGGTACTGACCGATGTGCTCGACGGCGCCGGGGCACGACGGATAACTGCCACCGATGCTGGTGCCAGCGACCAGGATTCCATTCACGTCGGCTTCCGCACCGAGGGCACGGGGGTCACCGGCGCGGTGACCTCGGTGCTGCGGCTACCCTCGGACCAGGCACAGCGCACCGAGGATCGCACGGTAACCGCCAACGGCCTCACCGCTCGACAGGAGTTCCGTCTGCAGGTTCGAGCCGGCGAGACCTATGAAGTCACCAAATTCGTCGGCGTCGACACCGCACACACCGCACCGGACCCCGCCGCGGCGGCGTCGGCTGCGGCACGCCGTGCGAGTGAGCGAGGCTGGTCTACCGTATTGGCCGATTCGGCTGCGGCGTGGCGGGCGTTGTGGCGTGGCGACATCGCTGTTCCCGGGCGTTCCGATGTGCAATCGTGGGTGCGAGGAGCGCTGTACGCGCTGTACGCCAGCACCAATCCCCAACAAGACAACAGCATCTCTCCCGTCGGGCTGAGCAGCGACAACTATGCCGGCGCGATCTTCTGGGATGCCGACTTGTGGATGTTCCCCGCCCTCGTTCAACTTGCCCCGGACTTGGCGAAATCCATTGTGGAGTACCGGTTTCGGACCCTGCCTGCCGCGCAAGCAAATGCGCAACGACTGGGCTATCGCGGCGCGTTCTACCCGTGGACGAGCACCAGCCGCGGAGATCTCGCCGAGTGCCACAGTTGGAATCCACCGCACTGCCTGACTCAGATCCACTTGCAGGGCGACATCTCACTGGCAGCGTGGCAGTACTATCTCGCCACCGGCGACCAGGGCTATCTGCGGGAGCGGATCTGGCCGATCATGAAGAGTCTGGCGGAGTTCTGGACAGCGCGCGTCACCTCGAACCCCGACGGTAGCTACTCCATCGACAACGTCGCGGGTCCGGACGAATACAGCAACGGTGTCAGGGACGCCGTCTACACCAACGCGGTCGCCGCGCTGGCACTGCGCAACGCTTCCGAGGCCGCACAGGTGCTGGGAACGACGCCGCCGCCGGAGTGGACGGGCATCGCCGATCGCCTACGCATGCCCTTCGACCAGCAGCGCCAAGTCTTCCTCCAATACGACGGATACCAGAGCACACCGATCAAGCAGGCCGACACGGTACTGCTGCTCTACCCATTGGAATGGCCTATGCCCCAATCGGTGTCGACCCGTCTATTGGAGTACTACGCCCAGCGCACCGATCCCGACGGTCCGGCGATGACCGACTCGGTCCACGCAATCGGCGCGGCCGGAATCGGCATGCCCGGCTGTGTCACACACACATTCATCGATCGTGCGGCACGGCCCTTCGTTCGCGCACCGTTCGGCCAATTCGCCGAGGCTCGCGGTGAAAAGGCCGGAGCCCACGACCCGCTGGCAGGCGCACCCGCGTTCACGTTCGTCACCGCAGCGGGCGGGTTTCTGCAATCGTTTACCAACGGCCTGCTGGGTCTTCGGCTCCGGCAAGATGAAGTGGTCGTCGATCCGATCCTGCCACCGGAGCTGAGCAGCGGGATCACCGTTACCGGAATGCACTGGCAGGGGCGAACGTTCGACGCGCAAATCGGACCTGACGAAACCACCATCGTGCTCACCGACGGAGCGCCGATGCCGGTCCGCACTTCCTCGAGTGTGCGGACGATCGAAGTCGATCAGAAACTGACGATCAACACTCGACGTCCGGATCTGTCGGCCACTGAAAACCTCGCGCGCTGCAAGCCGGTGACCACATCCTCCGCCGAAAGCGGCAAGTACGGCGACGCGGCCGTGGACGGGAGCCCGGCGACCGGGTGGACACCTGCCAGCTCCGATGCCACCTTGACCATCGACCTCGGCGCGAGCACCGACATTGAGCAAATCGTGCCCCGCTGGGCGGGACCGGAACAGCCCGCCTACACCATCTCGGTGTCGTCGGACACCGAACATTGGACGCCCGTCGCCGTCGAACCACCCGGGCGTCCCGGTCGCGCACAGTTTGTACGCATTCGCTTGTCGGGTGCCGCCCTGGGCGCTATGCCCAGCCTGAGTGAGCTGGAAATACTCGGTTCTCGAAAGTGACTTGTGTGTTGGTCCATACCGCTTGGGTGTGGACCAACACGGGACTGTTCAACGATCCTCGCCCGTGAATCCCGGCGAGCATTAACGGAACAAGTGCCGTGGACCGAACTCCCGCATTTCCGGATAGCCGCGGTGAGCCGGGAGCCGTCGGGTCCCGGCGTGCAACTCTGCGGTCAGCGTGGCGTATCCATCCGCCAGTTCGGCTAAGCGGGCTCTGACATCCTGGAACACCAAGTCCGTGCCGTCGGCCAGCGCGACATAGGCATAGGTGGTGAGCCTGGCGATGCGGTCAACTACCTGCCCCATCGATTCGGTATGCACCGACGCGGACTGTGCGGTCGGCGGCAGCACTGACGACACCCAGCCGTCGATGACCACCATCCAGCGCTGACGGGCCGCGTTGAGGTACACCACGGTCTCGTCCTCCCGGCCAGCCCCCGTTTCGTGCAACTCGGCAAGTTCCCCGGCCGCAGCCAGCAGCAGGTTGTCCCGCGCCGGGCCTCCGCGACAGGCCGCCAGCAGCTCGTCCTTACCGGGCAGCGGAGTCGAGTTGGGCGGCCTCACAGGCTTCCCCCGACCGCAACTGGCAACCGCCGCTCGCCGTCGACGACTGCGGAGACCAGATCGTCATAGCCATTGACCAGCTCGGCGAGGCGATGCCACGTCGCATGTATACGCGGGTCTCGGGCTGGAAGCGACTCACGCAGTAGCGCCTCGGCGCGCACATGCGCTGCGGCCATATGGTCGATAACCGAGCCGATGGTCTCGGTATGCACCGCCCGATCGTCTCTGTGGTGCCGCACTTGCCCGACCACCCACAGGTCGATAGCGTCGATCAATTCGATACGTGAACAAGGTCTTTCTCCCACAGGCACGATATGCCACGGCGCGCATGCTCCACGGTGCGTTTCGGCGAGCTGGCTCGCCCACCGGGCGAGAGGGTTAGAGACGGCGCGCTCCCCACGCATCGCGCTCAACAACTCCTCCGCTCGCGGAAACGGCCCGAATCCACAATCGCACCGAGACTCTGGTCGCCGGCGCTGCCGATAACCGTCACGAGGCCCTTTACCCATGACATCCGCCTAACTTGCATGGTTCGAACGGTAGAGTTCGACGCTAGAACGGGCACAGGCCGAGCGGTATGGTCCAAAGGTGGAAGCTTCCCAGGAGCGGTGAGCACCTACCGGCCTCGGTCGACGCCTGACTCCTACACTTCGGAAGATGGTGCAGCCGACTCCCTGGCAAGCGAAGAAGCCGCATGCCCCACAAGCAGTTTCGGCCGGGCCACCGCTGAATTGGGTGACACGACCATCCAGCGTCGACCTCCGTACGTTCCTGACGCGGCTGCGTTCGTCCTCTACGCCGCTGCGCGGCCATTGGGGCTACCTGTGCACGGCGACAGGCAACATCGTCGTGTTCTTCCTGATGTTCAAGCCGTGGCTGCTGGCCACCCACGCCGACGGCAAGGTCACAGCCACCGCGTTCGGGCACATTCGAGTGACTACCACGCTGGTAAGCCTATGGTCGTCCAATCCCCCAGCCGTCGCCCCGATCAGTGGCAGCTGGGCGATCGTCGCCAGCTGCGCTATCGGCGCCACCGTGATCACTGTTGGAGCCAACATCCGCGCACGTTCGAACCTGCTGACCCTGCTGGCAACAGGTTCGGCGGTGGCAGTCACAATCCTCGTCACCATCACCATGATCCACCTGAGCAGCACCGGGATCGCCTTCCGCAACATGGTCGGTACAGGACCGATTGTCGATGTCGGAACGCAACTCGGTCTCATAATCCGGTGGGCGTCGGGCAATGGAACCTACCCCATCCCAGGACACAAGACTGTGTCCTACAACGCCACCGCAAACCTCACCACAACGGCGTTCTACGCGTGCGCCATCTCAATGATCTCAGCGGTCGCCGCGATCGCCCAGTGGATCCGGTCCGCCCGTGTCAGTCGCCGGTCCAGTCCTGCGGTCGCGTCACCGGAGGTGGTCTTGGCTGCCGACGCCGGCAAGTCCCTCGAGAACCCGTGATCCGAGCCGGTCGACGGGATCCCACAGGATGCGGAGCAGCGCGTCGGACCATGCCGTGCTCGTCCATTTCGCATCCTTCCGATACGACCTCCCTCGACTCCTAATCCCGGTTTTCCGGCCGGACCAGCTCCGATCGCTGGCACCGTGGAAGCGATCTCAACTGAATGGGCAACTGGTGTACGAATCACGGCTCAGTCACCGCAGCACCTGACAAGGATCTGTGCTGCGCGCGGATACAAGTGTGGCGTGACATCGCCGTGGCTTGCATCTGCAGGTTCGCGCGGTGCCCGGAACGGGCTACGGGCCCCGGCAATCCACCTGGCTGCTGAGCAGTGGCACACTGTGGCGACTCGTGCATACGCATCACCCGTGGTGGGTGCATCTGCCAGACGAGTCTCCCAATGCGGGCTCCGCTCGAAGGGCCACAGGAGCACCAATCACCGACGGGAGAACACAGAGCGGTGTGGTTTCCTTGACATATGGCAGCGGACATGGAGTACACGATCGACGAACTGGCCCGCGCAGCGGGCACGACCGTCCGCAGCCTGCGGGTCTACCACGAACGCGGCGTTCTCCCTCCGCCCGACCTCAAAGGCCGCACCGGCTATTACAGCCCCGACCATTTGAACAGGGTGCGCACCATCAGCCGGCTCCTGGACCGCGGCATCAAACTCAACGGAATCAAGGAGTTGCTCAAAGCCTGGGACCGTGGTGACGACCTGGGCGACGTCCTGGGAGTCGGTATCGCCGACAGTTCTTCTCAACCCCAAACCGAAAAGACCATTAGCGCAAGCGAGCTCGAACAGTTATATCGCGAAGTCCCGGACGGCTTGATTCGGCTGGTTGCCCTCGGCCTCTACGACCGCGTCGACACCACCACGTACCGGCTCGTGGACCCTCGGCTCGCGGAGATCGCCGACCACCTCATCGCAGCGGGGATCGCCCCCGCCGCGGCGATCGCCGAACTCGAGCACCTGCGGGCCGACGCCGACCGTATTGCGCGTCGATTCGTCGGTCTGCTCGAGCCGACGGTGACCGCCGCCGATGGCGGCCCGGACGACGCTCGCATCGCACCGGTGAACGTCGGCGTCCGGGCCGTCGCTGCGCAGGCGACCGCTGAGCTCGTGGACCGATACATCACCCGCTACGTCGAATCACGCGGTTTATCGCAGGCATAGCTCGCTACGACGGTTTCCGCCAGACCAGTGCCACGCTGAATGGATGCCCGATCAGGCTGCCCCACTTGGGTTTCGATTCGATCCAGGTGTCGTCGACCAGCGCCTCGGATGTTTCCATCAGCTGCCATCCGGCCGCGGCAGCGGCGGTCAGACGATCGGTGAAGAGGTGCAGGTGAGTGCTGATCGCAACGGGCTCACCGGTCCAGCTCGTGTAGTGGGTCGGCATGCCGCTCACCATCATGAACTGTGGGTGGTAACTCACCATGACCAGGAAGCCGCCGCGCACGGCGAGTCGGTACGCCTCGGAGTACAGGGGCGCCAGGTCCGGAAGGTGCTCATCGATCAACGAAGCGATGACCAAATCGTAGGTCTCCGCCCGCAGGCCCGTATCTCGGACATCCCGCAACGTCAGGGTCGAATGCGCTCCGCGCGTAGCCGCTCGGCTCAGCATTCCGGGACTGAGATCGACACCGTCGATCCGGGTGATCCCACGTCCGCGCAACCACGCGCCGGTGCGCCCGGTGCCGCACCCGAGGTCCGCTGCCGAGTGCACCGACATCCAGTCCACCTGTTCGAGCCGATCCAGCAACGCCAGATCCATTTCGGGCATGACGATGTCGTCGTAGGTCGGCGCCCATCCGTCATACCCGGTCACGACGTCGACTGAGCGGTAATTGCGGCGGTCGAAGTCCGCAAAGGTCGGCATACGCACGAGCGTATTACCGTCGTTGCCCTGCGGATTTGCCAGCCGTGGGGAGCCGTCGACTTCTTGCCCTCAAAGAACTGGCCCTCAGTCGCCTCCCCACCGTTGAGAGGACGTCGCCGAGCAACAGAACAAAACGTCCTTTAGTGTGACGCTATATAGCGGCACATTAAATAGTGACGCATTCGAGGTGAAGAGGTTTCCAATGGCCACCGTGTCCACAATCGCCGCGAAGACCTTCGCGGCGACAGCCGCCGTGATCGGCGCTCTCGCGATCGCTACCACCCAGGCGGCCGCCGAACCCGCGGACCGCACCCCAAGCGACACCACCGGGTGGCACCACATCGATCGGTTCGGCTTCCACCACACCGACCTGGACCCTCGGATGGAAGCCGAGCACCGCGATAACCAACGCGAGTACTACCGGCATCTGAACGCACCCGAAACCTCGATCGGCACAGCGACATCCGGCAGCAGCGGTTCCCAAACCTGGACCGCAGCCGCTCGCCCCGACGGCAACGGTTGGGTCGTGTGCAAACCACACGCCCGTCAGTGCGGCTAGGGTCAGGGTGATAGATCAGACCGGGCCCGCAACACGGTCAGTTGAGTAACACGCGCTCAGCAGCAGGCTCGTAGCGTAGTTACAACGGGTCCTCGCTGATTCTGCGAGAAAGCTCGGTGTGTAGAGCGTCATTGCGCGTAGCGGCGAGCGCCTGCCGCCAGGCTGTGTTGGCCGCTGCCGTCTCCCCAAGCCGATCAAGCAAGTTGGCATGCGCGGAATGCAGCGGTGCGTAGTCGGCCATCGTATCCGAGGCAAGGATTGGTTCCAGAAGCGCTAGGCCGGCACTCGGGCCCTCGGCCATCCCCACAGCGACGGCTCGGTTGATCTCTACGACAGGCGAGGGCAATACGCGAGCGAGCTCGCTGTACAACGCACTGATCTGGACCCAATCGGTCTGCTCGAAACTCGGTGCCTGGGCGTGCACTGCCGCGATAGCAGCCTGGATCTGGTAGGCACCGGGGCGCCCGTGCTCGAGGGCCGAATCGAGCAGTGCGGACGACTGATCGATCACCGAGCGATCCCATCGCGACCGATCCTGTTCACTGAGGGGCAGTGGGCGTCCGTCGGAGTCCTTACGGGTCGCGGCTCGCGCGTGATGCAGCTGCATGAGCGCGAGTAGCCCGGCGATTTCGGGGTCGTTCGGCAACAGCCGGTGCAGCAAGGATCCGAGCCAGATCGCCTCGTCACACAGGTCACCGCGCACAAGTTCGACGCCACCGGTGGCGGCATACCCCTCGTTGAACACCAGGTACACAACGCTGAGCACACCGGGTAGCCGAGCCTCCAGCTCCGCTCCGTCCGGCACTGTGAACGCGACCTCACCTCGGCGGATCTTCCGCTTCGCCCGCACCAGACGCTGCCCCAAGGTCGGTTCGGGTACCAGGAAGGCGTGTGCAATCTCCCGAGTGGTCAAACCCGCGACGAATCGCAGTGTCAAGGCGATGCGGGCGTCCAGAGGCAGTGCGGGATCGCAGCAGGTGAAGATCAGCTGCAGCAGGTCGTCCTCGACAAGCGTTCGAGGCCCAAACCGCCGGTCATCGGCCACCTCTGCGGCGCGTGAGAGGTCATCGCTGTGCTCGGTAAGCAGACGGTCGTGGCGGATCCGGTCAACAGCTTTGCGCCACGCGGTGACGTTGAGCCACGCGCCAGGTCGGGATGGCACACCGTCGCGGGGCCAGGTTCGGGCAGCAGCGACCAGTGCCTCTTGGACGGCGTCCTCGGCTGCTTCCAGATCGCCGTCGAGTCGCCGCGCGAGCGTCGCGACAACGCCTGCCCACTCCTCCCGGAAGATCCGGGTAAGGTCGGTCGTCGCCGCGTTTGTCCCCACCCGATCCGGTTCGTCGCACGTATCGTCATTGGCAACACACGGATCAGCCATGTCGTCCACTCTTCGCGCACTCCAGCACAATGCCGCCACAATTGCGAGCGGCTTCCCAGAATTGGGAAACCTACCGCAAAGGGCCCGCGCTCGCAGGTGATCCGCGGAGCCCTTTTCCCGACCGGCAAACGTCGCGGTGTCGAGCCTTGCCTACCAGGCACTCCCCGGTCAGTGGTCCTGGCCGGAACCCGCCGATCGGCGGCGGTGGGCAGGCACAGCCGTCGGGCGGAACGATCGTGCGGCGACTTCCCTCATGTGGAATTCCTAGGTCCCCGAGTTCAGGTGCAGCTGCCGCTCATCTTCTGACATGCCACCCCAGATGCCGAACGGCTCCTTGGCTGCCAGGGAATACGCTCGACACGTGTCCATCACCTCACAGGTCTGACACACCTGTTTCGCGTTGAATACCCGTGTCACACGCGCCAGCCCTCGCTCACCGTCCGGATGAAAGAACAGGTTGGGATCCGAGTTCCGGCACGCCCCTCGTTCCTGCCAAAATCCGAATCGCGCGGTCAGATCTGCGGTGGCGACCATGCGACCTGCACCAGGTCCTTACGGGAATTCATCGGCTCGACGAAGATTCCCCGCCCGGGCGGCTGCTTGGTGGGCCGGACGTCCCCGATGAGCATGCCGTCGAGTTTGGAGCCATCCATGATCAGTCCCGCGGAGTTCAGATTCTTCATCTGTCCGAGCACGTTGTCGTAGAGAGCGGTGTCGGCCTGGGCGATATTGCGAGCGGCGACAACATGCAGACCGGTGTCGCGGCCATCGACCAGGAGCTCCTTGATCGGATCGAGTGGATTCAACATGCCGCGCTGGGCGACCATGTGATAGTCGTCGATGAGGACGAACACTTCCGGTCCGCTCCACCACGACCGCTCGGCCAACTGACGGCTGGTCACTGTGTCCGGCGGACGACGGGTTCGGATCTTCGCCACCAGTGCCGGCAACGCCTCTTGAACATCCCGCTCATTGGTCAGGTGCCCGATCAGCATCTCCGCGGGCACGGACTCGATGTGTCGACGGCGGTAGTCGATGAGCAGCACCCGGGCCTGGTCGGCGTTGAACTGAGTGCGAATCGATTCCAGCAGTGCCGCGAGCACCGCCGACTTCCCACACCCAGACGACCCGAGGACCAGGAAGTGCGTGGAGACGCCGAAATCGATTGCCGCAGGCCCAAGGTCCGATTCTCGGACTCCGAACGGAACGACCAGCCGCTCGGCGATGGTGTGTGGCAGTGGGTATGCGATGCGAATGTCGGAGAGGCTGATCTGCGACGGCAGCAGTTTCACCTCCGGGGCCCGCCGTCCGGCGTAGCGTTCGCGCACCTGCGCGCATGCAGCGGCTAAGCCCTCGGCGGCGGATTCGGTGTCGCCGTTGCCGTCGGTGCGCGGCAACGCGGTGAGCATGTGCAGCGCGTCGGAGGAGATGCAGCGCCCGGGGCGATTTGCCGGAATCGCCGCCACCACAGCGCGGTTGGTGGTGAAGACTGTATCGGTGAGGTCACCGAGCCGCATCTCGAGCCGGGTCTGCAGCATGTCCTTGATCGCCGGCCGGATTGCCAACCATCGCGAACTGGTCAGTACCAAGTGCACTCCGAAGTTGAGGCCCTGCAGCGCAATCGATTCCATGACCGCGGAGTACTCGTCGAAATAGGGCCCAGATGTAGCGAAGCCGATGTCCCAGCCATCGATGACCAGGAACACGTCGCCGAACGGGTCACGTGCGTCCCAGGGCGGCTTCTCGCCGGAGTTGCGCAGAGCACGGAACTTGCGCGTAGTGTCGATGCCGAACTCCGCAAATAGTGCCTGTCGGCTTTCGATCAGACCGGTGATCAGGGCGATAGTGCGCCGAATGCGGTCACCCTCTCTGGCCGTGGCCACCGAACCGACATGTGGTAGATCCCGCATAGCCGATAGCGCGCCGCCGGAGAAGTCGATGCAATAGAACTGCACCTGCTCGGGAGTGTGCGTCAATGCCGCAGAGAGGATGAAGGTCTGCAGCGCCGTCGATTTGCCGGATTGCGTGCCACCGACGATCGCCAGATGCCCCCCGGCCGCCGACAGGTCGGCCGACCACACATCCTGGCGTTGCTGACGAGGGCGGTCCTGAACCGCCATCGGTACCCGCAGCGACCCGGGTGCCACCGTGGCGGTCAACTGATCGAGCGTCGGTGGAATGTTCAGCGGCGGCAACCACATTCGGTGCGCCGGTCGACCGTGCCCGGCAAGTCTACCCAGTACTGTCTCCATGACGGTGATCGGTTCGGCGTCGGGCGACTCCGGCTCCGCGGGGGCAGGTTCCGGCGGCCGGACCATACGGGCATCGGTGATCGACGTGCAGGTGAACAGCTGCGGTGGCCGGTAGCCGCCGCCGGCACGCCGTGCCCGGCTCTGCGCGGTTGCCGTCGCGGCGGTCGCCGGCGCGCTGTAAGGGTCGCCTACGTAGGCGACCTGGAAGCGTTGCAGATCACCGGAACCGACCCGAAGGTATCCCGAGCCTGGTTTCTTGGGCAGGTGGTAGGCGTCGGCGGTGCCGATCGCGTCGCGGGAATCGCTGGTCTGGTTGGTACGCAGGGCAACCCGGTAGGACAGGTGCGCTTCCAGCTCACCCATCCGGTTCATCGGCACCTTCTGTGACGACAGCAGCAGATGGATACGGAGCGAGCGCCCGAGCCGCCCAATGGCCACGAACAGCTTCGCGAAGTCCGGGTACTGCTCCAGCAACTCGGCGAATTCGTCGAGGATGATGAACAGTGTCGGCAACGGTGCGAAGTCGGCGCCCTGCTCGCGAGCGCGCTCGTAGTCGGCGACGTTGGCGAAGTTGCCGGTATCACGCAGAATTCGTTGCCGTCGTGCCATCTCGCCGTTGATCACGTCCTCCATACGGGTGACCAGATCGGCTTCTTCCTCCATGTTGGTGACCACGGCCGTCACATGTGAGAGGCGATCGAATCCGAGGAATGTGGCGCCGCCTTTGAAATCGACCAGCAGCAGGTTCAGCGAGTCGGGGGAATGTGTCGCGACCGCCGATAGCACCAGCGTCCGCAGGAACTCCGATTTGCCGGATCCGGTTGCGCCGATGCACATTCCGTGCGGTCCCATGCCGTCCTCGGCGGACTCTTTGATATCCAGATAGACCACGCCGCCGGCAGGGTCGTAGCCGAACGGGATGTTCAGGCGCGCCCGGTCGCTGTCGCGTCGCCGTGGCCACTGTCGGGCGGACGTGACGTCCCCCGGATCGGAGATGCCGACCATCTCTTCCCATGTCGTACCACCGCTGGCGTGCTCGGCCGCCACGGCCTCGACCAAGGTGGTCAGCCGATACGGCGAAATCCGATGCGCCAGAGCGGTCATGGCGGCAACCGATAAGACATCCGCTGTACCGATGTGGCGGACGCCGCGAGTGGTGATCTCTTTGAGCGCGCGGTCGGATTCGACCGTGAACGACAATGCCCGGGGCAGTGCGTGGTCCACCGGGCCGAGACGGATCCATGTGCAACCGTCGATCCCGGAGATATCGCGTTCGGCGGCCGCTCCGCCTCCGTCGACGATGAGCAGGAAGTGCTTTCGGTCCTGGGCAGGTTCGCTGTTGGCGGAGAACGGACCGCGATTGAGCCCAGTCAGCACCTTCGCGCGCAGTTCACCGACGCTGCCGTATACCATCCGGTCCGAACCGATCGCATCGGTGTCGCTGGGGTGTTGGACATGCGGAAGCCATTTGAGCCACGCCCAGTCCGGTGTATCTGGTTCCGGCAGTACCGCGGCTACTGCCACCTGGTCGGGGCCATGCAGGACCACTGCCTCGGCGACGATCGCCCGCACCAGCGCAGCCACAGCGTTCGGGTCGCCGTCGAAACACACTTGTGGGGCCGAGAGCATGTTGATAGCCACCGGCATGCCACCGACTGTGGAGTATGCCTTCGCGAAGCGTGTAAGTTCCACAACGCCAACGGGATCCAGGTCCGCAGTGGGTGCGGCCTCGGGCGTAACCACCCGCACCTGATTGGCGATGCGCCCGCGCCCGACCCGGAGCCGAAGAAACTGCGGGCTGGCAACCTGGACTTCCCACATGCGCTTGCCACCGATCAACCGGCCGACTGCGGCGGGCCCGGGGTGGATGTGTTGCAGGTACTCGTACAACGCGACTTCGGCTTCGTGTACCGACTTGCGGTTGTCGATGAGGCTGCGCAGGTAGTCCTTGCGCTCCTCGTTGAGACCCGCGGCCGACGCGCCAGCCGAATTGCCGCCCAGCGCACCCCCCATCATGCCGAATACCGAAACCAGCATCATGATCGGAAAGAACATCGCCATCGGCGACGTCGCCATGCCGCCGCGGAACATCATCACCGTCATACCGATGGTGGCCGACACCATTACCACCGGCAGGATCATTCGTAGTTTCGACGGCGGCACCGGTTTGGGCAGTTCTGTCGGTGGTTGCAGCCGCAGCTCGGTGACCGCGGGGGCTTTCGGCCCGCTGGCCGGGCGAGCCGGGCGGACGAATCGACGAATAGTGGTCATCAGGGTGTGCCGTCGAGACCTCGTGCCGACCCATTCACAGGTATCCCGTCGTGTTGAATTCGGGCATCGCGTTGGGACAGCGTGGGGCCGACCGCGAACAGCGACACGATGCTCCACGGCGCAACCACCGGGTTACGCAGGTTCAGCGCGGTCAGGGTGGGATCGCTGCGCTCCGCCGGATTGGCGTCGATGCCGTAGCGGACACCGCTGTCGGAGATCCAGAACAGCGATTCCCGGCGCGGTGAATCCGGTTCGGTCCCAGTCACCTGCACGAACCTGCCGGTGTTTCGCGGCAGATACACCGCGTCGGCGGTGGCGCCGCGAGAGGCCGGGGCGGTGACCAGACTGACGGTCTGCGTGAGCGCCGTCTCCGGCAACGGCAGCCTGCTACCTGCCAAAAGCACAGTGGCAGAAGCAGAGTCACCGCTACCGCGCGCCCAGCGGTAACAGGTCACCCCGATCCGAACCGGGTCGACCAACCGGATCGGGTCGGTCGGGAACGAGGCGGTGCCTGGCCACGTGCCCGAGCGCAGATTCGCCGCGATCACGTCCGGGCCTACGGTTCGCGCCGATACCGTCCCCTGGGAGCTGGCGTTGCGAACCATCGCCGCGACGACGCTACTGATCCGCACCACACCCGAGCGTGACACCAGGTAGTATGCTGCTCCCCGGTCGATGTCGATCGCAGGTACCGTCAGCACCGAACCGACGGCAACCTCCGGACCCGACGCCAAAGTGACCGGTTCACCGGCGCCAGGCACGTCAGGCACCCGCAGCGGCGGTGCCTCGGGGATCGCGTTGATGAATCCCTTCGACACAGCGAGAACCGGTGCGGTGGAGTCGATTCCGAGAGCCATCGTGACCGCTGAATTTCCCAGGCTGACGGAAGCTCGAACCACCCCCCTCTCGCTGTCCCGGTACACCAGCCACGTGGTGGTGTCATCGCGCAGCAGTCGGGCCGCGGCGCCAGTGAGCTCACCCACCGTGGCGCCGTCGACGACGAGCGGACCGCCGATAACCGTGGTCCGCACCGGCGATAACGCGGCCGACGGGAGCCCGGTCGCTGGATCGAGGGGTGCTCCCGGCTTGGCTTGATCACAAACTGTCCACGAGGAATCACGGTCGCCGGAGTCGACGATCTGACCAGGTGCACCCGGGATACCCACCCACGGTCCGCGCGGATATTTCGCCAGCTCTTCCCGCGACACTCGAACCGGATTCTCGGCTGCTCCGACGATCAGCCGGGCAGAAGTCAGATTCAGAGCCGGATGCAGCCGACCGCCCAGTCGCACATAGAGTGCGCCGCTGTCCTTCTCCGAGACAATGCGGGCGTTCCCGACCAATTTTGCCGGTTTGAAGAATGCGAGCACCGCGGCGCCGACAACGCCGACACACGCGAGTGCCAACCCGATCATGAGGGCGGTGGACCGGCCCTGCTGTGGGTCGTCGCGCATCGACACATCCCGCCGCACCAAGGCGTGCTCGATTCGGCGCTGCAGGAACCGCCAGCCTGATATCTGGTGTTTCGTTACGACCCGGAAACGTGCCATCGCTCACCCCGCTGCGAACGGCGTCGATCCCACCAGTGCCGCAGTGATGTCCGCGGCGTCGATCACCATCAGCTCTTCGTCGGTGAGCGTCGCGATATCGACCGTGGTCTTGGTGAAACGATAGTCGCGTTCCGCTTCAGCGGCTTCGATGACATTGCGAACGAATCGGCCGTTTCCGGCCAGGTCGATGAGGCGGCGACCATTGCGGTGCTGACCGACCATGTGTTCACAACGTTCGAGCAATACAACGCGAGCTTCCTCCGATAGCCGCGAGTCCTTGTTGCGCGCCACATGCTCCGCGATCTGCACCAGTTCGCCGGCCTCGTAGCTGGCGAACCGGATCCGCTTGGTGAAGCGGGACGCGAGTCCATCGTTGGAGGCCAAGAAGCGGTCGATCTCTTCTTCGTAGCCGGCGATGATCACCACTAGTTTGTCGCGATCGTTCTCCATTCGGGCCAGCAGTGTGTCGACGGCTTCCTTGCCGAAGGCGTCACCGCCGGACAAACCCTCCTGGATCAAGGTATAGGCCTCATCGATGAACAGCACCCCGCCCAGGGCTGAATCGATCAACCCGTTGGTTTTCGGCGCCGTCTGACCGAGGTGGGTGCCGACCATGTCGTTGCGCGAAGCCTCGATCACGTCGGCATTCTGGGTGACCCCCAGTCCCGCGAAGATCTTGGCGATCACACGCGCGATCGTCGTCTTACCGGTGCCCGGCGGACCGGAGAAGATCAGGTGGCGCGAGCGGGATTCCACCGCCAACCCGCGGCGGACACGTACCTGATCCATCTGCACCCCCGAACGCAGTCGATCCACCTGCTCCTTGACCGACGCCATCCCGATCTGCGCGTCGAGCAGCTCGGACGCTTCGGCCAGCAACCGGCTACGTGTCTCGGTCGCCGTTCGCGCCGCCACCTCGACCGGATCGTCGCCGGACCTCGGATCCCACAGATCGGCGCGGGAACCGATCACCTCGGGTGTGGTCACCGCTAATCGATACGACCGATCCCGCACCGCCCGCTGCCATTCCGGGCGCTCCGACCACAGACTCGATCCTTGCAAACCGGCGAGGACCCGATCAGCGGCATCCGAGTCCCCTTTCTGCCGCAACAACATTCCGACCAGGAAGTGCGCATCCGCCCACAGATACGATCGGTTGCCCGACGAGCTGTCCTCCACGACACGCTGGGCACGCGGCATCGACTCGCCGAACCGCCCCAGATGCGCCAGCGACTGCGCGGCCATGAGCTCGGCGGCGATATCGAGCAGGCTGTCCTCGAGAACCGGATGCTCGGTCCGAGCCGCGATCACCTCGGGCCAGCGGCCAGTCCGGAAATACAGTGATAGACGCACGAAATCCGCGACCTCATCGCTGCGGACGTCGTCGAGAATCGCGGCCGCTTCGTGCCATTCCCCACCTGCGGCATATGAGCACGCTTGCGCAAGCGCGATCTGGTCACGATCGGACATAGCGATGCGCAGCCCGTACACACCGACTTCGACCTGACACCACAGCGAGCGATCAGCCAGCCCCGCCCGCTGCTGATCCCTATAGAGATTGTGCACCGACCGATACGCGCCGTAGATCACTTCGCTGGTGACCTCTCCCGCCATCGCCCGACCTAGCCACGCATCGCACATGTCCGGATCGAGATCGGTCGCTGCCCGAAACGCCGCCGACGCATGCTCCTGGTTGCGTATCCCTCCGGCGACCAGCCCCAAGCACTGAACTCCTGTATAGAACGCTTCCTCGGCCGCTGACACTCGGGCTACCCTTTCGCCGATCTGGTCGTAGCGAACGATAAGCCGGAATTACGTTGCAGCACAGGTGAGCTCTTCCCAGCGACGGGAAGGACGGACCCGAAAAACCAAAGTTGACCATAGTCGCAGCCGCCACCCATTCCTGGAAACGAGCTATCGCTGGACGGCTGACAGACGACACGCACGGATTCGATTACTACGCGTCTCGATCGGATCCGATTACCCGGACCACAACAGCATCTTTGGGCATACGGGACCATTTCACCGTCGATCCCGAGTACGGGGCCTCGATAACCAAACCGTTGCCGGCCGCTAGCTGAACATGCTCCGGCCCCCTCGCACCCCACGAACCGGCTGGGAATACCAGATCACCAGGGCGCACATCCGCCATGGACACCCAGACACCGCTATGGATTTGATCGTAGGTTGTACGCGGCAATACCACCTCGCCGTGTGTCGCCTCGGCGATCGCGTATTGCGTCAACCCCGAGCAATCGAATCCGCCGCCGCTCGGCCCACGACGCCCACTTCTATCCCATCCGCCTCCACCCCAAACATACGGCGTGTCAAGCCAATCGGCCGCAGCCTCTACCGCTTGAACACCATTTGGGAGATCTCTCACCGTCCGGCTTCTCAGCCGGCGCGCCGCCCGCGACGTCCGGCGCGGACGGCCCGATACCCGGTGCTGCCGACGCACCGGCGTCGGCAGCACCGGGGGCACGATTTCAGCGGCCTGCGCGCGAACCGCATTCAGATCGGAGTTCACCCGATTCGTCGCGGTATCGATGGCCGCCTGCGCGGTGGACAGGAGCGCTGGCATCGTGAACCGGGAGACCCCGAGCGATGCCAATGTCTGCGCTCGTGACTCGAATCCGGCGATGATGTCGCCCAACCGATTTCGCCCGCGCATGAGATCCAACCCCGAGCGCCCGACCACGGAGTGAATCACACTGTCGTGCCCGCCGTGCGCATCAGCCGTCGCCGCATGCCAACCCAACGACTGGTCGTAACCAGCCGATATCGATCCGAGGGACGCCTGCATGTCCAGCCGCCCCATCGTAGGCAACACACCCGGCCCGGCCGCCGACCCACCCCCTCCATATACACCGTAGAGCGAACGCAAAACCGCGTGCACATCTCCCAGCAGTGCCTGCGTCATCAGACCGACTCACATTCACTCACATCCGACCACCTTTCCGATTCGGAACCGCTGTTTACAATCGTCCCCAACAGCGCAAATCCCCCCTTCCCAATATCGAGAAGGAGAGACAATGAAGGGCGCCTTCAGGAGGCGATGTGCAGCGGAATGACTAGGAGAGCGATGGTTTCCTCCAATACTGGGCAGACACAGCCGGGGACGAGGCGGCGATCCGGACCAATTATCAGCTTGCACGTTCCAGGTGGCGCGCATGAGGTGTTGAAGGCTCTTATCCCAGCCGTTGAGGCCAAGATTCAAGCATTGGTCAACATGCTCGGATCCGGGACCCCTGGAACTCCCCAAGCTTTCGCGAAGGCACTGGAGCTACCCGATTTTGAAAGCCTGGACTTGAGCACCACCGCCGACCAGCACCAATGGATTGTAGAACGTTTGAAGAACCGTACCGCAACCATCAGGACGCTCGACGAAACTACTCTTAAGACAGCAGTCATCGTCTCCGATCAGAACGAATTGATACTCGAGTCCATCGAGGGCACCGTAAACACGCTCAATGAGAACCTTAAGAAGGTTGGCAACGGTAAAACGTCCGCAGACACAGACAAAAATATCCTGACTTGGCTCGACCAGGCGCTGAAGGTTGTGGACGAGGCCGTTAACGGTGGCTTGAATCTGGTCGATGACTGGGCACAACTTCAGAATGGTAGCGCCGAGATCGCCAATACCGTCAACCCTGCCGCGAATGCCGGCGGAGGCGGGGGCGGAGGTATCGAAGGCCTTATATCAGGCCTTGCCCCCTTGGCTGCAATGATTGCGATGCAAGCTCCGCAACTCATCGAGGCATTCACAAAAGATAAGGATCAGGATGACTCAGACAAGGACAAGGACAAGGGTGACGGCACTTCCGCAAATGATCCGGTCAAGGACAAAAAGCCAGACGAGAAAGAAGAACAGAAAGGTGAGAGCGCCACTGGCAAAGCCGACGAGGACAAGGAGGGTCAATCCGATAAGTCGGGAGATGTCGAGAAAGAGGATCAACCCGCGGCGACGGGCAGCTAGCGCGAGTCTCCCATGGGTGGAGACACACTCTAGACGTCAGGGTTTATATCATTCGCCAAAGTGCCTAGTTTACTCGCCACAGCCGCCGATGCATCGACCACAATACAATATGCTGCACGGAACCCGGAATGGCACATATACAAAAGTGTCAAAACTTCATACTCCTGAGTCGCCGACAATCTGGGATACAAGTTGTATTCACGGGACATCAATTTGGAGTTGAAGTCTCCGCCGGCATATCGAATCTGCTGGATAGAAATATCGATCAGATCGGCGAGCTCGATAATATGCCGGTTAACTTCTTGGTCGAGAGCAGCAAACTTAATTTGTTCGACACCTAAGATGGCCACACCCGACTCATATGAAGTCGTGGTGTCGCCGGAAAGCGATCCCGACATATGGAACAGATCGCGAGCTCCGCCATCGTAGAATTCAGAACTGAAAATCGGTGGTGGCGGCTTTCCGCCAATCCTGGAGTTACTCAGATGTCGCAGCCCGTCCTGGATATCGGCTTCGGCTTCGATAATCGCTTTAACAACCTTCGAGGACGCGCCACTGGGTATAGAGAGGGTCACAAGTGACGTTCTGTCCGATTCCGACTCCATATTTGCAACCCTCCATTTTTTCTCGGATCCATCCAGCCCTCCTGAACCACCTCATTCTGCCGTCTTCTCACGGCTGGGACGGAGCGCGGCGAGACACCGTCGAATTGCAGGAAACTTGCACTACGAATCAGCCGACCATGCCGGGCCACTCCTGCAGCAGCTGCACGCGGGGCTGGCCGGGCGTCCTCGAATGGCTTGACGAGATCGCCCCGAGCGGACGGCGTCTGGCGATGGTCCGATGACCACCGTACAACCAAGCCCGCGATCCGACTGACCCGCAACCGACGAGAAGCTGCACGGCGGCGGCACGGTGATGTTCGGCACACCTTGGCGACTCCCGTCGTGTTGCAGCCTGCTGGGCCGCCCGACTCAGGGGGCAAGGGCTAAATCCCAAAGTTCTTCCCAGAGCTGGATGTTTGCTGGAATCCTGCCACGCTACGTCCATGCGACGCCTTCAACGCAGCCCGTTGGAAATCGTGCCCGCTGCCGCTGAATTGTGGGATGGCGAGCAGGAGGTCGGTTTTCTGGCGCGCGTCTTCACCCAGACGTCGTTGCCGTACCGCGACCCGGGGGGCCGCTTCGTCGGCTGGGTCGGAGACGCCCGCGAATGGCGCGGCAACTGCCACGGCGGCTGCCGATGGCATGCGGCCTGGCGTGAGGACGGCGACGGCGCGGCCCGGTGGAACACCTTCGAAGGCGGCAGCGGCAAGGGGCACCCCACCCGTAAGGCTGCGCTCGCCGCACTACTCGAGCAGATCGTCCTTGCCTCGGCGGCCCGGTGAGGGCTACCGCGATAACCCGGCGTATCACCGTCGCCCTCGCCACCGCGACGCTGCTGTGCACCGGCGCGGCTTGGGCGGCCAGCACAGCCCGTGCGGAGACCTCGCCGATACCAGCGCCGACCGGACAGGCCATGGTTGGCCGCGTCGAGGTGACTCTCGCAGCGGGGGCTCGTGCGATTCCCGTGTCGGTCTGGTACCCGACCGCCGTCACCGGTGTAGCGCCGTACATTCCGGCGTCCTCGGCCACGGCACGAGTCCAGCTGGCCGGGCAGGCGGCGCTGTGGCTGCGAACCCCAACCGCCGCCCCGGCGATGACCGCCGCCGTCCTGCCGGTAGCCGAGGGCGCGCCCGTCGCCGATAACGGTCTGCCGGTGGTGATCTGGTCGCCCGGGCTGGGCACGCCGCGCTGGCTCGCCTCCGGCCTGCTGATGGAGCTGGCCTCACGCGGATACGTCGTGGTGGCCATCGACCACGCTGGAGAAGCACCGGCCGTCGAAGTAGGTGGGCGCGTGCAAGCCGGATCACCGCCGGACGCCAGCGACACGGCATTCTTGCAGCAGGCGTTCGACATCCGCGCCGCCGACGCCCGCCTGGTGCTCGACCGGCTCCCGACGCTGCCCATCGTCGGCGACAGCATCGACCTTGGTCGGGTGGCGATGGCGGGCCATAGCTACGGCGGGCAGACCACGGTGTCGGCCATGGCCGCCGATCCCCGGATCCGCATCGGCGTAGTGCTCGACGGGCCGGCCAGGTGGGACGGCACCAACGCGGCGCCCGACGTCGACCGGCCGGTTCTGCTGCTCGCGTCCGGCGCGACGCTGCACGCATCCTGGGCTGCCACGAGAGCGGTGATCGCGACGATCGCGGACGCCGGGCACTACAGCGGCACCGACTTGCCCGCGTTCGGATGCGGCGTCGACCTGTGCGGCACTATCGATCCGGCTCGCGGCGCGGCTCTCATGCGGTCTGTCGTCACGGTGTGGCTCGACCAGCAGCTGCTCGACCGCACCGCATCGATGCCCGTGGATCCGGTGCTGCGCTGGCGGGTGCGATGAGCGCCGGCTCGTAACGCTGACCTTCACTGTGTCCGACGAGCTGCGGCGCATCTTCGACTACGAGCTCGACTTCGTGCTGAACACCGCGGAGGCGATGCTGGTCTGGCTCGAGCGGAACGGTGGCGGATTCGCCTGCGACGGCACGGAACCGCGGCCGTTCTTATCGACCCGGCACGCGCCTGCAGCGTGATCAGATCGCCCGAGGTGATAGAGGTCGTCGCTGGACTCGTGACGTTGACGTTGACCATCGTTGAAGAGACGGCGGGAACCGTCACGTCGGACCCCCAGCACCCCGTTGCGGTAGATATCCAATCAGCACGTGCCGCCACCGAACTGGCTGTTCGCGACGGTCGTGGCCGCATGGCGGCAATCTCCTTCGCGGTTGAGGTGGTTCATCCAATTTGAAATCCACAGAGAATCTGCTGACAGGCAACAGCGTCCCCTCGCCTACGAACGCCCCTGGGTCAAGCGTCTGTACGGCGCGGTCCGGTCACGTCACGATCCGCGACCGCAATCGGGGGCGGAACCGTGTCCGACGGCGCAATGACCACGCCGCCGCTGGATGCCGCGCCGCCGACCTGCCGTGTGTCGCCCACCGACACCTGCACCGGGGCCGCGGCGAATATCGGGTGTCGAACGATCTGGTCGTGTGCGTAGGTCGCGTCGCGTAGGTGCTGTCTGGTCTGCTCACCTTCCAACAGCAGAACCAGCTCGTCGCATCGGCGTTCGAACACCAGTTGGCTCAGGACCGGATCAGCGGAATCGGCGCGGAGTTGGCCGAGTTCCACCCGGCCCACATCGGCCCGGCGCGGCACCATGGCAGCCGCCAACAAATGATCGGCATCACGCAGTTCCTCCCACCACGAGGAGGGCACCTGCTCACCGGCCTGGATCACAGCGAGGATGCGTTCCCGCATGATTCGTGCCTCAGCAGCTGCGGGCGGGCCCTGACCCAGGCGCTCATGCGCCTGCACCGCGAGTTCGATGCATTTCTGGCGCAGGCGTGAGTCCTCCACCGCCGCAGCATTTTCCAGCGCTGGAGCGGAACCTGCCACTCTGAGCCGGTCCGCGGTGCCGGACGCCGGAACCCGCAGATCTATATCGAAGGTAGGACCGACCATCCCAGCTACGGCCACCTCGTCCAGGCGAGCGCGCAGGCTCGAATCGATCGGGCCCGAGGATGCCAACGCCGAAAGCCGGGCATCGGCCAGCGGCCCCCACATCTCAGCGAACTCCACCAGGATTCGGGCCGGATCCGAGATCCCCTCCCAGCGCACGCTAGCACGCCCGTCTCCGTCATCGGCGCCGAGAACCTCGTCCCACAGCCACGGCGTGGACACCTCGTGCGGCAGGAACAACCCGGCAGGCAACCAGCCGCGGCCCTCGTTGGAGGTTATGAACACACCTGTCCCGGATGGGCCGCGCATTACCGCGACCGCCCAGGAAAGACCGACCACCGACCCGTCGACCGCGGCCAGCACTGCACCCAGGAGTGTTCGCGCGAGAACCAGGTCGTCGTTCACCTCGTCGCCCACTACATAGCCCGCACCGGTCGCCTTGTCCTTGGCCGCCGCAACCGCTGCCGCGAAGGGAGTCGGCACGAAGGCCGGGGCCGAATCGGACCGCGCTGCCGCGCCGGAGTGCATTGCTCCTGAGTTACGATCATCTATCGATCCGGCTCCACCGCCCGGCAGTACAGGCCCGGGATCTTGCACCGGTCCGCTGATCGTGCCGGATGGCCCCTGGTTACCCGGCTGTGGGCCACTGCCACCAGCGTGTGACGAAGAGCCGTTGTCGGCTACCGGGTTCAAGGGAGGCGTTGCGCCCGGGCCGGCACTGCGGCCCCCGGTCGCCGAATCAGCAGGCTCGCCGAAGTGCGAACCACCTGGCGGGTTCCCCGACAATGAGGACGGGGTCGGGTCAAACGGCTGTCCGGCTTGCCGGATCTGCGCGCCGCTGTCGGCATCGACGTGTTCGAAGGCAGCGGCAGAGGCGCGCAAGGAATCCGCGGTGTAGTCGTGCTCGTCAGCCAGAGCGTATCCGGCACGCTGCCGCGCGTCGTAGTATCCGTCCAGCGCCTTTTTCACGTCTTTTGCGATCGTGCCGTAGTTGTCCAGAAACTTGTCCAACCATTCGTGTGGCGGTTCTGCCCACTTCCGGATGTCGTTCGCGTGGTTATTGTGCTCGTTCGCCAACCGGCGCAGCAGTTCAGGATCGATGTCCAGCCGGTCCGCCACGTCCGATCACTCCTTCTTTACTGCTGGGCCAATTCATTGTCCGGCACTCCCTACCATGGGAACAGGCCTAACTCGTCACTGAAAGTCCTTGGCGGCGTATGCTATCCGCGATGTGCCCGTAGGCATACACGGCGTCACGGAGACATTGCCTGTCCGGCTCTTCAGCCAGCAGCAGCGCCAGTTCATCGCATCGCCGTTCGAACCCCATCGCTCTGCTCAGCTCCGCATCCGACACGCCGGAACCGGGTCGACGTCCCGCGGCATCCTCAGACCGCAACTGGCCCAATGGTATCCGTGCCACATCAGCCCGCCGCGTCGGCATTGATGCCGCCAGCAGATCGTCAGCGTCACGCAGCTCCGACCACCGCTCCTCGGACACCCGCTGCCCTTGTCGGATCGTCGACAGGATTCGCGCCCGCACCTCCGGGACACCGAACAGCTCACTCGAGGACTTCCGCTCGATGCCTACTCGGGTGTGCGCGTCGCACGCCAACTCGACGCATCGCATCTCGATGCCCTCGTCGGGTACGCCCGCGACCTGGTCCAACAGCCGTGACGACGCCAACAGGCCAAGGCGATCGACCAACCCGGGTGCAGGCCGGCTGAGATCCAGCACCGACGCGGGCGTCACCTCGCCCACCACCGATACATCGCCCAACTGGCGCCGCATCGAGTCCACGATCACCGCTGACGAGGCCAGCGCGGACATGCGGGCGCCACGCTTCGCACCCCAGCCGATACCGAACTCCGCCAATATTCTCGCGGGGTCCGAGACATTCTCCGACGCAACATCATTCCACTGAGACCAGACCCACGGTGTCGACATCTCGCGCGGCAAATACAGGCCGGCCGGAAGCCATCCGCGGCCTTCGGTCGAAGTCACGAACGCGCTGATCCCGCTTTGGTGACGCATGATCGACACAGCCCAGCTCGGGCCGATCACCGGTTCTCCAGTCGCCGCGAGCACCCCGCTCAATATGGTCCGTGCGAGAGCCAAGTCGCCGTCGATCTCGTCGCCGACCACGAACGATGGCGCCGCGGCCGTGATCATCACACCGCCGACAGCTGCCCGAATCAGCTCATCGCTACTCGCTGGGTTCGCCGGTTCGGGTGCGGGCGGGTCAGCCTGACCACGAGGATGCCCAACAGCGGACCCTCCAGGCCCGGAAGGCGCCATTCGCACCCCGCTGAACGGCGCGAAAGTGGCAGGACGTCGCGGCGACGACGTGACCCCACCTCCGGAACCCGACGCCACCGCGGGTGCGGTCGACTGGCCGACGACCGCACCGGTTCGGGCGGTTACGGGGCCGGACCCGGCCCTGCCATCCCCACCCGCCACACCTGTCGCCAGCGGCACAGGCCCGAGCTCCATCCCGGTGCCCGCGGTCACCGCATACGCGAACGACGAAGGGAAATCGCCTGTGCTCCTGGTTGTGTCGGCAATGTCCGCGCTCGGAGCCGAACCGATGCGGTTCCCAGCAGATCCGTCAATCGGCGCGGCAGGAGCGGGTCCTGACGTTGCGGGAACTCCTCCCGATCCGCTGTCTGTCGGCCCACCATGAACCTCGCTGGGCGTCCGTGGCGAAATCGACGCGGGCACACCAGCCCCTATGTGTGGACCACTCTCGCTTTCACTCTGCCAGTAGGGCGAGTGGTAAAGACTCGCCATGACCGGTCCTCCTGTCGGACTCGGTGTGACCCCCGTCGTGGTGGAAGCCCCACCGAGCTGGCCGTCGCCCTGCGCCCAGGGCATCAACGATGGCCCGGTCACTGGACCCGGTGTTACGCCCGATCCGCCGGGCAGGGAGGTGAGCAAGGCCTCGGGGGCGAGGTGAGGAAGCTGGGACAGCGCAGAGCTGACCAGCTCCTCCACTTCACCGCGCGCGGCATCGACAGCTCCGGCAACCTTGTCTCGATAGTCGACGTCGGCCTTGTCGAACCCGGAAATCTTAGTTCTCGTACGATCGACGATGTCGGTAATCCTATTTCGGATCTGGCGGAACAAATTCGCGCATTCCTCGAGAAATCGCCCACAATGGGTTAGGACGTCCCGGTATGCCTGAGGATACAGGCGCTGGCCCAGCATCTGATCCTCGAGCTCACGCAACAGCACGCTCTCACGGACCGTCGAATGGAAGACCTGGTAGGCGTTCTCGGCGGCCTGCGCATCCAGCATCGACGCGCCCTGACTCGCGAAGGTCGCCAGCTCGTTCCACAGCGCCGGATCGATTGTGGGCCAGGCATCCCCGACGATTGCCTGCCAGTACGGACCCTGGTCACCCGCACCCGCATCGTCTGCCACGCGGCTCCCTTCGGTTGCGGCTGGATCGTCGTACCACCACCGCGGGCGGGTCAGATCGACTGCTGCAGTTGAATACTCGCAGCGGCGGCGGAATCTGCAGCAACCAGTGCATCTACCGCCGCCCGTACACCCAGCGCCGTCGCTGCCACACCGGACTGGTGCCCCTGCGCCGCAACCTCCACCGTGGTCAGGCCGGCACGAAGGACCGAAGCCAGTTCACGTTCGAGTTGCGACTGCGGAGATCCACCCGAGATGGACAGCTTCCGTACGGTTTCCACGGCCTGCCAGATTGCTGTCGTCACAGCTTCCTCGAACGTCGCCGCCGCGGCACGAACCCGATCCGGATCGTCGATATCGACCATGGCGTTCCACTCCCATCGTCCAGACTGCGTCCGTCACCAACTGACACGCTGTCGATGGCTTGGTCCCCACCATAATCCGGATCTTCCGGGCTTCTCAAAATTGGGGACACGAGCGAGTAGCGTTGGCGCTCGAACTATATACTCAGAAGCTGATCATCATTCACACTCGGCGCATATTCGAACAACTAACGCCAGAGGGTACAATGAGCAAAGTTATCGATCGCTATTGGACCATAGCACTCCCGATTCCCCGGGGGGCATCGCCCGATCTCAAAGGTCTGATTGATTACACCAGCTACGTTCTCCAGATCTGGGTAGACACCCTAGCGCCTGGATCCACGCTCCCGCCAAAACTTGATGATAAGCCCCAAGGTGGGTACCGAGGCGAGGATCAGGGAACTTCTGGCAACGGGGATTCGATGATCAGTTACCAAGAACATCTCGACCACCTGCAATCGACAGAGTCAATTATTCAAGCCAACCATAGCAAAATTCACACAGAACTTTCCGAGTTGGAGCGAATTAGACTTGAAACCTTGCACGTATTCAGAGATCAGATCGATAACCTCGACAAGAATTTGAGACTTCACGACCGGATTCCACTCCCACTAGATATCGATCAGGACATTCAGCGCAGAGTGCGAGAAACGTGCACCGTACTGGAGGAAACGTATTGGGCAGCCATACGACGTATGCGTGACATCGCCCAAAATATCAATTGTAGTGAGGTATCAGCTCAATCCATCACAGCACCATAAGGACTCCCGAAATATTACCGAATATTGACGTTCGCATCGGCATCTCGCCCCTTTCAGGACGAGGTGCCGAATTCGGCGTTCTCCGCAGCCCGGTACGCTGCTTCGGTTGGCAGTCCGAACGAGTCGATCGTGTAAGGCTGAACCCCACTGCGCTCCATCTCGCCTCGGACCCCGACCCGCGACTTCATGTGCGCCAGTTTCGCGATCCGTAGGACCTCCGCCGCCAGCCAGGTGTCGCCTTGTTCCCGGGCGTGATCGGTGATGTGCAGGCCGACCATTTCACCTTCCCGATCGCATGCGACACCGACGGTGCTGTCGGGGTTGAAAACCTCGTAGGTCCTGGCATGCCAGTCCGGCGCTCGGGTGCCCTCGTCGGCATCCCCTGTACCGGTGGTATACGGACTCGTCATCTTTCACTCTCCGAATGTGGTTGGCAGTAGCCAGTTTCGCTCCCGCGTCTGAGCTCTAGTTGCCGGATGCGGTGGTCAGGGTCGATGCCAGAGTGGTCCATGAGTTGTCTCCGATCCGCAGGACCTCACGCAAGCGCCAGAAGCGCGAGCCCAAATACATCTCCCCGGCGCCGTCCGCGGCGACATCGAGATGATCGGGGCCCTCATCGATCGCGTTGAGGGTCACAGTGGTGACTGGTGGGCGGCGATCGTCGACATTGATGATCATGGCGTCCGCACCAGGAATATAGGTACGCCGGTACCGGGCGGCACCCGTGACCGCCACGGCGGCGCTGTTGGTGGTGAGAGTGATCTCCGGATTGAGCAGCAATTGCATCACCCAGGCTCGTGCTGCTTCCGCGGGCTGGTCGGCATTGATCGAGATCCCCAGCGAGGTCGCCAGATCGACGACCAGAACCGCGTCGGAGACGGTGACACCGATGATCACCAAACGGCGCGCCGAGCCCTGCGGGTGCGGCAGGTCATCGGCAGCGAGCGTGAAAACATCCGAACCGGCGCCGACACTGGTCGTCGGATGGGCGGTCACAGTTCCGGTGGCCACGTCGACGGTATATGCGACAACAGGATTCGACATGCGCGCAGCGACTCCGACCAGCCGCGGCAGACCTTCCTCATGCAGCCAGCGCACCGTATCGGAGACTGTGACCTGCCCGGTCTCGGTCATACCGACGACTCCGCTTCGCTGCCGACCGGAGCGACGTCGCTGGAGAACGTGGCCGACTCCATGATTGCCTTGTGCTGACGTGCCGCGTCCGCCGCGCTCTCCCTGATCGCCGCCATGATCTCGGCAACCAGGTCGGCGGCGGTGAACCGGGCACAGGTACCGGGCGCGAGATACAGATCGGTGAGCCGACCCATCGCGTCGACCTCAGGGATCACCCCACCACCGGGGGAGGGCCGCCGGGCGCGGACACGGTCGATACGTTCTCGCATGTCGGCGATGCGGTGCCGCAGGTCGCGGGCAGCGTCTAGTGCTGCCTGCACGTCGGGATGGATGTCACTCATGCGATACCTCCGGATTGAGACGATGCCTGCTGGCCCGGTGTCGGTGGTGTCACGGCCGGGGCGATCGTCGGCCTCTCACCGATCACCAGCTCGGTGTACGGGGTGCTGTCGACGTACATGAGCCGATCAGGATGCCACGCGACCACGCGGCTGCGTTCGTTGCTTCCTGTCCCCGCACCGGCGGTGCCCGGCGCCATGGGCATGTACGGCGTCATCGGCATCCCGTTGCGCCCGTAAGCCGAGTTCGATGACGAGGAAGCCGTGAAGGGCTCGATCACCGAGGCACGTGGCATCGCCGAGGTGGCGCCGGCCGTCGTCATTGCGTTGACCAGCGGGGTGGGCGTCCATACCGATCCCGGGGCAGATTCCTCGCCTCCACCGATATCAAGGCCTCCGCCGCCGGACCCCCCACCTCCCCCCAGTGCCGGATAGCTGTCGAGATAGTCGTCGTAACCGAATTCGTCTATGTCGTCCGAAAGATTGTCGCCCAGATCGAATCCGTTCGCAGACATCGCGCTCATCAGGGCTGGCAGCATAGAGGCGAGCATGCTCATATCGCTGCCTCCGGAACTTCCGCCCGACCCGGATGCAGTATTCACCGCATTCCCGTATTCTCCAGCAGTTTCGGCCGAGCGCGTAGTCTGCTCTCCGAGTTCGGCAAGCGCCTCCTGTGCGGTGAGCTCGTCCTTAGCCCGCACGGCTGCCAGCAGTTTCTTGCGTGCTGCGAGGATCTCCTCGGGAGTTGGATGCTTGGCTTGGGCGGCGGTGAAAGCGGCGGTGTAAGTGTCGATGTCATTGGCGAGCAACCCCAGCCCGGTACCGAGCTGATCCATCCAGGACTGGTGACGGTTCAGGTTCTCGGCCACCGTCTCGCCGACCGGTGTCCAGTTGCTCATGACCGAGGAGGCCACGCCGAGGCCATCACCAGCCGTGGCGTAACTACCGGTCAGGAACGACCGCAAATCGCCAGAGTACTGAGCCGCCGCCGCCGGCCCCGGGCCCGCGCGCAACTGCCGGGCGAAGGTCAGCGGATCCACCGACTCACCGACCGCACCCTTCATGGTGAACTGCTGCGCTCGCCACGGCGCGAGAGCTTCCACAAGTGTGACCGGGTTGGCGACCAGGTCACCGCCGCCACCGCCCAGCAATGCTGCGCTGTGATCGTCGGTCGTACTGTATTCCGCGGCGGCGGCTCCGATTTCGTGCGCATGCCGCAGTACCTCATTGAGCACCGCGATGATGCCGTTCGACAGCGCCGTCGCATGATTGTTCAGCTGCGGCACCAACTGGGCGGAGATGGGATCCGACCCCGCAGGCACCACACCACCAGCAGGCAAGGCCGCCCCGAGGTCGCGCGCCAATTCGGCGAGTTTCACCGCGATTGTCGTCAGCTCCGATGGGTCGACCTCCACCCTCGCCTCCTCTCACCGCCCCAGCCAACGATCCCGATCCGAATATCACGAATGCCGAACCGATGGTCTCGGCACCCACCATTGTCGAAGATTCCCAATCATGGGAACCGGAACCCGCGTGTAGCGGTCACGATGAGCGCACAGCCATGGCCCGGTACGAGACCTCCGCGAATCATGCACCGGTGCCGCGTGATTCGCCGATGAGCGGAGGAACGATGACAGGAGCAGAAGCCTCGATCGAGGAGCCGGCCACCACCGGTGCGGAACCGGATTGTACGAGCGGTGGCACAGACACCAAATCTCCTTCGACTGCCGGTGATGAGCAGCAGCCCGGGCAGGACCCCGCCACGGAGGCGCCGCCGCCCGACGAGGCTCAGGGGCCAACGGCGACACCGAACAACGAGTCGAATCCGCCTGCGCCGCTGATAGATCCGGATCTCGTAGCCAAGCTGGCACCGGTTGCCGTCACCGCTGGGACAACCGCGCTGATGATGTTGCCGATGCTGGCGTCCGCGCTGTCCGGGCTCGGAGGCGGAAGCACCGCCCCCGCCGCGGTTGCTGGGTCGGGAATGACACCGGAAGCGCAGCGGGCGATGCAAGTGCTGAATCAGCTGGCTAACGCGTACGGCAAAGGTGAGTTGACCGATCCGGACGCCATCAGGCTCCTCGAAGAACGCGGATTGGCCGGCGCGGGCGCAACCGCCGCCGCATTGGAGGCACAGCAACGATTCCAAAACAACCGCAAGGCCGCATTCACGGCCGTCGATGCACAACTCGCCGACTATCTTCAATCTCTCGCGGCCAGTTCGGCAGAAAACAAGAAGGCCATCACCGATATCGTAGCGAAGGTCAACCAACAGCTGAATGATCTTGGTTCGGGAGCATATACACAGGCGGGCAAAGCCGCAGTCCATACGATCATCGCCAACGCCCTGAAAAGCGCTATGAGCATCATAGAAGAAGGAAAGTCGAATTCGGATGAGATTGTCAAGAAAATTGATGCACTAACCCAGATATATCTGGACAGTATCGCGGGGAAGACAACCGAAACAGGTACACGCTACGCACTCCCCGCCCGTGGAACATTGACCTCCCCGTACGGTCACCGCACCGACCCGACTGATCAGACGGTATCCGACTTCCATCATGGCATCGATATTGCCAATTCCATCGGAACCCCCGTCTACGCCGCGGTCGGCGGAAAAGTCACCGCAGTCGGATCCGATCCTGCAGGCGGAAACTATGTAAAGATAGAACAGTCAGACGGCACTACTGAAATCTACTACCACCTCAACTCCTCTTCCGTTGAAGTTGGACAGCAGGTATCGGCGGGATACCAAATTGCCACCATGGGTAGTACTGGAAGTAAAGTCACAGGGCCACACCTCCATTTTGAAGTCAGACGTAACGGGCAATCCATCAATGCCTTGGATTGGCTGCAGCAACACGGCATTCAACTATCTTCCTAACCTGCCGCTTCCATGCGTCGCGCAAATGAGGTGCGCATTCCACACAACCATGACTATTCCCAACATTGGGAAGGTGCGACGATGACTTCGACACCGGATCGCGAAGGGTGAATTGCGCATTTGCCGCTCTTCTTCGCGGGAAGTGGATACAAGGAGATCCCATGGTAGGCAACGAAATCCGAGCATGCCGGGGCCGCCTGCTCGTCGAAGGAACCGCAGTGCGCCAGCTCAACCCCGGCGACGCCCTACCGACCGCCACCGAACTTCTTCTCGCTATCCGAGACTGCCGAGCGATCCAGCACCCTATCACCTGCTGGGCCCGCGAACTAGCCGAGATACACCGTCACGTGACAGGTGAAACGGAAGCCACGAGCGACATGGCACACTCCCGGGCACACGTGGTGCACGCGATCGACGTCTGGATGGAATCACATGTGCCACAACATCGGTACGGCTCCACCCTGCACACCGAGACCTTCGGCTCAGTGGTCGACCGGATCGCCGCAGCCTGCGTATCCGCAGACCATCTGATGGTCGACATCGGGCCCAGCGATCTGGCCGCCCATACAGCCTGGTTGCGGCTAGCCGAGCTCGCCGACGGATACACCGACCTGATCGCCGAAGTAACCACCGGCCGCCGCCGCCTCCCGGTTCCGGCCGCACTCGAATAGAACACACGCAGACAACTCACCGTTGCATCACTGAGGTCGAAATCCGTCCACACATCGACCGTCATATCAGGCAAGCGCGTCACCAGGTCCCCGGACCGAACGAGGAAACCCCATGATCCTTCCACCCGACCAGCCATCCGCCTCCGACAACCCGTTTCTGGTCGGCACGGCGGACCACATCCTCACCATCCAAGGCCTCGACACCTGGGCCGAGACGGCGGCGAGCGAACTGCTTCGTCACGGTGTCAGACCCGGTCACGTAGTCATCGCAGACCTCCCCAACTCACCCGCTTTCGCTGCCGTCCTCCGCGCAACCTGGGATATCGGCGCAGTCTTCGCCCCGATGAACCCGCAACTCACCGCTCGCGAGAAGAACGACATCATTGCCCTCACGAACCCCCAACTCGTGGTCGCGGCTACCCCACCGATGTTTCGGGTCTCCACCCTCGTGTGGCCTGATCCATTCGGCGCTCCCGACGGCCTCTACTGGTTCCGGGGTAATCCGATGCCCGAGCCACTGACCTCCGAGACGGACCGGCTCCTGCTGTTCACCTCGGGCAGCACCGGCCGACCCAAGGCAGTGGTGCTCACCGAAGACAACGTCAATGCCGGCATTGCTGCAGTCGCATATCATTTCGCGCTCACGTCGGAGGACCGGACCCTTGCGCTGATGCCGTGGTCGCACGGACATGGCCTGTTCGCAACGCTGCTGGCACCCTATCGCAGCGGTGGGACTGTCGTGTTGCCAGCGGTAGGCGAGACGAGACGACCGCACACGCTGCTCAACACCGTTCGACCGACCTGGATAACCTCCACCCCCACCCAGCTGGCGATGCTCGTCTCCGGGTTGGAGCACTCCGACACAACCGGACCGAGACTGCGATTCCTGCGAACCGCCTCGGCGCCGCTCCCGCATGCGGTAGCCGAACGAGCCGAGAAGCTCCTGGCCTGCCCCGTCGCGGAGGCACTTGGGCTCACCGAGACCAGCCATCAAGCCGCCGCGAACCCACCGTCATGGAACCGGGTGCTCGGCACCGTAGGCACCGCCACCGGCACCGAGTTCCGATTGGCCGGTGACATAGTCATCGGTGGCCAAGAGCTGCAGGTCAAGGGCCCGGCCGTATTCCGGGCCTACCTCGGCGACCCGAATGCGACCGCGGCCGCGTTCACTCCCGACGGCTGGTTCCGCACCCTCGACGTGGCGCGTTGGACCGACGACGGCCAGTTGCAGTTGCTGGGTCGCCTCAGCGAGATCGTCAACCGAGGCGGCTACAAGATCGCGCCCGTCGAGGTAGAGACCGTGCTGTGCGAGCACCCCGAAGTGGTGAGCGCCCTGGTGACAGGCTTGGACCATCCGCACCTCGGCCAGGAACTCGCGGCTGTCGTGCAAACCCGGTCAGGCTCGAACGTGACCCGCCGCGATCTCCTACGACACTGTCGAAACAGCCTCGCGGACTACAAGATTCCCGGCGAGCTGCGGATCGTGACGGCGCTGCCCCAACTGCCGAACGGCAAACCCAGCCGACGCCTGGCCGCGACGCTGTTCAAAGCAGACGCACGGCAGTGACCGATATCCGCCGAACCGCGTCGTCCGTGGCTCGAGTACCGGGGGATAACCGATGGGAGGAGGAAGCAGCAAAGATGAGGAAGAACATGCACGGTCCCGCACAGCTCCGGAAACTGATGTCCCAACCCGGCATCATCACCGCCCCGGGTGCATATGACGCGCTCACCGCGCGGCTCATCGTGCAGGCGGGATTCGATGCAGTCTACATGACTGGATTCGGTTCGGCTGCAAGCGCATTGGGCAAGCCTGATGTTGGCCTCATGACCATGACAGAGATGTCGCAGCGCGCCGCGGCACTCGCGGAAACCGTTACGGGCGTACCAGTCATCGCCGATGCCGACACCGGCTACGGCAACCCGATCAACGTCCGGCGCACCGTACACGAATACGAACGCACCGGCGTCGCCGGCCTGCACCTCGAAGATCAGGTGTGGCCCAAGAAGTGCGGCCACCTCGATGGCAAGCGCGTCATCCCGTGCGAGGAGATGGTCCAAAAGATCCGCGCCGCCGTCGACGCCCGCGACAACCCCGACTTCGTCATCATAGGCCGCACCGACGCCAACACCGTCAACGGCTTCGATGACGCGCTGCACCGCGCAGAGGCCTACGCAGCGGCGGGTGCCGACATGATCCTGCTGGAAGCGCCCCAATCCGAGAAAGAACTCATCACCATCAGCCGAAACTTCCGCGGAATCCCATTGGCATTCAACTGGGTCGAGAGCGGCAGGATGCCGCTACCGTCACAACTCGAACTCGAAGCGCTGGGCTTCACCCTGGTTCTCTACTCGGTCAGCGTGCTCTTCGCGGCTACCCACAACGTGATCGCCATACTCGAGTTCATGCGCCGAGGCGGCAGTCCCAGGGACTTCACCGACAAGGTTGGCTTCGACCAGTTCACCGAGGTGATCGGACTACCCGAAATCCGCGCCCAGGAGCAACGGTTCGTCTTGAACAACACGACAGCAGCCGGGTGACTACGGCATCACGCCGAGACCAACGAACGACATAACCGACCCCGAGTTCTTTGCTGGTAGGCCGGTTGGCCTGGCTTATGGACGCACGTGAATGCCCTATACGCCTCGGGAATCAGTGTTCGACGCCCCCCGAACGGTGTCCAAGTCCCGCATCAGCGATTCGCGTAGATCACGCAGGCTTTCGGCACCAGGGATCAGCTCCGAAACATCAGGAAGATCGCTTGTGGCGGCGAGCAGGGGCTCGGTCACCGCCGCCGACTGCTGCTGCGCGAGGTGGGCACTGCGGGCGGCTGCTTCGGCGATGGAGCGCCCCAACTTCGCGGGGCTGCTGCGACGGAACGCATCAGCGGCGAGCTGAACATCGACCACGATTCCAGCGGCGTTGACCGTCACAGTGACAAGCCCGTCCACGGAGCTGGCTTGGGAACGCAGAGCGGCGAGCTGTGCAACTACATCGGGCAGCGCAGCCTGCTGTCGTTCGAACGCCGTCAGTGCGCGCTCCGCTTCCCTTCTCAATCTGTCGTCGGCGAACTCGTAATCAGTGCTCATTACCCACTCCTGTCCTCTGTCGTCGCAGGCGTCAATGCCTGCCTCGCTGTTTCGACAAGCAGCCGATGCAACGCTTTGGCAGGCTCGGCGGCACAAGCACGATTGAGGACGACGTCGGTGAATGCTGTTGCGAGCGCTCGACCTGGATCTAGCGAGCCATAAGCGCTCCCGCACAAGGGCCCGCGCCAGCGACGGTAGTCACTGACGACCCGTCCGAGTCCCAGCCTGCGATATCCGCCACCATGGACGAACAGGTACTCGGCAATGAGCGCCCTCTCGGCCCGCTGACGCGCGGCACCGCAGGCTCCCACATCAAGGGCGCGACCCAGGGAGAGAACCGCGGATGAATAGATCGGACGTTGGTCTGCGCCTGCCACAACAGATAAGAGCCCCTGCAATACCTCACGGAAACCCTCAGCATGACGATGCGGCTCACGGGCAGCATCTGCGTCCAGAATGATCGACCACGCAGATGGCTGCGACGTATCGTCTCTGCTCGTCCTGCTGGGCTGGACGCTTATCACGGTCGATTCAGGACCGAGAACGCCAATGCCGACGCACCGCAAACGGAGCATGGGGTAGGTCGACAGCACATCGTCGACCGCACTCACGAACTCGCGAACGGTCACCAGGTCCAACCCAGAGGTCTCGAATCCGATCACCTCGAGACCATGCCGGTCGGCAAGCATCCGCGCGAGCTCGGTGACGCTACCCGAGTCCTCACGACCCGCTGCAGTTCCAGACAGCCCGTCCGATTTCGACATGTTCGTGCGCCCACGACGATCGTCGGTCCCGTGGCGCCGGGGACGTTGGCTCGAATTGGCGGTCGGCCGCGGCGGAGTCGACGACTGATCTGCGGACATACCAGATTTCGACCACGGGTTGGTTGATGGCCTGCGGTCTTGTGCAGCGCTGACACGTTGTTGTTCGCGCCACGGCGTCGGGCCGAGCAGACGCGCTCCGGCGCCGGGGACCCGACGATCCACTGGTGTGGCGGCCGCTCCAGCCGACTGACCGCGGGGAGAGCTGGAAGTGTCTCGCGACTGGTTGCTTGCGCTTGTGTCGAAGTTTGGCGCCGTGGGCAACTGGGGGCGCGCTGCTCCGTAACCGGTCTGGCCGCTTCCCTCTCCCACAGGATCAGCCGTCACAACGTCACCTGTATCGGAGACTGACTCAGGGCTTGGAACCATGGACGGACTGGCGTTGGCCGGAAACTGATTGTCCAGGGCGTCGATCTCCTCTCCCCCGGCGAAGTCCTCGCCCTCGAAGTTGCCAGCAGTTGTCCGCATCCGTTTGCCGAATTCGCGGAGTGTTTCAGCTGTTTGGGCAAGGCCAGCCATCCCTTGCTCAGAGTTCGGCAGATAGCCTCGCTCGAATGCCCGACCCGGCTCGTCGTCACCCCAGGGCTTTCCCTCTGCTGCGAGGCCGGCCCTCAACCGTTCGACGGTCGCCCGCATGGCATCCCCGATCTCCTCGAACGCCGCACCCTGCGCACGTAGCCCGTCCAAGTCCACATGCAGCGCCTGAGCCACTTCATCTCCGTCCCTGCAACATGCCAACCCACCCCGGTGCTGCGGCGCCAAACGGAGTCTGTAACCGCTCCTGCCTGAGAGCGTGTCATTTGCGCCGTTGCCCGGTCGAAGTATTGGATCTGATTTTCGAGCCTTCCCACAACTGGGGATCACGACCATGCTCGATGAACATAACGTCGCTGGTGATCGGGGTGCTGGTGCCTGTCCGCCCGCCAGCCTTCGGAAAACGCAGTGAACGCCAGCGGGTTGCCGCGCTACTCTCGCTCCCGTCCCACTGGTGAGAAGGCTGGAAAATGGCTCTGATCAACGGGCACTGAGTTCGGCGGTAGGCAGCGGTCTCGGCGAAGCGCCAACTGATTCAGCCCCGTCGTAACTCGCCCTTCTCGGGAGCAGTCACTGTGGTCGTGGACAACATCGAAACCAATTGCACCACATCACCTTTGCTCGATCTTCCGCAACACTTCATCGCTAGCGAAACTATGTCATCGCGCGCCGGCCTCGTGGAGGAGGTCGGAACTCCTGTGCTGCCCCAAGGTCCTGGCGTCGGTAGGGACTGTCGGCACGTGGGGTGTTGGTGGTGAGTTCTCCATATCAGTTTCTCGCGCAAATCCCTTTGCCCTTGCAGTGGGCACTGTTCGGCGAGGAGTTTCCACGCGGTGACGTGGAGGCGATGCTCCGATCAGAAGATCAATGGCAGCAATCCGGCCAGGAGTGGGCAACGCACCGAGCGCGAATCGATGCCGCACGTGCCGCGCTGCCCCAGGTCCTCGAAGGACAGACCGGTGAGGACATCACCGACGCCGCCGAACAGCTCAGCGCAGCACTGCGCCAGCAATGCGAATACTGCGAGGAGAAGGCTCTGCAACTGAGGAAGGCAGCCGCAGAGACCGAGAAGGCCCAGATGGAGCTGGTGATCTTCGCACTGTGGCTCCTAGTGGAACTGCTGCTCGCCTTCACACCAGTCGGCGCCGCCGTGGAACGAATGTTGTTCGCCGCAACACGGGCGATGATCCTGCGGCGGCTACAGGGACTGGTCCTGATACTGACCATGACCGGCGCACTGCAAGCAGGCATCGACGCCGGTGTCCAACTGGTCCAGATCGCAAAAGGAACACGAGACTGGACCGGCCCCAACGGAATCGACTACACATCAATCCTCGCCACCACACTGAACGGCGCCGGCGCCGCATGGGGCGGACACCTCACCGGACGACTCCTCTCGGGACGCATCACCAACCCACTTGCCCGTGAAGTCTCCCAAGCATTCGGCGGACTGATAGGCGGCGCCGCCGCGGCCGCACCCATCACCGGCGGTTTCGACATCACCCCAGCATCAGTACTGAACAGCCTTGTCTCCAGCATCACCGCCACCGCACACCCAACGACCACCCCCACCCCACCACCAAAAACCGACACCGCCTACCAGATCGCATTCCAGACAGATGGAAACACCACCGATCACAACACCCACATCCTCAAAGAATCTGATACCCAACACCAACAACCCACCATGACCACGTTCGGTTTCTCCGATTTCCACCCCGAGCCCGAAATTCAGAACACCCGTGAAACCGGAATGGGCAGCAAGGACGGACTACGCGATACACAAGGCAACGAGTCGGATCCGCAATACTCGGATCAAGGCACTGACGGACGCGCAATCCCACTCGACTACGGCCCGTGGGATCGGCTAATCGACAAACAGGCGCTTGCAATATTCGAATCGGCCGCGATGAAATCAGCGCGTCCGGTGAACTGGGCGCAGCTGATTGGCGATAGCCAAATTCTCTTCCTCGGCGAAGATCACTCGAACTACCCGGTGCGAGAGTTCCTACGAGACCAGGCGCCGGCGCTGCACGAAGCTGGGGTGAAGTACCTCGGAGTCGAATCGTGGCGGCATCCGATAAAGGACAATTCAATCGGCCAGTCGTTCCACTGGGATGAAGCCGGTTATCGAAGAATGAGAAGCGCGATGACACTATCCGGCATCGAGATCGTGCCATTCGACGTATATCCAGAAAGATATCCGGGTGGCTCTTCACTGGCCGGACGCCGGGAAGAACACATGGCCAAGAGTATAATTGATATCCTACAGCGCGACCCTGCCGCAAGAGTTTGCGTCTTGGTCAGTAAGGATCAACTACGCATCGACGGTCCCCCCGGCCATTCATCGATGCGTCAACTCGTAATCGACAGCGGTCACCCTACGAATTCGACCGTATTCTACGGCGGCCTGTCGCGGCGAGGAATTTCCCACTGGCCATCGACTATGGTCGATGTTGCCGCAAGACGTCTTATCACCCGCCGTCCTGAAATTATTCATGATCCGTTCGTCCTGGATCTCGCAGGGTATCGAAGAGAGCTGGCAAGGGCTCAGATTGATGTCGGCAACAATCATATTTGGGGAGCGGAGAAAATAATCCATCTCCCGCAACGCTTCCACGAGGAGGTGACGCCACTCGAGCGCGTCGGCGAATTGTATACCGATACAACCAGCTCGAGCAAAGTGCGTGAGCCCGAGTTGGACGCCGACAACACGACAATAACTCCACTGAAGGAGATGGACTACGGAATACATGGAGAATTGCCATACGAACCACCCGGATACCCGCTGGAAACTATTGCAGTACGTAGCGGCACGGCGGTGAGTTGGGAACTGATCGCCGAGAACCGACGCCTCACACTGTTCGGAATCGACCAGCCCGTCCAACCAGCAATGGACTACTTGGCCGAACAAGCGTCGAATCTCCGCCGTACAGGATTCACTCATGTCGGCGTAGTTTTTCCTGATCACCCTGTGTTCGAGAGATGGAATGCGGGCGACCGTGAATGGCACAGATATCTCTCCACCGAGGATTGGTGGATGGCATTAAGTAACAGCCAGAGTGCGCTGGAGGCCTTCAGTGATTCAGGAATAACTGTTGTGCCTATTGGGCGCGAGTACCGGTCATATGGATTCTCGGAAGAGAGCGTAGTCCAGCACGCGAATACCATCGACAACGTCCTACGGTCAAATCCCGACGCAAAGATGGTTGCGATTCTCGACCGTCGCCACCTATTCACACGACAGGAGGCGTGGTCCTACGCGTCAGGGCTAGCCGGCCCGCCGCTACGCGACCGATTGATCGAAGCTGGGTACAAGCCGGTCTCCATCGCATTCATTGGGGGTAGCGATCCGTACGTCAAGCTGCACAGCAAGCTTGATATTGCAGCGCGTAGGGAGGGTGTAGGGCACGAGACGTTCCTTGCCAACCTTGACGCTTACCGGAGTGCAGGCGGAACATATCCTGCCTGGGATGCTGATTACATCCTGCACCTGCCTCAGTATCCACCACCTTCGTTCGAGACTGTCGTCGGATACGAGGACTTCCAGCCAGGTCCGAATTCCTTCGAACAAGTTCAATCGGAGCCGACCGAACTCGGCCACATCGAGATTTCCGGTGATGACCCCGGGCACCTAGCTTCCTTGCGGAAACCACCGAGCGAAGACGCGGTCGACATGATAGAGCGTATTCGTAATCTAGAGGAAGAGCAAAGCGGGTCATCGAATTTATCGACAGGTCTCGAACTGGAGAAAATCAGGAGTGAATTCACGTCCCTATACCCGGATGCAAGTGTCCGAGAGTACGTAGAACAACACGTAGCTATCCGCAACAATATGAACTTACTTGCCAATGAACTCGGCTGGAGCGTAGAGCGCACACGAGAGCATCTGAAAGATGAGCTAAAGGCAATTTTGGAGGGTGCTGATGTCGCTGTACGAGTGACTTCCGACTCCCTCCTCAACATTCTTGCAGACGGGAGATTCAAGAGCATCTTCGAAACGGAATCCACCGCGAAATTTGAAGCGTCGTGGCGCGCCGAGTTGGAATCACAGTGGTTCGGATATCCGGCCGACCTTGCTCCAGAGATGCGGCCGATCTATGGCTACATGCGAATTGATGGGGAGCATCCCATTGGGCTCGGACCGTCGGTCGGATACTTCGGCACTGACCTGCTGTCTGCATACGGCGACATCCAGGTCATTCTACGGAAAGACATTCTACCCCGCACTACGATGTGCATCGATGATTCGATGGGCGGCCGGGTTTCGACAGTCCCATCACATGTTCTTGACCCACGACCCGAATCGTACGGGGTGCTGCCCACCGCCGCAGCGAACCCTAGTACCAGGATATTCTCTGGTGTGAATCGAGAATATGACTCAGCAGACTTCCGAGCTCAGGTTTATATCGAGGCACAGATTCACGGCTCGGTATCGCTTGCAGACATTTCGCAAGTTATTATCCCCCGAGACCCGTCCGTGGAACTTCGATCCGCACTTGAAGAGTCCGGGCTCGATTGGCGCGTGCTTAACAATAGAACCATTGCGATCGAAGGGTCGGAATTGGATCGTTCCGTGGCCACGCGACGCATCGGTCAAGATCTGGACTGGCTGGACCGGGTGAGCGAGGTTGGTCGGATACGCGTCCAAGCTGAGCAGAGGAGCATGTACTACGACGCAAGAGCATCTGACGACCTGATCAGAGGCCTTATCGACGCAAAACGAATGCATTCTCACCTCTCCGACGATCTGGCCGTACTGACCGCTGGCGCGCACGAGGCACACCCCGATCCGGTACCGGACCTGTCAGCGTTACCGCCAATTGCTGATCTGCTCGATTACCCGCACGAAAATGGCGATCTATGGTTGCTCTGGCAACTGACTCCACTCGAAACAACATACGGAACATACCGAATCGTACTAGATGACACGTACTATATTCAGACCATCCACGACGGGATCTACAATGTGGCCTCTTTCATAGTGAACGGGACAATCACCGATCGAAGTGATGCTATAATCGGAGAATTCTCCCGCCAATTCTACCGTGACAAATTCGATCGTCTGGTGGTTTACAACTGCGGCCTGAAACTACATCCAGAAGCCCGCGGACAAAGGTTTTCAATATATTTCGCCCAAGCACTCGAGAACTGGTATCGGCGCAGCGGCGTAGACCGGATTATTCTTACCGCAGGAGATGAAAAGGGCGGCTATGTATGGGCTGTCGCCGGATTTGACTGGGACGTCAGCGACCCAGTAGAGTTCGAGAAATCGATCTCGAATGTCAAGGTTCGCATCGAACAAATAGCCAGCGACACCTCGCTGGCAATTGAAGACAAACGAAAGATTGCAGACTTGCTGCAGCGCTTCGCTGGTGGCCCGGCAGACTACCCTTCACCACACGAGATAGCCATGACAACCGGCACGAACGGGCGGAGACTTGGCAAGGAGATATTGCTGGGATCACAATGGGATGGGATGAAGAAGCTATGACTCCAGAGGATATCGAGTTCATTCGCGCCCGTAGCAAGGCCTTCGGCGACTTCTTCATGGAGTTCGCACTCGATCGCGGCCTGGATCTGGACGTAGAGACATGGTCAACGGCGGACCGGGACCAATACGCGGTTCGCAGCAATGTTTTGATCGAGGAGTGGCGCCGCAAGCACCATCGTTCTTGAACGCAGCGGTTAGGTGAGACATCCGCCAGCCGAATTCACCGACAGCATCCGCGGCATCCCGATGCTCATCGCCGTCTTCAATGACCGGGTGGTGGTACCCGCAAGGCATTCGCTGCCTCCAAAAGGAGTCCGCCACCTGGCCGACAGGCATCTCACGCCGATGCCATGCCGGTGCATTGGATCACGTTTCGACTCTCCCCAGAGGTGGGAAGGGAGCCGTCGTCGAACTCGGCATGCTGAACATCGGCTGAATGAAGCCGGTCTGCCGACAATCCGCTGTGCCGCCCGGCGTCATCGTCCATGGAGGAAGCAACGGCATGGTGACTTATACCGCCCTGGGCACGGTAGGGACTCAGCGTGGAACCTTGATCGGTACTCTGCTCGCTCGGGCCGAGTCCAGGCCCGGCGATATCGGATATCGCTTCCTGGATAGTACGAACTGCGAGACCCTGACGTACCGCGAAGTACTGCGTCATGCAGGCAGTGTCGCCACCGCTTTGGCCGAGGTCGGTACAGCCGGTGACCGAGTGCTGGTGGTGTGTCCACCCGGACCACAATTCATAACCGCTTTCCTGGGCTGCCTGCTTGCGGGAAGGATCGCGGTTCCCGTCTATGTTCCATCGTCGCGACACAGCAGCGAAGGGTTCCTCCGTATCGCCCGGGATTGCGCCGCACGACTGGCCATTGCGCCTACCGGCGTCGTCACTCCCGGATCGTTGTCGGTGCTGAGATGTGACGCACTGCCGCCTGCCGACGATGTCGACTGGCCTGAACCTCACCCAGACAACGTCGCCTTCCTGCAGTACACCTCTGGTTCCACGGGAAGGCCCAAAGGAGTGCAGGTCAGGTATCGATCGCTGTGGCACAACCTCGAACTGATCCGGACCGCCTTCGGACATACACCCGACAGCGGTGCGGTGATCTGGCTCCCGCCGCATCACGACATGGGGCTGATCGGTGGCCTGCTGCAACCCTTGCACGCCGGCTTCCCGGCAACGGTCATGTCCCCCATGGACTTTCTGACTCGGCCACTGTCGTGGCTCCAGACGATCGCACAGTACGGTGCGACTACCAGTGGCGGCCCTAATATCGCCTATGACCTGTGCACCCGTCGCATCCGCCGCGAGGAAGCCGCTCAGCTGGATCTGAGTCGGTGGGAGGTGGCCTTCGTCGGAGCCGAGCCGATCAACCCGCGGGTGCTCGAGCGGTTCGCGGACCACTTCGCGCCCAGCGGGTTTCGCGCCGACAGCTTCTTCCCCTGTTACGGACTGGCTGAATCTACGCTCTTCGTCAGCGGTGGACCCCGCGGGAAGGGTGCCCGCAGCCGGTGCTTTTCTGTCGCGGCGTTGGAGTCCGGCCTGGTGCGTGTGGAGCCCGGCGGCCGTTCGATCGTCAGCGCTGGGCCGGTGCACGGTGCGGAAGTCGCGGTGGTGGACCCGGCGACCTGCCGCCGCTGCCCTCCGGACCGCGTCGGTGAGATCTGGCTGCGCGGACCGAGTGTGGCCGACACCTATTGGGGCTGGGAAGGGCTTAGGAACGACACCTTTGGAGCCGTCCTGCCCGACGAGCCGCATGCGGGTGAGTTCCTACGGACTGGTGATCTCGGATTCGTGTTGGCCGGTGAGCTGTACCTCGCCGGCCGACACCGCGAGCTGATCGTCGTCAGGGGCCGGAACTTCTTCCCGCAGGATCTTGAACGCACCGTGGAAGAGAGCCACCCCGAACTGCGTCCCGGTGGCTGTGCGGCGTTCTCGGTCGAGGTGGATTCCGAAGAGCGCGTGGTGATCGTCCAGGAAGTCCCAGATCCACTGGGCGAGGCGGATGCGAGCGAACTGAGGCATTCCATCCGTGAGGTCATTTCCCGCGAGTACGGACTGGCGCTCTACCGCGTCGATCTGGTTCCACGTGGCCGAATCCCCAAGACCACCAGCGGAAAAATTCAGCGCGCACAGTTGCGGACCGCATTCGTACCAGACCCAGAGGACGGAGTTGCGCAGTGAGCGCCGACATCAAAACCGCGCGCTCGCCGCAGGTGAGCGCGGTCGACATCACTGCGGACCTCGTCCAGTGGGTCGCGCGGCACACCGATACCGACGCCGCGTCGGTCGACCCTGACCGGCCGCTGACGGCCTCCGGTTTGGACTCCGTCAAGGCAGCCGAACTGATTACGCTCTTATCTGATCGGTTCGGGATCGAGATCACCGCCGAACGCCTCTTCGACGGGGCGACTATCACCGATATCGCGGCAAACTCGCCAACTGCCGACCCCGTCCCCGACACACCTGCCACGCCTTCGGGCACCCACCGCTCTCTGACATTCAGCCTGCTGTTCTTTTCCAGCGACGCCGAGCGCGGTTTGGCCAACCCGTACCAGTTGCTGCTCGACAGCGCAGCGATCGCCGACAAGCACCGCTTCGAAGCGATCTGGCTGCCCGAGAGGCACTTCCATAGGTTCGGCGGGTTGTTCCCGAATCCGTCAGTGGTGGGCGCTGCCCTTGCTGCCCACACCCAGCGGATCCGGATCCGCGCAGGCAGCGTCGTGCTGCCACTGCATAATCCGGTGCGGGTGGCCGAGGAGTGGGCCGTTGTCGACAATCTGTCGGGCGGGCGGGTGGATCTCGCTTTCGCGACCGGATGGAATGTCGATGACTTCGCCCTCTCCCCCGCTGCCTATGCCGACCGAGGGCGCACCCTCGCGGAGGGGGTCGACACCGTCCGCCGGCTCTGGCGGGGAGAATCTCTCACCCTGCCGAACGGGCACGGCGAACAGACCCCTCTGCGGATCTTCCCCGCTCCACAACAGCCGCAACTGCAAACATGGCTCACCTGCACCGGCAACCCCGAACGGTTCCGGCAGGCCGGTGCGCTCGGCGCTAATTTGCTGACCGCCTTGCTGTTTCAAGAAGTCGATGAACTGGCTCCGAAGCTACGCGCCTACCGTGAAGCCCGCGCCGAGCACGGCTTCGACCCGCAGACCGGCCGCGTGACACTCATGCTGCACACCTTTCTCGGCACCGACGCCGAACAAGTGCGGCGCACGGTCGAGACGCCGTTCAAGCGCTATCTCGCCGACTCCGTCGACCTGTGGAAGCGCGGTTCGGCCACGCTGGCCGATCTCACTCCGACCAAGTACGAACAAGCGCTGGCCTTCGCCTTCGAGCGCTATTACCGCACGAGCGCCCTGTTCGGAACTCCTGACACGGTGACCGAACTGGTGAACCAGCTTCGGGCCATCGGGGTGGACGAGATCGCATGCCTTGTCGATTTCGGAATCCCGGACCAGCAAGTACGGCAAGGTCTGCTGGACCTGGCCACGCTCGCTGACCGCTACTCGCATCCGCCGACGGCCGCGGTCGTCGATCTGCCACCCGATCCCGATCGAGAGTCGATGATCGGGGAGGCGCTGCGCGACCGGCACACAGCGGTGTACCGCAACACGGGCGGAGTACTGCGGAAGGTACAAAGTTTCGAGCTCACGCGGCGGATGCGCGCAGCGGAGCTACTGCCGTTCTATACCGAGCTGTCGGAGAACGAGGGCGCCACCTGCCGATACAACGGCCGGGAGCTGATCATGCTGGGCTCCAACAACTATTTGGGCCTTACCGCAGACCGACGGGTGCGCCGCGCCGTGGCCACAAGTGCCATGGCCGAGGGTCCAAGCCTTACCGGGTCGCGCTTGTTGAACGGGTCCACGGCCGCCCAGACCGCATTCGAACGGCGACTGGCCGACTTCCTCGGCCGTGCCGACGCGTTGTTGTTCACCACCGGCTACCAGGCCAATATCGGGCTGCTGTCAGCGGTCATGGGCCCGGACACGGTGTTGGTGGCCGATGAGGAATGCCATGCGTCGATCTATGACGGTGCCGCTGTCGGCCGCTGCGAAGTGCTCCAATTCCGGCACAACGACCCCGACAACCTCAGCGCCCGGCTGCAGGACCTCGGTTCCCGTCCTGCCATGGTCATGGTCGACGGCGTGTATTCCATGAGCGGGGAGCTCGCGCCGCTGCGCGAGCTCCGGGCGGTCTGCAACCGGTACGACGTACCGCTAGCGGTCGACGACGCACACGGGCTGGGCATGCTCGGCACGAACGGCCGCGGGATCGAAGAGGCGACCGGAACACTCGGGGCCGCGGACGTGCTCACCGGCACGTTCTCCAAAAGTCTTGCATCAGTGGGAGGTTGGCTCGCCGGAGATAAGCAGCTGGTCGAGTGGATTCGCTACCACGGCCGATCTGTCCTCTTCTCAGCGGCGATCCCGCCCACCGCGCTCGCCGCGGCAGATGCCGCACTGGACATCATGGTCGCGGAGCCTTGGCGGCTGGAGCGGCTTCGTGAAAACGCGAACTATTGGCGAGCGGGGCTCTCAAAACTCGGATTTGTCGTTGGCCGCGCACCGACCGCCATCGTCCCGATTCCCATCGGTTCCGAGATGGCCTGCCTGCGGTTCGCGAAGGTGCTTCTGGCAGAGGGAGTTTACGCAAACTGTGTGGTAGCACCGGCCGTGGCAACCGATCAAGCACTGATCCGGACGAGCGTGACGGCCGTACACGAGCGACACCATCTCGATGGCGCCCTCGAGGCATTCGAACGTGCGGGACGGGCGACGGGGTTGCTGTCGTGACGAGCTCGGCCTTCGGCGGCAAACATATCGTAGTGACTGGCGGTTCCAGTGGAATCGGCCAGGCGGCCGCATGGCGGTTTGCGAAATTGGGCGCACAGGTCACGATCATCGCGCGCCGGGAGGACCCCCTGGCGGCGACGGCGAGCGCGGCCCCGGCTGCGGGACGGATTCACGCGGTTTCCGCAGATGTGACCGATCGGGTGCGGCTCGAAGCGGCGATCGAGTCCGCTGAAAGACACTACGGCACACCAGATCTCCTCCTGTGTTGCGCAGGTACAGCACGGGCCGGCTACTTCGGTGAACTACGCGACGGCGACTTTCACGAAGCGATGGACACCAACTATTTCGGCACCCTGCATGCAGTGCAGGCTGTGCTGCCCGCCATGTGTGATCGCGGCAGCGGCCATCTTGTGCTCGTCGGATCCGGTGCGGCGCTGCTGGGATTGTTCGGCTACACCGCCTACGGTCCAAGCAAATTCGCCGTCCGCGGGCTCGCGGAGTCGTTGCGTGCCGAACTGGCGCACAGTGGCGTGCGGGTATCGATCGTGTACCCGCCCGACGTGGATACGCCCCAGCTAGCCGCGGAGAACCGGACGAAACCATCCGAGCTGCGCGCCGTCGTAGGAGCCACCGAGATCTGGTCGGCAGACCAGGTGGCTGAACGGCTCATTCGTGGCGTTGTCAAAGGCTCGTTTGTGATCCCGTGCGGCGGCACAATCACCGGCCTGTTGTACGGACACAGCATCCTTGCGCCGGGGCTGTTCCGGCTGTTCGACCGCCGAGCGGCACGAGCGCGGAAGGAGATCAGGTCGTGACCGATCAGCACCACTGGCGGAACTGGTCTGGCACCGTGCACTGTTCGCCTACGGAGACGATTCGCCCGCACAGCCGCGATGCGATCGTCGCGGCGGTCGAACGCGCCGCCGAGCAGGGCCGGACCATCAGACCCCGTGGATCAGGGCATTCCGGTGTGCCCCTGGCGGCGACCGCCGACCTCGCGCTCGACCTTTCCGACTGGACCGGCATCGAGGCAGTCGATACCGATCTGCGGCTCGTCACAGTACGTTCCGGAACGGTCCTGCGAGCGCTCAACGATGAGTTGCACCAACTGAATCTGGCACTGCCCAATCTCGGTGACATCGACGTACAGACGGTGGCCGGTGCAATGGCCACCGCCACCCACGGCACCGGGCTCCGGTTGGGTGGCATGCCGACCCAGATCCAGGCGATGGAGATGGTACTGGCGGACGGGTCGGTGGTCACCTGCTCCGCGACGCGACGCCCGGAACTCTTCGCCGCCGCACGAGCCAATCTCGGCGCACTGGGTGTCGTCTCGACCATCACACTGCGCTGCGGACCGGCGTTCGCCCTCACCACCCACGAACACCCCGAGCCGGTAGAGCGGGTACTGGCCCAGCTCGACAGCTACTACACCGAGAACACGCACTTCGAGTTCTACTGGTTCCCGCATGGCCGCAACGCCCTGGTCAAATGCGCGAACCGATTGCCGTACGACGAATCGCCCACTCCCCTGCACCCAGTCCGGCACTGGTTCGAATACGACGTTCTCGAGAACACCGCACTCGATATGATCTGCCGCACCGGGCGTGCGTTTCCCCGCCTGGGACCAGCCCTGAACCAGCTGTGCTCGAACATGCTTTCCACCCGCAGCTACAGCGATCGCTCCTACCGAGTGCTGACCACCCGGCGGACCGTGCGTTTCGTCGAATGTGAGTACGGGATCCCGATCGCAGCCCTGGGCGAGGTATTCGAGCAACTGCGCACAGCGGCAACCCAGCTGCCTTACCCGATCCTCATTCCCGTCGAGGTACGTTTCGCCGCGGCCGACGACGTCTGGCTCTCTCCGGCATACCGCCGACCCACCGCGTACATATCGGTGCAGCAATACGTGGGAATGCCCTATCGCGAGTACTTCGATCGATTCGAGTCCATCGCGGATGCAGTTGGCGGGCGCCCCCATTTGGGGAAGATGCACACGTTGGAGCACACTGCCCTGCGCACCCGCTACCCACGGCTCGACGCCTTCAACCAAGTACGCGCAGACGTCGACCCGGCCGGTCTGTTCCGCACCACCTACCTCGACAAGGTGCTCGGCCCGATCGAGGCACGAACAGCGCACGGATGACCGCTATGGCCCACTCCCCGACCGCTGCCATCATCCATGAACTCGGCCGCAATCAGAGCCAGGCGTCGCACCGCCCACCCTCGGCCTGCCGACTGGAATCGGCGCCGCGTGGACGCAGCCGATGACGTGAGGAGCCCACCGTTGCCGGCGCGGTCCCGGAACCCACGGTGAGCGTGGCTGTCTCGAATCCGCTGTCAATCCTTGCAAGCATTCCAGAGCCCATCCAATGGGTAGTCTTCGGAGAAGAGTTCCCCCTCGGCGACCCCCAACGGATGCGACGGGCCGCCGCCGAATGGGAGGCTGTGGGCGTCGAACTAGCAACGGCGGACACCCGCATCCGCGAGTTGCTGGCTGGTCTGCCGGCGTTGGCGTCCGGCTCCACCGCCGACGCCATGGCCGCAGCGGGTTCAGCTTTCGGTGCCGATGTCGAAGAACAGTCCGAGTTCTGCGGGTCCATGACGCTGCGGTTGCGCAGTGGTGCCGCGGAGATCGAGAAGACGCAGTGGGAGATGGCGATCTTCGGGCTGCTGTTGACCATCGAACTGATCGGCGCCGCCGCGGGGCTGTTCACCGGGGCCGGGGTCGTTGTCGAAAGCGCACTGGTCGCCGAGGCCCGGGTGACATTCTTGCAGATGCTGCGGCTACTCGTCTCGCGGCTGTTGGAAGGCGGACTGGTCGGGACGGCCAGGCGGCTGGCGTGGACAGGGTTGGAATTCGCGGCCAAGCAGGCGGGAGTAGACGCGGCCATCCAACTGATCCAGGTCGCCAACGGTACACGAGACTGGTATGGCCCCAACGGAATCGACGCCACATCCATCGCCACGATGGCGGCAAGCGGTGCGGGCGCCGCCGTAGGTGGCATGCTCGCCGGCCAGACCGCAGAAGTCATGCTCGGCGGCGCTACTGCCCGCCTGTCCGGCCGGGTGGTGGTCGGATCCCTGCAGTCGATCGGCGGCGTCATGGGCGGCGCTGTTGCCGCCGCACCCCTCACCGGCGGAATGCGGCTGACCCTTCCATCCCTGATCAATGGGGCTGCGTCGGGGCTTTCCGCCGCCCACTCCATTGGTCGCGTGCAGGCCCCCGACTCGCTCTCCGGGCCCATACCTGGCCGACATGAAGGCCAATTCGGCCACGCAACGAATCGCGTTGGCGAGACACCTGCCACTGGCACCGACGGACACGGACCACACAGCGATACCCCGGTGATACCACGACCGGTATCGGCCGCCGAGCTCGTCGATGTTCACGGGATTCCCGAGATCAATCAGCGGAGATTTCAGGAAGTCGCCAACCGATTCGGCTGCGTCATCGACGTTCGCCCCACCAATCCGGAATCTGCGCGATGGCTCGACGCGGGAGCACTGCCGAAGAGAATGGATATCAAGTCCAAAACAATCAATTCCCTGGATCCGTACCTCGGCGCATCCGAGGAGCATACGGGTCTGGTCGGCTTCTTCGAACCCAGTAAAGCGACCCGGGCGAACGTGCCCGACCACCTGTGGGATCAGGTCAACGAACGCTACAAGCAGCGCTTGGCGGAGTGGCTCGAGCTCCGCGAGACCATGGAATCCTATGCCGGAAAAGGCAAATACGTCGTACAGAACAAAGTGGTATACGGCTTCGACCGAGAAGGGAATCTCCGTCCCTTGGCGGGCGATCACGACGTATTCGACATAAGGTACGGAAGCGGCGACTCACTCTCCTTGACGGCATACCACAAGATCGTCGAAACCATGATTCAACAGAATATGGGCGTCATGCACGGCGCCCATATGTACTGGCCGATAGTGGAACCGAACTTCCATCCAGGCATCTACCACAGGATCATTTCCGCACACAAGCCCGGTGGGGAACCTCTCATCAGATTCATACCGAATGCCGCACCCGTCCTCGTAGATTCCTCGACACCGGTCTCCACCTCCGTCAAAGGGAGCTTGCCCGAAAGATGAGGTCGGCGTTCCGGACCAGCAGACCGCGGAATCCATGCGTGCCAGAGGTCTGCGAGGCCATCTGATCGACCGCCCCGCGTACGCCTGGCAACTGCCCACTCCCGATCGATGTCCTCGGCGAGGACAATTCAGAGACTGCGGTGGCGCAAAGGTCAGAATCGGTTCCCGCAGTTGGGAATTGGGTGTGATTCGGATGTCGTAGTCTCGATAGCGCGGCCGTACCGGATCGAGCGGCCGTGCCGACCTTCAGCCGATGCGTGGTAACCGTGCATCTCGATTCCTCGCTGCCGTGTCGAAATCCTGGCCCCTTGTCCGTCGAGCACAGTGAACCGGAGGTTCACAAGGGCGCTGTGGAGGCGTCGCCGACCGGTTCGACGAATGTGTGGAGGATGTCGTGGTGATATGGAATATCGATCCGGACCGTTCAGCGCTGCTTGTCGACATGCGGAACCGCACCTCCGAAGGCCTGCGTATGACCCAGGGAGATCGCGACGTGGTCGAGCGATTGAACACCCTGGCCGATGCCTGCCGAGCTCATGGGATCCCGGTGATCCTCGCCGACCGCACTCCGCGGCCGGACCGAGCCGGCACTGGCCAACTGACCGAAATCCCGTCGGTGACCGCCGTGCTGCCCAACCAGAACGGAGAGCGCAGCGGCGGCCTGCGGACTGTTCCCGGAGACATTCGTCTGTCCATGCCGCGATTCGGCGCGTTCACCGGTACCGACCTCGATCCGATCCTGCGCTCACGCGACCGTGACCTGCTGATCATCGGCGGGATCTCCACTCACATCGGCTGCGATACGACAGCCAGGGAAGCAGCGGCTCGAGACTACCGGGTGGTGTGCCTCTCCGACGGCATGGCAATCGCCCCTGCCCGCGACCACGGATGGGGGTCTCTGACAGCAGGCGAGGTCATGCGGGTCACGCTCACCACCCTCGCCGAGGCATTCGCGGAGGTCACGAGTTGCGATGATGTCGCGCGCCGGCTGGCGGGCTCGGCGCTGTCGGTCGCACGCGCGTACCACCTCGCCTGGACCAGCGGTGACTTCGCGGCGGCGGAGACGCTGTTCACCGGTTTGCCGAGAATCGAAACGCCGATAGGTACCTATGAGTCGGCGCGGGAATATCTGAGCGCGATGGCCGCGTGGACGCTCGACATCCGGGCGGTCGAGCTCATCGCCGAACACGGTGTCGACAATGAGGCGATGCTCCTCTACGACGTTGAGGTAAACACTGTCGACACAGTCCGAGTCGCCGAGCACCTGACATTCCGATCCGGACGCATCGCGCGTATCCGCCGAGTTCACGATACCGCCCTTATGAGCGTGTCTGGATGACATGGATAAACACTTGAGGAGTCACCATGGAGATACATGATGAGACGGAGTATTTCGATGGAAACAAGAACGTTCTGGAAATCTATCTCGGCCGACCTGCCTTGGCTTCAAGCGGACTCCTGGACACCATAATCGCAGCCGAACGAACGATCCAATCTCTGGTTAACCAAACAGGAAGGATGTCAGCGGTAGAACCCCCAGTTGCGCAACGAGTTACCTTTTCGAAACTACTCTTAGAGGTCCTCAAGTATCCAGTTGGCAGCGGTGCGCAGTACGACGCCTACAACGAAGTGATCGACGGTAGTTTTGAGGCTTACAACCTATCCAGCTTGAGCGACGTCAATATTGCGGGCATCATGCACATCTTCGATGTTGAGCGCCAACTGCGCTGCGCTAATATTAGAGATCTAGCTATGGAACTTCGCCTGAATCTGGAGAATAATGTAGGTTGCGAGAACTTTGGCGGAGAGTATCCATACCTTGTGATGATCGGAGAAACACTCAGGTCCGTGTACCACCAATTCGTGGATCTTCTGCACCGCCAGCAACAAGTGCACGCCATGATTAATTCCAATACTGCAGGCCCCAAAGAAGGAAACAGTGGGCTAGCTTCAGGGGCTTGAGGTACAGCTTCCAATCGATGAGTGAAAGCATCCCAAGAGCCGAGCGTCCACCGCTGATGACACCCAGTTGCGGACCTCCCCGTTGATCACTGTAATCTAGAGGGCATCAGCGGCCTGAACCGTCAAAGATTCAGAGGATTCCATATCGCCGGGACCGGACTGTGAAGTATCGACTCCTTTTGGATGCTTGAAGCCGATGAATTTCCCATATGCCCCATGCCCGTCATCCATCGGATTATTTGGATCGAGCGGCACGATATTTCCGTTCACGACATATTTCAGCCCGGTGTCGTCCCGGACCATCACCGCGGTGCGGTTCTCCCACTCAACCACATCGCCAGTGGCTACCTGCCCAGTTCCCACCACATCCCAAGGATGCTCTAACGTATCATCGCCCATCGTGCCCAGGTATGCCGCTCGTGCGTCGCTGCCGTTCGGGTTGCTCAGCTCTCGGTTCAAGGCTTCGGCAACCGCCGCCGGGACGGGCTGTGAGCCAGCGCCAGATGCATTCGGTAATTTCAAATCAACCATTCCCATTACTGGGACGATAGAGTCCGAGGTGTTCTGTTCCTCTGATGTGGACGAAATATCTTGTGGCTCAGCAGTGGGCGAACTTGACTCCGCGACCGTCGTTGATGTCTCTTCCGGGCGATTATCTGAATTTTTTCGACCATCGCGTTCATGGTCGCCAGAATTCATCATCTGCATCATCTGCATTAATTGCATCATCTGCATCAGCGATCCCATGGAATTTGACCCACCACCATTGGCCGGCGTTCCCCCACCAATCGATCCAGCCGTACTGCCGATAGAGTGTGAATCGGGCCACGCCGGGATGCCGCTACCATTACCCAAACCGTAATTACTGCCTCCGCGGTAAGTAGGATCGTAACCGTACTGACCATCATTTGCCGGTTTTCCACTGCCACCCCCTGGCTTCCCCGGAGGTATCGACCCCGACAGCCTCTTATATTCCTGCTCTGCTGTTGAAAGGGTGTTCGACGTCTCTCGAAGTGCGACCATTAAGTCTTTTCGGACCGACTCTTGTTGTTCGTCACTCAAACGGGCGTGCGTTACACCGTCCGACGATCCTTTAACAAGCTTACCTACGGCATTCTCGTCGGCCGCCTTCAATTTTGAATTGAGCTGATCAAGGCTGCCACGCAACTGGGATCGAGAAGCGACAGCGATCTGCTCTGCCACCCCGGTTGCCGCTCCTACGAACAGGTCTTCGTTCTTCAGTTCCTCCCACGACGCCTGAATACCTGCGCGATGTTTTCGGTACTCGTCGAGAGATGAGCTCGAGTCGGTCGAAACATTGAGACCTAGTTCCCTGAGCTTTTGAAGAGGGTCCGGATAGGACGAATATTTGCCGGATCCGAGGCAGTCGAAGCAGAGTTGAATCGACGCTTGTGTTCGATTGATGAGGTCCGTAAGCCATGGTTCCGCACGCGGATGATACACGTGTACACGATAGTAATGGGCATCGCGATCGTCGACGACGGACTTTATCAGAGTCTTGACATCACCGTTCTTCATAACCAATTCCAATGCCCCATCATTGGAGAGCCTGATTTCAGACACGGCATCGATCGAGAAATTGTCATCATCGAACAAGTTGTACGGGAAATCGGTATGTGGCCCGTACAGAAACTGGACACCGTCCGAGCCGAGGCTCAGCTTCGTGGAACCGATACTGGTAAATGTTCCATCGCTCTGCTGGGCGGTATAGCTGCCTCCCGTCCCTAGGTTCCATACGGTGCCGAGATCGCTCGGCCCGGTTATGACGGCATTGCCGTCCGACAAAACCGCCAGTCGGAAGCTGCCATCAGGAGAGACAAGGGACATCCCCTCGGTCAGCTGCTGACCGGGCAACAACTGAGTTACGGTCTTGGTGTTGTCAGCCATCAGCGGTCACTGTCAGGTCAGGAGCATCAAATGTCTGATTGTCGGTGAGGCCACCCGACGCGTTGGCGCTGGCCAGTGGTTCGCCACTGGCACCATACGGAAACTCCGCGAGTGCACCTGTAGCAGCGGCCGACCCTCCATCGGACTGTTCCGGCGGGACAGCCGATTCGGCGCCATCCCCGTCTTCGGTAGCTGGGACTGCCGACGGCTCGACGTCGCCCTGCGTATCGGCGCTGTCCGACCCGGAAGAACCCGACGAGGCGGGCTGGTCAGATTGCTTCGAGTTATCGGCCTGCGATGCACTCGCGCTGTCGTCCCCGTCACCCTCCGTTCCCTCTTGGCCCGAGTCCTTCTTATCGCATTCCTTGTCGTCTTCCTGTTCTTCGCTTCTGCGCATCAGCATCATTGCCAGTAGCGGAAGCATGGCCGCCAGCGAACCGAACCCCGTATCGGAACCATTCGCTGCACCGGGTGTCGCGGTGCCACCAACGCCTGACGGATCCCGTTTCAGGCTCGGCATCAGGTAGCGTGAACTGGCGTCCCCCAAGGGGAGCCTATCGTTAGTAGTGCCTTCGCCCTCTTCGTCAGGTTGCGGTTTGTTTTTGTCAGGTGGCGGTTTTGTTTCCGGTCCAGGGCCACCGCCGGGGGGATATTCCCCGGAAAGCCGCTCATACTCCTTCCGTGCCCCCACGAGGATATCGTTCGTCCTTCGCAACGTTGAAACTATATCCTGCATCAGCGCCATCTCTTGGCGATCACCGAGACTGCGATTCACGACCCCATCGTATGCACCTTTGATCGGCCGACCCTCAGGATGATCATCAGCCTCCTTCAAGTGAGCGTTCAGCGTGCTGAGACACTCTTTCATACTCGACCATGTGTCCCGTGCAACCTCAGCAACTAAACCGGTGGTGGCGGCAGTATAGTTTTCACGCCTCTTTAAGATTTCGATCCATGCTTCAATTCCCTGTGAGTGTTTCACATATGCATTGCGCATGGAAGACGCCGATAAAGTGGTCGGCGAATCCAGATTCCACTGTTTGAGCTTGATCATCGGGTCTTCATAGGAGCCATACATACCTGATCCCAAACAATCGAAGCAGACCTGCAGCGAAGCCTGGGCTTCATTGATCATCCCGATAAGTTCAGGTGACGCATAGGGGTGATACAGCCGGACTGGAAAGGCATGATCACCATCGCTATCCAACACAGATGGAATCAGAGTCTTGATCAAAAGACCATCTTTGGACCGCAATTCCAGCGCGCCCGTATCCGTGAGCACAATCTGTCCTGCATGGGGATTCTTCTCGGAGAACGTATGGACCATGCCCTCTGAATCGCCGTACCTTAAGTCAACACTGCCGTCGCTATTGAGTCGAAAGAAGCTGTGACTCAGGCTGACCAGAGTTCCATCGCCATAATCGAGCTTGTTCTGTCCCGCTACCCCGGCATTCCAGACCTTCCCAAGATCGTCGGGGCCGATTATCAACGCATTGCCATCCGACAACAAGGTGAGGGTAAACTTTCCATTCGGGGATACCAGGGAGGTCCCCTGCTCGAGCTGCTGGCTGAGAAGCAACTTGGACAGCGGCTTGGTACCGGTGATGTCAGCCATTGCGCCCGCCAGTCTGTGTCACACCCATGGCATAGCCACATCCGAGCTCAGTTGCCCAGGACCGCCATTTGGCTGGTCCTGAGGCGAAGACAATGATGACGGCGGTACCGCCGTTGTGGTCGCGGGGGCGTTGATCTCGATGCCCGGAGGGTGAGCGAAGCCCTCCCATGCACCGAAATCGCCGTCACCGTCATGCATCTCGTTGGCGAAGGCACGCAGCTCACCATCCGCGACAAGCTCCAGATTCCCGACGCCTTCCGTACCCCACACCACTACTAGCGCGGTTCGTTCCTCCCACGTCGAGACATCGCCGGTAATGAGCTTGTATGGATCCGCTTCTTCGCCGGGGCGCTCGCCCTCGACCCATTTCGCGGATGTCTTCTCGTACGCGGCCCTGGCATCGGTTCCTGCGCGATTACCGAATGCAGCATCCAATGCCTGCGCAACAATCAGTGAAACTCTCTGTGTCCTATTATCCGGAAATACGTACTCCACACTTCCGTCTGCTGCCACTGGACGATTCTGAGAGCCGCTGGAAGTACCCGTATTGGAGCCGGGCGTTCCGCCAGGAGTCTGGCCGGGTGTCGCTGACACCGCTGGTGGCTGACTGCCTTTGGCCTGGGCAGGTCCAGTCACCGCGGGCGTCACAGCCGGCGGCTCGTCCATGCCCTCACCATCGCGCAGTCTCCGCTCAAGGTCCCCGACATCCGCTTGCTCCTGGTCCATCGCCTGCCTGGCCATCGCCTGCTGCATCATCATCGGCAGCATCGAGGACAGCATGTCCATTCCCGGCATGCTCGCTCCCGGTTCGCTGCCCGACGCGATCGACGGTGGGTACGTAGATCCGGATCCCAATCCTCCGGTTCCGTGATCATAGGACGGAAACTGTGGCGAAATGTTTGGAGGATCGTAGTTTGTCGTCTGAGTTGGAGGGTTGCTGGTCGGCTTCCCAGTATCGGTCTGCGGAGGTTTGTTTCCGTTGCCTTTGGTGTCGCCGTTGGATGGCAATTGATTCGCCACCTTCGAATATTGTGCCAAGGCCTCGTGCATTGCCTTTTCAGACTCCGTCAGCCCCTTCGTTATATAGTCCAGCATATGTTGATCCTGAGTTGCGCCGATAGGAGCAGCAGTTGATGCGCTACCATTTATGCTCTTGACTAGAGTGTTTATAGCCATCTTGCCCGCTTTTGAAAGCTCCGCGAGCTGTCCTGTGGTCGATTTTAGTATCAGTTCTTCAGCCTCGCGCAAGTTGTGATAAGCCGAGCGTAAGCGGGCTGCCGCGCCACCGTAGTCCTTAAAACGCTGGAGCACCTTCGGATCCATTGCGATTTCCGGAACTGGTGGATGTTCCGGAACGGATGATATCGACTTACTACCGAAACTCTCGAAGAGTTCGCGAATGCATTGAAACAACCCGACAAACGCATTCTCGGTGAACGAGGAGAAGTCAAACCTGTGAGGGTAATTGGGTGCGTTCATATCCGGCATGAGCATCGGCTCCAGGGTGATAGATGTCGCGTTCCCTGAACTCGATTGCGAACTTGTGCCCGTCGCGCCCGCGCTTTTGCTACTTCCGTTGCCGGCGGGGGGATTGTCACTCGTCGAACCGCCGATGGACAAGCTGAATTTCCTAACGCTGCCTGCAGTATGAGTTTTCTATTTCTGCCCGGAGGTCGGTGTAATGACCTTGGTGGGCAGGGCCGGTGGAAGGCCTGTATCAACGAAGTAGCTCGTCAAACCACCAGTCACACCCGCAAGGACGGGAGGCAACAAATCTCGCAGTGCCCAAGCGACTCCCCGGGACGCGACAGCACCGCCAAGTAGCTTGCCGAGAATTCCGCCCGTGAGACCTGTCGACAACCCATCGGCAAGACCAACCATTGCGGCTCGCCCAACGTCCCCTGTTTCCCAGTATGTCCAGGCACCACCGACAAGGCCCGCGGCAACACCACCGATGACGCCGCTCATCAGCGGGCTCCCGGCCATACCGAAGACGCCTCCGACGGTTCCGGCAATGCCAACAGCGACGTCCTTTGTCGACACGGCTGGCAGCTGCACTGTGTTGCCCACGGCTCACCTTCCTATGGAGAACGCCCTATTGGTCACGGAATATATATTCGACGACGCCACTGATAGGTTTGTCGGCCCCAGTTACTTGAGATCAGAAGCCAACACAATGGTATTATGACACTCACCATGCATGTTTCCATTGATGGGAAACCTATCCAGAGCCTCGATGCTCTTCCCCTTGCATCGGATATCCGACCTCAGACGAGTCATAGATCTGCCGAATCCGATGATGTCGCTCTATCGTTACGACTGTGCGACGCGCGTGGCGGGGAGCGGGCCCTGGATTCGCCCTGCCGCTCTCAGATACTGGAGTCTATCTTGCTGTATGTCGTAATCTCACGGACGTGCCGGAGAATATCGTAAAGGTCATTATGGGTCGGCGCTGTGCGGTATGAGATCCCATAATTTTGGACCGCCCCAACGAGGTCATCTACGGCGCCATGCATGACCAGTCGGCGCGCAATCGGATCCACGACCCAATCAGCGCTGCCAGGGTTGGGAAGCCTACCAGGCGGAAGCGGCGGACCAGGATTGGCAGCACCATCTACTCCAAAAAGATCACGTGCGGCGAAGTTGTAGGCGGGATTTTGAGCCAATCCGCGGATATAGGCGGCTTGGTCACGAATCAACTGGCGCTGCGCATCCGTTCTATTGGGATCTTCATTCAAGTTGTACCCCGGATCGGTTCCAGCTAGACGCTCGGCATATAGGCGAAGCGCTGCATACTCCGCCTCGCCGACCCTCCCGCCGCCGGGAACCATCGCCTGATCCGCCACCAAAGCCGCCGCGGCAGCGACTCTGCGATAAGGAGTCGAGGGCAAGACGCGACGATCGTCGTCGATCAAAATACCCACTCGAATCGCTTCACTGACCATGTTGTTGCTACCCCCCAGCTCACGGACCAGGGCTCCGGCCTCCGAGCGGTTCACCCCCTGATCCATCGCGGCTTGAATCGCCGCCGCGACGCCGTACGCGGTATCGATTCCTCCGTGTTGCTCGGCGGCGAGCCGAGCCGCAGCAAGCCGCCTCTGCTGTGTTCCCATGTTTCGAGCAAACGCGCGCCGAGCCTCTCGAGCCTGGGCGATTCGATAGCTGTAGGGGCCTTCGAGAGCAGAGGCGAACGGCTGCATCGGCGTCTTCGTTCGCATGAGATTCTGCAACAGGATCGAGCCGTTGGCACTGGAAAGGGTCTTGTCGATATTGGCGAACCGGAACCCGCCATCGGCACCACCGCCCAATCCCAGCGGCACCCCGGCTCCCGCCTCGAGCCTGCCTGCGGCCAACGCAGTGGCAATGCGCTCGGTGATCCAGTCGTTGCCGCGGTCCAGGCTTTCGCTGAGCTTGCGCAGTTGGACGATGGCGATCAGTTCGACCACGCCGGCGATGATCATCACTGCAATGGTGTTCTGGCTGCTGGCCTGCCCGAAAAGACGGGCCAGAACCATCAGGTAGACCCCGAGGAAAACGATGTAGGCAACCATCCTCGCGGCGGCCACGGCGATGAAGACCATGTTCCGGATGAGAAAAGTCTGGGTTGGGCCGTAGACGAAGCCGCCTGCTGCGAAGCCGAAGATGCCCATGAAGGAGTGGTAGACGGCGTTGAGAGCGGCCTCCAAGACCTTCATCGCGAGATAGAGGCCGAACAGCAGCAGGATGACCGCGAATATGAGCAACAGCAGACCGGTGCCCAACTGGTCGATGTCGGGATTGTCCGCGCGACTGGAGGCTGCGCGATCACCGCAGCTGGCCAGCACATTCTTTGCAGTAGCCGAATCGGAGCGCATGGCCGTCGACCACGCTGAGCGGCACATCGGTGACACATCGTCGACGACATGGCCGAAATTCCATACCTGTAATGGGCGGCGGATGAACCCGTCGGCGAGACTACCTTCCAGTGAGGTCACCACATTTTGCGGATTGGGACGGGCGTCGCCGTTGAGGCCGGCGGCCACAGAAACCCCCACATCTCTGCCGCGCAGCATCAGCCCCTGCGGAGACAGCACCTCGGCCAACGGATCGGCCAGGTAGATCACTCCGAGGGCCGCGACGGCGAGCATGGTCACCACCTGCATCGTTGCTTTGGCATAGAACCCGCGAACGATGAAGTGCCCCACGAACACTGCTCCGATCGTGCCGGCCGTCGCCAGCACGATCGGAGTGGCCAACTCCCCCGTCAAACCGCGGGCGACGCCTCCAAGGATTTGCTGGAAGATGGTCAGCCAACGGAACTCCAACACGAAGCCGATCAGCCAGATCGCGGTCACCACGATGATCATGTAGAGGTTGAACAGCAGGCCCAACAGTAGCGACAGCGCCGTGTACCACGGGTTCGTGATTCCCCCGGTGTTGGTGAGGAAGTCGTAGTGCCACACCGGCACGCCTGAGGAATCGCGCACGTCCATCCACGAGATGCCGTCGATGCGGCCTCCGCCTTCTGTGCCTGAGCCCGACTGTGCCGCGGCGATCGCATCGGCGCCGATGCTCGCCATCACCAACACAACCATGACGGCCATGAACCATGCCCACCGACGACGGACCCGATTGCCGCGCAGCCAGTTCCGGACTGTGCGTATATCCACCTGGCACCACCAGTCGGCAACCGGGGCGGCGCTGTTGCGCTGCGATGGTGAGCAATTCGACGTCATGGCCGCACCTGGTTCCTCCGGATCGAACTCCGCGTTGCGGTGTCGGGAACGGTACTACCCGTCGCCCAGTACAGCGCCCTCGCGGCGCGGGTCGGCGCTGCCGGCCCAGCCTGCGCCATCGAGATGGACTACGCTGAGTCCGCTGATGCGGGGTGCGATCGAAACCTGGTGACCGAGCTGGCGTAGTCGCCGGACGAGGGAGTCGTGCATGCCGTTGTCGGTGATATCGATCGACGGGTGCTCGCCACCGATACTCGTGACCGCGGAATTCGTGGCGCCGAACGAAACGGCAGACACAGCCTGCTGGGGGTTGAGTCGCCAGTCGAGCATCCCGATCAGGGCTTCGGCCACGAACTGGATGATGTTGGCGCCGCCCGGTGACCCCACGACGTGTGTCAGTTGGCCTCGCTCGCCTGAGGTGCTGTGGTCGAATACCAGGGTGGGGCTCATCGAACTGCGTGGCCGCTTCCCGGGCTGCAATCGGTTGGCGACCGGCAGCCCCTCCGTGCCAACAGGATTGGCCGAGAAGTCGGTGAGTTGATTGTTGAGCAGGAAGCCGCCGACCATGTGCAGGGAACCGAAGGCAGACTCCACCGTAGTCGTCATCGTCGCGGCGTTGCCGTAGCTGTCGACCAGAGAGATGTGGCTGGTGCCGTGCTCGCGGGGCTGTGGGCCGACACCGAGCTCGGCTCCGAACTCCCCGGGTGCGGCGGTTCCCATGGTGTGCAGCCGATTGATCAGCAGCGCCCGTTGCCGCAGATAACCGAGATTCACCAGCGCGCTCGGTGATCCGCCGGGCAGAGGGACGAAATCCGGGTCGGCGACGTATTTGTCGCGATCGGCGTAGGCGAGGCGTTCGGCCTCGGTGATCAGATGCACCGCCTCGGGGCGCGGCACTCCACCATTGCGGTCGATGCCGGTGGGCGGCAGGGCCGGTAAGTCGAAGCTCTCGAGGATGCCGAGGATAGCCGCGACGGCGATGCCGCCTGACGAAGGATTCGGCATACCGCAGATCTCGTGGCGGCGGTACACCGTGCACAGTGCAGTGCGCTTCTTGGGCTGATAGTTTTCGATATCGGCGACGGTCATCACCCCGGGGGTACGGTCACCGCTGGTCGTGGTCACCGAGGCGACGATGTCCTCGGCGATCGCACCGCTGTAGAACGCGCGGGCGCCCTCGGAGGCGATGGCGCTCAGGGTTTTCGACATCCCGGGGTTGGTGAGCCTGGATCCCGTGGGCTTGCCGGACCCGTCGGCGCGAAGAAAGTACTCGCGTGCGGCCTGGTCGCGCGCAAGATCCGATGCCGAGGCAGCGATCTGGTCGGCCAGCCGCCGACTGATCGGAAATCCCCGGTCGGCCAGTGTGATCGCCGGAGCGAACAGTTCACGCCAGGGCCGCCAGCCATGCTCGGAATGCAGCAATTCGAGCATTCGCAGCACACCCGGGACGCCGATCGAGCGGCCGCTGGCGCGCGGATTCGGCTGCGGCTCACGATGATCGGTCTCGCTCACCCATCGCAGATAGTTTTCGCTGGCGCCCTGGGGAGCGACCTCGCGGCCGTCGTAGGCATCGACCGTGCCGGTAGCGGCGGTGTAATAGAGGGTGAATGCACCGCCGCCGATTCCGGACGACTGTGGCTCGGTCAAGCCGAGTACCATCTGGGCGGCAACCAGCGCGTCTGCGGCAGTGCCGCCAGCCCGCAGCACCTGGCAGGCCGCTTCTGTCGCATGAGGGTTCGCGGTCGACACCGCGAAGGTTCGACCGCGGACCGGCACCATACTGGATCGGTAGCTGGAGTCGATTTCAGGGTTCGTCGCCAAGTTCTTCGGGCCGCCGCTGACCGATGCCCAGTTCTTCCCGGTCACCGGCGTGCCGTTGGGCTGGGTAACGCACGGCTCGTCACCCGAGTCCAGCGAGCAGCCGGCGAGAAGGCCGAGCACGAGTGCGCTCGCGATGCCAAGGCATGTCCAGGAGCGCTTTCGACGGCTCATGGTCGGACTGTATCCAGCCCATCGTCGACTTCCCGGTGGTGGCAAGTCGGGACTCGGCAGTCCTCGGCCACTGATGTCGCGCTGGAGCCGGTTGGGGGCGGGCCAGCATTGTTAGCCGAGCGGTCGCTTTCTCACCGGTGGGGACATGCAGGCAGGATGCGAGTGGGAATCTGAGTGGTATGCAGCTCGTGTTCTCGGACAGGCGCCGCGGCAGCAGCGCGCATCGCGGGAGGTGAATCATGGCGACCGCGATTTCTCTGCACCGAGTCCTCGACGCTCCGTTGCTCAATGAGTTTGTCACACATACGGAATCGATTCTCCGAGATCTTTTGGACAAGGTTGGCAATGGTTCCGCCGAGACGGTTACCCTGAAGAGCTTGAGCGGCATGGGCTTGCAGCAGCTGGCAACCAGCGAAATGGAGACCGCGTACAAGGCCAACAAGGAGCAGGTGGGGAAGTATCAGGAGCACCTGAACACACTGGATATCCAGATCGCAGACATTGCTGCTAAGTCAGCCAGGATCGCTAACCTTGCTCGCAATGAAGTAGAGAGATCCGCGAATGCAATCGATGGCCGTTTGAGAATTGTCACAGCTCATCCGACAAACGATGAGCAGCTGGCAACCATGTCCGATGTCTGCGACATCGTGGATAAGGCCGCAATGGCGGTGTCCGATGCGCAGGAAAAACTGCTCTCAGCAGCCAGTGGCGTGCCTATCCCGAGCACGCAGGGCGGAGGCTACACGCCAGCCCCGACATATCCGGTCAGCAGCAGCCCCCTCAGCTCACCATGGAGTAGCAGCCGTACAGGGGGAGTAGGATCGCCCAATGCACGCGCCGGGTCCTACGGAAAGCCGCGTCAGATCACCGCTGGTCAGCAGGTTCAGGTCAAGGAGATTTACGACTACCTGACCACAAAATACGGCTTCACCCCCGCGCAAGCAGCTGGAATCCTCGGAAACATGCAGGCCGAATCGGATTTCAAAACCGATGCCTACAACGAAGGCGAGGGGGCAATCGGCTTGTGCCAGTGGGAGGGCGGCCGCCGTGACCGACTCGAGGCGTTCGCAGCTGCTCAAGGGAAGCCTGTCACCGATTGGCGTGTCCAGGTCGATTTCATGATGCACGAAATGCAAGGTTCGGAATCTGTCGCGTTCCAGAAGATCAAGTCCACCCATTCGCCAGCGGCTGCAGCAGAAGCATTTGATCAGTTTTACGAGAGAAGTTCTGGCGATGCTCGAAGCCAAAGGATGTCAAACGCAAACAATATTGCATCACTTATGACCGGAGTCTCGGTATGACGCCAACAGTGCGATCACGTCGCGTCACTGGGCAGCACACGTTTGACCCGAACATCGGTTCCCCACGGAAGAGGCAGTTGGACGACTCGGTTCGTCGCCGAGTCCATGGTCACCATCGACGTGGATTCCACTGCGACGCCGACCTGTGTCGGAGCGTTGTCGCGATAGTCCCAGAAGACGAGATCACCCGCTGAGGTCGCGGTATATTCGACTCGCTGACCGCACATCCCTTGCGCGGCAATGGTGTCCGGGAGTACGACGACCGTCGGCGCGGTGCCCTGCGACAGGGGGTTCGCACACGGTTCCCGGATTGGGTCCGGTACGCCCGTCATAGCCCACGCATCATCGGGGTCGTCGGGCACGTCGCATCGGCCCGACACTTCGGCGACGGACGCGTGGTAGGCAAGGTATCTCGGCAAGGCGCGATCACCGGGTAGGTCACCGCCTGCATCGGCGGTCAGCACCTGACCGACCAATTGGAGAGCGATCCGGCGAGCGCAGGCGACGCCGATGCCCACGGCGGGGGTTTGCAGCGCCGGTGCTTGATACGGCGCGAATCGCATCGCGGTCAGGCAGTCACGCAGCCACGACGATACATATGGACCGCTCTGCGGAATAGTCTGTTCCGCATAGGGGTTGGTCATCGGCAACCCAGACGGCCGCTCGAAGTGGCCGCCTCCGCCATCTCCGTCACCCTGCGACAGAACCGACCGGGGTGACACCGCAGTCTTGGATTCGGGCCCGATTGCACTGTCGCATTGGTAGCGCAGATCCGACAGCACGGCCGAATTCACGCCGCACATGGCGGCCACGACAACGACGACAACGCTGCCGAGCAGCACCACCACCATGGCGGGCAATTGCACGCGAAGCGGAACCCAACCGAGGAGCCTGAACATCGAAACTCCTATCTCTACAAACGATTACGCTGCGATTGACGGTGGGTCACCTCGCGTGCCGGCAGAGGCGCCGTCCCGCGGGCGGTTCTGGGGGTGCTGGTGATCGCTGCGGCGCGATCGTTGCGCGCGGGCCCGAGAACCTTGCCGCGTCCGATTCGGTTCAACGCGTCCCGCATGAACATCTCGCCGCGGCGCTCCACAGGTACCTGACGACCAGGCCCCACCGGTGGAGAGGTCTCTTCCCGCAAAACCTGCAACAGGAACGGCGCCTCATCGAGATCTACCCCCAACCAGGCCAAGCTGTTACGTGCCAGCGTTTCGTCACGTTGACGAAAGACGAACCGGTTGGGGATCAGATGGTGCGCCGCCCCTTGGAAGTCCGCCGCCGGATCGTGGGACGCCAGTCCGATCGCAGCCAGGTGCTTTCGTCCGTCCCGGCTGAAATCCGAAGTCACAGAGGCGCCGACGTGGGTTTGCGTGAAATGATGCGCCTCATCGCCGACCAGCATGCCGAATCTGCCGTTGTCACTGAGAAATGCCTCCCGTGCTGTGACACCAACAAGCTCGTACAGCGCCGTTCCAAGTCTTTTCGTCAGCGGCAGACGACCGTAGAGATGCGGCGTGGTCAACTCCTCCGCGGAGGGGAGTGCCAGATTGTGACTGCGGATCACCGTCGCCGCGGCGGTGAGCTGCAACGGAGGCAATGCCGAATCGAACAGCACCGGAACCCGGTCGATGATCGTCGCGAGCCGAACCGCGAGATCACCGAGATCCGGCCCGGTACCCGGCTGATCACGCAACCGTCCCGCGGTGCGGTAGAGGTCGAGCATGCTGCGAATGCCGTGCTCGGCAATGCCTCTTGGCGTCAACAGGCTGCTGGCCGCGGCACCGGCACCATGAGTCGGCGACAGATCGAGCAGTGGCAGAATCGAATCCAGGGTCCGCTCCCCCGCTACCCGCGGGTCGAAAAGCCGCAAAGGGTCCAGTGACACAGTCGGATTCGACAGATCGATCACAACGGCATCGTCGATCGCGCTAGCGAAATGTTCCCATTCCCCTACTTGACTACGATCGATGGCCAGGAACTGCCCTCCCATATCGTGGACGAGCACCGCCATGAGCTTCAAAAAGTAGGACTTGCCCGACCCCAGTTCACCGGTCACCGCGAACGACGCCGAAAGATCGTGCAGCGCGGCTTCCATGATCCCGAAATGGATGGGCTCGTAGTGCCCAGACAGCAGGTTCACACCGATCACCGGGCCGCTGTCGTCCCCGACCTGGCTGGTGGTGAAGGGCACGAAACCCGCCCACATATCCGAAGGCACGATGTGGGCGAAGTCCTCATACGCCCGGCGCGGCGGGCTGCCGGGGATCAGCATCGTCCACAAATCGACCTGCGCACCCACCGGCGCGGTCACCTCGATCTGAAACCGCTTGTACCGGCGCTTGAGCGTATTGACCGCATCCAACGTGACGTCACGTGACGATCCTCCGACCGCGATCACGACCGTGAACGACACCTCCGATTCGCCGCTGTTCACCTCGAAGTGACTGTTGTACTCACCAAGCATCCGCGCCTTCGACATCAAGGTGTTCTGCGCGAAAGAGACCTCCTGATCCCGTTGGTCCATCTGTTCACCGAGCCGCCGCAGGCTCACCTCATTGCTCTTGATGACCGCGTCGGCCGGTTTCGTCGACACCCGCACCGCCCAGTCGACGGTGACATCACCCAATCCGTCGAGCACACTCAGGAACTCGCTGCTACCGGGAAAGGCCATACCCGCGTAGGGAAACGAACGTGGTGTCAACAGTGCCTGGTAGGACGGCCGAATCGATGAGTCCGGCTGCACCACCTTGATCACGGGTGTGAAGGACGGGCGAATACGACCGTCTCGGTCGGCTTGGGCGCCTTCATCGAGCACGGCCGGCCGGAACACCGCCGCCGTGGCATCTTCGAGCGCCCCGGTCCGGGTGGGAGCGACCGGATCCTCCGCCGCGCCACGTGTCAGGTAGTGCTCCCACAACCATTGAAAGACCGCGGCGGGCACCGGACGCAGGTCGAAATCACCGCCGATCCGCGACAGAACCTCGTTCGCCTTCTCCTGATAGGAATCCAGTTCTGCCTGTGAGATCGCCGCCACGTCCACCGTCGTGGTCCGCCGCCACATCCGCGTAAACGACGAGATTCCCGAGGTGACAGTCCCAACCGGAATCGACAGCAGGAAGATCCGCGTCCTCGGCTTGATAGCTCGCACGCGGTCATAGGCGGCGACCACTTCCGCGGCATAGTCTTCGCATTCGTCGAGGTCGACCCCTTCGACCATCTTCTCGAGCACATCGACGGTGTTCAACCGTGCCTGGATCCCCAACAACAGCGAACCGTCCGGCACGTTGTTGATCAGGGCATGATGAGCCATCTTCACGTCGAACTTGTCACTCGACCTCCGCAGTCCGTAACCGAGGGGACTGACGAAGTACGTCGCGGTCACCAGACCCGCACGCGTGAATTGAAGGTTCCCTCGTATGGCTGCGGTGGGCTGAATGTCACGTCCGAACGTCATCAGAGATGTCCTCGGGTCCGGACGGTGAAGTCGCCGAGAGCAGCTCAACACGCGGGCGTTCGGCAGTCTCACGATCAGAAAGCATGATCACCACTGTTTCGTCGACGAACAGTGTGGGGCCGTCGGCATCGGCGGGCATGCCCGACGCCGACACCGGTTTGCGGATGACAAGGAGCCGGCCCATCCACAGTGCTCGGGACAACAGTCGGACACCGGTGTACGGCACTAGGCCGAGGACGAACACCGAGAACCCGGTCACGATGAGTCCAGTCACGAAAGTGATGGCCGGATTGATAGGAAAGCTCATGGCGCACACGGAGCTGATCACCATGATCACGACCCCGCCCGCAATTTGTGGGAGCGTGTACGGGCCGAACGGCAGCCGCTGTCCGTTCTGCGCCTTTCCGATCAGTGTCGGAACCCGTTTGATCGGAGTGAACACCTTGATCACTTCGGTCATTGGTACGTACCGACCGGATAGTTGGGTACATACATGTTGGCGTCCTTGCGGGCGTAATTGATCAAGGTGGGCGTCACCCAGATCATGACCGCCGCGAGCAGCGCCGACGCGGCGACCACGAAGATCCGGTTCGGCGACAGTTTCGTCTTGGCGCCATCGGAGATGAGCAACCCGACAGCGACGATGGCGATCAGGATCAGCCCCACCCAGCGGATCCAGAGCAGCACTCCATAGAGCAGGTTGCCCAGATTACTTGCCATGATGAGTCCACTTTCGCTGGCTACTTCTGTGTCGCACGCGGTATCGCCACCGCTGTCGATGTCGGAGTCGTGGTCGTGCTGGCGCCCGCAACCACTCCGAGATCGTCGGTGGACAACGCGACCGGTTCGGCAAGCACCGGGACCGTGTCCATCGCCTCCACCTGCCATTGACCTCCGGCTCGGACCATCGTCAACGGATAGACCAACGTCAGCGCGGTCTCGCCACCGGCCTTCGGCGCGACGGTGGCCAGTACCTGCCCGCGCGAACCGCCTGCGCCACATTGCGAATCGGTCGACTTGACGGACAACACTTCCAGCTGCGAATACGGGGGCGGGGTCAGCGCGGTGATACCGGCATCCGTGGTCAGGTAGCGATTGATATCGCCGGAACCAGCGAGGAACGCCTGGAGGAACCCCGCAGCGACCGTGGAGAGCGGAGAGTCGGGGGCACACGGTACGGAGTAGGCGAGAGCAAGGCTGAAACCTTGACGGGGCGGCGGCACCTGCGCAGGTAATGCGAGCGCGCGAAGCGCACCATTGGTAACCGAGACTGCTACACGATAGAACTGTCGATCTCCTATGGCGCCCTTGCTCGCTACCGCGACGGTGACCGACCAGATTTCCAGATCACCGATCGTCCTGGTCAGCCGGACGTGAACTACGCTCGAGCCGGATAGCTGCTTCGCCGTGCGCGGCAGAGCGACCTGCTGATCGGCGGAAACATAGCGGTTGACTCGATCCTGCTCACCTGCGGTTGCGGTCAGGTATGCCACCACGAATTCTTCTGCGAACGACTCGGCCAGCTGTGAGTGTCCGATGATCGACACCATCTGCTCACTCGAGGACTCACCCGTTGTGCCGGGCAGCAACCAACCGAGAACCGTGTGCCCACCACCGAGGACAGCGAGTACTGCCAGAACGCCGACAATTATGTCGCCACGCCTCCGCTGAGCGGCCATACGGCGCAGCAGAGCCTCGCCCGTATCCACATGACCGCCAGGTACTGTTCGCACCCTCGAAATGGTATCGAGAACCGACCGGCCTCAGTTTGCTAGTTGCTCCCACGACTGGGGACAGTACGGTCAGGCGATATTCCCGGATATCGCTGTCCTTCCAACCGACGCAGCAATTGCTCGTCATAACCAACCGGTTGTCGATGATTAGTGATTTCCATCAGATGGCGATGGGTTTCGGTCACCGGAACATCCGACGCGGCTCGCACCAGTTGCCCGATCACCAACTGACGAGTCGAGTATCCGGGGTAGGGATACAGCATCAGCAACGTTGGTGTATGACCACCGGCGTAGTTGAGTGCCCGTACCGTGATCCCCGCCGTTTCACCTGCTCGGAGCCGATCACCGAGTGCAGTCAGACGACCGCGGTCATCCGGATGGAACACATCGACCGGATGGAACAGGTAGTCCCAGCGTATCCAGGGGGCCGGGTCGGTCAGCCAGTGCGAAATACTGGTATATGCGAGCTGGACGATCGCGAGATGTGTCCCTGCGCGGCGGTGGGCTTCGCGCAGACCGACATACTCCAAGGTTGGCCATCTGGTCGGAGAATCGTCTGACGTGATGTCCTCGATGAGCCACCAAGCCCCCCGCGTTCGCTCATCATCTCGAGCACGCATGGTTATTCGCCATCGGGCCGCGGTGCCTGCCACGGCCCCAGGTCCCACAGTGGCATCGATCTGCAATTTCTCCCCAGGAATCGGGTCGTAGAGCAGATCCAGCACTTCGGCGTGACGATCGAACAATGACAGCCGATAAAACAGCTCGGCAATTGAGGCGCGTGGCACGAATTCCGCAGCGGACACACCCCGCAGTGTCGTCAGTTGGGGTGGCTGATGAATTGTCTGTGTGTCTAGATCCCAGATCGCCCCTACCGCCGGTCGCAGCGGGGGCGGCACGTCCGCTGCGGGCCCGAGCCAGAACCGCACCCCGTGCACGTCGCCCACCGGCCCAGGCACGGGGCGGATCAGAAGTTTGTACGGCTCGGTCGACGTGGGTATGACCAAGTCTAGATTTCTGGCGTCCGAGCGTGCTGAGGTGAGCGCTTCGACCACACCGCGAGTGGTGATCCCGTCGTAGACCGCGGGCGTTTTCGCCAGCAACCGCTGTAGAACTCGATGATGACTGGCGAAATCCCTAGGAGCGTCCCCCACCGTGACCACCGACATGGTGTCGGTAGCCAGCGTTTCCACCGTCACCCATGGAATCACCGGGTCACTTCCCTCATCAGATACCCGTGCGGGCGCCCGCTCCCCGGAACGCACCAGTTAAGGGCTCATACGACTGCGGGTGCAATGTACCATCAGCTAACGGTCCGTTCAATGCATCCCACGGTTGCCTACACAGGTCCGAAGGCGAACATCATCTGCGCGGCGAACCGTCGATGAGTCCCACCCGCAAGCTTTATGCCGGAGCCGGTGTCGCGAGGATGCCCGCACCAGCGAGAACAGGCCGTTCGAGCGGCGAAGGCACAACCCGCAATCCAGTGAGGAAGCTTGATCGAGCATGAATGGCCACTGCCTCACCCATCGGGTCCCAGAACGCCGAGCCCGTTGCGGCAACCTCCCCGCCAACTACGACCAGGCCGATGTCGAGTAGCGCGGCCGCCGACGCCAGTGCCCGGCCCAATGCGGTGCCAGCTCGCCCCAGGGCAGCCGTTGAGACGGGGTCCCCCGCACCCGCTGCGACCGCCAGATCCGCGACGGATGCTCCTGACCAGCCCTGCCTCCGGGCCCACTCGACTATTGCAGGTTCACTGGCGATCGCTTCGAGACAGCCCCGCCCGCCACACAGGCACGGCTCGTCGAAACCGGGAACCAGAACATGCCCGATATGGCCCGTATTGCCGGTTCGGCCCACGGCCACGAAACCGCCCATCATGACGCCGCCACTGATACCGGAGGACACCGAGACCACCACCGTGTCGGGCACGCCCCGTGCCGCTCCGAACAGTTGCTCTGCCAGCGCATGGCAAACTCCGTCGAGAGCGATACGGATCGAAGCCGCAGGAAATAACTCTCGAACCGCTTCACCCAGTTCGAACCCCGACAGCCAATCCGGAACAGTGGGCGGTGCGGCGACCCCGGCCGCCATGTCGATCGGCCCCACACAGGCGATGCCCACACCGGTGACCTCGTCGCCAGAAGTCAAGTCCGACAACAGTTTGCGGCATTCTTCCCACACGCCACTGTCAGGTGTCGACAAATCCCGCGCGTCTTCCAACATTCCATCTGCCCCGACTCGGGCGGCCGAAAGCCGTGCCGGAGCGATCTGCAAAGCCAGAGCGGTCATCACCACACCTGTCGCCGAATTTTGCTGCTGGTCAAGAGATTCGATCACATCTAGGTGCCGGTCGGCTTCAATCCCCGCCCCAGCACAATGTGCCGCCGCGGAATATCGGCCGCCACATCAGCACGCGGACGACGTTCACCGTTGCGGACAATCCGCAACAGCCGGCGATGCTCGTTCGAGGCAACGCGATAACGATCCAGGTTTTCTACGACGTTGCCCGAGTTGTCATATCCGATGCCGGCCCAGATCATCGCTCGCGGCGCTTGACCGCGCTCGGTCAGCGATTCCGCCAGCTGGTGACACTTCGCGAGCAGCGGGCACGTCCCGCACGTCTGGACCGCTATCCGCCAGGAAGCGGGGCTTCCAATATCGAGATCCCAGCAGTCGGGCACTGCGGCGCACGGCGGCCGCTGCGCCTGTTCGACCGGCGACACCGCCGATCGGCCAGGTGATGGATCCCCCGCCCCGGCGTGGGCCGGCACAGGGTAACGCGGTGCAGAAGTAGGGCTGGTGCTCATAGCATTCTCCGAGGTGATACACGGCGCACGCCGACCCGACGTGCGACCCGCTTCGCGCGCAGCGCAGGGGTAGTTCATCAGGGCTGCTCCACAGTCCCCGGAAATGCCAGTCTGACGACCGACATCTGAACCGTAACCCAGAATGTCCCGTTACACAACGGTACGTTCTCTAGAATGTTGGCACATCATTCCCGTCACCCATGAGCCGTCAGACATCGGAGCGTCAGTGAGCGCACCATGTCGGAAGGCGCCGAGTGTGGTTTGCTTATACCATGGCAACGCAAGAAGCCGAGTTCACTATCGACGAGTTGGCACGTGCCGCCGACACCACGGTGCGAAGCGTGCGTGTATATCACGAACGCGGACTGCTGCCATCACCCGAAGTGCGCGGACGAATCGGCTACTACGGAACAGAACACCTCGATCGACTCCAAACCATCAGCCGACTGCTTGGCCGCGGCATGAAGCTGAACGGGATCAAGGAACTCCTCGAAGCATGGGATCGCGGTGCCGGACTCGCGGACGTCCTCGGAGTCCCCGCCCGCACCGGTGCACCGGCGCTCGACCCCACCGCCACACCCGATCGAACCCACGAACAGCCTGACCTGCCAGATGAGATCAAGCGAGCATTGCTGGAGAATAGTGATCCGCTGGATGTCTACCGAATCGACAGCCCCCAGGTCTATGACCTCGCAGTGCGGCTGGTCGATGCCGGGCAGTCGACGGCCGACACCATGCGATTAATCGAGCACTTGCGAGCGGACTGCGACAGCGTCGCCGAACGATATTTCGCCGACCTGTTCACGCCCTTGGCAATTCGTCGATTCGAACGCTCGGCACACACCGCCCAGGACCGCGCCAAGCTGACATCGGACCTCGCAATCGCCAGGTTGATCGCGACCCGCGCCGTCGCCGAACTGCTCGATCACGTCCTCGCGCGCCGCCTGGATGCGGCCGCCAGCAAGCCACCGACCCCCGCCACCGCCGATCACGCCAGCCAGTACTGAGACACCCGTCCAGCGTCATCGCTACTACGCCGACCGAGGCGAGCGCGACAGAATCGGCGAGTGCTAGCTCGCGCCGATGACCGCCTGACGCGCACCCACTTGATGCGCCGTCATCTAACGGCGCGTTTAAGACCTGAGCTATGCAGACGCCGTTCTACTCCTATTCCATTGGAATGGCCCGTGCCCTGGAGGGCTCGGACCAGCACGGTTCTGCGGCTCCGAGGCTCTCCAGCATTACCAGGAACCAGCCCAGTCTCAGCAACCTGGAGATCATCGTCCTCGGAGTTGTCCGATGGCTTGTTACTCATCGATCCTCGCTTACGGATCTCTGCGAGAACGCTGGCTGATGCGAGGCCAAAGCTCATCGAATTCTGGGTTGTTCAGTGGTGTCGGTGAGGCAGCGGGAGCGGGCCAGGCGCCCAGGCCGAGGCAGCGGTGGCCTTCGATCTATTCGTCGTGCTGCTCGGCTAGGACCGCGCCGACGAGTCGGATCATGGCGGTGCGGTCGGGGAAGATGCCGACGACGCCGGTGCGACGCGGGATTTCCTTGTTCAGCCGTTCCTGGGGGTTGTTCGACCCGATCTGGCGCCAGATCTGCTTCGGGAACGCGGTGAACGCCAGCAGATCCGCGCGGGCGTTGTCGAGGTGATCATGCACTTTCGACAGTTTCTGTTCGAGCGCGTCGAGCATCCGGTCGTATTGCGCGGCAACAGATTCCGGTTCGGCCTGGTCAAACACCGGGTGCAGCAGCGTGCGCACCCACGACCAAGAACTTTTCGGGCAGACCGACATCAGGTTGACCGTGTAGTGGGTGCGCCACCGCTGCCCGGCCGCACCGGGCAGCGTCGCGCCGACGGCTGCGACCAGATCGCGAAAGAACGCCAGCTTCGGAACGCTTCGACCTGGGCGTCCAGGTCGCGGGCCATCATCGACACCTGCGGCGGATGGAAAAACGTCCAGCAGATAGCAGGTCGCAACGACCGAGTTGAGTGCCCGTTCGGTGCGTCTGCGGCGCTCCGAGCAGCCAGTCCGAGAAGTAGCTGTCCTAACGCAGTTTTGGGATCGCCACGTCGATCGTGTCGACGCGGGTGTCGAAATCGCGGTGGCGGTAGCCGTTTCGGGAGTTGACCCGCTCGGCGGACCGTTCCCCATCGCCCGCGGCCGTTCACGACAAGACCCTGTACGAGTCGACCATCTTCGCCCACCAGCCCTACGGCGCGGCGCTCGAGGCATCGGTCAACCAAGGTCTGGGCATCAACCCGTTGTGCTTGGTCGCGATCACCAGCGGTGGGAACTATCGGCTTCGCGGACCTGATTACATCTGCTGCAATGAGCACTCAAAACCATCGGACGACAGAGTGAACAATGCTGGTCATCGGACAGAGGCTCGATGCGGCCGTGCGTGACCGATTCCGCCGTCGCGCAAGTCTGAAGCTAGTAGCGACGCGACGCAGAGCCGACGACCTGCGGGCGGAAGTCCCTGAAGCTCATTTGCACAGAGGGGAAAGATCATGGGAACCCGGGCAGCGCACACGGTTCGAGCGCCGCGAGCGTTATGGACGCTGACCCCCAACCCAGCCGAAGGCCTGAAAAGGCTGGCGAGCGCCGCACCAGGACAAATTGTGCGTATCGCTTTCGGACCCGGCCAGATTCATCTGATCACCGAGCCCGAGCATGTGCAGCAGGTGCTGCGTACACAATGGCAGGCGTTCCCCCGAGAAGGAGCGATGTGGCAGCAGCTGCGCCGGCTTGTTGGTCCCGGAATCCTCAGCGAGGGAGATCCGTGGCGGGCCAGCCGAGCGATGCTCCAACCGTTGTTCACGACTCGCCATCTGGATTCCCTGTCAGTGCTCATACCGGACGTTATCGACAGCTGGCTTGACCAGATCGACGCGCGATTCGTGAAGACCGGCACGCTGTTCGACGCCAACACCGAATTCACGCGGGTGATCGATCGCATCGTCGTCACGATCCTCTTCGGTGGTGCCTTGAGTCGCCACGACACCGACCGGCTGCTGCCCGCCTATACACGATTCACCTCCTCGATCACCTCGCGAATACTGCTTCCCTCCGTGCCTTCGTGGGTTCCGCTACCCGGAGACCGTGCGACCCGACGAGCAGTCTCCGAAGTAGACGATGTCGTGATGCCCCTGGTACGGGCAGCCGTTGAACAGTCCAACGCGGGTAGCGACGTGATCTCCACCATCTGTCGTGCCCGTTCGCAAGAGACGAATGCCGAGATACGCCAAATCCGCAACGACCTGGTCAGCACACACAGCGCTTCGGTGGAGACAACTGCGGTAACACTGACGTGGTTGTGGCCGCTACTGCACGCGCATCCACAGGTAGCTGAACGGCTTCAAGCCGAAGTCGACTCGGTCGTCGGCCCAGGCCCTGCCAGGCCCGATCATCTCCCTGAACTCCGCTACACACGGATGGTCCTCGAGGAGGTGTTGCGCTTGTACCCGGCTGCCTGGGTGCTGCCCCGCAGTGTCGGGCATCCCGTCGACATCAATGGTGTCCACCTGGACCGTGGTGCCCGCGTGGTTCTCAGCCCCTACGTCACCCACCGTCTACCCACCGTATGGGCGAAACCCCAACAGTTCGATCCGGAACGGTTCCATCCCGACCGCGCAGGAGCCCGACACCGCTACGCCTACTTCCCCTTCGGAGGCGGCCCACACCAGTGCCTCGGCAAGCACCTCTTCTTCATCGAAGCCTCGTTGCTGATCGCCTCGATGCTCACCCGATTCCGAATCTCGTTGCATTCGTCCGGCCCCTACGCACCGATTCCCTCCGTAGCGCTGAGGCCTCGCAGAAAGGTGGAACTCGAACTGAGTTCCCGACGCCCGACCAAGGCGTGATCGCATGGCTTCGGCGCCCATATGCCAGTGAAAAGGGTGCTATCGATAGGGATTCAGACGCGGGCCAAGGCCCGGAAGCCAGGAGAGATAGGGATGTGTGGTAGGCCCGGGCGCAGTACGACGCCAGCGTCGGTGGTGTCGACGTTGGCCTGCGCATAGACCACCACGACCTGCTTGAACTGGCCCCCTGCACCAGCACCCGCCGAGGCGGGGCCATTTCGGCGTCAAGGGGGTTCACCTGTGCCCAGCAGCCTGGCACCGCGCCCGTGGCGCAGCCAGTGACAACCACCGACAGCCCAGGGATCGCGCGGATCTCGCAGGTCGGCACCAACGAGGCGGATCAGCACAATGCGGCGGTGTGTTCGGTGTTGCCGGTACGGCCGCCAGCCGCAAAGCCACCCATCATGACCCCCTCCGCTGATGCTTGAGGACACCGACACCACCACCGTGTCGGGTACACTGCGCGCCGCTCCGAACAGTTGCTCGGCCAGGGCGAGACACACGCCGTCGAGAGCGAGGCGGATCGTCGCTGCGGGAAAGAGCTCTCATATGTCCCTGTGAGCGAACCCGGACAACCACTCCGGAACAGCGGGCGGCGCGGCGGCGCCGGCCGCCATACTTGGTCACGACCTGCGCGGTGGCCGAACTACTCGATCAGGTCCTTGCGCGACGCCTGGACAATGCCGTCGGTGAGTTGCCGACTCCAATCGTCGACCACGTCGGCCAGAACTGAGACACCGCCTGCTCCCCGCTGCAATCGGGGCAGTGGATCAGCATCTGGGCAGGCACGCCTCAGACCCGAGCAAGCGCCCGGAGACCAGGCGAGATCGGGACATGAGTCAGGCCCGGGCGAAGGACGACCCCAGTATCGGTGGTGTCGACGTTGGCCTGTGGATAGACCACCAACACCTGCTTGAGCGCATCAGTGAAGTCGCGGCGAAACTGATGACGTCGGCGACGGTCGGAAGTGTCTGCGGCCGAACCGAACTGCACCATCAACGACTCCCATGGCACTGTCGTGGTGCGTTTGACCGAGAACATGCGATAGGTCAGCCAGGCGTAGATGTCCAGACGCAATGCCGACCCGCCCAGTGCTTTGATGGCGTTCATGTCCAGTGGGACTGGGTGCGCGGTGACCTCACGGTAAAACTCGTCACTGAGCCGCACCGTGGAAGAGAACGGCGACGGCTGCTCCTCGGTGCCGCACCAGATGTTGTAGGCGCTGGCCACATGCAGTTTCGCGCCGATGCGGCGGTTGGCGTCGCCTTTGTATTCGATGGTCAGTGTGGCGTTGAACAGCCGATGCGACTGGGTGCGCATTCGGGTCAGCGAACCGTTCTTGCCCCCGGTCGCGGTCAACCCCATCGCACCCATGAAGTCGGTGAGGCTCTCGCCCAGCACGATATCCGGCGAACCCGTGCGCACCGCCTCGGTCGACAGGAACGTCAGGATCAACCGCGGCATCGTTCCGTAGGGGTAGCCGATGGACACGGGCTTGTTGTTGTCGTCGGTGGTCATCCCGGGCTGAACCGTCAGCGACAGATCACCGTTGCGGCGACCCCACGCCCGGACATCCCCCGGATCGCGATACGGCAGCGACGTCTGAGTGAACACACGAGCCAGGTACCCGACCTCCTGCTCACCATCCCACACCTCGGCAGCAGCGCGCACGATATCCAACGGAGTGCGTTTGGGACGTGGCATGGCCCAAGCCTGGCAGGATTCCCGCCAGTTCCCATGGATGGGAATACCTTCAGGGCGCACAGGTGCTGGAACAGTCGTGCGGATGTATGCAGTCGGTTCTCAGCATCTACCCGCCGTGTGCTCCAACCAGGCTGGGCACCTCCAACGTTACCGGCTCAGCCAGCTTGCGTTTCCAGTCGAGTCACTTGGCTGCGGGGATCCGTCAGGCTCAGCAAGGCCCGCCCAGGATCGGCGAGCATCTAGGAGGTCACGGTAATGCGGTGTACAGGACTGATCGGTCCGAGGCACGCCCGCCAGCTCGCAACAGCGTCAAGCAAGAGGGGTACGCGAAGAGGTCGTGCGCCAAAGAGCGGCACTCCTCACTCAACGCTCGATCAGGTGCCGGATGTCGGCGAGAGTTTCGCAGTTGAGCAACGACATGACCGGCAGGTCAACGCCGAGCTGCTTCTTCACCTGCACCGACAGTTCGGTCGCCAGTAGCGAATCGATACCCAACTCCGTCAGGGTCAGGTCGTCGTGCACCTCCGCGACGCCGATATCGCACAAGCCGCGGAGTACGGAAACGAATGTGGTGCTAGGTCTGTCCGTGTATTCCTCGTCGCTGTCCCAACCTACTTGTGGCAGCTCACCCGTTGCCGACAGACGCGCGAACCGCGCTCGCGCAGCAGGTGAGACGAGCTGTGACGCGTAGGTGGGCCAATACATGTCGAGCAGGGCCAGCGTGGGCAGGTCCTGTTGCAGTGCGTGTTCCAGGCACGCCCAGTTCTGCGCGGGTAGGGTGTCCCCCATGCCCAGCCCGTGGAGGTAGCGCAGCATCTCGGGGTGCCGGGCAACGTGCCCGCTGCCAGCAATCGCGCCCCAGCGCACGCTGGTTGCCGGTAGGTCACGTGCACGTCGGTAGGCCGCGAGTGCGTCGAGGAAGGTGTTTGCCGCGACGTAGTTCGCTTGGCCGGCGCTGCCGAGCAGCGCGCTGGCGGAGGAGTAGAGCAGGAAGAGGTCCAAGTCGTATTCTTGCGTGGCCTGGTGTAGGTTCCATGCGCCGAGCATCTTGGGGGCGAGCACTCGAAGCCACGTCTGCTCATCCATGGCTAGCAACGGTGTGTCGTCGAGCACCATTGCGGCGTGCACAACACCACGCAGATTCCGACCCGCTGCACGCAGGCCGTGAACGAGGTTGTCGACCTGAGCTCGCTCGGTGATGTCGAGAGCGTGCAGCTCGACCACCGCCCCCATGGCCCGGATCTCGGTCAGTATGTCTACGGTGTCGGCGTCCGGCATGCCGCTGCGGCTGCACAGCACGAGGTGGCCTGCCCCGCGCTCGGCCAGCCAGCGCGCAGTGGCCAATCCGAAACCACGCACCCCTCCAGCGACAAGGTAGGTGCCGCCCGGATGGCAGCTCCACATCGATGTGCTCGGTGGCAGCTGCACCCGGGACCATGGGTTCCGCAGTGAGACAACGAGTTTCCCAATATGTCCAGCACGTTGCATGGTCCGGAAGGCTTGGCCGATCTGGGTCAGCTCGTACAGCCGGATCGGCAGCGCCGGAAGTTCACGTGCGGCAAGCAGCGGCATCAACGCGGTGTACAAATCCCGCACTACCCGCGGTCGAAAGCTGGTGAGCTTGGCAATATCCACCGCGTGATAGCTAACTGCCGAGCGGAACGAAGCCATCGGCATCGACTGGTTGTCGAGCATATCCTTCTTGCCGAGATCGATGTAGCGACCGAAACGCCGTAGCAATCCCAGGCTTTCGCGCGCGCAGTCGCCCCCGAGGGCGCTGTAGACGACATCGATGCCTTCGCCGTTCGTCTCATCACGAATCGCCGTCGCGAAATCGAGTGTGCGCGAGTCGTAGACGTGCCTGACACCGAGAGCCCGCAGGTAGGCGCGCTTGTCTTCGGTGCCGGCGGTCGCGAAGATTTCGGCGCCTTGCCAGCGTGCCAGATTTACCGCCGCGAGGCCCGTACCGCCGCTGGCATTGTGGATGAGGATCCGCTCCCCAGCCTCCAGTCGCGCGAGCTGGTGCAGACCGTACCAGCCAGTGAGATAAGAGAGTCCGGCCCCGGCGGCCTCCTCGAAACTCAGTGTCGGCGGTTTGGGCACCACGAGGTCTTCGCAGAGCGCGACGCGCGATGCCAGGCAGGTCACTTCACCACAGGCGAGGACTTCGTCGCCGGGCCGGAATCTGCGCACGGCCGAGCCAACCGCTCGCACTCGACCAGCACACTCCACGCCAAGCACCATGTGTCCGCGTGCGGACTCCGCCTCGGGCAGAGTTCCCATAAGAAGTGCCAGGTCGTGGTAGTTCAGCCCGGCCGCCACAACATCGATCTCCACCTCGTCTGGTCGAAGGGAACGGTCTGGTCGCGCGTGCAGGCGCAATGAGTCCAAGGCGCCGGTCTGCTCTGCCACCAATTCGTAGTGCAGTGTGTCGCCGAACAGTGCCGACTCGGTGGACGCTTGTGGGATGGCGTGGAGCTTGGTCACCTGATTGCGGTATCGGTGCCCGTCACGCACGATGAGCTCGCCGTCTGCATTGTCGTCGACGAGAGTCGCGACCAGGGTGCGGAGGTCGTCCTCTGCATAGGCCGGCACACTGGCAGAATCGACGGGCGGTCCGATGTCGATGATCCGGGGACGTAATTCGGGGCATTCGGAAATCGCAGTCCGAACCAAGCCAGCGACCATCGCGTGCGTGAGTCGCGTGCCGCGGGTGTCGCCGGGTCCGTGGAAGGCTCCCGCCGTGACCACGGTCAGGCGCGGCGGCTCCTTCCAGGGCTGCTGAAGCAGCGTCACAAGCCGTTGGTGTATTCGTCGCGCCGCCTCCAGGAGCGCGGCAGCGCTGTCGCCATCAGTCACGTCGTCATAGGCACAGAGGCAGATGAGATGCTGTGCGCTAGTTGGCAATACATCGAGCCCACGCTGCACTTGGCTGTCAGGCAATCGCTCGTGGAGGCGCTCGGCGAGACCCGTCGAGTCCGGCACGATCAAGGCCGAGGGCGGAGTCGGCCGCGGCTTGTGGTTGTCGCTGCGGTGCTGGGCGACCATCACGGTGTGCGGGGGTTCTGGAAGCTCGTCGCCGCTGAGGTCGACGATCGTGGCGAAGCCCGAGGAGCGCAGGAGATCGCGCCATTCGTCCGCTGACAGTAGCGGTTGACGCGGACGCAGGTCTGTATCTTTCCGTGCCCAGTAACTTTTCAGCGTGCCGAAGATCAACAGCATCTGCCAGCGCATCGTCTGCGATGGCTCCAGCAGGCACAAAACTCCTCTGTCGGCCAGCAGTTCACGTATGCGCTGCAGACTCGAACGCAGATCCGCCGTGGCGTGCAGTACGTGCGGCGCGACGATCAGATCGAACTCCCCTGGCTGGTAACCCTGGTCGGTCAACGGCAGTTCCAGGTCACACAGGCGGTATTCGACCGTCGCGATGTCTTTGTACTTGCTCCGCGCCCGGTCGAGGAACAACGGTGAGACGTCGCTGAAGACATAGCGAACGGGCCGATCGGTCAGCAGCGGCAGCAGGTAGGTGCTGGTGCCGCCGGTGCCCGCGCCTAGCTCGAGCACCGAAAGGTCATGGCCCTCAGGTAGAGATGCCAGCACTTGCTCGAGCAGTGTTTGTGCCATCCGATTGCTCATGCGCTCGGTCACGCCAGCCTCGTAGAGGTCTCCCAGGTCTCGTACGTGCTCGCCGGAGAACAGGAGGCTGGCGGGGTCGATATCTCCGGCCAGCATGCCAGCCAGGTGTTCACCGCATCGCGCGATCAGCAACAGCTCCGTCTGGGATCCGGGGCAGTCCCGCAGCGCCTGTGCAAGCAGAGCGCCGGTGGGGTCGGCGGGAAGCGGTTGGCGCACCACACCGTCCGCGTCGGTGTACCCCGCATCGTGCAGGTACTCACACCACACGGACACCAGTTCACGATGTCTGGGCAGGATCCCTAGTTCGGCGGTCATCTGCTCGGGGCGCCACACTGCGCCGACCTCACCGGAGGCGCCCAACTTCCGGAGGGCATCGAGGGTGAACAACAGCGCCAACCGTTCGCTCAGCGGCAGGTCGGTCCGGTAGTAGCGTTCGAGCGAACACTCGTCGGCCAGTCGTCTCCGCTGCCGAAGCAGCCCGTCGTGGAGTGCGGCGATCTCCGGCACGGGCGCCGACTCATCGATCGGTGCGGGAACCCACTCCTCGGTGTACATCCAGTCCAGCCATCTCGACGCGTGCCCGGCACCGACGAGATCGACCTTGTTGGTGTGGATTTCGGCCTCTGCGAGAATTGTGCCCTGGGGTGTCGCGAGTGTCAGTTCCGCGGTGAGCCCTCGAATCCCTATCCGCGACAAGCGCAACCCCACACATACTCGGGTGACCGGGTCGGGCGGGGGGTAGTAGCGGAACGACTCGATGCACGCCGGCAGGTGTGCCACAGGGTCCCCGTCGAGAAATCCGACGAGAATCATTTGGAATGCGCCGTCGAGCAGCGCGGGGTGCAGGAGGTACCCGGCGATGTCGAGTCCGTCGGCGCACACCTCGCCCACAGCCGCCCCGGCGCCATGCGAAAGATGGTCCAGCCGAACGAAGGCCGGACCGTATGCCAGGCCGAGCTCGGCGTAGCGCGTGTAGATTGCGTCGCAGTCGACCCTCGCCGAGCATTGGCCGCGCAGCTGCTCCGGTGCTGCCTGACACGACGTGCTCGCACCGAGATCCAGGCGCGCGGAGGCGTGCAGGACCCACGTCTCGCCCGTGACAGGCCGACTGCTGAACCGCACCACACCGTCTTCGGGCGAGTACCGCGTCTGAAGTACGCGAGAGCAATCCAACACTAGCGCCTGATGGAACACGAGATTCGTTACCGTGCAGGGCTTGTCACCGTGTATCTCGCGCGAAAGCGCGAGAACGCCCTCCAGCAGGGCCGCTCCCGGCACCACGGTGGCCGATCCCACACGATGATCCGCGAAATACGACAACCCAGGCTCATCCAGCGATTGTTCCCACATCGGGCAGGCCGCGGGCAACCGAGCACCGAGCACTGGATGTACTTGGACGCGATCCACCCACCTTTGCTCACGTCGTGGCGTCTTCCAGTGCCTGGTGAGCTGCCACGGATAGGTTGGTACGGAAACGAAATTGCCATGCTGGACCGAACCCCAGTCCACAGGGATGCCGAGCCGATACAGGTCCGCCAGGGAGGCAAGCAGTGATTCGTGCTCGGGCCGGTCACGACGCAACGAACCGAGCACGACCTGGTCCCCGCGGCAATCGCACGAATGCAGGTAGGACCGCAACGCGGGATGAGGACCGATCTCGAGGAACACTGCGGGTCCCTCGGCCATGATCAATCGCATCGCGTCAGCGAAACGCACGGTCTCGCGAGTGTTGCGCCACCAATAGGCGGCGTCTCCTTCGCCTGCCATCAAGGCGCGGCCGAGCACAGTCGAGACACATCGGATCCGCGGCGGATGGGGGCGCAGATGGGCCAATGCGAGCAGCAGCGGTTCGCGTAGCGGATCCATCAGCGCGCTGTGAAACCCGTAGGGCAGACCGAGAGACCGGACGAACACCCCTTCCGTTCGATACCGGTCGACGAACGAATCGAGCACACTGGCCTCGCCAGCGAGGGTGACGGCGTCCGGGGCGTTGATCGCGGCCACCGCCAGGCGGGCGCTCAGACCAGCGTCCTCGAGGTCGTGGCGGGCGCGTTCATCGGAGATGCCCACTGCGATCGTCGCGCCGGACCCGTTGGTGGTCTCCTGCAACCGACTGCGGTGATACGCGATACTCACCGCGTCTGCAAGAGAATAGACACCCGCCGCATAGAACGCGGCAATCTCACCAGCACTGTGCCCTACTACGGTGGTCGGCTCGATACCCCACTCGCGGTAGCACTCGAACAGCGCTGCCTGGACTGCGAACAGCGCACATTGCCCAATATCGGTGCGGAGCCGCAATCTCGAGGTCTCCTCGGGTTCGGCCAGCTCGTCAAGCAACGACCAGTCGGCCATTGCCGATAGCAACTCGTCGCATCGTTGAAGCGTCCTCGCGAACACCGGATGGAACTCACGCAGTTGCCGGCCCATCCCCCACCACTGGGGCCCGTTCCCGGTGAAAACCATGACCAGAGAAAGAGGTTGCTCGGGCGCGCGACCGAACTCGCGGTCCCCGGTTCCGACGGCACGAAGGGCCTCCAGCAACCCAGTCCGATCGCGCGCCACACAACCGATTCGATACCGATGGTGTGCTCGATGGACAGCAGCGCTGAAGCACACATCGTGAACGCTCACATCCGTCGTAGCCAGCATCTCGTGATACCCGATGGCCAATGCTTGAAGTGCAGCTGGCGTTTTCGCAGACAACGGCAGCAAGAGCGGCCCCGGCTCGGTCGCACGAACGGATCGAGGTGGAGCCTCCTCCACGATCACATGCACGTTGCTGCCGCCGAAGCCGAAACTGTTGACTCCGATCACATGCGGTTCAGTACGAGCCGGTAGCGGCTCGGTCTGTTGCGGAACCCGAAGCCCCCATGCCTCCAACGTCAGATCGGGATGTGGCCGCACGAAGTGCTGGTGCGCGGGCAGGCGACGATGATGCAGGGACAGCGCCGCTTTCATCAAACCTGCGAGACCGGATACGGCCTCGGTATGTCCGAGATTGCCCTTCACCGACCCGATCGGCAGCGGTGCACAGCGCCGCATACCCAGAACCTCGCCGAGTGCCTGGCATTCGACCCGATCTCCGGCCAGGGTGCCGGTTCCGTGTGCTTCTATGGCGGACACGTCTGCCGGTTCCACCCCGGCATGTTCGTAGATCTCAGCCAGCAGAGCCTTCTGTGCATCCACACTCGGAAAGTGCAGGTTCGATGTCCGTCCATCCTGGTTCGTGCCGCTCGCGCGAAGGACCGCGTAGATTCTGCGCCGCTGTGCCACTGCGTGGTCCAACGGCTGCAAGACCAGCACACCGATGCCTTCACCACGCACGAAACCGTCCGCGCTGGTGTCGAAAGCGCGACTGAGGCCCTGCCGGGAGATCATCCCCGCTTGACAGAACCCAATGCTGCTCTCTGGACGAAGAATGATGTTGGCACCGGCCGCCACAGCCAACGAACTCTCCCCGCGCCGTAGGCTCTCGCAGGCCAGATGCACGGCCATGAGCGAGGAGGAACAGGCCGTATCCAAACTCAGGCTCGGACCATGGAAGTCGTAGAAATACGACAGCCGGTTGGCGGCAATGCTCAGCGCACCACCGGCATTGGTGAACGAGTTGATTGCGGCGGGATCCCGTTTCTGGATCTCGTAGTAGTCGGTGAGGCTTACCCCTGTGAACACACCTGTCTGGGAGCCACGCAAGCTGTCCGGTGCAATACCGGCGTCCTCGAACGCCTCCCAGGACGCCTGGAGCAGCAGCCGCTGCTGCGGATCCATGCGATCTGCCTCGGCCGAGGCGATCCCGAAAAATGATGAATCGAACAAATCGATGCTGTCCAGCGCAGCGAGGTGCTGCATGTACATCGTGCCGGGTCGCGCCATCTCGGGATCATGAAATCGACTATTGTCCCAGCGTTCCAGCGGAATCGAGCCGACCGCTGACCCAGCCGACAAGAGAAACGCCCACAGCGCTTGTGGAGAGGCGATTCCCCCGGGGAACCGACACCCCATGCCAACGATCGCAATCGGAACAACCCCCGGATCGACCATCGACGAGCTCCCTGGATATGAAGGTGAAACCCACTTAGCTGGAAGCCCACAGGCATATCGAGGGTCACTGCAAGCTTCCGGGACACAGGCTATTCGTGCGGTCGGGTCCAAGTCCGAACATGTTCCCAGACGTGGGACCCCGGCGAATCGGGGCCGATACCCAGACGCCACATCGCGCGCTCGGCGAACTACATCACGAAGCTTGTGGTAGATCGGCGGCGAGCGGGGCGCGCGGGCGGGCAAGCGCATGCGCGCTCTGCGACGTTCGGCTCTTGTCACCAGTGTGGCGGGTCGCCGGTAGGACATCACAGGATCATCGGACTCGATCTCTTTCGCGCATAACATGCGGACATCGCCACGTCAGCGCGCTCGCCATGTCAGCACGGTATGCGCGCGACGCCGGGAAGATCGCAAGACCTGTCGGCCGTTCCACGGCAGCGGCCGCGACGCATAAACTTAGGGACCCGCTCTGGACCGAGCTCTCAGCAGAGAGCCGCAGCAGGGCTGAATAGCGCAAAGCCGCGTACGCAACGCCAGACTGCACGCATAGCTCGCGGACGCTGCACGAATCACCGCGCATGGCCTGCGGACAGCCACTGGTCGAGGCGGCAATCCCAGACGATCACGCATATCTCGCGGACATGGCCTCATCGTCACTAGACGATTGCCCGGCTGGTGCATGCATATCTGGCGGACACCGCACGCATAGCTTGCGGACACCTACACGCTCCCCGCGCATATCTCGCGGACGGTGGATAACCTTCGTCCGTTAGATATGCGCCCGCGCGCCCGCTCAAGGGCTCCACGCGAACAGGCAACCGCAGGTCATCATGGGAGTGGTCGTCGGACCGTCCGCGGGGTATGCGTGACAAACCGCCAGATCAGTCCGCATAAGACGCGGACGGTGAAGGCGCGGAGCTATCCACGCATATTTACCCGACGTTATCCACAACTCAGATGTGCGGTTGTGCCGCCGACCCGAGTTATCCACGCATATCCTGCGGACCCGCCGATCACTGTTTTCCCTGGAGCGCACGCATAACCTGCGGACTCCCCACGCATACCTCACGGACACAGATCCGATATTTCGGCAGGTGAGACACATAAAATCCGGCGCCATGTAGTTCTTTTCCTAGAAGAGATTCCTGTAGTAGGGTAGCCAGGGCTGTGGACAGGGCACTCGCCGCAGCCTCTTCGATGAATGTCTGCTGGGATTTCACCGCGTGACCCGGCGGCAGATGATCTCGCCTCGTGGAAGCCCCACACCTGCAGCAGGCCGCTGTTTCCGTCCCTCGGGTAGGTAAGCGCGGAGTACGGCGACGACGCGGACGCGGAACTGGTGATCACTAGGGCCCAGGCAGCAGCGGCTGAAACCGCGCGAGAAGCAGATCGCGGTGCTGGCGGCGACGGCCAAGGCGATGCTGGCGCGGGCGGTCGACGACGTACTGGAAGTGTTCAACCTGCTGATGACCGGCGGACTGCTGGGCAAGGCCGAGCGACAGTCCAAAGAGGAGAAGCTGCGCCGCTATCCCCGCGTGTCACGCAACGCCCGAAAGCTCGCCTCGGCGGTGAAGGTGCTGTTGGAAATGGTCGAGATCAACTCCCACGTCGGCCTCGGCATGGTGTGCGACATCATCGAGAAGACCGTCACGCAATCGGAGCTGCGTCACGCGGTTGAGGCGATCGAGGAGCTGGTGCCGGCCGGAGACGCCGAGCTGGCCAGGCAGCGCCTGGCCGAGCTGGCAGGCAAGCTGAGAACCGTCAAACCGTTCCTGCCGTTGATGATGGCGAAGGTGGTCTTCGGCGCGACACCCGACGGCGCGGCCGTCCTGGCGGCAACGAAGACGCTGGCCGAGCTGCTGACCGCACGACCGACGACGAGGCTGCCGGCGAATCTGTTGGACGCCCGCAAGGTCGACCACGACGTGATCACCGGGGCGTGCAACGACCCTGCGCGAACAGGGCTATCCGGTTCTCGACGATGATGTGGCGCGGCTGTCGGCGTTCATCCGCGCCCACCTCGGCCTGGACGGGCACTACAGCTTCGTGCTCCCGGACCTCGGTGGCCGACCGCGCCCCCTGCGCGACCCCGACGCTCCCGACGAGGGGTGCAGCCTGGCATTCGATTCGATCGTGCCCGCCACCCGGTCCCCCGTCCCTGAACGCAAGCCGGTGACTGGTGATGTGCGGGCACAATCCCGGTCGCGGTTGACATGCAGCCGATTGGCTGCATAATCGTAATGAGCAGCCGAAAGGCTGCCTATCGCAGAGGAGAATCACCATGGCCGATATTCGGCACCGTGTGGGCGTCTACGCCCCACAGCAGAGGGTCTACGACACCGTGAGCACGCCCGAGGGGGTGTCGAAGTGGTGGATGCCCACGAGCGGCGACGCCGAGAAGGAACTCGAGTTCGGCGGCGGGGAAAAGCCCGTCCTCACCGTGCAAGTCGCCGAGCTCGTCCCGGGTAAACGAGTGGCGTGGGATTGTGTAGACGGTCCGGCAGAGTGGGTCGGCACTACGATCACGTTCGATATCTACCCCGGACCCGCGCCGGAGGAGACGGTCGTAAAGTTCACCCACGCGAACTGGCGTGAGCCGGTGGAGTTCATGCACCATTGCTCCACTCGGTGGGGGCAGTTCCTGTTCAGCCTGAAGAGCGGGCTGGAGAACGGTGGCTGGCAGCCCGTCGCAGAGATGCCCCGCGCCAGCAGCTGGAGCTGACCGCGCCCGTGGACGAGGTCTTCCGGGCACTGGCCGATCCGACCCGACGCCGGCTCCTGGACAGTCTCAACGCCTGCAACGGTCAGACGCTGCGGGAACTGTGCGCCGGCCTGGACATGGCACGGCAGTCCGTCAGCAAACACCTCGCCGTCCTGGAGCAGGCCACCCTGGTCACCGCGGTGTGGCGGGGCCGGGAGAAGTTCCACTATCTCAACGCCGCGCCGATCAACGAGATCGCACAGCGATGGATCAACCAGTACGACCGGGCCCGCGTCGAGGCCCTAGCGGACCTGAAACAAGCCTTGGAAGCGACCCCCTTGGACATGACCGGCAACCCCGAATTCGTCTACACCACCTACATCCGCACTACACCGCAACGGTTATGGCAGGCGCTGACGGAGCCCGCCTTCACCCGGCGCTACTGGGCCGGATACACCTTCGAGTCGGACTGGCGGCCTGGCTCGACCATCGTCGTGACGACCGGCGACGGCCGCATCGCCGATGACCCCGAACAGGTTGTCCTGGAATCCGATCCGTTCAACCGCCTCGCCTACACGTGGCACAACAGGACATCGACGTGCGATGGGGGGACGCCGGAGCCGCGCTCCAAGGTGGCCTTTCACCTCGAAGACACCGGTGGCCTGGTGAAACTCACCGTCGTCCACGACGGCTTCATGCCGGGCAGCAAGGTACTCGAGAGCATCAGCCGCGGCTGGCCACGCGTCCTGGCCGACCTCAAGACTCTGCTGGAAACAGGTGAGCTGGCCGACCCGGTTCGGTGACGTGCCTAGAACATGCGGATGCGCTCGATGCGGCTGCGTTAGTAGTCGGCAAACAGGAACGCGCGCTGATCACGGCCGCGCTCGAACACGATGATCCGGCAGCAGATTTCAGTGGTTGTTGCGCCGCGCGACGGGGTCGGTCTCGGCATGCCAGCGGCCCAACGCCTCGGCGGACACCTTCGCGTACTTGGTGAGGCTGCGCACCGAGGTGTGCCCGCCCAAGGCCATCAACATCGGGGTGGACGCGCCGTTCTCGGCGGCATGGGTCAGCCGGGAATGGCGCAGCTGGTGCAGCGTGAACGGCCCCCGGCGCATCCCGGTCGTGTGCTCCTCGAGCAGGGGCGCGGCGCGGCGGTAGGACAATCGGGCGCGGCTCGTGCTCGGGTCGACGTCCTTCTGGGCCACCGACGGCTTGGTCTTGCGGTCGGTGAGAAACAACGGGCCAGCGCGCCGTCCCGCGATCAGCCGGGGCAGCAGCCGCGCGGTGCCGGTCTGCCAGTAGACGACATCGCGGGCACCGCCCTTGCGGGTGACCGTCGCGCACCGGTTGACGGTGTCGAGATCCTCGATGTCGAGGGTCAGGACCTCCTCGGCTCGCGCGGCCGATTCGTAGAGCATCGACCACAACACCTTCTCCGGCACCGGGGCGTCCATGCCCAGCAGCTCGGCCACCTCCGGCGTGGTCATCGCCTTGCTTTGTCCGGTGGGGTCGGCCGGGCCCGCGGCCGTGCCACCGGGTCGCCGGTCAGCCATCCCTGCTCGCGCCAGTACGCGCACGCCGACACCATCGCCGTCAACCGGAGGTTGAACGTCTTGGGCGCCTCGTCGCCCCACGCGAACACGAACCAGCCCGACACCCGGTCCGGGTCCAGCAGCCCCACATCGCCGTCCGCGCCGAAGTCGCGGACCAGCCGTTCCAGCGCGGCGGCGTAGCCGCGGCGGGTGTTCGCCGCGCGGATCGTGCCCAGATAGATCTTCACCGCGTCCGCCAACCGGACTCCGGTCGTCCGCGCCGGAAGCGTCCGCACCGATCCCATCCGAACCGCCTCCCAGCTCTACGGCAGATAGTTTCCCGAGTCGCCCCGTCGCAGAACCGCCGTCGAGCCAGGACGACTCGCAGTCTCCGGCAGATAATGGGTCACTATCTGCCATAACTTGCTTCCGCCGGATTTCTGGCGGATGAGCCTCTACCCTCGTCCCCGGGTCTGGGAAGGAGGATGGCAGTGGTAGGGGCTGGTCCGGCTGGTGGACCCAGGGTGCCCCAGTTGCGTTAGGTTTCAGTCCGTTTCGGGGCCGAACAGGTCGAGCAGGTTCGCGAGGATCTTTTCGGTGCGAGTCATGACGTCATCGAGGAGGTCGGGGACGTCGGCGAGGAGCTGCTGCCCGCGGGCGCGGGCAGCGATCCCGTGGTCGTAGTAGTCGTCGGACAGGACGACATCAGGATGGCGGACCGGTGGCGGGGCGGCCGGACTCGACTGAGCCCGGCGGCGGGCGCGCGGCGGACGGTGGACCGGCGCGCGGCCGGTGAGGTGCGCCAGGACGAGCGCGCGGGCGGATTCCGCCGACAGTGGGGCCAGTGTGAGCGGTGTGTAGCCGTGCCTGTCGAACGGCAGCAGCAGCGGGTGGTGTCCGTGATCTGGATGCAGGCCCACCTCGGGCAGAGTCTGCTGGCTGAGATGGTGTTGGAGTTTCGGCTTTCCCGCGGCAGATTCGGCGACTACCAGCACGCTCGTCCAGCGCCGAGCCACTGCGACCGGACACCGCGCGGGATCGCCGGTAGCGGCCAGCTCCAGCAGCGGCGCCTCGCCGATGCGCACCTGCTCGTTGGTGATGTCGAGGTCAGCCTGCGTGAGGCGTCCGATCGCGGCGAACGGCAGCCCGCCGGCGGCAAGGGTAAGCAGCAGCGCGTCGCGGCGCCCGAACAGCCCAGCCGTCCAACCCCACATCGGCAATGCAGGGAGCAGCTCGTCGACCGCCGCCTGCAGCCGCGTCCAGCGTGCGGCGCGGTTGACGTCGAGCGCGGCGCGCACCGCAGCAGCTCGCCCGGGTTCGGGGTGCCCAGCCGCGCGGTGTGCGCGGTTGATCGCGGCGATGCGGCGGCGCTGGGTCGGGACGGCATCGGGGTGTTCGGCGAGGAATTGGGCGAGAGTGGAGGGGTCGGCAGGCCGAGCTGACCGCTTCACGGCGGCACACCAGTCGGTGAACAGGGCCCAATCCCGCGCACTGCGGGTCGGGCGTGACGGTGCAGCGCTCATCTACAACCCGATCCGGGTGACCGAGTTCCCGGCCAGCGGGTCGGCCTCCCGCCGGTAGACCTCGAGCGTGCGCGGGTTCTTGTGCCCGGTGCCGCGCATGATGGTGTTCGCGTCCAGCCCGCGCCGGAAGCCCTCGGTGACGTGCCCGGCGCGCGCGGAGTGCCCGCCGTAGACACCGATGTCGGCGACCAGCCCGGCCTCGGCGGCGCGGCGGCGCACCATCAGGTTGATCGCGTCGCCGGACAGGTGCGTGTGGGCGAGCAGCCCGGTGCCGCGCACCCACCGGAACAGCGGCACCTCCCGATCCTCGAAGACCGGCCAGCGTCCGCCGCACACGTGCTCGACGGCCGGGTCGGGCTCGCGCAGCAGCCGGATGATCGCCGGGCGCCCGCCGTCCTGGTGGGCGGCGAGCACCCGCAGCCATCTCAGGTGCGCGCACGGCGGGCAGGTCAACGGCGAGCTGCCATGCGGCAGCGGCCGCACTAGCGGCGCGGTGCGGGAGGTCTTGGACTGGCGCAGCCGCACGTCCAGGCCGTGGCGGCGGCGCCGCACGTCGGAGACCCGCAGGTCGGCCAGCTCGCTTCGGCGGAACGCGCCCGCGTAGCCCAGCAGCAGCAGCGCCGCGTCGCGTCGCGCGGGTACCCGCGCGTGCCAGGTGCCGGGGCTGGTGTGCAGGTGGGTGATGATGGCGAGCATGTCCTCGAGGACCAGCGGCGCAGCCCGGCGCGGCGGGCGCGCGCCCTCGGCGGCGTACTCGGCCTCGATGCCGGTGATCGTCCGGCGGATCAGCAGCGCCGACCCGGGGTGCGGGTGCCCGGCCTCCGCGTGGCGGCGGTTGATCGCGGCCACCCAGCGGCGCAGCGTCGCCAGCGCGTAGGCCCGCTGCCCGCTCTCGGTGCGGGTGGCGGCGGTAACGGCCAGATACACCGCCAGGTGCGCCGGATCCACCGGCAGCGCCGCGAAACCCCGTGCGCCGCAGAAGCGTTCGAACCGCTGCCAGTCCGAGACGTAGGCGCGCACCGTGTTCGGAGCCTGCGCGGCCGACACCGCGGCCACCACCGCCGCCCAGTCCGCTGCGTCGACCCCCTCCCCCGCCGGGCTTCCCGGCGCGACCAGAGCGGCCACCCGCGCCCAGTCGGCGACCGCGAACCCGCCGTCCTCGGCCCCGAGCAGTTCCAGCGCGGTGCCCGCGTTCACCGCCGCTCCCCCGATCCCCGCGGATCGAGCAGCCAGCACTCGGTGATCCCGAGCACGGGTTCGGTACGCCCGCATCGGGTTTCGGTACCCCGCTTCAGGATCAGCACCCGGCCGCGGCACCGCCCGGCGCAGCCGGGGTGTAGCGGTGCGGAGGTCAGGCAGGCTCCGGTTCGGTCAACGTGCGCGGCCGCGGCAGCCGGGGCGGGCAGCCCGCACCCCTGGCACCACCAGTTCCGCTGCGCAGTCGCAAGCCGCCGCCCGTGTGCCAGCCGCCACATTGCCACCAGCTCCCCACCCATCCGCGCCACCCCGGCGTCGCGTCCGGCGCCGGCCGCGACGGGACCGCTCGCGCTCACCCGGGACACCAGCGACTCGTGCCCGCGGCCAAGGACAGACGGTCCGGGTCGGCGCTCACGCGCTCGGCCCCGCCAGCGCGGCGCCGACCTGACCGAGAAGGTCGGCGACGGTGAGCTCCCAGCACGCCCGGCCGGTGGGCTCGGCCAGCAGGGCCAAGGCCGTGAGCTGAGTGGGCTCGGTCATCGGGGTTCCCTCCCCTCGGGCGGCAGACCAGGCCGCCGCGGTGCGACAGAACGCGCGAGAACACCCGGCGGATTCGCCGCGACGGACCTCGGGGCGCGCACGCGTCCGGATCAGAATAGCCGCCCCGACCGGCCCGGACCGACCGCCACGCCGAGCCTGAGCGGCCGTGTGCGCACCCGAAAGACGCGCTACCAGCATCGATTCCACATCTACCCCGGATAAGTACCATTAACACGGGTAGCGGAACATAAATATCGACTGACAACGCCACTACGGGCCGCGCCGGGGGTGCGTGGCCCCTGCTGTGTAAAACCCGTCGTCACAATGTCAGTGCGCTGACCTGCGGATAGGACATCGGATGTCAGCGGAAGACGACATGAGTCGTCAGTAGCGCATAGTGCGTCATCTCGGCATTGACCTGTGAAAACGGCGGACGGGGAATCTGTCGGGAGATGTCGTTCGGACGATGTCGTTCAGGAGTGTCATCGTCGGTCGGCGGTGGTGCCGAGCAGGCTCGTGAGTTCTCGCATGGCTTGGGGTGATGGTTTGAAGTAGCGGCGCAGGTTTCTCGGCCTTGAGGTGCCGCGACTTGGCCATGAGTTCGACCAGGCTGGCTCCGGCTTCGCCGAGGTGGGTCAGGGCGGAGTGCCGAAACTCGTGGGTCCCATCCGGTGCTGGGCCCGTGGGTGGAGGTGGCTGCGTCGAGTAGTGCGCGGGGCTTGGCCGTAGGAAGGCGGGCCACGCCGGTGTCGGAGCAGGTGACGCGGTCGTCGATGCATAGACGGTGATGGCACTCCTATTGACCGAGTCGTCATCGACTTGCCGATCACCCCAGGCCCGGATGGCAAGCGCCGTACCGTGTTCGGGCACATCCTCGATCGCGGTGGGCAGGTTCTCAATCCACTTCTGGGCCTACACGGTGTCGAAGTTTCTGGTGCAGGTATACCGAGCGGCTTTGCTGGATGGCGCCTCCGATCTGGGGGCCGACCATCACACCGTGATCGCGGCGACAGCGCGCACTCTGCGGGATCTCGGTCGTGACGGTCTACCGAAATTCCGGCGCTGGCCCCATGCGCATCGACCTGGCCCGAGTACGCCGAGGAACAGGGCTCAGCGAGGACTCGACGCTGCTGCGATGGATCGCCCACAAGGTGTCCAAACGGTCGAACGGGGGACGTACGCGGCCTAGCCATGCTGCGGGGCGACCCCAGCGATGCGTTGACGCTCGACGTCTTTCCGACACCGGCATCACCGTACGCATGGTTCGGATGCCGGGGCCTCACCGCGGCGTCGAGGATCACCTCATGCATGCCGTCGACCAACCACGTCACCCAGGGGTTCACCAGGATGTCGTCCATGCCGAGGTGCACCGGAGCCTCCAGATCGGTTGCCGAGTGCAGGCTCGCCATGCTCGGCGCCCCTGGGTTGCCTTCCTGCTCGCGGTATGTGAGCCTCCGATGCAGCGTGGAGGCGTCGCCCTGCCAATAGGCAAGGCGGACAGGAACCGGTCCGCGGCAGCGCACGCGGGCGTCGACCACCGGACGAACCTCCGAATACGCTGATCCATACCATCCGAGCAGGCCGAGTCACCACAATCGAGTTGCGTTCGATCAAGAATCAGCCATCGATGCGCGGTGGTTCATCCGGCCAGCCCGGCCGCCAAGCGGGAATGAGAGCGACGGGTACACAGTGAGCGGCTCGGCACCGACCTCGCCGAACCGGCCGGGTTAGCTAACGAAGACCACGGTACTTTTCGATCGGCGGCGGTGGCCCGGTACTAGATGCCATCGCGCGGACCGGCATCTTCACAGCGGTGCCGACAGTAGCCGGTGACGCACCAGTTCTGGAAGGATACCCCAAAGCCGCAGCGATATGGACTGGGCGGATTCCTGGTCAGCACCTAAAGATTCAGGTCGGGTTGTGGCTGTTGCTCCACGAGTATGCGCTGTATGCAGCCACTGTGGCTTACCTGCGGGCCGATTGGAACCAGCTGACACCCATCGCCGAACGCGGCGGCGGGCTCGACGACGAAGCGTGCTGGCTCGAGCGCCCAGACCCGGGGTGATTCACCCGACTGGCTGCACGAACACCACGCTAATCTCGCAGGCGACCGAGCCACTGCTGACGACCCCTACCCGAGCTGCGGTCTCGCCGGACATCAGCTGGCCTGCCGACTACACACGATTCCCGCACCGCCTGCTACTGACATTTTTCATGCCGTCTCTCAGCGAAAATGTCAATGCGAAGATGTTAACGAACACCGTACCTGTCACCAGCGGGTCTGGCGCTTTCGAGCGGATTGATCCCCCGTATCTCGTGGCGGCGTGGAAATCGACACCTTCGGGCGCTGCGCGGATGCGGCTTTCGCGGCTGTCCCCTCGTGGCAACGAGGGGACAGCCTTAACGAAACATTCCGAAAGACATGTGGGTTAGCGGCCTTGCCTCGCGGAGTCTCTCTATTATTCCCGTGCAGAAACGAAGTCGCTGCGTGCGCCAGAAACGAAGTCCCTGCGACGTCCAGGGTAGCCGATTCATTATGCGAGCAGATTCAGCGTCGCTGGCGCAACGCCGCGGTCATGGCGCGGCAGTGGCGCCTGCTATGCGAGGAGAAGGCCGGTCCGTGCTGTCACGATCAGATCAACCAGCTACCTGCCGCGGTCACCCTCTCGACCCGTCTGCAGCTGCGTCACTTTCGCGCCACCGCAGATGTCGCCGACATGCCAGCGCGCCGTGATACACGCGCCCTCCCAGCGTGCGATCTAGTGCCAGGCAAGGGTTTCGTCGTGCCAGTCCCTGAGCAGAACGATGCCGCCATCAGTACCGGTGGCAGCTGCAGCGAGGGCACGGCGAGGTCGGTCGCGCGCCACGGGGACATCGAACCCGCACAAGCTGTCCTCGATAGCGGGGAGCTGTCGCGGGCGCGGTGATTCGCCCCCTCCGCGCACTCGACAACTCGAGGGCTTCCACTGCAACCGCAGCTGACGGGTGCGACTCGCCCGACCGGGTCGGCGCACGCGTTTGGCGTGGCGCATGAACTCACTTCCTGCGCAGATCCCGGTCAGACGCGGTCGATTGCTCTGCGCCGACGGCGGATCGAACAGTGACCATGAGAAGGATCTCCCGTGAAGCGAGCTGTCTTGGCAGATTCATCGGGGGGACGAATTACACCAATCCTGCCGACGATCTTACTCCGGAGATGCCAAGCGCTTCCATCGACAGCCGGTGGCTTCTGACTGATCCGGCCGACTGGGGCCATGACGCGCTACCCCGCGGCCCCGCTGGTAGCGCCAACTGGGCCGCCACAGCGGGCGCATAGGCGGGACTCGATCCAAATTTTCTCCGAAATCTGCTGTACCCGAGCTCTTTTGAGGAACGCCGACAAATCAGGCTCCTCGCAACGCATAGACATCCAACCCCCTATTGCATGGCTTAACCCTGCCGAAAGTCGTCACTGTGACGAAGCTGCGGTTCGGGCGATCGGAAACCGACAAACCCTGGCCTGCATCGCCCCTGCGCTTGGGCGTGTCGACAGGCCCTGGGCCAATCGGTTCAGTCAGCTGCTTTACCCTATTGCCTGCCAAATGGTCTCGCCGCCCCACGCCGAAAGCCTCAGCTTGGCTGCGACTTCGAGACCTCCTACCATTCGCCCACCCGCGTTCGTATGCCGCTACGTGAATGCAACTGCCTAGCAAGGCTGCTCGTTTCACCCTCACGTGGAGCGGCTCACTTGTCGAACCATCGAAGCCCCGGCCCTTCGGAGCGTCCATCGCAGAGCGACATTCGATCGGCTAGAGCAACTGCCGCCACAGATATGGTGAGGACCTCAATCGGACAAGAAAATACGTCTTGACCTGGTGTTATAACACCCTAACAGCGCTTCTGACAGTGCTTCTAACAGTGCTAGTCACTCAGTATCGCGACCTCCTACTGAGAGGCACGCGTCGAAACTTCCCTCATTGGGCCGATGTTCACGTAACGACGCCTATCTGGCGGCATTTCTTTCCTGTGCAGCGGCGAGTTGAGGTGACTTTCCTCGCGTGGTCTCGTAGCATGCTGTCCGAGCGGTTGAATCAACGAAAGGACCTGGGGAATGACAGATGTCGCGCCGACGGAGGGCAATACGCTCTTGGCGAGCCTGCCTGACTCAGCATGGATCAGAGAAGGCATAGAGGACCCAGGCAATTCTCTAGCGATACTCGGCAAGAAGGGTGGAACCGGGAAAACGACACTGACTCAGCTGCTGCTGGATGCGGGCGTCCGCTTCGGTCTGAACATGTTGGGAATAGACGGAGACCCCCAGGGCAACTTATCGATCGCTCTCGACAACAAAGTGCGGATGGTTGACACCGGACGTGTAGGGCTTGGCAACAGAAAGGTTCTCGAACCCGATCGCCTCACTCTCGTTGAGGTGTTGCTGGCAAACGAAGACGGAGTTGTTGATGAGGGGTTCCAGCTTTCAGGCTGGGAGTACGACCCCACCGCTGACTTCACGCGCGGAGGTCCGCTGATCCCTGGGAAGATTGGAACCGTAGGGATTGTGCCCGCGTATAAGGCACTCGAAGACGTCAGCCGAGGCTGGAATATTTCCGACCTCGGAAGGCTTGACCGGGCTCTCAATGCACCACTGGCTCCGGGAGGAGTGCCACCACGACTTCGATGGGACGTGGTGATGTCCGACATGCTGCCCGGCGGTTCCGACCTCGCTCGTGCACAGCTGAAAGCCATGCGTAAGTTTCTACTGCTGACTACAGCGGAACCGTTCGGAATCAACGCGATTGCAGACACCTTGGACTTCGGTCGGGACATCCGAGAAAACTGGGATAATCCGCGGCTTGAAGCCCTCGGTCTTGTCTTCACTTCTTACAACCCTCAGGGCATCGTCACCCGCGCCGAGCTCGCAGACCTTCGCGCGGCGCAGGAGGCAGGCAGTGAAGCAGTCGACATCGAGATCTGGGACCCCCGCGTGCCCACTCGGACGGTCGTGCCGAAGGCCCAGGGGTATCGCGCACCCGTCTCGGCGCTGCTGGCGGAGAGCCGTGATCGGAACAAAGCCATGGAGATGTGTCAGGTCGCTGAAGCAGTGCTTCTGCGAATCCTGCACAAGATCGGTCACCCGGATGTGCAGGAATTGGAACAGCGATGGCGTGCGGCTTGGCCCGACCTCTCGCCGTGGGCCACCGGTGCGATCAGCGAGAAGGAGACGCAGCATGGCGCTTAAACGCCAACCCGTCCTGGATGGAACCTACGGCGCGCCAGCCGCCGAGGACAAACCGACCACGGAGCAGCGCAGTGCCGCAGCTGTAGAGACAAAGGTCGACCGCGAACCTGCATTACCCAACGAATCCCAGCGGCCAGTCGATGAATCCACTCCCACCGAACAAATCCTCGACGTCCCGGCTGCGGCACCGGACCGAACCGAGCGTGTCGCAAAGGCCGACCGTGCAGCATCGGTCGAGCGACCGACCCCGCTGCGAACGGTTGCAAAGAACAGACGAGCACAGACGCGTGTTGATGAACTCGCGCGCACTGCAGTCGAGGAATCCTTCCGGTCAGCCAAGCGCAAACCGAAGGAATGGGGGAGCGCACCGATTCGCATCGCCACCACAGTCAAAGACCGATTGGCGGCACGGCGAGCACTGGATGAGGAAGCCTACGGTGTGAAGTTCGCCGAAACACATTACATGGACGCCGCTTTGGCAAGAGTGCCCGAGGACCCTGCAGTCGCGATCGACTGGGTCGAGAGGTACCTTGACGGCTTCCCCCTGAAAGCGCCGGCAACGGTTGGAACCACCGGCCGTGTCCGGACATCGACTATTGAGCATCTCGAGAAGGTGACTCGGGCGGTACGGATGAAGGCTGGATATGGCTTCATCGGGCACCTGCAAACCGCTGCGCTGGAACGTCTGCTTGACTCACTCGACCGGTGGGACGCTGAGAATCAATCTCAAGTAGTAGACCTAGACGAGGCCTAACTCTTGCGGATCGACAAGCGCGAGGCGCGGGGGACTGGTGATCAATTACCGCGCCTCGCCGTCGTTCGGTTGCCCCTGGGGGCATGGACGTTGCCCGTGGGGAAACGCCGGGTGATACACCCGTCACAGTGACGAAAGTGTCTGTGCTCGTGTGCTCGTCTGGTGGCCGGGCTCAACTGGCCCAGAACACAAGTAGAAGCAAGATTTGGCTGTAAGCCGCGAATCCGCAATAGCCGGTGGGGGTCGACGGATCGCACGCATCTGCACGGGTGGGCCTTCTGGCGGCACCATCCCGCGAATTTCGGAGAACCGCTCGAGACAACACCCTTCCCCCGTGGCGCTGACCGATAGCGGTCGTGGCGGCCTCTGTCGGGTCGCGACATGCTCGGCACGCCGCACCTCTTTCGAGGCGGGCGAGGACCAGACAGGCGCGTCGTAGAGCAGGTCGGACGATGTACGACGTTGCCGACGAGGTCGAGCACTCCGAACGGGAAGGCACCGGCTGGTGTGGCGCCGACGCTGTTGTTGCCGGGGTGTAGCCGTGGTGGTCTCGAAGTGATTGCGCCACCAGGCTTCCAAGTGTCGAGGTCTTGGATCTGGAGACCGCCCACTGTTCAGCGGTGTTGGCGCGGGCGACGGCTACCACCCAGACCGTCAAATGGTCACGTCCCATCCCAGCACCCACGTGCGAAAGAACCACTGAGTGCTGAGCGTGCAGGTGAGACAACTCGGCAGCCGGTTGCAGCTGTAAACGATCAGCACTGTCTACGACAACTGGCCGCCGCACCGTCAGGCAAAGCCGCCGTCCAACGTCAACTGCCCACTCGCGGTAGCCCCGGATTCCAGTGCCCGCAGCCCCTTGAACCGCACATGCGTCAGGCTGGGCCGCAACACCAGACCAGCAGCGGTGGATTCGACGTTCGCATCCCGGTACACCGTCAACACCCGCGCTAGATGCCGCTCCACTGCCTTCTTGAACTTGTACCGTGCCTCTTTGGTCTCCAATTTGCGGGCTGAGCCGAACTGAGCGTTCAGCTCATCCCAGGACACGGTGATCTCGTGCCGTAGATAGGAGAACCGATAGGTCAACCACGCGTACATGTCGATACACCACGCGTTGTCGCCGAACAATCGCAGTGCACCGAGGTCCAGAGGCACAGCGCGATCCAAGATTTCCTCGTAGAAGTCTGTCGACAACTGCACGACCGCCCGGTCATCGTCTGATCCGTCCGCACCCCATAGCAGGACGCGGTGCGCGACCGACAAGTTCTGGGTCAAGACAGCTCGTTCGCCATCGGGGAGGGTTCGCTGGGACCGCACGCTGATCTTGGCGTGGAACAGTCGTTCGGTCTGTGTACGCAGCCGGGTGAGGCTGCCGGTGGAGCCGCCGGTCGCCTTGACGTCTGGGTTGAGCTGGCGGAAGAACTCCACCACACCATCGCCGAGGACAAGAGTCGAAGACTTCGTACGCTTGGCTTCGGTGATGAGCCAGAACATCAGCTGCCGGGGAATAACGCCGGAAGGGTAACCAAGCGAGCGGGGCTTCCCGCTATCCGGGTCGTCGGTGTAACCGGGTTGAACGGTCAGCAGAAGATTGCCGTTGCGGCGCTGCCATACCGGTATGTCCCCGGGGTTGCGGTACGGCAGGCAAACCTGCGCCAAGAAGCCGGTCGTGAACGCCAACTCCTGAGCTTCGGACTCCGCGAGCGCCTCCGCGGCGCGCACCAGCGCTAGCTCATCACGTTTCGGGCGCGCCATGTCAAGACACTATGCCAGCTGCAGCTGCCCCGCGTCACCGCGAACACGCCGCCACGCATTACAGAGGTCACCGCGCACAACTGTCGACCCCCGCTTCGCCTCGACCCAGCCGATGTCGCAGACCGAACGCAATCGCTGGCGCCCAGAAGCCGTCCGGCAGTCCCTGGCCCCGCAGCACCATCGGCGTAGCCAGTTCGGCGATGCGGCGATAGTGTCCCCCTTCCATCTTGGGTTCCAGGAGTATCACTCTGTACGGTCTGTCAACCGGAGTTCGGCTCTCCTCCAAGTCGACCATGGTCTTGCTCGCATTCAAGCCCGCAATCGCAAGACCGGCTGATGAACTGCCGATGCAGCCGCGCCTGAGAGCGCATTACAGGAGTCACCAACAGTCGACACGCATTACAGAGCTCACCGCCCCGAGACAACTGAGCGTAATGACCACTCACAGCACGGGGTTCGGGCGGTCCAGAACACGATCGCTGGCTTCGCTTAGACACCGTGAACAGCAAACTTCCCGACTAGAGTCTCCGTCGAGCTGGCCAACGCGGGAATGCTGGTTACCTGGACTGACGGCTACGACCAGCGGATATGCCAGCCTCGCTAAGCGATGGGCCAGAAATACTGAGACACCAGCGGAACCGGTGGAATCTGCCCAGGTTCACTGAGCCGCGACCCGCACCACCGAAGAACGCATTAGAAGGGGCACCGATACTGTGCATTGGATGAGTCACCTATAGGGCATCGGGCCTGTCACGGCCGCATCACACCAGCTCGGGACTAGTTGGTCGATCGAGGACGCAACCAGTGTGGCGGCTGCCTGCCAGCGTCCGCACGCGCATCGCTTGGCAAGCAAGCCGATCCAGCGGGCCTGATGGCCGGTGTCGGCGCCACGTGCCCGATCATGAACGCGTCGGTCCGCTTGCGCGAACGCGCCGAGTTCGGGTCGTTCGACCTGGACGAACGGACTAGGCCCTACACAGCCGGCCATCATCCTAACTGGTCAGCGAAGTAGCGGGGTTCCGTCATACCGCGCCCCGCCCGCCGTCGATGAGCGCAACCACCTCGGTGACCCTACTCATGCGCCTGTCGGGCGGTGACTCCTCTAATGCGTCGAATGTCGGATCGGCTGATGACACTCTTAATGCGTTGCCCGGTCCGGGTGATGACCGTTCTAATGCGTTCCTCGGATGAGGAGGTGACCCCTGTAATGCGTGTGCACGGTCGGCGTGGTGACCCCCGTAATGCGCGCTGAATCAGTAAGGTGGCCCCTGTAATGCGTGTGCAGCGCCCGCCGCCCTCTCCACAACCAATGTGGGCGCCCTGTGGATAAACCGGCGCGCCAACCGATCTATCCACACATTAGAGAGGTCACCGCCAGCACCCTGTTTCCGCAGGAAGCGGCGCATTAGACAGGTCACCGCCACGCATTACAGAGGTCACCGCGACACGCTGAAACCGCAGTTCAACCCACATTTTTTCGACCCGCCTGTAGTTCTTCCCTGTTTCAAAGACACCTGTAGTAGGCTGGCGGCGGCTGTGGAAATTACAGGAGTGCGATTCACCGCCAAGCAGTCGAACAGGGATTCAGGTCTGTGCCATCATCGCCGGCACTGACCTCAACCACGGGAAGGGCCGCTGGCCCCTCCTCCGTGCGGCACAACCTCAACACGACACTTCGCAGCTATCCCCACGTGCTTAGCCCACGGTGTTGGACTAGCTTTGAGGCTCCGTGTCCAGAAACCGCGGGGACAACCTCGTTGCTGTTGCGCCCACCGCCGTCACTGCCCTGATCGCACAACTCACTTGCTGCGAGCTTGACCGGTCAAATTCCTGATGAAGGGGCACTTCGAGCCAGCCGAGGGTTACCGCCTCGACCAGTCCCTACCAAGCCGCAAACAGATCCAGCTGCGCAACTGGCGTCGACCTCGTATCACGTCCAGCATGAGCGCGCGGGTGGTGTCGGAGGGAGACAGGCGGGTACAGCAGTAGCACTTCTACAACGGCACGCCTACAACTTGCCTGAGCGCCATCGCTACTGCGCTGGTCGACGCGTTCTTTGAACGTGCGCCCGCCCGCGAAGCCCGTCGCGCCGCGTGAGCTACGCCAGCCACGCAGCGGCGAGATTTGCTATCGCGGAAGGTGAATCGGTGGCTGCGGTATGTATTGAGCGTGTGTATCACTACCGCGAGCTGATGGATGACGACCCGAAACGCCGAGCCAGCGCAGACGATAGCGGCGATGGTGACGGTGGCTATCTTTACGGGCCCAGCCCGCGGCGGCGCCGGTTGCGGGTAATGCTCGACCTGGACACGCTGACCTCGGAGGTGACCACTACGACGGGATGTCCAGCTATGCCTCGGAATCGCAGTTCAAGTGGACGCTGTATGCCGACCGTGTCCGGTACCGCACGGGACCTTTCATCTGCGGTCCGCAGCTGATTGACGCTGCCATGGAACATGAAGGGACGAGGAGATCCGGCTTATGGTGCTGCTGGGACAGACCGCGGGCACGGCGGGCGCCGAAATCGTCATCTCGTGCTCCCGGGCGATCGGACGCATCATCTACATAACAAACTTCTTCACCCCAGAGCAGGCTGTGAGGACGCGGCAGAAGTGCTGGAGCACATGCTGGTGATGCTCTGCGGCGCAATCGATGTCGTGGGCCGCTAGCTGCACCGGGCGCTGCAGTTGAACGGCGAGCCTAGACAGGCCGCCAAACCGCACGTCGGCCACTGCTACCGCGGCAAGATCCACCCGGTCTTCGACGGCCAACCAGGAATCGAACGGCTGAGCGAACTACAGGAGGTGCTCAAGGTGGTGTTCGACCTGCGCAAAAGCGTGCACAACCTGTCGCTCAAGGCCGTCGGCGGCAGCCCGGTTCCGAACTTCGGTGTCTCGCCGACAAAGGGTGCCCGCACACTGCTCATCCCGGCCGACTCCGGGAAGAAGCTGCTCGCACTGGACCAGGACGCGCGCAGCCGCTGGGGTGCCCTCGGCGGCGCGGGCACCGTGTGGCGAGAGATTCGGCGCAGCCTCGCCGAGCCCTGGCACAGCCCCCGGCCTGAACCACGCCTGGCCGACACCCTCCGTGAGGCGACTCTGTCAGGGCATCTGCTGCGCACCGATCCGCGCGGCCGCAGACCACTCAGCAGACCTCAGCGGCCGACATCTACAGCGCCGCCTCCGGCCTGCTCGCCGAAATACCACTGCCAACCGGCCCCCGATCTCGCTGACAGCATTTCCACCACCTCGTGGATCCGGGCAAACCGAGCTCGACCTCGACGACATCTCCGTCATCGAGGAAAACGTCGAAGTGCTCGAAATCCTCGACCGCTCCACACCGCCTGGCGACTGTATCGAGACCGCATCCGCAAGTCGGCTCATACCCTGAAGAGCAGCCACATCACCGGCACCGTGCCGCCAGCTTCCGACTGTCGAGATCGAAACCCAATCCAATCCCAACCACAGGCGGCGAGATCTCGGAGCGCACGCGCAGCGGTTGATTCCGGCACGCGAGGCGCTTACATTCGTAAGACAAAGGTAGGATGGTTCTATGGTATGGGATGTACCTGAATGGGCTCTGGAGGCAGCAACACGTCTCGGCATCGAGCCGTACGACATTATGCAGGTACTTACAGGGCCAGGACGGCGATGGCCGCGACCCGTTCGCGGCCGCGGTGACCTACCCGCCTTGATGATCATCGGCCGCACCGCCTCCGGAGTCCCGCTCGCCGTCGTCGTTCGACCGGTGGCGCAGTGGGATCACCAGGTAATCGGGGTGCTGCCGGTGGCCGGTGAACTCCTCGCCGAGTTTGAGAAATGGGAGGCACACCATGAGTGACCAGAACCGATACCCGACCAACGCCGAGGAAGCCGCCGAGTTCCTCGACACGCTCCGCTTCGATGACTCGGCCCCGGAGCCGGAACTCCCCGGCAGCGGCACCCCGGTCCTCGTGTCCAGGACAGTCCGGATTCCACTCGACATCGACGCCCGGCTCAAGGCCGAAGCCAAAAGGCGTGGTGTTCCGGACGCTGTCGTGTTCCGTGAGTGGCTCGAGATTGGCATGGGCTCCCAAAGCCAAAACGATGACACGCTCGTGAGGTTCGGTGAAGTGCAGCGGGCACTGGAAGGGGTGCTGTCCAAGCTCCATCCGGTGCAGAAGCGTTCGGCCTGACGACCGACGCCCGTGCCCCAGCGCCGCACGCGGCGACGGGTCGAGTATCTGGATCTCACCGATATCGGGAATGGGATCATGAACCGCCGCCTACTCGAGGTCGGCGTGTTCGGTGTGTTCGGCCGCCAGCACTTCGGTGTGCGGTGGCCGACCGCCATCGGGCGATGGCGTTATGGAAGAGTTGGTGCAGCAGGGCGGGTTTTGAGTGCTTCGACCTCGATCTGCATGAGGCGGCCATGCGCAGCGCCCATCGCGAGCGACGTCGCGTCGCACTTAGTCGGCTCGGAGTACCAACAGCTGTGCTGAGCAACGAGCGCGTCCTTCTCCGCCCCGAGGTACACCTCAACCGGCTGCCCAGAAGTCCGGTCACGTCGATAGGACCGGCGAGACCTTGCCCTGCACCAGGCATCGAACGCGAGAGGTCTGGCGATCTCCCGACCCCGGTCGGCCAGATCAGGAAACCGCCCGGCGCGCCGCCGCTCGGCAGTCACCGCGTTGAGCCGCTTGTAGGCCGCGGTCGAATTGGCAGCACCTCAGCGGCGACCAGGCGATAGACAGCTGCCGAAACGTCACCGCCGACTCACCGCCGTAGGACTCGACGACACCGCGAGCGACATCGAGAACATCCGGCAACACCAACCTGACCGCCGGCGCCCACCTCTCTTCCGTGGCGATGCGGACTAGTCCTAGTCCCCACTCATTGTCTCCCCGAAATGCGATGCCGCAGACCCCCGGGGCCGGTGCGCGCGACCGAGCAATGCACGATTTGCTGTGCAACCCCCGCGCGGATGCGGTCTACATCGTTCGGTTTCGTTCGGGTACGGCCAAGCAGATCGAAGAATCCACCGAGGTCGGACCGTCATTCTGTACCGGCTTGATCAACAGTGATGCTCCTGAACGGCGTCCGCACGGACTGTTGCGGCATGGCTATCGAAATCCTGTCCGGCATCGGCGCTTTCGTCCTCATCCTCCAGGCCACCGCTCGCGTGCCGGGTGCCCTGGCCGAGCTGGTGCGAGTCTGCGGTCCGGTACTCGACGCGGTGCGCGACCTTCACGACGCTAGCACCGTGCTTCGCGGACTCGGTCACCGCCGACGCCGACTGGCTCGAACAAGCCCTCGCCGAAACCAGCAAACAGTGCAAAGGAGCAGACGGGCCGCTGACCCGAATCCGCCCCGCACCCATCCGATCACGCACCGCCCGGTCCTCCTGACCACCCGCAGCGACCAAGCCGCTGCGCACGGCCGGTTTATCGGCTGGCCGACTACCTCGACCAGCACGGCCGCACCGACCGCGCCAAAACGGTTCCGCCAATCCTGTTCTGGGAAGCCGCCGCACTCCACGTCCGCTGCGACGACCTGACGACCCTCGGCGAGGCTGCCTACAATCGCGGCGTCTACCGCGACACCGCTCAACTCTAGAAGCAGGCCACCCGCCACGGTGACACCAACGCTGCTGCAGCAGTGATCCGCCTGCTCAGTCGCCTGGGCATCCTCGATGATCAGGAGACAGAATGGATTGTTCGCCACGCCACCCTCGCCGCCAATCTGGTGGATGCGCTGAGGAAAGCGGGTGCCACCCAGCTGGTCGGTGAACTCGCCGACCGGGCCGCCAGCGAAGCCGCCCTCGATGACGGGTTCGACGTCGCCATGCTGATGGTCGCACTGAGGGAAGCGGGTGCCACCGAGCAGGTCGGTGCACTCGCCCGCAGCAGCGCTGTTCGAACAGTTCCTGAGCATCATCGATGATCCGGGGAAATTCCGATTCGGACGAGAACCCGACGAGAACGCTGTCGCCCCCTGGGCGTGGAACGACGTGGGGTAGAAGCATCTCCCTGCGGCATGCCGCACTACCGGCGTACCGGTAGCTCTGCGTATTCGATACCGAACTAATCGCCCCGGCACACGCCACCCACGCGTCCTCCTGGACGGGCGGGGGTTGACCTCAGCTACCTGTGGTTTGATCCAGGGATGACCAGCGAGGAAGCGATGCCTGCCAGCGAAGAGTTGATGTCAGACGAAGAAATTGCCGCCAAGTGGGCAGAGCTCGCACCGCTGATCGACAGGGTGACCGCCCGCATCGCTGATCCGAACGACTTTCAGGTCGGTGCGGGCTCGACGCTCGCAACTGATGACCTTCGGAGTAGCCCCTTCCAGGTAACGCACGGAGCGAGAACGAGCATTGTCGCAGCCGTTGACCACCTACATGCTGTGAAGTCGTTGATTATCGACCACGGAGTTCTCCATACGACGGCGCCGTTTTCGCTGCTGCGTGGAGCGCTGGAGAACCTGTCTGCGGCGTTCTGGGTCCTGCATCCAGATGACTCGGACGAGCGAATCACGCGAGTTCTCCGATGGCACGGCAAGAACTACAGCGACCAGAAGAAGGCGCTCGAAGCGCGGCGATCACCCGATGACATCGGATTTGAGGACAAGCTTGCCAAGCTGGACGATGTTGCGCGTAGCTGTGAGATCGATCCAAAGCTCATACGGGCCAAGGTGTTTAGCACCGATGTGGTCAGCTACGCCGATCAGAATGCGATGAAGGCGCGTGAGGTGATGCTTATTTGGCAAGTATGTTCAGGGTTCGCGCATGGACGACCATGGGCGATCATGGGTACGTCCGACAGGAAGGTATCGCCCACTGCGGATCCGGCCGTATTTGGTGCGCAGCTGACCGCGAGTATGCCGATAATATGCTGGATGACGACCGTCTCGATGCATCTCCTGGAGGACGTCCTTCGGATCTATCAACAGCGCGCTGGAGATGCGGCCTAGCGGTGGTTCGCTAGTGCGGCCATACGCAGACGTTGAAATGTCATAACGACAATTATCGGCACGGCTTTGCTGGTGAAAGCTGTTGTGCAACAAGACTTTTCGAATATGGTTGTTTCGGACGGAGGTGGGCGGATCGTGCGCCACCACCGCCAGGCCGCTGGTAGCTCGGCGAGGGGCCCGATGCCGAATGAGGAGCGGATTCAAATGGTCGGACTAGGGTCGACTTTGCCCATCCCCTGTTCTGTCACTGTGACGAAAGGCGTCGCGGACCCTCGTCGCCGCGTTGTGGGATTCTCTTCGGCGAGTTGCGAACTCGAACTGCGCACCGCAGTGTCCGCTGGTCCTCCGGCCGGGCTTCCCATATTGGGGATCGATCAGCTGGGCGATTTCGTGACAGACAGCGGGGTGCTCATCTACCGGGGCCTCCTACGCAGCTTGCGGTTGTGCTGACCTCCTCGGTACCCTATCCCCGGCTGCGCTGATCGTAATTAGCGTCGGTCGCACATTCTCGGCGCAATCCGGTATGCTACCGTGCCTTTTTCAAGTGCGCCTGGTCCGGCGGTGTGCTGGGGAGCGTCATCGACCCTTACACGTGGTCATCAAACTTTGCGCTGCAGATTGCACAGCGTGACGATACTTTGCACTGAAGCGACTTGTCAGCTGGATGTCAGTGCTGGAGTTGCAAACTCGATGTCAGAGTGCTGGCTCCTGGGGTACACACCAACTATTGGTGGCCCTATTCCCGTGGATAGTGGAATTCGATACATGCCAGGCGCACGTTGCCGCGACCTTCTCAGTTCACGATGGTTTTCCAGACTACATCGGCGCGATCGTGGTCGCCGCGAACAGCTTGCTGGACGAGCAGTTTGCCGGTGTTGACCAGGTGAGCTCGCATGGCGGCCTCGGCGCCGTCGGGATCACGGCCGAGGATCGCGGTGATGATCGGGTCGTGTTCACGGTCGATGTCGTGGAGGGTGCGGGTCGCCTCGGCGGTGGAGGCTCCGAGCAGCCGTGTCGTCTCGCGCAGTGATTTGACGATTGCGCGGGAACAGTTGTTGCCAGCGGCCGCGAGGATCAGGTCGTGCAGTCCCAGATCGTGGTGAGCGAAAGAGCTTTCGTCATCAGCGGCCGCAGCGGAGTGCATCAGTCGTTGTTGTTCGGCGAGGGCCTGCGCGAGAGCGGGGTCGGCCAGAGTCGCGGCTTTGCGCACGGCAGGAAGTTCCAGGGCCAGCCGGACGGCGAAGATCTCAGCGATCTCCTGGGGCTGGGGCAGGACGATGCGGAAGCCTTGGCGGGCTTCGAATTTGACGAGACCCGCTTCTTCGAGCCGCAGCAGTGCCTCGCGCACGGGGGTGCGCGAGACGCCGAGGACGTCGGCGAGTTGGTACACGGAGTATTTCACGCCGGGCTGCATACGTCCGTGGTCGATGGCTGCGCGGACGGCGGTGATGACCTGTTCCATGCGCCGCCCGGTCGAGGACGGCAGCGGGTCGAGTTCGAGTACTCCGTCTGCCACGACCTCACTGTAGCAATCGGCGGTGGTCGTAGCATGCTACGAATGATTGCTGTTGAGTCACTGGCCGTGAAGTTGCGTCGTTCGGGCGTCATGGATGTGCTGGCCGACGACACCACGCGGGCCGCGTACTCCTCGGATGCCTCGCTGTATCGGGTCCGGCCAGCGGTGGTGGTCCGGCCGCGTGCCAGCGACGAGGTCGCGGCGGTGGTCGAGGTGTGCCGCCGCGAAGGTGTTCCGCTGACGTCGCGGGGCGCGGGGACGTCGGTGGCGGGCAACGCCATCGGCACCGGGGTGGTGCTCGATTTCAGTCGGCACATGAATCGGGTGGTCTCGATCGACGCGGAGGCGCGGACGGCGACGGTGGAGCCCGGCACAGTGCAGATCGTGCTGCAACAGGCTGCGGCCGAATACGGGTTGCGGTTCGGCCCGGATCCGTCGACGTTCACGCGCTGCACCATCGGCGGGATGATCGGGAACAACGCCTGCGGTTCCCGCACCCTCGGTTACGGTCGCACCTCCGACAACGTGACCGGCCTCGAAGTCATGACCGGCGGCGGCGAACTGCTGCGCTTGACGTCCCCGGCGGAGGGTCTGGAGGTGTCGCCGACGTTGTCGGATTTGCGGAAGCTCACGCGCGGCGGGCTCGCGACCATCCGCACCGAGCTGGGCCTGTTCGGTCGTCAGGTTTCGGGATATGCGCTCGAACATCTGTTGCCGGAGAACGGCTTCGACGTCGCGCGGATGCTGGTGGGCAGCGAGGGCACGCTGGCAGTGACGACCCAGGCCACTGTGCGGCTGGTGTCCGAGCCCGCGCACCGGGTGCTGGTGGTGCTCGGCTATCCCGATATCGCGGCGGCCGGTGACGCGACACCGGCGGTGTTGGCGTTCGGGCCGACCGCCTGCGAGGGCATCGATTCGCGCATCGTGGACGTGGTCCGCGAGCGCCGAGGGCCGGGTGCGGTGCCCCCGCTGCCGGAGGGGGCGGCATGGTTGTTCGTCGAGGTGGCCGGCGATGATTTCGAGGCTGCGCTCGCGATCGCTCGCCAACTGGGCAGCGTGTGCGAGGCGGTGGACAGTCTGGTGGTCACCGATGCGGCGCGGGCGGCGCAGTTGTGGCGGATCCGAGCCGACGGGGCGGGACTGGCGGGGCGTAGCCCGGCCGGGCTGCCCGCGCATGCTGGCTGGGAGGACGCGGCCGTGCCGCCGCAGCGGCTGGGCGCCTACCTACGTGACTTCGACGCGCTCATGGCAGAGTTCGGAGTGACCGGATTGCCCTACGGGCATTTCGGCGATGGGTGCTTGCACATCCGCCTCGATCTGCCACTGGGCAAGCCCGCAGGCGGTGCTGTCTTCCGCGAGTTTCTGACGGCGGCCGCCAAACTCGTCGCAGGATACGGCGGATCGTTGTCGGGTGAGCACGGCGACGGCCGAGCCCGCAGCGAGCTGCTGCCGCTGATGTATTCGCCAGAGGCGCTGCAGCTGTTCGCTGCCGTCAAGCATGCGTTCGATCCGGACAACGTTCTCAATCCCGGGATCGTCGTCGACCCGCGGCCGATCGACGCGGACCTGCGCATACCGGCCGCGCGAACACTGAGTGACGGCCTGGCGTTCGCCTATGGCCACGATGGTGGTGACTTCGCGCAAGCGGTGCACCGGTGCACTGGAGTCGGCAAGTGCCGCGCGGACAATACCGCGACCGGGGGCGTGATGTGCCCGTCGTATCAGGCCACGCGCGAGGAAAAGGATTCGACGCGCGGCCGGGCGCGAGTACTGCAGGAAATGATCAACGGATCGGCCACAGCAGGGGGCTGGCGTTCGCCGGAGGTGCGTGAGGCGCTCGATCTGTGCCTGTCCTGCAAGGGGTGCGTCTCGGACTGCCCAACCGGGGTCGACATGGCCGCGTTCAAATCCGAAGTGCTGTATCAGAGTTACCGGGGCCGGATCCGCCCGCCCTCGCACTATGCGCTGGGATGGCTACCACGATGGGCACACCTGGCCAGCAAGGCACCCGGTCTGGCCAATCAGATGATGCGTATTCCTGGTGTCGGCCACGCCGCCCTCTCGCTCGCCGGTGTCGATCCGCGTCGCACGATTCCGCCCTTCGCGCGGCAGACGTTCCGGTCATGGTTCGCCCGCACGGTGGATGATCGTGCCGCTTCCGGTGATCCGGTACTGGTGTTCGTCGACTCGTTCACCAACTACTTCACCCCCGAGGTCGGTGAGGCGACCGTGCGGGTGCTCGAGGCCGCCGGATACCGCCCGCAGCTGACCGCTCAGCAGCAATGCTGTGCTCTGACATGGATCTCCACCGGGCAATTGACCGCTGCCAAGCGGATCCTCGGACGCACCATCGATAGTCTGGCGGTCAGCGCCGAGGCGGGTATACCCATCGTCGGAGTCGAGCCCTCCTGTACCGGTGTGCTGCGTTCGGATGCCGCCGAACTGCTGCACACCGCAGCGGCGGGTCGAGTCGCGCAAGCCACCCGGACGCTGGCGGAACTGCTAACCGCGCGCGGCTGGGAGCTTCCCGCACTGACCGGAACATCCGTTGTAGCGCAACCGCATTGCCACCATCACGCCGTGATGGGGTGGGACAGCGACGCGGCACTGCTCACCCGCGCGGGGGCCCAGGTCCAGCGGCTGGGTGGATGTTGCGGCCTGGCTGGGAACTTTGGCGTCGAAAAGGGCCACTACGAGGTGTCGGTCGCCGTCGCCGAACAGCAGTTGCTGCCAGCGGTGGCCGCAGCCGACCCGCAGACGGCCATCCTCGCCGACGGTTACTCCTGCCGCACCCAGCTGGCGGAGCTGACCGAACGCCGAGGGATGCACCTGGCGCAGCTGCTGGCCGCCGCACTCGATGACGCGGCAGGCGCCGACCGTCCCTGACGGCGCTACCGATCGGTGACAGGGACTGCCGCCAGGGCAATAAATCTATTGCGAGCCATCGCCCGGAGTGGAGGGACCGCGATCGTGGTCTCGACCCGCCTGCCGCGGCGCGGCGTACCTATTGCATGGCTGCCGGTGCCGAGCCGGTGGGACCTGCCGTGATCGGATGAGCGGTCGAGGAGTCGACGACGGTGCGGGTGATGGCGGTGATGGCGTCGACCGTCGGGCGCAGGTCGGCACCGACGAGGCGGATCAGCACGATGCGGCGGGTGAGCTGCTGTTCGAGCTCGACTCGCACGATCGGCACCGAGGGATTGAGTTCGACCATCATGTCGGTGACGAAGGTTGCTCCCAGCCCACGCCCGGCCAGCGCGAGGGCGACCGCTGTATCGGCGACCTCGTGACGGACCAGGGGCTCGAAGCCCTCGTGTCGGCAGGCTGTACGCAGAGCGCGCCCGAACGGGGTGGTCTGCGGCGGCATGATCCACACCCAACGCCGCGTTTCCCTCAGATCGATGCGTGTGTTGGTGCGCATGCCGTAGGCGCCGGCGGCGACGGCCAAGCCCAGCCGTTCGGTGCGCAAGGTGATCATTTCGACGTCGGGGTCGCGCGGCATGGGGGAGTTCGCGTAGTCCAAGCCGAAGGCGACGTCAACCTCGCGGCGGCGCACCGCCGCGACGACCTCGTCGACGTCGAGTTCGCGGCTGCTCAGATCGAGGTCAGGATGACGCTGCCGCGTGGCCGCGACCACGGGTGGTAGTAGCGCTGCGGCCGTACTGCCGAAGGTGCCGAGCCGCAGCGGCCCGGCCACCTCGGCACCCACCGCCCGCAGCGCGTCGAGCGCTTGCTGTTCGGCATGCAGGATCCGATCGGCGTGCTGGGCCAGCACCGTCCCGGCATCGGTCAGCACCACGCGTCTACCCATGGGCGTGATCAATTGTGCGCCAACGCTTTTCTCCAGTGCGGCGATCTGCTGGGAGACCGCCCCCGGGGTGTAGCCAAGCTTCTGGGCGACCGAGGCCATTGTTCCCGACAGCGACAACTCCCGGAGTGCGGCCAGCTGCCCCAGGTTCAGATTCATACAGGAATTCTAAACGATTTACGACAGTAACTATCGCTGGTGCTATCGGTTTGGTGTCGGGAGGATTCGATACGCGGACCCAGTGGAGCGCAGCCGCCCCTCCTCTCGTGCCCGGTGCCGATAGGTGAGCGCTCCACTGCGGTCCGCACCCGAATTCCGTATCCAACCTTGGAGTTGACTGCATGCCGAGCATCCAGCAGTGGGAGCTACGCGCCGAGTTCGCCCGGCGGCTCTCGCACCTGTATGGCCGGGAAGTACCCGCGTACACCACCCTGGTCGACGTCTCGCAGGCCGTGAACGAAACCGTGCTGTCGAGCATGGGTGCCCACGCCGAGCGGTTGGGGTCCATTGCCCGTGTCACCGCCGAACGACACGGAGCCATTCGCGTCGGCACGCCGCGGGAGATGGCGCAGGTCGCCCGAATCTTCGCGGCGATGGGAATGTACCCGGTCGGGTTCTACGACCTGCGGGATGCCGCCGCCAGCTCGGTGCCTGTGGTGTCGACCGCGTTCCGGCCGATCGCCCCGGAGGAATTGGCGCGCAACCCGTTTCGGGTGTTCACCTCACTTCTGGTGTCCTCGGACCGCCGGTTCTTCAGCGCTGATCTGCAACAGCGGCTGGAAACGTTCCTGGCCCGGCGCACGCTGTTCCCGCCCGAGCTGCTGACTCTGGCCGACCAGGCCGAGCGCCACCACGGACTCGATGTTGCCGACGCCCAGCGATTCCTAAAGCTGGCCACCGCGGCGTTCACGTTGTCGGCCGAGCCCGTCGACCGGACCTGGTACGCAGAACTCGAGCAGGTGTCGTCGGTGGCGGCCGATATCGGCGGAGTCACCAGCACCCACATCAACCATCTCACCCCGCGGGTGCTCGACATCGACGACCTGTACCGGCGCATGGACGCACGTGGCATCGAGATGATCGCCGCCATACAAGGTCCGCCCTGCTGGCACGGCCCGGACCTGTTGTTGCGCCAGACCTCCTTTCGCGCCTTGGCCGAACCGCGCAGGTTCCGTGAGCCGGACGGCAGCGTCAGCACCGGTACGCTGCGCGTGCGATTCGGAGAAGTCGAAGCGCGCGGTATCGCGGTCACCGCTCGTGGACGACAGGTCTACGAACGGCTCGCCGCCGAAATCGAGCACCGTGTCGCGACCGCCGGGGCTGGAGCTCCGACCGGCGCCGCGCAACGCAACGAGATCGCGGCGGCAGTGTGGAGCCAGCAGGTGCCGACCAGCGAATACGGTCTGGCGTTGCACGATCTGGCCTATTTCACCTTTCGTGTCAATCCGCACAAACGGCCCGACGGCCGGGTTCCGGACCGCTCGCTGAGCGAGCTGATCGACCACAGCTGGATCGTTCCGGAACCGATCGTTTACGAGGACTTCCTCCCCAAATCGGCAGCCGGGATCTTCCAGTCCAATCTGACCGGCGACGGCCACAAGGACACCACCCAGACCAGCGCGGCCATCGACGTAGCGTGGATGGAAGCCGTCGTCGAACGCACCCTGCACGACCCCTACGCACTTTACGACGACATCCGCCGCGACTCGCTGATCCAGGTGGGCCGCGATCTCGGCGTCAGCGGCCCGATCGCCATTCCCTCCACCCCGCAAGGAGTCATCCGATGAGCACCACCGACACCATCTCCGTGCCGACCACCGAGCAGCTACGCCGCATCGCTCGCGAGAGCCTGCAGCGCTGCGGCGTCGACGCCGCGGAGACGGGCACGAAGGCGACTATCACGGCCAGTTCTCCTGTCACTGGAGAGGAGTTGTTCGACTTCCCCGCCGCCGACGCCACCGATGTGGACGCCGCGATCCAGGCCGCCCACGAAGCGTTCCTGCAGTGGCGCCCCGGTGGACCTGGCCGCTCGCGGCATCGTGTTCGCCGCCGCCGGCACCGCCGGATAGCGCTGCACCACCATGCGGCGGCTCATCGTGCACGAATCCATTGCCGAGGAACTGCTGACTCGCATCGTGGAGGTGTACCGCTGCCTGCCGATCGGCGACCCATTCGCTGACACCACGCTGGTCGGGCCGCTGATCGACGGTAGGTCGTTCACGACCATGACCGACGCTCTCGCCGAGGCCCTCGCACAAGGCGGCGACATCGTGATCGGTGGCAACCGTCGGCCCAGCACAACAGACTCGTATTACGTCGAGCCCGCGATCGTCCGCATGCCCGCACAGACCGCCATCGTCGAACGCGAAACGTTCGCTCCGATCCTCTACGTCCTCACCTACCGGACCCTCGATGAAGCGATCGCCCTGAACAACGCCGTGCCACAAGGCTTGTCGTCGTCGATCTTCACCACCGACCAGCGTGAAGCCGAACAGTTCGTTGCCGCCGACGGCTCGGACTGCGGCATCGTCAACGTCAACATCGGAACCTCCGGCGCCGAAATCGGCGGCGCATTCGGCGGAGAGAAGACCACCGGCGGCGGCCGCGAATCCGGCTCCGATGCGTGGCGCGCTTACATGCGCCGCGCCACCAACACCATCAACTACTCCCACGAACTGCCACTGGCCCAAGGCGTCACCTTTGCCTGACTCTGGCACCCGCCTCGCACAAGGAACCACACATGTTCGAACTGATCGACGAATGGGGCCCGGAGAAGATCGTCTGTGTCTCCGACGCCCGCACCGGCATGCGCGGCGTGCTGGTCATCGACAACACGGCCCGCGGTATGGGCAAAGGCGGCACCCGCATGACGCCCACCGTCAGCGTCGGTGAGGTCGCGCGCCTGGCCCGCAACATGACCTGGAAATGGGCCGCGGTGGACCTGTTCTACGGCGGCGCGAAGGCTGGAATCCAGGCCGACCCCACCGCTACCTCGAAAGAAGCCGTGCTGCGGGCCTTCGTTCGAGCACTGCGCAATGAAGTCCCCGAGGAATACGTCTTCGGGCTTGATGTCGGGCTCACCGAAAACGATGCCGCCATCATGCTCGATGAGATCGGCGGGCGCGGCGGGGCTGTTGGAACCCCGCACGCACTCGGCGGCCTGCCCTACGACCAGCTCGGCGTCACCGGGTACGGTGTCGCCGAATCCGCGGACGCCGCAGCACGAACACTCGGCCTGGATACCGCCTTGCTGAGCGTGTCTATCCAGGGTTTCGGCGCAGTCGGCGCCGCCACCGCGAAAAGACTCTCCGAACTCGGCGCCACAATCGTTGCCATCTCGACTTCTCACGGCGGCATCCACAACCCCAACGGACTCGACGTCGCAACCCTGCTCGAAATGCGTGAGCAGTACGGAGACAACCTCGTCGGCCACTACACCGACGCAAAACCGCTCGCCCTTGGCGAGGAACTTTCAGTCACCGCAGACCTCCTTGTCCCCGCCGCCCTGCAGGACGTCATCGACGAAGACCTCGCACGAGCTTTGCCAGCCAAGATCGTCGTCGAAGGTGCAAACCTGCCAAGCAGTCCAGCCGCCCAGCAGGTGCTGTTCGACCGCGGGATCACCGTTGTTCCGGACTTCATCGCCAATGCTGGCGGAGTCGTGGCCGCAGCGGTCGCGATGGATGCCCGCTATTCCGGAATCCGACCCGAACCGGCGGCGGTGTTCGACACCATCTCCAACAAACTGCGTGTTAGCACCACAGCCACGCTGGCCGCGTCGGGAGCCGCGAAGCGACCAACGCACGAGGTCGCGCGCGCCAGCGCGCGAGCACGCGTCCATGAGGCCATGGCGCTTCGCGGAGGCCGACCTGTCAATTCTCCGTGATACCCGCGAGGGCATCCTGTGGCACTCAACCTGGCAGGGGCTCCGCCCCGACAAGTCCCCGACCGAAGTTGAGCGCGAGGACTGGCCCCGCAACACCTGAGCCGTCGTTTGCGCATCGATTGCGGTCGGCGCGGTGGGCACGGTGGCAGCGCAGTTTTTGGTGAACGCGCCGGTGGCGATCCTGACCGCCGCACAGTACTTCAACTACCATCAACCAGCCGTTCACCCCGGGAGCGGCCAAGTAGCTGGTGGGAAGCCCCAACGTGAAGCGCGTTGGGGGACAGGTGGTCTCGCCCGGTTACTCCCCTCCGACCGGGCGAGACTATCCACCTCGACCAACACCCGCCGCGGCGGGGACGCCGCTTGTATCCAGAGGGAAGCACCGACGCGGCCCCACCACTGTCGGACACGACACCTGATGAGCCACGCATCCCGAGGACGGAGGCGCCAGATCGCGGCCAGAGTACGTTCCCGTCACAGCAACGAAATCGATTGGCGACACGATGTTTTCGTACGAATCACCGCGCCCCCTGGAGCCCGATGTGACCGTCCAGGTCCATTGGTCCGACATCCACGGCGAATGCCTGGATCTGTTCTACCGGGCGTGCGTCACCGCCGCTCGACGATTCGTGGCCGCGTTCAACGAGACCCACGCCGAGGACATCGCCATCGTCTACAGCCGAGTCGGACCGCGCTTGCTGCCCCGCCTGCCTTGTGAACGAAACTGGTCAATTCCCTGATGACCTCCACCGACCGACCCCAGCACGAACCAACTCCCGCCACTGGCATCGAGAACAGGCGTTACCCGACACATGACAGTTCTGGCCCCCGTCGCCGCGGTCGAATTGGCTATCTACCTCGGTACCGCCTGGTTCGTCAGCGGCGCACACTCAACATCGGCAACGGAGCGGATCACTCGGAACTGCGGCCGATGGAGGCGATTCTCGGCATCAACCGCGGACGCAACGGCGACAGCCGACAGAACTACCGGTCCGAATAGATCACCTTCCCGCTAGGCACTGCTGGCGCACCGGTGACCCTTCAGCCCAGTCCACTCCCCTACACCGAACTAAGGACAGTGCACGTCTGTGCGCGGACAACCTCGCACGCTCGAAGCACCCCGAAAGGACCCTGTAATGAACCACAGCCTCGGTGATCGTCTCCGGTGCACGCACCCCGGTCGGCAGGCTGCTCGGCGGTCTGAAGGACTTCACCGGGTCCGATCTCGGCGGTTTCGCGATCAAGGCCGCGCTGGAGAAGGGCGGCGTCGCGCCCGAGCAGGTCGACTACGTGATCATGGGTCAGGTGCTCACCGCGGGCGCGGGCCAGATCCCGGCCCGGCAGGCGGCGGTGGCCGCGGGCATCCCGATGGATGTGCCCGCCCTGACCCTGAACAAGGTGTGCCTGTCCGGCATCAACGCGATCGCGCTCGCCGACCAGCTGATCCGCGCCGGCGAGTACGAGATCGTCGTCGCAGGCGGTCAGGAGTCCATGAGCCAGGCACCGCACCTGCTCGAAAAGAGCAGGGAGGGCTTCAAGTACGGCGATGTGACGCTGCGCGACCACATGGCCTACGACGGCCTGCACGACATCTTCACCGACCAGGCCATGGGCGCGCTCACCGAGCAGCGCAACGACACCGACAGCATCAGCCGCGAGGAGCAGGACGCGTTCGCGGCGGCCTCGCACCAGCGCGCGGCGGCGGCGTGGAAGAACGGTCTGTTCGACGAGGAGGTCGTCCCGGTCGCGGTGCCGCAGCGCAAGGGCGACCCGGTGCTGGTGAGCACCGACGAGGGCATCCGCGCCGACACCACCGCGGAGTCGCTGGGCAAGCTGCGCCCGGCCTTCCGCAAGGACGGCACCATCACCGCGGGCACCGCCTCGCAGATCTCCGACGGCGCGGCCGCGGTGGTCGTGATGAGCAAAGAGAAGGCGCAGCAGCTGGGCCTGAGCTGGATCGCCGAGATCGGCGCCGCAGGCGTCGTGGCCGGTCCTGACTCCACCCTGCAGGACCAGCCCGCCAACGCCATCGCGAAGGCCTGTGCGCGCGAGGGCATCTCGCCCGCCGACCTGGACGTGGTCGAGATCAACGAGGCGTTCGCCGCGGTCGGCATCGCGTCGGCTCGCAAGCTGGGCATCGACACCGAGAAGGTGAACGTCAACGGTGGCGCCATCGCCATCGGCCACCCGCTCGGCATGTCGGGCGCGCGGATCGTGCTGCACTTGGCGCTGGAGCTCAAGCGCCGCGGCGGCGGTGTCGGCGCCGCCGCGCTGTGTGGTGGCGGCGGTCAGGGCGACGCCCTCATCATCAAGGTCTAGTTTTCCCGAGCGTCGCGTCCGGTGCATTCTCCGCGCCGGACGCGACGTTCGTCCTATCGGCGCGTTCCGCCAGGGGAAGCGATGTGACGTGTTCAACTACGACCCGTCGTAGTGCATGCGGCACAATGGGGCGCATGGGTTTCTTCGATCTGCGCAGCGTCGCCGGTAGATTCCGATTCTTTGCGGTGCTCGAGGCACTGTCCTGGCTGGGGCTGCTGGTGGGCATGGCCTTCAAGTACATCCCCGACCAGGGCAACGAGATCGGCGTGAAGATCTTCGGCCCGGTGCACGGTGCCATCTTCATCCTGTTCGTGCTGACCTCGCTGCTCGCCGCGCGAGAGCTGAACTGGAATTGGAAGACCCTCGTCCTCGCGCTGCTGTCCAGCATTCCGCCGTTCTGCACGGTGATCTTCGAGGTCTGGGCGGTGCGCACCGGCAAGCTGGGCGAGCTGAGCACCGCCGACGCGACACCCGCCGCGGAAGCCGTTCGCGTCCCGTCGTGACAAACTGGAAACCGTGACTCGACCTGCCGCACGCCGTCCCTCGCCCGCCGTCGCCGCCGCCATGTCCGGGGCGGTCGATCTGTCCAGTCTGAAGCAGCCGCCCGCCGGTGCGGCCGGCGGCGACTACGCGGTCGGCGAGGCGGACTTCGAGACCAAGGTACTGCGCAGGTCGATGCAGGTTCCGGTGGTCGTCGCGCTGTACTCGCAGCGCAGCCCGGGCAGCGTCGAGCTGGTCAGGACTCTGGAGCGGCTGGTCGCGTCCGACGGCGGCACTTGGGAGCTGGCCACCGTCGAGGCCGAGGCCAACATGCGCATCGCGCAGGCGCTGCGGGTGCAGGGCATCCCGACGGTGATCGCCATCGCCGCCGGGCAGCCGCTGGCCGATTTCGAGGGCGCGCAGCCCGAGCCGCAGGTCCGGCAGTGGCTCGACGCGGTGGTCGACGCCGTCGCGGGCAAGCTCGAGGGCGGCGCGGCCGAGCCGCAGCCCGCTGAGGACCCGCGCTTCACCGCCGCCGAGGACGCGCTCGAGCGCGGTGACCTGGCCGGCGCTGAGGCCGCCTACGAGGCGATCCTGGCCGCGGAGCCGAACAACGAGGAGGCCAAGGGCGCGTTGCGGCAGCTGCGTTTTCTGGCCAGGGCCCAGCAGGTGCCCGATTCGGCGCTCGCGACCGCCGACCAGGACCCGGCGAATGTCGACGCCGCCATCGACGCCGCCGACCTGGAACTGCTCAACCAGCAGCCGGAAGCGGCGTTCGACCGGCTGATCGCCGTCGTCAAGCGCACCGCGGGCGACGACCGCACCAAAGCGCGCACCCGCCTGCTGGAGCTGTTCGAGCTGTTCGATCAGGCCGAGCCCTTCGTGGTGGCGGCTCGCAGGAAGCTCGCCGCCGCGCTGTACTGATCGGCGACCGATCCCGTGCTCGGCGACTGATTCGCGACCGATGCACGGGCGGGCGATTCCGCTGGGCGACGAATACCCGCGCCCGGTGGAATCCACCGACCGGTCGTCCAGGCCGCCGATTCCCCCCAGACGCCCGGAGCGATTGCGCGCCGGGCGTCTTTGCGTCGGGCTTTGCCGATCAAACCAGCCGATCAGGCCGGGCTGATCGGACGCGTTGCCGGTGGCTGATCGGACTGTGGCCATCAGGCGGGCGACCGATCAGGCGGGCGGCCCCGCCAACCACACCGCACTGTTCGGCGCGAGTGCGACGCTCGCCGAGAACGGGCGGCCGTGCCAGGGGATCTCCTCGGTCTTCACCGCGCCGTAATTGCCGATTCCGGAACCGCCGTACTCCGCCGCGTCGGTATTGAGGATCTCGGTCCACTCGCCCGCGATGGGCAGGCCGACCCGGTATTCGCCGTGCACCGAGCCGGAGAAGTTGTGTACGCACGCGACCACCGATCCGTCCGCGCCGTAGCGCAGGAACGCCAGCACGTTGTGTTCGCGGTCGTCGGCCTCCAGCCAGGAGTAGCCGCCGGGTGTGGTGTCCTGGCTCCAGAACGCCGGGTGGGCGCGGTAGACCGAGTTGAGGTCGCGCACGGCCGCGGCGATGCCGGAATGCAGCGGATTGTCCAGCTCCGCCCAGTCCAGGCCGCGATCGTGCGACCACTCGCGGAACTGGCCGAAATCCTGGCCCATGAACAGCAGCTGCTTGCCGGGATGGGCCCACATGTAGGCCAGCAGCGCACGTACGCCCGCAGCCTTGGCGAAATCGTCACCCGGCATCCGCGTCCACAGCGTGCCCTTGCCGTGCACGACCTCGTCGTGGCTGATCGGCAGCACATAGTTCTCGCTCCAGGCGTACATCAGCGAGAAGGTGATCTCGTTGTGGTGCCAGGAGCGGTGGATCGGATCCCGGCGCAGGAAGCCGAGGGTGTCGTGCATCCAGCCCATGTTCCACTTCATGGTGAAACCGAGGCCGCCCACGTCGGTGTTGCGCGTGACGCCGGGCCAGGTGGTGGATTCCTCGGCGACGGTGATCACGCCGGGGTGGTGGCGGTGCACGGTGTCGTTGAGGTCCTGCAGGAAGTCGACGGCTTCCAGGTTCTCCCTGCCGCCGTGCACGTTCGGCTCCCAATCGCCTTCCCGGCGTGAGTAATCCAGGTAGAGCATGGAGGCGACCGCGTCGACGCGCAGGCCGTCGATGTGGAATTCCTCGATCCAGTAGCGCGCGTTGGCGACGAGGAAGTTGCGCACCTCGTGCCTGCCGAAGTCGAAAATGTAGGTGCCCCAGTCGAGTTGCTCACCGCGGCGCGGGTCGGCGTGCTCGTAGAGCGGGGTGCCGTCGAAGCGGGCCAGCGCCCATTCGTCGCGGGGGAAGTGGGCGGGCACCCAATCGAGAAGTACGCCGATGCCCGCGCCGTGCAGGTGGTCGACGAAGGCGCGGAAGTCGTCGGGGGAGCCGAAGCGCGCCGTCGGTGCGTAGTAGGAGGTGACCTGATAGCCCCAGGAGCCGCCGAACGGGTGCTCGGCGATGGGCAGCAATTCGACGTGGGTGAAGCCCGTCGCCCGCACGTAATCCGCCAGCTGCACGGCCAATTCGCGATAGCCGAGGCCGGGCCGCCACGACCCGAGGTGCACCTCGTAGACGCTGATCGGCGCCCGGTTGGGATCGGTCGCGGCGCGGCGTTCGAGCCAGTCGGCGTCGCTCCAGGTGTAGTAGCTCTCGGTGACGACCGACGCGGTCGCGGGCGGCTGTTCGGTGGCGAAAGCCAGCGGGTCGGCGTGGTCGACGGTGCGCCCGTCGGCGCCGTGCACCCGATATTTGTACTTCTCGCCGACCGCGATGCCCGGGACGAAGACCTCCCAGACACCCGACGTGCCGAGCGCGCGCATCGGCGCGGTATTGCCGCTCCAGCCGTCGAAATCGCCGATCACGGTGACGCCGCGGGCATTCGGCGCCCACACCGCGAACGAGGTGCCATCGACCGGGCCGTCCAGCGTGGTGTAACGGCGCGGGTGAGCGCCGAGCACGTCCCACAGTCGCTCGTGGCGGCCCTCGCCGATCAGGTGCAGGTCGAGTTCGCCGACGGTGGGCAGGAAGCGATAGCCGTCGGCGGCGACAATGGTCGGTCCGCCCTGGTAGGTCGTGACGACTCGGTAGTCCATCAGGTCCGGATACGGCAGCACCGCCGCGAATATCCCGTACCCCAACGGTTTCAGCGCGTGGTCCATCCCGCCGACGCGGACCGCGACCGTGTCCGCGTGCGGGCGCAGCACCCGCACGACCGTCCCGTCCGGATGCGGATGCGCGCCGAGGACGGTGTGCGGATCGTGATGGGTGCCCGCCGCGAGCAACATCAGATCGCGGCGGTTGATGGTGGCCCCGCGGGTCATCGGAGCGACCGCCGGTAGGCCAGCTCCAGTCGCGCTGGGGCGGGCACCGGCGGCAGTGCGATGATGTGCGCGACCGCCTTGGCCGGATCGAGGCGCACGTAATTCGTCTGCGCCCAGTGGTATTCCTCGCCGCTCACCTCGTCGACGACCACCGGGTGGTCGTGCCATTCGCGGCCGATGGCGGGCAGATCGAGCGAGATGAAGCCCCACTCCGCGCCGTAGGGGTTCAGGTTCACCACCACGAGCACCGCGTCGCCGCTGACCGGATCGAACTTGGAGTACGCGAGCAGTGCGTCGTTGTCGACGTGGTGGAAGTGCAGGCAGCGCAGCTGTTGCAGCGCAGGGTGGGCGCGGCGGATCTCGTTGAGCCTGGTCAGCCACGGTTCCAGCGATTCGCCGCGGGCCAGCGCCTCGGCGAACGGGCGCGGGCGCAGCTCGTATTTCTCCGAGTCCAGGTACTCCTCGCTGCCCGGACGAACTGCCTGGTGCTCGAACAGTTCGAAACCGGAGTACACGCCCCAGGTCGGCGCCAAGGTGGCGGCGAGCACGGCACGGATGGCGAACATGCCCGGCCCGCCGTGCTGGAGGCTCTCGTGCAGGATGTCGGGGGTGTTGACGAAGAGGTTGGGGCGGGCCTCGTCGGCCTTGGCGGCGAGCTCGCTGCCGAATTCGGTGAGCTCCCACTTCGCCACCCGCCACGTGAAATACGTGTAGGACTGGCTGAATCCGCGCCGGGCCAGGCCGTAGAGGCGGGCCGGGCGGGTGAACGCCTCGGACAGGAAGATCACGTCCGGATCGGTGCGCCGCACGGTGGCTATCAGCCACTCCCAGAAGTCGGCGGGCTTGGTGTGCGGGTTGTCGACGCGGAAGATCTTGACGCCCAAGCCGATCCAGTGCCGGACGACGCGCAGCACCTCCGCGTAGAGCCCGTCGGCGTCGTTGTCGAAGTTGACCGGGTAGATGTCCTGGTACTTCTTCGGCGGGTTCTCGGCGAAGGCGATGGTGCCGTCGGGCAGTGTGGTGAACCACTCCGGATGGGCGGCGACCCAGGGGTGGTCCGGCGCGCATTGCAGCGCCAGATCGAGGGCGACCTCCATGCCGAGTTGACCGGCGGCGGTGACGAATTCGACGAAATCGGCCTCGGTGCCGAGCGTCGGGTGCACGGCGTCGTGTCCGCCGTCCCGCGAACCGATCGCCCACGGCGAGCCGACGTCGCCGGGCTCGGCGGTCAGCGCATTGTTGCGGCCCTTGCGGTTCACCTCGCCGATCGGGTGGATCGGCGGCAGGTACACCACGTCGAAGCCCATGCCCGCGATCCGGGAGAGCTCCTTGGTCGCGGTGGCGAAGGTGCCGTGCGCGGGCTTGCCTTCGGCGTCCCAGCCGCCGGTGGAGCGCGGAAAGAACTCGTACCACGAGCCGTACAGCGCGCGGTTCCGCTCGACCTGCACGGTGTGCTGCGGGCCACGGGTCACCAGGTCGCGCAGCGGCGTGGCGTGCAGGATCTCGCCGACTTCCTCGGAGAACGCGGGCGCGACCCTGGCGGGCAGCTGCTCGTCGCTGCGCAACGCCGTCGCCACCGCGCGCAGCTTCTCGAACGTGGCCTTCGGCAGCGCCTGCGCGGCCCGCTCGAACAGCCGCGCGCCGAGCTCGAGGTCGTTGGCCAGATCGACGGCGCTCTGCCCGACCGCGAGCTTGACCTCCACCGCGTGCCGCCAGGTCGCGATGGGATCGCTCCAGCCCTCGACGCGGAAGGTCCACGTGCCGGGCAGGTTCGGGACGAAGGTGGCGTTGAAGACGTCGGGCTCGAAGTCCGGTGTCATCCGGATTCGGGTGGCCCGCGCCGATCCTGGAGCGCGCACCGTGAGCGTGGCGGCGACCGCGTCGTGTCCCTCGCGCCACACCACGGCGCGCACCGGGAACACCTCGCCCACCACGGCCTTGGCCGGGCGGCCGCCGGGGATGGACGGGGCGGTGTCATCGATGGCGATGCGGCCGGTCACGTGGACCAACCTACCCGGTGCCGTGACCACGGCGCGGAATCAGCGGGCATCGGCGGCCAGGCCGAGCCCGAGCGCCACCAGCGCGGCGCCCAGCGCCCGCTCCACTCGCTGCCTGATGCGTGCGCGGCGCAGCAGGCCGCCCGCCCGGTCGGCGGCGAGCACCACACCGACGCACCACGAGGTGTCGATCACCAGCTGGATCGCGGCGAGGATCAGCACCGTCGGCAGTACGGGCCCGCTGCTCGGTAGGAATTGCGGCAGGATCGTCAGGCCGAACACCGCGGCCTTGGGGTTCGCGGCGATCGAGAGCAACGCGGCGCGGAACGCCGAGGCGGGGGTGCGTCCCGCGGGCAGCATGGCCGTCATGGTCGAGCCGAACGCGTCGTCGCTGCCCGCGCCGCGCCAGGCCTGTACGCCGAGATAGATCAGCACCACTGCGCCCACCACGTGCACGACAGTGTTCAGCACGGAGTTCGCGACAAGAAGGACGGAGAGCCCGGCCCCGCCCGCCAGGGTCCAGCCGAACACGCCGATCTCGTTGCCCGCCACCGCGGCGAGACCGGCGCGGCGGCCGTCGCGTACCGACCGCTGGAGGAACAGGGCCGTCGCAGGGCCGGGCAGCGCGGCGAGTGCGAGGCAGGCCAGCAGGAATTCGGGAAGTACGTCGACCCAGTGCGGCATCAGCCGATGCTGTCACGGGCGGCGAGGTCCGGCCAGTGGAATCGCGGCTCAGCGGGCGGGATCGTCGCGCAGCGACTCGAGCAGTCTGCGCAGGGCGGCTGTGGTCTGATCGAGCGCGTCGGGGTCGGACGCCGTGGTCAGCCACAGCGCGGCCTCGTTCATCGCACCGGAGAGCAGATGGGTCAGCGGGGCAATGGGCTGCGGCGCCAGCACTCCTGTGTCGACCAGCAGGCGCAGGGCCTCGCCGAGGTGGCGGGCGGAGTTGGCCTCGTCCATGGCCCGCCACTCGTGCCAGCCGAGCACGGCGGGGCCGTCGATCAGCATGATGCGCTGGATCTCGGGATCGGTGCAGGTGGCCAGGAACGCCTCGCATCCGGAGACCAGCTGGGTCCAAGCGTCGGCCGCGGGATCGGCGGCGGTGGCGACCCGTTCGCCGACCTCCTGCTGCACCTGTTCCAGCACGGCGCGGAACAGCTCGGCCTTGCCTGCGAAATTGTGGTACAGCGCGCCCTTGGTCACCCCGGTCGCCGCCACGATCTCCGAGAGGCCAACGGCCCCATAGCCTTTCGTGGCGAACAGGCGTTTGCTCTCGCGCAGCAAGGCGTGGCGGGTCGCTTCGCGCTGCTGGGTGCGCAGGGTGCTCGGCATCGAGAACCTTCCCATTGACATTCCATCGGTATGCGAAATACCTTACTTCACATACCATCGGTACGTGAAAGGTCGCTCATGAAACTCGGCAGCTTCTACCCCGTCATCGGCGCCACCCGGCTCGCGGAATCACGCGACTTCTACACGGAGTGGCTCGGCTTCGAGATCACCTTCGAGGCGGACTGGTACATCTCGATGCGCCGTCGCGGCGCGGCGGGTGAGCCCGAATACGAGCTGGCGCTGCTCGACTACACACATCCGACGGTGCCGGAGGCCTACCGCAAGCCGGTCCAGGGTCTGCTGCTGAACTTCGAGGTCGATGACGTGGACGCGGAATGGGAGCGCCTGGTCGTGCGGGGCGGGCTCCCCGCCGAACTGGAGATCAGGACCGAGAGCTTCGGCCAGCGGCACTTCATCGTCGCCGACCCCAGCGGCGTGCTCGTCGATGTGATCACGGAGGTTCCGCCGAGCGCGGAGTACGCCGATCAGTTCAGCGCCGAATACATCGCCGAGAAGTTCGCCGATCGGTGACTCGTCTCGCCGGGGCGGCCGAGGGGCGCGGCGTTCGGTAGGGTTCCCCGAGTGAAGGCATTGCGTCGATTCACCGTCCGTGCCCATCTGCCCGAGCGTCTCGCGGCCCTGGGCGAGCTTTCCACGAATCTGCGCTGGTCATGGCATTGGCCGACGCAGGATCTGTTCCGGGAACTCGACCCGGAACTCTGGCTCGAGGTCGGGCACGATCCCGTGCGGATGCTCGGCGAGGTGCCCGCCGCCCGGCTCGACGAGCTGGCCGCCGACGCGGACTACGCGGGCCGGGTCGACGCGGCCGTGACCAATCTGCGCGACTACCTCGCTCGCCCCGGCTGGTTTCAGCGCCAGAACGGCGAGGAGGGCGTGCGCGGCATCGCCTACTTCTCGATGGAGTTCGGCGTCACCGAGGTGCTGCCCAACTACTCCGGCGGACTCGGCATCCTGGCGGGGGATCACCTCAAGGCCGCCTCGGATCTGGGACTGCCGCTGATCGGCGTCGGCCTGCTGTACCGCTCCGGCTACTTCCGGCAGTCGCTGTCCTCGGACGGCTGGCAGATCGAGCACTATCCCGCGCTCGACCCGCAGGGCCTGCCGTTGCGCCTGCTCACCAGCGACGGGTCGCCGGTGCTGGTGCGCGTGGCGATGCCGGAGGGCAGGGTGCTGCGGGCACGGGTCTGGATCGCGCAGGTCGGGCGGGTGCCGCTGCTGCTGCTGGATTCCGATATCGCCGAGAACGATCCGGAACTGCGCTCCGTCACCGACCGGCTCTACGGCGGCGATCAGGATCACCGGATCAAGCAGGAGATCCTGGCGGGCATCGGCGGCGTGCGCGCAGTGCGCGCCTACACCAGGGCCGCAGGCTTGCCCGACCCCGACGTGTTCCACATGAACGAAGGTCACGCCGGCTTCCTGGGGGTCGAGCGAATCCGCGAATACGTCGCAGGCGGACTGGATTTCGACACCGCGCTGGCGGCGGTGCGAGCCGGGACGGTTTTCACCACGCACACCCCGGTGCCCGCAGGCATCGACCGGTTCCCGATGCCGCTGGTGCGCCGCTACTTCGGTGGCGGGCACGGTGAGACCGAGTCCGCCATGCTGCCAGGCCTTTCCGTGGACCGCATCGTCGCGCTCGGTCGCGAGTCCGATCCGTCGGTGTTCAACATGGCGCACATGGGTCTGCGGCTGGCCCAGCGCGCCAATGGTGTGTCGCAGTTGCACGGCGAGGTGAGCCGGGGGATGTTCGCGCCGCTGTGGCCGGGCTTCGATCCGGCGGAGGTGCCGATCGGCTCGGTCACCAACGGTGTGCACGCGCCGACCTGGGCCGCGCGCGAATGGCTCGACAAGGCGCGCGAACTCATCGGTGCGGAGCTGGTCGAGGAGGCGCGCGGCTGGGAACGGCTGCGCGAGGTGGATCTGGGCGAGCTGTGGTCGACCCGCAATACCCTGCGGGCCACGCTGGTCGCCGAGGTGCGCCGCCGGATGCGCGCGTCCTGGCTGGAGCGCGGCGCAGCCTCGGCCGAACTGGGCTGGATCGACAAGGTCTTCGATCCCGACGTGCTGACCGTCGGTTTCGCGCGCCGCGTTCCGACCTACAAGCGCCTCACGCTGATGCTGCGCGATCCGGAGCGGCTGCGCGCCATGCTGCTGCATCCCGAGCGGCCGATGCAGCTGGTCGTCGCAGGCAAGAGCCACCCGGCCGACGACGGCGGCAAGTCGCTCATCCAGCAGGTCGTGCGGTTCGCCGACGACCCAGAGGTGCGCCACCGCATCGTCTTCCTGCCCGACTACGACATATCAATGGCCAAGTACCTGTACTGGGGTTGCGATGTGTGGCTGAACAATCCGCTGCGCCCCCTGGAGGCATGCGGCACCTCGGGCATGAAGTCCGCGCTCAACGGCGGGCTCAACCTCTCCATCCGGGACGGCTGGTGGGACGAGATGTACGACGGCGAGAACGGCTGGGCGATTCCCACCGCCGACGGAGTCGCCGACGAACACCGCCGCGACGATCTGGAGGCCGCCGCGCTCTACGACCTGTTCGAGCGCACCGTCGCGCCGCGGTTCTACGACCGCGACGGCGCGGGCATGCCGGTGCGCTGGGTCGAGATGGTCCGGCACACCTTGCAGACCCTCGGCCCGAAGGTGCTGGCCTCCCGCATGGTGCGCGACTATGCCGTGCAGTACTACGGGCCCGCCGCGGGCGCCTCGCGGCGCGCGACGACCGACGACTTCGCGGGTGCGCGGGAGGTCGCGGAATACCGCGGGCGGGTCGCGGCGGCGTGGCCGTCGGTGAAGGTGATCCAGGTGGACAGCGCGGGACTGCCGGACACCCCGATCATCGGTGCGCCGCTCTCGCTCACCGCGCGCATCGAGCTCGGCGGGTTGAACCTGTCGGACGTGGTGGTGCAGGCGGTGTTCGGCCGCGTCTCGCCGACCGACGAGCTGTCCGATGTCACCACCATCCCGATGACGCACGTCGGATCCGATTCCGGCGTCGAGTTCTTCGGGGTCGAGACGCCGCTCCCGGTGTCCGGCGCCGTCGGCTACACCGTGCGCGTACTCCCGCACAACGAGCTGCTCGCCTCGGACGCCGAGCTCGGTCTGGTGGTCGCGCCGAGCGCCTGATCCGCGGTGGCGATTCCGCGCGGGTGAGCATCGTCACGTGTGTCCTCGAGCGGAGGAGCTCGTTCCGGCGCGGCGATTCAGTGAATCGTCCGCTAATGTGCGCTGCCGGACGAAGTCCGTCACCAGACCCGCGCACGGCCGCAGCGAAGGCTGCGGTACGCCTACCGTGCCTGGGCATCCCCTTGTTCGACCGCCAGGACTGGAGAACCCATGGCCACCGACCTGCTGACCAAGACCCGAGGTCGCCTCGACGCGTACTTCGGCGTCAGTCGGACCGGATCGACGATGCGCCGCGAGGTGATGGCGGGCACCGTGACGTTCCTGGCCATGTCCTACATCCTCGCGGTCAATCCCGCGATCCTGGGTGACGAAGGCGCGCTGGGCGACAAGGGCATCCCGATGCAGGCGGTGTTCACCGCCACCGCCGTCGCCGCGCTGGTCGGCACCCTGGTGATGGGACTGTGGGCGCGGTACCCGATCGCGCTCGCGCCGGGCATGGGGCTCAACGCGTTCTTCGCGTTCTCGGTGGTGCTCGGCATGGGCATCCCGTGGCAGGTCGCGCTGTCGGGCACCTTCCTGTCCGGTGTCATCTTCTTCGTGCTGGCCGTGACCAAGGTGCGCGAGAAGATCCTCAACGCGATCCCGCTGCAACTGAAGCTGGCCGTCGGCGCCGGAATCGGCATGTTCGTCGCGTTTCTCGGGCTGAAGAACGCGGGCATCGTCACCTCCAGCGAGGCGACCTTCGTCAAGCTGGGCGATTTCACCGAAGGCACCACCCTGCTCGCGCTGTTCGGCCTGCTGGTTACGGTGGTTTTCCTGGTGCGTGGCTGGCACGGCGCGGTGCTCTACGGCATCGTGCTCACCGCGGGTCTCGGTATCGTCACCGGGCTGGTGGAGCTACCCGACGGCGTCGCGGCGCTGCCGCGCGGGCTCGACGAGACCTTCGGGCAGGCCATCGTCCACCTGCCCGACGCGTTCACCGCGCAGATGGCCGTGGTCGTGCTGACCATGTTGTTCGTCGACTTCTTCGACGCTTCCGGCACGCTCATCGGCGTGGCCAACCAGGCCAGGCTGCTGGACATGGACGGCAAACTGCCGCGCGCCGCGAGCGCGTTCGCCGCCGACTCGGTCGGCACCATGGCTGGCGCCGTCATCGGGACCTCGACCACCACCGCGTACGTGGAATCCACGGCAGGCGTCTCGGCGGGCGGCCGGACCGGGTTGACCGCGGTGACGACCGCTGGCTGGTTCCTCCTGGCGATGTTCTGCTATCCGATCTTCGCGGTCGTCGCGGGATCTCCCGAGGTGACCGCGCCCGCGCTGATCGTGGTCGGCGTCCTGATGGCGCGCTCGCTCGGCGAGATCGACTGGAATCGGCTCGAGTACTCGGTGCCCGCGTTCATCACCGTCATCGTGATGCCGCTGACCTATTCGATCGCGAACGGGCTGGCCATGGGCATGATCTTCTACCCGGTGGTGATGGTCGCGCGCGGCCGCATCAAGGAAGTTCATCCCGCCATGTGGGCGCTGCTGGTGATCTTCGCCGGATATTTCTTCTTCCTGGCCGAGTAACCGGAATAGATCCTCGAAACGAGGAGTTGGCACAAACTGTGTGATAATCGGACCGCGGTCCGATTAGTTGCCGAAACTGACGACCGTGTCCACGACCACGTTGCAGGGATGAGGAACCAGCATGACCACCAAGTCGGCAGTGCCGAAAATCGAGACCACCAGCCCGCTCGACGCCATCGCGAGCGACATCGGGCTGCTCATCCTGCGAGTCGTCTTCGGCGGCTTGCTCACCGCGCACGGCGCGCAGAAGCTGTTCGGATGGTTCTCCGGCTACGGGCTCGAGGCTACCCAGATGAGCTTCGACCAGATGGGCTACAACCCGGGCGAACTGTTCGGCACCCTCGCCGGTCTGACCGAGATCGTCGGCGGGCTGATGCTGGTCCTCGGTGTGCTCACCCCGCTGGCCGCGGCCATCGTGCTCGGCACCATGCTCAACGCGATCAACGCCACCTGGGGGCCCGGCTTGTTCGGCCAGGGCGGCTGGGAGATGGCGCTGCTGTTCGGCACTGTCGCAGCCACGCTGGCCTTCACCGGGTCGGGCAAGTTCTCGCTGGACGCCGGGCGTCCGTGGGAGCGCAAGGGTTTCGTGTGGGGCGCGGGCGCGGTGGCGCTGGCCGTCGCCACCGGCATCTTCACGCTGATCCTCAAGTGGGTGCTCTGAGCAAGGCATGAGGTAGGCGGCGCGGCGATTCGATCGCCGCGCCGCTTTTTGTTTCGTCACAGCGTTGTCACACCTGGCGTCGCTGCGTCGTCGTCTCGGTGCGGCCCCGATCAGAGAATGAGGAGACAGTCAGATGACCATCGAGATCAGCAATCCCGCCGAACTGCACGACCCGACCGGGTTCGGCTACAGCCATGTCGCGCGGGTGTCCGGCGAGCTGGTGCTCATCGCCGGACAGTACGACTCCGACGCCGAAGGCCACACCACTACCGAGGACTTCGCCGGGCAAGTGGACCGTGCTTTCGCCAACCTCGGTATCGCCCTGCGTTCGGCGGGACTGGACTACGCCGACGTGGCGCAGCTGCGCACGTTCATCGTCGACCACGATCTGGACAAGCTCACGGTGCTCGGCAAGAAGATCGCCGAGATCTGGGGTGAGCGGCCACCGACGCAGACGCTGCTCGGTGTGGCGGCGCTGGCACTGCCCGGCATGCTCTTCGAGGTGGACGCGGTCGCGGTGCGGGGCTGAGCCGGGGTGCGGGGCGGGTGCCGTCGGTACCCGGCCCGCATGGGCGTACCTCCGCCTGTGCTGCGGCTGTGCGCGGGCGGCCAATAGAACTGCGTCCGGCTGTGTTGGCGTGCGTATCGCTGCCTTCGCTGGGGCATGCGCGCGAGGCTGTCGACGGAACTGCGTCCGGCCGCGCCGGGCGTAGCTCCGCCTGCGGCCGCGGTCGTCCACGGACTCGCACCCACTAGGATCGTGCGTTCGTGAGCGTGGGTATCGAGTTGGTGGCCGTCGCGGCGGGCCGGGTGACGTTGTCGGACCGGCGCACCGAGCGGAGCTGGTCGGTCGAGCTCGCGCCGTACCGGATCGGCGCGGTCGCCGTCACGCAGGCGCAGTACGCGGCGGTGACCGGCCTGCGGCCGAGCTCCGTTCGGGGGGATCGGCTTCCGGTGGAAGGCGTTTCGTGGACCGATGCGGTCGGCTTCTGCAACGCGCTCTCGGAACGCGAGGGGCTCGCGCTCGCCTATCGCGTGGACGGGGCCGCCGTGGAATGGAATGTGTCCGCGCAGGGTTATCGCTTGCCCACCGAAGCGGAGTGGGAATTCGCCTGCCGCGCGGGCACTTCAGGTCCGCGCTACGGTGAGCTCGACGAGATCGCCTGGTATCGCGACAATTCCGACGGGCACGCGCACGAGGTCGGCGGGAAGGCGCCCAATGCCTGGGGGCTGTACGACATGCTCGGCAACACCTGGGATTGGTGCTGGGACGTCTACGACGCCGAGGTGTACGGGGAATACCGCGTGCTGCGTGGCGGGGGATGGTCCGATCAGCACTGGAGTTGCCGTGCGTCGGTGCGGCGGCGGAGTCACCCGACATTTCGGATCGACGATGTCGGATTCCGGGTCGCGCGTTCGGGGTGAATCGAAACCGGCTTCGGCATCGCCCGCCTCCGCGACAACGCGGTCCACCTGACCCGGACCGGCACCTTCACCGCCACCCTCACCTACGCCTCCCGTTATCGCAACGCCGACGAAGCCCGCGCGGTCATCGCAAAACTTCCCGCCCACAAGCGATCCGACGACTTCAACGGCGCCTCGACCTACACCAACTACACCCTCGATCGCACCGGCCGCGGCTTCACCTACACCCGTATCGTCACTTCCTTCAACGGCCACCCCGACCGCGAAACCATGCTGATGTACACCCACAGCATGGAAGGTTCCCTCCACCTCGACCTGGACGGTGTGCGGAAATGGTGGCGCGAAGCGCCGCTCTCGTGAGAACCGGTGGCTGGTCCATACCTCCTGGCCGCCCGGCATCACCTTCCGAGGTACACCACGACACCCGCGACGATCATTGCCGCGAACAACGCCACGATCACCCAGCTGAAACGCATCCAGTTGAGCGCGGGCCAGCGTTTCGGCTCCGCGCCGATCACACCCTGGTAGTACTGGAGACCAGGCGACCGGTAGTAGACCGGCGTCTGCGCGCCGGGATGCACCGGCACCTCGGCCACCGCCTGTCCCATGTCCTCCCACCAGACCTTGTTGAAGGTCCACCGCACCCATGCCGCGGGCCGGCGAGTGCGGACCTCCACCGTATAGCGACCTGGCTGGGCGGGGATGTGCGTCTCACCCCAGCTGGTATCCGGTATTTCGTTGCCGTTCACCAGGATTCGCGGACCGGTCGTGCCGTAGGCGAACCCCAGCAGCCACGGCCGATAGTACTGGGCATCGACGCGGATGCCCGTCGGGCCCGGCTCCGGACGATAGGCCTCGAGCGGGTCCGGCGGTGCGGTAGGCAACATCCGCCACCTGTTCCACGTACCACCCGGTAGGCCATCTGCCGTGTGATCCGGCCGCGACTCATCCGAATACTGTTTACGCACAGCGATCTTCCTCCTATGCACCGACCAGCGGTTCGACTCCGGCTAGGCGGGTTGCGGTTGCGGCTGCTGCTGTTCCTTCGCTTGGTCTTCCGCGATCCCGGTGATGACCGCCGCGAGGGCTTCTTTGTATGGGCCCAGATCCTTCAGTGCCTCAAGCATTTTGACGAGCAGCATGGAAACCTTCACCGTGTCGCGGGCGATCCGCATGGCAGCGGCAGGGGCCACATGCACGATGGCGGCACCAGCGGTGACAATCAGCTCGAGCGTCCAGCCGATCAGGGCGCCGGCCAGACTTGCCAGCACGTCCTGGACCAGCGTGCGGAAAGCATCGATGACCTTCTGCACGATCTCCATGATCTTGCCCATGGAGGCGGAGACACCGCCGGCGGCCGAGATTTTGCCGATCAGGGCGTTCGCGGTGGCTTTGTACGCCTCGCCGGCGTCGCCGGTCCAGGTGGAGATGTCCTTAGTCAGGCCCGTCTCCCAGCTCTTCGCCGTTTCGACCATCTTCTCGGCGATCTTCGTCCACGAATCCGCGTAGGCCTGGACCATTTCGGGGGATCCGGCCAGCTCGTCGAGCCACATCCGGAGCGGCTCGACGTGCGTGAGCATCCAATCGACGATCTGCTCGGCCACGAAGGCGAAGGGATCTCCGGGGGCGTCGGCGACGGTGGCGCCCGTGGCGATGCCGCCGGTGATCGCCGACAGCAAATCACCCTTGCCGAGGTCGGCGAAGACTTTCCAGGCATCACCGGCAACGGTGCCATCGATGACCCCCGGTACGCCGTCGTCGTTGCTCGCGAAACCAACTTCGTGCAGCCAGGAAACATCCTCCTGGTAGTAATTGTTTCGATGGTCGACCGCGAGATCGCCCTCGTCGTTCTTCAGTAGTTCGTTGTCGGGCGCTTCCGCGTCGTTGTGCGCCATGGTCTACTTCGTTCCCCCGGATTCGCCGATGGTCTCGCGCAAGTCACTCAAAGCCTTACCGAAACCAGCGTCTTTGTCTTCGAATGTGGTGGCCACCGTTTTGAGTTTGTCCGGCAGCTCCGCGACGCTCTCGGCGACTTTTCGAATAGCGGAGACGGTGCCGTCGAAGTTGTCGTCGAGCAGCCAGCTCACGACCGGGCGCGGTATCTTCCCGTACCCGTCGTCGGCGTTACTCAGATAGGAGGCAGCCTCCAAGGCCAGGTCCAAGTCCTGGATCACGGACTTCAGATTCTCCGCGTGGTTGCGGACCTCGTCGGGATCTACCGACAGTGCTTCGCCGCCCATGCCTACACCAGCCAGGACTTCTTGTTGAAGTAGTCGTCATCGTCGTCCGGTTCATCCGGGGTGACGATTTGCTCGCGGTTGGGCTTGCGCGAACGCGGTTGTGGCGCGGGCGGTTCGCCCGGCCAACCCGGAGCATGACCGGACGCGGGCGGCACCGGCGGCGGCACCGGATTGGGAGCCGGCGGCGCGGGCGGCGTCGGCGGCTGGACAGGTGGCGGCGGGGTGACCTGGTCGGCCGCTTCCCTCTCGGGGAAGCGTTCCGTGAAATTCTGGATGATCGCGGCGCCGACCGGGTCGTCGCCGACGGAATTGCGCACGGTATCGGACACCACCGTGCGCAAACGCGCCTGCGCACTGCGCATGGTGGACATGATCTCGGCGGCCAGCGTCGACGGATCCGCGCCGCGCGCGCCGGCCGACAGCGTGATCGCGGAGGGAACGCCATTGTTGTCGACCGTGACCGTGACCCGGCCGCTCGGGCTCGACCCCGTAGCGGTGACCGCCGCCATCCGCCCCTGCAACTCCTCGAACCGTTTGGCTCGGCGTTCCATATCCGCCGCGTAGCGCTCCATATCTTCCACGGTGAATCCGACCATGAGCACTCCCCTCATCTCAGCCTCGACGACTGTCGTCCTACACATGGCGATCACCGCCGCACACCATGTCGTCTGGGGCCGTCCCGCGCAAATCCCGCTCCGAAGGTTTCGGAGTGCGGGTTACTACTTCATTCGACGTAACGACGATCCGATCGGTTCCATCGAATTCCGGTCACACCGCCCACTCTCGTTTCCCCGCCACGCTGCGCGTCGGCGACACCGTGCACGTGTGCGGTCACAGCCTGGCCGAACGTGGCCGCCCGGACCACGACGCCGACGAACGAGTAGGAGGCGTCACCGCCCATCGATCCGTGGCCGATGCCGGATCCGTTGCTGCCCATCGCGATTCTCGCGCACAGCCGCCCCATCTATGACGAAAGGTTCGCCTTCGTCCAAGCTCACCCCGCTTCCGTGCGGCGATCGAACAAGGCCCGCGCTATCGTCCTCCGCTCGACAAAGAGCCCGGCACACCATGATCAGTGGCAGTGATGCCGAGAAGCGCTGCTCGCCTGAGCTGTTGGGCGCTTGGTCGCGTTCGGATAAGCTGGGCCTGCCCGAGTGGGAACCGAGGGGGATTCGTCTGCGTCCTATCGTGTGCGGGCTTGTCGGCGCTGGATGTCAGGAGGGGTATGCGAGCCATGAGGATGTCGGAGCGGTTCGCGGTGCGCTTGGCGGTCGGTGGGGTCGCGATAGCGGCTGTGCTGACGGGGTGCTCGTCGACGGTCGGTGGGAATGCGACGGAGGAGGGGAGTAGTCCTGTCTCCCACAACGAGTCGATTCCGCTGTTCAATCCGTGTACGGATCTGTCGGATGATGTGTTGCGGGGGGATAAGTTGGATCCGGCGACCAAGCGGGTGAGCGTGGACAGCGAGTCCAACGATGAGGCGTGGTGGAAGATCTGCAACTGGGACTCCACCGAAGGACCCTATGGCGTGAGCGTTTTCTCGACCCGTCGGACGGTTGCGGAGCGCCGCGCCAACGATCGTAGCCGTGTGATCCGAGATGTCACTGTGGGAGCGCGAGCTGGTCTGGTGTCCACATCCAAAGGCGATCCTGATCAGCTGACCTGTTATGTAAGCATTCCCGCAGAACAAGGGATGTTCGAGGTCGGCGTGAGTTGGCTCTACAGTGAGCGCGGTTCAATGCCCGAATCACCGCCATGCGGACTTGCGGTAAGGCACATGAACTACTTCGAGCAGCATCTACCCAAGTGACGGTGCGGAGGGCGCGGTACGGGGTTGCCCAGCGCGACTCGTGCACGACAGCAATTCGGAAGAGAGGGGGGTCTGGCTAATGTCGGATGACAGCCAGGCAGATGTGCCGCCGGTTCAGCAGAATTCGAGTTCGGTTGACGCGGCGCTGGCACAGTGGCGCAGCTACAAGCAGAAGGCGGAGTCCGGAGAGTTCAGGATGGATCCGCAGATCGGTGAGGCGCTGCGAGGTCGCGCGCAAACGATGCTCGATGGGCTTCAAAAAGAGGTGCTGCGGAGAGCTCAGGACCTTGGCCGTTTGGGTGGCTTCGGCACACTACCCTCGGCTCAGGCGCTGAAAACGAAGTTCGAGAACAAGGCGATCACCGACGCCGACTCCGCCGTTAACCAGTTGAAGAAGCACCTCGATCTTCTGACACTGATGCGCGACACCTACGCGTTGTCGATTCGAACGCTCGCGGACGCCGACCAGGCCTATGCCAATCAGTTCAACAACACGGATGTGTGAGCAGGCGTAATGGGGACTCCTCCGCACGAGTGGCTGGCCAACGTCGCCAGCTACGGCGTACCAGTGATCGCGGTTCCGCGTCACGTGTACAACTTCTTCCACGCGCGTTCCGAAGCCCAGACTCAAGAAGAGAACTTCAACGATCAGCAGTCGAAAGCGCAGAATCAGTGGGATACCGACCGGCAGATCGTCAACAAGACGTGGTCGGACCTGCAGTCGCAGTACGACGGCCGATACGCGGACCGAGTCGTCGTGGGAGACAAGAAAGAATCATTCCTGTCGCAGTCTCACGAGTGGATCTACAACCACTTGAAGGATGTCAAGCAGGTTGAGATCAACGAGGCCGCCAATGGTTGGCGCGACATGGTCCGCGAAGCCGAACGCCTTGTCAGCGACTTCTCTACCGGCGTGCAACGCGACATCGACGACTTCATGGAGGGCAAAACCGCCAACGCGGTGGTCGAATCCACCAAGTCCTACGCGGACGAGATGAAGAAGCTGATCGTCACGTTCAACATGGTCGCTCGCGGACTGGATCTCACCGAGGGATATCTGACCCAGGCGCAGCAGACCGTCGACGAGCCGCACAGCCTGTCGTTGATCGATCAAGTCATCGGTCACATTCCCGGCAACGGGGTTTTCAAGAGCGCCCAGTACCGCGCCGACGAAGCCGAGAACCGGGTCCGCGACTTCATGGATCGGGTGTATCAACCCGGTGTCGTGGACGAAGTGGATCCATACACGCCGATCCTGCCTGAGCCGAAGAGCACGATCGACGACAGCAAGAAGCCGGGTGATACGCCCGGTCCCGGTCCCGGGCCGGGCCCGGGCGGCGGACCGAACCCGGGCAGCGACATTCCGATCCCCGGATCACCCATATCGGAGATCCCCGGCACCGATCCCGGCGGTGAGGCTCCGGATACGCCCGGCTCCGACCCCGAGGACACCGACCAGACGAATCCGGCGAGCACGCAAACTCCGACGACGCCGCAGTCCACCACTCCCGCCGCGACGGTTCCCGACACCAAGCTGCCGAATACGGGTCTGCCGACGCCCTCGGGGCCGGGCCCAGGGGCGCCCGGGCCGGGCGTGCCGACGATTCCATCGCCCGGTCGGTCGGTGCCTGGCGGGAATGTGCCGGGGCAGTCGGGGCCGTCGGGCGGGTTGGCCAACAGTCGTCCGGCGGGCACCGGCAGGGCGGGCATGCCCGGCATGGGTGCGCCGGCTGCTCGCGGTAAGGGTGACGACGACGATGAGCACAAGACGCCTGACTATTTGATCTATGACCATGGCGACGAATTGCTCGGGACGCAGCCGCCCGCGCTGCCGCCGGGCGGAGTGATCGGCGGATGAACGAACCCCATTGGCGCCTGGACGGTTTCATGTTCCAGCTGGCGCTGGAGGCGTTCGGTCGTGACCGGTTGCCCTATCCGTTGCGCTACACGGTGGAGGGCGTCGACGCGCACGACGATTACCTGCGTGCGCGCGCCGAAGCGGGACAGCGACTCGGCCGGATCGCCGACCACCGCCTGCACGGCGCATTACAGGTGCTGCTCGAGCCGCAAGTCCGCGTTGAGGTGCACGGATTCTTCGGGCGCGATTTCGCCCAGGTCGTTCGTATCCACGCGGGGATGGACGGCGAGACCGCGACAGTCGCGGTCCAGCTGCCGGGGCCGGCGCAGCAGTACGGCCGCGACGTGCTGCTCTGGCGCTGTCCCGCGCGAGCCGCCGCTCGGCTTATCGCGGCCCACCTGCCGAGATGCGCTGAGGGACGACACGCGCCGATCCGGGGACGTCGCTCCGATTTGGGCCGGACCGGCTACGCGCAGCACCCGACGCGGTTGTCGCACACCGAGGAGTTGAACCGCATTCTGCGGCGTCCCCGGTCCGGTCTCGGCGAGATCACCGCCTACCGGGGCGCGGCTTACGACAGCAGGCCGACGAACGATGGGCGGGGATTCCATTGGCTGGATTATCTTCCCGCCGACGGCAGGTATCTGCTCTACCACCAGGGGAGTGAGGATTTCACCATCACGCCAGGTGGGTCCGAGGAGATCGAGCGTCAGCTCGCCACCCTGATCGAGTCGACATATCGCCCGGTTACCCGTCGCTGGTGACACCAGCCGACCGTCTTCTCGAAATTTCCATGGCACGAGGCGGTTTCGCGCCGCCTCTATCGGCGGTGGTCAATTCTGGTTCGGGTGGAGAACCAGCATGCTGGTCGCCCCGTGCTGGAATACGTATCGCGTGGGGCGGAGGACGGTGGGAATGCCCTTGTCGTGGAGCTTCTTTCGGAGGTGGGCGACGAGGTCGTCCTGTGCGCGGCCGGTGTGGTCTATCAGGGGGTAGAGGCGGGTCTCGCCGTGGGTGACGCGGGAGAGTTCGAGCAGGGCGGCGAGGTGGAAGTCGGCGTCGAGGCGGTCGGCGTAGGTGAACAGCAGGTGGGAGCTGAGCGCGAGGTCGAAGTTGTTGTCCGGGAAGGGGAGTGCCGGTAGCTGGGCGGCGACGTAGCGGTCGGGGTGGGCGGTGAGGTCGGCGCCGAAGCGGGTGGCGGCGGCCAGTCGGACGCCATGGAGGCGGTCCGGGTCGCCGTAGAAGTCCCAGTGGTAGCGGTCGTGATGCGCTCCGGCGTAGGCGCTTCCGCGTTCGGTCTCGGTGCGGGCGAGCTCGCGCAGTTCGGCGGCGGGCCTGGCGTAGATGGGGTCGGCGGCGGTGACCTGAGCGCCGAGCTCGGCGGCTTCGGCGGCAAAACTCGCCGCCCCGCCGGGGCAGTCGAGTATGCGGCGGCCGCGGAGGTCCGTGTCGTCGAGTTCGAAAATGACGCGGTACTCGGCCAAAGATCTTGCGCTGATCAGGAATTCACCGAGGGCGCCGGTTTCGGTGGGGGGCTTCATCGGAAAACCGTCTCATACGCTGCGATAACGCGACACCGAATTTGCGCCGTGCAGGAATCTTGGCGATCTCCCCGCGCCGCGTGCAGGGCTTGGCGCGGGGATCGCCGATACATTCGGTGCGGGAATTGGGGTTCACCGAAGTACCACGGCCCAATTTACTTCCAACCGGAATCGATGATGCTCATTTGTGAGGGGTATCACAGTTCGGTGTGGAGCCTTGCGGTGAACCGGGATTCGCGATCGGCCTCAGCCGTCGATCGACGGAAGACACGAGCATCACGGCGAATAGAGGCGGATAGCAACGATCAGCGAAATCTGTTTCGGACCGTCGAGGTCCCGCTTGGTCGCGACGTGCGCGATCAGGCGGGACTCGCGGTGAGCCGTTTCAGCGCCTTCACGACCACCTCAGGGTCGGCGGTCTCCCAATACGGCGGGAGGGTGGCACGCAGGTAACCCCCGTAGCGTGCGGTCGCCAACCTGGAGTCGAGGATGGCGACGACGCCGCGATCGTCCACGCTGCGCAGCAGCCTGCCGGTGCCCTGGGCGAGCAGCAGCGCCGCGTGATTGGCCGCGACGGTGAGAAAGCCGTTGCCGCCGCGGGATTCGACCGCCCGTTGCCGCGCCGCGAGCAGCGGGTCGTCCGGGCGGGGGAACGGAATACGGTCCAGGATCACCAGACTCAGCGACGGGCCGGGGACGTCGACGCCCTGCCACAGCGACAGGGTGCCGAACAGCGAGGTCTCCGGATCGTCGGCGAATTTGCGCACCAGCGCGCCCGTCGAGTCCTCGCCCTGGCACAGCACCGGCGTGTTCAACCGGTCGCGCAGCGCGTCGGTGGCGGCGCGGGCGGCGCGCATCGAAGAGAACAGGCCGAGGGTTCGTCCGCCCGCGGCATCGATCAGGCGCTCGATCTCGTCGAGGTAGGCGGGCGGCAGACCGTCGCGGCCCGGCGGCGGCAGATGTTTGGCGACGTAGAGGATGCCCGACTTGGCGTGGTCGAAGGGGGAGCCGACGTCGAGCGAGCTCCAGCGCACGGTCTCGGTGTCCGAGGGCGCCTGCGCGCCGTTGGCGGTTCCGGTGTCGGGGCGGTTCGCGGACTGCGCGGGCAGACCCCAGGTGACCGCGAGCCCGTCGAAGGATCCGCCGATCTGCAGGGTGGCCGAGGTGAGCACCACGGTGGCGGTGCCGAACAGCCGCGAGCGCAGCAGTCCGCCGACCGAGAGCGGCGCCATGCGCAGCGTCTTGCGCGGCACGCCACCGCGCGCGTCCTCGGCCGCCAGCCAGATGACGTCGCGCCGGGACGCCGGATCGGGTTCGTCGAACGCGGTGAGCGCGCGGACGGCGCTGTCGTGTATTTCGTCGATCGCGGCCAACGCCAGCGTGCGAGCGGCCGCGGTGTCCGGATCACCCTGCGGGTTGCCGCTGCCAGGTGGTGCGAGTTCGGTCCTCGCGTTCCATGCGGCGTCGCGCACCAGGGCCAGCGCCTGGGCGACACCGTCGGGCATGACGTCCCAGCGTGCGGGCGGCAGCTCATCGAGGATCTGATGCCAGGCCTCCGCCGCGCCCTCCAGCCGGTCGACCTCGCGCTCGTCGACGAGTTTGGCGCAGCGGCGGGCGGCGGCGCTGATCGCGGACGGCGCCAGTTCGGCGGTGGCAACGCCGGTGACCCGGTCGACCAGTTCGTGCGCTTCGTCGATCACCACGACGTCGTGTTCGGGTAGCACCTGGATGCCGCTGATGGCGTCGATGGCGAGCAGGGCGTGGTTGGTCACCACCACGTCGGCCTGGGCCGACTCGGCGCGGGCGCGCTCGGCGTAGCAGTCCTGCCCGAACGGGCAGCGCGATTTGCCGAGGCACTCCCGCGAGGACACGCTGACCTGACGCCAGGCGCGATCGGTGACGCCGGGCGCGAGCTCGTCGCGGTCGCCGGTCTCGGTGTTGGAGGCCCAGTCGTTCAGGCGCTGCACCTCGCGACCGAGGCGGGAGATCGCGAACGCGTCGAACAGTTCGGCCTCGGCGGGCTCGTCGGGTATCGCGCTGTTGATCTTGTTGAGGCACAGGTAGTTGTTGCGGCCCTTGAGGATCGCGAAACGAGCCGGGCGACCGAGTGGCTTGGCCAGCGCATCGGCCAGGCGGGGCAGGTCGCGGTCGACCAGCTGACGCTGGAGCGCGATCGTCGCGGTCGACACCACCACCGTGCGCCCGGTGCGCACCGCGTGCCGCAGGCTCGGCACCAGGTAGGCCAGCGACTTGCCGGTGCCGGTGCCGGCCTGGACGGCCAGGTGCTCCTTGGTGTCGATCGCGTGGTCGACGGCCGACGCCATCGTCACCTGCCCGGAGCGCTCCTTACCGCCCAACGCGTGCACGGCGGTGGCCAAAAGGTCGGAGACTGGGGGCAGTTCGGGCACGCGTGCAGCCTACTGCGCGCCACCGACACGGTTCACCGGTCGGGCCGGACGAAGTCGTCGAGGTTGGCGCGCGCGTACTCGAGCACGCGCCGCTGGAAGTCCGCGGGCTCGTTGGCGTCGTAGAGTGCGTCAGCGCGGTTCTTCCGTGTGCCGTCCGGCGGCTGCCTGATCCGGTCGGGGTTGTCGAGCACGGCGTACTCGTCGTCCCAGAGCCGATCCAAATCGGCGTCGTCGTGCGATTCCGCCAGCGCCTCGTATCCGGCGACCACCACCGCGGCGGCCAGGCCTGGCATTCCCGCGGCTCGCAGCGCGCCGGGCAGCCAGGGGAGTTCGTCGGCCCGTCGCGCGAGGAAGTTTTCGAAGCCGCCCGCGCGGAGTTGCTCGTCCAGCGAGGCGAGGACCATGAGGTTGGCGAACGCGCGCGGCAGCGCGGTCCGTCGGCGGAAGCGGTCGCCGCGCAGCTCCTCGGTCGCCGGATTGGACCAGAAGACGATGTCCGCCGCGCGTTCGATGTCGGCGGCGTCCGCCAGTGCGCGGGCGACGGCGGCGCGAGCGCTCGCCGGGAATCGGTAGTCCACGGGCTGGACCCTAGCGGGGACAGCCTGCCGAGTCCGTCGGCAGGCTGGGTGCCGACGCGGCTCGAGGAGCGCGTGCCGGATCGAAGTCGTCGACAGCCGCGCCGTGGCCGGGCGCCGGAGGCGGTCGGTCGAGCGGTGTGCGATGCCAGGGCGAGCGTCTAGCGCGCGGGCAACTTCCCGGCGAGTTCTACGCCGGCGGCGCGGAGTTGCTCGAGCGCCTTCTCGGTGGTCGCCTGCGCCACACCCGCGGTCAGGCCGAGCAGCACGCGTGTCTCGAATCCGGCCGCCCTGGCGTCCAGCGCGGTGGCGCGCACGCAGTGATCGGTCGCGATGCCGACGACGTCGACCATGTCGATGTCGCGCTCGCGCAGCCACTCGGCGAGTTCGGTGCCGTCGGCGGCCGCGCCCTCGAAACCCGAATAGGCGGCACTGTATTCGCCCTTGGAGAAGATCTCGTGGATCGGCGCGGTGTCCAGGTTCGGGTGGAAGTCGGCGCCGGGGGTGCCGACGCGGCAGTGCGGTGGCCAGCTGTCCACGTAGTCCGGTTCGGTGGAGAAGTGCGCGCCGGGATCGATGTGGTAGTCGCGGGTGGCGACGACCGCGGCATAGCTACCGGCGGTCACGTGCTCGCTGATACGACTTGCGACCGCGGCGCCCCCGTCGACCGCGAGCGAACCGCCTTCGCAGAAATCGTTCTGCACGTCGACGATGATCAACGCCCGCTTCATTTCATGACACCTTCCGGGTGATGTAAACGAAGACTACCCCCGCCGGTGATTACTCCATGCCGCCCTCTTCTCTGGCGGATCGGTTCGACATGGAGGTTGGTATGAGTCCTTTGGCCAAGCTGGCAGCCGGGGTGGCTCTGGGGTCAGCGGCGGGCTTCACCGGGTTCTCGCTGGCGCTGCGCGCATTTGACGGCGAGTGGCCCGTGGGCGCCGAGTGGTTCTCGGTGGTGATCAGCGGGGTAGCGGTCGGGGTGATCGCGCTGCTCGTTGTTCTGGCGCTCGTCGCTTTCACAGGTATCGGGCGACGCTCCGGTGCCGGAAATCCGAGCAATGACGTCGATCAGCTCAGGAACGTCGTCGGGATGGCGGGATCGCCGTCGGAGAGTTTCAGGCCTTCCCACGGCAGGCTGACCAACCCGCGCGCCACCAGCGCCCGGCTCTCGGCCAAGGTCGGAAGCCCGGCCACCGCTTTGCCGTCGCGCATCAGCGGGACCGAAAGCAGGCGGGGTTGGAAGCCGCCGCTCTCGGGCTCGGGGCCAGCCGAAAGATAGACGATCTCCTCGACGACGGTGCCGGTGTCGCGCGCAAGGCGTACCGCCTTCTTCGCGCCGCCGCGAGATTCCTTGTGGCTGCTGCGCTTGGCGACCGGCAGCCCGTCCACCTCCACCAGCTTGTAGACCATGCCCGCCGTCGGCGCCCCGGACCCGGTGACCAGTGCGGTGCCGACGCCGTACACGTCGACGGGGTCGCCGTGCAGCGCGGCGATCGAGTATTCGTCCAGGTCGCCGGAGACCACGATGCGGGTCTTCGTCGCGCCGAGTTCGTCGAGTTGCACGCGCACCTGCCGGGCCAGCACCCCGAGATCGCCGGAATCGATGCGCACGCCGCCGAGTTCCGTGCCCGCGACCTCGATCGCGGTGGCCACGCCACGGGTGATGTCGAAGGTGTCGACCAGCAGTGTGGTGCCGACGCCGAGCGTCTCGACCTGGCTGCGGAAGGCCGCGGCCTCGTGCGCGCCGTCGGCGCCGCTGTGCAGCAGTGTGAACGCATGCGCGCTGGTGCCTGCGCCCGGCACGCCGTAGGTGCGCACCGCCTCCAGGTTCGAGGTGGCGTCGAAACCCGCGAGGTAGGCGGCCCGCGATGCCGAGGGCGCGGACAGTTCGTGCGCGCGCCGCGAGCCCATCTCGATCATCCGGCGGCCCGCGGCGGCGCTCACCATGCGGGCCGCGGCCGAGGCGATCGCGCTGTCGTGATTGAGGATCGACAGGATCAGCGTCTCCAGCAAGACACACTCGGCGAAGCTGCCACGGACCGAAAGGATCGGGGAGCCAGGGAAGTACAGCTCTCCCTCGGCGTAGCCGTCGATCTCGCCGGTGAAGCGGTAATCGCGCAGCCAGTCCAGCGTGCGGTCGTCCAGGAATTCGGCGACGATCGCCAGCTCCTGCGCACCGAAACGGAAGTTCGCCAAGGCGTCGGGCAACCGGCCCGTTCCGGCGACGACACCGTAGCGACGACCATGCGGCAACCGCCTGGCGAACACCTCGAAGGTGCACGAGCGATACGCGGAGCCGTCGGCGAGCGCGGCCGCGAGCATGGTCAGTTCGTACTGGTCGGTCAGCAGCGCGGTGCTGGCGACCCCGTCGTGGTCCACATCGGCCACTGTAGCCAGCGGGACTCGCGGGGCGGCCGTGCACGGGTGTTGTATCTCGAGAGGCGAGTCGTACCCTGGACGTTATGAGCTTGTGCGAAACGAGAACGACACTGTCGGCGGCACAGGCGACCCCGGAAGCGGTCGAGTACACCGAGATCCTGGAGGCGGAGGACCGTCCGTGGGTAACTGTGGTGTGGGATGACCCGGTCAATCTCATGCACTACGTGACATACATCTTTCAGAAGCTTTTCGGCTACACCAAAGCCAAGGCGACCGAATTGATGTTGCAGGTGCACAACGAAGGAAAGGCCGTGGTGTCGTCCGGCTCGCGCGACAAGATGGAGCACGACGTCCGCAGGCTGCACGCCGCGGGCCTGTGGGCGACCATGCAACGGGACGACTGATCGGTACGACTACCCTGGCGCTCGTGCGTGAATGGAGCAGGCTCCGTGCGTAAGTGGAGCCGGAAGAACTCGCTGAGCGGCCTCAAATTGCGGTCCGAGATGGACGCGAGAGAGGCCGGAGTCCTGCGCTCTCTTGTCGGCGCGGTGTCCGGGCTGCTCACCGAGCGCTCGCGGTCCGCGCCAGAGGACGAGCTCGCCGCGCTCACCGGCCTGCGCACCGGCAACACCACCCCGCCGGACGACCCGCGGCTGCTGCGGCTGCTGCCGGACTTCCATCGGGCCGAGCCAGGTTCCCCCGACGCTGAGCGCGCGGGCTTGAACAGCGCCCTGCGCGGGCTGCACGAGCCGGAGATCATCGACAGCAAGCTCGCCGCGGGCTCGGTGGTGCTCGACACCGTCCCGCCGGACGGCGGCAAGATCGTGCTGACGCCGGAACAGGCCGACGCGTGGCTCGCCGCGCTCACCGATGTCCGCCTTGCGCTGGGCACCGTGCTGGAGATCGACGCCGACACGCCCGACCATCTCGATCCCGAAGATCCGCGCGGTCCGCACCTGGACGTCTACCACTGGCTGACCTGGATGCAGGACACGCTGCTGCAAGCGCTCGCGCCCTGACCGAAGCGGCGTTGCCGCCCGGCGCCGAACCCGGGCGAGAATGGTCGTCGCGTAACTTCTGGAGGTCAGCGCATGAACGCAGTGCCGGGTCCACGTGATTCACTCACCGACGTCGCCGGTCTGCTCGTCGGACACCATCACGTCCTCGATCCCGACGCCACCCTCGGTTCGGGCGCCGCCACCGGCTGCACCGTGGTGCGGGCGCCGGGCGGCGCGGTCGCCTCGGTCGACGTGCGCGGCGGCGGGCCCGGCACCCGCGAGACCGATCTGCTCGACCCGGCCAACACCGTTCGCCAGGTCCATTCGATCCTGCTCACCGGCGGCAGCGCGTACGGACTCGCCGCGGCCGACGGTGTCATGCGGTGGCTGGAGGAGCACGGCGAAGGCATACCGATGGACCCCGAGGACGCCGACCGCGTGGTACCGATCGTGCCGGGCGCGGTGATCTTCGACCTGCCGGTCGGCGATTGGGACGTGCGGCCAACCGCCGAGTTCGGCTATCGAGCCGCCGCCGCGGCGGCCGCCGATTTCGACCGCGGCTCGGTCGGTGCGGGCGTCGGAGCGCGGGCCGGGTCGATCAAGGGCGGCGTCGGCAGCGCGAGCCTCGTGCTCGGCGAAGGCCCGGCCGCCGGGGTCACCGTGGCGGCGCTGGTGGTGGCCAACCCGGTCGGTTCGGTGTTCGATCCGCGCACCGGTCTGCCGTGGGGAGCGGGCACCGACGGGCCCGGCCGGTTCGGGCTGCGAGCGGCCGATCCGGAGCGCTTGGCCCGCGCCAACGCGCTGCCCGTCAAAGGCACCGTCCTCAACACCACGATCGGCGTAGTCGCCACCGACGCGCCGCTCGATCCGTCCGGCTGCCGCCGGATGGCGGCTACCGCGCACGACGGCCTGGCCCGCGCGGTCCGCCCCGCGCACTCGCCGCTCGACGGCGACACCTTGTTCGCCTTGGCCACCGGCGCCGCCCATCCCACGGTCGTCCCGCTCCCGCCCGCCTTCCCGGACGACCTGCTGCTCCTCGACGCCCTCTGCACCGCGGCGGCCCTCTGCGTCGAACGCGCCATCGTCGACGCCGTCCTCGCCGCGACCCCCGTCGCCGCCATCCCCACCTACACCGACCTCTTCCTGGACTGACCCCGCGCAGCTTTCGCACCCCCCAACACCGGCTAGCCCAGCCGGTGACGAGTAGCTGTGTGCCTACGAACCGGGAAACCGGGACCGGGAAGTGGAGCGAGGGGAATAGGCGAATAGGCTGGCTCGTTGTCGGCTGTGGATCAGGTCGGCGAAGGTATGCGGAAGGGTTTGACTCGTGTTGGTGATCAGAGCCGACCTCGTGGCGGCGATGGTGGCGCATGCTCGCGCCGACCACCCGGACGAGGCCTGCGGGGTCATCGCGGGGCCGGAGGGCTCCGATCGGCCGGAGCGGTTCATCGCGATGGTCAACGCCGAACGCTCGCCGACCTTCTACCGCTTCGATTCCGGCGAACAGCTGAAGGTGTGGCGCGAGATGGACGCGGCCGACGAGGAGCCGGTGGTGATCTACCACTCGCACACCGCCACCGAGGCCTACCCGAGCCGCACGGACATCTCCTACGCGTCCGAGCCCAACGCGCACTACGTGCTGGTCTCGACCCGCGACCCCGAACAGCACGAGCTGCGCAGCTACCGGATCCTCGACGGCGAGGTCACCGAGGAGCCGGTGCGGATCGTCGCCGCCTACGAGACCGCCTGACCCCGAGCCATGACGAGAACCGAGGAGAACCCATGTCGGTAACTGTGTCCATCCCGACCATCATGCGCGGCCTCACCAAAGGCGAGAAGCGGGTGCAGGCCGAGGGCGAGACGCTGTCCGCGCTGATCGACAACCTCGACGCCAACCACCCCGGGCTGGCCGAGCGGCTGCTCAAGGACGGCAAGCTGAACCGCTTCGTCAACATCTACGTCGATGACGAGGACGTGCGCTTCGCGGGCGGTCTGGCCGCCGAGGTGCCCGCGGGCGCGAGCGTCACCATCCTGCCCGCGGTCGCCGGTGGCGCGCGGACGCACGTCGACGGGACTCGCTGATTCCGTGGCGCGCTACGAATCGCTGATCGCGACCCTCGGCGACACCCCGCTGGTCGGCCTGCGCACGCTGTCCCCGAAGTGGGACGGCGAGGACCACGTGCGGCTGTGGGCCAAGCTGGAGGACCGCAACCCCACCGGGTCGATCAAGGACCGCCCCGCGCTGCGCATGATCGAACAGGCCGAGGCCGACGGTCTGCTGCGGCCCGGCTGCACCATCCTGGAGCCGACCAGCGGCAATACCGGTATCTCGCTGGCCATGGCCGCCAAGCTCAAGGGCTACCGGCTGGTCTGCGTGATGCCCGAGAACACCTCGGTGGAGCGGCGTCAGCTGCTCACCATGTTCGGCGCGGAGATCATCGATTCGCCGGCGGCTGGCGGCTCCAACCAGGCGGTGGCCAAGGCCAAGGAGATCGCCGCGGCCAACCCCGACTGGGTGATGCTCTATCAATACGGCAACCCCGCCAACGCGCTCGCGCACTATGAGGGAACCGGTCCCGAACTGCTCGCCGATCTGCCCGAGATCACGCACTTCGTCGCGGGACTCGGCACCACCGGCACGTTGATGGGCACAGGGCGCTTCCTGCGCGAGAAGGTCCCGAACATCGAAATCGTCGCTGCCGAACCGCGATACGGCGAACTCGTCTACGGCCTGCGCAACATCGACGAGGGCTTCATCCCCGAGCTGTACGACGAGTCGGTGCTGACCTCCCGCTTCTCCGTCGGTCCGTTCGACGCGGTCAAGCGCACCCGCGAACTGGTGCTGGAGGAGGGCATCTTCGCGGGCATCTCGACCGGAGCCATCCTGCACGCGGCGCTCGGCGTCGCGCGCAAGGCGGTCAAGGCGGGAACGCGGGCCGACATCGCGTTCGTAGTGGCCGACGGCGGCTGGAAGTATCTGTCGACCGGTGCGTACGACGGAACGCTCGAAGAGGCGGAGGAGCGGCTGGAAGGCCAGCTCTGGGCGTGAGCTCCGCGGCGCCGGGTGGGTAGCCCGGCGCCTCGCGGGCGTGGGCTACGCCTCGCGATCGGTACGCTCGAAGGACGAGCTGTGGCATCGATCAGGAGGTTGCCATGACCGGCGGACTCGGGCCCTCGTTCGACCCGGATCGGATCGCGGCCCTGCGGGCGCAGTCGCGGACTCCGCGTTCGGTCACACCGGGCGCCGCACCGCCCGGATCGAAGCCAGTGCCGCGCTCGGGCGATTTCGCGGCGATGAAGCAGTTGTGGCTGCGCGCGGGGGTGCTGATCACCGGATTCGTGCTGCTGCTCTACGCCGTCGAGGGCTTCGACGCCATCGACAGCCGCGAACTCGATCGCGCCGGTATCGAACCGCGCGAGGCGGACGGGCTGTGGGGAATTCTCTGGGCTCCGCTACTGCACAGTGGCTGGGACCATCTGATCGGCAACACGCTGCCGGTACTCGTCCTCGGCTTCCTCGTCTTGGCGGCGGGAATCGGGCGCGGGGTGGCGGCCACCGCGATCATCTGGGTGCTCGCCGGGCTCGGCACCTGGCTCACCGGGGGCGACGGCAGCGTGCACGTCGGCGCCTCCTCGCTGGTCTTCGGGTGGCTCACCTTCCTCATCCTGCGCGGCTGGTTCGCCAAGCAGATCGGACATATCGTGCTCGGTTTCGTCGTCCTGGTGCTGTACGGCTCGCTGCTGTGGGGCGTACTGCCCGGCCAGAACGGAATCTCTTGGCAGGGCCACCTTTTCGGCGCGATCGGCGGTGTCGTCGCGGCCTGGCTGCTGGCCCCGAGGCAACGGCGTGCGCCCGAGCCGACGCTCGCCTGAGGCCGCACGGAAATTCTTGGCGGGGGGACGATTTCACGGGTGGCGCATGAGCCGCCCGGCGGCTGGGTACGCTCTGCTAATGGACGTCGACGCCGTAGGAAGGATCGAGCGGGGATCCTCGACGCACTACGGTGCGAGCGCAGCCCGTCGCAGATTTGGGGGGATCATTTCGTGACCGAGAATTCGCCGTGGCAGCATGAGGGCATGCGCCTTACCGTCCTCGGGTGCTCGGGCAGTGTGTCCGGCCCGGACTCCCCAGCGTCGGGATACCTGCTGAGCGGCCCGGATATGAATCCGACCGTCATCGATTTCGGTCCCGGTGTGCTCGGTGCGCTGCAGCGCTACGCCGACCCCGGCGAGGTCGACGTCTTCCTGACCCACCTGCACGCGGACCACTGCCTCGACCTGCCCGGTCTGCTGGTGTGGCGGCGCTACCATCCGACCCCGCCGGTCGGGCGGGCCATCGTGCGCGGTCCCTCGGATGCCGCGCTGCGCATCGGCAACGCCTCGGCCGAGATCGGCGGCGAATGCGACGACTGGTCCGACGTGATCGACATGCGGCAGTGGGCCGAGGGCGAACAGATCGAGTTCGGCCCCGGGCACACGGTCGTGGCGCGGAGGATGTACCACCCTCCGGAGTCCTACGGCCTGCGCATCACCACCAAAGCGGGCCGCACCTTCGTCTACACCGGCGACACCGCGATGTGCGACGCCGTGCAGGAACTCGCCCAGGGCGCCGACATCTTGATGTCGGAGGCGTCCTGGACCCACGATCCGGCGAATCGTCCGCCCGGCATCCATCTTTCGGGCACCGAGGCGGGCCAGATCGCGGCCCGCGCGGGCGTGAAGGAACTGCTGCTGACCCACATTCCGCCGTGGACCTCGCGCGAGGACGTCATCGCCGAGGCCAAGGCCGAGTTCGCAGGCCCGGTGCACGCCGTCGCGCCGGGGGAGAGCTTCGACATCTGACGGGTCGCCGGGGTTGCGGTCGGACCGCGTCGGGCGCGTCCACTAGGCTGGCCACGTGTCGAGACGAGCCGATGGCAGGGCGGACGATGAACTCCGCGAGGTACGGATCACCCGTGGATTCACCACGCATCCAGCCGGTTCGGTGCTGGTGGAGTTCGGTCAGACCCGGGTGATGTGCACGGCCAGCGTGACCGAAGGGGTGCCGCCGTGGCGGCGCGATTCCGGACTCGGCTGGCTCACCGCCGAATACGCGATGCTGCCCGCGGCCACGCACACCCGCTCCGGCCGGGAGTCGGTGAAGGGCAAGGTCGGCGGGCGCACCCAGGAGATCAGCAGGCTGATCGGCCGCTCGCTGCGCGCCTGCATCGATCTCGCGGCCATCGGCGAGAACACCATCGCCATCGACTGCGACGTGCTCCAGGCCGACGGCGGCACCCGCACCGCGGCCATCACCGGCGCGTACGTGGCGCTCGCCGACGCGGTGACCTGGCTCGGCGCCTCCGGCAGGCTGGCTGACCCGCAGCCCATCTCCTGCGCGATCGCCGCGGTGAGCGTCGGCGTCGTCGACGGCCGGGTGCGGCTCGACCTACCCTACGAAGAGGATTCGCGCGCGGAGGTCGACATGAACGTGGTCGCCACCGACACCGGAACCCTTGTGGAGATCCAGGGCACCGGCGAGGGCGCCACCTTCCCGCGCTCCACCCTGGACAAGCTCCTCGACTCCGCGCTCGCCGGATGCGAGCAGCTGTTCACGGTGCAGAAGGAGGCGTTGGCGCTGCCGTATCCCGGTGTGCTGCCCGAGCCCGTCGAGACGTCGAAGAAGAAGTGATGAGCCGGGTCCTGCTCGCCAGCCGCAATGCCAAGAAACTGAAGGAATTGCGCCGCATCCTGGACGAGGCGGGCGTTGCCGGGGTGGAGATCGTCGGTCTGGACGACGTGCCCCCCTACGACGAGGCGCCCGAGACCGGAGCAACCTTCGAGGAGAACGCGCTGGCCAAGGCTCGCGACGGCGCCGCGGCGACCGGATTGCCCTGTGTCGCGGACGATTCCGGTATCGAGGTGGACGCGCTGAACGGCATGCCCGGCGTGCTGTCCGCCCGCTGGGCAGGGCGGCACGGCGACGACGGCGCCAACAACGCGCTACTGCTCGGCCAGCTCACCGATGTCCCCGACGAGCGGCGCGGCGCGCGCTTCGTCTCGACCTGCGCGCTGGTGGTTCCTGGCGGCGCGGAACTCGTGGTGCGCGGCGAATGGCCCGGCGTCATCGCCCGGAAACCGGTGGGGGAGGGCGGTTTCGGTTACGACCCGCTGTTCGTGCCGGAGGGCGGCGAGGTCTCGGCCGCCCAGCTCACGCCCGCCGAGAAGGACGCCGCCTCGCATCGCGGCCGCGCGCTGCGGCAGCTGCTGCCCGCGCTCACCGCCCTCGCCGAGGCCTGACCGACGCACGTGGTCGGTCGCCGGATCGATTCGATGTCTCGGCGGGCGCGCGGCACTCGAATCTCCGACACAGGCCGGACCGCACGCCACGTCGAGAACCGCGCCGCGCCTCAGACGCCGAAGTCGTTCTTGACCTGCTTGGCGTTGGTGTGCTCGACGAAGAACGACAGCAGCGGGACGGTGCCCGCGATGAGGGTGCCGACGGTGCGGCCGATCGGCCAGCGCACCTTGACCGCGAGGTCGGCGGTGGCGATCAGGTAGATGAAGTACACCCAGCCGTGGACGACCGCGATCCAGCTCGGCGTGCTCGCACCGAAGCCGTACTTGGCGATCATCTCGCCGGTGAGCAGCAGCAGCCACAGGCCGGTGGTCCAGGCGAGCACCCGGTAGCGCAGCAGTGCCGAGGCGATCTTGGCGGTGTTCGCCGCTTTGGCCGGCGCCGGCGCGGGCGCGGCCTCGGTGGCGACGGTGGTCTCGTTCTCGCTGGCGCTCAACCGGCGCTCCTCTCGGTGTTGCGGGTGTCCAAGCCTGCCCGGCGAACCCGGTCGTCGAGCTCGTCGGCGTTGAGCGCGGCCAGGTACTTGTTGTATTCGGCGAGCACCGGATCGTCGTCGCGGGCGGCCTTGGGGCGCTCGGGCAGGATGCCCGCCGGAATCTCGCGCGGCGCGGTCTTCGGCGCGGCTTCGGTCCGCTGCGGCGCGGCGCCCGGCGTATGCCGTTCTTCGGTTTCGGTCTCCAGTCGCACGAACCGGAAGTAGGCGAACACCGCGAACCCGGCGAACAACGGCCACTGCAGCGCGTACCCGAGATTCTGCCCGGTACCGCTGGACGACTCGAATCGCTCCCACTGCCACCAGCCCAGCGCCAGGCAGGCCAGGGCGGCGACGATCACCAGCGCGATCAGGGCCGGGCGATTGTGTGCCGAGCGGCGGGAAGAAGCGGACACGCCTACTACGGTACCTGTCTACTACAGGGTGCGTAGGAGCAGGTCGGTCTCGGCTCTCCCCGCCGCGAGCGCGGTCAGAACCGGTACGTGATCCCCGTCATCCGCTCCGATTCCGACCACAGTCGCCGCTGCAACTCGGGGTTCTTCGAGAGCCTGCTGGAGGGGGAGGGCTGCACCGGTCCCTGGGTGCCGAACAGCCGGGTCGGACCCCAGTAGATGTCGGGATCGGCGTCGGGCATGGTGGCGGCGAACAGCGTCGAGTGCGCGGCCTTCGCCGGGGCGTGCCCGATCAGGCGGATGAACGGCTTGCTGACCCGGTCCAGCGGGGTCTCGGTCTTGGCGAACAGGTCGGTGGCCGAGACACCTGGGTGCACGGCGTAGGAGCGCTTCTTCGAGCCGGACTCGGCCAGGCGGCGCTGCAACTCCCGCGCGAACATGAGGTTCGCCAGCTTGGCCTGCGCGTAAGCGAGATTGCGCTGGTAACGGCGGTTCTCGTAGTTGAGATCGTCGATCCACAGCTTCGGGGTCTGCTTGTGCGCGATGCTGGCGAGCGTGACCACCCGGTCGCGGACGCGGTCGAGCAGCAGGCCGGTCAGCGCGAAGTGGCCGAGATGGTTGACGCCGAACTGGGTCTCGAAGCCGTCCGCGGTCCGGGAGAAGGGGATGTTCATCAGGCCCGCGTTGTTGACGAGCACGTCGATCTCGCCGGACTGCTCGGCGAACGCGCGCACCGAGGTCAGGTCGGCGAGGTCGAGCGCGGCGACCCGCACGTCACCGGGGATCGCGGCCGCCACCTCCTTCGCTTTGGCGGCGTTGCGGCAGGCCATGACGACCGTCGCGCCCTTGGCGGCCAGCACCTTGGTGGTCTCCGCGCCGATGCCGCCGTTGGCGCCGGTGATGACATAAGTGCGCCCGGTCTGGTCCGGGATTTCGGTAGGTTTCCACGCCATGGGGCAACCTTACTCTGGAGTAAGTTTTGAGGGAAGGAACCGCGCCATGGTCGCCGCGTCGATTGTCGGCCCAGACAGTCTCGCTACCGGCGCGTACGCCGATTCGGTGACCTTACCTCGCCATGACGTTCGATACGGTGAAGGCGTGACAACGACGGTGGGGCGGCAATACGGCGGGCGCGCCGTGGCCGAGCGCAAGGCGGAACGGCGGCTGCGGTTCCTGGAGGCGGCGACGCGCCTCTTCGCCGAACGCGGGTACACGGAGTGCTCGCTGGCCGACGTGTGCGCGGCCGCCGGACTGTCCAAGCGTCAGTTCTACGAGGAGTTCGACACCAGGGAGGACGTGCTCGTCGCGGCCTACGACCGCATCCAGGACGACGCGGTCGCCGCGGTGGGCGGCGCCCTCTCCGAGCTCGATCCCCGGCTCGATCCGGACGCCGCGATGACGGCCGTGCTCAGCGCCTACCTGGGCTCGCTCGACGCCGATCCGTACCGCGCCAAGGTGGCCTTCATCGAGGTGGTCGGCGTCAGCGAGCGGATGGAGCGGCATCGGCGCGAGCGCAGGCACGCCTGGGCGACGGTGCTCGAAACGGCTGTGGTGCCGCGGGTCGTGCCCGGCGGCCGGATTCGCGGCGGTCCCGGTCTCGCGGCGAGCGCGCTGATCGGCGCGATCAACGGACTCACCCACGAATGGTTGCTCTGCGACCCGCGGCCGCCGGTATCCGAGCTGGTGGACCTGCTGGTTCCGGTGGCCATCGCGCTGATCGAAACCCATTGACCAGTAAAGGAACCCGGCGGCCGTCGCGTCATCGCGTCATGTCAGCATGCCTGCCAGTCGCCGCGCACGGTGGGGCTGGCGCAGCTTGCCCATGGCCTTCGCCTCGAGCTGACGGACTCGCTCGCGGGAGACGCCGAGCGCGGTGCCGACCTCTGCTAGCGTGCGCGCTTCGCCCCGGTCCAGCCCGAAGCGCAGCAGGATCACCGCGCGTTCCCGGTCGGTGAGCGTGGCGAGCACCGCGTCGAGCCTGCCGCGGATCATGGTCGCCGCGACCACGTCGGCCGGGTCGGGGGCGTCGTCCGGGATCAGGCCGCCGAATTCGGTCTCGCCGTCGCCGAGGGGAGTGTGCAGTGAGATCGGCTCGCGTCCGTGGCGCAGCACCTCCTCGACCTGTGCCACCGGCAGCTCCAGTTCGGCGGCCACCTCGGCCGCGGTGGCTTCGCGGCCCAGTTGCTGAGCGAGCCCGCGCCCGGTGCGGGTCACCCGGTTGAGCACGTCGACCACGTGCACCGGGATGCGGATGGTCCGGCCCTGGTCGGCGATGGCGCGGCCGACCGCTTGACGGATCCACCAGGTGGCGTAGGTGGACAGCTTGAGGCCGAGTCGGTGATCGAACTTCTCGATCGCGCGCATCAGGCCGAAGGTGCCCTCCTGCACCAAGTCGAGCAGCGACATCCCGGTGGGTATTGGGTAGCGCTTCGCGATGAAGACCACCAAGCGCAGATTGGCGCGGATCATGTAGTCCTTGGCGCGCAGGCCGTCGGCGGCGGCGCTGCGCAGCTCGCGCCGCTCGGCGGGGGCGAGTTCGATTCCGGCCGTGACGCTTTCGGCGAGGCGCCGCTGCGCGAGCGCGCCCGCCTCGATGCGGACGGCCAGCGCCACCTCCTCGGCGGGGGTGAGCAGCGGGGTACGGCCGATGTGGCGCAGGTAATCCCGCATCGGATCTTCGGAGAGAGGAGCAGTGTCGAGCTGGGGCACGGGTGGTCCTTCCGATCGATCGGGGAGACGGTCCGGTGGGCGACGCGGTTCGGGGCGTCGATCACCGGACCGGGGCGGCGGGCGGCGCGGGTCGCGCGCGAACCCGCCGCGGGGGATTGCTGTTTCGCTCAGCGACCCGGGATGCGCAGCGGGCGGCGCGGCTTCCCCCGGTGGGTCTGCGCGCGCGGGACACCGCCGTCGCGGTGCGTCGGTGCGCCGAGGTAGGGGTTGCGCGATCCGGTGCCGCGCGGAGTGCCGGTTCTGATCGGTGCGTCGGCGAGGTGCTTGCGGATCGCGGTCTCGAGGTGCGCGTTGTCGATGTCGGCCACGGTGGCTGCTCCCTGTCGGTCGGTCTCGCTGGAGTTGGTCGGGGCTGCGGGTCGGGGGCCGTGGGTCATGCGCAGAGGGTTCTCCTTGTCGACTCGTGCCGCCGTTCCGGCGACGCAGACAAACTTAGATCGAACATAAAAATATGTCAACTACAAATTTATGTCGGGATCGGATACGCTCGCCGACATGGCCGAACAGGGACTTCGTGCGCGCAAGAAGCAGCAGACGCGCGAGAACATCTCGCACCACGCGACGCTGCTGTTCCTCGAGCGTGGATTCGACAAGGTGACGATCGCCGAGGTGGCCGCCGCCGCCGACGTCGCCAAGATGACGGTGACCAACTACTTCCCCCGCAAGGAGGACCTCGCCCTCGACCTCGGGGAGGTCTTCGTCGATCAACTCGCCCGCATCGTGCGCGAGCGTGAGCCGGGAGAGTCCGCGCTGGCCGCGCTGCGGCGCGCCTACCTCGCCGCCGCCGCTGACCGGGACCCAGTGGTGGGCTTCTCGGGTCTCGAGTTCGCCCGGATGATCGCCGAGAGCCCGGCACTGACGGCGCGCCTGCGCGAGTTCCACGAGGAAAGGGAGGCGGCCTTGGCGCGCACGCTCGCCGCCGAAATCGGCACTGCGCCAGGCGATATCACGCCTCGGGTGGCCGCGGCCCAGCTCGGCGGCGTGCACCGCGTGCTGTTCGAGGAGACCGTGCGCCGCACCCTCGCGGGCGAATCGAACGACGAGATCGGCGGAGCGCTCACCGAATACATCCGGGTGGCCTTCGACGCGCTGGAACCGGGTTTGCGGGTGTACGCGGTCCGCGTCTAACCCCCGGCTGTCGGAAGGTTGTCGTCCGACAGCGTCTGCGTCGCGCGCGCAGTAATACTTGCGCCCGAATACTCGCGTGCGTATATTCGTAGACGAGTAAGGAGGTGTCATGGCCACGAAGCGCAAGGTGAACAACCTGTTGGCGCTCGCGATTCTCTCGGTGATCATCGAACGGCCGATGCACCGCTACGAGATCGCCTCGAAGCTGCGCGAGCGCGGCAAAGACCAGGACATGGACATCAAGTGGGGTTCGCTCTACACGGTGGTCCAGAACATGGTCAAAGCCGGTTTCCTGGAAGCCGTCGGCAGCGAACGCGACGGCGCGCGCCCGGAGCGGGTCATCTACCGCATCACCGACGCGGGTCGCGCCGAAATGTCCGACTGGACAAGGGAATTGATCGCCACTCCGGTGCAGGAGCACGACGCCTTCACCGCCGGACTCTCGGTGATCAGCGCGCTGTCGCCGGACGAGGTGATCGAGCTGCTCGGCGTCAGAATCGGCGCGCTGGAGGCGATCGTCGCCGGCATCCGCGGTGAGCTGGAGAAGCTCGCGGGCACCCTGCCCCGGCTGTTCCTGATCGAGACCGAATACGGGCTGGCGATGCTCGAGGCCGAGGCCGCGTGGGCCCGCTCCTGGCGCGCCGAGCTGGTCGAAGGCACCTTCCCCGACCTGCCGATGTGGCGGCAGTTCCATGCCGGTGACATCGCGCCGTCCGACGTCGTCGAGATGGTGGAGAGGGGGATGCAGGAACCGAAGTAGCCACCGTCGCCCGGCCGTAGCCGGGAGGGACGCGCTAGAGACCGGGCCCGACGGAAGTGCGGCAACACCGCCGCCGAGCCCGATGAAACCGTCTCGAACCGTGCCCGCACGAGCGCACCCGGCCACGAGGCTGGCAACCACAGGATAGCTGGGTGTGCGGTACGCGGATCGGTTCGGGGAAACCAAGTCAACTCACGTACGGAGATACCCCATGTCCAGAATCCGTTCCGCGCTCGTCATCGGCGGCGGGATCGCCGGGCCCGTCGCGGCCACCGCCCTGCTGAAGGCGGGCATCGACGCCCGCGTCTACGAGGCCTACCCTGGCCCTTCCTACGGGATCGGCAGCGGGCTCGCGCTCGCTCCCAACGGCGTCGCCGCCCTCGACATCATCGGCGCGGGCGATCCCGTGCGCGGCATCGCGCAGCCGGTGTCGAAGATGATCCTTTCGGTGGGCGGCAACCATCACCACCTGCCCGCCCTGCGCGGCGAGCCGCCGCTGCAAATGGTGGACCGCGCCGAGCTGCACCAGACCTTGCACGATCACGCGGTGGCCGCGGGTGTCCCGGTCGAGTTCGACAAGCGCCTGGTGGGCGTCGACGAGCACGCCGACGGCGTCACCGCGCGGTTCGCCGACGGCAGTACCGCCACCGCGGACGTGCTGATCGGCGCCGACGGCATCCGGTCGACCGTGCGCGGCCTGATCGACCCGAACGCGCCAGGCCCGCAGTACACCGGCATGCTCGGCTTCGGCGCCACGGTCGAATGCGATGCCGGAATACCTTCCGACACCATGGTTTTCGCGTTCGGCAAGCGGGCCTACTACCTGTACGGGGCAGCCGCCGACGGGCGGGTCTTCTGGGGCGCCAATCTGCCGCACAAGCAGTACATGACGCTCACCGAGGCCCGTGCGATCCCCGCCGAGCACTGGCTGTCGATCCTGCGCGACACCTACGCCGACGACACGCCGGGCGGCGCGCTGGCTCGCAGCACCACCGCGGAGCAGTTGGAGGTCACCGGCGGTCTGCACATCATGCCGCCGGTGCCGCACTGGTACCGCGGACGCATGGTGCTGGTCGGCGACGCGGCGCATTCGCCATCCAACAGCTCCGGACAGGGTGCCTCGCTGGCCATCGAGAGCGCGGTCCAGCTGGCCAGGTGCCTGCGGGATCTGCCCGAGCCCGCGGCGGCGTTCGCGGCCTACGAGCGGCTGCGCCGGGAGCGGGTGGAGGGCATCGCGGCGCGCGCCGCGAAGATCAACCACAGCAAGACGCCCGGTCCGGTGGCGCGCAAGATGATGAATCTGCTCATGCCGCTGATGGTGAAGACGGTGATGAACCCCGAGAAGACCATGGGCGGCGAGCAGCGGTACCGCATCGACTGGGATGCCCCGGTCCAATCGGAACTGGTCCCCGCCTGAGTCCCTGGCAGAGTTACCGACTTTTGCTTCCAGCGTGGCGCCGTCGTCCCTAAGTGCATACAGTTACCCCTTGTGCGCTCCCCCACCACCCAGTCCATCGATATCCAAGTTGCCGGCGCGGCGCGAGCCTTGGCCGCGTTGGGCCTCGTCGACGCCTTCGGGCACGTGTCCGCCAGGGACGTCGACCACATGGACATCACTCCTGCGGCCGATTTGGAGACCGTCGCGGCTTCGGACTGCCTTCGCGTCCCGTTGACCGCCACGGCATTGCCATCCAGGTGCCCGGCCGAGGCATGGGCCCACCTGGCCCTCTACCAGACCTTCGGTCCGTCCCTGACCGCCGGTCGCGATATCCGCTCGCGACCGGCGGTTCGCGTGTTCCCCCTTGGGTGGGGAATCGTTCACCCTCGGAGGTGGGGAGGCAGCCTTGGGGTTCCTGTCGGCGACGGACTCGGACGACGAGATTGGAAGGCACAAAGAAGACGCCGCATCCCGAGGAGCATCGCAATGCCGACCGAAACCATCGCACCTTCCGTTCCGACCCGGACGGGCGCGCTCGCGTCGGTCGACCACTTCGACCCGAACGCGATCGCGGTGTCCACCGGCGACTATGACCTGACCTACGGCGAACTCGACTCCTGGTCGAATCGGCTCGCCCGGGTGCTGCTCGACAATGGTGCCGGACCGGGCGCGACGGTCGCCTTGGCGGTGGAACCTGCCATCGAAGCGGCGGTCACCCGCTGGGCCATCGCCAAGTCCGGCGCGACCCCAGTGCTCGTCACGTCGAGCGGGCCGGGTTCGAGCGAGGTCGAGGCGGCCGCGATCGGCGTCACCACCACCGCCCTGCGCGGCGACCTGACCGAGGCCATCGGCTGGCTGGTGCTCGACGACCGATCGATGCTCGTTCGTTACCTCACCGGATCGGACGCCGCGATCACCGACGCCGAGCGCGCCTCACTGCGGCAGGCGTCCTGACGCCGCGCCGTATCCCGCGTCGGGAAATCCTTCCTGACATGCGTATTTCGAGTTGTCGACCAGCGTGCGGAGCTAAACTCTCCAGGGGAAGTACTCCTATGCGCACGCTGGTCGACTCATCCGCGGGAAGGCTCGTTCCCACACGAGTCGAGACCCGTCGCGGGCGACAGCGCGCTTACCCCTCGCGGGCACCGCGCGCGTCTTGACTTGTTCTCTCCGTCTTCTCATTGAGCCAGCAGGGACTTTGTATGCCTCAGCCGTCTCTCACCCCAGTGGCCGCGGCCGACCGCCTGCCCGCGGGAGCGTTTCCGCTCTCCGCGGCCCAGCGCGGCATCTGGTTCGCACAGCACTTCGCGGGTGACACCCCGATCTCGATCGCGCAGTACGTGGAGTTCCACGGCGCGCTCGACCTGGATCTGCTCGCCGATGTGGCGCGTCAGGCCGTGCACGAGTTCGGCAGCGGCTATATGCGGCTGATCGAGGTGGACGGCTTCCCCTACCAGGTGATCGACACCTCGCTGGAGGACGAGACGTTCCTCGTCGACCTGCGTGACGAGCCCGATCCGGTGGCCGCCGCGCAGGCGTGGATGCGGGCGGAATACACCGCCCCGCTGGATCTGCTGCGCGACCGGCTCGGCAAGTACGCCATGCTGCGCCTCGGCGACGATCACTGGTACTGGTACCAGCGCATTCACCACATCCTGCTGGACGGCTTCGGCGCCATGACCATCGTGCAGCGCACCGCCGAGCTGTACAACGCCAGACTGGCAGGCGTCGAGTCGCCACCGAACAAGGCCGCCGATCTGCGCACCATCGTCGACGCGGACGTGGCCTACCGGGATTCGGACCGTTTCGTCGCCGACGCGCAGTACTGGCGCGAGCACCTCGTCGGCATGGCCGAGCCGGTCAGCCTGGCCGGGCGCGCGGCCGATGTGGACGCGCACCCGAGCCTCGTAGCGGGCGAATTGCCTTCCGCCACAGCGAAATTGCTGGATGAGTTCGCCAAAGCGCAGTCGACCAGTATCGCGCCCGTCGTGGTGGCCGCGTTCGGCGCCTACCTCGGCGCGATGACCGGCGCACCCGAGGTGATGCTGAGCCTGCCGGTCTCCGGGCGAACCACCGCGGTGCTGCGGCGCTCCGGCGGCATGATCGCCAACGTGGTGCCGCTGCGGCTGCCCCTCGGCGCCGAGGCCACCGTCGGCGGGTTGATCCGCGCCGCGCAGCACGAGCTGACCTCGGCGCTGCGCAGACAGCGCTACCGCCAAGAGGACATCGTCCGCGATCTGGGCTGGCCGGTGGACGAGGCGGCCTCGTTCGGCCCGACGGTCAATCTCATGATGGTGGACACCAGGATTCGGCTCGGCGAGGTCACCGGCCGGATGCACGTGCTGACCTCCGGATTAATCGAGGACCTGTTCCTGAATCTGTATCCGGGCATGGGCGCGGAGAACACCCACATCGATTTCCAGGCCAATCCCAACCTCTACGACGACGAGGAACTGGCCGCGCAGCACCGCAGGTTTCTCGACTTCCTGCACCGCTTCCTGGCCGCGGGGCAGGATGCGCCGCTGTCGGCGGTGTCGGTGCTCTCGCCCGAGGAGCGGGACGAACTGGCCCCCGCCCGCGGCCCCGGCTCGGTGCCGCCGCGCCCGCTGCCCGAGATTCTCTCCGACGGTGCGGCCATCGATCCGGACGCGATCGCCATCCGCGCCGAGGGAACGGCGCTCACGTATCGAGAGGTCGACGCCTACGCCAACCGCCTCGCGCGACTGCTCATCGCGGCGGGCGCGGGACCGGAAACCGCCGTGGCCGTGGCCATTCCGCGCTCGCTGCGGTCGGTGCTCGCGGTCTGGGCTGTGGCGCGGACCGGAGCGGCGTTCGTGCCGGTCGATCCCGGCTATCCCGCCGACCGCATCGAGTACATGATCGCGGACAGCGGCGTCGTCGCCGGGCTCACCGTGTCCGGCGCGCGGCAGGCGCTGCCCGACCGCATCACCTGGCTGACGCTCGACGATCCCGAGACGGACGAGATGGTGGGACACCAGGATTCGGCGGCCGTCACGGATGCCGACCGGTCGGCCGCGATCCATCTGGACCAGCCCGCCTACCTGATCTACACCTCCGGGTCGACGGGCATGCCCAAGGGCGTCACCGTGGCCCATCGCGGGCTCGCGAACCTGGTCGCCGGCTCCGGCGCGTCGTTCGGCGTCGACGCGAATGCCATAGTGGCGCATGCGGTCTCGCCGAGCTTCGATATCTCGGTCGAGGAGCTGCTCGTCGCGTTCGCGGTGGGCGCGTCGATCGCCGTCGTGCCGCCCGCCGCCTACGCGGGCGAGGACTTGGCGCAGGTGTTGCGCGAGCAGCGGGTTACCCATCTGAACGTGACACCGGTCGTGGTCGGTTCGCTGGACCCGGACACGTTGCCGGATCTGCGCACCGTGGTGGTCGGCGGTGACGCGTGCCCGCCGGAGCTGGTGGCCAAATGGGCGGGCCGCACGCTGCTCAATGGGTACGGCCCCACCGAGACCACGGTCACCGTTACCGTGAGCGCGCCGCTGACGCAGGAAGGGCCGGTGAGCATCGGCAGCCTCACCCGTGGGGTCGTCGGGTTGGTGCTCGACCCGTGGCTGCGGCCGGTCGCGCCCGGCGTGGTCGGGGAGCTGTATTTGGGCGGGCCCGCCGTCGCGCGCGGCTACCACCAGCGCACCGGGCTGACCGCCAGCAGGTTCGTCGCGAACCCGTACGAGCCGGGCGCGCGCATGTACCGCACCGGCGACCTCGTGCGGTGGCGGCGCCGCGCGGGCCGGCTGGAGCTGGACTACGTGGGCCGCGGCGATTTCCAGGTGAAGGTGCGCGGCTACCGCATCGAGCTCGGCGAGGTGGACGCCGCGCTGGAGCGGCAGCCGGAGGTCGAGTTCGCCCTCACCATCGGGGCGACCACACCGAGCGGGGCCACCGCGCTGGTGTCCTACGTGCTCGGCGCACCGGGCGTGGAAGTGCAGCCCGAGGCGCTGAAAGCCGCTGTTGGCGAAGTTCTTCCGGCCTACATGGTGCCGACGGTGATCATGGTGCTCGACAGCGTGCCGCTGACGCCGGTCGGCAAGGTCGACCGCAGGGCGCTGCCCGCACCCGATTTCGGAAAACGCACCACCGTGCGCCGCCCGCCGTCCACCCCGCGCGAGGAGACTCTCGCGGGGCTCTACGCGGAGGTGCTCGGCCTGGACGCGGTGGGCGTCGACGAGAACTTCTTCGCACTCGGCGGCGACAGCATCATCTCCATCCAGCTTGTCTCCCGCGCCCGCGCCGCCGGGCTGCGCTTCAGCGCGCGCGACGTGTTCGAGCGCAAGACGGTGGCCGCGCTGGCCGCCGTCGCCACCGACGCGGCCGAAACCGCCGTGCTCGAATTGCCCGGCGGCGGCGTGGGTCCGGTGGATATCACGCCGATCGTGCACGCGATGCTCGACCACGGCGAGACCTGGAACCGGTACAGCCAGGCCGTCCTGATCGCGCTGCCGCCGGACGGCGACCGTGCCCGCCTGACCGCCGCGGTGCAGGCGCTGCTCGACCACCACGACGTGTTGCGCAGCAGCCTGCGGAAGGCCGAGGACGGCTGGGAATGGACTGTGGCGGAGCCGGGTTCGGTGCGCGCGGACGACTGCGTCGTCGCGGTCGTCGCGGGTGAAGACGTCGAGGTCTCCTGCGAGTACGCCTTGCAGCGTGCCGCCGATCGGCTGGATCCGGCGGCGGGCGTAGTAGCCCAGTTCGTTCTCGTCGAACCGGGTTCTGCTGCGGGTGCATCCGTCCGCGATACTCTCGGCTCCGGCATCGTCGACGGCACGGGCGTGGTCGATGAGGCAGCTGCTGCCGACAGCCGTGGCATCGCCGAGGGCGCCCTGCTCTGGCTGGTGCTGCACCACCTGGTGACCGATGGTGTCTCCTGGCGAATCCTGTTGTCCGACTTGGCTACCGCGTGGTCGGGTGGAGAGCTGGAACCCGTCGGCACCTCCTACCGCCGCTGGGCGCACGCGAACATCGAGCAGGCGGAGTCGCGCGCGACCGAACTGCCCGCGTGGCAGCGTGTGCTTGCCAGCCCGGACGCACCGCTCGGTGCGCGGGCGGCGGATCCGGCGCTGGACACCTTGGCAAGTGCGGCCGAGGTGCGGACCATCGTGCCTGCGGACGTCGCCACCGTCGTACTCGACCAGGCTCCCGTGCTGTTCCACTGCGGCGCCAACGACGTGCTGCTCGCCGCTCTCACCATGGCGGTCGCGCGATGGCGAACCAGGACCGGCGCGCTGTTCACCCTCGAGGGCCACGGTCGCGAGGAGTCGGTGCTGCCCGGCGCCGATCTGGCTCGCACGGTCGGCTGGTTCACCAGCGTGTACCCGGTGGCGATCGATCTCGCGGGCATCGACCTGGACGAGGCCTTCGCGGGCGGGCCCGCGGCCGGTCTGGCGATCAAGGCGGCTAAAGAGCAGTTGCGCGCCGTCCCGGACCGGGGTGTCGGATATGGCATGCTGCGCTACCTGAACCCGCAGGCCGCCGCCGAGCTGGCCGGCGGGCCGGCCCCGCAGATCAGCTTCAACTATCTGGGCCGCGCTACGGGCATACTCGATGGACTTTGGGTGCCACGGCGATTCGCAGCGACACAGGATGACCGTGCGCCGCTGCCCGCCGTCGTGGACGTCAACGCCATCATGGGCGCCGACGGGCTGGAGGTCACCTGGGCCTACGCCACAGAGCTGCTCGGCGCGGACGACGTCCGCGAATTCGCCGAGCACTGGGCCGCCGCGCTGGCCGCGCTCGCCGAGCACACGCGGACGACCGGAGCCGGTGGACACACCCCATCGGACTTCCCCCTCACCACGGTGACGCAGTCCCAAATCGATGACTGGGAGCGCGCCTACCCGAACCTGGTCGACGTGTGGCCGCTGTCGCCGCTGCAATACGGTCTGCTCTTCCACGCCTGGTACGACACCGACACCGCGGACAGCTACACCGTGCAAACCCGGCTCGTCCTCGCGGGCCGGGTGGACCCCGCCCGCTTGCGCGCCGCGGCGCAGGTGCTGGTGGACCGGCACGAGAACTTGCGCGTCGCGTTCGTCGAGACCCCGGACGGACCGCGTCAGCTGGTGCTCGCCGATGCCGAAGTGCGCTGGCACGAACAGGATCTCAGGCACCTGGCCGAGCCGGCCGAGCGCGCACGGGAACTCGACCGGATCCTGGCTCTCGACGCGAACACCCGCTTCGACCTCACCCGTCCGCCGCTGCTGCGGTTCCAGCTCATCCGCACCGCCGACGACACTTACACCCTGCTGATGGCCAACCACCACTTGGTGCTGGACGGCTGGTCGACGCCGCTGCTGGCGCGCGAGCTGTTGACGGTGTACGTCGCTTCCGGTGCGGGCGTGAGCGCCGCGGATGTGCTCGCCCCCGCGCCGTCCTATCGCGATTTCCTCGCCTGGCTCGCCGAACAGGAAGCCGCCGAGGTCATGCCCGCTGCGCCCGCCTTCGCCGAGGGTGAGCAGCCGACCGCCGAACCCGCCGGTGCGCCAGGAGCGGAGCAGGCCGAGCTGGGTCGCGCCGCCGAGATGATCACCGGCCCAGCAGGTTCCGCGTCCCTCGCCGCTTGGCGTGCGGCGCTGGCCGGGATCGACGCCCCGACCCGCGCGGTGCCGACACTGGCGGGCATTCAGTCCACCGAATCCGGCATGGTGTCGGTCGATCTGTCCGCCGAGACCGTCGCGCGACTGGAGGCGACGACCCGCGCCGTGGGCGCGACCGTCAACACCGCTCTCCAAGCGGCGTGGGCCTTGCTGCTGGCCATGCTGACCGGACGCACCGACGTGGTGTTCGGCGGTACCGTGTCCGGCAGGCCGCCGCAGCTGGCGGGCGTCGAGGACATGGTCGGCCTGTTCATCAACACTCTCCCGGTGCGCGTTCGGCTCGATCCGGCGGAGCGGGTCGCCGACCTGCTGGCCCGGGTGCAGAGCGAGCAGGCGCGGCTGCTCGATCACCAGCACGTGGGACTCGCGGCCATCCACCAGGCGGTCGGCCTGGCCGAATTGTTCGACACCCTCACCGTTTTCGAGTCGTACCCGATCGACCGGGAGGCGCTGTCGCAGTCGCTGGACATCGCGGGGATGCGGGTGCTCGACATCGAAGGTACCGACGCGGCGCCGTATCCATTGAACCTGATGGTGATTCCGTTGCGCGGGCTGCCCGGCGAGGCGGGCGACAAGCTGCAGGTCACGGTGAAGTTCATGGCCGACCAGCTGGCCGAACAGGACGCGCGCAGGCTGCTCGACCGTTTCGTCTTGCTGCTCGGGCAGATCGCCGAGCATCCGGAGTTCGGTGTCGCGCGGTTGCAGCACTGCGACGCCGTGGAGCGCGCCGCCCTGCTGCCGGTGCACGGCGTGGACTCGGTGCCCCAGCGCACGTTGCCCGAGATCCTCGCCGCGGGCGCCGCGGTGAATCCGGATGCCGTCGCGGTCAAGGGGAACGGCGACACCATGACCTACCGCGAGCTCGACGCCTGGTCGAACCGGTTCGCCAGGGTGCTGCTGCGCCGCGGCATCGGCGCCGAGGTCTTCGTCGTCCTCGCCCTCACCCGCTCGGTGGAGTCGGTGGTCGCGGTGTGGGCGCTGGTCAAGACGGGCGCGGCCTTCCTGCCGCTCGACCCGAACTATCCGGTGGAACGAATCGAGCACATCCTCACCGACTCCAAAGCGCCCATCGGGGTGACCGTGCGCGCCACCGGCGAGACCCTGCCGAGCACCATCGACTGGCTGCTGCTCGACGACCTGAACACCATCCGCAGGGCGATGACGGTCCCGGACGGACCCATCACCGACGAGGAGCGCGGCGGCGCCATCCGGATGGACCAGACCGCCTACCTGATCTACACCTCCGGCTCCACCGGCAAGCCGAAGGCGGTGCTGCTCAGCCATCGCGGCGTGGCGAATCTCACCACGGCGCAACGCGAATCGCTGGATCTGGATGCCACGGCCATGGCGTTGCAGGTCGCTTCGCCGAGCTTCGACGCGTCGGTCTTCGAGCTGCTGACCGCGCACGCGATGGGCGGACAGCTGGTGCTCTCGCCGCCCGAAGTGTACGGCGGCGCAGAACTCGAACACCTGCTGCGCGCCGAGCGGGTCACGCACGCGGTGATCACACCGTCGGTGCTCGCCACCATGGATCCGAACGGCTTGCCCGACCTGCGCGTCCTCTCGGTCGCGGGTGAAGCCGCCGGGCCGGAGCTGACCGCGCAGTGGTCCGTCGGCAGGCGCATGCTGAACCTGTACGGCCCCACGGAATTCAGCATCTGGGCCACCGGGCCGGGTGAACTGGAGGCCGGGAAGCCGGTCACCATGGGCGGACCGATCCGCGGCGCCGCGGTCATGGTGCTCGACACCTGGTTGCGTCCGGTGCCGGTCGGTGTGGAGGGCGAGCTCTACCTCGCCGGTCCCGCCATCGCGCGTGGCTACTTCAACCGGTTCGCGATGACCGCGGGACGCTTCGTGGCGAACCCGTACGGCGCGCGCGGGGAGCGGATGTACCGCACCGGCGACATGGTGCGCTGGGTCGAATCCGACCGCCCCGGCGGTCCGGTGCTGGAACTGGAGTACCTGGGCCGCAGCGATTTCCAGGTCAAGATCCGCGGCCTGCGCATCGAACTCGGCGAGATCGACGCTGTGCTCGCGGCCGACGACCACGTGGAATACGCCGCGACCGTCGGCATGCCGGGCCCGGCAGGGGAGACCGTGCTCGTCTCCTATGTGGTGCTCAGCGACGCGGGCCGCGAAGCCCTCGGCGAGGAGGCGGAATACGACACCGAACGGCTGCGCTCGCGCATCGCGGGCGCGCTGCCGGGCTACATGGTGCCCGGCTATCTCGTCGTGCTGGACGAGGTGCCGCTGACACCGGTCGGCAAACTGGATCGCAATGCGCTGCCCGTGCCGGATTTCGCCGCGTTCCTGCGCCGGTACCTGGCGCCGCGCACGCCGGTCGAGCAGGCGGTCGCCGAGGTGTTCGCGGAGGTGCTCGGCGCGGAGCGGGTCAGCATCGACCACTCGTTCTTCGAGTTGGGCGGGAACTCGCTCAGCGCCACCAAGGTAGTGGCCAGGGTGAACGCCGCGCTCGGCGCCACGATCGCGCTGCGGGACCTGTTCGACGCCCCTACTGTCGCGCAACTCTCGACGCGCGTGGTCCCCGCCGCGGCGGGTCGGCGCGCCCGCTTCGCGCTGGCTCCGCGCATCCGGCCGGACCGGATCCCGCTCTCGCCCGCCCAGCAGCGGATGTGGGTGCTCAACCGGCTCGACCCCACCTCGCCCGCCTACAACATCGCCGTCGCGCTGCGGCTCACCGGCGAGCTGGACGTGGCGGCCATGCGGCGTGCGTTGCGGGCGGTGATCGACCGGCACGAAAGCTTGCGCACCATGTACCCGGCCGACGCCGAGGGGCCACGGCAAGTGGTGCTCGGCGCAGGCGCCGCGGCGCCCGAGCTCACTGCGGTCGACACCGAACCCGGTGCGGCGCTGCGGGATCGGATCGTCGAACTGGCCGGCGTCGGATTCGATCTGGTGACCGAGCTGCCGCTGCGGGTCGGACTGTTCCGGTTGCACACGGCCGAAGGCAACGGGCGCGCGACGCCAGTGCACATCGTCGTCATGGTGGTGCACCACATCAGCGCGGACGGCGCGTCGATGGCGCCGCTGGCCACCGACCTGATGACCGCTTACGCCGCGGCCACGATGGGCCAGGAGGCGGCGTTGGCCGCGCTGCCGGTGCAGTACACCGATTTCGCGCTGTGGCACCGCGAACTGCTCGGCGACGAGTCCGACCCGGAATCGCTGGCCGCCGACCAGATCCGATTCTGGACCGAATCCCTCTCGGGCGCACCGGATCTGCTGGAACTGCCAGCCGACCGGCCGCGCCCAGCGGTGCAGTCGATGCACAGCGCGGACCTGGATTTCGCGGTCGAGCAGGAGCTGCACCGGGCCATGGCCGGGCTGGCCGCCGACACCGACGTCAGCATGTTCATGCTGGTACACGCCGCCCTCGCGGTACTGCTTGCCCGGCTGGGCGGCGCCGAGGACGTGGTGATCGGCACCGCGGTCGCCGGGCGCGGGGAGGCGGCGCTGGACGAGATGGTGGGCATGTTCGTGAACACCCTCGCGCTGCGCACGTCGATCGACCCGAACCTGACCTTCCGCGAATTCCTCGCCGCCGTGCGCTCGTCGGATCTGGACGCCTTCGCCAACGCCGACGTGCCCTTCGAACGCCTCGTTCAGGTGCTGAACCCGACCAGGTCCACCGCGCACCACCCGATCTTCCAGGTCTCCCTCTCCCTGCAGAACTTCGCCGAGCCTGCGCTCGAGCTGCCCGGCCTGCGCATCGACGTGGAGGATCTGGATCGCGACGCGGCACAGTTCGACCTGACCCTCGACCTGCGCGAGCGCTTCGACGGTGCGGAGCGAGCGGGCATCGACGCCACGCTGACCTACGCCACCGACCTGTTCGACGCGCCGACGGTCGACACGCTGGCCCGCCGGTGGCTCGGTGTGCTCACCGCGGTCGTCGCCGATCCGGGACAGCGCCTCGGCGACATCGATCTGCTGGTGCCGCTGGAGCGCGCCGAACTGGTGCCGGCCCGCGGCCCGGAATCCGCCGGGGTGCGCACCCTGCCCGAGTTGTTCGCCGCGACGGCGGACGCGCATCCGGAGCGCGCCGCGGTGGTCGCCGCGGGCGCGACGCTGACCTATCGCGAATTGGCCGCCCGCGCCGCACAACTCGCCCGCCTGCTGATCGAGGCGGGCGCCGGACCGGAGACGGTGGTGGCGCTCGCGCTGACCAGGGGCACGGAGCTGCTGGTCGGCATGTGGGCGGCCGCCGCGGCGGGCGCGGCGTTCCTGCCGGTCGACCCGAAGCATCCGGTCGACCGCATCGAGCACATGCTCACCGATTCCGGTGCGGTGCTGGGCCTCACCGTCGCCGCCCACCGGCCGCAGCTGCCCGAGGACACGCGGTGGTTGGTCCTGGACGACGCGACCTTTGCCGCCCGCTGGCGGGCGGCCGACGACTCGCCGCTGCGCGGAGAAGATTTGCCGCTGCGCGGGGACAATTCGCCGCTGCGCGGGGACGAGCCGCGCGTACAGATCCTGCCGGACCACGCGGCGTGGATGATCTACACTTCGGGCTCCACCGGAACGCCGAAGGGCGTGACGGTTTCGCACCGCGGCATCGCCGATCTCGTCGCCGCGCAGCGCGAGTCGCTGGCGCTGGACGAGCACGCTCGCGTATTGCAGGTCGCCTCACCGAGTTTCGACGCGTCGGTGTTCGAGGCGATCATGGCGTTCGGCGCGGGCGCGGCCTCGGTGGTCGCGCCGCCCGAGGTGTTCGGCGGCGACGCGCTGGCCGAACTGATCGAGGCCGAACGCGTCACGCACGCGGTGATCACGCCGTCGGCGCTGGCCACGGTGGATCCGGCGCGGGTGTCGAGTCTGCGGGTGCTCGCGGTCGCTGGCGAGGCGGTCGGCGCGGAGCTGGTGGAACGCTGGGCGCGGGACCGCACCATGGTGAACCTGTACGGCCCCACCGAATCCACCATCTGGGCGACGGGTTCGGACGCCTTGTCGGTGGACGCGCCGGTGACCATCGGCGGTCCGATTCGTGGCGCGGCGGTGCTGGTGCTCGACGGGCGGCTGCGCCCGGTGCCGGTGGGCGTCGCGGGGGAGCTGTATCTCGCCGGTCCCGCACTGGCGCGTGGCTATCACGCACGCCCGGATCTGAACGCCACCCGCTTCGTCGCGAATCCCTATGGGGCGCAGGGTGAGCGGATGTATCGCACCGGCGATTTGGTGCGCTGGCTCGGCGGCGAACTGGAATACGTGGGCCGCACCGATTTCCAGGTGAAGGTGCGCGGCCAGCGCATCGAGCTCGGCGAGATCGACGCCGTGCTCGGCCGGGCCGACGGCGTGGAATTCGCCGTGACGCTCGGCGTCCGCGGCCCGTCCGGCGCCACCGCGCTGGCCGCCTACGTGGTCCACGAATCCGGCGTCGAACTGGACGTGGAGGAGCTGCGCGCGCACGCTGCCGCGGCACTGCCCGGATACATGGTGCCCGCGGCCTTCGTGGTGCTGGACGCGATTCCGCTCAACGCCGTCGGCAAGCTCGACCGAAAAGCCCTGCCGGAACCGGTGTTCGCCGACGAACGGACCGAGTACGTCGCACCGAGCACGCCCACCGAGCAGACCCTCGCGGCGGTCTTCGCCGAACTCCTCGGCCGCGAGCGGGTCGGCGCCGAGGACTCCTTCTTCGCGCTCGGCGGCGACAGCATCCTCGCCATCCAACTGGTCTCCCGCGCCAGGCAGGGCGGCGTGACCATCACCCCGTTGCAGGTGTTCGAGCACCGCACCGTAGCGGCGCTGGCCGCCGCGGCCGACGCCGCGGGTGAACTGGTGGTGCTCGAGGAGCTGCCCGGTGGCGGTGTCGGCGAGATGCCGCTGCCGCCGATCGTGAAGTACATGATCGAACGCGGCGGCGACTACGATCGTTTCGCGCAGACCGCGGTGCTGGAACTGCCCGTCGGCATCCGCGCCGAGCAGCTGGCGGCGACGCTCGCGGCCGTTGTCGACCGCCACGACATGCTGCGCGCCAGGCTGCTGCGCGACCCTGACGTGCGGCTCGAGGTGGCCGAACCGGGCAGTGTCGACGTGGCGGGCCTGATCCGCCGCATCGAGTTCGCCGCCGACGCGGACACCGTCGACCTGCGCGAATACGCGCTCACCGAACTGGATTCCGCGATGAACCGGCTGGATCCTGCGCGCGGTGTGGTGTTGCAGTTCCTCTGGCTCGATCCGGTCGGCGAGGCCGGTGACCGTAGCCGGGCCGGTCGCCTGATCGTGATCGCGCACCACATCGTCGTGGACGGAGTGTCCTGGCGAATCCTGGTGCCCGACCTGATGGCCGCCTGGGCCCAGGTCTCGACGGGCGCGACGCCGGTGCTCGCCGACACCGGCACGTCGATGCGCCGCTGGGCGCACGCGCTCGCCGAGGAAGCGCACAGCGCAACGCGGGTCGCCGAACTCGACTACTGGCTCGACCTGATCGGCGGACCCGATCCGCTGATCGGCGGCCGCGAACTCGATCCGACCGTCGATCAGGCGGGGCAGCTGCGCATGGTGGAGGCAGAGGTGTCCGAGGAGGTCACCGCCGCGCTGCTGACCACGCTGCCCGCGCTGTTCCACGGCGGCGTCGAGGACGCCCTGCTCACCACGCTGGCCCTCGCGGTGCACAAGTGGCGCGCGACCGAGGAGCGCAGCGTCCTGGTCCGGTTGGAAGGGCACGGTCGTCAGCAGGAGGTGATCCCCGGTGCTGACCTGTCCCGGACCGTGGGGTGGTTCACCAGCATTTACCCGGTGCGGCTCGACCTCGGTGCGGTGGACGTCGACGAGGCTTCGGCCGGCGGTCCCGCACTGTGGCAGGCAATCCGCGCGATCAAACACCAGTTGCTCGCGGTGCCGGACAAGGGCATCGGTTTCGGGCTGCTGCGCTACCTGAATCACCAGACCGCCGAACAGCTTCCAAGCCGCCTGCCCGGCCGCGTCGCCTTCAACTACCTGGGCCGTTACGCCACCGGCGAGATCCCGCCCGGACTGGAGGGGCTCGGCTGGCTGCCCACCGACGAGCTCGGCGATCTGCCCGCGACCGAATGCAGGGACGTGCCACTGCAAGTCGAGATCGACGTCAACGCCGTGGTCCTCGGCGACCGGTTGCGCGCCACCTTCGGCTTCCCCGCCACGCTGCTGGACCGCGCCGAAGTCGCCGAGCTCTCCCGCCTCTGGGTCGAAGCGCTCGGTGTCGCAGCCGAATTCGCGACCACCCCGGAGGCGCGTGCGGCGGGCGCGGAGGAGGAGCGTGCCATGGCCGAAATCGCCGCCGCCGCGGCGCAGCCCGCGCCGGGCGCAGCCCTCGGTCTCGACGTGCTCCTGCCGATCCGGGTCGGCGGCGACGCACCTGCGCTGTTCTGCATCCATCCGTCGTCCGGAATATCCTGGACCTACCTGGGTTTCGCGGAGGCGCTCGCCCCGGGTCGCCCGATCTACGGTCTGCAAGCGCCGGATCTGAGCGGCCGCGAACCGTCCGTGCGCAGCATCGAGGAATTCGCCGACCGCTACCTTCGCGAGATCCGCGCCGTGCAGCCGGAAGGTCCGTATCACATTCTCGGCTGGTCGTTCGGCGGGCTCATCGCGCACGCCATGGCCACTCGGCTCGAGCAGGAGGGCGCGCGGGTCGGCGTGCTCGCCCTGATGGACGCCGACACCGCCGACATCGACGGTGACAGCATCGAGCCGCTCACCGCGGGCTCGTTCGTCAGCGCCTTCGGCGCGGTGTTCGGCATCGAGGACGTCCCCGCCGACGCCACGGCGCAGGAGACGGCCGCGCTGATCGCCGAGCGGACCGGCGGTGTGGCGGTGGTGGACGCCGGCACCCTCGAGCGAATGGCGGGCTCCTACAACGCCTCGGCGCGAACCAGGACCGGGTATCAGCGTCCCGTCTACCACGGCGACGCCCTGTATTTCAGTGCCACCGTCGACAGTTCGGACATCTTCGGCCCCGAGGGCTGGCGTCCCTACGTCACCGGCGCGATCACCAACTACGACGTCGAGGTCACCCACGACGAAATGACCGCACCACACGTGCTGCCGATCATCGCGCGTGTGCTCGACGAGCATCTTGGAGGCATGCAGTGAACGACAGTGGAGTTGTGGTGGAAGGCGTGGAGAAATCCTTCGGCGACGTGCATGCCCTGCGGGGAGTGGACTTCACCGCCGCGCAGGGCGAGGTGCTCGGCATCCTCGGCCCGAACGGCGCGGGCAAGACCACCACGGTGAACATTCTGTCCACGCTCATCGCGCCGGATCGCGGCCGCGCGCAGGTCGCGGGCTACGACGTGGTCGCCGACCCGGCGGCGGTGCGCCGCTCGATCATGTTGACCGGGCAGTTCGCGGCGCTGGACGACATGCTCAGCGGCTACGAGAACCTGGTCATGTTCGGCAGGCTGATGGGCCTGCGCAAACCCGCCGCGCGGGCGCGCGCCGACGAACTGCTCGCCGAATTCGACCTGGTCGACGCCGCCGACCGGCGGGTGGGCACCTATTCCGGCGGTATGCGCAGGCGCATCGATATCGCGTGCGGGCTCGTCGTGCGGCCCGACGTGGTGTTCCTCGACGAGCCGACCACGGGCCTCGATCCGCGCAGCCGCCAAGGCGTGTGGGACCTGGTGTCCGGCTTCCGCAAGCACGGCATCACCACGCTGCTCACCACGCAGTACCTGGAAGAGGCCGACGCGCTGTGTGACCGGATCATCGTCATCGATCACGGCGTCGTCATCGCCGAAGGCACCGCCGACGAACTGAAGTCGCGCACCGGCGGTAGCTACTGCGAGGTGGTCCCGCTGCGGCTGGAGGATCTGCCTGCCATCGCCGCCGCGCTGGGTTCGCTACTGCCCGAGGAGAATCGGGCCGCGCTCACATCGGAATCCGACCGCATCGCGATCCCTGCCACCGAGGGCGCGAAGACGCTCGCCGAGGCGCTGCGCAGGCTGGACTCGGCGGGCATCCAGCTGGTCGACATCGCCCTGCGCCGTCCTTCCCTCGACGACGTGTTCCTCCAGCTCACCGGTCACCTGGCGGCCACCGAGACGGGAGCGGCCGGATGACCGCCGGGGCCTGGCTGACCGAGACCCGCGCCACGCCGGTCCGCGCGCAACAGTGGTGGGTGCTCACCACGAGGCTGGTGACGCCGGCGATCAAGAGCGGCGAGGTGCTCAGCTCCGTCGTCGCGCCCGCCGCCTTCACCGCCAGTTTCTACATTCCGCTGAAGACGGTGATGACCGTCGTCGGCACTGGATTCAGCAGCTACGCGCAGTTCATGATGCCCATCGTCATCCTGCAGGCTTGCGCGTTCACCGCGATCGGCGCCGCGTTCCGCTCGGCCACCGACGCCGTCGCCGGGATCGACCGCCGCTTCGGCTCGATGCCGATCGGTCCGTTCGTTCCGGTCGCTGCGCGCATGTCCGGCAATGTGTTCCGGCTGTGCATCGCGATAGCGGCGGCGCTGGTCTGCGGACACGTGATCGGCTTCCGCTTCGTCCTGGACGGCTGGCACACGCTGGGTTTCCTGGCCTTCTCGCTGCTCATCGGCATCGTTTTCACGCTGGGCGCCGATGTCATCGGGACGCTGGCCAAGAGTCCGGAGGCGACCACGCAGGCATTGGTGCTGCCGCCGTTGATCCTCGGCATGCTGTCGACGGGCTTGGCTCCCGCGGAGCAATTCCCCAGCTGGATCCAGCCTTTCGTGCGCAACCAGCCGGTCTCGCAGTACGTCATCGCGTTGCGCGCGCTGGCGGGCGATACGAAAGGCAATGCGGGTGAAGTGAGCTGGGCGCTGATGGTGCCGCCCTTGCTCTGGGCGGCGGGGACCCTGGTGATCTGCGTGCCCGCGGCGATCCGGCTGAGCTCGAGGAGGGCGTGATGGTTGTGACGACCCAACGCGCGATGCTGTCGCACGGCGAGAGCTCGCCGATCTCGTTGCTGCGGCACACGGCGATTCAGACCGAGCGCCTGCTGCTGCGCTGGTCCCGCAATCCGGTGGCGCTGCTGGAGACGCTGATCATCCCGTGCCTGCTGTTGTTGATGCTCGACATCGTCATCGGCAACCAGATCGCGAAGTTCTCCGGCACCGACGCGCTGTACGGGTCGGTGCCGATGGTCGCCATCGTCGGCGCGCTCAGCGGCGCGGTGGCGGGCGGGGTGATGCTCGGCCGGGAACGTGACGCGGGCCTGCTCGCTCGTTTCTGGGTGCTGCCGGTGCACAGGTCCTCCGGGCTGATCGCCCGGATCCTGGCCGAGGGCTGCCGGATTCTGCTCGGCACGCTCGTGGTGCTCGTCGTGGGCCACGCGCTCGGCTTCCGCTTCCACCAGGGGTTCCTGGCCGCGCTGCTGTTCGTGTTCATTCCGGTGTTCTTCGGATTGGCGTTCGCCACCATGGTCACCGCCGTCGCGGTGTTCACCGCGAAAGCCACGCTGGTGGAAGGCATCACGATCCTCACTTCGCTGCTGATGTTCTTCAGTACCGGCTTCGTCCCGCTGATCGCCTTCCCGGAGTGGATTCAGCCCGTGGTCCGCAACCAGCCGATGTCGGTCGCGGTGGACACCATGAAGGCGCTCTCGCTCGGCGGTCCGCTGGCCCACTCCCTCACGATGACCTTCCTTTGGTCGATCGGCGCCGTCGTCGTCTTCGCGGTGCCCGCGGTGATCGGCTACCGGCGGGCCAGCCGCCAATGAGCCGTTTCCATACGCCGTTTCCACGCTTCGGAGATGCGGCGGCTGTGTGCGGCGTCAGCGGTGGTCGGCGCGGGTGCGAAGGATGGCTGCGGTGTGGTCGTCGGCGGGGAGGAAGGCCTCCAGGTGCAGCTCGGAGAGGGTGACGTCGACGGCCGTCGCGAAGGACGTGATGGTGGTGATCAGCCGCAGTTCGCCCGCCTCGCTGCGCAACCGCAGCGGGACAGCGAAACCGAGGTGCTCGGGACCGGGTTCGGCGGCGGGCAGATAACTCGCCAACTCGGCGATGAAAGAGTCCAGCTCGGGATCGGGACTGCGCAGCGCCCGGCCGCGCAGTGATTCGATCACGTGCCTGCCCCACTCCGGCAGGTTCAGCACCCGGCGGGCGAGGCCGTCGGGATGCAGCGCCAGGCGCAGCACGTTGACCGGCGGTGCGAGCAGCTCGGGCGCCGCGCCCTCGGTGAGCAGTTCGAAGGCGGCGTTGGCGGCGACCAGCACGCCATACGGGCGCACCACGACGGCGGGGTAGGGCATGTGGCCATCGAGTATGCGGTCGAGCGCGTCCCGGACGGGTGCCAATTCGGGTGTGTCCAATCGTGATTCGGCGAAGACGGGCGCGTAGCCCGCGGCCAGCAGCAGACCGTTGCGTTCCCGCAGCGAGAGTTCCAGCGACTCGGCAAGGCGCACGACCATGGTGCGGCCGGGGCGGGACCGGCCCTGCTCGAGGAAGCTGAGGTAGCGCTGGGTGGTGTCGGCGCGGATGGCCAGATCCAGCTGACTCACCCGGCGCAGGGTGCGCCAGCGTTTGAGCTGGTGGGCGAACGCGTCGGGCTGGTTGACCGCGCCCGCGGGTGGCTTGGCCACGGTGTTCATCGGTGGCTTGGCCACGGTGCTCGTTCGTGGCTGGGCCACGGTGTATCTGGGTGACTGCGCCACGGTACTCATCGGTCCTTGATATCGAACCCGGTGCGGCCGCGCCATACCCTGCGGGGAATCGCGGCGTCGCGTCGCGCTCGCCAGACTCGGTGCCATGAGCACTCACCACGAAGACAAAGAACTGGCCCGCTTCGCCGAGCGGTACATCGCACTCTGGAACGAGCCCGACCCCGCGCTCCGCCGCAGTCTGATCGACGAACTCTGGGCCGTCGACGGCGCGCAGGTGCTCGTCGATCCCCCCGAGGCCATCCGCGACGCCGCGACCGACCTGGCCTTCCCGATCCCGCCGCTGGAGGTGCGCGGCCGCGAGGCTCTGGATCGCCGAGTGAGCCGGGCTTACGAAATGTTCGTCGCCCCGGGCGAACACGTCTTCGAACTGCACGGCCACCCCACCCGCCTCACGCCACGGCTTATCGGCCTCGGCTGGGCAATGGTGAGCCGCGCCGACGGCACCGTGCCAGGTGGCGGTTACGAGGTGATCGCCCTCGACGAGGAGGGCCGAATCCGGCTGGACCACCAGCACATCGGTATCGACGCCTAGCCGGTCGCGTCGCGGCGGTTCCCGTCAGCGGGATGCGCGCGAACTCGTCACGCCTCGAAGAACACCACGTTGCCCGCCGCGTCGCGGGCGCCGCGTATGGCTTCGATGGCGGCGGCGAGTTCGGCGGTCGTCGACCAGGTGCGCGGGGGGTCGCCGTCGAGATTGCCGATGGTCAGCCACGTCTCGGTGTCGCGGTAGCGGACCAGCCCCTTGCCCGTCGCGTCGACGGTGACATCCAGATCGCCGGACACCGTGCCTTCCTCCTCGGTCATGACGGCGGCCTTGCCGGAGATCTCGATGATGTCGATTATCTGAACCCTCCTCGGCTGACGCACTCGTCGACTGCGGTGCGCAGAGCGGACTGTTCGGCGGTGTCGATGGTCAAGCCGTATTTTACTTTGATCTCCAGGTAGCGACCGATATAGCCACACCGGAAATTTCCCGGCGGCAGGTAGTTCGCGGCGTCCTGATCGCCCTTCGACCGGTTGGCCGACGGGTCGGAGGCGACGAGGTTGATCGCGTCGTTGGCGATGCGGCGGCGCGTGTCTTCGTCGCGCGTGGCCGCGCCGGATCGCCATGCCTCGGCCAGCGGGACGATGTGCTCGGCGTCGACGCTCGAGGGGGCGGTGATCCACTTGTACTCTTTGAGCTGTCCGGTCTTGCTGTCCAGCACGCCGTACTGATCGCGCCAGCCCCCGTCGGAACCGATCGTGAGCTCACAGGTTTTGGGATCGAGCCGGACCGAGCCGACGGCGTCGCGCAGCATCATCACTTCCCGCGTGGTGCAGCGACTGTATTGCGTGAAGTCGGCGCCGAAACCGTGTTCGGGCTTGTTGGTATCCCAGTGCGGGAACTTCTCGCGGCTGTACCCGGTCATCGGGGCTTCCTGCGCGACAGCGAGTTTCGCGAGCAGGCCACGGACTTCCTCGGCGGACGCCGAAGTCTGCTGTCCGGGCGAGGCCGGTGGTTTGCTGTCGGTGCCGCGAGAAGCGGTGCATGCGGCGGTCAGCAAGAGAGTGAAGACGATCGGCGCGATAACGGCCACCACTGTGCGGTTCACAGCGATCCCCCGTCGAACGAGACCGCCGAGTCACCGATGACTCTCCCGGCCGCCGGGTGCCAGAGGGACGATTGCCGGGCCGTGAGCTTCATCGAGTTGTTTCCTAACGCCTACCTCGTGCAATTATCGCGGCGCCAAAGTACCTTGTCTCGGCTATGCGGGAATGCCAACGCCGCGTATGAGGTTCCGCACAACCGAGTAGGCAGGCCGGCGCTCAGTCCTCGTTCTGCTCCGCGTCCGGCGGCTGCGCCATCGGCGGAACTCCGGTGTCCAGGAACCGAATCAGGCGCTCGATGCGCGTGGTGTGGTCGACGCAACGCTCCAGGTAATTGCCGAGCAGTGCGAGGTCGATGGCCGCGGTCGCAGGCTGCGATCGCTCCGGATCGATCAACGCCGCGTGCAGGCGCTCGCGCAGACCGGCGAGCGCCGCGGTGACCTGTTGGGCGTCGGCGGACTGGTGGGCGGTGGCCACGGCCTCCCCTGCGAGGGCGGTGCGGTGCGCCGCGAACTCGCCGAGTTCGGTCAGCACGTCCAGGATGGGTTGCGGTGCGACATGGTTCGGATGACTTCGGTAGACCTGGTCGGCGACGCGGCTGGTCAGCCAGCCGATGCGGGACAGCTCGTTGGCGATCTGGATCGCCGTCACCACGTGTCGCAGATCCCTGGCCACCGGCGCCTGGAGCGCGAGCAGCACCACCGTCCGTGCCTCGCACGCGCCGTACATCTTCTGTAGCTGCTCGTCCAGGGCGAAGACCTCGTAGGTGACTGCGAGGTCGGCGGCCGCGACGGCGTCGGTGACGCGCTCGACGGCGTCGTGGGCGAGTCGGCACATCAGCGTCAGATCGTTCGTCAACGCGTTGAGCTCGTGGGTGAACTGGGTCCGCACCGGCAAATTCTCGCCTATGCCGGGGCGAGCAGGGAAACGATTCGCACTGCCCGGTATGGGCATGGCTTCCGCGTCGTGTCACATGATGCGTGAAAGTCGCAGTGTACTGCGAAAATAGCGAACTGATATCACATGGCAGTGCGTGCCGTGCCGCTCGCCCTTTCCGGTGTTACGGTCGGCGTATGCCGAAGAGGGACGATGTGCAACACCGTCTGGTGACCACCTTCCAACGCTGGGTCGGCAATCCGATCCTGCGCAGGCTGCCGAGCCAGCAGCTGCTCGAGACGACAGGCAGGGTGAGCGGCGAACCGCGCATCACCCCGATCGGCGGTCGCCGGACCGGCGACCAGTTCTGGCTGGTCTCCGAGTTCGGCGAGCGCTCGCAGTACATCCGGAACATCAAAGCCGACAACCGGGTTCGCGTGCGACTGCACGGCAGCTGGCACACCGGCACCGCACACCTGCTCCCCGAAGACGACGCCCGTGCGCGCCTGCGCGAGCTGCCGCGCGCCAACAGCGCCGCCGTCCGGCTGGTCGGCACCGACCTGCTCACCGTCCGCGTAGACCTGACCGACTGAGCGAGGGCCGACTACATTCGCGTCCGGCGGTGCCGCCTACCTAAGCGGGCTGCTTGTCCAGCACCTCGACCAGCCGCCACGTCACCGGTGGCGCGTCGGCGGGCGGATTCGCCACGGGGGTCTGTTCGATGCGCAGGCGGTAGCGGTAGCCGGGCAGAAACTCGAAATCGGTGATCGAGCCGTAGAACAACTCCCACGGGCCGTTGTGGTCGCGGCGGATCTGGAGGCAGTCCATCGGCGCGACGCCGGTGCACCGCATGGTCTGTGGCGCGACATCGATCACGAAGGTTCCGTCGCGTTCGAAGGATTCGCTGGTCGTGGCCGCGGCGAGCAGTGGTTGGGCCTGCGGTGCGGTGGTGCACGCGGCCAGCAGCGGAACGAGCAGGATGCTCGCGGCGAGGGCCTCGCGGAGTCGTTGCTGCATCCTCCCGATGATACCGATCTGGGTGCCCGGAGATAGCTGGGACGATGGAACGCATGATCCGTGCGTTGACAACCCGCTGGACCTCGTTCGTCCCTCTCCTCGCCGCGCTCGCCTTGGTCGCCACGTGGGGCCGGAGTCTGCCGGCAGCGGGGGTGATCGTGGTCGCGCTGTTCCTCGCGGGATCGGTGCTCGCCGCCGTGCAGCACGCGGAGGTCGTCGCGCACCGGGTAGGGGAGCCGTTCGGATCGCTGGTACTCGCGGTCGCCGTAACGGTGATCGAGGTCGCGCTCATCGTGACGCTGATGATCTCCGGCGGCGAGAAGGCCGCCACCCTGGCTCGCGACACCGTCTTCGCCGCGGTGATGATCACCTGCAACGGCATCTTCGGGCTGGCCCTGCTGGTCGGCGCTCTGCGCAGGCGCCTAGCCGTGTTCAACGCGGAAGGTACCGGCGCCGCACTGGCCACGGTGGCGACGCTGGCCACGCTGAGCCTGGTGCTGCCGACCTTCACCTCGAGCGTGCCGGGTCCGGAGTTCTCGCCCGCGCAGCTCGCTTTCGCCGCGGTGGCCTCGCTCGCGCTGTACGGCCTGTTCGTGATGGTGCAGACGGTGCGCCACCGCGACGACTTCCTCCCGGTGGAGGACGACGGCGTGATCACCGGCGCCGCGCACGACCAGCGGCCCTCCGTCCGCGCGACGCTCGCCAGCCTCGGGTTGTTGCTGGTCGCGCTGGTCGGCGTGGTCGGCTTGGCGAAAGTGGTCTCGCCGACCATCGAATCGGCGGTGGCGAACGCGGGTTTGCCGCCCGCGGCGGTGGGTGTGGCGATCGCGCTGCTGGTGCTGCTGCCCGAGACGCTGGCCGCGGTGCGCGCCGCCCGGCGCGATCAGGTGCAGATCAGCCTGAACCTGGCGTTGGGTTCGGCGATGGCGAGCATTGGCCTCACCATTCCGGCCATTGCTGTGGCAACCATCTGGCTACAGGGTCCGCTGGTGCTCGGACTGGGTGCGACCCAGATGGTTCTGCTCGCGCTGACGGTTGTCGTCGGTGTGCTGACCGTCGTTCCCGGTCGCGCGACCTTGCTGCAAGGCGGCGTGCATCTGGCTCTGTTCTCGGCTTTTGTGTTCCTCGCCGCTAGCCCTTAGCCGTCGTGATGCGTCTCACGAATGGCCGGGAGTATTCGCCTGAATGGTTGCTTCGTGGCCAGCGTCACAGCATCCGAATTTTGCTGTGACGCAGAGTACCGATTAGCTTGACGGATGTTGGCATTGACGCCGGATTCGGAGAGCGCCATGAATTTCGACATCTCCCGTGCGGAAAGCGCGGCACGCGGACTGGGTCTATGACCACGGAAATCCGCACCGCTGATCGCGAATCCGCGACCGCGATCGTTCGCAAGAATTTCTCCGAGACGATGGTGTCGTCGGTGTGGACGTTCGGTCGTGCGGTGGGTATCGCGCAGGAGTCGGTGACCGGAACGGTCGGTGACATCGCGCGCCGGGAGTTCCAGTGGCGTGAGGCGATCGTGCAGGCGTGGCGGTTGGTCACGGTGACGACGGTGCCCGCGATCTTGATGGCGATTCCGTTCGGGGTGATCGTCTCGATTCAGGTGGGCAATCTGATTCACACGCTGGGCGCGGATTCGCTGCTGGGCGCGACCGGTGGGTTGGGCGTGATCAAGCAGGGTGCGCCGATGGCGACCGGTTTCTTGCTCGGGGGTGCGGGCGCGGCGGCGATCGCCGCGGATCTGGGTGCGCGCACGATTCGGGAGGAGATCGATGCTTTGCACACGATGGGCATCAGCCCGGTGCACCGGTTGGTGATTCCGCGGATGGTGGCGATGTTGGTGGTCGCGCCGTTGCTGAACGTGTTGATCATCTTCGTCGGCGTGCTGGCGGGATACGCGGTGGCGATCGGCGGCCAAGGCGTGACGCCGGGTAGCTATTGGGCGACGTTCGGGTCGTTCACCACGGCCGCTGATGTGTGGGTGTCGTTGGTGAAGGCGTTGATCTTCGGGTTCGTGGTGGTGATCATCGCGTGCCAGCGTGGGTTGGAGGCCAAGGGCGGTCCACGTGGTGTGGCTGATGCGGTGAATGCGGCGGTGGTGTTGTCGGTGGTGTCGATCGTGTGCGTGAATCTGCTGTTGACGCAGGTGACCGCGATGTTCCTGCCCACAAGGCTGGCGTGATGGCGGTCTCTTCCTACGTCCCGAAGGGACTCGCTCCCGTCGCGCGCTACTTCCGTCGCGGCAGCCGCGTGCTGCGGGCGATCGATTCGCTCGGCTTCGTCGCGGTGTTCGTCTGGCAGGTGCTCTCGTCGATTCCGCTGACGTTGCAGCGCTACCGCGCGGAAACCATGCGCGCCATCACGAACATGACGTGGGGCCGCGGCTCCATCGTGGTCGGCGGCGGCACGGTGCCGATGATGGTCGTGCTCGGCCTCGTGATGGGCGCGTCGGTCGGCGTCGAATCCTTCGCCACCCTGGACATGCTCGGCATGGGCCCGGTCACCGGCATCGTGTCGGCCTACGCGACGACCCGCGAACTGGCCCCGATCGCGGCCGCCGTCGGCTTCGCCGCGCAGGCGGGTTGCCGCATCACCGCCGAGATCGGCTCCATGCGCATCTCCGAGGAGATCGACGCGATCGAATCGCTCGGCCTGCGCTCGGTGCCGTTCGTGGTGACCACCCGGGTGATCGCGGGCGCGCTGGCCATCGTCCCGACCTTCCTGATCGCGCTGATCCTGTCCTATCTCGCCTGCCGCGGCCTCATCACGCTGGTGCACGGCCAGTCCGCGGGCGTCTACGACCACTACTTCTTCCAGTTCGTGTCCGGATTCGACGTGATCGCCGCGGTGATCAAGGTCGCCATCTTCGGGACCGTGGTGATTCTCGTGCACAGCTATTACGGCTTCTTCGCGAAGGGCGGCCCCGAAGGCGTCGGCATCGCGTCGGGCCGCGCGGTCCGCACCAGCTTCGTGGCGATCATCGCCATCGACATGGTGCTGTCCATCGTGCTGTGGGGTTTCAACACGGCGATCAGCTTCACGGGGTGAACATTGCCTGAATACGGCTTGCCCGGCGTCGCCGCGGACAAGAAACGTTCGCGCACGATCGGATTGGTGATCGTCGCGCTGATCGCGGTGGTCGCGCTGACCACCGCGCTCTACCGCACCGTGCGCTCGGAAGACGGCCTACGCGTCGCGCTGCGTACCGAGCAGATCGGCGACGGCGTCACCGAGGGCACCCAGGTGCGCCTGGACGGCGTGCTGGTCGGCGAGGTGGCGCGGATCGCGCCCGACGAGCGCGGCACCCAGCGAATCACCTTGCGGCTGGACGACTCCCGGCTCTACGGCATCGACGACTCACTGCTGGTCGACTACGCGCCCGCCAACTTGTTCGGCATCAGCGAACTCGAACTGCGCCGCGGCCCAGGCGGTTCGCCGCTGCGCCAGGACGCCGAGATCGACCTGACCGGACCGCGCGCCGCCGGCGTCTACGACGCGACGATGGGCAGCATCCTGCGAAGCCTGTCGCAGGTGGGCGCGTCGGTCTTCAGCCCCCAGCTGGCGACCGTCATCGCGCAGGTCTCCGCCGATTTCAAAGCGTTCACACCACTGGTGCAAGCGCTGATCACGGTGGCGCGCACCATCGCCGACAACCAGACCATGCCCGCCTCCGAGCTGATGGGCAGGCTGGGCCCGGCCTTCGACGGCGGCGGTGACTTCGCGGGCGCGACCATCCAGATCCTGGACCAGATCCACGACATCCGGATCGTGCAGACCGACAAGGACCACTACGACATCGGCGTCGCCGCACTCACCGGACAGATCCTGCCCGGCCTCGCGACCACGGTGAGCACAGCGGGCGGACAGCTGGCCGAGGCCACCGACATGCTGGCGCCGCTGCTGAGCGTGCTCGCCCAGATGGTGCCGAGGCCGCAGCAGTCGGCGGCCGAATTGCGCCTGCTGCTGGAGCGTTTGCGCGCCGCGATGCCGGAGACGCCGGACGGGCCGGTGCTGAATCTGGAGGTCGATCTGCGGGGCGTGCCCGGTATCGCGGTGCCGCTGCTCGGACAGGGAGGTGTGCGATGACGGTGCGCGGTGCGGCATGGCGCCTCGGTCTGTTCGCCGCGGTGATGGCGGTGGTTCTCGTGCTGGTGCTCACCGCGCTCGAGCGGCCGGTGTCGGGTGAGACCCAGGCGCACGACGCGCTGTTCACCGACGCGAACGGGCTGAAGGTCGGCGACGACGTGCGCATGTACGGCGTGCAGGTGGGCAAGGTCGAGAAGATCTCGCTCGACGGGGTGAAGGCGAAGATCCACCTCACGGTCGAGACGGCGACGCCGATCTACGACAACAGCACACTGGCCATCCGGTACCAGAACCTGACAGGGCAGCGGTACATCGATCTCCAGCAGCAGCCGAATCCCGGTGTGCGCCTTGCGGCGGGCGCGCTGATCGGCACCGACATGACGGTGCCCTCCTTCGATGTGACCAGCCTGTTCAACGGTCTGAAGCCGGTGCTCGCGACGCTGTCGCCGGAAGCGGTCAACCAGTTCACCGAGAGCATGCTCGCGGTGATCGAGGGCGACGGCACCGGCATCGGCCCAGCCATGGAGGCCATCGGCAAGCTCAGCCAGTACGTGGGTGACCGCCAGCAGGTGATCGGTCAGCTGGTGAAGAACATGTCCGACATCGCCGACCGGGTCGGCGGGCGGGTGCACTACCTGGTGCCGCTGCTGGCCCGGCTCAGCGACGTCTTCCAGTCGCTACAGGCCAATATCGGCGGGCTCGCCGATTTCGCGATGTCCGCACCCGCGGTGCTCGGCCCGCTGGACCGGCTGCTGGCCACGCTCGGGCTCGACCCGCAGAGCGGCCAGGACATCGACGCGATGATCCGCGGCCTGTTCCCCGATCCGCGGCAGGCGGTCGAGGTCTTCGGCAGGCTGCCGGGCCTGCTGCAGTCGGTGGACAACGCACTGCCGCGCACCGTCGCCGGCTGGCGGCCGGAGTGCAGCAAGGGCGCCGCCGAGCTACCGGCCCCGGTGCGCGTCCTCGTAGCCGGACAGAAGGTGGCGATATGCCAGGCGTGATTTCCCGCTGGTCCGGCGGTGACCGGCCGATCCTCGATGACGCGGCCAAGCGGCGCAAAGAGATTCGGCTCGGCCTCATCGGCGCGGCGCTCGTCGTGCTCGGCATGGTCGCGGCGGGCGTGCTGTACGCGGTGCCGTTCGGCAAGACCACCTACACGGCCGAACTGTCGGAGGCGCAGTCGGTGAAGGCGGGCGACGACGTGCGCCTCGCCGGTATCCCGGTGGGTTCGGTGGAATCGCTGGAGCTGAAGCCGGATCGGGTCGTCATGAGGTTCACCGTGAAATCTGATGTGTTCCTGGGTGACAAGACCTCCCTGGACATTCGCATGCTCACGGTGGTGGGCGGGCACTACGTCGCGCTGTTCCCCGCGGGAGACGCGCCGCTCGGCGAGCAGGCTATCCCCGCGGATCGAGTTCGACTGCCCTACAGCCTGATTCAGACCTTCCAGGACGCCACGACGCCGCTGAAGGAGCTCGACGGCGACACGCTGCGGCGCAACCTGTCCGCACTGGACGACTCGCTCACCTCCGCCCCGGACACTCTGCGCACCACGCTGGACATGGTCGGCGGCTACCTCGACGCCATCGACCGCCAGCGCGCCCAGGTCTCCGACGCCATCGCGGTGGCGGACGAATACGTCACCATGTACGACGGCGCGAAGACCGACCTGGGCAGGCTGATGGACAACGTCAACCTGCTGGAGACGGTGCTCATCGACAAACGCGCGGAACTGCGCGAGTCCGTCGCGCTGATCAACAGCGTGGTGCAGCGGCTCGCCGCGCTCGCACCCGCCTGGGACGCCACGCTGAAGCCGAGGGCGCAGCAGCTGGCCGACGCGCTGCCGCGGCTCGAGGAGATGGGCGGCAAGCTCGAACCGATGATCGCGAGCACCGAGCAGCTCGGTGAGAAGCTGCGGTCGCTGGTGATCCCGGAGGAGGGCATCGTGCTCGACCGGTCGGGTACGACGGTGCCCGCCCCCACGGGTCTGGATCTGTCGTCGGTGTGCGTGCCGGTGCCGGGGAAGGAGTGCTGATGCTGAAGAAGCTGCTCGGCACTCAGGCGTTCATGTCGATCGCGGGCGTCGCGGTCATCGCGCTGCTCGGGGTGGCCGGTTATTTCGTCGTCTTCGATCCGATGAAGAAGACCGAATCCTATTGCGCGATCATGCCCGACAGCATCGGCCTGTACGAGGGCAACCAGGTGACCATGCGCGGCATCACGGTCGGCAGCGTCACCTCGGTGCGCAACCAGGGCGCGAACGTACGGGTCGAGTTCGAGGTCGACGCCGACCACCCGGTGTACGCCGACGCCTCGGCCACCACGGTGTCCGACACCGTCGTCGCCGACCGGGAGCTCGCCGTGCTGGCCAGCGGCACGAACCTGGAGCGCTGGAACAGTTCCCAGTGCATCACCAAGACGCTGACCCCGAAGAGCCTCACCGAGACACTCACGGCGCTCGCGCAATTCTCCGACCAGGTCGTGGGACCCGATCCGTCCCAGCCGAATTCGCTGGCCGACGGGCTCAGCTCGCTGGACATGGCGACGGCGGGCACCGGCCCGCAGATCAACGAACTGATCCGCAGGCTCGGGTCGGCTTTGAAATCGCCGGACGCCGACATCGGCCACCTCGCGGGCATTTTCGACGCGTTCGCCTCGGTCTCGCAGAAGGTGAACCGATACTGGGGCGATCTGCGGAGCATGCTGGTGCGCGTCGGACCGGTGCTGAACCAGGCGAGCGAGGACCTGCTGATCCCCGGCGCGCAGCTGTTCGACGGCTTGGCCGAGGTGCTGCCGATGCTGAACGACATCACGAACTCGTTCGGCGACCAGATCCTCGCGTTGCTCGATCGGGCGGTGCCGATGCTGAAACTGTTGCGCGCCAACGTCGGCTCGTTGCGCGAGATCGTGCTCACCACACCGGTGTTCGCCTCCGCGCTGCGCAGCGTCGCCGATCCGGAGACCGGCGCGGCGAGCCTGACCTACGCCCCGCCGAAGGTGGCGATTCCGCAGCAGAACGCCGAACAGGTGTGCGCCGCCGTGAACACGGTGTCGCCCGGCCGGTGCGCCGGCGTCGAGAACGGCATGGTGAACGTGGAACTGGTGCAACTGGTGCTGGGATTGGCGGGTGCGCGATGAGTGAACGGAGTGAGCGAATCATGTGCCGGTGCGCTCCGTGCATGCCGGAGGCGAGCGCTAGCGAGGCGCAGGCATGAGCGCACAGGCGACACAGCGCACGGTCACGTTACGGTGGCGGCCGAAAATCGTGCGGCGCAACGTGATCGCGCTGGCGCTCGCCGCCTCGGTCCTGCTCGGCGGCTGCGCGTTCGACCCGTCCTCGGTGCCGGTCCCTGGCACCTCGGTGTCGGGCCCGACCTATCGCGTGCGGATCGAGTTCGCGAACGTGCTGAACCTGCCCGCCCGCGCGAAGGTCATCGCCAACGGCGCGCAGGTCGGCGCCGTCGAGAAGGTCACCGTGGTGCCTGCGGCCGAGGCGCCGCGGGGGCGCGGCGGGTACGTCGTCGTGGACATCGACATCGCGAAATCGGTACGGCTGCCGTCCGACACGATCGCGGAGTTGCGCCAGAACACGGTGCTCGGTGACATCCACATCGCACTGACCACCCCGCCGGACGGCTTCGGCTCACTGCTGGAGCCGGGCGGCACCATCGATCTCGATCACACCAAACCTCCTGTGCAGCTGGAGGACACGATGGCCGCGATGGCGTTCTTCGTGCAGGGCGGCGCGGTCGGCCAGTTGCAGGACATCGTCAACCGGTTCAACTCTGTGCTGCCGCAGGATCCGAAGGAGACCGCGCGGATCGCGGGCGTGATGGGCGCCGACGCCGCCGACCTGGCCGCCAACCTCGACCAGGTGGACGAGCTGCTCCACGGCCTCGCCAACAACGCCGAAGTGCTGCACAAGGTGCAGCCGGAGCTGGACAACATCCTCAGCGCGGCCTCGGTGGACCGCCTCGGCGCCGCAACGCAATCCATCGACGGCGTGACGAAGATCTTCGACCGGCTCGGCCCCGTCGGCCAGTCGCTGGTGTGGCTCGCGCCGCTCGTGCAGTCCGGCGACGCGACGGCCAAGGCGTTCGTGCCGCTGGCCACCGGAGGACCGCTGGATCTGCGCAACCCCTCGAACCTGGCCATGCTGGTCGCGCTGGTGCGGGACAAGATCATTCCGTTCGTCGAGCGCGGGCCGAAGGTGAACGTCACCGGCGTGCGCACGGAGATCGGTCCCGTCGCGGAACAGGAGCAGGTCGACCGGATCGTTCAGACCCTGCGCATGATCGGAGCCGTCCGATGAAGATCGGTTCGCTTGCCTCGCTCGGCGGCATCGCCGCCATCATGATTCTGGGCGCGGCCTACCTGACCTTCGGCGTGGTGCGGTTCGATCCGTTCGCCGACTACACCCACGCCACCATGGTGCTGAAGAACTCCGGCGGGCTCGGCGTTGGTTCGCCGATCCTGTTGACCGGCATCGAGATCGGCGACGTCACCTCGGTGGACAACACCGCGGCGGGCGTCGAGGTCGGCTTCCGCGTCGACGTCGCGCACCAGGTGCCCACCGCCAGCGTCGTCACCATCGAACATCTGTCGTCGCTCGGCGAGCCGTACGTGAAGTTCGTTCCCAAGGGCGACGGCGGACCGTACCTGCGGGACGGCCAGCGCCTGGACGCCGAGGACGTGCGGACGCCGCTGTCCGTCGCCGAGGTGGCGCGCATGGTCACCAAGACCATGAACCAGCTCGATCCCGCCGTCGTCGGCTCGCTGGTGGAGACGATGAGCAAATCCGTCACCGGTACCGAATCCGTGATGCCCGAGCTCGCCAGGTCCGGTGACCTGCTCGCCTCGACCATCATGACCAGGGCGCCGAAGATCGCCGAGCTGCTCGACAGTTTTCAACTCGCCGCCGCCGACATCGAATGGGCAGGTCCCGCCACCGCGGCGGGCGCGCCCGGCCTGGTGCGGTTCGGTCAGGCGCTCGACGAGCTCGTCGAGGCAGTCGGCCGCCTGGTCACCGCGCAGGGCAGTCCGGACATGTACCTGGAGGGCGACGGCGTCGTGCCGTTCCTCGAAAAGCTCACCGCCTGGCTCCGCGAAGCGGGTCCCGAACTGCGCGCACTCATCCCGGGCCTGCGACCGCTCGCCGACGCGGCCACCTCCGCCGCGCCGCAACTCGACCTGAGCACCCTCATCGGCCAAGCACTGCACAGCACCGACGACGACGCGATCCAGGTCCGCGTCGCCATCAAATAGCCTGCCCCGCAACCGGCCTCGCAGACCTGCCACACGCTTCGCAGCGCGTGCAACCTCTGTGAAGCGTGTGGAGAGTCTGCGTGGCTACCGATGGACCAGTTTGTTGGGTGGCCGTTGAGCGGTGGGAACACGAGATTCGGGTGGGTGGTCTTCGCGTCAGCGACCTTCGGGTAACCTGCCGGGAAAGATCGACTACTCGTGACGGTGTTCTCTGTTCGGCAGCGAAGGCGGTGCGATGGTGGAGTCCGGCGGCGGCCCTGCGCCCTATGGCGATGACGAAGGGGCGAACAACACTCGCGTTCTCGTGATCGCGGCGGCCATCGCCGCGGCACTCGCGGTGGTGGTGGCGATCGGACTCGTACTGCGGTCGAATCCCCCGTCGGACAACGGACCGACGCCCGCGGTCGCCAGCAAATCGACGGCCGCGGGCCCCACCGCGCGCACCGTGCCGATGACCACGACCGCCCGTCCGCCCGCGTCGGCGACGCCCCAGGCACGCAGGATCGGCGACGACTGCTCGGCGGGCGGCATCACCGCGCAGTGGGATCTGCGCGAGGGCCAGTGGACGTGCGTGCCGCAGGGACAGGGCCACGATCCGCACCGCGTCGGCGACGACTGTTCGCACGACGGGATCACCGCGCAGTGGGGCCACGCCCCGGACGGCCAGTGGATCTGCCTGCCGCAGGAGCATGCCCGCGAGAATCACCAGGTAGGCGACGATTGTTCGCACGACGGCATCACCGCCCAGTGGGGCCTGTCCCCGGACGGCCGGTGGATCTGCGTCCAACAGGAACCGGGCGTGGGCGCAGCGGTGCCGCCGGTCGTCCCCGCGCCGCCGCTCGCCCCCGGATTCCCTGCGCCTCCGATCGCCCCCGCGCCCGCTGGGCCTCCCGTCGCGCCCGGACCCGCCGGGCCGCCCGTTGCGCCCGCACCCGCTGGGCCTCCCGTCGCGCCCGCACCGCCGATCGTGCCCCAGTTCTTCCCGCTGCCGATCCTGCCTCCCCCGCCGGTGGCGCCCGCACCGCCTGCGGGGGAGTGAGGTAGGAAGCCATTCGGCGGTGCGTCGTGGCCGTCCGTGCATCCGGTTGGGCCCAGTTCTGGTTGGGCTCCGGTTCTTCAGTTGCCGCTTCCGCCCTTCCCGCCCGTTGTGGCGCACCGCCTGCGGGTGAGTGAAAGAGAACGCCGTCGCGCAGTGGACGAGATCGACCTGTTCGACCCAGGAGCGCTCGACGACCCGTATCCCCTCTACGACCGGCTACGCCGCACGGCGCCGGTGCACCAGGTCGGCGGCACCGGTTTCTACCTGGTGAGCCGCTGGGATCTCGTCGTGGAGGCGACCACCCGCCCCGCCGACTTCTCCTCGCACCTGACCGCCGCGCTGGTGCATCAGCCCGATGGCTCGGCCGCGGTCTTCGATATGGACGGCGAAGGGCAGGCGGTGCACGTCCTCGCCACCGCCGACGATCCGGAGCACCTGCGCCAGCGCAAGCTGGTGCTGCCCGCGCTCGTCGCGAAACGCATTCGCGCACTGGAGCCCACGATGCAGGCGAACGTGCGCCGACTGTGGGCCGAGGGGGTGGACGGCGACCGCATCGAGTGGATGGCGGCGATGGCGGACCGCCTTCCGATGACCATGGTCGCGAGTCTGATCGGGCTGCCCGGCGCGGATGTCCCGCGCCTGGTGGAGTGGGGCTACGCCTCCACCGAACTGCTCGGCGGGGTGGTCACCACCGACCGGCTCGGGATCGTGATCACCGCGGCGACCGAGCTCGCCGGTTATCTGCACCGGGCGTTCACCGCGGCGTGCGCGGCGCCCGGCGACGATCTGCTCGGCGATCTGGCGCGGGCGTGCGCGGCGGGCGATCTCGAGCCGAAGGTCGCGGTGCTGATGCTGGTGCAGCTGGTCGGTGCGGGCGGGGAATCGACCGCGGGCCTGATCGGCAACGCCGTCCGCTTGCTCGCCACCGATCCCGTTCTGCAACAACGGCTTCGGGAGGATCCGGAGCTGCTGCCGGACTTCCTCGAAGAGGCGCTGCGAGTGGAATCGCCGTTCCGCGCCCACCATCGGCACGTCGTCGCCGACACCACGCTCGGCGGCGTCGACCTGCCCGCGGGCGCGCACCTGCTCCTGCTCTGGGGCGCGGCCAACCGCGACCCCGCCGTCTTTCCCGACGCCGACCGGCTCCGCTTGGATCGCACCGTCCAGCGCGGGCACCTCGCGTTCGGCAAGGGCGTCCATTTCTGCGTCGGCGCCGCGTTGGCCCGGCTGGAGGCGCGGGTCGCGATCGGGGCGCTGCTCGCCGGTACAGCGTCGTTCGAGCTGGCTCCGGAAGACGGTGCGGCCCAATGGGTCCCGAGCATCTTCGTGCGCAGGCACGCGCGGCTCGCGCTCGTCCTCCGTTGAGCTCGTTCAGTGCGGATGCTGGGCGGCGTAGCGGGCGCGTTCCAGTGCGCGCCTGCGCGCCCGCTCCGGGCTCTCCAGATCGGCGGGCAGCCCATGCTCGGTCAACCGGTGCGCGCGGTTCATCGGCATGAACGCCGCGGTGTAGAACAGGGCGAGCAGCATCGCGAGCAGCACCATCGACCCGCGCAACCACAGCTCGCCGGGGAAGAACAGGAACGCCGCGAACAGCGGTGTGAACGGAACCATGCCGCGCACCAGATGGCGTGCGACGGCGTGCTTTCCGGTCAGGTCCTCGCTTACCCAGTCGCGCAGCGAGTCGGGCAGCCTGCGGCCGAAGGCGTAGCCGATCCACTCGACGGGGTTGGGGCGGCGGCGCGCGCGGGTCATGCGTCGGCTCCTGTCGATGCGGGGTCGGCGAGCACCGACCGGCGGGCGGCCTCGTTGACCCGGGTCAGCACCTCGCGCAGTTCTTCGAGGTCGGCCACCGTGACGCCGAGGCGCTGCACCACCGCGGGCGGAATCCGCTCGGCCTGCGTGCGCAGCGCGGCGCCCGCCTCGGTCAGGTCGATGACCAGGTTCCGCTCGTCGCGCGGGTCGCGGCCCCTGCTGATCAGTCCGGCCGACTCCAGGCGCTTGAGCAGCGGTGAGAGGGTCGGCGAATCGAGCTGGATGGCTTCGGCGATCTCCTTCACCGACATCGGCGCCTCGCCCCACAGCGCGAGCATCACCAGGTACTGCGGGTGCGTCAGCCCGAGCGGTTCCAGCAGCGGGCGATAGACGGCGAGCACCGCGCGATTGGCCACGGCCAGCGCGAAACACACCTGCCGGTCCAGGCGCAGCGGGTCATCGATCTCGGTCTCCACGGTTCCTCCTCGGGTCCGCGCTAGGTTAACGCACAAATAGTTAGTGTGTGTGCGCGATATCTCCTCCGGACCCGCCTCGCCCCCGCTCCGGCCGTACGCGGGGGTTCTCGGCGGCCTGGGTCCTGTCTCGAAGTCCCATACGGCATCTCTGCGGCCCAGGTCGCCTTTCGTTCCAGCTGTGCGCGTGGTCGTCGACGGGCGTTCGTCCAGTCGCGCCCGCTCTTCGTTTTCCGGCTGTGCCGCGCGGCGGTTGACGGACTTCGCCCGACCGCGCCGTTACTGTCGGGACATGTACGACGTCGCCCCGCGTGAGCGCATTCACGAACTGGACGCCGTCCGCGGGTTCGCCCTGTGCGGAATCCCGGTGGTCATCATCTGGCAGATGACCGACATGACGGCCACCGTTCCATCGGGCGAGGCCATGGACCCGCTCCGGCACGTGCTGTCGGTGCTGGTCGAGGGCCGCTTCTTCCCGATCTTCGCGTTCCTGTTCGGCCTGAGCTTCGTGCTGTTCCTGGACGGCGTTGCCGAGCGGACCGCGCGTCCACGACTCGTGGTGGCGCGCAGGCTGATCGCGCTCGGCGTGCTCGGGCTGGTGCACCAGCGCTTCCAGCCGGGGGAGGCGCTGCTGCCGTACGCGGTGGTGGGAGCGGTGATCCTACTGCCCGGGTCCGCATTGCCCGCGTGGCTGATTCTGGCCGCGGGCCTGGTCGGCACGGTGGGCGTGGCGCTCACCCTCGGCGGCGGCCTCGCCCTGGTGCCCGGTCTGTTCCTGCTCGGCTCGGCCGCGGGCCGTTACGGTCTCGTCGTCGACCTGCGCGGCCGCACCTGGCAGCTCGCGGCCGTCTTCGCGCCAGCGCTGCCCGCCGCGTTGGTGACCGCGGTATGGCAGTGGCGCACACCGTATCTGGAGCTGTGGACCAGCTCGATCGAGCCGATCGCGGGCCTGTTCGGCGCGCTCACCTACGTCAGCGGCCTGTTGCTCGTGCTGCGCACCGGATACTTCGAGGTACTCGCCGAGGTGCTCGCGCCGATGGGACGGATGGCGCTGACGAACTACGTGTCGGCCACGGCGATGATCCTGCTCGCGGAGCCGCACCTGCGTCTCGGCGGCACCACCCGCTATTCCGCGCTGCTCGGTCTCGCCGCCGGGATCGTCGTCTGCCAAGCCTTCGTCAGCTACCTGTGGCTGTCCTGGTTCCGGTACGGCCCGCTGGAATGGGTGTTGCGGTGCGTCACCTGGTGGCGCATCGTCCCGATCGGCAAGCCCGAACAGGAAGGCGTGGCCTCGATCGATCTGCCGCGCCGGTGACCCGAGGTTCGCGCGTGCGAAGCTCGAGCGTTCAGGCGAGTGCGACCGGCAGGATCAGCGGCCCTCGGTGCCGGAAACCGGAGCGCCACGGGATTTCTCGCGGGGGCGCGGTCAGCGTGGTCTCCGGCCAGCGGTCGCAGAAATGCGTGAGCACCGCCCCTGCGACGCCGTGCACCAGGGCGGTGCCGAGACAGGAGTGCGGGCCGTGACCCAGGCCGAGCTGGGCGTTGCGGGTGCGGTTCGGATCGAACCGATCGGGCCGGTCGAACGCCGCCGGATCGCGATTGGCGCCCGCCAGACACAGCAACACCGTCTGCCCGGCCTTTACGGTATAGCCGCCGATGTCCAGATCCGTTGTCGCGAACCGTGGTCCGGCGAGCACCTGCGGTGAGAGGTAGCGCAGCAGCTCGTCCACCGCGCGCCGCCGGTCGGTGGCCGCGCGGAAAGCCCTGCGGTGCGCGGGCTCGGCGACGAGCGTGAGCACGGCGCCCGCTATCAGGTCGGCGAGCACCTCGTACCAGACGAACAGCAGGTAGAAGAGCACACCCGTGAGCTCGTCGGCCGTCGGCGAACCGGTCTCGTCGCGCGCGGCGACCAGCCGCCCGACCGCGGTGTCTGCGCCCGCCCGCGCGACCACGGCATCGACGAGGGTACGCATGGTGGCGAGGGTGTCCCTGGCGCGCGGCGCTGTCGCGCCGGGAAGCAGCGTCGAATTCGCCCAGGCCAGTAGAGCTTCGCGTTCCGCGTCGGCCAGTCCGAGCAACTCGCCGAGCACCGCGGCGGGCAGCGGGATCGCCAGCCGCGCGACCAGATCCACCTTCGGGTCCGTGTCGGTGTCCTGCAACAGCATGTCGACCAGATCGCTTGCGCGCTCGTCCCATTCGGCGGCCCTGTGCGGCGCGATCTCGGCCGCGATCAGGCGGCGCAGCCGCGCGTGGCCGTCGGCGTCGGCGACGAGCAGCGCGTCCATCGGGGGCGGGACGGCGAATCCCGCGTAGTCGATCGGCCCGGCCTCGGTGACGTCGGCGGTCAATCGCTCGTCCGACAGCGCGGCGCGCACATCGGCGTGCCTGGTCACCAGCCAGGCGGGCGGGCCGTCGGGCGTGCGGACCCGGTGCACGCCGCCCTCGCGACGCAGCGCGCTCAGCACCGGCCACGGATCCGCCGCGAAACCGGCATCGAAGATCTGTCGCAACCCCAGCCCCCATCCGCTTGTCCGCCAACACTTCTCGGCACCCTTCGGTGCGCACCAAAGTACTCCGCTCGCGGCGCGTGCGCCGCTCGGGCTGGTGCGGGCCCCACCGCGGTTGCCGCGCACCCGGTGCGGCACGGCCGAGATCGGGCCGGGCCGTCGCAGACTGGACGGTCATGGATCAGTTGGTGCTGATATTCGTGCTGCTCTTCGCCACGATCCTGGCCGAGCCGGTGCCGCGGCGGACGGCGTCGCATCGGCGGTCCTGATGACGCTGTTGGGTTGCGTATCCGGGCGTGCCGATCGCCGCCGTCGTGCTCGGCGCCATCGTCGCTCCGCCCGACCCGCTCGCGGCGCTGGCCGCGCGGCTCGGCGCCGTGCTGGACGGCGCGGGGCTGTTCAACGACGTCACCGCGACCACCGGCAGGCCACCCATTCCTTCGCATTCGTGATCGTCGCCGCATACGGCATCGTCTGCCGGGTGGCCGTGCAAGCGGTAGTAACCGGCCGCTTCTCTACCGCGCACGCGGTGGGGGAGGCGGCCGCAGGGAAGCGCTGGCCGTGCGCCGCGAACCCGGCATGCCGCCGGATCTGGTCGACCGGGTGACCGAACGCCTCGATCTCGGCCCGGCTCGCTGAGCGTGCTAGTTGGCGGGAACGCCCGCCTGCCGGATCGCGCTCAGAACCTCGCCGTAGCTGAGGCTGGTGGAGTTCACCGTGATGGTCTCCGCGACGCGGTCCACGTCGACGGAATCGACTCCGCCGAGTCCGCGCAGCGCGTTCTCGGCGACGACGGCGGACTCATCCGAGTAATCGGTGAGGTCGAAGGTATAGGTCATGTTCCGGACTCTCCTGTGTGCTGATTCGACCGGTTGCGGTCAGTTCAGCGGATACACCGTAACCGTGTGACGCAAACGTTCGCGATCGCGGTGAGTTTGATCCCGCTGGAACCGGGAATAGCGGATTCGTAATACAACTTTTCAGCGCACCAGGATTCTCATGATCATTCTCATAGGGCTGATCGTCCTGATCGGCGCGGTGATCGTCGGCGTCGCCGCTGTGGCGGCGAATACCGGCGAACTGCACACGTCGACAGGCGATTTCGCCGTTTTCGACTATCACTTCACAGCGTCCGCGGGAGAGGTGTTCCTGTACGGCACGGTGATCGGCGCTGCGGGAGCGCTCGGGCTGCTCCTAGTGCTGACCGGGCTGTGGCGCACCTCCCGCCGCGGCAGCGAGGCGCGCAGGGAACTGCGCAGGTCACGCCGGGAGATCGCGGCTGCTCGCCGCGATGCTCCGCCGCCGCAGGCACGGCCCGTCGCGCCACCGCCCGGCAACAAGCCGGTCTGGAGCGCGAATCGATTCCTGCGCCGACCGTCCGGAACCGCGCCGCTGGCGGGCGCTCCCGGCGGCAAGACGCAGGCTCCTACTGCCGGCTGACAAGTCAACGGTTGACCAAGAAGAAAGGGATGGAACCGTGATTGTTCTCGGATTGATACTGCTGATCGTGGGCTGGTTGCTCGGGATCGGATGGCTGACCACGGCGGGCCTCATCGTGCTGATCATCGGCGCGGCGCTCTGGATCGCCGGTTCGGTGGGGCGTCCGGTCGGCGGCCGCAGGCATTATTACTGAGGTCAGCGATGCGCGACGAAAATTACCGCAGGAATAGTCGTTTCGATCATCGAATTCAGGCCGCGCGTGGTCAGGTGAAGAAATTCTTCGGCCGTGCGACCGATAATCCGCGGCTGTCGGCGGAAGGCCGGCGGGACCAGGTCTTCGGCAACTTGAAGCAGGCCGCGGGCAAAGTGCGGGACGCGTTCCGGCGCTGACCGATCGCCCGATGTCGGCCGAGAGCACAGTACGTACTCCCGGCCGACATCGGCATGCGCGGGCACGGATGCCGCCGAGCGGTCTAACGGCCGCCCGGACCGCCGGAACGCTGGCGCAGGTCGGCCGCCGCGCTGTCCAGCAGATCGCACACCTGGGCGTCGTCGACCGGGGTGAAATCCCCGTACCACCTGGCGATCGACGTGACCACTTCCGCGCCTTCCAGGCAGACGACCTGGTCGACCTGCCCGCCCAGCGCACGGATCGCGGAGGCCGCGCCGACGGGCGCCGCCAGCGCGACGCGCTCCGCCCCCGCCGCCCGCACCACCTCGACGGCCGCCCTGGCCGTGACACCGGTCGCGATGCCGTCGTCCACGATCACCGCCGTCCGGCCGTGCAACGCGAGACTGGAGGCACCGCCACGATAGCGAATGACGCTGCGGGCCAAGTCGGCTCGCTGTTCCGCCTCCAGCTCCGCCCGGCCCGTTTCGGAGACGAACGCGCGCGCCAGAATCTTGTCGTCGATCACCCCGACCCCGCCCTCGCCGACCGCGCCGAACGCCAGGTCCGGCCGGTAGGGCACCCGCAGCCTGCGCACCATCGCCACCGTGAGAGGCGCGCGCAACGCGCCGGCCACCTCGTAGGCGACTGGAACGCCACCGCGGGGCACTCCGAGCACCACCGTGTCGGCGTCGCGAAAGTGGGCCAACCGCAGGGCGAGTCGCCGACCCGCCGCCCGGCGATCACGGAAGGGCATGCTGGGCCTCCGGACTCGGACTTCGGAAAGCACCGAAGTCTACGCCCGGCCGAAACCGCTGCGGCGGCGGGGAGCTCGGGGCTCCGTTCAGATTCCGGCGACGTCGGCCAGCTGCCCGATGCCGTAGGTGACCAGCATGGCCAGCGCGCCGCCCAGCACCACCCGCAGCACCGCGCGGACGGGATCGCTGCCGCCGAGCCTGGCGCTGATCGAACCGGTGAGCGCCAGCGCCAGCAGTACCGCGGCGACGGTCACCGGAATGCGCGCGGTGACCGGCGGCAGCAGGATCGCCAGCAGCGGCAGCAGCGCACCGAGGGTGAACGCGATCGCCGAGGAGAACGCGGCCTGCCACGGATTGGTGAGCGCGCGCGGATTCAAGCCGAGTTCGGCCTCCGCGTGCGCGGTGAAGGCGTCGTGCGCGGTGAGTTCCTCGGCGACCTTGCGCGCGGTGTCGGGGGAGAGTCCCTTGGCGCGATAGATGTCGGTGAGTTCCGCGAGCTCGTAGTCGGGCACCTCGGCGAGCTCCCTGCGTTCCTTGGCGAGCAGCGCTCGCTCGGAATCCCGCTGGGTGCTGACCGACACGTACTCACCGACCGCCATCGACAGCGCACCGGCCGACAGACCCGCGATGCCCGCCGTGAAGATCGCGCTCGTGGTCGTGGTCGCCGCGGCTACGCCGACCACGAGCCCGGCCGTCGACACGATGCCGTCGTTCGCGCCGAGCACGCCGGCGCGCAACCAGTTCAGCCTGGTCGCGAAGCCACCCGCGTGCGGCTCGTGCGGATGAGAACCGTTGATCGTCGAGTCCTCCATGTCCGCACGGTACGCCTAACCGGCGGCGGTGACCTTCGTGCGGAGGTGATCGGCCAAGCGGACGGCAAGCGCGACGATCGTGAGCGTCGGATTGGCATGGCCCGTGGTGGGAAACACCGAACTGCCCGCGACGAACAGGTTGTCCATGCCGTGCACCAGGCAGTCGGCGTCGACGACGCCATCGCGCGGGTCGGCCGACATCCGGGTGGTGCCGGTCGGGTGCGCCCAGTCGGTGAGCTCCAGCGGCAGCGCGCTGTCCGGTGCGGCCCAGTCGAACAGGGTCGGCGCCGCGAATCCCAGTCTGGCGAATTCCGCCACCGCCAGCGCGGCGGCGCGGCGCACCGTGACGTCCTCCTGGTCGTGCACCCGCCAGTCGATCCGCGCCGTCGGCATCCCGAGCCGGTCGGCGCGATCGGTGAGGGTGACCCGGCTGTCCCGGTTCGGCGCCTGTTCGACCATGCAGCGCAACTCGATTCGATCCAGCTTGTGCGGCAGTCCGGTGTGCTGGAGAAGGTGCCGTCGCGCACCGGCGAGCAGCAGTCCGGAGTTGGCCAGCGCGACCTTCGCGTCGTGGCGGTCGCCGCGACCGCGCAGCAGTTGCTTCACCGAGTCCCACGGATCGTCCGCGGCAGGCACCTCCTGTAACCACAACGCGCAGTTCAGCAGACCCTCACCGGCTTGGATCTCGGGTGCGAGGGCCACGCCGTGCAAGAAGGTGTGACGGCCGTGCGGCGTCTTGACCACGTACTTGCCGAAGCGCTGCGTGATCGCCTCGGCCGCAGCGGGTTCCAGCGCGCCGACCGCTCCGCAGCGGTGGTCCATGAGATAGCGCCCGACCTGGTCGTTCCGGTTGCCGAGCCCCTCGGGCCGGGCCCGGCGCGAGGCGAGCAGCAGGCGTGGATTGCCGATGCCGCCGGTCGCGAGCACCACCGCGCGGGCACACACGGTTCGCGGTCGCTGTTCGGCTCCCGCGACTTGCAGCGTCTCGACGTGTGTGCCGTCCGGATCGGTGTCGAGATGGGTGACGGTCGCGCCGACGATCACCAGAACATCAGGCGCGGTGAGTCTTTCGATGTGCGCGCCGAAGCGCTTGCAGTCGAACGGGTCGGCGGGGTCGCGGCTGATCTGCCAGAAGTAGGAGCGAAACCGCCGCGGGTCGAGCGTCTCGGCCGGGCGGGCTCGTCCGGCCAGTTCCCAGAAGCCGTCGTCGGTGAAGCCGCTGCCGTGGCCGATACCGATGTGGCAGGCGGCGCGGGGCAGGTAGGGCTCCACATCGCCGGGGCCGATCGGCCATCCGGAGCCGGGAACCCAAGGGCGGTGGCGGAAGTCGAGTTCGTCCAGCAGCGCGCAGCGCCCGCTCCACGAGTGCGAATTGCCGCCGAGGATCCGGTCGCCCGCGATCCGGCCCGGCTGCGCCCGGCGCGCGCCGATGTTGTCGTAGTCGTCGAGTGCGTTTGTCGCGTCCGAGGATTCGCGCCCGCCGCTCTCCAGCACCAGCACGCGCAGCGTGGAATTCGCCAGCTCGGCCGCGATCGTCAGTCCGGCGGGCCCGGACCCCACCACGCACACGTCGGCGGTCAGTTCCTCGTCCCTGACCGCTGCCAATTCTTCGATCCGCACGGTCGCCCTCCCCGCAAGCCAGAAACCCCGACCGGCGGGCCGTCGACCGGTCCGCACGTGACGCTCACTGTACGAGGCACGCGTCGGCCACGCGCCGAAAAGCTGTGGCGGCGAAGAAGTTCGGTAACTTTTCAGGACCCGACGCGGCGGGTGCGCCGGATGGGCACCGGGTGCGGGATCAGCTTGCGGTGCGCGAACTGCATGCCGCCGAGCAGCGCGAGCGCCAGAAGTGCGGTGACATAGTCGCCGACAGCGAGCGATAGCACCGCGAAACCTCCGAGCAGCGGTAGTTCCAGCAGGGCGCACCAGCCGAGGATTCGTAGTCGAGTGGCATTGGCGTCCAGCCAGCGCACGCCGTCGTCGATGATCTCGCCCGCCGTGACCGGACAGACCATTCCGTCGCCGACCTGAACGAATCGATGCACCGCGTCGTCGCGAGTGAGTTCGCCGAGCCAGGCCAGGTCGATGAGCCGCTTGCCCTCTTCGGCAACCTCTCGGACCGTGTCCATGCGACCCCTTCCGAGTCGATATCCGGGCCGAAGTCTATGCCGACGGAACCCGGCTTCCTAGAGGTGATCCCCGCCGCCTGACCTTGTCCGCGCCGTGCCGCGCCGACCCGAATACTCACCGCGGATGCCCGGAACACAGGCGAGCTGCGGCCGAGCTCGCCGGGACGCTCGGCTGTCCCGATACGGTCGAACCACTGGTCAGAGAGGGCGCGACCCCGGAGGCGGTGACCGTGCCGCGGGTGGCCGACGTCGTCCTGACCCCGTGCTGTCCAAGGAGTCGGCGACTGGGTGCGATGAGTCTGTGGCCGAGAACGTTTCGCGCCCGGCATCTTCGCGCGCATAGCACGGGGTGGACCGGTGCGGGCGTGCGGGACGGGTGCTGGCATGCTGACCGGCATGATCACACTGCGGTACTCAGGGGCACGCCTGCTGGCGGGGATTTCGGCGGGCGTCATGCTGCTCGCCGGTTGCGGCGGGAACGACGAAGCGGCGACGAATTCGGCCGCGCCCACCACCCCGCGTGACCAGCTACTGCTGTCGGAGTCCGAATTCCCGGCCAACACGAAGAAAGTGGACCTGCCCAAGGACCGCCTGGAGACCGCGGCCGCCGATCTGGCGGGCACGCAACAGAATTCCACCATCACCCCGGCGGACTGCGCGGGCACCCAGCAGGATCTGGGCGCCTCGACCAAGGACCTGCTTGCCGAAGCGGCGGTCGCCGGCGCCACCGACGACAAGGCCGGACTGATGTTCGTGGAGTTCGTCGCCGGCCGCACCGCCGATCTGGCGCAGATCACCGAGGGAAACAAGAAGTGCGGTGAGGTGAGCGCGACCTCGACGGTAGAGGGAAAGCAGATCACCTCGGTGGTCAAGGTGGAGAACCTCGCCGCTCCCGCGGGGCTGAAGGGCGCCGAGGCCATCGTCTACCGCTCGGTCAGCACGTCGACCGTCGGCACCGGCAAGCCGCTCACCTCCACCGCCTACCAGGGCATGGCCGTGCTGCGCGGCACCACCGTCGTGGTGCGCGTCGCCGCGCTGAAAGACTCGCTGGACGAGGCCGCGTTCGAGAAGTTCTTCGTGGACGCCGTGGAGAAGGTGCGCAAGGCCGCGTAGCCGACTCACCCTTCCGCGCGGCGGAGCGCCGTGGGCGTTCGTCCCCACCGGAGACGGCGGGAGTGTCCGCCGCGGCGCTCTGATCGCGAATCCTCACCCGAAACGGGTGAGGCTTTCCGCGGGTGCACCGGCTGGGATGGACATCCAGGTTTCTCCTTCGCGGAAGGGAATGCAGATGACCACACCGGAAACTAGTCACCCGGTTCGGCAGGGCATCGCGGCGGGCACCTCTATCGGCGCCGCGATCCTGCTGCTGACCGTTGGCGTACTGCAGATCTTCGAGGGTATCTCGGCCGTCGTCGATGACGAACTGTTCGTCGTCGGGGTCGAATACGTGTACAAGTTCGACATCTCCACCTGGGGCTGGATCCACATCGTGCTCGGCGTGATCCTGGTGATCTGCTCGATCGGCCTCATGACGGGAAGCACCTGGGGCAAGGTCGCGGCCATCGTCATCGCGGCGCTCGCGATCATCGCCAATTTCCTCTGGCTGCCCTACTACCCGTACTGGTCGATCCTGATCATCGCCCTCAGCATCGTGGTGATCTGGGCGGTGTCGACCTGGCGGCCTGCCGACGAATACTGAGGGCGGCGTGGTCGATACGGTGGGCCGATGGCGGAGACGATCGCCGTCGGCCGCGCGCAGTGGCTCGGTCACCGCTGGCGCCGCCACGGCCTGAACGGGCGAACGAACGGCGGTGCGCTGGACGACCTGCTGCTGCTCGGATTGCAGGACGGTCGGTTCGGCGGCGCCGCTTACGCACTGCGGCAGCGCACCGAGCGCATCGGCTCCACCCCGCTCGGCCGGGCGATCGATCCGGCCGGGCCATTGGTGAGCTGGTGGTCGATGCGCGGAGCACCGCACGCGCACCGGCTGGCCCAGCTGGACGTGGTGCGTGACGCGCTGGCGCCGCGCGCCTCGGACGAGGGCGGTGCGGCGCAGGCCGACGCCGTCGCCGAGGTCGCCGCGGCGCTGCGCGCTGTCGTTACGCGGCCGATGCCGAAGGCCGAGGTCAGCACGGCGGTGACCGCGCGGGTGTCGCCCGCCCTGGTGCGCTGGTGCGAGCGCTGCGGAGCGGAGCACGTGCCGGACGGGCTGTTCCGCGCAGCCGGGTGCCAGGCACAGATCGTGCTCGGGCCGGAGGTGAATCGGGCGACGATGCTGTACCCGACCCCGGACCATCCCGCCGTCGGCGTGCAACAGCCGCGCCTGGCGCTGTTGCGGGCGTTCTTCCGGGTGAACGGACCGACCACCCGTCCGGTCTTTCGCGACTGGCTCGGCGTCGGCGTCGACGAGCCGTGGCGTGCGGTGGCGGGCACGCTGGTGCGAGTGCTGGTGGACGACCGGCGCTACGACCTGCCCGAATCGCTGCTGGACGAGGTGCGCGGTGCGCCGCCGCCGGAAGGAGTCCTGCTTGTTCCGCCCGGCGACCCCTATCTGCGCCAAGCGGATCGGTCGCTGCTCGTCCCCGACCGGGCTCGGCGGACACAGGTGTGGCGAGCGCTGTCCGCACCGGGCGCGGTGCTCGTCGACGGTGAGGTGGCGGGTGTGTGGCGGTACCGCCGTGCTCAGCACCGGATGGCGGTGAGCCTTTTCGAACCGCTTCCGCGCGGACGTCGCGGGGAGATGGAGCGGAATGCGCAATGGCTGACCGGAGACGAGCGGCTGCGCTTCGACTTCGACTGAGCCGCGATCAGACACACCGACGTTCCCACACATCGCGTGCACGCTTCACATAGGCACCGCCTCTGTAAGGCGTACGAAAAGTGTGTGACGTCGGAAATGGCGCAGGGCCTCCATCGGTGCTCAGCTGGGGGCCGACGGTCGCGGTTCCGTGCGTCGGTCACGGATCGCTTGCGCCACTTCTTCCACGGCCGTGCGCACCGTCGCACCGTACTCGTCGTCACCGAGTGTGTGCAGGCAAGCGCGGGCGGCGTCGATCTGATATCCGGCGGCCTCGAACGAGCCGAGGCGGCGGTAGTTGTCGGCGAGGTTCAGGTGCAGCGACGGGTAGAAGCCGCGCACGTTCAGTCCCGCGTGGTGGCGGCGCACGCGTTCGTCGGTGAGGCTGTCGGCGGCGTCGAGTGCACGGACGTCCCAGGTGAGGGCCTGGGCGGCGTCGTCGTGCAGGTCGGCGAGGTGGTGCGCGAGGGTGCAGCGGTGCAGTGGATCGCCCTGCGGGCCGAGTTCGGTCCACAGGGCGGTCAGCAGCGTGCGCGCGGTCTCGCGGTCGCCCGCGCGGCCGAGCCCGACCGCGTGGGTGATGGCGTCCATGGTGGTGTCGGTTGTCGCGGTCATCGGTCGTCCTCCGTGTTCGGAACGAATGTGGGCATGACGAGGGTGGTGAGATCGCCGTCGGTCGCGGAACGGACGACGACGGGTTGGTCTGGGGCGGCGAGGTCGACCATGAGATCCGGCCCGACCGCGCTCGCGACGGCGGGGCGAAGGACCGTCGAACGGAACGCGAGATCCATGGGGGCGCCGGTGACCACGGCGGGCAGGCGGGTTGCGGCGACAGCGCCGGAGACCGTGAGAACTGACCCGTCGACGGCGCAGACCAGGCTGTCGTCGCCGGCAGTCTCCAGCAGGTCGAGCAGCGCTGTCCGGGGCATGAGCACTCGGGTGCGCACCGCGGGCAGTCCGTCGAGCACCACGCGGTAGTCGGGGAAGGGTTCGGCGATTCCGGCGCAGTCGTGCTCGGCGTCGCCGGAGGTGAGCGCGAAGCCGGATTCGCGCGGCGCGAGCACGACCTCGTCGATCGAGTCCAGCCACGGGCGCAGCGACGCGAGCGTCGCGGCCCCGACCACCGCCGACCACTCGCCGCCGTCCCGCAGCGGCGCGATCGTGCGCGTCGACAGCCGATATCGGTCGGTGGCGGTGAGCGTCAGTGCGGTCGCATCCGCCTCCACCAGGATGCCGGTGAGCACCGAGTCGTCGACCGCCGCGGCCGGGCCCACTTGCGCTATGGCGCGCGCCAATTCGGCCGCAGGCACCGCGGTGCCGTGCCCCGCCCCGAGGGCCCGTTTGACCTGCGCCGCGACTCGCGCGGCCGCCTTCGCCCGCCGCTGTAACTCGGCGACATGCGCGTCGAGCAATCGTTCGGCGCGGTCCAGGTCGGCCGCGAGCACCTCGGTGATGGCCTCGAGCGATAGGTCGATGCCGCGCAGCCGCCGGATCAGGACCGCGCGCTCGCACTGCGAGCGCGTGTAATACCGGTATCCGGTCGCCGCGTCGACCTCGGCGGGCGCGAGCAGCCCGCAGTCGGCGTAGAACCGCAGCGCGCTCGCGGTCAGGCCGCTGGCCCGCGCCAACGCCCCGATGGTGATCAACTCCTCGACCCTGGAACTCCGCACCGGGCCATCATGGAGTCTCAACCAACGTGAAGGTCAACCGCGCACCTCAGGCCCGGTGCACCGGCCCGTGCGGCTCGGCGCAGTGCAGATCGATGCGCTGCGCATCCGGATCGGACACGTGGTCCACCTGCAATGTCGTGTGCTCCAGGCCGAACTCCGCCAGCAGCACCCGCTCGATCCCCAGCCGCACGGCGTGGCAGTCGGCCCGGTCGTCGACCAGGATGTGCGCCGACAGCGAGGGCTCGCCCGAGGTGATCACCCAGACGTGCAGATCGTGCACCTCGCCGACCCGCGGAATGGTGACGATGCGCGCGCCGATGGAGTCGGGATCGAGGTGTGCGGGCGCGGCCTCCAGGAAGATCCGCCCCGATTCGCGGACCAGCGCCCAGCCCGCCTTCAGCATCAGCGCGGCGACCACGAGCGCCGCGATGGCGTCGGCGCGCGGATAACCGGCCAGCCACACCACCGCGCCCGCGATGGCCGTGCCGATGAAGGCGTACATGTCGTTGAGGATGTGCTGGAAGGCACCTTCGACATTGAGGCTGGTGCGGTTGGCGCGGCTGATGCACCACGCGGCGACGATGTTGACGACGATGCCGATCAGCGCGGTGACGAAGACCAGCGGGCCTTCCACGTCCGGCGGGTGGATCAGCCGGTTCACGCCCTCGTAGACGAACCACGCGGCGAGCAGTAGCAGGGTGATGCCGTTGGCCTGCGCCGACAGGATCTCCGCGCGCTTGTAGCCGTAGGTGTACCGGCCGCGCGCGGGACGCTTGGACAGTCGGATGGCGATGAGCGCGAGGACGATCGACGCGGCGTCGGTGAGCATGTGCGCGGCGTCGGTGATCAGCGCCAGCGACTGCGCTATCAGACCGACCACTACCTCGGCCGCCATGAACGCGACGATCAGTGCGAGCGCGATGCTCAGCCAGCGCGGGTCCGAGTCGACGGACACGCCGTGATCGTGGTGGTGCCCGTCGCCGTGGTCGTGGCTGTGATCATGGGAATGCCGCAGCTCACCGGCGCGGTCGTGTTCCCGCGCCGCGCTGTCCGCCGGTTGCCGCGGCGACACGCATTGATCTCCCATGAGCGAACGTCCCTTCCCTGTCGGATGGCTGCCGCGCCACAGCCTAGCCTATCTTGCAGACATGCGCATGTCTGCATTTATTTGGAGGTGTAGGGGGTTGCCAAGACGGGTACCCGCACTCGGCGCGCCACCGCGGTGCGCAACTGTGATCTTGTGCGGTGCACTGTCGTTCGGACCTGCGGTTACGATGCGGACGGCGCCAGCGGGTGATCGGTGACACCATCCGCTCGGCGCGAACCTTCCGGTCGCGGAAGACCGGCTCGTGGACACAAAGGGGTATGCGATGGACAGGCCGGCGTGGGCGCCCGAGGGCGTGGATATGCAGCAGGCGAGCCCGGCACGGATGTACGACGCGCTGCTCGGCGGCTCGCACAATTTCGAGGTCGACCGCAAGGCCGCCGACTTGGGCAAGCAGCTGGTGCCCGATCTGCCGCTGGTCGCACTGAGCAACCGGGCCTTCCTGCGCAGGGCGGTGCGCTACCTGGTGAACGCGGGCGTCCGGCAGTTCCTCGACATCGGCTCTGGCATCCCCACGGCGGGCAACGTACACGAGGTGGCGCAGCGGCTCGATCCGGAGATCCGGGTGCTCTACGTCGACATCGATCCGGTCGCCGTCGCGCACTCGAAGGCGATCCTGCGCGACAACGACCGCGCCGCGGCGATCGAAGCGGATCTGCGCAAGCCCGAGGAACTGCTCGGCAAGGTTCGCGAGACCGGATCGATCGATTTCGATCAGCCCGTCGGGCTACTGCTCGTCGCGGTGCTGCACCTGCTCTCCGACGAGGACGCGCCCGCCGAGAAGGTCGCCGCGATGCGCGCGGCCGTGCCGAGCGGTTCCTATGTCGCGATCTCGCATCTGACCTCCGAGCTGCGGCCCGAAGACGCAGCGCAGCTCGGTGCGAACGCGGCACGGCAGAGCAAGGTCGGGATTCACTTCCGCTCCGCCCCGGCCATCGCGGCTATGTTCGACGGATGGGACCTGGTCGAGCCGGGTGTGGTGGAACTACCTGCCTGGCGCCCGGAATCCGAGCGCGATCTACACGAGGCGCCCGGCCGATCGCTCGGCCTGGCCGGGCTCGGTCGCAAGGGCTGAGGCCGGGAATGTCGAGGGCGCCGGTCGGACGGGCAGGAGGTCGCGGATAGTGGGTCTGCGTGAGCTGGCGTTGCGGTGGGCGGACGCGCTGGACGGCGTCGTCGCACCCACGCTCACGCGGACCGAGACCGAGGCGATGCTCGCCGATCTGTCCGAGCTGCTCGTCGCCGCCGTTCGCGGCGACGGTGAGCCGCGCGACGCCCACGACGCGGCCGTTGTGCTGGTTGCCGCGAACTACCGCGACCCGCTGATGGTCAGCCGTTCGATCCCGGTGATCTGCCACGACATGGTCGAGGAGGTCTGCGCGCCGGGTGACGCGGACTACGAACGCGTCCGCGAGCGCGCGGTGGCGGTGGCGGCCGAGTTCGCCGCTGGCTGCACCGGCGCGTTGCGTGCGGCGGCGCTGTCCGAGCAGGAGACGACGCTCGGCGCGGCGCTGGCCGCGGCGCGGGATGCCGAAGCGCGGCGCCAGCTTTCGGAGGCCAGATTCGAGGCCGTGTTCGCGGGCGCCTCGGTCGGCATCGGCACCGTCGACGTCACCGGGCGCGTGCTCGCGGTGAACGCCGCCTTCGCCGAGATGCTCGGCCTGCCGCAGGAGCAGATGCGGGGGCGCACGGTGGCCGAGGTGCTCGGGCCCGCCAACATCGGGCGCGCCTACGGACGGTTCAGGAGCATGCTGGCCGGGGAGGTCGATCGCTTCCGCTTGGAGACCACGCACGTCCGCCCGGACGGCGGCTTGGCGTATATCGACCTGTCGATGTCGGCGGTGCACGACGCCGACGGGCACATCCAGTTCCTGATCGGCGTGGCCGTGGACGTCACCGAGCGCAAGCAGCTGTCCGACCGGCTCTGGCACGATGCCCACCACGACAACCTGACCGGGCTGCCCAATCGGCTGCTCTTCTTCGATCGGCTCGCGAGCGCTGTGCCACCCGTCGGCCTGTGCTACCTGGACCTGGACGGCTTCAAGACGGTCAACGACGAGTGGGGACACACCGTCGGCGACCGGGTGCTGCACGAGGTGGCCCAGCGCCTGCGCGCTTCCGCCGAATCGCTCGGCGGCCTGGCCGCCCGCATCGGCGGCGACGAGTTCATCGTGCTTGTCGAGCGCTGCGCGGGGGAGCCGCAGCTGACCTCGGTCGCCGACGAACTGCGCGCAGCACTGGCGACGCCGTTGCGGGTGGCGGGTCATCCGGTGCACGTCGGCGCCAGCGTCGGCACCGTGTTCGTGGTGGACCGCCCCAGCGCGATCGATGCGCTCATGCACGCGGTGGACACCGCGATGTACCGGGACAAGACGAGTCGTTCGCCGCGCGGTCCCCAAACGGCCTGACGTCTCAGGCGATATCCGCGACGGGTTCGGCCAGCGAGCTGTCCCCGGCCTCGGCGATCACCGCGCCGTGCTCGCTGATCAGCCACCGTCCGCACACGCAGCGCAGATAGCGGATCTCGCCGTGCGCGGACACGACCGTGGGGGAGGGCCAGGAGCAGGAAGGGCAGATGGCGGACATGTGCTCAGCCTGATGTAATGGCTTTATGCATTTCAACCCTTACGGCGGCACGGCCGCCGAGCTGGCCGCACAACTGGTCAACGCCGACCCGCACGCGAATCTGCTCCAGGTGCTCGACGCGGCGGGATACAAGCCGCTGGGATCGCTCGACGCACGGCAGACCGCTGAATTGCGCCGCTGGATCGCGCGGCTCGCCGAGGTCTTCGACGAGCCCTCGGTGTCGCAGCTCAACGCCCTACTGGCGGAAACGACCAGCCGACCGTACATTTCGACGCACGACGGCCGCGCGCCGCATCTGCACTACGCCCACGAGGACGCGCCGACCGACGAGCGGGTGAAGGCCTACACCGCCGCCGGCCTCGCGGCCCTGTTCTGCGAAGACCCCAACCGCATCGGCCGCTGCGCGCGGCCGGGGTGCGCGCAGGTGTTCGTGGACACCTCACGCAACGGGCGGCGTCGCTTCTGCTCGACGCGGTGCTCGAATCGAGTGCACGTGGCCGACCATCGGACGAGGCGCTCGGCCTGAGCCGACCGAATCGTGTCGTCGTGCTCAGTTGGTCACGACGGGCCCGTGCAGCTGGAAGTGCGGATGCTCCTCGGCGCGCATCCAGCGCCCGTAGGTCGCCTGGCCCGTATCGTCGTCGCGCTGGATCGGGCTGACCCAGGTCCGGCGGGGAATCTGGCCGCCGCTGCGCGGGCCGTGCGCGATCAGCGGGACCTGCCTGGCCACGAGGTAGTAGTCCTCGTCGGAGCGGGTCTCCGGCAGGTATTCACACAGTTGCTCGGCGGCGTCGCCCAGATCGGCGCCCGCCACCACCCCGTGGCGCGGACTGGGGCCGTCGGCCTCGACGACGACGGCCGAGACCGTCCACATGCGATTGCCCGGCAAACGGGCGGCGGGCCCGTCCGGGTCGGTGGCGGTGCAATGACGCGGTTCGGTGGTGTCTGCCGCCTCGGCCGCGTACGCGCTCTCGATCATCCTGCACCTCCGGGTGGGCCGCGGGTCGGCGGGACCGATGGGGCTGTAATCGATCATCTTGCCTCCCAACGTAATCAGAAGAGAACAGCCGGTCATAGGTCGGGACATCTTGTGTCCGAGGTCAATTCGGCAATTCGGAGGAGAACTGACCTACAAAACAGTGTATAGCCCCCGAACGGACACCGTGGCCGAACGGTCCGGTTGACGTGGTGAAACGCGTTACCCGGCATGATGATTCAACCGTCGAGCGGCTTTCCGGCGTTACAGCCGGCTCGGGAGCGTCGAATCGGCAATTCGCAGGCAATTGGCGCGAATGACCGATTGTGTTCGGTTCACTGCGCGTTCGTGCGCGATCACGCGGTGCCGTTGATCCGACCGGCCACCGCGGGCAGCCGATCGATCATCGCGATGGTGAAATCCGCGAGCAGATCGATCAGGCCGTCTCGGTCGACGTCCAATCCGCCGTCCAGCCAGACCAGCACCAGTTCGGCGGCTCCGCCGGTAATGAGCTGGGAGGTCGCCGCGACCGCCGTGTCATGCCCCTCGGGCAGGTCGAGGACGATGCGGGTTTGCTCGATGATCGTCGCGGCGACGGTGCGCATGCCCGCGAAACGAGTGCGCATCAGCGCCTCGTTCCCGTAGGCCTGCGCGAAGACGATCTTGGCCCGGCGTGGGTCGTCGGTGAGTTCGGTGATCAGGGCGGCCACCCCGGCGCGAATGCGCTGCGCGGGCGTGCCCTCGGTCTCGGCGATGGCCGCGCGGGCCTTGTCGAGCGCGGAACGCTGCACCGCGAGCAGCAGTTCGGCGGCCAGCGCGCCCAGATCGGGGAACGCCTCGTAGAAGAACCGCGGCCCGACTTTGGCCTGTTCGCAGACCCCGCGCACGGTCAGTGCCGCGAGCCCCTCGGTGCCGACGATGGCCAGCGCCGCGTCGAGCAGGCGCCTGCGCCGATCCTCGCGACGCTCGGCGCTGGACACCCCGCGGTAGGTGCCGGTGAATGCTCGGGTCACCCGGCCAGCTTGGCACAGCACAAGTTGGGAAACAAACGTATACGGAAACGCTCGTTTCCGATATGGTCGATGCATCGCAGCGTCGCGAAGGGAACAGGACCATGAGTCTTCTCGTGCCACAACGAGTCAGTGCGGTGTCCGACGGGGCCAGACAGCTGCGGACCCAGCTGTCCCGGCGGGTCCAAAGGGTCGGCGTCCGGTTCGTGCAGCACTATCCGACGAAGGTGCGGCCGCTGGCCGAACCGCCGGTGGGCAGCGGGCTGCGCCCGACCCTCGGCGACTTCGGGCCGCCAGGAATCGGCTACACGCTGCACACCCTTGCGGACCCGATCGAGTTCGCGCGCAAGCGTTTCGAACGGTTCGGCCCGGTGCAGTGGATGGGCGTGCTCGGCAGGCCGGTGGTCACCGTCGGAAGCCCGGAGGCGTTCGACGTCGTCATGCTGGACCGCGGCAAGGTCTTCTCCGCGCAGCGCGGCTGGGAGTTCCTCATCGGCCCGTTCTTCCGCGGCGGCCTGCTGTTGCGCGATTTCGACGAGCACCTGTTCCATCGCCGGATCATGCAGCAGGCGTTCACCCGGCCACGCCTGGTCGGCTACCTCGACATGACGACACCGCTGCTGCGCGCAGGGATCCAGGAGTGGCGTCCGGCCCCGGATTTCCCGGTTTACAGCGCGATCAAGAAGCTGCTGCTGCAACAGGCCACCGAGGTGTTCGCCGGCGCCGCGCTCGGTACGGAGGGCGACCGGCTGGAACGCGCCTTCGAGGACGCGGTGCACGGCGGGACGGCACTGGTGCGGGCCAACCTGCCCGGCGGGGTGTGGGCGCGCGGGCTGCGCGGGCGCCGGGTGCTCGAGGAATACTTCCGCCGCGAACTCCCGGTCAAGCGCGCGGGCGAGGGCAACGACCTGTTCAGCGTGCTGTGCCGGGCCAGCACCGTCGAGGGCCACACCTTCACCGACGACGAGGTCGTCCAGCACATGATCTTCGTGATGATGGCCGCCCACGACACCAGCACCATCGCCTCCGCCATGCTTGTCCACGAACTGGGCAGGCATCCCGAGTGGCAGGAGCGGCTGCGCACGGAATCCCGTGCGCTGGGCAAGGTTTCACTGGACTACGACGATCTGGATCGGCTGCCCGCATTGGATATGGCGTTCAAGGAGGCGCTGCGGATGTACGCGCCGGTCGCCCAGCAGGCCCGCGAAACCCTGCGCGACACCGAGATTCTCGGCCACTACGTGCCGCGCGGGACGCTGATCATGTGCGGCCCGTACACGATGATGCGCACCGACGAATTCTGGCGCGACGCACACGCTTTCGATCCCGAGCGGTTCGCGCCGGAGCGCCGTGAGGACAAAGCGCACCGCTTCGCTTGGTCGCCGTTCGGCGGCGGGGCGCACAAGTGCATCGGACTGTACTTCGGCGGGATGACGGTGAAAGCCGTGCTGCATCAGATGCTGCTCGAGTACCGCTGGGTGGTGCCCACCGGCTACCAGGTGCCGCTGGTGGCGGGCACCGGACCTACGCCCGCCGACGGATTGCCCATCCGGCTCGAACGGATCGAGCGGTGAGGCTCGCGGCCGACCGAGGGCGGTGCGAGGGGCACGGCATGTGCGAGGCGCTCGCGCCCGCGCTGTTCCGCGTCGGCGCGGACGGTGTGGTCGCGCCGCTGGTCGAGTCGGTGTCCCCTGCGGACGCCGAGGTGGTGGCGCTGGCCGTCGACAGCTGTCCCGTCCAGGCGCTACGGTGGGCAGAGGATTGAATGTGATCGACGAAAAAGTGGCTGAACTCGCGAAACCGTCCCTCGAAGCCGAGGAGACTCATGAGCGAGCCGGATGATGCTGCGCCGTCGAGTGCCGGACGCGTGATCACGCGCCGCACGATGCTCGGCTGGGCGACGGCGACCGCGCTCGGCATGGCCGCGTGCGGCCGCGACAACGAGGACGCGGCCGCCATGAGCGAGGCCGCCGCCATCGCGAACGAGGCGTACATCTTCGGCTATCCGCTGATGCTGATGCACGCGACGCGGAAGGCGGCGCTGGAGAACACGCCGGTCAACCAATTCCAGCATGCCGACGCGCTGCCGACGCCGGAGCGACGCGACATCGTTCGGTTGAACGTGGACACCCTGTATTCCAGCGCCTGGCTCGATCTGTCACGTGGCCCCATCGCGTTGCAGGTTCCGGCGATGGATGGCGATCGCTTCTGGCTGATGCAGATCATGGACGCCTGGACCAACACCGTCCACAATCCGAGCAGTGTGCGCCCGCAGGTGCGGCCCGGGGTGCGCACACCGCCGTTCAGCTACGTGATCACCGGACCGAACTGGTCCGGCGCGCTGCCAGAGGAGCTGACCCCGCTGCCGCTGCCGACGCCCACGGTGTGGGTGCTCGGCCGCATTCAGGTCGACGGCGTCGCCGACATCCCGGCCGTGCGCGCGATCCAGCGGGGGGTGCGGCTGGTCTCGCTGGACGACTGGGTCGCGAGGCGGCCCGCGCCCAGGCCCGCCCCGCCCCTCGTACCGTCGCGGCCGCCCGCCGAGCAGGTCATCGAGATGGGCGCCAGGGATTTCTACGACCGGCTCTGCACGCTGATGGACATTGATCCGCCAGCACCCGCCGACGCACCGGCGATGGCTCGGTTCGCCGAGATCGGGATCGAGCCGGGCGGCCGGGTCAGGGGGCTCTCGGACGCGGCCCTCACGACCGCGGCCGACGATGCGAAACAAACGATCGGCGTCTACGTCGACCCGAATACCCGGATGGACAACGGCTGGACTTTCGATCCGGCAGTCGGCGTGTACGGCACCGACTACCTGCACCGAGCCGCGGTGGCGGACAAGGGGTTGGGCTCCAACCTGCCCCAGGACGCCATCTATCCCACCTACTTCGGCACCGCGGACACCTACGGCACGCCCAAGCGGTTCCGGCTGCGTTTCGAGCCGGGGCAGACCCCGCCGGTCGACGCGTTCTGGTCGGTCACCGCGTACGGGGCTGACGGCTATCTGGTGCCCAATCCGGCGGGCATCTATTCCGTCGGCCATCACGAGCCGGTGGTGCCGGGACCGGACGGCGCGGTGGAGCTGGCGATTCAGCACAGGAATCCGGGACCCGCGGTGCCGCAGGGTAATTGGCTGCCCATTCCGGCGGAGGACCAGTTCTCGCTCATGATGCGGCTGTACGCGCCGCGGCCCGAGGCCCTCGACGGTCGCTGGCAGCCGCCCGCCGTCACACCTGTCCCGTGATCGGAGACTGTCTCACGCCGAATGCCACCCTGGCTGCGTAGGCTGGTCGAGACCCGCCCGCCGATCCGCGACCGGAGCGCCCGTGACCGATCCCAGTCCCTTCCCTTTGCGTACGAGCGAGCGAGCGGTGCTCGACCGCGTCACCGATTTGGCCACCGAATTCGGCGCTGTCGCAGCCGATTACGATGAACGCGCGGAGATCGCGGTCGATCATCTGACGGCGTTGCACGAGGCCGAGGTCGATCGCGCTGTGCTGCCGGAGCGAGTCGGCGGGACAGGACTGAGCTACGGCGCCTTCGGACAGCTGGTGCGCACGCTGGCGAAGGCCGACCCCTCCACCGCGACCATCTGGACCATGCACGCGGGCGCGGGCGTCGCGCTGGCCGAGATCACCGCCGACACGCTCGGCTCGTTCTTCGCCGAGGAGTTCCTGGCGGGCAAGCGATTCGCGAACGCGCTCTCCGAACCCGCCAGTGGCAACCGGTTCCTCCAGCCGCAACAGGAGGCCGTGTCCGCGCCGGGCGGATGGGAGCTGACCGGCGCCAAGCGCTTCGTCTCCGGCGCCGAGATCGCCGACTATCTTCTGGTCAACGCCCTGGTCGACGGAGAGCCGACGTTCTTCGGCCTTGCTCCGGACGCGACGGTGTCGATCATCCCGATCTGGGACACCCTCGGATTGCGCGCCACCCGCAGCCAGCTGCTGTCCTTCGAGCGGACCGTGCTGCCCGCCGAATACCGCGGCCGACGGCCCGGCGCAGCCGATTTCGCGGTGATCCCCGCCGGGCTGCCCGCCCTCTCGCTCGGCATCGCCAACGCGGCGCTGGACGCCCTTGTCGAGCACGCCAATTCGCGGGTGATCCTCGGCGCGCCGCTGTCGCACCAGCAGTGGGTGCAGCACGAGGTCGCCGACGCGCAGACCAGGCTGGCCGCGGCGCACGCCCTGTACGAGCAGGCGCTGTGGCAGGCGGACAACGGGATTCCCGCGTTCCTGCCGACGCTGGGCCGGTCCAAGTACCTCGCCAACAAGGTCGCCGTCGACGTCGCGCAGCTCGGCGTCCGAGTCGGCGGCGCTTCCGGCTATCTCAAGCGCTCGCCCATCCAGCGGCACCTGCGGGACGCCGAAGCCGGTCAGCTCATGGCGTATTCGACCGAGGTGCTGGCCGGCGTCATCGGCAAGGAAGTCCTCGGGGTCGCCGACTGAGCCTGCGCCCCAAGGTGATTCGCGTCACGGCGTGACGATGGCGAAGCCCGGGTCCGGCTTGTCGAACAGTCCGGGCAGCTGCGCAAGCGCAGCCGCGTTGCCCTCGATCGCGATCTCGCCGTCGCGTACCGCCGCACGCAGATCGCCGCCCGCGACGAACGCCCGCAGCAGCGCGGCGCGGGTGAGCGTGATCGTGGCGTCCGGCGCGGGCAGTCCGTCGCTGGGGCTCCGGTCGTAGTGCACGAGCACCCCGTTGCGCAGTTCGGTGCGGTGCGTGCGATCGCCCTCGTCGCGGAAACGCCAGTCGATGACCAGCCGGGTGTCCCATGCCTTCGGCCCGTCCAGGCGCAGCGACATCGCGTCGAAGGCCTGCTCCACGCTGAGCGCGCTCAGCAGGTCACCGGAATTCGCCTGGACGGGCGTGCCGAACGAGCCGTTGCGCAGTTCGTGCGCGCCGCTGAGGAAGAAATTGCGCCAGGTGGCGTTCTCGGATCCGTACGCCAGCTGCTCGAAGGCACTGGCCTGCAAGAGTTTCGCCGTCTTGTCCGCCGGGTCGGCGAAGATGGCGTAGTCGAGCAGCTGCACCGCCCAGCGATAGTCGCCCGCGTCGTAGGCCCGCTGCGCCTTCTTCAGCACCTCCTTCGTCCCGCCCATCGCCTCGACATGGCGCTTGGCGGACTCGACGGGCGGATGCTGCCACAGGTGCGCGGGATTGCCGTCGAACCAGCCCATGTACCGCTGGTAGATGGCCTTCACGTTGTGGCTGACCGATCCGTAGTAGCCGTGCGTCGACCAGGATTTCGTCAGGCCGGGCGGCAGCTGCATCATCTCGGCGATCTCGGCCCCGACGTAGCCCTTGTTCAGCAGCCGTAGCGTCTGGTCGTTGAGGTAGCCGTACAGATCTCGTTGCACCGAAAGGAATTCCACGATCCGGTCGGTCCCCCAGACCGGCCAGTGGTGGGAGGAGAACACCACGTCGCTGGCGCGGCCGTAGCGATTGATGGATTCGGTGAGGTACTTCGACCACACGTGCGGATCACGGACAAGGGCTCCGCGCAGGGTCAGCAGGTTGTGCATGGTGTGGGTGGCGTTCTCGGCCATGCACAGCGCCCTGCGGCCGGGGAAGTGGAAATTCATCTCCGAGGGCGCCTCGGTGCCCGGCGTCAGCTGGAACACCATGCGCACACCGTCGATCGTCTCCTCCTGGTCGGTGCGGACGATGTCGACGGTGGGCGTGATCAGGGTGACGGTGCCGAGCGAGGTGGTCTGGCCGAGGCCTGCGCCGATCTGCCCCTTCGGGCCGCGCGGCAGGGCGGCGCCGTACATGTACGCCGCGCGGCGCGCCATCGCCGTTCCGGCGTAGATGTTCTCGGCGACGGCGTGTTCCAGGAAGCCGACGGGCGCGAGCACCGGGCAGCGACCGGCGGCGACGTCCTGTTCGGTGGTCACGCCGAGCGCACCGCCGAAGTGGTCGACGTGGGAGTGGCTGTAGATCAACCCGGTGACGGGGCGGTTCCCGCGGTGCGCGCGGTAGAGCGCCAGTCCGGCGGCCGCGGTCTCGGCCGAGATCAGCGGGTCGATCACGATGACGCCCGTGTCGCCCTCGACCAGCGTCATGTTCGACAGGTCGAGACCGCGGATCTGGTAGAAGCCGGGCGCGATCTCGTACAGGCCCTGCTTCACGGTGAGCTGGGCTTGCCGCCACAGACTCGGATGTGCCGATTGCGGGCAGGGTTCACCGAGGAAGCCGTAGGAGTCGTTGTCCCACACCACCTTTCCCTGAGCATCCGTGACGACGCCCGGTTCGAGCGCCGCGCGGAAGCCGCGGTCGGCGTCGGCGAAGTCGGCGGTGTCGGAGAAAGGCATGGTCTCGGCGGCCCGCTGGTTCGCGGCCAGGATGTGCTCGCTGGGGTCGGTCGGTGTGGCCGAGGGACGCGCCTCGTCGTCGTCCGCGCAGCCGCCGAGTCCGACGCCGACCCCGGCGACGGCCAGCGCGGCGGCGCCGACGCCGAAGACGCCGCGCCGGGACACTCGCCGCGCGGTCTCCTCGTTCTCCCGCTCGACCATGCACGCTCCTCGCTCGTCCCGTCGATATACGCCCGGCAGTCGCCGTCCCTCGGCGTTGCGGTCGACCATAATCACTATTGCAGCGATACTGCAATAGTGATCTCGCTGCCGACCGCCTCCCGCGCCTTCCGGGCCGGTCGCCGACCGCCGGTGCGACGTGTGATCGGATGCGGTCATGGGTGAGGGCACGACCGGCGCGCGGCGGCGCCGCAATCCGGAGCAGACCAGGGCCGCGATCATCGACGCCCTGCTGGCCGCGGTGAAGGAGGGCGTCTTCGCGCCGACGGCCAAGGACATCGCGCAGCGCGCTGGCGCCTCCGAGCGCAGCATCTTCGTCCACTTTCCCGGCATCGACGAGCTGCGCATCGCCGCGGTCGACCGGCAGTCCGAACAGGTCGAGGCCCTGATCCGGACCGTCGATCCCGAGCTGCCGCTGGAGACGCGCATCGATCTGGTCGTCGAGCAGAGCGCCGATATCTTCGCGCTTCAGCGCAACCCGCGGGTGCTCGGTCTGCTGGAATCGCACAGCCTGCCCGCCGTCGACACGCGAATGCGGCTGACTGACAGCCGGATTCGCGCCGCGCTCGCGCACGCCTTCCGCGCCGAGCTGACCAGGACCGGCGAATCCGACGAGCAACTGCTCGACACGATCGACGCCACCGTCGGCTGGCCGTTCCGGCACCACCTGGTGGAACGGCGCGGACTCTCCCGCGCGGCCGCGTCCGCCGCCGTCCGGCGTGCCCTCGCGGCGCTGCTGGGCGCGGATCATCCTGGGCGGTCCGATTTCGGGTAGTCGACTACTCAAGCGATCCCTGCTCAGGTGGGCAGAATCGGCGAGCGACAAGCTGTCCGAGTTCAGGGGGTGCCGGATGTCCGACGATCACAAGGCGTTGTCGCCTGCTCCGAACAACGAGCCGCCGCTGCGCGGGTTCCACTCGCCGCAGCTATCCCGGCCCTGCCGGGTGCGCCCGCGCGGCGCCGCGCCCGCGGTCGCCGGGGCGGGCGTGCAGCGTGCCGTCCGTGAGTCGCACGCGGCGGACCGAGACGAGATGGTCGTCGCGGCGCGCAAGTTCGCGGAACGCGCGCTGCGCATGACCCTGGAGGTGCTCGATCAGCGCAGGCCGATCGGGCAGCTGGCGTCCGTCGCCGACGGTGCCGTGGTGTCGGCGGTGCGCACCCTCATCGCCGGGGACCTGACTCCGGGCCGCGGTTTGGGCGTCGCCGTGCTGGCGCGCGTCGCGGTGACTCCGGTCGACGCGCGCTCCGCCGAAGTCTTCGCCGGATACGACCGGGGGCGGCGGCGATTCGCGCTCGCGGGGCGCATCGCGCACAGCCGCGCCTCGGGGTGGCGGCTGACCGCGCTGCGCATCCGGTGAACCGGCCACACGCCGATCAGCGGGGACCGTTGGTGTTCAGGAACAGCACCGGACCCGCGCCGAAACCGCCCTCGGCGTTGCGGGCCAGCAGCGCGGCGAGCGCCTTCGCGGTGTACACCGGCTCGAGGTCGAGCCCTTCGTTGTCTTGGGCCGTCGCGGCGGCTTCGGCGGCCGCGGGAATCGGATGGCCGTAGCCGGGGCCGAGCCAGTCCCGGGTGAGCTGGAGATCGTCCGCCGAGATCGCGGGCGCGTCGAATCGTGCGCCGCGCTCGCGCAGCAGGGCGGTGGTCCGGTCGACCAGGCCGAGCAGCGCTGGTGCGTCGAGGCGAAGGGTGTCGTTGACGACGACACCGAACACGCCGGTGCCCAGTCCCGCCAGCCGCAGGCCGAGAATCAGCCCGGCCGCCGTGCCGCCGGAGCCGATCGCGGTGACGACGTGCGAAGGTTCGGGCAGGACGCCCGCGCGGACTTGGGCCGCGATCTCCAATCCCGCCTCGACGTAACCGAGTACGCCGAGCGGCGCGGAGCCGCCCGCGGGCAGGTAGTACGGGGCCGCGCCCGGCCGCCAGTGCTTGGCGTACAGCAGGGGGGCGATGAGGACGGTGCGCAGTTTCGTGTGGGTGCGGTGGATTTCCGCGCCGGAAGCCTGAAGCCGGACCAGTTGGGCCCGCACGTGCTCGTCGACGGGCTGGTCGATGAGTGCGAGCACCGTGTGCAGCCCGAGGTCACGCCCGTACAGCGCCGCGGCCAAGCCCCAGTTGGTGCCGACGCCGCCCACCGTGAGCAAGGTGCGCCGACCGGTGCGAATCGCCTTGGGCAGCAGCCATTCCAGCTTGCGCACCTTGTTGCCGCCCCAGCCGCCGTCGCCGTAGCCGCTCTCGTCCTCGAGCCAGACCGGAGCGACGCCGGTGCCCAAGCCGTGCAGCGGCCGTACCGGCGTCGGCGCGACGCCGAGCCGGTGGAAGGGAAGAGCGCTCGCGACATCGGGAAGCCGCGCGTGTAGCAGCGGCATTGGTCGATTGTCCAGTTCCATGGCGCCTTCAGCCTACGACGCGGTCGTCGCCGGCGCGGGTCGATGGTGCGCGCTGACACGCATATGCCCGTATTCGACCGGTGGCACGCTAACTGAACTACCTTTGACCTGGTGCGACACTGCACGGGTGCGGTCGAGCTGATCACGGCGTTCGTCGCCGCCGTGGCGGGTGGACTCGCGCTCACCACGCCGATCTCGCTGGCCTGGGCCCCCGGGACGGCGACGCTGGAGATGGAGCTGCTTGCGCACAACTTGCCAAGGGCGACCGCGATCGGCTTCATCGTCGCGGTGATGGCCGCGGTCTTCACCCGCACCGCCGACGCGGCGGTGGTGGCGTGGCTGGTGGCGCTGTTCGGCACGGTTGTGCTGCTGATCAACCACACGATGGGCCGCAGCTTCGCCAGTCTGGCCCCACTGACCACGCTCAACGACATCGATTCGCTGGCGGGCGGGATGGTGCTCGGCGGGCTGATGACGGCGGCGAGCCGGCACATGGTGTACGCGGGCGCGGCCACCCTCGGCGCACTCGTCAGCATCGTCATCGGCGATCTGAGCGTGCCCGGCATCGGCCATCCGCTCGCGCCGGATCTGCCCGCGGACTTCGTGACGGACTCGCCTCCGCTGTGGCTGCTCTGGCCGACCGCCGGGCTGGTACTGGTGTGTGCGCTGCTGTACCGGCATCGCCGCCGCGAATCGGTGATCGCGGTCGAGCTGCCGCTGCGGCCGATCGTCGCCGCGTTGCTGATCGTGCTCATCACACTCGGCAGCTCGGAGTGGCTGGCCCACCGGGGTTCGACGCTGCTCGAGGTGCTGCTCGTCGCCGCCATCACGGTGGTGACGGTGCTGGCCGCGGCGCTGCTGCTGCCCGGCCGCGACGGGGTGATCGTCGCCCTCAGCGCCGCCGTCGCGGCGGTGGGCGGCGCGATCGTGGTGACCGCGCTTTCGGGGTGGGCGGTGCCGCTGTTGGTCGGCGCCACGGTGGGCGGCATGGTGCTCGGGCTGTCTCGACCGATGCCGCTGGCCGCACTGGTGGCGACCGCCGCGCTCGGCGCGTTCGCCGTCGCGACGGCACGGCCCGAAGGCCTGACGCCCGCGGCGACTATCACCGGCTCGCTGGCGCTGGCGCTGATCACCGGATACTGCTTCGGTACGGCGCAGCCGATCCAGAGCCCGAGCAAGGTGCTCGCCCTCTCGCTGCTGTTCGTGCCCGGCGTGGTCGTCGCGCTGCGGGGCCGCATCTTCGGCGGTGAGCTGGACATCCAGCGCCGTTACCCCGATCCCGACCGGCTGCTCTCCATGGTGCCCGGCCTGACGGCGATCTTGATCACCGGTGGTTGCGCACTCGTCGTGGTGCTGCTGAACCGCCTGCGTACCGAGGAGTCCGAGACGGAGTCCGCCGACGCGGCCCGGCCAGGCACGCGCTAACGTCGCCGGCATGCGGCTTCACGTGGGATGTGCGATGTGGACGCACGCGGCATGGCAGGACCGGCAGCTCGGTCCCGCGGAGCGGTTGCGCTGGTACGCCGATCGCTGCACCGCGGTCGAGGGCAACACCACGTTCTACGCGACTCCGGCGCGCCCCACCGTCGAATCCTGGGCCGAGCAGACCGCGCCCGATTTCCGTTTCGTGATGAAGCTGCCCAGGCCGATCACGCACGAGCGCAGGCTCTCCGGCGCCGATCGGGAACTACGCGCCTTCCTTTCGGCGATGGAGCCGCTCGGGCCGCGCCTGCACACGCTGTGGGTGCAGCTGCCCGGCTCGTTCGGTCCGACCGATCTCGGCGCGCTCGCCGCCTTCCTGCGCGAGCTGCCCGCGGCGTACCGGTGCGGCGTCGAGGTCAGGCACCCGGCGTTCTTCGAGGACCACCGCGCGGGCCGAGCGCTGGAGCGTGTGCTCGGCCGGGTCGGCGCGGAATGGACAACCTTCGACACCACAGTGCTTTTCGACGGCGTCGCGGCGGGCCCGGCGGAGCAGGAGGCGCGGTCGAAGAAGCCACGGGTGCCGCGGCGCACCGACGCGCTCACCGAATATCCGATCGTGCGCTATCACGGCCGCGACGACGTCGACCGCACGGTGGCGGGATGGCGTCCGTGGCTCGACACGGTGACCGCCTGGCTGCGCGAGGGCCGCTCGCCGACGGTATTTCTGCACACCCCCGACAACGCGGGGGCCTTGGACTTGGCCAGACGCTTCCACGACGAGGTCCGCGCCCGGCTTCCGGAACTCGACCCGCTGCCCGAACCGGTCGCGGACGAGCCGATGACGCTGTTCTGAATTCCCTGCGTTCAGCAGCCGAGTCCCTGCGTTCAGCAGCCGAGACCCTGCGTTCAGCAGCCAAGACCCAGCACCGTGGACGCGAAATCCACGAAGAGCGGAGCCAATTCGGGCACCCGCGCCGGTCCGTCCGAGACCATAGTGCGGCGGGTCCGCTCGCCGATCGCCTCCGGGATGAGCGCGATCAGCCCGTCCGCCAGCTCCGGCAGGGTGGCGTCGGCCGCGCGCTCCTGGTTGTAGAAGACCCGGTAGAGCTCGGCGAAGCGGTCGACGGCGAGGTCGCGATAGGCCACGGCGGCCTGGTCCACCTTGAACGATTCCACGAGCACGATGTACGCGAAATCCGGTTCGACGACGATCATTTCGCAGTAGGTGTGCACGATGGAACGGATCTTGGCGCGGGCGTCGGCATCCGGAGGGAGCTGGGCGAGTTCCTCGGCGATGCGCGTGGCGACGATATCGATGCCGGTGTGCACGGCCTCGACGAAACACTCCTCCTTGTTGGCGAAGTGCTCGTAGAAAGTGCTGCGCGAGACCCTTGCCCGGCCGACGATATCGGAGAGGGTGGTGGCCGAATAGCCTTTGGCCTGCACGCTTTCCACCATCGCCGTGATGAGCCTGCCGCGCTGCGAGGCGAGGACCGCTTCGCGGGTCGCGCGGTGTCGCTCGGCGAATCCGCTTCTCGGTAGCGTCATCGGGCGCGTCGTCACTTGCTCTCGGCGCATGTGTGCCTCTCTGTCGAAACGATCGAGATCGGACACGGCCCCGCCGATCGTGTCGCCTCAGCTCCCACCCGGGCGGCGACTGTTCGTGAACTACCTTGTCCGCGACCGCCGCCCACGGCCGTCGCGCCGTCGCGACGGCACGAACCCCACCGGTGCAGCGAGGGTACCGGACCAGGAACGCCGCTGCCCTGTGGTCTTCATCCTGTCTGCGCCATTCGTCCGCCATTGGCGGCGCATCTGTGCAATCTTGTTATTGCGCAATGGCATTGATACGGAGGGTGCGGCGGAGTCATGGCGTCGAACGCGTTCGATCTCGGCGGCCACACTGTCGCGCGTCGCGGTGCGCTGCGCCGTGGGCGGGACGCGCCGACAGTGCCGTTGTGGCCAGGCATGATTCCGCCGCAGCAGGTCGGCCAGCCGCTACGGTCGCCGAAGCGCCGCAGGCCTGCACCGCGGCGCGGACGACCGCGAAACCGGCGCCGCCCCTGGCTCGTCGGCGTCGCCACCATCGGTGCGTCGCTCGCGGCGGTGGCGGTGGTGCTGGTGTACGCCGCGGAGGTGACCGAGCCGCGCCAGTCGGCCACGGTCGCGGACCCGGTGCTCGGCGGGGGACCGGGGTGCGAACCGACCCGATCCGACCAGCTGGTACGCGGTAACGGCACCGGCTCGCTCGCCAGCGGACCCGACGCGATCCTGGCCTTCCAGCACGCGTACTACGTGGCCAAGTCCGGCGCGGAGGCGCGGGCCGTCACCACCCCCGACGCGGCCGTGTCCCGCGTCGACGTCATCGATGCGGGCATCGCCTCGGTTCCCCCTGGCGCCCGGCACTGCGTCCTGGTGCTGCCGCTGCCGGACGGCCGCTTCGACGTCGTGATCACCGAGACCCGCCCGGACGCCGTCGTGCGCACGTACCGGCAGTTCGTGACGGTGACTCCGCGCGACGGTGGCGTCCTGATCAGCAAGATCGCCCCGCCGGACCGGTAGCTCCTTTCGGCGTTCGCGCCGTTCCCTGTTCTCGCACGCGCTGATGTTGATACATTTCCGTATCGAATACACCGGTGTATCGAATACGCTGATGTATTGAATGGCGTTCGTATCGAACCGGGCGTCGCGGAATCGAACACCGCCGAGAGGAATCACGATGACGTCGTCACCCGCGGGAACCTCGACGCGTCCGGCCACCCGAAGACGGGTCGAGACAAGGAAACGGCTGCTCACCGCCGCGTACGAGGTCTTCGCCGAGGAGGGGTTCGGCCGCGCCACGGTGGAGGGGGTCTGCGAGCGCGCCGGTTTCACCCGCGGCGCGTTCTACTCGAACTTCACCTCGCTGGACGAGCTGTTCCTCGCCATGTGGGAAGAGCGCTCGGCGGCGATGCTCGCCGATGTCGGCGCCGCGCTGGACGACATCTCGGTCGACGACGTCACCGACCTCCGCGACGTGGTGGACCGCCTGCTGCGCGCCGTCCCGCTGGACGATGCCTGGTACCGCATCACGGCGGAGTTCACCAGCCACGCGCTGCGCACACCGACGCTGCGCCGAGTGATGGCCGCCCGCGAGGAGGCGATCGTCGCGGCGCTGATGCCTGCTGTGGTTGCCGCGCTCGGCCGGTTCGGGCGCGCCGTGCCCGACCCGGAGGAGCTCGGCCAGGCCATGGTGGCCGTGCACGACGGCACCGCCGTGCAGGTGCTGATGGAACCGCGCAACCGCACCGCTCAGCGGCGGCGCACCGACCTCTTCTGCCAGATCGTGCTGGCGTACAGCACGCCGATCGAAGGATGAACATGACCAACTGCAGTCCCGAATTCGCGCGCGAAGCCGAGGTGATCGTGGTGGGCGCGGGCCTCGCCGGCCTGGTCACCGCCTACGAACTGGTCAAGGCGGGCCGCAAGGTGCACCTGCTGGACCAGGAGAACCGCAATAACCTTGGCGGGCAGGCTTTCTGGTCGCTGGGCGGGCTGTTCTTCGTCGACAGCCCGGAGCAGCGCCGCCTCGGCATCAAGGACTCCTATGAACTGGCGCTGCAGGACTGGCTCGGGTCGGCCGGATTCGACCGCGACGACGAGGACCACTGGGCGCGGCAGTGGGCGGAGGCATACGTGCGGTTCGCGGCCACCGAGAAGCGGGATTACCTGCACGCCTTGGGTTTGCGAGTGACCCCGCTGGTGGGCTGGGCCGAGCGCGGCGGTGCGCTGGCCGACGGCCACGGCAATTCGGTGCCGCGCTTCCACCTCACCTGGGGCACCGGTCCGGAGGTGGTGCGGGTCTTCCAGGAGCCGGTGCTCGAAGGAGAGAAGCGCGGGCTGGCCGGCTTCAGCTTCCGGCACCGGGTGGACGAACTGATCATCGAGGACGGCGCGGTCGTCGGCGTGCGCGGCGCCGTCCTGGAGGATACCGATCTGGAGCGAGGTAAGGCTTCGTCGCGAACGGCGGTGGGGGAGTTCGAGTTCCGCGCGAAGGCGGTCGTGGTGACCTCCGGCGGCATCGGCCACAACCACGAGATGATCCGGCGCAACTGGCCGACCGAGCGGCTCGGTCCCTGCCCGGAGACGCTCATCTCCGGCGTCCCCGCGCACGTCGACGGTCGCATGCTCGCCATCTCGGAGACCGCGGGCGGCGCGATCGTCAACCGGGATCGCATGTGGCACTACACCGAAGGCATCCACAACTGGGATCCGATCTGGCCCGACCACGCCATCCGGATCATCCCCGGCCCGTCCTCGCTGTGGTTCGACGCCAACGGAAAGCGTTTGCCCGCACCGTGTTTCCCCGGTTTCGACACCAACACCACGATGAAGGCGATCCTGGCGACCGGCTACGACTACTCCTGGTTCGTGCTGACCCAGTCGATCATCGAGAAGGAGTTCGCTCTGTCGGGCTCCGAGCAGAACCCCGACATCACGGGCAAGGATCTCAAACTCACTCTCAAGAGCCGGGTGGCCAAGGGCGCGCCGGGGCCGGTGGAGGCGTTCAAGCAGCACGGCGTCGATTTCGTGGTCGCCGACACGCTGCGCGAGCTGGTCGACGGCATGAACAAGATCGCGCGCGGACCCCAGCTCGATCACGACGACCTGGAGCGTCAGATCGTCGCCCGCGACCGCGAGGTGGGCAACAAGTACGGCAAGGACGCCCAGCTGATGGCGATCACCAACGCCCGGCAGTACTTCGGGGACAAGGCGGGTCGCGTCGCAAAGCCGCACCGCATCCTCGATCCCAAGGCGGGGCCGCTGATCGCGGTGCGGTTGAACATCCTCACCCGCAAGACGCTCGGCGGTCTGCAGACCGACCTCGACTCCCAGGTGATTCGTCCCGACGGCGACCCGCTGCCCGGCCTGTACGCCGCGGGCGAGGTCGCTGGCTTCGGCGGTGGCGGCGTGCACGGCTACAACGCGCTGGAAGGCACCTTCCTCGGCGGCTGCATCTTCTCCGGTCGCGCCGCGGGCCGCGCGCTGGCGAAGAAGCTCGCCTGACACGCGACCCGGACCGCTCGCCGGTGCGGTTCAGCGCACCGGTTCGATCGGCAATCGCCGTGCTTCGCTGGACGGATCCAGCGCCGCGGAAGCGGTCGAAAGCCGCAGCGCCGCAGGTGCGGACGGCGGAACCACTGGGCGGCGCGGCGGGATCGGGTCGAGCCGCCGGTACGGCGCGCCGAGCGCCGGTCGCGGATCGGGCTCACCCTTGTTGGGCCACAACGAGACCGCGCGCTCGGCCTGCGCGGCGATGGTCAGCGACGGATTGACGCCGAGGTTCGCCGAGATCGTCGAGCCGTCGATGATGTGCAGCCCGGGGTGCCCGTAGAGCCGGTGGTACGGATCGACGACGCCCGTCTCGGCCGAGTCGCCGATCACGCAGCCGCCGATGAAGTGCCCCGTCATCGGGATGTTCAGGACGCCGGAGGCGGTGCCGAGGGGAAAGCCGTCGATCTTGTCGGCCACCCGGCGCGCCACCTCGTGCCCGGCGGGCACCCAGGTCGGATTGGGTTGGCCCGCACCCTGTTTCGTGGTCATCGTGCGGCGGCCGAACCAGTTCCGCTTGGTGTAGGTGGTGATGGAGTTGTCCACCGACTGCATCACCAGCAGGCCGATCGTCTGCTCGGACCAGTGTCGCGGAGTGTGCGCGCGCAGCACGTCGCGGCGGTTGCGCCACAGCGCCTTCAGCCACAGCCCGGCGCGCGGGGTGTCGCCGCTCACCATCACGGTCGCCATCAGGGACAGGGCGTTGCTGCCCTTGCCGTAGCGCACCGGTTCGACGTGGGTGTCGTCGTCGGGATGGATCGAGGAGGTGATGGCGACGCCTTTGGTGAAATCGCTGTCGCCGCGGCGGCTGCGGGCCCCGAGAAGTTCCTCGGAGTTGGTGCGCGAGAGCTGTCCCAGCATGTCGGAGATGGCGGGCAGCGAGCCGGTGTCGCGCAGGTGGTGCAGCAGGCGCTGGGTGCCGAGCGCGGCGGCGGAGAAGACCACCTGCTCGGCGGTGAGCTCCCGGCGCTGTTTGCGCACCGTGCGTCCGGTGCGCTGCGTGGTGATCGTGAAACCGCCGCCTTCGCGCGGGCGCACGTCGGTCACCGTGGTGAGCGGATGCACTGCGGCGCCCGCCTTTTCGGCCAGGTACAGGTAGTTCTTGACCAGGGTGTTCTTCGCGTTGTGGCGGCAGCCGGTCATGCACTCGCCGCAGTGCGTGCAGGCCCGCCGGTCCGGTCCGGCGCCGCCGAAGTACGGGTCGGGCACGTCCTGTCCCGGCCGGACGCCCGGTCCGCCGAAGAAGACGCCGACGGGGGTGCTGCGGTAGGAGTCGGCGACGCCGAGGTCCTCGGCGACCTCGCGGAGCACCCGGTCGGACTGGGTGGTCGCGGGATTGGTCGTCACGCCGAGCATCCGGGTGGCCTGGTCGTAGTGCGGCGCGAGTTCCGCGCGCCAGTCGGTGATGTGGCCCCACTGCCGGTCGGTGAAGAACCGTTCCGGGGGCTCGTAGAGGGTGTTCGCGTAGACGAGCGAGCCGCCGCCGACGCCCGCGCCCGCCATCACCAAGGTGTCCTTCAGCAGCGCGAGCCGCTGGATGCCGTAGCAGCCGAGTCGAGGCGCCCAGAGGTATTTCCGCAGCCGCCAAGAGGTTTCGGCGAATTCGTCGTCGGCGAAGCGGCGACCCGCTTCCAGCACCGCGACGCGGTACCCCTTCTCGGTCAGCCGCAGCGCGGTCACGCTGCCGCCGAAGCCCGAACCGACGACCACCACGTCGTAGTCGAATGTCATGGACCTGCGCCTTCCTCGCCCCGCTGCTGTCGTGGAACAACGCTACGAGCGGGCGGCCCGCGGACAGGACAGACCTACGGCCAACAAATCGACATTTCCGGCCACTCGTGGTCTCGCGCCTGTCAGTCGGGCAGCGCGCCGAGCAGTCGGCTTCTCGCGCTGTCAGGGTTGTCGCCGAAGTAGTGGTCGTGGACGGCGCCCAGCAGATCATCGGTGGTGAGGTAGCCGTCGCTGTCGGCGATCGCGCCCAAGCGGTCCCACAGGGTGCGGCTCGGCGTCACTCTAGGTCCGGCGCAGGGCTACTTCGGCGAGCTCGGTCCAGTCGGCGAGCACCTGCTTGCGGCGGGCGCGGTCGCGGCCGACCATTTCGTCCAGGGTGGCGCCGCGCACCAGGTTGATGGTGAGCCAGAAGGCGGAGTCGAGGCGATCGCGGGAAATGCCGGAACCGACCAGGGCGGCGCAGCGGTCGAGCAGCTCGACGGTGAGATCGTGCTGGACGCGCAGCATTTCGCGGCGCAGCTCGCGGTCGTTGGCGATGCCGACGTAGAGCTCGACGCAGGCGCGGCCGAGCTTGCCTGCGAAGGTGGCGGTCACCAGCTCGACCAGCACGGCGCCCGCCGCCGTTTCCGCGGGCACGGTGCGCAGCTTGCGGTGCAGCGCCTGGCGCTGGCGCTCGGTGAGATGACCGATGGTCTGCGCGAAGAGCTCCTGGCGGGTGTGGAAGTGGTGCAGCTGGGCGCCGCGGGTGACCCCCGCGCGAGCGGTGATGTCGGCGATGGACGCGTTGCCGTAGCCCACCTCGGCGAGGCTGTCTATCGCCGCGTCCAGCAGCTGCGCGCGTGTCCGCAGACTCTTCTGCTGATGCTTGTTCGGCGGCAGCTCGGAAACCATTCGAGCAGTATAACGGGCAAAAAGTACATGCTGCCTTGCATGCAATTGGATGTTGGCCATAATGTGTTGGCAAGCCGACCACCCCGCCGCGGAGATGATGAGATGCCTGTCGACCGACTGCTGCCCACCGAGGAAGCCCGCGATCTGATCGAGCTCACCAGGGAGATCGCCGACAAGGTGCTCGAGCCGCACGCGGCGCAGTTCGAGAAGCGGGAGCAGTACCCCGAGGAAGCATTCCGCGCACTGGGCGCGGCCGGGCTGCTGAGCCTGCCCTACCCGGAGGAGTTCGGCGGCGGCGCGCAGCCCTACGAGGTGTACCTGCAGGTGCTGGAGGAGCTGGCGGCGCGGTGGGCGGCGGTGGCGGTCGCGGTCAGCGTGCACAGCCTCTCGTGCCACCCGCTGTTCGTCTTCGGCACGCCGGAACAGCGGCAGCGCTGGCTTCCGGAAATGTTGTCCGGCAACCTGATCGGCGCCTACAGCCTCTCCGAGGCGCACGCGGGCTCCGATGCGGCGGCGCTGCGCTGCAAGGCCACCGCCGTCGAGGGCGGGTATCGAATCGACGGCTCGAAAGCGTGGATCACCAACGGCGGCAAGGCGGACTACTACACCTTGTTCGCCCGCACCGGCGATGGCTCCCGCGGCGTCTCCTGCTTCCTGGTCCCCGCGGGCATCGACGGGCTGAGCTTCGGCAAGCCCGAGGAGAAGATGGGCCTGCGCGCGGTGCCGACCACCACCGCCGCCTACGACGGCGCCTTGCTGCCCGCCGAGCGGCTGATCGGCGCCGAAGGGCAGGGGCTGGCGATCGCGTTCAGCGCCTTGGATTCCGGACGGCTCGGTATCGCCGCCGTGGCGACCGGCCTCGCCCAGCGCGCCATGGACGACGCGGTGGCCTACGCCAAGGAGCGTGAGGCGTTCGGCCGCCGCATCATCGACCACCAGGGCCTCGGCTTCGTCCTGGCCGACATGGCCGCCGCCGTGGACTCCGCCCGCGCGACCTACCTGGACGCCGCCCGCCGCCGCGACGCGGGCCTGCCCTATTCCCGGCAGGCCAGCGTCGCGAAGCTGGTCGCCACCGATGCCGCCATGAAGGTCACCACCGACGCGGTGCAGGTCTTCGGCGGCTACGGCTACACCCAGGACTTCCCGGTCGAGCGCTACATGCGCGAGGCCAAGATCACCCAGATCTTCGAGGGCACCAACCAGATTCAGCGCCTGGTCATCGCCAGGGACCTCGCCCGCTGAACCTCAGAGGCCACTACCGCCGCCGATCAACCAGGGGTTGAAGGCGCACGCCAGCTCCGGCTGCGCCGCCGGGTCGAGCGCGCGCAGGGCGATCGAGGTGGAGCGGGGCGAGTACATCATGGTCAGATGGTCGGAGATGTCCTGCTCGCAGCCCGCTTGCAGGGTGATGTTGTCCACGGTGGCGTCCGGGCCCGCCTTCAGGAAGGTCCAGTCGTAGGGGTTGGAGATCTCGTCGTAGCGCGAGCCGACGGAGGTGTAGGTCACCCCGGGGACGGTGTCGCCCGCGGCGTTCAGCGCGGCGTAGAAGGAAGAGCCGACCGCCTGCTGGATATTCGACAATCCGACGATGGGCTCGTAGAAGCCGAGGATGTTCACGCCGAGGTTGTTGATCGCCCGGCCAAGCGTGGCGATGCCCATCAGCGAGGTGCCGTGGTGGGTGGCGCCGAAGGTGATCAGCTTGCCGACCTTGCCCTCGCCGCCGTCGAACTTCAGGTACCGGTTGGCCACCGTGCCGCCCTGCGAGTGCCCGACGATGTCGACCTTGTCCGCACCGGTCGCGCTGCGCACCTGTTCGACGAATTCGCTGAGCTGGCGCGATGATTCCTCCATCGGCCCCACGCCGAACCGGCCGGGCAGCACCGCGCCGAGACCGCCGCCTTCCATCAGTCCGGAGCGGCCGAAGTTGAAGGCGAACACGCAATATCCCGCGCGCGCCAGCCGCGGCGACATGTAGGCGAAGGTGTCGTAGGCGTTGAGCCAGGTGCCGTGCAGCAGCACCACCGGGTTCGGGTGTTCGGCGGTCGGCTTGCAGTCCCACCGGTTCGCGCCCGCGGGCGCGGCGTCGGGGTTGGTGAGACCGTAGGCGAACGCGGCGAGCGCCGCGGTCATCTCCGGACCCTCGCCGACCGCCGCCGATGAGGTGCTCTTGGCCCAGCCGGAGCCGGAGCCGGTGTCGACGATCGCCTTCGGCTGCCTGCCGTCGGCCGCGGGCAGCAGCCCGGCGTCGATGGCGTCGGCGAGTGCCCGCGCTGTCGACTCGACGGTTCCCTCGACGGCGGGGTCCGCGATCGTCACCCCCGCGCCCGATCCCTGCGCCAGCGCGAGCCCCGCGATCATCGCGGCGCACGCCAAGACGCGCCTGCCTCGTTGCCTCGTTGCAATCATCTTTCGTACTTCCCATCAGCTCGTCAGCCGCCCCCCGAGGGAATTATTATGGCGCAGCTCACAATTGGACGTCGTCTGTGACGCGCGCCATCTCGCGACGGCGGTGATCAAAATGTAAGACCGGATGGTCTATCGCGTCACTGCACGCCAGGACGAAGAAAGTTGGCGGGCCATGTCGCCCGTGACAAACTTCTTGGCCGTCGCGACGGACGCATTGTCGTAAACCCTGTCGTGGGTAACAATCGGGCAATGGCTGTCGCTTCACCCCCGGTCACCGGGGACCTCCCGCTGGTGTCCCGGCTGCTGACCAGGTGGCCGCAGATCGCGGAGCGCATGCTCGCCGCGGGTCTCGGCGCCACGCCGCCCGCGTCCGAATTGCCCGCGGGCCATTTCACCGCCGAGGTGCTGCCGACCATCTACGCCTGCGGACGCGCCGTGCTCCAGGCCATCGGCGAACAGCGCGAGTTCACCAGGGCCGAGGTCGCCGGGTTCGTGGTCCCCGTCGCCGAGCGGCACGCCGAGGATCGCTTCCCGCTGGCCCTGCTGATCGAGGCGATCCACGGCTCGGCGCAGTCGGTGCTCGCCGAGGCGGCCACGCAGGCCAAGCCCGACGAGAAGGACGAACTGGTCGTCGTCGGCTCGCGGCTGCTCGACCTGCTGATGCACATCAACATCGTCGTCGTCGAGACCTACACCGAGGTCGAGCAGTCCATCTACAACGCCGAGCGCGAGGCGCGCCGCGAACTGTGTACCGCCTTGCTGCGCGGGCTACCCGCCGACGAACTCGCGGCCCGCGCCGACACGCCGCTGACCGATCGCTACACCGTGCTCGCCATCCATCTGCGGCCAGACGAGCAACCCCATACAGTCGCCGACCTCGTCGCCCGCCGCCGCATCCGCATCCTGCACCGCACGCTGGACGCGCTCAGCAACGGCACCGCGCTGGTCACCTTCGACGGCGCGAGCGGAATCGCGTTGCTGCCCAACCACTCCGAATCCGCGAAGGCTGATGTCGCGCGCCATCGCGGCCTCGCCACCGAGCTCGCCGAGCAGCTCGGCACTCCGGTGTACCTGGCCGAGTGCCGCGGCGTGCCGCGCGCGGATCTGCCCGGCGCCGCGGAGGAGGCCGCCGAGGTGGCGACGCTTGCCCGGCTGCTCAACCGCCCGACCGGCCGCTACCAGCTCGACGATCTGCTCCTCGAGTACCAGCTCACCAGGCCGGGCCCGGCGCGCGACCGGCTGGCCCAGCGCATCGCCCCGCTGCTGCGCAACCCGCACCTGCTGGAGGCGCTGGAGGCCCACCTGGAGTACGGCTCCGACCGCAAGGCCGCCGCCGCCTGCCTGCACGTACACCCCAACACCTTCAGCTACCGGCTGCGCCGCATCGCCGAGCTCACCGGCATCGACCCCGCCGAACCCACCAACTCCCGGATGCTCGCCGCGGCGCTCACCATCCACCGGCTTTATCCGGCGGTCGATCGCCTCTGAGCGGTGATCGCCTTCTCGCGGTACATCGCGGTGTCGGCGTCGTGCAGGATCTCGGTGGCGGTGCGCGGATCGCGAGGCCCGATCGGGGTGACCCCGATCGAGGCCCGCACCGCGAGCCGTTGTCCTTGGGCGACAATCGGTTCGGCGACCGAGGCGGCGAGCCGCCGGATGATCGGCTGCGGACCGATCTCGTGTCCGCAGAGCAGGACGAGGAACTCGTCGCCGCCCACTCTGCCGACCAGATCGCCACCGCGTACGGCGCGCCGCAGGCGCTGCGACACGACCTGCAGGACGACGTCGCCGACCACGTGCCCGTACCCGTCGTTGATCGCCTTGAACCCGTCGAGGTCGACGAACAGCACGGCCGACAGCGGGCCGCCCGCGGGATGGGCGAGCGCGGTGTCGAGAGCGGCCAGGATGGTGTTCCGGTTGAGCAGCCCGGTCAGCCCGTCGTGGGTGGCCTGATACTGCAGCTCGCGCTGGCTGGCGCGGGTGGCGGTGATATCGGTGAACGAGCTGACCACCGCCGATGTCCGGTCGGCCGGATCGAGCAGCCTGCAGCTGCCGGTCAGCCAGCGGCGGTGATGGTCGGTGCCGTCGACGCCGAACACGAAACGGGTGATCGGCTCGCCGGTCGCCATCGTGCGCGCGACCGGATGCCGGGTCGCGGGCAGCGGGATGCCCTCGGTGTCGACCATCCGCAGCGGTAGCCTGTCGAACCGGGAACCGACGAGATGTCCACCGCGACAACCGAATATGCGCAGCGCGGCCGGATTGATCGATTCGATCATGCCCTGCCTGCTGATCACGACGACGCCCTCCTCCAGCTGCGAGACGATCGCGGTGAAGTGCTGCTCGGCCCGGCGTTGGGCCTGCTCGGCCGCGTGCTGCGCGCTCAGATCGTGCAGCACCACCTGATACGCGCGCCTGCCCTGCCAGACGGTGAGCACCGAGACGGCCTGCACCGCCAAGCGGGCGCCGTCGGCGCACAGCAGAGTGAGCACGGCCCGCTTGGACGGGTCGCCGTTGCCGCGTAGCCCCTCGATCCTGGCCAGCGTCGAGGCGACGGAATCGGGTGCGATGAAATCGCTGACCGGGCGTCCGACGATCTCGTCCGCGGATACGGCGGCCAACAGGCGCACACCTGCCGGGTTGAGATACACGACGACGCCGCGTTCGTGCACGCAAATGGCATCGGGGGAGTGTTCGACCAGCGAACGGTACCGCTCGGCCGCCTGCTCCGGATCGCCCACCATGATCTTCTTCTCGTCCATGCGAATCCCCGTTCGACGAACGACGCGCGGTCGGTGTCCACATCGGTCCACATTGCTTGGAACCCCGCCGGGTCCGGCGATCGCCCGCCCTGCCGCGATCCGAACGAGGTAACGGTGCTGCCATCCACTAGCCGAGAGCGAGATTATGAGACTAGTTGGTATTGAAGGTCAAGGATACCGCCCGCGGTTAACGAACGGCAATCACCGAGCTCGCGTCGCTGGGCTTCCTGACCAGCGCGCTGATCGGCCTCGTCAAGAGGCCGCACGGCCCACCGGTAAGCTCGCCCGCGTCGCAGCATCCCCTTGATCTATCAGTACGACACAGCAGATCGCTTGTGGCGCATGGCTTGGCCGCGCGAGTGCGTGCGGCCGCCGGGTGCGCTTTGTTCCGAACGCAAGATCGCAACCGTTGGCCGATCAGAACCAGGGCTTCTACATGACCAATACGACCATCCAGGCCCCGGCGCCGACGCCGGACCTGGCGGCCGAGGCAGGCACGCAGCTGTCGCATCGGCAGATCCTCACCATCCTCTCCGGCCTGCTGCTCGGCATCTTCCTGGCCGCGCTGGACCAGAACATCGTGAGCGTCGCGATCGTGCCGATCGCCAACAGCCTGCACGGATTCGACGAACAGGCATGGGCGACAACGGCATACCTGATCACCGCGACCATCACCACGCCGCTCTACGGCAAACTCGCGGACATCTACGGCCGTAAACCGTGGTACCTCACCGCGATCGGGCTGTTCGTGGCCGGCTCGGTGGCCTGCACCTTCGCCACCTCGATGTACGAGCTCGCGGCGTTCCGCGCGTTCCAGGGTCTCGGTGCGGGCGGCCTGATGTCGCTGGCCTTCACCATCGTCGGCGATATCGTCCCGGCCCGCGAAAGGGTCAGGTATCAGGGCTATTTCATGGTGGTGTTCGGGTCGTCCACGGTGCTGGGGCCGGTGCTCGGCGGGCTGTTCTCCGGCTACGACGAGCTCGCGGGCCTGGAGGGCTGGCGCTGGGTGTTCCTGGTGAACGTGCCCATCGGCGTGGTCGCCCTTCTGGTGGTCGCCAAGGTGCTCGACGTGCCGCATCAGCGGCAGCCGCACCGCATCGACTGGTTCGGGGCGCTGGCCCTCACCGTGTGCGTCGTGCCGCTGCTGATCGTCGCCGAACAGGGCAGGGAATGGGGCTGGAGCTCGGATCGGGCGCTGCTCTGCTACGGCGTCGGTGCGGCCGGTCTGGTGCTTTTCGTGCTGGTGGAATTCCTGATGAAGGACGCGGCGCTGATTCCGCTGCGGTTGTTCCGCAACTCCACCTTCAGCGTGTCCATCGTCGGCGGCTTCATCGTCGGCGTCGCGATGTTCGGCGCGATCGTGCTGGTGCCGCTGTATTTCCAAGTGGTGCGCGGATATTCGCCGACCGAGGCGGGCCTGCTGATGCTGCCGCTCGTGATCGGCATCATGGTCGGCTCGCAGGTCGCCGGGATCATCACCAAGCTCACAGGCAAGTACAAGATCCTGCCGGTGGCGGGCTGTTTCCTGATCGCGCTCGGCGCGGTGCTGCACGGCGGGGTGCGCTACGACAGCCCGCTGTGGGAGCCGCTGCTGTACGGCGGGGTGATCGGCTGCGGGCTCGGCGCCTGCATGCAGACATTGATCATCGCCGCGCAGAACGCGGGCCCGCGCACCGACATGGGTGTCTCGACCGCCGCGGCCACCTTCTTCCGTCAGATGGGCGGCACCCTCGGCGTCGCGATCTTCCTGACCATCCTGTTCAACCTGCTGCCCGGCCGGATCGTCGACGCGTTCGGCGGGCAGCTGCCGGAGGGCTTCGACGGCGGCAGGCTCGGCGAGTTGCAGAGCAACACCGGCGAGCTCGCCGCCATGCCAGAGGATCTGCGGGTGCCGATCCTGGTCGGCTTCACCGACTCCATGCAGGGCGTGTTCTACGTCGCCGCCGCGGTGGCCGTGCTCGCAGGGGTGGTGCTGATGTTCATGAAAGAGATTCCGCTGCAGGACGATCCGATCGTGCCACCGGACGGACCCGACGGCGCGAACGGCGCGTCGAGCTGGGCGGAGTCGCAGGTGTGGGCTGGGGCCGCCGAGGTCTTCTCCGAACCGGAACCGGTGCTCGCCGCAGCGGCCGAGTCCCGCTCGCTGTTCGGCCGCATCCAGCACGAGGACGGGCATCCGGTGCCCGACGCGGCGCTGACGTTGATCGACAAGGGTGGGCGTCAGGTCGCCAGGGCGGTGGGCGACGCGAACGGCTCCTACGCCATCGACGTGCCGGACGCGAGCACCTACGTGTTGATCGCGGCCGCGGCAGGCCATCAGCCGACGGCGGTCAGCATCGTCGCGGGTTCGTGGCCACAGGAACTCGACGTGCGGCTGAGGGGCTCCGGCGCGCTCTCCGGAACGGTCAGATCCGCCGGTAGCGGCAAACCGCTCGGCGGCGCCACCGTCACGCTGACCGATCGGCAGGGCGAGGTCGTCGGAGCCACCGTCACCGCGGACGACGGCGCCTACGTCTGCCACGGGGTGGTCTCGGGCGCCTACACGCTGGTCGTGCTGGCCGAGCACATGCGCCCGCACGCGACGACGCTCACCGTGCCGGACCGCGGCCTGCTGCGCCACGACATCGACATGGAGCCGAACGCGGTGCTGGCAGGGGCGGCGCTGGCCGACGGCCGGGCGGTGCCGGACGCGCAGATCATGCTGCTGGACATGGCGGGCGATCTCACGGCGACGGTGCGCACGGACGACAACGGCCGGTATGTCGTGCCGGATCTGGCCGAGGGGCAGTACACCGTGGTCGCGCGCGGATATCCGCCGGTGACCAGCCACGTGACGGTGTCCGGCGGCGAGGCCGTGCACGACGTGCGGCTCGGTTACGGCCGCGACGACGGGGACTGAGCGCGGCGGTTCAGTTCGCCGGTTCCGAGCGCCGCGCCGGATCGCCGCCGCGGGTCACCTCGTAGCCGAGCAGGCGTTCGGCTTCCTCGATGCCGCCCTGGAGGTCGCCGACGGCGTTCATCTTCGACAGGTCGAGGCCGATGGTGACCAGGGTGAGCGCGATTTC
>NZ_JBFAHG010000010.1:0-232195 GCF_040654065.1 Nocardia sp. NPDC050793
GCGAGTCTTACGAGCCCGTTCGCGGCCGTCTCGCTACCCAGCGGTCGAAGCGCATGCGACGAAGTCGCGAGTCTCGACCGCTGGGAAGCGAGACACAAGGGGCCGCGAACCCGCGCGCGCCAGCGCGCCAACAACACAGCCCGCGAACACGTGCGCGCCAGCGCGCCAACTACCCTGTTGATCATGGGTGAGCCGCAGCCGATCCTCGAACCGCTGACACCGGCCGCGATCTTCCTCGTCGCCACGATCGATGAGGGCGGAGAAGCGGCGGTGCGCGATCTGCTCGCCGACCTGCCCGGTTTGCGCCGTTCGGTCGGCTTCCGGTTGCCCGGCGCCGGGTTGAGCTGTGTCGCCTCGATCGGCTCGGACGCGTGGGACCGCTTGTTCGCCGGACCACGGCCCGCCGAGCTGCATCCGCTGCGCGAGTTCGTCGGCGCGCGCCATCGGGCGCCGTCCACGCCGGGCGATCTGCTGTTCCACATCAGGTCCGAGGTGCACGACGCCTGTTTCGAACTGGCGATGGTGATCGGCGACCGGCTCGCGGGCGCTGCGACCATCGTCGACGAGACCGCCGGCTTCCGCTATTTCGAGCAGCGCGACCTGCTCGGTTTCGTGGACGGCACCGAGAATCCGGAGGGCGCGGCCGCGATGAGCGCCGCCCTGATCGGTGACGAGGATCCCGAATTCGCCGGTGGCAGTTACGTGATCGTGCAGAAGTACCTGCATCCGCTCGACGACTGGCGCGCGCTGACGGTCGAGGAGCAGGAGAAGATCATCGGCCGCACCAAGCTGGACGATTTCGAGCTCTCCGACGAGGACAAGCCCGCCGATTCGCACGTCGCGGTGAACACGCTGGTCGACGCGGACGGCAACGAACGCCAGATCGTGCGCGCCAACATGCCGTTCGGCAGCGTGCGCGAGGGCCGGTTCGGCACCTACTACATCGCCTACGCGGCCACCCCGAGCGTCACCGAGACCATGCTCTCGCGGATGTTCGAGGGCACCGAAGAGGCGGCCTACGACCGGATTCTGGACTTCTCGGTCGCGGTCACCGGCACGCTGTTCTTCACTCCGCCACTGGATTTCTTCGACGACCTGCCGCCCGCGCCGAACGCGGCGTCCGCCGCGGCGACGGGCGGGGAATCTCTGCCGCGCAATGACGTTGATATGCCCGACGTCGATATGTCCGCCGTAGCGGGCGACGGCTCACTCGGTATCGGCACGTTGAATAGGAGCACGCCGTGAACAACCTCCATCGCGAACTCGCGCCGATCACCTCCGAGGCATGGACGGCGATCGAAGAAGAGGCCACCCGCACCTTCAAGCGGCACATCGCGGGGCGCAGGGTGGTCGACGTGTCCGGCCCGCACGGCGCCGACTACTCCGCCGTCGGGCTCGGTCGCACCACCCCGATCGACGCGCCGGACGAGGGCGTGCAGGCGCGCCAGCGCGTCGTCGCGCCGCTGGTCGAGTTGCGGGTTCCGTTCACGCTCTCGCGCGAGGAACTCGACAACGTCGAGCGCGGCGCCAAGGACACCGATCTGGACCCGGTGAAGGAGGCCGCGCGGCGCATCGCTTTCGCCGAGGACCGCGCCATCTTCGAGGGCTACCCCGGCGCGAACATCACCGGTATCCGGGCGAGCTCGTCGAACGAACCGATCCAGGTGCCCACCGATCCGCGCCTGGTCCCGGAGGCCGTCGCGCAATCGCTGAGCGCGCTGCGCCTGGCCGGCGTCGACGGACCGTACTCGGTGCTGTTGAGCGCCGATCTCTACACCGCGGTGAGCGAGACCTCCGACCACGGTCACCCGATCCGCACACACATCGAGCGCCTCATCCCGGAGGGCGAGATCATCTGGGCGCCCGCCATCGACGGCGCGTTCGTGCTGACCACCCGCGGCGGCGACTTCGATCTGAGCCTCGGACAGGACCTCTCGATCGGTTACCTCTCGCACGACGCCGACTCGGTGCGGCTCTATTTCCAGCAGAGCTTGCAGTTCCTGGTCTACACCGCGGAGGCGGCGGTCGCGCTACGCGCCTGACGGCTCGGCGCCAACGATGGGTACACACCGCGCGGACGTCTCGGCCCGGCGTACCGGTGCGTGCCGAGGCCGCGCACAGCGCCGCCCGCTTCGACGCACCGAGCGAGCGGGTACGGTGAGCCCGTAGTTCCCCGGGAGGCGAGACAGAGATGACGATGGTGCGCGCGGGCGTGGTCCCGACTCGACGGGCCATGCTGTACGGCGCGCTCGGCATCGCGGTGACAGTTCTCGTATGCGCCGCGATCGTCGCCGGTTTCGGGCTGAATCGGGTGTTCACCGGCCTGCTCGCGGGCGGGGTCGGCGGCATCGCGCTGTTGGTTGCGCTCTTCGGGCGGGACGCGATCCTGCTCACCGAGGGCGCCATCTATCGCCGCACGCCGTGGGCGGAGTCCAGCATCGAATGGGACCGGGTGGTCGCCGGCCGATTCGCGCTCGACGATCAGGCCCACTGGTCGCTGGCACTCGATCTGGCCGGCGGCGACGAGCGGCACGGCGAACTGGTGCTGCTGTCCATCCCGCCGGTGGTCCGTCCCGTGTCGGGCGCCTACGACCTGCGCAAACGCGATCAGGTGAAGCAGATACGGGAGATGCTGCGGCACAAGCGGGTTCCGGTGACGGTGCTGCCGGAGATCGCCGGTGCGCTGAGCACGCACTGGAACGTCGCACCGCCGACGCGCTGAACTCGCGCGCGGACGAACCGGTCGCGCCGTTCTTCCGCCGCGGCGCCGAACACGGATGACGAGCACCGCCCGCGTCGTATACGTTGACTGTCGTGTCGATGATGAAGGGCGCCAACGTTGCGGTGCCGATGTCCGCGGTTCGCATCGAGCTGGGGTGGCAATCGGGCCCGGGAATTCCGGACGCGGATGCCTCGGCTTTGCTGCTGGTCGGCGGAAAGGTCCGCTCCGACAACGACTTCGTTTTCTACAACCAGCCGCAACACCCGTCGGGCGCCGTCCGGCACGAGGGCAAGCAGCAGGGCCCGACGGTGCTCGACGTGCTGTCGGTGCAGCTGGCGCAGGTCGAACCGCAGATCGAGACCATCGTCGTCGCCGCATCCTCCGACGGCGGCACCTTCGGCCAGTTCCGCGGCCTGTACGTGCGGGTGCTCGACGCCTCGAACGGCGCCGAGGTGGCCCGCTTCGACAGCACCGACGCCACCACCGAGACCGCGTTCGTGCTCGGCGAGCTGTACCGCCGTCAAGGCGCGTGGAAGTTCCGCGCGGTAGGTCAGGGCTATGACTCCGGATTGGCCGGGTTGGCGACCGATTTCGGCATCAGCGTCGACGACGCTCCGGCTCCGGCGGCACAGCAGACGCCACCGCCCGCGCCGCCCCAGCAGTTCACCCCACCGCCGACCCAGCAGTACGCGCCTCCTCCTCCGCCGCAGCAGCAGCCGTACGCGCCGCCCCAGCAGCAGTACGCTCCCCAGCCGCAGCAGCAATACGCTCCGCCGCCAACGCAATTCGCGCAGCAGCAGTACGCTCCCCCGCCGCCCCAGCAGCAGTACGCGCCGCCGCCTCCGCAGCAGCAGTACGCTCCCCCGCCGCCTCCGCAGGGCGGCGGCGCGCCGGTGAACATGAGCAAGATCTCGCTCACCAAGGAAGCGCCCTCGGTGTCGCTCACCAAGCAGGGCGCGACCCGCGGCACCATGCGGATCAACCTGAACTGGACCAGCCAATCGCACCGCGGCGGCGGTCTGTTCGGCAGGCGGCGCGGCGGAGGCGGCTTGGATCTGGACCTCAGCTGCTTCTTCGAGCTGGCCGACGGCCGGATCGGCTCGGTGCGCGCCCTCGACCGCTCGTTCGGCGCCCTCGACCGTCCGCCGTTCATCCAGCTGGACCAAGACGACCGCACCGGCAGCAGCGCCACCGGCGAAAATCTGGACATCAACCTGGATTTCACCGCCCAGTTCCGCCGCATCCTGGTCTTCACCTCGATCTACGAGGGCGCCAACGATTTCCGCGGCGTGCACGCCACCGCGACGCTGTATCCGCTGAACTGCCCGCCGATCGAGATGACGCTCGACGGCTGCGCGGACGACTCGCGCGACGCGGTGCTCGCGCATATCGAGAACATCAACGGCGAGTTGGTGGTCCGCCGCGAGGGCACCTTCATCCGCCCGCCCGCGGGCAGGCCGTGCGCGGGTGTCATGGAGATCGCGCGGATGTACAACTGGGACTTCGGCTTCAAGGCGGGCCGCGGCAAGGGCTGACCCGCGGCGGCGTCAGTCCGCGGCGAACCGCTCCAGCAGGAAGGCCGCGTCGGAGCGCGCCTCCTCCAGGTCACCGGCCCAGCCGAGCATGCGCAGCGCGGCGTCGGGAATGGTCTGCTCGGGGTAAGCGGGCGCGCGGCCCTCGTCGGACCGGATGCTGATCACCGTCTCGACGAGGCGGAACGGCAGCACCTCCGCGCCGGGAATCCCCGCCGCGCCCGCGCCTTCGACGACGGCCTCGGCCAATGTCTCGTAGTGCCCGCGCAATTCGTCGCGACGCAGCCGGAAAGCCGCGAAGCGCTCGGTGCGCAGCTCGGGAAGCAGGTACAGCGCACCGAGATTCCAGCGTGCCGCGCAGAGTTGTCGCACGTCGAACCAGGCCAGCGCGTACAGCCGGGTCGGCGCGGGGTCCGTGTCGGCGCGCAGGCGCTCGGCGAGTTCGAGTGGGGCGGCGATGGTTTCGGAGAGCAGCGCGTCGAGGATGTCGTCCTTGGCGGCGAAATGGTGGTACAGGGACGCCTGTCGGATGCCGACGGCGTCGGCCACCGCCCTGGTCGAGGTGTTGGCGTAGCCGTTCGTGGTGAACAGTTCGCCCGCCGCGTCAAGGATTTCCGCGCGCGGCGTGTGACCGCGGCGGGGTCGCTGTTCCAAACGGGGACGGCCGGGACCGAGGTTTGCCACCTGCCCATTCTGGCACCGTGAGCCAGGTCGGCGGTCGGCGCCATCGGCGGCCGTCATCCGCCCGAGAGGTTTCTGTCACTCGATAGAAACTCAGGCAACGCAGAAGTTACCGGGGTTGCCGCAAGCGATACACGGCGGACACCGAAACCGCGATCGTGGACGCAAAACTGTCATGCGATAGGTATTGGCCGCACGCCGAAGGACACCGCCCATGGCCACAACAGTCGCCCCGCCTCCGCCCTCCGACGCCAACGTCGACAGCGCCGACCTCGCCAGTTTCGGCTATCGACCCGTCCTCCACCGTAAGCTGGGTCGCTACGCCTCGTTCGCGGCGGGCTTCTCTTTCGTCTCGATCCTCACCACGATCTTCCAGTTCTTCGGCTTCGGCTACTCGTTCGGCGGCGCCGCCTTCTTCTGGACCTGGCCGATCGTCTTCGCCGGGCAGTTCCTCGTCGCGCTGAACTTCGCCGAACTGGCCGCCCGCTACCCGCTTTCCGGCTGTATCTACCAATGGTCGCGGCGGCTCGGCGGCGAGCGCGTCGGCTGGTTCGCGGGCTGGATGATGGTCGTCGCGCAGATCGTGACCGCGGCCGCGGCCGCCATCGCGCTCCAGGTGGTGCTGCCGGCGATCTGGAGCGGATTCCAGATCGTCGGCGAGGACACCGCGCTCACGTCCGCGTCCGGCGCGGCCAACGCGGTGCTGCTCGGCAGCATCCTGCTGATCGTCACCACCACCGTCAACGTCATCGGCATCGACCTGATGGCGAAGATCAACTCCATCGGCGTCACCATCGAGATCGTCGGCGTCGCGGCGATCATCGGCCTGTTCTTCGTGAACAGCGAACGCGGACCGGGGGTCGTGCTGCACACCGATCAGGCCGCGCCGGGACCGTACTGGGCCGCCTTCCTCGTCTCCGGCCTGATGGCCGCCTACGTGATGGTCGGATTCGATTCCGCCGGTGAGCTTTCCGAGGAGACCAAGAACCCGCGCCGGGTCGCGCCGCGCACCATTCTCACCGCGTTGTCGGTCTCCGCGCTCGGCGGCGGGCTCATGCTGCTCGGCGCGCTGATGGCGGCTCCGAGCCTGGACGACGGCGCGCTGGCCACCGAAGGACTCGCCTACGTGCTGACCTCGAAGCTGGACAGCCCGGCGGGCAAGGTGCTGCTCGGCTGCGTCGCCGTCGCGGTCATGGTGTGCACCTTGGCGATTCAGACCGCAGGCTCGCGGCTCATGTTCTCCATGGCCCGCGACGGCAAGCTGCCCTTCGCCAGGCAGCTCGGGGCGGTGCATCCACGCTTCGGCACCCCCGTGCTGCCCGCGGTGGTGATCGGTCTGCTCGGGATAGCGCTGCTGGTGGTGAATCTCGGCAACGCCGCGATCTTCGCGACCCTCGCCAGCGTTTGCATCGTCTCGCTGTACCTGGCCTACCTGCTGGTCACCGTGCCGCTGCTGGTCCGGCGGCTGCGGGGCTGGGGCCGCACGGCGGAGGTCGCCGACGAATCGCTGTTCAGGCTGGGCCGCTTCGGGATTCCGGTGAACGCGCTGGCGGTGGTGTGGGGTGTCGCCATGGTGATCAACCTGGCCTGGCCGCGCGCCGAGGTGTACACGCCGAACGGCGGCGGCTGGTGGATGCTCTGGGCCGCGCCGCTTTTCGTGCTCGCCGTGGCCGCCGTCGGCGCGATCGTGCACCGGTTCGTCGTGGCCGCGCCGCGCACCGCCGCGAGCGGCGAACCGGCCCGGCAACCGGCCTGACCGCGTTCGTTCCGTGCGCGGCGTTCGGGCCGCCGACCGCCGCGCACGGGTTCATCTCGAAAGGATTCTCGATGACCGAGCCAAGCAGCCCAGGCACCGCCTCCACCGGGGGCGCCCGCTCGCACGCTCGCGCACAGGCCGCGGCCGCGACCTTCGCCGGACCGGACCTGCCCCCCGACGTGCCGTCCGCGAAGATCACCTGGGTGCAGCGCATTCCGGCGGACGGATACGCCAATGTCGTCCTAGGACGAGGCACCCGCATCCGGCTGAGCGACCCCGCCGGGTCCGCGTGCGCCCACGTGCTGCTGCTGCGCGCCGACGCGCCGTGGGAGCGGCTGAACGTCGCCGATACCGTGAAAGTGCCCTGGCAGGCATACCTTTCGACAGGGCATCCGCTGCTCACCGATCAGGGCCGGGTGCTGGCCACCCTGCTGGCCGACAGCTCGGGCCACCACGACACCCTGTGCGGCCCCACGCCCGAGGCTCGCGGGCTGCTGCGCCTCGCGGGCGCCAAACAGGGCCTCTCGCCACGCGATATCGCGCCGAGCGTCTCGTTCTTCCGCGGGGTCCGGGTGGCGCCGGACGGCGCGTTGAACGCGACCGGCAGCGCGGCCGCGGGCTCCTCGGTGGACCTGCTCGTCCACCTGCCCGCGATCATGCTGGTGGCCAACGCCGCGCACCCGCTCGACGAGCGCGCCACCACCGACCTCGACATCGTCGCCTGGTCCGCACCCGGGGACCTGACCGCGAATCACAACGGCGACCCGGAATACCAGCGGGCCGTGCAGAACACCGAAGCGGCCTGGACGGCCACGACCATGGAGATGACGGCATGACCCCGCCCCTGTCTCGCACCGTCGTACTCGACGAGACCGTCCCCGCCCGCGCGCCGTGGTCGGCGATCGTCCGCGCGGGCGAGCAGCTGGAGATCATCGACCTGCACGGCAACCAGGCCGTCGACTGCCTGCTCTACGCCGCCGCCGACACCGCCGACCGCTACAGCGCCCAGGCCACCGTCGCCGCCCAGCGCAATATCTTCCTGACCACGGGCAGCGTGCTGCTGACCGAGGCGGGCACCGCGCTGATGACGGTGATCGCCGACGAGGTCGGCAACCACGACACCATCGCGGGCGCCTGCTCGCAGGAGTCCAACACCCTTCGCTACGGTCATCACACCCGCCACCAGCACGCCTGCGTGGAGAACTTCCTCGTCGAGGCGATGAAATACGGCCTCGGCAAACGGGATCTGGTGTCGAACATCAACTGGTTCATGAACGTCCCTGTGGAGCCCGACGGCACCCTCGGCATCGTGGACGGGTTGTCCGCGCCAGGCAAGAAGGTGACCCTGTGCGCCGAGATCGACACGTTGGTGCTGGTGTCCAACTGCCCGCAGATCAACAACCCGTGCAACGGTTTCGACCCCACGCCGGTGCGCATGGTGGTCACGCGATGACGGTCGTCGAAGTTCCCGCCCCGGCCCCGCAACCCGAGGCCGCCGAGGCGCCGGCCGCTGTCGTCGACGTGGTGCGGCCCGGAATTCTTGTCACCGTGCAGGATTGGCCGGGGCGCGTCGGCTACTGGCACGTCGGCGTGCCGCCGTCGGGCCCGATGGACGACCTGTCCTTCCGGCTCGGCAACCGGGTGCTCGGCAATGCCGAGGGCGCGGCGGGGCTGGAATGCACGCTCGGCGGGCCCACGCTCCGGTTCGCCACCGCGACGTGGGTGTGTGTGACGGGCGCACCGGCGGACGTGACGGTGGACGGCGCACCCGTCGAGCAGTGGCGGACGGTCCTGGTGCCCGCGGGCGGCGTGCTGGAGGTCGGCGCGATCCGCGGACCCGGCATGCGCACCTACGTGCTGTTCGCGGGCGGCATCGAGCTGCCCGAATACCTCGGCAGCATGGCCACTTTCATGCTCGGACGGTTCGGCGGCAGCGCGGGCGCCGCGCTGCGCGCCGGGGAGATCCTGCCGTTGGGCGCGCCGCGCGATCCTCTCGCGACCGCCGTGCCGACCGACGACCGCCCGGCGCTGGCCAAGCGCTGGGAACTGGCCGTCACCGAGGGACCGCACGGCGCACCGGAGTTCTTCACCCGCGCCGATTTCGACGCCATCGTCGGCACCGACTACGAGGTGCACTTCAACTCCGACCGCACCGGCGTGCGGTTGATCGGCCCCAAGCCGGAGTGGGCACGCCCCGACGGCGGGGAAGCCGGACTGCATCCGTCCAACATCCACGACACGCCGTATTCCGTCGGCGCGCTGGATTTCACCGGTGACACCCCCATTCTGCTCGGACCCGACGGTCCGAGCCTCGGCGGGTTCGTCTGCCCGGTCACGGTCGTCGCGGCCGACCGATGGAAGCTGGGCCAGCTCAGCCCCGGCGATGCGGTGCGCTTCGTGCCGGTGCGCCGCGAGCACGCCGCCTCGCTGCGCGAACTCGGTCCCGGCCGTCGCGCGTCGTGGCCTTCGGTTCTTTCCGCAGGCGGCGACGGCGACGACGGCGTGCTGCGCCGCGCCGAGGCGGACGCGGAGACGGGAGTGACGTATCGCCGGGCGGGCGACGACGGCGTGCTCGTCGAATACGGCGCGATGACGTTGGATCTCGGCTTGCGGGCCCGCGTGCACGCGTTGCACCAGCACCTGCTGGCGGCGAACCCGCGCGGGGTGGTCGAGCTGACCCCCGGTGTGCGGTCCTTGCAGATCCGCGTCGATCCGCACGTCCTGCCCGTGCCCGTGCTGCTGGAGCTGCTCGCCGAAGCCGAGCGGGAGCTGCCCGCGGGCGCGGACCTCGTAGTGTCGAGCCGCACCGTGCACCTGCCGCTCTCCTGGGACGATCCCGCCACCAAGGAAGCGATCACCCGCTACATGCACGGCGTGCGCGCCGACGCGCCATGGTGCCCGTGGAACATCGAGTTCATCCGCCGGATGAACGGGCTTGCCACGGTGCAGGACGTCTACGACACCGTCTTCGGTGCGAAGTATCTGGTGCTCGGTCTCGGCGACGTGTACCTCGGCGCGCCGGTGGCCACCCCGATCGATCCACGCCACCGGCTGGTGACCACCAAGTACAACCCCGCACGCACCTGGACGCCGGAGAACGCGGTCGGGATCGGCGGCGCGTATCTGTGCATCTACGGCATGGAAGGTCCGGGCGGCTACCAGTTCGTCGGACGTACCACCCAGGTGTGGAACCACGCCGCCACCGAGACACCCTGGCTGCTGCGCTATTTCGACCGCATCAGCTGGTACCCGGTCAGCGCGGAGGAATTGCTCGACATGCGAGCCGATTTCGCCGCGGGCAAGGTGGAGGTGCGCGCCGAGGAGGGCGAGTTCCGGCTCGCGGACTACCGCGCGTTCCTCGCCGGCAACGCCGCCGACATCGACCGCTTCCGCGTTGTCCAGGCGAAAGCCTTTGTCGCCGAGCGCGACTCGTGGCGACGCGCGGGCGAACTCGGCGCGGACTGAGCGGAGCGCCTCACCAGCCGAGAACTTCGGCCAGGTCGATCCACTCGTCGCCCCAGCGCTGCTCGATCGCGCGGCGCTGTGTCTCGGGCTGCTCGGGTGACCAGCCGCAGCGCCGCCAGAAGGCCTCTCGATGTTCCTGCGTCATTCGCAACGGCTCGGTCATGGCGATCGCTCCTGCTCACCGCGGTCCTGCCCATCGATTGTGCGCCCGTTCCGGCGACGACATGCCGGAACGGGCGCGGCAGCGTCTTTCAGCTTCAGCGCAGGTCGCGGAAGAACGCGCGCACGTCGTCGGTGAGCAGCTCCGGCTCCTCCAATGCGGCGAAATGCCCGCCGCGGTCCACGTCGGTCCAGCGGGTGATGGTGTTCTCCCGCTCGTCGTAGCGGCGGATGGCGACGTCGTGGGCCAACACGAGCACACCGGTCGGCACACCGGAGTTCACCTTGGTCGCGCCCCACGGCGCGTCCTGCGCGTAGCCCACGTAGGCCGCGGAGCCCGCCGTTCCGGTGAGCCAGTACAGCATCGCGTTGGTCAGCAGGCGGTCCCGGTCGATGATCTTGTCCGGTTCCACCGCGCGCGGGTGTGTCCACTCGCGGAATTTGTCCATGATCCAGGCCAATTGGCCGACCGGCGAATCCGTGAGCCCGTAGGCGAGGGTCTGTGGACGGGTGGACTGGATCGCGATATAGCCGAACTCCTCGTTCATGAACGCCTCGATCCGGCGGATCCGGTCCCGCTCCAGGTCGGTCAGCTCGGCGAGCTCCTCCTCCGGGAGCGGGAGCGGCGGGAACGCGCCCGTGCCGCCGTTGGTGTGCACGCCGACCACCCGGTCCGGCGCGACCCGCGCGACCTCGGGACTGACCGCCGCGCCGATGTCGCCGCCCTGCACGCCGTAGCGGTCGTAGCCGAGCCTGCGCATCAATTCCGCCCATGCCCGCCCGACTCGCTCGATGGTCCAACCGGATTCGCGGGTGGGACCGGAGAATCCGAACCCGGGTAGTGCGGGGATGACGACGTGGAACGCATCGGCGGGATCGCCGCCGTGCGACCTCGGATCGGTCAGCGGGCCGATCAGATCGAGGAATTCGACCACCGAGCCGGGCCAGCCGTGCGTGAGCAGCAGCGGAAGAGCGTCCGGTTCGGGCGAGCGGACGTGCAGGAAGTGGATGGTCTGGCCGTCGATCTCGGTGCGGAATTGCGGATGCGCGTTGAGTTCGCGTTCGGCGGCGCGCCAGTCGTAGCCGGTGCGCCAGTGCTCGACCAGCGAACGCAGCCACGCGGTGGGCACGCCGGTGTCCCAGTCGTCGCCGGGCAGTGGCGCGGGCCAGCGCACCGCGTCGAGCCGTCGGTGCAGGTCGTCGAGCTGCTGCTGCGGGATGTCGATGCGGAATTCGGTGATCTCGAAGGTCATGAGAACTACGATAGGAGCGACCTAGGACAGCTTCGGCCCTAGGCTTCGGGCAAACTTGCTCGCATGTTGGAAACCTCCGCCCGGCTGCTGCGCTTGCTGTCGCTGTTGCAAACCCCGCGCGACTGGACGGGGGCCGAGCTGGCCGCCCGCCTCGAGGTCGACGTGCGCACCGTCCGCCGCGACATCGACAAGCTGCGCGCCCTCGACTATCCGGTGCAGGCCACCGCCGGGGTGGCGGGATACCGGCTCGGCGCGGGCGCGAAGCTGCCTCCGCTGCTGCTCGACGACGACGAGGCGGTGGCCGTCGCGGTCGGTCTGCGTACCGCCGCGGGCGGCACCATCGCCGGTATCGAGGAAAGCTCGCTGCGGGCCCTCACCAAGCTCGAGCAGGTACTCCCCTCCCGTTTGCGGCATCGCGTGCAGCTGCTGCACTCGGTGACGGTCACCGTGCCCGCCGCGGGCGCGACGGTCGATCCGGATGTGCTCACCGCCGTCGCCGCCGCCATCCGCGATCAGCACCGGTTGCGCTTCGACTACCGAAACCACGAGGGCGAGAGCGCTTTACGCACCGTGGAACCGCACCGGCTGGCGCACACCGGCCGCCGCTGGTACCTCATCGGCTGGGATGTCGATCGCGACGACTGGCGCACCTACCGGGTCGACCGGATGCACCCGCGCATCCCCACCGGGCCTCGATTCGCGCCGCGCGAGGCGCCCGAAATCGACCTGGCGGGCTACATCTCGCGAGGCGTGACGACCGCGCCCTACCGATACGCCGCCCGCATCACCCTTCGCGTGTCCGCGGCGGTGGCCGCCGACCGCATCGCGCCGACGGTGGGCGTCATCGAGCCGATCGACGACGAAAGTTGCCTGCTGCGAACGGGTTCCAACTCGCTCGACGAGCTCGCCGTGTACGTGGCGCTGTTCGACTTCCCCTTCCGGGTGCACGAGCCGCCCGAGCTCGTCGAGCGCGTCCGCGCGCTGGCCGAGCGCTTCGCGGACGCCGTCTCCTGAACCGCCGCGCTCACTCCGAGCTACCTAGTTCCGATACTGGTCAACGAGGTGCTGGTAGAAGCTGTTGTCCGGAGAGTCCAGCGAGATGGACCGGAGCCCGAGGGTGACTTTTCGGCCAGCAACGGTCGAGTATCCGTGCTCATCGACGCCGAGATCCTCCACAACGGCCTGCACGAGTTCGTCCAGTTCCTCCTCTGTCACATAGATAGCCAGGCTGCATTCGACCGGGATGGCCGCTGGGTCGTAGTCGTCTCCGTACGCTCGCCGAGCGAAAGCCGCGATCTCGATGACCGGGCCGAACTCGGTGTAGCACGGGATACGGTTGACCCCGCGGATCCGATGGGCGCTCTCTTCCAGAGCCAGAGCGATGGGGTGGATCTCCTCGCTCTCGCGAGATCCGGGACCTGCAGTGTCGGGCAGCCCGAGACCTATCGCGACCTGCCAGACCTGGCGGTCATCGTCGTCCATGCGCAGACCTTTCTGTCATTTCTTCCATGTGTCGTCGGTGCGGCAGTGCTTCAACTTCCACCCTCGCTCCACAGTGCCTTGAGCCTTGCGCTTGGCATCGTTCACCGCATCGACTTCGGTCTTGCCGCTGCCCTCGAACTTCTGCGGACCACGAGTGTTCTTCCGGTCCAGAGTCTCGAAGTAGCACGACACCCGCGCGTAGTACCTAGCATCGCGCTCGAACTCCCACGGCACCGCCGAATCGACCGCCACGGCGACGGAGGTAGGTGTCTCTGCCCCTGCGCTACCTGTCCCGACCACCGCGAGACCGCCGGTGCAAACCGCGGCCAGAGCAACAGCAGTGATGAATCGGCGGCCAGTCATGATCGTCTTCATTTCACCCTCCCTCGTATTGTCTTCGCTATTACTGGACGCGGTTGGGGCTCAACCGGTTTCGCCACACCCCGGTGACCTGCACCACACATGTCCGGCCAGATCAGCCAACCCGACTGGTCCCGGTGCCAGAACTCGATCGACCGCGTTTATGCGCGACCAGCGTGCGCCTCCCGATCGCCCGCACCCACTCCGCGCCTCCTCGACGGCCGACTGCCCGCTCGAAAGCCTTCCCTCCACGCTGACCAGCATGTCGATGTTCGTGGCCTGCACATCAGTCTCGAATTTGCCGAAGCACTTGGTTATTCGCCTGTGCCTGAGGACATTTCGGCGATCAATGCCGCGGTGGCGCGTCCCCACGCTCGTGCCGGGCCGACCGAGGACACGACCGCGACCTACGCCGCGTCAACTGCCCGCGCGGCGCCGCCAACGCTCGCGCGCCGCCATCGACCTGTTCAGCGGGCCGCTCGCCGCCCACATCCGGGTGTGCGCCGCCGAGTGCGGCCTGCTTTCGTCGACGACTCCCGTCCCGGCGGCCGCCGCTGGTACGCGATGGAGCGCTGCGAAACCCTCACAAAGGTTCGCCGGCACCGGACCGGCTGACGATCAGCACCGTCTTGCCCTGGGCGTGACCTTCGGCGACGTGGGCGATCGCGGTCGCGGCGTCGCGCAAGGGGTATTCGCGCTCGATGACCGGGCGCACCTTGCCGGTCTCGACGAGCTCGGTCAGGAATTCCAGGTCGGCTCGCCGCGGCTTCATCAGCAGCGGACGCATGGTCTGCCGGGTGAAAAGGTCGGCCACGACCACCCGCCCGATCCAGAGCACCGGACCGATCCAGTCCCCGCCCGGCGAGCCCGCGGAGGATACGAAGACGCCCTCGGGCGTGAGCACCCTGCGGCAGTCGGAGAGGCTGCGGTTGCCGACCAGGTCGAGCAGCACGTCGTAGCGTTCGCCGGATTCGACGAAGTCCGCTGCCGTGTAGTCGATCACCCGATCCGCGCCGAGGCCGCGGAGGTATTCGACATGGCGGGTGCTGCACACCGCCGTCACCCGCGCGCCGAGCGCCTTGGCGATCTGCACCGCGAAACTGCCGACACCGCCGGACGCGCCGTTGATCAGCACCGACTGCCCGGCGCGCACCCCGCCGACATCGCGCAGCCCTTGCAGCGCGGTCATGCCCGAATCCGGCACGGCGGCAGCCTGTTCGAAGGAGAGACCGGCGGGCATCGGCGCGAGCGTCGCGGCGTCGACACACACGTACTCGGCGAACGCGCCGAAATCCGTTGCCCCGTAGACCCGATCACCGATCCGGAGCGAAGTGACCGCCGACCCGACGGCCACCACCTCGCCCGCGAGATCATGGCCGATCACCGGATGCTTGGGCCTGCGCACCCCGAAACCCATCAGCCGGATGAGGTACGGCTTGCCGGTGAGCAGGTGCACGTCACCCGAGGCGACGGCGGCCGCCCTGACCCGCACCAGGACTTGATGCGCGGCGGGCGCCGGGCGCGGCGCCTCCTCCACGCGCAGGACGTCACTGGACCCGTAGCGCGGTGCGACGACCGCGGTCATCACGTCCCGTTCGATCGCTGTGCGCGGGCTCGACGACTTCGACATGGCGATTACCACCTCTACTTACACCGTAAGTGCGACGCTCCGAACGCTACACTTACGGTGTAAGTACGTCAAGGGAGAGCGATCGATGACCAAGCCCGCCGAGCGTGCCCGGCTCACCCGCGAGCGCGTCCTGCAAACCGCCGTCCACCTCGCCGACGAACAGGGACTCGACGCGTTGTCCATGCGCAAGCTGGCCCAAGCCCTCGGCGTGGAGGCGATGTCGCTGTACAACCACGTCGCGAACAAGGACGACCTGCTCGACGGGATCGCGGATCTGGTGGTCGCCGAGATGGCGGTGCCCGAGATCGGCGGGGACTGGCGGGCGGCGCTGCACACCCGCGCCGTCTCGGCGCACGACGTGCTACGCCGCCACCCCTGGGCGACCGGGCTGATCGGCTCGCGGGTGAACGTCGGCCCGGCGATGCTGCGCTACGTCGACGCCACACTCGGCTGCCTGCGCGCCGCCGGTTTCACCTATCAGCAGGCGGACCGGGCATGGAACGCGATGGACGCGCACATCTACGGATTCACGCTGCGGGAGTCGACCTTTCCACTGGATCCTTCCGAATACATCTCGGCGGCAACGTATTTCTTGCCACGCATCCCGGAATCGACGCACCCGCATATGAACGCGCTCACCCGCCTCGTCATCGACGGCGCGCACGACGGCATCGCGGATTTCGAATTCGGCCTCGAACTCGTCCTCGACGGACTGGAGCGACTACTGGAGGCGAGCGAGTAACCCGTCAGTCGGTGCGCGCGGTGGCGTCCGGGTTGGTGGCGTCGCGGACGATCCGCAGCGCGGTGGTCAGCGCGTCGAGCTGTTCCGGCGTGAGCAGACCGGTGAACCAGCGCTGAATCGCGTCGAGATAGTCCGGCAGTACCTGTTCGAGGCGGCGCACCCCGGCGTCGGTCAGCACCGCGCGGGCGCTGCGGCGGTCGGCCGGGTCGAGCACGCGCTCGACCAATCCCGCCGCCGACAACCGATCGACCAGTCGTGTGACACCGCTGGTCGACAGCGAGGTCTGTGTCGCGAGGTCGGTCATTCGCAGCCGCCGTTCGGGGGAACGGCTCAGGCGAAGCAACGCATTCAGGTCCAAGCCGGAGAGGCCGCTCGACTTCCAGGTCGGCTCCAGCTTGGCGAGCAGACCGTCGCGCGCCTCGTAGAGCAGGCCCATCGCGGTCAGGCGCGGATCGTCGAAGAGGTCGGACTCGTCCATGTGCCCGGACTCTACCGCACGTATTTGACGCGCGGATAGTTGACGAGAGGAATACATTGGAGTAGATATATGCCTACGCAATATTCCTCACGTCAACAACTTGGGAGTTCTCATGACACCTCAAGCCACCCGCTGGGTCGCAGGCTTCCGCTCGGCCGTGATCAGCCCGGACGAGCGGATCAAGCTCACCGAACCGCACGAGTTCGCCGATCAGACCCTGCGCCAGGTACTGCACATGGCGGGCGGCGGCGAGCAGATTCGCGTTCGCCTGACCAACCGCTACGGACAGACCCCGCTCGTCATCAGGGCGGCCAGGATCGCGCTGCGCAAGACCGCCGACGCGATCGTCCAGGAGACCGACCGCGAAGTGCGGTTCTCGGGGACCGCGCAACTGACCGTGCCCGCGGGCGGCGACGTGCTCAGTGATCCGATCGACCTCGCGGTGCAGGCGGGCGACGATCTGCTGCTCAGCCTCTACCTGCCCGAGCCGACCGGGCTCGCGACCTTTTCGCACATGCCAACCGAAATCGCCTATGTCGCCGGTGGCGATCACACCGGCGGGACGGAAATGCCGGGCGCGCAGGAGATTCCCTCCCGGTTCTTCGTGAGCGGCGTCGATGTCCTCGCGCCGGCCGGGACCGATATCGCCGTCGCCTTCGGGGATTCGTGGTTCGAGGGCGTCGGCAGCACACTCGGCGCCAATCGCCGCTCGGTGGACGTGCTCAACGAGCGCACGCAACGCGGTTGGGTGGTGAACCAGGGCATCGGCGGAAACCGGCTGCTCACCGGGGAGATCGGCGAACGCGGCCTGGACCGGTTCGATCGCGACGCACGCGATGTGCCCGGCGTGCGCCACGTGCTCATCCATTTCGGCATCAACGACCTCATCCTCGGCGGCATGGGCGGCCAAGCACCCGCCACCGCAACGGAACTCATCGATGGCTTCACCGAACTGGCAGGCCGCGCGCACGCCGCCGGGCTGACCATCCACGCCGCCACCATCGGCCCCTACGCGGGCTGCATCTACCCTGACCTCCCCGTCGCCGAGACCCTGGCGACCCGGCGCGCTGTGAACGAATGGATCCGTGGCACAGACGTTTTCGACTCGGTGTTCGACGTGGCAGGCGCCGTCGCCGATCCGCAGCGCCCGGACTACATCCGGCCCGAGTTCGACAGCGGTGACGGCATGCACCTCAACGACGCTGGCGCGCGGGCGATGGCCGAGGCCGTCGACCTCGCGAAGGTCTTCGGGTAGCCGGATCGCGCACGGCCGCAGCTGGATTCAGCGCGGGGACAGTCCGCGCAGCACGATCTCGACGCCGCCGCGGAATTCGTCGTCGACCGACATCCTCCGCGCCTGGCTCGCCGTCTGCACCAGCAGCGGGAAATCGTCGGTGGCCAGCGCCGCGATGGTCGCGGTGCCCGGCCCCGCGATCGAGGCGTAGTGCTCGTTCTGCAGGAAGCCGAGCAGGAAACCGACCACCGTGCGCTGCGCGATCACCCGCTCCCGGCCGGTGAAGCCCGCGGCGGTGAGTACCGCCAGCATGGCCTCCATCCAGTGCAGCGACGCGGTCGAGGACTGGCGGTGCCGCAAGATCAGCGGCACCACGGCGGGATGGGCCGCGACGGCGGCGCGCATGCGCGCCAGCAGGACCGCGGCCCTGGCTCGCCAGTCCTCCCCTTCCGGCGGCGCGGTCTCCATGGCGCCGAGCACCCGGTCGACCACCAGCACTTCGAGCCGATCCCGGTCTGCGACATAGCGATACAGGCCCATGGTGGCGATGTCCAGTTCCTTCGCGACGGCACGCATGGTCAGTCCTTCGAGCCCGTCGCGGTCGATGACAGCGAGGGCGGCGTTGCCGAGATCGTCGGTGGTCAGCGAGCGAGGACGTGGCATGGGTTGACAGCGTACAAGGTACGCGCATACTGGCGGTAGGAGTACGTCGTACACCTACGAAGGAGACACCATGTCACTGCCGACTTCCGTCGCCGCACGCACCCTGCGGACCATCACCGGCGTCGAGGTACCCGTCCCGGACCCCGATTGCCTCGTTCACCTGCAATTCCGCCGCTTCGCCGGCTGCCCGGTGTGCAACTTGCACCTGCGCTCGATCGTCACGCGCCACGCCGAGATCACCGCGGCGAACATCCGCGAGGTGATCGTCTTCCACTCGCACGCGGACGAACTGCGCAAGTACACCGACGATCTGCCGCTCGATGTGATTGCCGACCCGGACCGCATCCTCTATCGCGAGTTCGGCGTCGAGTCCGCGCCGCGCGCCCTGCTCGACCCGCGCGGCTGGCCCGCCATCGCCCGCGCCGTCGCCCATGACCTGCGCGCCGCGCTGCGCGGCGACCGCCCCGCTCCCCCGGCCCGACCCGACGGCGGCCCGCTCGGTCTGCCCGCGGATTTCCTCATCGCCCCCGACGGCCGCGTGCTGGCTTCGAAGCACGGGACGCACGTCTACGACCAGTGGTCGGTCGACGAACTTCTGGCGCTCGTACCCGCCGAGCAGCTCCGGTGACGCCGATCGCCGAGACGTGCATGCTCCTGACCTTCGAGGAATACGCCATTCCCGCCTGACCAGGTCAGTGACTCCGGAATTACTTGGCGCGGGCCAGTTTTCGTAACGCAGGAGCTAATGCGACCGATTGGTCAAATGCGGAACACTGCGAGCCGCCATCCATAACCATGGAACTGAAAAGGATTCAAAATGTCGTTCACCAAGCTACTCGGCGCAGGCGTCGCGGCACTGGCCTTCGGAGCCGTTCTCACAGCGGGTCCGGCTGCGGCCGAACCGATTACCCCCACACCGGTGATCGCGCCCGGCGAGCCCGCACCGGGCGCGTCGTCGGGTAGTGCTGTCCTCGATCCGCTGCTGCGCATGCTGCGGTGCGGCTCCGCCTACAGCTGCAACTAGGAGCCCGGCGCGTAGCGCGGTCGACGGCATGGGCGGGTTGGCTCCCGCCCATGCCACGGGGCACTCACCGCGGCAGCGGCCTTCGATCGGGTTCAGGGCAAGAGCGCGGCGGGATCGATGGTGAACTCGAAAGGAGTTCGGACGGTGACCTTCTCGCCGGCAGCGACCCGGTGCGTTGGCTCGTAGCTGCTGTCGCCACCGAGCGCATGGACGAACGCGACAGGCAGTGACTCACCCGGCAACTGGCCTTTGAAGGGGTTGAACTCGAAGCGCCAGTAATTCGGAATACCCGCCTCGGAGTAGAGAACCGGCTTCACCATGCGGTCCTGCAATGTGGTCGACTTGGAAACCACTTCGACGGCGAGCTCAACCTGCTCGACAGGAATCCCGCGACCATCCCAGTCGATCGGGCCGGAGACCACGATCAGATCGGGAATCGGCTCGTCGTCTCCGATCAAGACACCGACGCCCTGCATCACCTCGTACCCATCAGACCGGACGGCCTCCAGCGCGCTCTCCAGCCGCTTGATCACCCACTGATGCCGCGGCGTCGGAAAGGCGTTCACGACGAGCTGACCGTTGAGCACCTCGTACCGCAGTCCGTCATCAGGCATGCGATCGAGGTCGGCGGACGTCCAACATTCCGAGCCGGGAACCGGCGTCGTCATCGAATCGCCTCCAACCCACAGACATTCGCCAACCGCGCCGGTTGGGCCTGCCCGACCCTAGCTCTGAAACCAAGAACTAGGAGCAAGGCGAGCCGAACGCTTACGACTTGGTTCCATCAGATTCCGAGAGACGCGACCATCCAGTTCCGGGCTGCCTCGAGATCGTTGCGGGGAATGGCGCGAGTTGCGTAAGTCGGCTTGCTGACCCATCGCCGTGACCGCCACGCGATCATGGGTCGCACTGTCCACCAACCCATCTCGCGAAGCGAGCATGTGGCCCGCAAGGATGGGAGACCGACGAGCCCGGAACAATCGAAATCCCACACTTGCTCCTCGGGTTCGCTGAGCCGGATACATTCATCGGGGCCACACTCAGCGATACCGGGCGCGGCACCTTTTCCCTCAGTGGTCGACCGATCACGGATGACGAGACGCTGAGCCAGCTCGACCTGGCCGACGACGAAACGGCTATCGAGGTGCCGAAGCGAGAAAGGAAGTTTTTCGGTGCGACTGCTACAAGGACAAGCGTTCTGGGACCTGTTCCGGCAAGCTGAGCGCTCCGCGTTCCACCTCGAAACCAGGGACGCCTACGACGTAGACGACGAGAACCCGCAACTGGCGCGGTTCCTAGAAGGTCACCGAGATGACGACTACGCATGGTTTCAGCCGTGGCTGAACCTGATACGGGACGCTACGAATCGAGGCGTAGCCGTCTCGCGGGTTCGAGTGGTCACGGTGCCGTTGCCGGACTACCACCGCTGGTTGCTTTCGATCACCCCCGAGAACGCGAGCGCTGGGGAAGACATCCGATACGTAACTCGGCATCTCGCAGGGGAGCTACCTCGGGATGATTGGTGGCTGTATGACGATTCGACGGTTGCCTTCAACGTCGTTGACGCCAAGGGCTCCGGGGTCGGGGTCGCTGCGACCGACGACCCGCACATAGTTGCCTACTGCCGCAGCGTTCGAGAACGACTGTGGGAGGTGGCTACGCCCTATGCCGAGTTCGCATACGGCGCGGAGGGAATCCGCACCAAGTGACCGACTCTGGTTCTCGCGTTATACACCCGAGCGTTCGAAACGCTGGCCGCGCAGTCTGTCAGCGGCAAGGCGGCTCGGGCGCTGGTCGGTACCGCTCTCGACCGCTGGCGTAGCAAGTCCCAGGAATGACGTAATTCGGAATACCCGCCTCGGCGAAGAGAACCGGCTTCACCATGCGGTCCTGCAATGTGGTCGTCTCGGAGACCGCTCAGTCGGCACGGTCGACAAGGTCGTCTTCCGTGCCGACTGAGCAGGCACATCACTCCGCGACGATGAGGCGGATCTCCTCGTCGGCGGCGTCGGTCGGTTCGCCGGGGGCGACGAACCAGTGGGTGACTTCGCCGTCGGCGAGGTCGTCGGCGATGTCGTCGGCCGTGGGGAGCACGGAGAGTGCGCCCGCGGTGGACGTCGCGACGAACTCCCACAGCGCGGCGCGGCCAGCGGCGGCGGTGGTGAACGTGGTCGATTCGTAGTCGATCGCGTTCTCGTCGCGGATGCGTTCGGCCAGGTCGAGCGCCGCGGTCTGGCTCAGCGCGACCGGCGCGCCGTCGACCAGCTCCACGAAGGCCGGGTGCTCTTCGCCGAGCGAGCGCACCCGGTCCGCGTAGGACACCGGGTGTCCTGCGGCGGCGGCCAGTTCGGTCTGCACCTGCGGATCGCTCGGCACGAGCCAGCGCGCCGCGCCCTCGGTCGCCGCTTCGCCGATGCCGAAACCGGCTCCGGCCGCGGCGATCTCGTCCGCGCTCAGGCCCGAGGCGAACAGGCAGGCGGCGCCCGCCTTCTGCACGGCCCATGCCGCGACCACGGCGTCGACACCGCGCGGCAGCGCCACCGCGACGACGTCGCCGGGACCGGCGCCCCGCGCGATCAGGACCCGAGCCAGCTGCGAGGAACGCCGATCCAGCACGTGGTAGGCGATCTCGTCGCCGTCGACGAGCAGCGCGGGCGCCTGCGGATCCGCCTCGACCACGTCGGCGAGCACCGTGGCCACGGTTCGCGTGCCGACTCGGTTCGCCGACTCCGGCACCGCGGCCGTCGCCGCCACGCCGGATTCGGCGAGCAGCTGGGCGCGTTCGGCGCTGTCCAGGATGTCGATGTCGCCGACGAGTCCGGACGGGTCGCCGAGCAGCGAGTCCAGCACCCGCACCAACCGGGTGGACAGCGTCTGCACCTCCTCGGCGGTGAACCGGCTGAGCAGGTACTCGAGGCTGATCTCCAGGATCGACTCGGCCGCGACCTTCAGTGTCAGCGGGTAGTGCGTCGTGTTGCTGACGTCCACCCCGGTCACCGACATGCCGTCGATCGAGCTGGCCGCCTCGATCGCCTCGCGGTCGATCGGGTAGGACTCGAACACGAACAGCGTGTCGAACTGCGACCCGGCCCCCGCCGCCCGCTGGATGTCGGCCAGGCCGACGTAGTGGTGATCCAGCAGATCGGCCTGCTCGCGCTGCAACTGCCGCAGCTGCTCCTCGATGGTGGCGCGGTCATCGATGCGCACCCGGACGGGCAGCGTGTTGATGAACAGGCCGACCATCGATTCGACGCCGTGCAGCTCTGCGGGCCTGCCCGACACCGTCGCGCCGAAGGCCACGTCCGAGCGTCCGGTGAGCCTGCCGAGCAGGATGCCCCAAGCCGCCGACACCAGGGTGTTCACCGTGATGCCGAGTTCCGCGCAGTGCTTGGTGAGCCTGCGGGTGCGGTCGGCGTCGAGGTGGGTGACCAGCTTGCCGGTCTCGTACTCCTCGGCCGAACGCGGTTGCGGGGCAAGCTCGGTCGGCTCGTCCAGTCCCTCGAACGCGCCCGCCCATGTCCGCAGCGAGGCGTTCAGGTCGCGGCCCGAGAGCCACTCCAGGAACGTCCGGTAGGACGCGACCTCCGGCAGCGCGGAGGCGTCGCCGCGCACCGCGTACAGCACCAGCAGGTCCTGCATCAGCAGCGGCATCGACCAGCCGTCCAGCAGCACATGGTGGGTGCTGATGACCAGGTGCCAGTGGTCGGCGGCGGTGCGGTACAGGCCGTAGCGCACCAGCGGCGGCACGGCCATGTCGAACCGCTGCGCCAGGTCATCGGCGAGCCGCCTGCGCAGCTCCGCCTCCCGCTCGGCCTCGGGCAGATCGGTGAGATCCACCTCGCGCCACGGCACCTCGACGCCGTCCATCGCGATCTGCACGGACTGGCCCGTGGAGTCGGTGACGAACGCGGTGCGCAGGTTCGGGTAGCGGTCGAGCAGCGCCTGCGCCGAGGCGTGCAACCGCTCGGCGTCCACCTCGCCGCTCAGCTCGACCACGGCCTGCATGTTGTAGACGTCCACGGTGGCGGTGGTCATCAGCGCGTGGAAGAGCAGACCGGACTGCAGCGGCGTGAGCGGCCAGACCTCGGTGAGGCCGGGGTAGCTCCGCTCCCACAGCTCGATGTCGGTCTGGCCGACCCGCACCAGCGGCATGTCGGACGGCGTGTGGCCGCCGGCGTCGGGCCTGCGGATCCGGGTGGCAAGCGCGGTCAGCGCGGACACCCAGGTTTCGGCGAGTTCGCCGACGCGCTCGGCTGTGAGCAGGCCGGTCGGGAAGGCGAACGACGCCACCAGCTCCGGTCCGCTCGCACCGTCGAGCACCATCGCGTCGATGTCGAGCGCCGCGGCCGCCGGCCGGGCGGGGTCGGCGACGGTGACGATCTCGGCGGGCAGCGCGCCCAGGTAGCGGAAGGCGACCTGCGCGGTGTCGGCCAGTCCGAGCAGCCCGTGACCACGCCCGTTGTCGGGCACGGCGAGCAGCTGCTCCTTGACCGCCTTCAGGATCCGATCCGCCGCGACGCCGCCCGCGAAGGCGTCGCCGAGGTCGGCGCCGTCCAGGTCGACCCGCACCGGGTGGGTGAGATCGAACCAGCCGAGCGTGCGATCCAGGTGCGCGGCGCCCACGGCGTGCGCGGCGCGGCCGTCGCCCGCGAGGCGGATCAGCGCGGCGGCGCCGTGCTCATCCGCGGCGGTGCCGTGCTGTTCGCCGCGCCAGCGCACCAGCGCCATGGCCAATGCCGCGAGCAGTGCGTCGGCCGCGGCGCCGTGGAAGCGGGCGGGGGCGATGTTCAGCACCGCGTCGGTCACCTCGGCGGGCACGGTGATCCGCACCCGGTCGACGGTGGCCACGGTGTCGATCGCGGGATCGAACGCCCGCGCGCCGAGCAGCGGTTCGTCCGTCGCCGAGATCTCCTGCCAGAACGGCAGTTCCGACTCGTGAGCGGCGGCTTCGTCGGCGGCCACGCTGTGCGCCCAGCGCCGCAGCGTGGTGCCGGTGGCGGGCAGCTCGAGCGGCGCGTCGACGCCGAGCTGCTCTGCCGCGGTGGCCAGTTCGGCGAGCAGAACCCGCCAGGACCGCGCGTCCACCGCGAAACGGTGTGCCACGACCAGCAATTCGTCGGGACGGTGGTCCGCGAAGGTGAACAGCACGAACTGCGCCATCACACCGTCGGCCGGATCGAGCCGGTCGACCGCGGCGGCGCGCTCGGCCGCGAGCAGATCGGCGTACTCGGCGCTCTTCTCGACCCGGACCTCGCACAGCAACGGCTCCACGTCGATTCGCGGCATGGCCTCGAACACCCAGCCTTCGCCCTCCGCACGCAGTGTCGTGCGCAGCGCGTCGTGCCGGTCGAACAGGGCCTCGAGCGCGTCGACCAGCGTGTACCAGTCCAGCGCGGCGGGCAGCGCGAGCAGCGCGGACTGCGCGAACCGCCGGAACGGCGCACCGCCTGCGAGCGCGGCGGCCACCGCGGGCGGCAGCGGCATCTCGCCGACACCGCCGCCTGGCAGTTCGGCAGGCTGCTCCCGTTCGGCCTGCGTCGCGGTCGCGATGGCCGCCAGCGCGGCCACGCTGCGCTGGTCGAATACGTCGCGGACGCTGAACTCGACGCCGAGCGCCTTGGCCCGCGACACCAGCTGGATCGACAGGATGCTGTTGCCGCCGAGCGCGAAGAAGTCGTCGTCGGCGCCGATGTGCTCGACGTCGAGGACGTCGCTGAACACGCCGGCCACGATCTGCTCGGCCGGGGTCACCGGCGCGCGGAACGCCGCCTTCTCGAATGTCGGCTGCGGCAGCGCGTTGCGGTCCAGCTTGCCGTTCGCGTTGAGCGGCAAGGCTTCCAGCGCCATGAAGGCGCTCGGCACCATGTAGGACGGCAGCTCCGCCGCCAGCGCGGACTGCAGCTTGCGCTTGTCCAGTTCGCCGGTCTCGGAGTCGATTCCGGCCGCCGACGGCACGACGTACGCGACGAGCCGATCGCCGAGGCCGGGATCGTTGTGCGCGAGCACCGCCGCCGCCGCGATCGTGTCCTGCCGCAGCAGCGCGGCCTCGATCTCGCCGAGCTCGATGCGGAAGCCGCGGATCTTCACCTGGAAGTCGGTGCGGCCACGGTATTCCAGCTCACCGCCCGCGTTCCACGCGACCAGGTCACCGGTGCGGTACATCCGCGCGCCCGGCTCGCCGAACGGGTTGGCGACGAACCGTTCCGCGGACAGGTCGGGGCGGGCGAAGTAGCCGCGCGCCAATTGCGCACCGGCCAGGTACAACTCGCCGGAAACGCCGACCGGAACCGGCCGCAGGCGCGAATCCAGCACGTAGACCTGGCTGTTCCACTCCGGCGCGCCGATCGAGACCGAGAACTCGTCGGCCACGGTGACGGCGTGGTTGGTGATCGACACCGCCGCCTCGGTCGGGCCGTACAGGTTGTACAGCCCGGCCGCGTTGGCGCGCCGGAACTTCTGCGCGGTCGCCGCGGGCAGCGCCTCGCCAATGGCGAGGACGCGCCGCAGCGCATTCGGCATGCGTCCACCGGATTCGGTGAGCAGCGCGTCCAGCATCGACGGAACCACGTGCAACGTGGTCACACCGGTCGAACGCATCAGTTCGTTGAGGTACGCCGGATCACGGTGACCGTCTGCGGTCGCGATCACCAGGCGTCCGCCGCTGACCGCGGCCGACCAGAACTCCCACACCGACAGGTCGAAGGTCGCCGCCGTCTTCAGCAGCACCACGTTCTCGCTGTCGAGATCGAACTTGGCAGTCTTCCACAGCAACTGGTTCACGATCGCCCCGTGCGGCACCGCCACACCCTTGGGCTGACCCGTCGAACCCGACGTGAAGATCACATACGCCGTATTCGCCGCGACCAGAACACCGTTGCGCTCGCCGGCCGCGATGGGGGCATCCGAGTGACCGGACAGATCCAGCTCGTCGATCGCGACGGTCTCCGCCGCGGTGGTCTCGAACGCGTCCCTGGCCGTGGTCAGCACGCAGACCGGCGCGGCCGTGCCGAGGATGTAGTCGACACGATCCACCGGCTGATCCGGATCGATCGGCACATACGCCGCACCGGCCTTGGCGACCGCGTACATCGCGATCACCAGATCCGCCGACCGGCGAATCGCCAACGCCACCCGATCCTCCGGACGCACACCGCGACCGATCAGGTACCGCGCCAACCGGTTCACCCGAGCATCCAGCTCGGCGTAGGTCAGCTGCGTCCGGTCACCGGAAGCCGCGTCGGCGACCAGCGCGACCGTGCCAGCCGCGGCCTCGGCCACGGCGGCGTCGAGCAGCGACACCAGCGTGGCATCGGTGTCCACCGGGTGCGCGGTGTCGTTCCAGGTGCGGAGGATCCGTTCGCTCTCGGTGCCTGCCAGCAGGTCGATCTCGCCCACCGGCACCGTCACATCGGCGATCACCGCGTCCAGCACCCGCACGAACCGGTCCGCGAAGCCCTGCACCGTGGCCTCGTCGAACAAGTCGGTGGCGTAACCGAATTCGGTGATGATCTCGGCCGGAGTGCCGTCGTCGGCGTACCGGTCGTAGAGCGTCACGTGCAGGTCGGTCTTGGCCAGCTGCGAGTTGAAGTTGACCGCGCTCACCTGGAGCCCGGGCAGCGTCAACGTGGTCTCGGCCAGGTTCTGGAAGGACAGGCCGATCTGGAACAGCGGGTTGCGCGCGGTGGAGCGCTCCGGGTTCAGGACCTCGACGAGGCGCTCGAACGGAACGTCCGCGTTGGCGAACGCCTCCAGGTCGCGTTCGCGCACGTCGGCGAGCAGGTCGGCGAAACGGTCGCCCGGCTGCACCGTGGTGCGGAACACCAGCGTGTTGACGAACATGCCGATCAGATCGTCGAGTTCGCGCTCACCGCGACCCGCGATCGGCGTGCCGACCGCGATGTCGTCGGTGCCGGACAGCCGCGCGAGCAGCACCGCGAGCGCCGCGTGCACGACCATGAACAGCGAGGCGTTGTTGGCGCGGGCCAGCTCCGCCAGCTCGGCGTGCCGCTGCGGCGAGAGCTCGAAGCGCAGCGCCTTGCCGTGGAACGACTGCGCGGGCGGGCGCGGGCGGTCGGCGGGCAGCTCCAGCTGATCGGGCAGCCCGGCGAGCGCGGACTTCCAGTAGGCGACTTGGCGTGCGGCCACCGACTCCGGATCGTCCTCGGAGCCGAGCACCGCGCGCTGCCACAGCGCGTAGTCGGCGTACTGCACCGGCAGCGGCGTCCACTGCGGGGCGTCGCCGCCGACCCTGGCCACGTAGGCGGCCATCAGGTCGCGCGCGAGCGGGCCCATCGACGCGCCGTCCGCGGCCACATGGTGCACCACGAACGCGACCACGTGCTCCTGCTCGGAGATGCGGAACAGCGCGACCGCCAACGGCACCTCTGCGGTGACGTCGAACGTGGTCATGGCGAAGGCGATGACCCGCTCGATCAGCTCGGACTCGTCGATCCCGACCGGATCCAGCTGCGGCAGGTTCACCGGCAGGATCACCTGGTGCGGCCCGTCCGCCGAGCTCGGGTAGGTGGTGCGCAGCACCTCGTGGCGGGCGAACACGTCGCCGATCGCCTGTTCCAGCGCGCGCACGTCGAGCGCGCCGGAGAGCCGGACGGCCAGCGGGATGTTGTCCACCGCCGAGGTGGCCGTGTCGAACTGGTTGAGGAACCAGTACCGCGCCTGCGCGGGCGAGAGCGGAATCCGCTCCGGCCGTTCCACCGCGGTCAGTTCCGGACGCGACCGGCCGGACCCGGCGATGCGCTCGACCCTGGCCGCAAGCGCGGCCACGGTGGACGCCTCGAACAGATCACGCACCGCGAGCTGGGTGTCCAGCGCCGCGCCGAGACGCGCGGTCACCTGGGTGGCGACCAGCGAGTTGCCGCCCAGCTCGAAGAAGTCGTCGTCCAGGCCGACGCGGGCCACGCCGAGCACGTCGCCGAAGGTGCCCGCCACGATCTCCTCGATCGGCGTCGAGGGCGCGCGGAACGCCTTGACCTCGAACACCGGCGCGGGCAGCGCCTTGCGATCCAGCTTGCCGGAGGCGTTGAGCGGGAACTCGTCGAGCACCACGAACGCCGAGGGCACCATGTACCCGGGCAGCTCGCCGCCCAGTTCGGTCCGCGCGGATTCGACGTCGATGACCTGACCGGCGGTCGCGATCACGTAGCCGACCAGCTGGTCTCCGAGGCGCTCGTCCGAGCGCACGACGACGACGGCCTGGGCGATCGAATCCAGCGCGGTGAGCGCGGCTTCGATCTCGCCGAGCTCGATGCGCAGACCGCGCAGCTTCACCTGGAAGTCGGTGCGGCCCAGGTATTCCAGCTCGCCCTTCTTCGTCCAGGTGACCAGGTCGCCGGTCCGGTACATGCGCTCGCCAGCGGCGAACGGGTTGGCCACGAACCGATCCGAGCTCAGATCCGGTCGCGCCACGTAGCCGCGCGCCAGCTGGATACCGGCCAGGTACAGCTCACCCGCGACGCCCACCGGCACCGGGTGCAGGCGCGAATCCAGCACGTACACGCGGGTGTTGAACACCGGAGCGCCGATCGGCACCGACACTGTGTCGTCCTCGGTGACCTCGTGATAGGTCACGTCGACCGCGGCCTCGGTCGGGCCGTACAGGTTGTGCAGACGTGCGCCGGTCAGCTCCTGCAAACGCTGCGCCGTCACCGCGGGCAGCGCCTCGCCGGAGGCGAAGACGTTGCGCAGGCTGGTGCATTCGTCCGCCCGCTCTTCAGCGACGAACACCGACATCATCGACGGCACGAAGTGCGCCGTGGTCACCCGCTCGCGCTTGATCACCTCGACCAGGTAGCCGGGATCGCGGTGGCCGTCCGGCTTGGCGACCACCAAGCGCGCGCCGATCTGCAAGGGCCAGAAGAACTCCCACACCGACACGTCGAACGTCGCCGGGGTCTTCTGCAACACCACGTCGGTGCCGTCAAGCCCGTACTCGGACTGCATCCACACCAGGCGGTTCACGATCGCCTCGTGCGAGACCGCCACACCCTTCGGGCGACCGGTCGAACCCGACGTGAAGATCACGTACGCGGTGTTAGACGGACGCAGCGGGGCACGGCGATCGGCGTCGGTCACCGGGGCGTCGTCGTAAGCCGACAGGTCCAGCGTGTCGATCTCGAGCGCGGTGACCGCGCCCGCGTCGAAGCCGTCCCGCGAGGTGGTGAGCACGCACACCGGGTCGGCCAGGTCCAGCACGTAGCGGGTGCGGTCGGCCGGGTGATCCGGATCCAGCGGCACGTACGCGCCGCCCGCGATGCTCACCGCGTACATGCCGACGACCAGCTCCACCGAGCGGCGCATGCCGAGTGCGACGAGCGTGTCCGGTCCGACGCCAGAGGCAATCAGGCGCCGCGCCAAACGGTGTGCGCGCGAGGCGAACTCGGCGTAGGAGAGACTCGTCCCCTCGAAGGTCAGCGCCGTCGCGTCCGGCGTCAGCGCCGCCTGCGCCTCGAACATCGACACCAGGGTCGCGTCCCGGTCGACCCGGCGCGCCGTGGCGTTCCAGGTCTGCACCACGGTGGTGCGCTCGCCCGCGTCGAGCAGGTCGACGTCGCCGATCTGCACCGCGGGATCGGTGATCACCGCGTCCAGCATGCGGACCAGGCGATCGGCGAACGAGGCCACCGTCTCCTTGTCGAACATGTCGGTGGCGTAGGCGATCTCGGCCTTCATGCCATCGGCGGCGGAGCCGGTGAAGTTCAGGTGCAGATCGAACTTCGCGGTCACCACGTCCAGCGGCACGCCGGAGACCTCCAAGCCGGGCAGCTCGAAGGTGGTCTCGCCGGTGTTCTGGAACGAGAGCATCACCTGGAACAGCGGGTGCCGCGCCTGCGAACGCGCCGGGTTCAGCAGCTCGACGAGCCGCTCGAAGGGCAGGTCCGCGTGCCCGAACGCGGCGAGGTCGGTTTCCCTCGTCCTGGTGAGCAGTTCGGCGAACGGCTGTGCCGGGTCGACGGCGCTGCGCAACACCAGGGTGTTGACGAACATGCCGATGGCGTCGTCGAGCACCGCCTCGCCGCGGCCTGCGACCACGGTGCCGATGGCGACGTCGTCGCTGCCGGACAGGCGCGAGAGCAGCGCGGCGAATGCCGCGTGCACGACCATGAACAGGCTCGCGCCGTGTTCGCGGGCCAGTGCCTCGCCCGCCTGCGCGAGCTCGGCCGAGAGCTCGAACTCGAACACCCCGCCGCGGTTCGACGCGACGGCGGGACGCTTGCGGTCCGACGGCAGGTCGAGCTGGTCGGGCAGGCCCGCGAGGTTCTGCGACCAGTACGCGACCTGCGCCGCGATCAGCGAGTCCGGATCGTCCTCGGAGCCGAGCGTCTCGCGCTGCCACAGCGCGTAGTCGGCGTATTGCACCGGCAGCGGCGCCCAGCCCGGCGCCTCGCCGCGCGAGCGCGCCGCGTAGGCGATCATCACGTCGCGGGCGAGCGGGCCGACCGACCAGCCGTCGCCGGAGACGTGGTGCACCACGAACACCAGCACGTGCGTGTCGGGCTGAGAGCCGTCCATCGAACCGGCGATGCGGAACAGCGCGGCGCGCACCGGCACCGCGGCGGTGACGTCGAATCCGGTGAGCACCAGCTCGCTGATGCGCTCCTGAATCTCGGTCTCCGACACCACGATCGGGGTCAGGTCCAGGTTCTCCTTGCCCGCGGGGAGCACGACCTGCACGCCCTGGCCGTCGGCGGTCTCCGGGTACACGGTGCGCAGCACCTCGTGCCGGTCGACCACGTCGGCGACCGCCCTGCGCAGCGCGTCGGTGTCGAGCGCGCCGGTGAGCCGCACCGCGAGCGGGATGTTGTTGACCGCGGTCTGGTTGTCGAAGCGGTTGAGGAACCACATCCGCTGCTGCGCCAGCGACAGCGGAATCCGTTCCGGCCGCGGCCCGGCGACCAGTTCGCGCCGTCGTCCGCTGCCCGCCTTCGCCGCGGTGCGCGCGGCCAGCGCGGCCACCGTGGGCGCCTCGAACAGTTCGCGCACCGCGAGATCGGCGTCGACCGCCTCGTTGATGCGCGCGACCACCCGGGTGGCCAGCAGCGAGTTGCCGCCGAGCGCGAAGAAGTCGTCGTCGAGACCGACCTCGTCGACGCCGAGCAGATCGGCGAAGACCGTAGCGACGGCCTGCTCGATCGGGGTGCTCGGCGCGCGGAAGGCCGCGGTGCTGACGAACTCCGGCTCCGGCAGCGCGCGCCGGTCCAGCTTGCCGTTCGGGGTGAGCGGCAGGGTGTCCAGCACCACGAGGGCGTCCGGGACCATGTACGCGGTCAGGAATTCGGCGACAGCGTCACGCAGCACGGCCGGATCGATCGCGACGCCGGTCTCCGGCACCACGTAGCCGACCAGGCGATCGCCCGCGTGCTCGTCGGCGCGGACCAGCACCACGGCCTGGCGCACGCCGTCGCAGCGCATCAGCGCCGACTCGATCTCGCCGAGCTCGATACGGAAGCCGCGCAGCTGCACCTGCTGGTCGCTGCGGCCCGCGTACTCGAGGTTGGCCGCGTCGCCGTCGCCGAACCAGCGGCCGACGTCGCCGGAACGGTACATCCGGGAACCGGGCTCCCCGAAGGGGTTCGCGACGAAGCGGCTCGCGGCGAGGCCGGGCCTGCCGAGGTAGCCGCGCGCCAGCTGCGCTCCAGTCACGTAGATCTCGCCTGCGACACCCACCGGCGCGGGGGCCAGCCGGTTGTCGAGCACGAAGGCGCTCAGGCCGGGCAACGCGCGGCCGATGACGCTGGCCGGGTTGTCGACGTCCTGCTCGTCCATGGCCAGGAACGACACGTGCACCGTGGTCTCGGTGATGCCGTACATGTTCACCAGGCGCGGCGCGTCCGCCGGATGGCGCTCGTACCAGCGCCGCAGCTGGCGCAGGTCGAGCGCTTCACCGCCGAAGATCACGTGGCGCAGCGCGAATTCGCCGTCGCCGTCGGCGGCGCTCGCCGCCCGATCGGCCTCCACCAGCTGGTAGAACGCCGACGGCGTCTGGTTCAGCACGGTGACCCGGTCGCGAACGAGCAACTCGCGGAACAGCTCCGGCGAACGCGAGGTGAGGTAGTCGACCACGACCACCGAACCGCCGTAGGCCAGCGCGCACCACAGTTCCCAGACCGAGAAGTCGAAGGCGAACGAGTGGAACAGCGTCCACACGTCGGACTCGTCGAAGCCGAACAGCGGCTGGGTGTTCGCGAACAGCTGCACCGCGTTGCGGTGCGAGACGCCGACGCCCTTGGGCACACCGGTGGAACCGGAGGTGTAGATGACGTAGGCGAGGTTGTCCTGGCGCAGCGGCCGGACTCGGTCGGCGTCGGTCATCGGCGCGTCGGACTGCTCCGCGGTCTGCTCCAGAAGCAGCAGCGGAATCTCGCCCGCCGGAACGGAATCCGCGTCCGCCGCGGTGGTCAGCACGCACACCGGAGCGGCGTCGGCGAGGGTGAACTCGAGCCGCTGCACGGGGTAGGTGGTGTCGATCGGCACGTACGCCGCGCCGGTCAGCAGCACCGCGTACAGCGCGATCGGCAGTTCCTCGGTGCGCGAAACCGCGACCGCCACCTTCGATTCCGGCCCGACGCCGAGCTCGATGAGCGCACGCGCGATCCGGTTGGCCGCGCGCTGGAACTCGCCGAAGGAGACGGTGGTCTCACCGAAACGCACCGCGGGAGCGTCCGGCCGACGCTGCGCCTGCGCACCGATGAGGTCGACCAGCGTGACCGCGGGCGCGTCGACGCCCTCGGTGTTCCATTCGCGCAGCACCAGTTCGCGCTCGCCGGGGGCGAGCAGGTCGATGTCGCCGACCACCACGCCGGCGTCGGCCGAGACCGCGCCGAGCACACGCAGCAGGCGATCCGCGAACGCGCGCACCGTGCCCTCGTCGAACAGGTCCGTGGCGAAGCTGAATTCGGCCGACATGCCCTGCGGGCCGCCGTCCGCGCCGAGCTTCTCCTCCAGCGTCAGCTGCAGGTCGAACTTGGCAAGCGGCACCGTCATGTCCACGCCGGACACCGTCAGACCGGGCAGCTCGAGCACGGTCGGCGCGGTGTTCTGGAAGGTCAGGCCGACCTGGAACAGCGGGTGCCTGCCCGGCGAACGCACCGGGTCGAGCACCTCGACAAGGCGTTCGAACGGCACGTCGGCGTGGCCGAACGCGTCCACGTCCACCCGCCGCACGGTGCGCAACAGTTCCTCGAACGCGACACCGGGCTCGATCTCGGTGCGCAGCACCAAAGTGTTGACGAACATGCCGATCAGGTCGTCGAGCGCGCGTTCGCCACGGCCCGCGATCGGGGTGCCGATGGCGACGTCCGAGCTGCCGGACAGGCGCGCGAGCAGCACCGCGAGCGCGGCGTGCACGACCATGAACAGCGTCGAATTGTGCTGCTGCGCCAGCGCGCGCAGCGCCGCGTGCACCTCGGCGTCCACGGTGAAGGCCACCGTGTCGCCGCGGTTGGAGGCGGTCGCGGGCCGCGGGCGATCGGCGGGCAGGTCCAATTGCTCGACCAGCCCGGCCAATTCGTTCTTCCAGAACTCGAGCTGACCGGAGACCAGCGAGTCCGGGTCGTCCTCGGCGCCGAGCACCGCGCGCTGCCACAGCGCGTAGTCGGCGTACTGCACCTCGAGCGGACGCCACGCGGGCTCCTCGCCGTCCACGCGGGCGCTGTAGGCGATCATCACGTCCCTGGTCAGCGGCCCCATGGAGAAGCCGTCGGCCGAGATGTGGTGCACCACGAGCGCGAGCACGTGCTCGGTGGGGCTGATCTCGAACAGGCTCGCCCGGAACGGCACCTCGGCGGTGACGTCGAAGGCGGTCAGCACCACCTCGGAAAGGCGCTGTGGCAGTTCGTCTTCGGTGATGTCGATGGGCGAGAGATCAGGGATCACCTGGCCGGTCGGGACGATCTGCTGGTAGCCGACGCCGCCGATCTCCGGGTAGTAGGTGCGCAGCGACTCGTGCCGTGCCAGCACGTCGGCCACCGCGACCTGCAATGCCTGCCGGTCGAGCAGACCCGAGAGCCGCACCGCCGCCGGAATGTTGTCGGCCGCGGCCGCCGCGCTGTGCTCTGCCGCCGTGCCGCCCATGTTGAACCGGTTGAGGAACCACATGCGCTGCTGCGCCAGCGAGAGCGGTACCCGCTCGGGCCGCCGCTGCGGGACGAGCGCCGACCTGGCGCCCGCGCCTGCCTTCGACTCGGTGCGCGCGGCGAGGGCCGCCACGGTCGAGGCCTCGAACAGCTCGCGGACGCCGAGATCGGTCTCCAGCGCCGCGGACAGCCGCGCCGCCACCTGGGTGGCGGTGAGCGAGTTGCCGCCGAGCGCGAAGAAGTCGTCGTCCAGGCCGACCCGGTCGAGGCCGAGCACGTCGGCGAAGGTGCGCGCGACGATCTCCTCCACCGGCGTGGTCGGCGCGCGGAACACCGCGGCCTCGAAAACCGGCGCGGGCAGCGCCTTGCGATCCAGCTTGCCGGAGGCGTTGAGCGGGAACTCGTCGAGCACCACGATCACCGCGGGCACCATGTAGGCGGGCAGCTGCCTGCCGAGGTCCTCGCGCACCACGTCGCCGTCGACACGCGCGTTCGACGCGGCGACCACGTAGGCCACCAGCTGATCGCCGGTGCGCTGATCACCGCGCACCACGACCACCGACTGCGCGATCTCGTCCAGCGCGGTGAGCGCCGACTCGATCTCGCCCAGTTCGATGCGCAGACCGCGCAGCTTCACCTGGAAGTCGGTGCGACCCAGGTATTCCAGCTCACCGTCGGCCGTCCATGCCACCAGGTCACCGGTGCGGTACATGCGCTGTCCGTCGGCGAACGGGTTGGCCACGAAACGATCGGCGGTCAGATCCGGCCGCGCCACGTAGCCGCGCGCCAGCTGGACGCCTGCCAGGTACAGCTCGCCCGCGACGCCCACCGGCGCCGGGCGCAGCCGCGAATCCAGCACGTACACCTGGGTGTTGAACACCGGGGCGCCGATCGGCACGGTGTCGGTGTCGGCCGCGGTCACCCGGTGATAGGTGACGTCGACCGCGGCCTCGGTCGGGCCGTACAGGTTGTGCAGTTCGGCGCCGGTCAGCTCGCGCAGGCGGTGCGCGGGCTTGGGCGGCAACGCCTCACCGGAGGCGAAGACCATGCGCAGCGCGTCGCAGCGGGCCGCGGCGGCATCCGCGACGAACACCGCGAGCATGGACGGCACGAAGTGGGTGACCGTGATCCGTTCGGTCGCGATGACCTCGGCCAGGTACGCCGGATCGCGGTGGCCATCCGGCTTGGCGACCACCAGGCGCGCGCCGATCTGCAAGGGCCAGAAGAACTCCCACACCGACACGTCGAACGTGGCAGGCGTCTTCTGCAGCACCGCGTCGGACTCGGTGAGCCCGTATTCGGATTGCATCCACACCAGGCGGTTGACGATCGCCGCGTGCGAGACCGCGACGCCCTTCGGGCGACCGGTCGAGCCCGACGTGAAGATCACGTACGCGGTGTTCGACGGACGCAGCGGGGCACGGCGTTCGGCGTCGGTCACCGGCGCCTCGGATACACCGGACAGGTCGAGCAGATCGATGCGCACCTGCGCGGTGTCGATCTCCAGGTCGCTGCCCGAGGTCAGCACGCACACCGGATCGGCCGTGGCGAGAATGTATTCCGTGCGCTCGGCCGGGTGATCCGGGTCGAGCGGCACGTACGCGCCGCCCGCGACGGTGACGGCGTACATGCCGACGACCAGGTCGATCGAGCGCCGCATGCCGAGCGCCACCGCGGACTCCGGGCCGACGCCGCGTTCGATGAGCCAGCGCGCCAGGCGATAGACCCGTCCCGCGAACTCGTCGTAAGTGAGACTTGTCCCCTCGAACGTCAGCGCGGTCGCCGCGGGCGTCTCGGCCAGCTGCGCCTCGAACTTCGACACCAGCGTCGCCGCCGCGTCGAGTTCGTGCGCGGTCTCGTTCCAGCCGGACACCACGAGCTCGCGCTCGGCGGTGTCGAGCAGCTCGATGTCGCCGACGGCAACGCCGGGATCGGCGGTGACGGCGGCGAGCACCCGGACCAGGCGGTCGGCGATGCGGCGCACGGTCTGCTCGTCGAACAGGTCGCGCAGATAGCCGGCGCGGATGCGCAGGCGCGAATCCAGCTGGGCGATCAGCGTCAGCGGGTAGTGCGTGGCGTCGGCGGCCTCCAGGTCGGCCACCGCCATGCCGTCGATGTCGGCGGCCTGGGCGCGGATGCCGTCGGCGTCCACCGGGTACGACTCGAACACCACGAGGGTGTCGAACAGTGCGCCGACGCCCGCGGCGGACTGGATGTCGGCCAGCCCGATGTAGTGGTGGTCGAGCAGGTCGGCCTGCTCGCCCTGGGTGCGGGTCAGCAGGTCGCGCGCGGACTCCGCGGGATCGAAGCGCACCCGCACCGGGACGGTGTTGATGAACAGACCCACCATGGATTCCACGCCGGACAGCTGAGCCGGGCGACCCGAGACGGTGGTGCCGAACAGCACGTCCTCGGTGCCGGTCATGCGGCCGACCAGGATGCCCCAAGCCACCTGAAGCACCGTGTTCGGGGTGACACCAAGCGAACTCGCCAGCGCGGTGAGCCGCGCGGTCGCCGCCTCGTCGACGTCGAACAGGTACTCGCCGGACAGCGCGGTGATCTCGCGACCGGCGTCGGGGCGGGCGAGCAGCGTCGGCTCGCTCACCCCGCGCAGCGCGGCCGACCACGCGGCCAGCGAGGCCGAATGGTCCTGGCGCGCGGTCCATTCCAGGAAGTGCCGGTAGGAGCGCACCGCGGGCAGCGCGCTGGCGTCGGCGTGCACCGCGTAGAGCACGAGCAGGTCGCGCATGAGCAGCGGCATCGACCAGCCGTCGAGCAGGATGTGGTGGTTGGACACCACGAACTGCCAGCGGTGGTCCTCCACCTGGATCAGCGTGAAGCGGATCAGCGGCGGCGCGTCGAGGTCGAACCGGCGCATGCGGTCGGCCTCGATCAGGTCGGCGGCCGATCCGGTCGCGGTCCGGTCGTGCTCGGCCCACGCGACCCGCACGCTGTCGAGCACCACCTGCACGGGGTTGCCGTCGTTGTCGCTGACGAACGCGGTGCGCAGGTTCTCGTAGCGGTCCACCAGCGCCTGCGCGGCGGCCCGCAGCCGGGCCGCGTCGACCCGACCGGTGAGGGTCAGCACCGCCTGCGCGGTGTAGACGTCCACCGAGCTCGCGGCGAGGCGGGCGTGGAAGAGCAGACCCGCCTGCAGCGCGGACAGCGGCCATACGTCGGACAGCGCCGGGAAACGTCGCTCCCAGACCTCGATGTCGCGCTGGCTCGCGCGCACCAGGGCGAAGTCGGACGGCGTGTGCCCGCCCGTACCGGTCGAATTCGCGTGCCGGGCAACCGCTTCCAGCGCGGCGATCCACAGCTCGGCGAACTCGCGCACCTCGGCGGCGTCGAGCAAGGTGGCCGGGAAGCCGATGTTCGCGGTGAGTTTGTCGCCCACCACGATCGCGTTGACGTCCAGCGGGGCCATGGCGGGCATGTCGGCGTCGTAGGCGCCGCCGAGCGCGCCGAGTTCCGGCGCCGGGGTCCAGCCGAAGCCGCGCAGCGCCTCCGGCACGTCGCTGTCGGAGACGCGGCCCAGGTAGTTGAAGCTCACCTGGCCGGGCAGCTGCGCGGGCAGCTCGGCGGCGGTGCGCGGGTTCAGGTAGCGCAGCAGGCCGTAGCCGATGCCCTTGTCCGGCACCGAAAGCAGCTGCTCCTTGACCGCCTTCACGGCCTTGGACAGCTCCGCGCCGCCCGCGAGCGCGGCGTCCACGTCGACGCCGGTCAGGTCGAGCCGCACCGGGAAGATGGCAGTGAACCAGCCGACCGTGCGCGACAGGTCGGCGCCGGGCACGACGTCTTCCTCGCGGCCGTGGCCTTCCAGGCGGATCAGCAGCGCGTCGTCGGTGCGCGCGCCCGCCCGGCCCGACCGCCACTTCGCGGTCGCCAGGGCGAGCGCGGTGAGCAGGCCGTCGTTCACGCCGCCGTGGAACAGCGCGGGCACCGTGGTGAGCAGCGCCTTGGTGACCTCGGCGGAGACCTCGACCTGAACCTTCTCGATCGCGCCGGAGACGTCCACCGCGGGGTCCATCGGACGCGCGGTCAGCAGCGGATCGGGGGTGTCGGTCACGGCACGCCAGTAGCCGAGTTCGGCTACCCGCGAAGGGCTTTCGGCTTCGCGCTGCAACGCGTGCGCCCAGGCTCGCATCGAGGTCGCGGGAGCAACCAGCTCGGGCCGCTGGCCCGCGGTCAGCTGGCCCCATGCCGCGACGAAGTCGGGCACCAGGATGCGCCAGGAGACGCCGTCCACCACCAGGTGGTGGGCGACCACGATCAGACGGCCCATCCGGCCGCCGTCGGCGGGGTCGAGCCACACGAACCGCACCACAACACCGGCCGCGGGGTCCAGCCGGTCCAGCGCGGAATCCAGTGCGGCCGAGGCGATGTCGAGCAGTTCGGCGTCGGTGGCCGCGGTCGGGAACTCGACCCGTTCGATCAGCGCGTCCACGTCGACGTCGCCGGGCTCCGCGGTGCGCACCGCCCAGTCGCCGCCGTCGCGGTGCAGCTGCGAGCGCAGCATGTCGTGCCGGTCGATCACCGCGCCGACGGTCGTCGCGATGCCGGCGCGGTCGATGCCGAGCGGCAGCTCCAGCGCGAGGGTCTGGTTGAACCGGCCGAAGGAACCGGGGCGCTCGGCCATGAACCGCACCACCGGGGTGAGCGGCATGGAACCGACACCGCCGCCGGGCAATTCGGCCAGCGCCGCGACGGCGGGAGCCGCCGCGTCGGCGGTCTCGGCAACCGAAGCCAAGCCCGCGACCGTCTTTTGCTCGAACACGTGCCGCGGCGTGAACACCACGCCGCGCGCCTTGGCGCGCGAGACCAGCTGGATCGAGACGATGCTGTCGCCGCCGAGCGCGAAGAACGAGTCGTCGACGCCGACCCGCTGCACGCCGAGCACCTCGGCGAACACCTCGGCGATGATCTGCTCGACCGGGGTGCGCGCGGAGCGGAACACGACCTCTGTCGCGAACACCGGCTCCGGCAGCGCCTTGCGGTCCAGCTTGCCGACCGGGGTCAGCGGCACCCGGTCGATCACCATGATCGACGAAGGCACCATGTAGGCGGGCAGCCGGTCCTCGACGTGCGCGGTGAGTGCCGCGACGTCGACGGAATGTCCTTGCGCGGCAACCACGTACGACACCAGAGACACCGCGCCAGCGGTGTTCTTGTGGCCGACGGTGACTGCGAAGTCGACGGTCTCGTGCGCCGCGAGCGCGGCGTCGATCTCGCCGAGCTCGATGCGGAAACCGCGGACCTTCACCTGGAAGTCGGAGCGGCCCACGTACTCGACCTCGCCCGCCCGGGTCCAGCGGACCACGTCACCGGTGCGGTACATGCGCTCGCCGTCGACGTACGGGTTGGCCACGAACCGCTCGGCCGTCAGGCCCGCGCGGGCGTGGTAGCCACGCGCCAGCTGAATGCCCGACAGATACAGCTCACCCGCGACACCCACCGGAACGGGCCTGAGCTGGGCGTCCAGGATCAGCGACCGCATGCCGCGGATCGGTCCGCCGATGGTCACCGTCTCGCCGACCACCAGCGGATCGCTGATGTTGGTCATGATGGTGGTCTCGGTCGGGCCGTAGCCGTTGTGGAACGCGCGCAGCGCGCCGCTCTCGTCCAGCGGCACCGCCCACTTCGCGACCAGCTCCGGCGGGCACGCCTCGCCGCCCGCGACCAGCACGCGCAGCGTGTCCAGGCCGCTCGGGTCGAAGGTGGCCAGCGCGGCCGGGGTGATGAACGCGTGTGTGACCCGCTCGCCGCGGATCAGCTCGGACAGCTCCTCGCCGCCGTACACGCCCGGCGGCACCACGACCAGCGCGCCGCCCGCGCCCACCGCGAGCAACAGCTCGAGGATCGAGGCGTCGAAGCTCGGCGAGGCGAAATGCAGTGCGCGGGAACCGGAGTCCAGGCCGTAGCGCTCGATCTGCTCGGCGCTGAAGTTGGCGAGACCCGCGTGCGTCACCACGACACCCTTGGGCACACCGGTGGAGCCGGAGGTGTAGATGACGTAGGCCGGATGCTCCGGACGCACCGCGCGGATCCGGTCGGCGTCGGTGATCGGACCGCCGTCGAAGCCGTCCAGCTCGAGCTCGTCGAGCACCAGCCAGCGCGCCGACTCCGGCAGACCGTCCCGCACCGCGGCGACCGTGAGGCCGACGGGCGAACCGGAATCGGTGACCATGTGCGCGATGCGCTCGGCCGGGTAGTTCGGGTCGACCGGCACGAACGCGGCGCCGGTCTTGGACACCGCCCACGCGGCGAACACCGAATCCGCGGAACGCGGCACACCGACCGCGACCAGGTCCTCAGCGCCGACGCCCTCGGCGATCAGCAAGCGGGCCAGGCGGTTCGAGCGTTCGTCCAGCTCGGCATAGGACAGAGTTGTCCCCTGGAACACCACCGCCGGTGCCTGCGGGTCGCGTGCCGCCGCCTCGGCGAGCAGCTCGGGCAGCGTGCGCGGGGGCACCGCGGGAGCGCCGGTGCGCGCGACGAGATCGGCCAGCTCGGCCGCGTCGAGCACGTCGACGGCGCCGACCGTGACGGCCGGATCGGCCGCGACGGCGATGAGCACGCGGACCAAGCGGTCCACGATCTCCCGCGCGGTCGACTCGTCGAACAGCTCGGTGGCGTAGGTCAGCGCCAGGGTCATGCCCGCGACGCCGTTGCCCGCTACCGCGTCGTTCTCCGACAGCGTGAACTGGAGATCGAAGCGCGCCACGTTCTCTTCGAGATCGAGCGCGGACACCGAGAGACCGGGCAGCTCGAGCGCGGTCCTTTCCAGGTTCTGGAAGGCCAGCATCACCTGGAACAGCGGGTTGCGCGCCTGCGACCGCTCCGGCGCGAGCAGCTCGACCAGGCGCTCGAACGGCACATCGGCGTTGCCGTACGCGTCGAGGTCGGTCCTGCGGACGCGATCGAGCAGGTCGGTGAAGGATTCGCCGTTGTCGATGCCGGTGCGCAGCACCAGGGTGTTGACGAACATGCCGACGAGGTCGTCGAGCGCCTGCTCGCCGCGGCCCGCGATCGGCGTGCCGACCGCGATGTCGTCGCCGCCGGACAGTCGCGCCAGCAGCACGGCCAGCGCGCTGTGCATGACCATGAACAGCGAAGCGCCGCTGCCGCGGGCGATCTCGTCGAGCGCGGCGATCAGCTCGCCGGGCAGCTGGTGGTGCAGCGTCGCGCCGCGGTGCGAGGCGATCGCGGGACGCGGGCGGTCGGCGGGCAGCGCCAGTTCGTCCGGCACGCCGTCCAATGCGCGCTGCCAGTAGGCCACCTGACGCGCGAGCAGCGAGTCGGCGTCGTCTTCGGAACCGAGGACCTCGCGCTGCCAGACCGCGAAATCGGCGTACTGCACCGCGAGCGGCGACCAGCCGGGCGCGCTGTCCTGGGTGCGCGCCGTGTAGGCCAGCATGACATCGCGGGTCAGCGGCCCCATGGAGAAGCCGTCGGCGGCGATGTGGTGTACCACCACGACGAGCACGTGCTCGTCCGGTCCCGCGGCGTACAGCCGGGTGCGCAGCGGAACCTGTTCGGCCACATCGAATCCCGCGGTGACGAACTCGGTCACCGCAGCGATCAGCTCGGCGGACGGCACCGCGACCGGGTGCAGATCGAGCGCGATCTCCTCGGCGGGGACGATCACCTGCACCGGCGTGCCGCCGTGCTCTGGGTAGCGGGTGCGCAGCGATTCGTGCCTGCGCACCACGTCGGCCACTGCCAGTCGCAGCGCCTCGATGTCGAGCGCGCCGGACATCCGGATCGCGATCGGCAGGTTGTAGGCGGCCGAGGAGGTGTCGTACTTGTTCAGGAACCACATGCGCTGCTGCGCGTAGGACAGCGGCACCAGTTCGTCGGCGGCGCGCTTGCGCGCGACCAGCGGGGCCCTGCCGTCGCCGCCCGTGTGCGATTCCACTCGTGCGGCAAGGGCTTCCACGGTGGACGCCTCGAACAGCGTGCGCACCGGCACCGAGGTACCGAGCGCGGCGCCGATCCTGGACACCACCCTGGTGGCGATGAGCGAGTTGCCGCCGAGGTCGAAGAAGTCGTCGTCGACGCCGACCCTTGGCAGGTCGAGCACCTCGGCGAACACGGCGGCCACCGTCTCCTGCACCGGCGTCACCGGGGCGCGGAACGCCCTGGCCTGGGCGGCGGGCGCGGGCAGCGCGCGACGGTCCAGCTTGCCGTTGACGGTCAGCGGAATCCATTCCAGGCGCACCAGCGCGGAGGGCACCATGTAGGACGGCAGCCGCTCGGCGGCACCGGAACGCACCACGTCCAGGTCGGGAACCACGTCGGGTTCGGCGACGACGTAGGCCACGATCCGCTGGCCGCCGGGCTGATCCTCGCGCACGATGACCGCGGCCTGGGCGATGCCAGGCTGGGCGAGCACCGCGGCCTCGATCTCACCGAGCTCGATGCGGAAACCACGCACCTTGACCTGATCGTCGGCGCGGCCCAGGTACTCCAGCTCACCGAAGCGGTTCCAGCGCGCCAGGTCACCCGAGCGGTACAGGCGCGAACCCGAATCATCCCGGGTCGCCAGCGGGTCGGCCACGAAACGGGCGGCGGTCAAGTCGGGACGACCGAGGTAGCCGCGCGCCAATTGCGGTCCGGCGACATACATTTCGCCCGCGACACCGACCGGCACGGGACGCAGCCGGTTGTCGAGCACATACACCTTCAGGCCCGCGATCGCACGACCGACGATGCTGCCGGAAGCAGCCTCGATGGTCGCCGCGTCCAACGCACGGAAGGACACGTGCACCGTGGTCTCGGTGATGCCGTACATGTTCACCAACACCGGAGACCCAGCCGCGGAGCTTGCGGAGCGGCCATCCAACGGAGCACCGTGGCGGGCAACCCAATCCGACAGACGGCGCAGCTCGAGAGCTTCACCGCCGAACACCACGTACCGCAGCGACAGCGGCGCGGCATCGGCGGCGGCATTGCGGTCGGCTTCGGCCAATTGGTAGAACGCCGACGGGGTCTGGTTCAGCACCGTCACGCGCTCGTCGCGCAACAGTTCCAAGAACTGCTCGGGCGAACGCGAAGTGAAGTAGTCCACAACCACCACGGTCCCGCCGAACAGCAGCGGACCCCACAACTCCCACACCGAGAAGTCGAACGCATACGAGTGGAACAACGTCCACACATCATCCGGACCGAAACCGAAATCACGATCGGTATTCGCAAACAGCCGCACCACATTCCGATGCGCGACCGCCACACCCTTCGGACGACCCGTCGAACCCGACGTGTAGATCACGTAGGCGACATGGTCGGGGGTCAGCGCGGCCCGGCGATCGGCGTCGGTAACAGGCGCGTCGTCGGCGTCGACAACGTTGCCGGTCTCCACCGCGAACCCGTCGAGCACCACCGAGGGCAGACCCGCCGGGATCTCGACCTCCACCGTGGAGTCCAGGACCACGCTGGTCGGACGCGAATCCGACAGCACGTAAGCGATCCGGTCGGCCGGATAGGTCGGATCCACCGGCACATAACCCGCACCGGTCTTCACCACCGCCAGCAGCGCCACCACCAGATCCAGCGACCGCGGCAGAATCACCGCGACCAGCGACTCCGGCCCAGCACCATCGGCGATCAGCCTGCGCGCCAACACATTCGCGCGCCGATCCAGCTCCGCATAACTCAGCGAGTCGGCACCGAAACGCGCCGCGATCCGATGCGGATGCGCGGTGACCATCTGATCGAACAACTCGACCAACGTCACCCCGGGCTCGGCGAACCGGCCCACACCGGCATCCGCGCCCGCCGACACCCACCGCTGCGAAACATCCAGCAGCTCGGCCTCACCCAGCAGATCGATGTCACCGACGACCACCGACGGGTCCTCGGCCACACCGCGCAGGATTCGCACCAGACGATCGGCGAACGAGGCGACCGTCTCCGGGTCGAACAACTCACTCGCGTAGTTCCACGACATCGCCAGCCCACCATCGCGGGCCGCGCCGACGGTCAGCTGCACATCGAATTTCGCGGTGCCCGCGTCGAACTCGATGACATCCAGATCCAAGCCGGGCAGCGCGACGGTGCCCATGTCGGCGGCCGAGGCCGCCTCGAAAGTCAGACCCACCTGGAACAGCGGATGATGCGCCTGCGAACGCGCCGGGCTCAGCACATCCACCAACCGCTCGAACGGCACGTCGGCGTTGGCGAACGCCGCCAGATCCGTGCGCCGCACCTGCTCGAGCAGATCGCTGAACTTCCCGCCCAGATCGATCTCGTTGCGCAACACCAACGTGTTGACGAACATGCCGACCAGATCATCCAGCGCACGCTCGCCACGACCCGCGATCGGCGTACCGATCGCGATATCGGTGCTGTTGGACAACCGCGCCGCCCACGACGCCAACGCCGCGTGCACGACCATGAACAACGTCACCCCGTGCGCGCGCGCCACCTCCTCGAGCGCGCGATGCAGCTCCGCGTCCACCGAGAACGCGTGCAGCCCACCGACGTTCGACGCGACCTCCGGACGCGGCCGATCCGCGGGCAACTCGATCTGATCCGGCAGATCCCGCAGCTGCTCGGTCCAGTAGGCGATCTGCTTGGCCGCCACCGACTCCGCGTCGTCCTCGGAGCCCAGAACCTCGCGCTGCCACAGCGCGTAATCGGCGTACTGCACGTCGAGCGGCGCCCAACCGGGCGCTTCCCCGCCCGCGCGCTCGGTGTAGGCCACCACCACGTCGCGCAACAGCGGACGCAGCGAGAAACCGTCGGCGCTGATGTGGTGCATCACGAGCACTACGACATGGCTGCGCTCGTCGACCGTGAGCAGGTCGGCCCGGAACGGGACCTCGCTCGTCACGTCGAAGTGCACGCTCGCGAGTTCGACGATGCGCGAAGGCAGTTCGGTGCTCGGCACCCACTCCGTCGCCAGGTCGAAGCGCACCTCGTCGGCGGGCACGACGCGCTGGTAGCCCTCGCCCTCCACCTCCGGGTAGACGGTGCGCAGCGCCTCGTGGCGCGCGATCACGTCGCGGATCGCGGCCTGCAGCGCGACGGCGTCGAGCCTGCCGGTCAACCGGATGGCGACCGGGATGTTGTTCACCGCGGTGCGGTTGTCGAAGCGGTTGAGGAACCACATCCGCTGCTGCGCCAGCGAGAGCGGCACCAGCTCGGGCCGCGGCTGCGCGACCAGCGGCGCCTTGGCGCCCGAGCCCGTGGCCGACTCCACCTTGGCGGCCAGCGCGGCGACCGTGGACGCCTCGAACAGGGTGCGCAGCGGGATCTGGGTGTCCAGCGCCTCGCCGAGCCTGGCCGCCACCTGGGTGGCGACCAGCGAGTTGCCGCCGAGTGCGAAGAAGTCGTCGTCCAGGCCGACCCGCTCGATACCGAGCACGTCGGCGAACGCGCTGGCCACGATCTGCTGCACCGGGGTGACCGGCGCCTGGAAGACCTTGGCCTCGAACGTCGGCTCCGGCAGCGCCTTGCGGTCCAGCTTGCCCGAGGTGTTCAGCGGGAACGCGTCGAGCACCACGAAGGCCGCGGGCACCATGTAGGCGGGCAGCTGGGTGGCGAGCGCGGACTTGACTCGCTCGATATCGATGGCCGTGCCAGGCTGCGCGATGAGGTAGGCCACCAGCTGATCGCCGGTGCGCTCGTCGGTGCGCACCACGACCACCGACTGCGAGACCTCGTCCAGCGCGGCCAACGCGCCCTCGATCTCACCGAGCTCGATGCGCAGACCGCGCAGCTTCACCTGGAAGTCGGTGCGGCCCAGGTACTCCAGCTCACCGGCGGGCGTCCAGGCCACCAGGTCGCCGGTGCGGTACATGCGCACGCCGTGGCCGAACGGGTCGGCGACGAAGCGCTCGGTGGTCAGATCGGGACGGGTGACGTAACCGTACGCCAGCTGCGCGCCCGCCAGGTACAGCTCGCCTGGCACGCCGACCGGCACCGGCCGCAGGCGCGAATCCAGCACGTACACCTGGGTGTTGAACACCGGAGCGCCGATCGGCACGGTGACGGTGTCGGCGTCGGTGACCTCGTGGAAGGTCACCTCGACGCCTGCCTCGGTGGGGCCGTACAAGTTGTGCAGTCGTGCGCCGGTCAGCTCGCGCAGACGCTGCGCGGTGACCGCGGGCAGGCCCTCGCCGGAAGCGAAGACGTTGCGCAGACCGGTGCATTCGGCCGCGCGCGGCTCCACGACGAACAGCGACATCATCGACGGCACGAAGTGCGCCGTGGTGATCTGCTCCTCGATGATCAGCTGGGCGAGGTAGGCCGGGTCGCGATGGCCGTCCGGCTTGGCGATCACCAGGCGGGCGCCGACCTGCAAGGGCCAGAAGAACTCCCACACCGACACGTCGAAGGTGGCCGGGGTCTTCTGCAGGACCACGTCGTCGGCGGCGAGGCCGTATTGCGCGTGACCCCACACCAGGCGGTTGATAATCGCGGCGTGCGAGACCGCGACACCCTTCGGGCGACCGGTGGAACCCGACGTGAAGATCACGTAGGCGGTGTTGCCGGTGCGCAACGGCCGGTGCCGGTCCGCGTCGGTGAGCGGCTCATCGGAGTAGGCCGACAGATCCAGCTCATCGATGCGCACCTGGCGCGCCAGCGCGACGCCGAGATCCGCGCCGGAGGTCAGCACGCAGACGGGGCCCGCGGTCTCGAGGATGTGCTCGATGCGCTCGACCGGGTTGTCCGGGTCGAGCGGCACGTACGCGCCACCGGCGGCGGAGACCGCGTACATGCCGACCAGCAGGTCCAGCGAGCGACGCATGCCAAGGGCGACATACGATTCCGGGCCGACGCCGTTCTGCTTGAGCCAGCGCGCGAGGCGGTGCACCCGGCTCGCGAACTCGGCGTAGGACAGACTCGTCCCCTCGAAGGTGAGCGCGATCGCGTCCGGGGTGCGCGCGACCTGCGCCTCGAACAGCGCGACCAGGGTGGCCGCGTCGTCGCCAACGGGCGAGGCGAGCGCCGCGTCCACCGCGAATTCGGTGTCGTTCCACTGCTTCAGCACCAGCGTGCGCTCGGCGGCGTCGAGCAGCTCGATGTCACCGATCGCGGTCGACGGCGCGGCGGCGATCCCGCGCAGCACGCGCAGGAACCGGGCGCCGAAAGCGCCCGCGAAGGCGGCGTCGAAAAGGTCGGTGGCGTAGACGAGTTCGGCGTCCATCTCGGACGCGCCGCCCGGCACCTCGCTCAGCGTGAGCTGCATGTCGAACTTGGCCGTCGGCTGATCGATGCCCAGTTCGGACACCGTGAGGCCGGGCAGCTCCAGCGACGTGCGGCCCATGTTCTGGAACGAGAGCATCACCTGGAACAGCGGGTGCCGCGCCTGCGAGCGGGCCGGGTTGAGCACCTCGACCAACCGCTCGAACGGCACGTCCGCGTGCGCGAACGCCTGCAGGTCGCGTTCCCGGACCTGGGTGAGCAGATCGGTGAACAAAGCGGCGGTGTCGATCTGGGTGCGCAGCACCAGGGTGTTGACGAACATGCCGACGAGGTCGTCGAGCGCCTGCTCGCCGCGGCCTGCCACCGGGATGCCGATGGCGATGTCGTCGGCGCCGGACAGGCGCGAGAGCAGCGTCGCGAAGGCGCTGTGCACCACCATGAACAGCGTGGTGCCGTTCGCGTGCGCGACCCGGTTCAGCTCGTCGATCAGCTCGCCCGGTACACGGAAGCGGTGCGTGCCCGCCTGGTAGGAGGCCACGGTCGGGCGCGGCTTGCCGGGCAGGCGCAGCTCGTCGGGCAGATCGGCCAGCGCCTCGCGCCAATAGTCGAGCTGCTCGGAAATGAGCGAGGTGGGATCGTCCTCGTCGCCGAGGGTTTCGCGCTGCCAGAGCGCGAAATCGACGTACTGGACGGCCAGCGGCGGCCAGCCGGGCTCGGAGTTCGAGGTGCGCGCCACGTAGGCGGTCATCAGGTCGCGCACCAGCGGCCGCATGGAGAAGCCGTCGGCGGCGATGTGGTGCACCACGACCGCGAGCACGTAGTCGCGCTCGCCTGCTTCGTAGATGCGCAGCCGCACCGGCGGTTCGGCGGTGACGTCGAAGCCGCGGTTCACGAATTCGTAGAGCGCGCCGTACATCTCGGTCTCGTCGACTTCGACGAGGTCCAGTTCCGGGATGGCGTGGATGGACGGCAGCACCCGCTGGTACGGGACGCCCTCGTGCGACGGATACACGGTGCGCAGCGACTCGTGCCGTGCGATGACGTCGCCGAGCGCACCGCGCAGCGCGCTCAGATCCAGCAGGCCCCGCAGCCGGACGGCGGCCGGGATGTTGTAGGTGCCCGCCGCCGCGCCCGGCTCGGTGCCGAGGTCGAAACGGTTGAGGAACCACATGCGCTGCTGGGCGAGCGACAGCGGCGGATACTCCGGGCGGGTGCGGGCGCTGAGCGCCTGGCGCACACCGGTGCCCGCGTGCGATTCGACCCGGGCGGCCAGCGCGCCGACGGTGGGCGCCTCGAAGAGCGTGCGCACGCCGACCTCGGCGTCCAGCGCCTTGCTCAGCCGCGCCGCGACCTGGGTGGCGACGAGCGAGTTGCCGCCGAGCTCGAAGAAGTCGTCGTCGACGCCGACACGGGCGACGCCGAGCAGATCGGCGAAGATGTCCGCGACGATCTCCTCGATCGGCGTGGACGGCGCGCGGAAGCTCTTGGCCTCGAAGACCGGCGCGGGCAGCGCCTTGCGGTCCAGCTTGCCGGACGCGTTGACCGGGAAGGCGTCCAGCACGACCAGCGCGGCGGGCACCATGTACCCGGGCAGCGACGCGGAAAGGCGCGCTTTCACCATCGCCGGATCGATGACGGAATCCGCTTCGGCGACAACGTAACCCACCAGCTGATCACCGGCGTGCTGATCCGAGCGCACCACGACCACCGACTGCGCGACACCGGACTGCGCCAGCAGCGCCGCCTCGATCTCACCCAGCTCGATACGCAGACCACGCAACTTCACCTGGAAGTCGGTGCGGCCCAAGTACTCCAGCTCACCCTGCTCGGTCCAGGTGACCAAGTCACCCGTGCGATACATCCGCGAACCAGCCGAACCGTAGGGGTTGGCGACGAAACGATCCGAGGTCAGATCGCTGCGACCCAGATACCCCAGCGCCAGCTGATCGCCGGCGAGATGCAGCTCACCCGCGACACCCGGCGCGACCGGATGCAGGCGCGAATCCAGCACGAACACCTTCGTGTTCCACACCGGACGGCCGATCGGCACCGACACCTCGTCGGCGTCGATCACCTCGTGGTAGGTGACGTCGACAGCGGCCTCGGTCGGGCCGTAAAGGTTGTGCACACGCGCACCGGTCAGCTCACGCAACCGCTGCGCCGTCGGCGCCGGCAACGCCTCACCCGAGGCGAACACCTGGCGCAGGCGCGAGTCGGGCAGTGCCGCGGTGTTCCCGTTCTGCTCGCCCGGTGTCGAGTTACCCAGCGTCGAGACGAACACCGACAGCATCGACGGCACGAAATGCGCCGTGGTGATGCCTTGTTCGGCGATGATCTGCGCGAGGTACACGGGATCGCGATGGCCGTCCGGCTTCGCGATGACCAGCCGCGCGCCGGTCTGCAACGGCCAGAAGAACTCCCACACCGACACGTCGAACGTGGCGGGGGTCTTCTGCAACACGGCGTCGTCGGCGCCGATCGGGTACTCGTGCTGCATCCACAGCAGGCGGTTCACGATCGCGGCATGGCTGACCGCCACGCCCTTCGGCCGGCCGGTCGAGCCGGAGGTGAAGATGACGTAGGCGGTGTTCCCCGGCCGCAGCGGGCGCACCCGTTCGGCGTCGGTGATCGGCGCGCCGGAGGTCTGCGCGGAGGCGGGCAGATCCTCGACGTACCGGGAGGCGACCGCGTCGTCGGTGACGAACCCGTCGCGGCGGGTGGTCAGCAGCAGGCTGGGCCGCGCGGTGTCGAGAATGTGGCCGATGCGGTCGGCGGGCTGATCGGGGTCGAGCGGCACGTAGGCGGCGCCCGTCTCGAGCACCGCGTACATCGCGACGACCAGCTCGGTCGAACGCCGCATGGCAAGCGCCACCAGCGATTCCGGGCCGACGCCGGAGGCGATCAGCTCCCTGGCGATGCGGTTGGCGCGCTCATGGAGCTCGCGGTAGGTGAGCTGTTCGTCCTCGTAGACCAGCGCCATCGCGTCCGGGCTCGCCGCCGCCTGCGCGTCGAACAGCGAGACCAGCGTCTCCGCGGGCACCGCGTTGGCGGTGTCGTTCCAGTCGACCAGGACCTGCGCCTGCTCCTCGGGGGCGAGCAGATCGATATCGCCGATCGGCACGTCCGGGTCGGCGATGACGGCCGCGAGGATCCGGTCGAGGCGGCGCGCGAAACCGGCCACCGTCGACTCGTCGAAAAGGTCCAGGGCGTAGGAGAACTCGGCCGACATGCCCGCGGCCTCGCCCTGCTCGTCCTGGGTCTCCTGCAGGGTCAGCTGCAGGTCGAACTTGGCCAGGCGGGCGTCGTAGTCGACGCCGTGCACCGAGAGGCCGGGCAGCTGCAGGGTGGCCTGCTTGGTGTTCTGGAAGGCCAGCATCACCTGGAACAGCGGGTGCCGCGCCTGCGACCGGGCCGGGTTGATCACCTCGACGAGCCGCTCGAACGGCACGTCGGAGTGGGCGAATGCCTGCAGGTCGGTGTCCCTGGCGTGGTCGAGCAGCTCGGCGAAGGTACCCGCGCCGTCCACCTCGGTACGCAGCACAAGGGTGTTGACGAACATGCCGATCAGGTCGTCCAGCGCGGCCTCACCGCGGCCCGCGACCGGCGTGCCGATGGCGATGTCGGAGGTGCCGCTTGCCCGCGCCAGCAGCACGGCGAGGGCGCTGTGCATGACCATGAACAGCGAGGCGTTGTAGCGGCGACCCAATTCGACCAGGGCGCGCTGGGTTTCGCCGGAGATCACGAACGCGTAGGTGCCACCCTGGTAGGAGGCGACCGCGGGACGCGGGTGATCGGACGGCAGCACCAGCTCGTCCGGCAGGTCGGCGAGCTCGCGCGTCCAGTAGCTGATCTGGCTGGAGATCAGCGAGCGCGGGTCGTCCTCCGAGCCGAGGATCTCGCGCTGCCAGAGCGCGTAATCGGCGTACTGGACCGGCAATTCGGCCCAGGTCGGCGCTTCCCACGTGGTGCGCGCCGCGTACGCGACGATGACGTCGCGCGAGAGCGGACCCATCGACCAGCCGTCGGCGGAGATGTGGTGCACCACCATGCCGAGCACGTACTCGGACTCGCTGATCTCGAAAAGCCGTGCGTGCAGCGGCACTTCGCTGGTCACGTCGAAGGCCATGGTGGCCAGGTCGATCAGGTGCTCGAGCAGGGTCTCCTCGGTCACCCGGTACGGCGTCAGGTCGGGCACGATCTGGGCCGCGTCGAGGACGACCTGCATGGGGCCGCCTTCGGTCTCCGGGAAGACCGTGCGCAGCGACTCGTGCCGATCGATGACGTCGATGACCGCGACCTGCAGTGCGGCGACGTCGAGTTCGCCGGAGAGCCGGATGGCGACCGGAATGTTGTTGACCGCCGAGGAGGTGTCGAAGCGGTTGAGGAACCACATGCGCTGCTGAGCCAGCGACAGCGGCACCTCGTCGGGCCGCTCGCGCGCGACCAGCGCCTTGCGCGCGCCGTCGCCCGCCTGCGATTCCACGCGGGCGGCGAGTGCGGCGACGGTGGGCGCCTCGAAGAGCATGCGCACCGGGACGCGGGTGTCAAGGGCGATGCCGACGCGGGAGGCGACCTGGGTGGCGATGAGGGAGTTGCCGCCGAGGTCGAAGAAGTCGTCGTCCACGCCGACCCTTGGCAGGTCGAGCACGTCGGCGAAGACCTGGGCGACGATCTCCTCGATCGGTGTCGTTGGCGCGCGGAATTCGCGCACCTCGAAAACCGGCGCGGGCAGGGCGCGGCGGTCCAGCTTGCCGTTGACGGTCAGCGGGATCGCGTCCAGGGCCATGAAGGCCGAGGGCAGCATGTAGGCGGGCAGCCGGTCGGAGGCGGTGCGGCGGACCTCGTCGAGGTCGAGCTCGGCGCCGGGTTCGGCGACGACGTAGGCCACGATGCGCTGACCGCCGGGCTGGTCCTCGCGCACGATGACCGCGGCCTGGGCGATGCCGGGCTGTTCGAGGACGGCGGCTTCGATCTCGCCGAGCTCGATGCGGAAACCACGCACCTTGACCTGGTCGTCGGCGCGGCCGAGGTATTCGAGTTCGCCGAAGCGGTTCCAGCGCGCGAGGTCACCCGAGCGGTACAGGCGCGAGCCCGCGGTGGCGGCGTCGGCGAGGGGGTTGGCCACGAAGCGGGCCGTGGTGAGGTCGGGGCGGCCGAGATAGCCGCGCGCCAATTGCGGTCCGGCGACATACATTTCGCCGACGACGCCGACCGGGACCGGCTGCAGCCGGTTGTCCAGGACGTAGACGCCGAGCCCGGAGATGGCGCGGCCGACGATGCTGCCGGAAGCAGCCTCGATGGTCGCCGCGTCCAGCGCACGGAAGGACACGTGCACCGTGGTCTCGGTGATGCCGTACATGTTCACCAACACCGGAGACCCAGCCGCGGAGCTTGCGGAGCGGCCATCCAACGGAGCGCCATGGCGGGCAACCCAATCCGACAGACGACGCAGCTCGAGAGCTTCACCGCCGAACACTACGTAGCGCAGCGACAGCGGCGGGCCGACTGGTCCCGCAGCGCGGTCGGCCTCGGCGAGCTGATAGAACGCCGACGGAGTCTGATTGAGGACGGTCACCCGCTCCTCGCGCAGCAGCTCGAGGAACTGCTCGGGCGACCGCGAGGTGAAGTAGTCAACAACCACCACGGTCCCGCCGAACAGCAGCGGACCCCACAACTCCCACACCGAGAAGTCGAACGCATACGAGTGGAACAACGTCCACACATCATCCGGACCGAAACCGAAATCACGATCGGTATTCGCAAACAGCCGCACCACATTCCGATGCGCGACCGCCACACCCTTCGGACGACCCGTCGAACCCGACGTGTAGATCACGTAGGCGACGTTGCCGGGGTTCAGCGGCGCGGAGCGGTCCGCGTCGGTGATCGGGGTGTCGGCGAAATCGGTGGCGTCGGAGGCGAATTCGTCCAACACCACGGTGGGCAGTTCGTCCGGAACGGCCACGTCGACGGAGGAGTCGATGACGACGCTGGTCGGACGCGAATCCGACAGCACGTAAGCGATCCGGTCGGCCGGATAGGTCGGGTCCACCGGCACGTAGCCCGCGCCGGTCTTCACCACCGCGAGCAGCGCGACGACCAGTTCGATCGAGCGCGGCAGGATCACCGCGACCAGCGACTCCGGACCCGCGCCATCGGCGATCAGCCTGCGCGCCAACACATTCGCGCGCCGATCGAGCTCGGCGTAGGTCAGCGACTCCGCGCCGAAGCGCGCCGCGACTCGATCGGGGTAGGCGGCGACCGCCTGATCGAACAGCGCGACCAAGGAGGCGTCGGGATCGGCGAAACGGCCCGTGCCGCCGTCGGCGCCGGAGAACACCCAGTCTCGCGAGACGGCGAGCCGCTCGTCGGCGGCGAGCACATCGATCTCGCCGACCACGACCGCGGGATCGGCGACGACGCTGCGCAGGACACGCACGAAGCGTTCGGCGAACGAGGTCACCGTCTCCGCGTCGAACATGTCGGTGGCGAACTGCACCGCCGCGGTCATGCCGCCGGGCTCGCCGTTGCTGCCGCGTTCCTCGGTGATGGTCCACTGCAGGTCGAATTTGGCGATGTCGACCTCGAGCTCGGTGGCGGTCACCGAGAGACCGGGTAGCTCGAGCGCGCCGTGCGCCATCTCCTGGAAGGAGAGCATCACCTGGAACAGCGGATGCCTGGCCTGCGAGCGAGTCGGATTGAGCACCTCGACGAGTCGCTCGAACGGCACGTCGGCGTAGGCGAACGCCGCAAGGTCGGTTTCCCTTGTGCGCGTGAGGAAGTCGGTGAACTGCTGCCCGCTGTCCACGTCGGAGCGCAGCACGAGGGTGTTGACGAACATGCCGATCAGGTCGTCGAGCGCCTGCTCGCCACGGCCCGCGATCGGGGTGCCGATCGCGATGTCGCTGGTGCCGGAAAGGCGTCCGAGCAGCACCGCGAGCGAGGCGTGCACGACCATGAAGAGGCTGACGCCCTGCGTGCGCGCCAAACCCGCTAGGGCGGTGTGCAATTCGGCGTCGATGTCGAAACGCACCGTGCTGCCGCGGAAGCTCTGCACCGGCGGACGCGGCCGATCGGTGGGCAGGTCCAGCTGGTCGGGCAGGCCGCCGAGCTGGCGTCGCCAGTAGGCGATCTCGCGGGCGGCCATCGAGCCGGGATCGGCCTCGGAGCCGAGCAGTTCGCGCTGCCAGATGCTGTAGTCCTGGTACTGCACCGGCAGCGGCGCCCACGCGGGAGCCTCACCGGCGGCGCGCGCCAGATACGCGCTGGCCACATCACGCGAGAGCGGACCGAAGGAGAAGCCGTCGGCCGCGATGTGATGCACCACGAAAGCGACCGCGTGATCGGGCGTTCCGTTGGTCGACCCGCCCGTCACCTGATAGATCCGCACCCGGATCGGCAACTCACGCGCCACATCGAAGCCCGAGCTGGCGAACTCGGTGAGCACACCGGCCAGCTCGGACTCATCGATCGCCTGCACCGAGATCGCCAAATTGATCTCGTCATCCGGAACGACCTGCTGATACCCGCCGTCACCGGACTCCGGGAACACCGTGCGCAGCGATTCCTGGCGCGCCATCACATCGTTGAGCGCGGCCTTCAACGCCGCAACGTCGACATGCCCGCGCAACCGCACCACGAACGGCAAGTTGTAGGTCGGCGCCGCCGGATCGAACTGGTTGATGAACCACATCCGCTGCTGCGCCAGCGACAACGGCACCCGCGCGGGCAGCTGCTGGGCCACCAACGGCGGACGCGAAACCTCACCCGGGCCCGCGGCCTCCGCGCGCGCGGCGATACCGGCCACCGTCGGAGTCTCGAACAACGCCCGCACACCGATCTGCGTGCCGAACGCCGCACCGATCCGCGACACCACCTGCGTCGCGACCAGCGAATTACCACCCAGATCGAAGAAGTTGTCGTCGATGCCGATCTGCTGGCGGCTCAAAACATCGGCGAAGATCCCCGCCACGATCTGCTCGGCCTGCGTCCGCGGCGCCCGATACCCCGCATCCGCGGCGAACACCGGCTCCGGCAACGCCTTACGATCCAGCTTGCCGGACGTGTTGAGCGGGAACGCGTCCAACACCATCACCGACGCGGGCACCATATAGCTCGGCAACTGCTCGGCCGCGAAACGCGTCAGCTCCACCGGATCGATCGACAGACCCGGCCCCGGCACCACATACGCCACCAGCTGCTGACCGGTCGCGGTATCGACCACCAACACCGCCGACTGACTCACCGCGGGATGAGCAAGCGTCACCGTCTCGATCTCACCGAGCTCGATACGCTGACCGCGGAACTTCACCTGGAAGTCGGTACGACCGATGTACTCCAACGTCCCCGCGGGACTCCACCGCACCAGGTCGCCGGTGCGGTACATGCGCTCACCGTTCGTGCCGAACGGGTTGGCCACGAACCGATCCGAGGTCAGGTCGGGGCGGCCGCGGTAACCGCGGGCCAGCTGGCGTCCGCCCAGGTAGAGCTCGCCGGGAGCGCCGATCGCGGCCGGACGCAGCCGCGAATCCAGCACGTAGACCTCGACGTTCCACTCCGGGATGCCGATCGGCACGGTCACCGTGTCGGCGGCGGTGGCCTCCCAGTAGGTCACCGAGACCGCGGCCTCGGTGGGGCCGTACAGGTTGTGCAGGCCCGCGGAAGTGATCGCGCGGAAGCCCGCGGCCGTCTCCGGCGGCAACGCCTCACCGATCACGAACACCGCGCGCAGCGTCGCGCACTGCTCGGCGGTGGCGTGCGCGACGAACACCGTCAGCATCGAAGGCACGAAGTCGGTGACCGTCACGCCGTGCCGCTCGATCATCTGCGCCACGTACAGCGGATCGCGATGCCCGTCGGGCGCGGCGACGACCAGCTTCGCGCCGACCATCAACGGCAGGAAGTAACCCCACAGCGACACGTCGAACGTGGTCGCGGTCTTCTGCAAGTACACATCGGCCGCGGTCAACCGGTACTCGTCCAGCATCCACAGCTGCTGGTTGACGATCGCGTGATGAGTGACCGCCACACCCTTGGGCCGACCCGTCGAACCCGAGGTGTAGATGACATAGGCGGTGTTGGCCGGACGCAACGGCGCCAGCCGATCGGCATCGGTCACCGGCGCGTCGGAGAACTCCGACACATCGAGGGTGTCGATCTCCACCCGCCGCACCGACTCCGGCAACTCCAGCTCGTCGTGCGACACCGTCAGCACGCACACCGGATCGGCCGAGTCCAGAATGTAGGCCGTGCGATCGGCCGGATGATCCGGATCGATCGGCACGTACGCGCCACCGGCCTTGAGCACCGCGTGCATGCCGATGACCAGCTCCAGCGAACGCCGCATACCCAGCGCCACCAGCGACTCCGGGCCCACGCCGTCGGCGATCAGGAAACGCGCCAACCGGTTGACCCGCGCGCCGAACTCGGCGTAGGTCAGCGTTTCGCCCTCGAAATCGAGGGCGATGTTGTCGGGAGTCAGCGGGATCTGCGCGTCCAGCAACGCCGCCAACGTGGTGTCGGGAACGTCCTGTTCGGCGTCGTTCCACTCGATGAGCGTGGTCTCACGCTCCGCGGCCGTGGTCACCGGCAGGTCCCAGACCCGCGCCTCGGCATCGGCGGCCAGGAACCGCTGGAAGAACTCCAGGAACCGGCCGTGATGGGCGCGCGCCTCGTCGGCGGTGTAGAGGTTCGGGTTGGTCTCGAAGTCGATGTGCGAACGGGTGCCCGCCACCGACTGATAGAAATTGACGCCGAGGTCCTCGATGCTGCCGGTGGACAGCACGTTCAGCTGGCCGACCATCGGGCCGAGTTTCATCTCGCTGTGGAACAGCATGATGTTCACCCACGGGCCGAAGAACTCCGTGGTCACCATGCCGTCGCCCGCCGCGTCGCGGCGGATGTCCTCGTGCCGGTAGCGCTGGTGGCGCAGCGCGCCCGACACCTCGACCTGCACCGACTTCAGCAAATCGGCGACGGTCGTGTCGTGCCCGACCCGCAACCGCAGCGGCACGATGTTGGAGACCACACCGCCGGAGCGGCGCATGGTCGCCGTGGTGCGCGCGGTCACCGGGAGGCTGAGGATCACGTCCTCGGCGCCGGTCAGCTGCGCGAGGTAGGTCGCGAAACCGGCGATGAGCAGGCCGGCGGGCGAGTTGTCGTGCCGGGCGACGGCCTCGGCGAGCAGCGCGTCCTGCTCGGTCGACAGCGCGGCGCTGGAGACCCCGTTGACCGGGGCGGGCGGCGCGGAGCGACCGGCCAGGCTGGAACCTTCTTCCAGACCGGCGACCCGCTCGGCCCAGTGTTCCTTGTCCGACTGGAAGCGGGCGCTGGCGCGGTAGTCGAGCTCCGACTCGAGCAGCGACTTCAGATCGGCGGCCTTCGCCGGGCTCGGCTCGACGCCGTTCACCGCGGCCGTGTAGTGCTCGGCGATCCTGGTGACGAAGGTCATCGCGCCGAAGCCGTCCAGCACGATGTGGTGCGCCCGCGAGTACCAGAACCAGCGGGAATCCTCGAGCCGCAGGGCGGCGGCACGGATCAGGCGATCGCCGACGATGTTCAGCGGGCGGCTGTACTCGGCGTGCATCCACTCGAGTGCGGCGGCTTCCGGATCGGCGGCCTCGCGCAGATCGACGTACTCCAGCGTGGAGTCCTGCGTGGTGTCGACGGTCTGGAACGGCTGACCGTCGCGCTCGACGACCTTCAGGTAGCCGGAGCCGAGCTCCAGCGCGGCCGCGCGGCTGGCACGCTCCAGCGCGGCGACGTCGAGGTCACCGCGCAGGTCGACGTACTGCGCGATATTGATCGGCACCTGCGGATCGACGTGCTGGGCGTACCAGATGCCCAGCTGTGCGGGCGACAGCGGGAAGAATTCGCCACCAGCTTCGCCGTTCCCGCCGAAATCCAGCCGGTCCAACCGTAACCTCGCTTCCGGAACACCACGCAAGCGCTCCCCGACGACACCCGGACAGGACGCTCACCTTTCACAGCGTGGCGCCTGCGTCCCCGGGTTCAGTTCTCATATCAATCAAGCAAAAATGTTCACTGGCACTATCTGTCCAGATGGCCGATCTTGTTACATGGGCCCGACCGCGCCCACTACCCACCGACCGGCAGAGCCGGGATGTTTCTCGCTGACCACCGGAACAATCTACCCGCGCCTACCCTGAGCGACCAACCAAGATCCATAGCGTCGGAACATCACGCCTGGCAGGGCGTTCGAGTCGAGTTTGCTGGATTCGGTGTAGCGGTTCTCACAGCGCGACCGAGCACACGGTGCGAGCCTCGGACGGATTTCGTCCAGGGCCCTTCCCGGCACGAGACCCGATCGGCGGGAGGCTCGTCCGCGACACGGTCCGGACACACCGTGGCGCACAGCCCGCTTCGCCTTCTCTACCAGCATCGCCGGGGCCTGCCGCCGTTTTCGGTGGAACCGTTGCCGCCCAGGGAGCGTCCAGTGGGTTGCCGGTATGTTCTTGGGCCAGCACGGTTCGGGTGCAGTAGCGGGGTCGATCGAGGCTCCGAAGCCATTGCAGTGGGCTGCGAAATATGTTGTGGGGACTGAGGATTGGCCTCGCCATTCCGCATAGGCGCGGCGCTGCCTCGCCGTTCACCACAGTTGTTTGAACGCCTCACAGAGGCGGTGGCTATGTGAGGCGTACGAAAGCTGTGTGCCGACCCCCGAGACTTCGGGTGGTTGGTGGCGCAGTCCGTGTCCGATCGGCTGGAGATCGCACGAAACCACTCGGCAAGTGCTGTTCAGTGGCGACCTGATCCGTCCGCTCGCACTGAGTGACGATCCCGCCTCGGGTCGTAGAGGTGCGAACCGGCGCAGGACACGGCGGGCGTCAGGGCGCGGCCGACGAGGATGACGGCCGCCTGCCGCAAGTCGGCGGCTTCGACCTGGTCGGCGATGTCGGCGAGGGTCCCGCGCAGGATCAGCTGGTCGGGTTGGCTGGCGCGGTAGACGACCGCGACGGGGCAGTCGGGTCCGTAGCCGGCGACGAGTTCGGCGGCCAGTGTCCGGATGCGGGTGATGGCCAGGTGCAGGACGAGGGTCGCGCCGGTGTGGGCGAAGTTGGCCAGCGCCTCGGATTCCGGCATGGCGGTGGAGCGGGCTTGGGTGCGGGTGAGCACGACCGACTGCACGAGTTCGGGCACGGTGAGTTCGGTGCCGAGGAGCGCGGCCGCGGCGGCGTAGGCGGGGACGCCGGGGGTGACGTCCCAGGGAATACCGTGGGCGTCGAGGCGGCGGGTCTGTTCGGTGAGTGCCGAGTAGAGGGACGGGTCACCGGAACAGAGGCGGGCCACGTCGCGGCCCGATTCGTGGGCGCGAACGAGGTGGGCGGTGATCTGATCGATGTCGAGGCGCTGCGTGTCGATCAGTTCGGTGTCGGGCGCGCAGTGGGACAGCACCTCGGGGTCGAGGTAGGTGCCCGCGTAGAGGCACACCGGGGAGGTGCGCAGGAGGGTGACCGCTCGCACGGTCAGCAGGTCCGCCGCGCCCGGCCCGGCCCCGATGAAGTGCACGGTCATGCGGGTCAGTCTAAATGGGCGGCGCTGGGCGAAGTCGCCCTCGAGACCCGCACATGGCCGGAGCGGCTGCTCGACGATGTCTTCGCCGAACCCGGCCGCCGCCGCGTCGCCCTCGCCGAGGTCGCGGCAGGCGCGAGCACACATCGAGCACCGCCGCCGTCCCAGAGGACGGGCCCGCCGAGCCGGTCGCGGTGCCGCTGCGGGTGGAGACGGAGCGGCAGCACGGCTGCCCTCGAAGGTCGAAGCGCTCGTCGCCGGCCCCGATCAGGCGGTGGCGTCGAAGTGGGCGATCACCTTCGTCGGACGTAACCGGACGACAAGTTCCCCGGGAACGCCGTTGCGCTTGCCGAACTCCTCGGCGCGGTCTTCACCCATGTAGCGGCCGCCGAGGGCCGTGGCCGTGCGCAACAGTTCGTCCGGGTCGTCCGACATCGTGACGACACCCTGAATCTGGATCGACGCGTACGGCGGCTCTTCGAGGTCGACACACAGGGCGATCCGGCCGTCCCGCACGAACGCCTTGCCCTTGGCGGTCTCCTTCCCGGTGTTGAACACGATCTCGTCGCCTTCGACGAGGAACCACACCGGCGTGACGACCGGACGTCCGTCGGACGCCACGAAGGCGACCTTGCCCGTCCGCGTGCCATGGCCGAGGAATTCACGCACCCTGGGATCCGACAGTGAGGTCATGCGCACACCCTAGGCGCAGACACCGACAGGGCTGGCCAGGCGAGCGCGTGTTCTCAGACCCGCCCTGCTCGCGAGCCCGCCTCATCCTGCGCACCGGACACCGAGTTCGGGTCGATCAGGAACCTTCCACAGCGGCCGTTCGCTTCCACGTAATCCCCGCTGTCGCAAGAACTCCCGGCGATCGCTCACCTCGAGAACCTGTCGGTGTGCGGTTATAGCCTCTACGCATGCCCACCGTCCTGCACGAAGTAGTGATCGACCTGATCCGGCAACGCCCGCGCCTTGCCGCCGAACTGCTCGGTTTAGTGTCGGACGATCCGCTACCCGAATTCGACAATGCCCGTTTGGATTCCGGCGACTTCCCCGATATCGACCCGACCGAGTACCGAGCGGACGCGGTGGTGGTGCTGGCATCCGGCACGGCGCCGGCGCTGGCCGTCATCATCGAGGTCCAACTACGACCGGATCCCGACAAGCAGTGGAGCTGGCCCGTCTACTTGACGACGTTGCGCGCCCGGCTGCGCTGCCGCACCGCGCTCCTGGTGATCTGTCCCACCGACCGCACGGCAGTCCGATGCCGCAGACCCATCGGTATCGCACCCGGGTGCACGCTCAGCCCCCTCGTCGTCGGCCCGAAGGACATCCCAGCCGTCATCGACTCCGAGGCCGCCACCGCCAATCCCGAGCTCGCCGTGCTGTCGGCGATCTCGTACCAGCGGCGCCCCGAACGCGATGCGATCCTCAAGACCCTGGTCGAGTATGTGCTCGACGCACCGAACGGCGAAATGTATCTTGACCTGGTAGCCGCTGTCATGTCGCCGGCGGCCCGGCACTTCCTGGAGAGCCTCATGACGACCGACACGTACGAGTACAAGAGCGAGTTCGCCCGGCGGTACTACGCGCGCGGAGAAGCACGAGGCCGGGCCGAAGGAGAGGCTCGCGGAGAAGCACGCGGAGAAGCGCGCGGTCGGGTCCAAGGAGAGGTCCGGTCCCTGCTGACGATTCTCCAGGCCCTGCGCATCCGAGTACCCGCGGCCGCCGAAACCCGGATCCGAGAGTGCACCGACGCCGATCAGCTGAACAGATGGATCAAACGCGCCGCTACCGCGAAGAACATCGACGAGGTGCTCGGCCAGTAGCTTCCGCCGACCTGTCCCTGCGATCCCCGAGGGAGCCACTTGCCAACGCAACACCAGAGATCGGGCAGCTCAGCATCCGAGATCGCTGCCTGGTCGCCGATCGCCAAGCTCTTCATAGAGGCGCTGCTGGCGAAGAACGCGTTCGATCACAAAGGTGCGTTCGCCCGTCTGCGCTATGAGTGCGCAGCGGAACGCGGTCGAGCCCATGGTTATGCCCGCGCGCTACTGACAATCCTGCGTGTCCGCGACATCCATGTGCCCGAGGAAGCCGAAGCCCGCATTCGCGAATGCACCGATCTCGAACAACTGGACACCTGGGTCTATCGCGCCGCCACCGCGAAGTCCCTGGACAAGGTGTTCGGGCGCTAGCCCTCCCTACCCATCCTCCCCCAGCAACATCTCCTTCTGCTCCCACACCCGCTCCCGAATCGCGTCCACCACCGCCGCGACCTCCGGCCTGCGCAGCGTCTCCGTCCGCGTCACGAGCCAGTACGCCAGCTGCACCGAAACCTCCTCGCGCAGCACTCGAACCAGGTCGTCGTGCCGGTCGGCCATGAAGCACGGCAGCAGCCCCAACCCCGCGGCGGCTCGCGTTGCCTCCACGTGCACGAAAACATTGGTGGAGGAGATGGATTCGCGCATCGCGGGGGCGAAGCTGGAGGCCAGGTCGAGATCGTCGACCTGGAGCATGGAGTCGATGAAATAGACGAGCGGATATCTGGCGAGGTCTTCGATCCCGCCGGGTATCCCGTTCTCGCGCAAGTACTGTCGCGATCCATATAGGCCGAGTCGATAGTCGGCGAGCCGAATCGCCTTGGCCCGGTGTACTTGTGGCTCGCCGACGACGACCTCGATGTCCAATCCCGAGCGCTGCTGCGACGCGCGGCGGGTGGCGGTCACGATCTCGACGGCGATCTTCGGGTGCCTGCGCTGCACCTGCGCCACGGCGGGCGCGGCGAGATAGGCGCTGAAACCGTCGGTGGCCGAGATGCGCACGACGCCCTCCAGCGTGCGGTTGCCCGCCGGGTCCGCGGTGAGCGACCTGACCGCCGATTCGACGGCTTCGGCCGCGGACAGCGCGTCGCGTCCGAGATCGGTGAGTTCCCACCCGCCGGTCACCCGTGTCAGCACGCGCCCGCCGAGCGTTTTCTCCAGCGCGGCGATGCGGCGCGAGATGGTGGTGTGGTTGATGCCGAGCTCGTCGGCGGCGGACACGAAACGACCGGACCGGCCCACCGCGAGCAGCACCAGCAGGTCATCTGCGCTGGGACGGCGGCCGAATCCGGGAGAAGCCGGACTCATATCTGCATCATTGCAGATCGGTCGTGCACATCTGGGCATTGCGACCGACAGAGATCTGCACGAATACTCGTTCTCGCCACAATATGTGGGCCCCATCACAGATGAGGGGTGATGTGGCCCCGGTCATGAAGGAGAGTTCGATGAGCGTGCGCGATACTTTGCGGGCGACCGACAGCGATCCCGGCCCGGCACCGGCCGGCCTACGGCGGGTGGTCGCCGCGTCGATGGCGGGCACGGTCGTCGAATGGTACGAGTTCTTCCTCTACGGCACCGCCGCGACGCTGGTCTTCAGCAAGGTGTTCTTCGCCAAGGGCACCAGCGATCTGGACGCGATTCTCGCCGCCTTCGTCACCTACGCGGTCGGCTTCGCCGCCCGACCGCTCGGCGGCATCGTCTTCGGCCACTTCGGCGACCGCTACGGCCGCAAGAAGCTGTTGCAGTTCAGCCTGCTGCTGGTCGGCAGCGCGACGTTCCTGATGGGCTGCCTGCCGACGTTCGGACAGATCGGCTACTGGGCGCCCGCGCTGCTGGTCGCGCTGCGCTTCATCCAAGGCTTCGCGGTGGGCGGCGAATGGGGCGGCGCGGTGCTGCTCGTCGCCGAACACAGTCCCGACCGCAGCCGCGGCTTCTGGGCCAGCTGGCCGCAGGCGGGCGTGCCCGCGGGCAATCTGCTCGCCACCGTCGTGCTGCTCGCGCTGACCTCGACGCTGTCGGACGCCGCGTTCTTGTCCTGGGGCTGGCGGGTCGCGTTCTGGTTGTCGGCGGTGGTGGTGCTGGTCGGCTACTACATCCGCACCAAGGTCACCGACGCGCCGATCTTCCTGGCGGCGCAGCGCGAGGCGGAGCAGGTCAAGGCGACCTCGTTCAGCGTGGTGGAAGTGCTGAAGCGTTATCCGCGAGGCGTTTTCACCGCGATGGGCCTGCGCTTCGGCGAGAACATCATGTACTACCTGGTGGTCACGTTCTCCATTACCTACCTGAAGGTGCACGTCGGCGCGGACACCAAGACCATCCTGTGGTGGCTGCTCGCCGCGCACGCGGTGCACTTCGTCGCCGTCCCGCTGGCCGGGTACCTGTCCGACCGATTCGGCAGGCGGCCGGTGTATTTCGCGGGCGCGCTCACCGCGGGCAGCTGGGGTTTCTTCGCCTTCCCGATGATGGACAGCAAGAATCACGCGATCATCATGTCCGCCATCATCATCGGACTGGTCTTCCACGCGCTGATGTATGCGGCCCAGCCCGCGATCATGGCCGAGATGTTCCCCACCCGGATGCGGTATTCCGGTGTGTCGCTCGGGTACCAGGTCACCTCCATCGTGGCCGGATCGCTCGCGCCGATCATCGCCGTCCGGCTGCTGGACAGCTTCGGCTCCTCGGTGCCGATCGCCTGGTACCTGGCGGGGGCGGCGGCCGTCACCGCGGTGGCCGTGCTCTTCGCGAGGGAGACAAAAGGTCTCGACTTGCAGGCAGTCGATCGGGCCGACGCCGAGGTGAGCGCTCGATGACCGACCTGTTCGGACGGCGCGCCCTGGTCACCGGCGGCGCGAGCGGCATCGGCGCGGCGTGCGCGCGGGAGCTCGCGGCGCGCGGCGCCGAGGTCACCGTGGCCGACACCGACGGTGACGGCGCGCGGAAGCTGGCGAACGAGATCGGCGGAAAGGCTTGGGTCGTAGACCTTCTCGAGGTCACTGCCTTGGAGGAGCTACGTCTCGAGGTCGACGTGCTGGTGAACAACGCTGGCGTGCAGCGCATTCATCCGATCGAGGACTTCCCGCCCGCGGAATTCCGCGACATCCTCGCCCTGATGGTCGAGGTGCCGTTCCTGCTCATTCGCGCGTCGCTGCCGCACATGTACCGCAACGGGTTCGGGCGCATCGTCAACATCTCGTCGGTGCACGGGTTGCGCGCCTCGCCGTACAAGTCCGCGTACGTGGCGGCCAAGCACGGGCTGGAAGGGCTGTCCAAGGTCACCGCGCTGGAGGGCGGCGCGCACGGCGTGACCAGCAACTGCGTCGACCCCGGTTATGTCCGAACCCCGTTGGTGGACAAGCAGATCGCCGATCAGGCCAGGACGCACGGCATCCCGGAGCAGCAGGTGATCGAGAAGATCATGCTCACCGAGTGCGCCGTCAAGCGCCTCGTCGAACCCGACGAGGTCGCTGCCCTGGTCGGCTGGCTCACCGGACCGCACGCGGGCATGGTCACCGGCGCCTCCTACACGATGGACGGAGGCTGGAGCGCTCGATGAGCGTGCGACGGCCGATCGGCGCGGGATCAGGCGGTTCGGGTGAGCGCGGACAGCGCCATCTCGCGCAGGATCGGCCTCGCCTTGCTGGCGGTCGCCGGGGGCGCACTGTGCGGGGTCGAGTTGAGCAGGCCGAACGCGGCATGCGCCTGCACCCGCGCCCCCTCTTCGGGCAGCCGGGGGTGCAGTTTGCGCAGTACCTCGACCCAGACCTCGACGTACTGGCGCTGGGTGCGCCGCAGCTCGTGCCGCGGTTCGGCGGGCACGTTGTCCAGGTCCCGGTCCTGAATGCGGATGAGCTCGGGTTCGCCGAACGCGAAGTCCAGGTGGAAGTCGACCAAGCCTTCCAGCGCCGCCTCGGCGGAGTTCGCGCCGACCACCACCGACCGGCCGCCCGCGAGCAGCCGCTGACTGACCCCGACCAGCAGCTCGACCAGCAGCGCCTCCTTGTTCGGGAAGTGCCGGTAGACCGCGGGGCCGCTGATGCCGACGGCCGCGCCGAGGTCGTCGAGCCGCACGCCGAGGAAGCCCCGGTCCGCGATGAGCCGGGCTCCCGCCTCCAGCAATTGCTTGCGCCGCTCTGCCTTCAGCTGCTCGCGGCGGGTGAGTGTCACAGCTTCCGCGCCGGTCACACCCGCTCCTTTCACCCGATCTGGACAACTCGGTTAATCGATATTAACCTGAATTCCAGTTATCGGCGACTAACTGGACGGCGGACGTGATGACGGTTACCCAAGAGGTCGGCAACCGCGCGGCGCACGAGGCGCTCACCGGCGACCTGCGCGCGCGATTGGCGGCGGCCGCGCTCGGTGGGCCCGCCAAGGCGCGGGAGCGGCATATCGCGCGCGGCAAACTGCTACCGCGGGAGCGGGTGGACCAGCTGCTCGATCCGGGCAGCCCGTTCCTCGAGCTCTCCCCGCTCGCGGCGAACGGGATGTACGACGACGAGTGTCCTGGCGCGGGTGTGATCGCCGGGATCGGGCGGGTGTCGGGACGCGAGTGCGTCATCGTGGCCAACGACGCCACGGTCAAGGGCGGCACCTACTACCCCCTCTCGGTGAAGAAGCACCTGCGCGCGCAGGAGGTGGCGCTGCAGAACCAGCTGCCTTGCCTGTACCTGGTCGACTCGGGCGGCGCGTTCCTGCCGCGCCAGGACGAGGTGTTCCCCGATCGCGAGCACTTCGGCCGCATCTTCTACAACCAGGCCACCATGAGCGCCAAGGGCATCGCCCAGATCGCGGCCGTGCTCGGCTCGTGCACCGCGGGCGGCGCGTACGTGCCCGCGATGAGCGACGAAGCGGTGATCGTGCGGAACCAGGGCACGATCTTCCTCGGCGGACCACCGCTGGTGAAGGCCGCCACCGGTGAGGTGGTCACTGCCGAGGAACTCGGCGGCGGCGAGCTGCACTCGCGCACCTCGGGCGTCACCGACCACCTGGCCGAGGACGACCAGGACGCGCTGCGCATCGTGCGCCGCATCGTGGCCACACTCGGACCGCGGCCGGAAAGCCCTTGGGAAATCACGGCTTCCAAGCCGCCCGCACTTGCGGAGTCCGAGCTGTACGACGTGGTGCCCGTCGACCTGCGCACGCCCTACGACGTGCGCGAGGTCATCCACCGCATCGTGGACGGCGGCTCGGACGGCGAGAGCGGATTCCACGAGTTCAAGGCCGAATACGGCAAGACGCTGGTCACCGGCTTCGCCCGGATCCACGGCCATCCGGTGGGCATCGTCGCCAACAACGGCGTGCTGTTCAGCGAATCCGCCATGAAGGGCGCGCATTTCATCGAGCTGTGCGACAAGCGCAAGATCCCGCTGCTGTTCCTGCAGAACATCACCGGCTTCATGGTCGGGCGCGACTACGAGGCGGGCGGCATCGCCAAGCACGGCGCGAAGATGGTGACCGCGGTCGCCTGCGCGCGGGTACCGAAGCTCACCGTCGTCATCGGCGGCTCCTACGGCGCGGGCAATTACTCGATGTGCGGGCGCGCGTACTCGCCGCGCTTCCTGTGGATGTGGCCGAACGCGCGCATCTCGGTGATGGGCGGCGAACAGGCCGCCTCCGTGCTGGCCACCGTCCGCGGCGATCAGCTGGACAGCAGCGGGCAGCCCTGGTCCGAGGAAGACCAGGAGGCGTTCAAGGCGCCGATTCGCGAGCAGTACGAGCACCAGGGCAACCCGTACTATTCCACCGCTCGCCTCTGGGACGACGGCGTCATCGATCCGCTCGACACCAGAACCGTTCTCGGCCTTGCTCTTTCGGTTTGCGCACAGGCGCCGCTCGAACCGGTTTCCTACGGCGTCTTCCGGATGTGATCGCGATGCTGAACCCACCCACCCCGTCGGCTTCGCCGACTGCCATCCCCCTGAACAGGACCCACCCCGTCGATTTCGACACCGTGCTCGTCGCCAATCGCGGCGAGATCGCGGTGCGCGTCATCCGTACCTTGCGCGCCATGGGCATTCGCTCCGTCGCCGTCTACAGCGACGCCGACGCCGACGCCAGGCACGTCATCGAGGCGGACACCGCCGTGCGCCTCGGCCCGGCGCCCGCGCGTGAAAGTTACCTGGACATCGAGAAAGTTGTGGCGGCAGCTGTGCGCACCGGCGCGCAGGCCGTGCACCCCGGCTACGGATTCCTGTCCGAGAACGCCGCTTTCGCCGCCGCACTGGCCGACGCGAACATCGTCTTCCTCGGCCCGCCCGCCCGCGCCATCGAGATCATGGGCGACAAGATCGCCGCCAAGAACACCGTCGCGGCCTTCGACGTGCCGGTGGTTCCCGGCATCGCCAAGCCGGGCCTCACCGACGACGAGCTGATCGCCGCTGCCGCCGAGATCGGCTACCCGGTGCTGGTCAAGCCGTCGGCGGGCGGAGGAGGCAAGGGCATGCGCATGGTGGAGGACCCGGCGCTGCTGCCCGACGCGCTGGTCAGCGCCCGGCGTGAGGCGGGCGCCGCGTTCGGCGACGACACCCTGTTCCTGGAGCGGTTCGTCACCCGGCCGCGCCACATCGAGGTGCAGATCCTCGCCGACCAGTACGGCAACGTGCTGCACCTGGGCGAGCGCGAATGCAGCTTGCAGCGCAGGCACCAGAAGGTGATCGAGGAGGCGCCATCGCCGCTGCTGGACGCGGCCACCAGGGAGCGCATCGGCGCCGCGGCGTGCAATACCGCGCGGAGCGTGAACTATGTCGGCGCGGGCACGGTCGAATTCATCGTCTCGGCCGACCGGCCGGACGAGTTCTTCTTCATGGAGATGAACACCCGGCTCCAGGTGGAGCATCCGGTCACCGAACTGGTGACCGGTGTGGATCTGGTGGAGTGCCAGGTCCGGGTCGCGGCGGGCCAGAAGATCGGCGCCCGCCAGGAGGAGATCCGGCTCACCGGGCACGCCGTCGAGGCGCGCGTCTACGCCGAGGATCCCGGCCGCGGGTTCCTGCCGACCGGCGGCGCGGTGCTGGACCTGGTGGAACCGGAAAGGTCTGGCGTGCGGGTGGATTCGGGCCTGCGCGTCGGCACCGTGGTCGGCAGCGACTACGACCCGATGCTGTCCAAGGTCATCGCGCACGGCCCCGATCGCGCCGCGGCGCTCGCCACGCTCGACCGGGCGCTGGCGGACACCGTGCTGCTCGGGGTGACCAGCAATATCGAATTCCTGCGCTTCCTGCTCGCCGACCCGGATGTGGCCGCCGGACGACTCGACACCGGTCTGCTCGACCGCAGGGTCGGCGACTTCCGGCCCGAACCCGTGCGCGACGAGGAATTCGTGGTCGCGGCCGCCTACCACTGGCTGCGGCGCTGGCCCGCCGAGCCGTCCGGCCCGTGGGACATCCCCTCGGGCTGGCGGATCGGCGTTCCCGCGCCCACCCCGATCCGGCTGGCCGGCGGCGACCGCACCGAGCACGTCTACCTCAGCGGCCGACCCGACGCCGCGCAGGTCAGCGTCGGCGAGGGCGAATCCCTCGCGCTGACAGCGACTTTCGCAGCGCGCACCGCCGAGAGCGGTGTGCTCACGGTGACCGTCGACGACGTGCGTCGGGGCTACCGGGTGGCCGAACACGACGGACAGCTGTGGGTAGCGGGCCCCGCGGGCGTTTCGGTGCTGCGCGAGGTCGCCGAGGTCAACGTGCGCGGCGGCGGCGAACACGTCGGCGACGCCGAGATACGCAGCCCCATGCCGGGTTCGGTGATCGCCGTCCCGGTGACTTCCGGCGCGACGGTGGCGGCGGGCGCGCCCGTCGTCGTGGTGGAGGCGATGAAGATGGAGCACACGCTCACCGCGCCGGTCGCGGGCACCGTCGAAGTGCTGGTCGCGCCGGGCGCCCAGGTGCGCCTCGACCAGCCGCTTGCCCGCATCGTCGCCGACACGAATACCTCTGAGCGAGAAGGAACTTCCGAATGACCGACTTCCTGTCCACCGGCACGCTGCCAGAGGACTACCGCGACCTGGCACTGACGGTCCGCGATTTCGCGCGGCAGGTGGTGGCTCCGGTAGCCGCCGAGCACGACGCGAACCACACCTTCCCGTACGAGGTCGTCGCGGGCATGGCCGATATGGGCCTGTTCGGCCTGCCCTTCCCCGAGGAGTACGGCGGCATGGGCGGCGACTACTTCGCGCTGTGCCTCGCGCTCGAGGAGCTCGGCAAGGTCGACCAGAGCGTGGCCATCACCCTGGAGGCGGGCGTCTCGCTCGGCGCCATGCCGGTGTACCGCTTCGGCGACGACAAGCAGAAGCAGGAGTGGCTTCCGCAGCTGACCAGCGGCCGTTCGCTGGCCGCCTTCGGCCTCACCGAACCGGACGCGGGCAGCGACGCGGGCGGCACCACCACCAAGGCCGTGCTGGACGACGGCACATGGATCATCAACGGCCGCAAGCAGTTCATCACCAACTCCGGCACCGACATCACCAAGCTGGTGACGGTGACCGCGGTGACAGGAACGACCGGCGGCAAGAAGGAGATCTCCACCATCCTGGTGCCGACCGACACCCCAGGCTTCGTCGCCGAACCCGCCTACAACAAGGTCGGTTGGAACGCCTCGGACACCCACCCGCTGAGCCTCACCGACGTGCGCGTCCCGGCGGAGAACCTGCTCGGCGAGCGCGGCCGCGGCTACGCCAACTTCCTGCGCATCCTGGACGAGGGCCGCATCGCGATCGCCGCGCTGTCGGTGGGTGCGGCCCAAGGCTGTGTCGACGAGAGCGTGCGCTACGCCAAGGAGCGGCTCGCCTTCGGCCAGGCCATCGGCCGCAACCAGGCCATCGCCTTCAAGATCGCCCGCATGGAGGCGCGCGCGCACGCCGCGCGCACCGCCTACTACGACGCCGCCGCGCTGATGCTCGCCGGCAAGCCGTTCAAGAAGCAGGCGTCCATCGCCAAGCTGGTGGCCAGCGAGGCCGCGATGGACAACGCCCGCGACGCCACCCAGATCTTCGGCGGCAACGGCTTCATGAACGAATACGCTGTGGCCAGGCATTACCGCGACAGCAAGATCCTGGAAATCGGCGAGGGCACGACGGAGGTGCAGCTGATGCTGATCGGACGGGAGCTGGGCCTGTGAACGAACGCAGCGAGCGAACCGTGGACACAGCACCGTCGGGCACAGCGGTGCCGAGCGCCGGCGAGGTGCGGCTGTGAACGACAAGCGTCGAATCGTCCAGCGCGGCTTGTGGTTCGAGGAGTTCGAGACCGGCGTCGTCTACGAACACCGGCCCGGTCGCACCATCACCGAGGCCGACAACGTCCTGTTCACCACGCTGACCATGAACACCCAGGCGCTGCATCTGGACGCCGCCTTCAGCGACGCGCTGCCGCCGTTCAACAAGCGGCTGGTGAACTCGATGTTCACGCTGTCCACGCTGGTTGGGCTGTCGGTGGCACAGCTGACCCAAGGGACCATCGTCGCGAACCTCGGCTTCTCCGAGATCAACTTCCCCAAGCCGCTGTTCCACGGCGACACCATGTACGCCGAGACCGTGATCGTCGACAAACGCGAGTCCAAGTCGCGGCCGGGCGAGGGCATCGTGACCTTCGCCCACACCGCCCGCAACCAGCACGGCGACGTGGTAGCGACGGCCACCCGCAAGACGCTGGTCCGCAAGGCCCCGGAGCAGGCATGACGTGGCAGATGAAAGGGCCGGGCTGGTTGTTCTGCCCCGCCGACCGGCCCGAGCGCTACGCGAAGGCGGCCGCGGCCGCCGACGTGGTGATCCTCGACCTGGAAGACGGCGTGGCGGCGGCGGACAAGGCAGCGGCCCGCGCGGCCCTGCTCGCCACCCCGCTCGATCCCGAGACCACCGTGGTGCGGGTCAACGCGGCGGACACCGAGGAGCACGCGCTGGATCTCGCCGCGTTGGCCGAGACCGGATACCGCCGCGTCATGCTGCCGAAAACCGAGTCAGCCGAACAGATCACGGCGTTGCCGGACCACGAGGTGATCGCGCTGGTGGAGTCGCCGCTCGGCGCGCTGGCGATCGGGCGAGCGGTCTTGGCGCGCAACGTGATCGGCGTCATGTGGGGCGCGGAGGACCTGATCGCGGGCCTGGGCGGCACCTCGAGCAGGCACTCCGATGGCAGCTATCGCGATGTGGCGCGGCACGTCCGCTCCAGCGCGCTGCTGGCCGCCAAGGCCTACGGCAAGTTCGCCCTCGACTCGGTGTATCTGAACATCCGCGATCTCGACGGCCTGCGCGCCGAGACCGACGACGCGGTAGCCGTCGGCTTCGACGCGAAGGTCGCGATCCACCCGAGCCAGGTGCCGGTGATCCGCGCGGCCTACGCACCCGCGGACGACGAAATCGCTTGGGCGAGGCGTGTACTCGACGAGGTGCCGAAGCACCGCGGTGTCTTCGCCTTCGAGGGCCGGATGGTCGACGCCCCCGTACTGCGGCACGCCGAACAGATCGTGCGACGCGCGCACGCCGAGAACTGATCCACCCCACGAGCCAGGAGGTATTGCGGTGCAACCACAGTGGGTGCCCACCGAACGGGACATCGCCGACGCCGAGGTGACCGATTTCGCGCGGTTCGTCGCCGAGCGCACCGGCGTCGCGACGTCGGACTATCACTCGCTGTGGCAGTGGTCGGTGGACGACCTGGCCGGCTTCTGGCGGGCGGTGTGGGAGTACTTCGAGCTCGGCGAGATCGACGGCGAGGTGCTGGCGAGTTCGGAGATGCCAGGGGCGCAATGGTTTCCGTGCACCCGGCTCAACTACGTCGATCAGGTCGTGCGCCAGGCCCGCACCGACCGACCCGCCATTCTGGCCGTCGGCGAGGACGTGCCAACCCGCGAGGTCTCCTGGGTCGAGCTGATCGACGCCACCGCCGCCTTCGCGCGCACCTTGCGCGAACTGGGGGTCCGGCGCGGTGATCGGGTGGTCGGCTACCTGCCGAACATCCCGGAGGCGGTGATCGCGTTCCTGGCGACCGCGAGCTTGGGCGCGATCTGGAGCGCGTGCGGGCAGGACTACTCACCGAAGGCCGCCCTCGACCGCCTCGGCCAGCTCGAACCGGCCGTGCTCGTCACCGCCGACGGCTATCGGTTCGGCGGCAAGGCACACGACAAGCGCGCCGACATCGCCGCGCTGCAAGAGGGTTTCGGCTCCCTGCGCGCGACGGTCGCCGTCTCCCGGCTCGGCCTCGAAGTCCCCGGCGCCGTGCCGTGGGGCGAGGCGATCGACACCGACAATGTCGCGGCGATCATCGAGACCGAGACGGTCGACTTCGACCACCCGCTGTGGATCGTCTTCTCCTCCGGCACCACCGGCCTGCCCAAAGGCATCGTGCACGGCCACGGCGGCGTGCTGCTCGAGCACCTGAAAGCCGTCGCGCTGCAATCCGATATCGGCGAGGACGACACGTTCTTCTGGTACACCAGCCCGAGCTGGATGATGTGGAACTTCCAGATCGCGGGCCTGCTGGTCGGCGCGACCATCGTCTGCTACGACGGCAGCCCCACCTATCCCGCGCCGGACGCGCTGTGGCGGATCGCCGCCGAGACGCGGACGACCGTGCTCGGCACCAGCCCCGGTTACGTGCTGGCGTGCATCAAGGCGGGCGTCGTCCCGCGCGACGAGCACGACCTCGCGGCGCTGCGCACGGTCGGCATCACCGGTTCGGCGCTGCCGCCCTCCTCGGCGCTGTGGCTGCGCGACAACGTCGGCGAGCACGTTCCGGTCAACTCGATCAGCGGCGGCACCGACGTGGTGTCGGCCTTCATCGGCGGTGTCCGGACGGTGCCGGTCTGGCCGGGCGAGCTCTCGGCCCCCTACCTCGGCGTCGCGCTCGACGCGTTCGACACGGAGGGCAAGCCGGTGCGCGGCGAGGTCGGCGAACTGGTTATCACCGCGCCGATGCCGTCCATGCCGGTGAGTTTCTGGCGCGACCCGGACGGAACGCGCTACCACGACGCCTATTTCGACATGTTCCCGGGTGTCTGGCGGCACGGCGACTGGATCACCATCACCGATCACGGCAGCATCGTCGTGCACGGCCGTTCGGATTCCACCTTGAACCGGCACGGCATCCGGATGGGCAGCGCGGACATCTACCAGTCCGTCGAGCGACTGCCGGAGATCACCGAGGCGCTGGTGATCGGCGCGGAACAGCCCGACGGCGGCTACTGGATGCCGCTGTTCGTGGTCCTCGCGCCGGGTGCGGAGCTGACCGACGAACTGCGCGAACGGATCAACTCGACCATTCGCACCGAGGTCTCGCCGCGGCACGTGCCGGACGAGATCCTCGTCGCGCCGGGCATCCCGCACACCCGCACCGGCAAGAAGCTCGAGGTGCCGATCAAGAAGCTGTTCCAGGGCGCCGAGGCCGCGCGCGTGGTGGAGCGCAGCGCCGTGGACGACCCCGACCTGCTGGACTGGTACGCGACGATCCGGCCGACGCGCTGAGCCCGAGGCCGACGGTCAGGCGCGGATTTGGCGAATGGCGCTGCGCCACAACGCCTGCTGCGTGCCCGTGAGGTGCGCAGCAGGGTACCGCTGCGGCGCAGATCCGGCAGCAACCGCACCTGGTCGACCATCGTCTTGCGGCGCACCGCCGTCGCTTTGCGGTCGACGTCAGTGCAAAGCGACTATGTCGTCCCCGAACTCGGCCACCACGCGCAACCGTCCACCCATGGCCGCGACGTAGGCCTCCAGGGTCCCGATCTCGGTGCGGGCCATGTCCCCACGCTCGATGCGGGACACACGCGTCTGGGTTACACCCATCGCCTGCGCGATCTCGGCCTGCGTGCGGGCCTGCGCCTTGCGCACTTGAGTGAGGCGGAAGGCGCGCTGAGCATCCAGTTCCCGCTGCCGAGCCTGCTGCACCTTGGCCGGATCAAGCTCGGCCTTCGCGCGCACGTCCTTCCAGCTCTGGGCCTTGATTGCCATCGTCACTCCTCCTCTTCTTCGTCGTAGTCGCCATTCAGCCAGCCTTTGTACCGCTGCTCGGCCACCGGAATGTTCTCTCGGTACCAACCCTGCCAGTTGCCCGTCTTGTCGCCCGCCACCAGCAAAATGGCCTGCCGCTCCGGATCGAATGCGAACAGGATTCGGATGTTGGTGGCCGCCGGTCGTAGCTCCTTCAGGTTGTGTAGCTGTGCGCCCTTGATACGGTCCACGGTAGGTCGGCCCAAGGTGGGGCCCTGCTCAGCCAACATGTCGATGGCGTTCGCCACCGCTTCCGCGTCGTCCTCGAGTTGGAGAAACCACTCGCTGACCGGGGTCAAGAGAGTCACATTCCACACATCAAGAATATACCCTCAGCGTTCTAGAACTTCTACGTTCTAATCACTGCTCCTGCGCACTCGGTCGCCCCGATCGCCGCAGATGGCACCAGCATGACCGGAAAGCCGCCGACGCCGGCACACTCCCTTGATGAATAGGTATTCAAGGTCAATGCCTCGGGACCGCACGGGACGGCCGCCGCGTCGCGTCGCGCGCACCTTCTCGGCCCGTTCGACGTACCGCGACCTGGGCAAATCACCGTGCGAGCGGAGTCGTTACGATGTCCGGCATGAGTGTCGACAATCGCCGTACGGCGCGAAAGCCAGTCAGCGGCGACTCGGCACCACGGGAGATCAAGCGCAGGCCCAAGAATCGGCGAGCCCAGATCGCCGCGGCGTCCGCCGCCGCTTTCGGCGCGCTCGGCTACCACGGTGTGAGCATGGAGGACATCGCCTCCGGACTCGGGATCAGCTCGGCCGCGCTGTATCGGCACTATCCGAGCAAGTACGCGCTGTTCCGGGAAGAGCTGCTGCGGGTGGGCCGGGCGATGACCGAGTCGGTCCAGCTGCCCGACGACGCCGCCGAACTCTCCTCCGAGCAGCGGCTGCACCGGGTGCTCGACGGACTGATCGGCGCGACCATCGAGAACCGCCCGAGCGTCACGCTGGTGCGCTGGGAGGGCCGCTACCTGGAGCCAGAGGATCAACAGACCCTGGCCGAGCAGCAGGCCACCGTGCTCGACGCCCTCGGCACCGCATTGCGCGGGCTGCGTCCCGAACTGGACGGCAACGACGTTCGGGTGCTGCGCGCCGCCCTGCTCAGCGCCATCACCAGCATCGCCGACCACCACGCCGCGCTGCCCGCGAAATCCCTTGCCCGGCTGCTCGACTCGGCATGCTCCGGGCTGGTGCGCGCCGAGCTCCCGCCCGCGGCGGCGACGGCGGAACCCGCGACCACGCTAGAGATCCCGGAGTCGTTCAAGCACGAGCTGTTGCTGCACAAGGCGGTCGAGCTCTTCCACGAGCGCGGCTATCCCAACGTGAGTGTCGAGGAGATCGCCAGCGCCGCAGGACTTTCCGCGGCATCGGCCGTGTACCGCTTCTACCGCGGCAAGAGCGATCTGCTGGCCGCCGCGTTCCGCAGAGCCGCCGACCGGGTGTCGGCGGCGATCGGCCCGGCCGTGGCGAGCTCCGACGGACCGGAAGCCGCGCTCACCACGCTGATCGAGCACTACGTCGCGGGCTCGTTCGCCGAGCGCGACCTCACGTTCGTGTATTTCACCGAGTTCCAGCACGTTCCGGCCGAGGAACGCACCGTGCTGCGCAATATCCAGCGGCTCAGCGTCGAAGAGTGGGCCAAGCTGCTGCGCGAGGTGCGCCCCGAGCTCTCACCCGCCGAGGCGCGCTTCCTCATCCACGCGGCCTTCGCGCTCGTCATCGATCTCGGGCGCGCGTTCGGCAGCGAACCGCTCGCGGCGCAGGATCGGGTGCGGCTGCTGATGCAGATCGTGCTGTTCGGCCGCCCGGCGCAGGTCTAGAGCGCTCCCCTTCGCATGGCGTGAGAGCAGCATCCCTCGCTCCGGTGATGTTACCGAATATTCTGAGCCGCATCGTAATAATCGTCCTAGCTAGAACTAGTGTTACCACTGGCTTGTGATCTTTCATTCAGTTTGATTTCGGGATGAGAAAGGCGGCTTTACCGAGCATCCGTTTGGGTTAGCATCGCCGCATGGATGCGCACAAGGGCCGCGCCCCGCGAGCGAGCGCGAGCGGTGAGAACGCCGCGCCACGGGTGATCCGGCGGCGGCCGCGAAACCGGCGGGCGCAGATCGCGGCGACCTCCGCGGAGGCCTTCGGCGCGCTGGGGTACCACGGCGTCAGCATGGAAGAGATCGCATCCCGGCTCGACATCAGCTCCACCGCGCTGTACCGCCACTACCCGAGCAAATACGCGTTGTTCCGCGAGGAGGCCCTGCGACTGAGCGCGCTCTGCGCCGAGGCAGTGCAGTTGCCCGACGACTTGGCCGACGCCCCCGCGAGCCTGCGGCTCGAGCACATTCTCGACACGCTCATCGAGAAGTCGATCGCCAACCGCCGCGGCGCGGCCCTGCTGCGATGGCAGAGCCGCTACCTCGACGAGGAGGACTACCGGGTCCTGATCGAGCAGCTGATCGAGGCGTACCGGGTGGTCGGCGGGTTGCTCGCGGAGGCGCGGCCCGAGGCTACGGGCGCGGACAGCGTCGTCCTGGCCACCGCCGCGCTCAGCGTCATCGGCAGCATCTCCGATCACCACGTGTCGATTCCGGTGCGTTCGCTGACCAAGCTGCTGCGCACGGCGTGCCTCGATGTCGTGCGCAGCGATCTGCCGCCGGTCGGCGAGCCGCCCGTCACCGACGGCGCCGCCGAGGTGCCGCTGCGCTTCAAACACGAGCTGTTGCTGCGGCGCGCCATCGAACTGTTCCACGAACGCGGCTATCCGAACGTGAGCGTCGAGGACATCGCCAATGCCGCGGAACTGCCCGCCTCCTCGGCCGTCTACCGCTTCTACCGGAGCAAAGGCGACATCCTGGCCGCCGCGTTCCGCCGTGCGGCGGACCGGGTTTCTGCCGCCATCGGCCCGGCCATCGCCGCATCCGGCGGTGACCCCGAGCGCGCCCTGACCAGACTGATCGAGCTGTACGTCGCCGGGTCCTTCGCCGAGCGGGAACTGACCTTCGTCTACTACGCCGAGATCAGCAATGTGCCGCAGGAGGACCGCACCGTGCTGCGGAACATCCAGCGGCTCAACGTCGAAGAGTGGGCCAAGCTCGTCGTCGGGGTGCGGCCCGAACTGTCCGCCGCCGAGTCACGGGTGCTGGTGCACGCCGCCTTCGCACTCGTCGTCGACCTCGGCCAGTGGCTGGGTCCGGACAACCCGATCTGCTCGCGGGCGCGGGTGATCCACCTGATGCAGGTCATCCTGTTCGGGCGGCCGGTGGCGACCTCGCGGTAATCCGGGACGAAAGATGAAGCGCTACTGTTGCGGCGCGGGGACCAGCGGTGAATTCACCTTGTTCACCAGCCATTTGCCGTCTACCTTCGCCATCCGCATCACCATGGACAGCTGACCGGGCGCGGGCTTGCCCTGGGTGCCGACGCTGGTAATGGTCTGACCGATCACCACGATCGCCTCCGCGGAGGTCTCGTCACCGCTCTTCACCGCGCACTGCACGTCGTTGGTCTTGGAGACCACCTCGCCCTGCGTCAGCACCTCTTTCAGCTCGCGGCTGGTGTCGTCGAACTGCTTCTTCCAATCGCCGGTCGCGCCGTCGAGCACCGCGGCGAAATAGGCGTCGAGATTCTTCGCGTCGTAGTTCGCGAGCACCGGCGCGTACGCGCAGGCGGCCGCCTTTGCCTCCTCGTGGGCTTCCAGCAGCGCCTCGTTGTGCCGGTTCTGCACGAAGTAGTAGCCGGTCGAGGCGACCGCGGCGCCGAGCAGAACGGCCACCGCGGCGCGAGCCGCGACAATTCCCTTGGGGCCGCAGGGAATGCGCAGCCAATCGCGCCAATTGTTGCCCGCCGCAGCCTGTTTCGTGTCGGCATCTGCGGCGGCAGGACCGGTCGACACCGCAGCCTTCACCTCGCGTTCCGCCGCAACTGGATTCGCGTCGGCGGCCACATCCGTTGGCGGCACTGCCTTCACCTCGTCCTCCGTCGCAGCCGGTTTCGCGTCGGCGACGGCCGCGGCCGCACCGCTGGACACCGCGGCCTTCACCTCACCATTCGCCACAACTGGTTTCGGGTCAGCGGCCGCATCGGTGGACGCCGCCGCCTTTGCCTCGTCGTCCCCGGCGGCTGGCTTCACATCCGCGGCCTCATCCACTACCCCCGCCGTGTCGCCCCCCGCGACGGACGCGGCGCCGGTGTCGACATCGTTGTCACTCATGGCATTTCCTTCCTATCGCCCGGGAGCGGGACGGGACAGTTCGTTACCGGTCACGCCGGGCGGCGGTCCGGACCCGTTGTCGGGCACATTCGGCCGCGGCGCGTTCGCCGAACCGCGCACCTGGAGCGCCGGGTTGTTCGTGACGCAGTAGTTGTAGAGCCGCACCCTGCTGTCGGTGGTTGCCAACGTCGGGACGACCGGGATGGTCTCGTAGTCGCAGGTCGGCCGCGGCCATGGGTCGACGAGAGTGTGGAAGGCGCCGTCGTGCGCCGGGATGCCGATCGCCTCGGCGCCTTCGCGCAGCGCGGGGAACAGCGCGGCGATGGCAGGCTGCCGCAGCTTCGCCGATTTGGTGATGGCCACGAAGTTCGTCACCAGATTGGTCACGGGGTCCTCGGTCTCGGTGACGAAGCCGCCCAGCGTCGCCAGCTGCCCCGGCGCGAGGTCGAGGAAGCGCCTGACCTCCTGGTCGGCGGCGGTCAGCTGCTCGAACAGCGCGCCCGCGCCGGTGGTGAGCGTCGTCAGATCGGGCTGGGCGTGCGAGGTGGTCTCCGCGATGATCTCGAGGTTCTCGATCAGCTGCCTGGTCTGCGGCAGCAGATCGGTCAGGCCTGCCATGGCCCTGCTGATGCCGGAGATCATGTTGCGCAACCGATCCGGGCCGCCCGCCAGCGCCTTGTCCAGCTCGTCGACGATGGCGGTGAGCCGCTGCGGGTTCATGCCGCCGATCATGCCGCTCACGTTCGCGAGCACCGATTGCACCGAGACCGGGGCCTTGGTCTGCGACATAGCCACCACGTCACCGTCGCCGAGATACGGTCCGGTGTCGGAGTCGGGCCGGAAATCCAGGTACTGCTCCCCTGCCGCGGACAGGCGGCCGACCGCGACGGCGCCGCCGACGGGAATGCGCGCCGAGGACTGGATTTCGGCGACGGCCGCGATCCCGATGTCCGCGACCCTGACCTCGCGCACCCGCCCGACCCTGGTGCCGCGGAAGGTGACGTCGTTGTTGGCCAGCAATCCGCCCGAGGTCTGCAATTCCACGGTGACGAGGTAGGTGTTCGGCAGCGGGTTGAAGCGCAGCACCTGCGCGCCCAGATATGCCGAGCCGAGGATCAGCACGAGCACGAGGCCGATATTGGCGACCGCTATTCGCTTGCGGACCAGATAATTCCAGAGTGGGATGTTCATCGGCCGCCCTCCGTATGCGGCGGGCTGGTCAGCCTGCCGATCACCTTCTCGATGACCTGCGCGAGGCTGCCGATGAAGGCGGGCACATCGCCCACTTCCGGCCACCGGCTGCCGCGCGGATCGGTCAGCGCGCCCACGCTCAGATACGAAACGGTCGCCGCGACAGACAGATTCGGCCCGTCGAAGGAGGCCATGATCGAGGGATACATCTGATCGAAGCGCTCGAGCGCCTGGCCGAGCTCGTCGCCCATCTGGGTGAATCCGGACATCAGCCGCTGAATGCTGTCGAACAGGCTCACGAACTCGGGGCCCGTGGTGTCGGTGAAATCGCCGAGTGCGGACATGGTCACCGACACCTTGCTGATCAATGCCGAAATGTCCCTGTTGTTCTCGGCGAACAGGCCGAGCAGTGCGGGGAAGGTGTCGGCCGCCTCGCCGAGTTCGGCCTTGCGCGCTGCCAATTCGCCGGTGAGCACATTGACGCCGGACAGCACGCTGTCGATGTCCGCTGTCCTGCGGTTGAGTGCGTCGATGGCGCTGCTCAATTCGATCAGCAGATGCGAGAGCTGCGGCGCTCGCCCGGCGAACATCGAATTCATCTCGGAGGTGATCTTGGCGGCCTGATTGAGGCCGCCGCCGTTGAGCAGCATGGAGATCGAGACCATCAACTGCTCCACCGAGGCGCCCGCCGAGGTGTGCTCGGTGCCGATGGTGTCGCCGGGACGCATCATCTCCGCGCCGTCCCGCGCGGCGGGCAGCGTCATGGCGACGAAGATGTCGCCGAGCGGGGTGGCCTGCCGTAGCTCCGCAGTGGTGCCGCGCGGCAGCCGGATGTCCTCGCGGATCTCCATTTCCACTTCGGCGACGAAGTTCGTGGTGCTGATGCCGGTGACAACGCCGATGTCGGTGCCGCCGATTTTCACGTGCGCGCGATCGGGCAGATTGAGCGCGTCGCGGAACGCGGCGTTGATCTTGTAACCGGGCGCGCCGATGCCAGGTTTGGGCAGCGGGACATTGTCCACGGTGATCGCGCAGCCGGTCGTCGTGCCGATGCTCGCGGCGACCAGCCCGGCCGCGATGGTGCGTCGCAGCACCGCCTTCGTCCTCATTCAGCGATCCCCAGCAGTGCGGCGGTGAGACCGAAATCCGGTCCCATGTCCTGAATCTTCCCGGTTCGGCAGCCGTCGAGTCGCAGCTGAATCCGCTCGCAGAACAGTGCGAGCGCCTCGCCGTCCAGCACGATCTTGTCGAGCAGGCCGTGCAGTCGTACGGCACGGTGCTCGCGGCTCATCGAGTTGCTGATGTTCTGGAAGAACAGCGGTGTGACGTCGACGATCTCGGTGAGCTGACGCGCGTTGGCACGCATCTGCTCGGTGATCGCCACGAAGCGGGTCAGCGCGCCGGCCAGCTGATCCTGGTTCTGTCCGACCACCGTCGAGGTGTTGTTCACGAAATCGTCGAGCTGGGTGAGCACCGCGTGCAGACCGGGCGACTGCTCGCCCATCAACTGCACCAATTCGGTGAGCCTGCCGCTGAAGTCGCGTACCGTCTGGTCGTTGGAGGCGATCACCTGGGTGATTTCGTTGAGCTTGACGATGGTGTTGGCGATCTGATCCCCGTTGGCGAAGGTCACCTCGAAAGCCGAGGAGAGCGCATCCAGCGTCTCCCGCAGCCGGTCGCCGTTGCCCTCGAGCAGCGGGAACAGCACCCGGCTCGCCATCGGCCCGTTCTCGCTGTCACCCTTCAACGCAGCGCCCAGCTGATCGAAATTCTCCAGGATCCGGTCCAATTCGACCGGTGTCCTGGTGCGGGCGAGCGGAATGTGCGCGCCGTCGGCGAGCGTCGGCCCGTCGCCGGTGTAGGCGGGGGCCAGCTCCACGTGCCGATTGGTGATCAGCTGCGGCGAGACCAGCGCCGCGATGGCGTCGGCGGGCACCTGCACGTCCTTGTCGATGGACATGGTGACTTCGACGTAGCTGCCGCGCGCGGTGACCGTGTCGACGCGGCCCACCGGAACACCGAGAATCGCCACCTCGTTTCCCGCGTAGAGACCGGCGACGTTCTCGAAATCCGCACTGATCCTGAGGTGTTCACCCAGGTACTGGTCTGGCAGCGAACTCACGCTCTCGGGCAGCAGCGAACAGCCGGTGCCCACGGCCGCGGCCAGACACACCGCGACCAGCTTCGAGACTCCACGAATCGTCATCAGTTGCACCCCGGTACCGCTTGTGCGAAACAAAGCCAGTTGTCCGGGAAGATCCACGGCGCCCAGACCTCGCCGTACGGCCCGTTGCCCAGCGCGTTGTTGAACTGCCGCACCGCGACCGGCATGATCTCGTACAGCCGGTCCAGGTTCTCCCGGTTCTTCTCCAGTCCCTCGGTCATGGTGTTCAGGTTCTGGATGAGCGGGCCGAGCTGGCCGTTGTTCTCGATGCCCATCTCCCGCAACAGCGCCGACAGCGCCGCCACGTTGTCGAGCAGCTGCCGCAGCAGGTCCTGCCGCAACGCCACCGCGTTGCCGATCGCCTCGCCGCGGGTGAGCAGCAGCAGCACGCTGTTCTGGTTGTCGGCGACCAGCTGCGAGACCTGATCCATGCTCTTCAGCAGCGCGTCCACCTCGTCGCGGCGGTCGTTGATCACCTTGGCCAGCGCGCCGATGCTGTCCAGCGCGGCGACGGTCAGCTGGGGCGAGTCGCCCATCTGCTGATCGAGCACGTCCAGCGCCTGGCGCAGCTTGCCCGGGTCGATGCGCTCGATCCGTTCGAAGGAGGACTTGTACTGCGGGTCCTGGATCACCTTGCCGAGGTTGTACGGCACGGATGTGTTCGACAGCCGGATGACGTTGTCCGGCAGACCTTTTCCATCTCCAGGAGTGAGTTCGACGTGCAGCCGTCCGAGGATTGTCGACATCTCGAGCGCGGCACGCGCGTCGGGCCCGAGCCGCAGGTCACGGCGCACCCGCAGGTCCACCACCACCTTGTCGCCGACCAGCCGGACCGCGCGCACCTGACCGACCTCGATACCGGAGACGTCGACGGTCGCACCCGGCCGCAGCCCCGCCGCCTGGGCGAACTCGGCCTTGATCGTCTTGTCCGCCAGCCGCGCCTCGGACACCACACTCGAGCCGACCAGCAGCAGCGCCACGAAGGCCGCCGCGATCACGCCGAGCCAGAGGTAGCGGTTCTGCGAATACTTCGGCAACCGAATCCGCGCCATCATCGGCAGACCTCCGATTGGGAATTGCCGCCGACCTGCGAGAACAGCCCCGGCGGGAGCAGCACGCCCCACAGTGAGACGTCCAACCGGCAGATGTAGGCGTTGCCGTACGTGCCGTAGCTGGTGAAGCGGGCCAAGGCGTTGAGGAGATCGGGGAACTGCACGGCGGCCTTGTCGAGCGCGGCGCCGTTGAGCAGCAGCATGGCGATGCCGGTGGTCGCGTCGTCCTGCGCCTCGGCCAGGTCGGGCTGCACCTGTGCGATCAGCGAGACCAGGGAATCGGTCGACTCGGCCACCAGTTCGACGGACTGCTTCAGCGACTCGCCCTCGGCGTAGAGCGCCTCCACCAGCGCTCTGGACTGGGCGATGAGCGTCTCCAATTCGCCCGAACGGTTGACCAATCCACTGATCACGCTGCTCAGGTTGGTGATCACGTCGCCGAGGATGCGGTCGCGCTGACCAAATGTGCCTGCCAGATCGGCGGCCTGGGTGATCAGCGTGCTCAGCGAGACGCCGTCGCCCTGCAATGCCTGAATCAGCGTCTCCGACAGCGAGTTCACCTGATCGGGCTGCAAAACGCTGAACAGCGGCTCGAAACCGGAGAGCAGCGCTGAGACGTCGAAGGACGGCTCGGTATTGTCCAGCGAGATGTGGCCGCCCGGACGCAGCGCCTCGCCTTCTTCTTTGCCGGGGACGAGCGCGATATAGCGCTGACCGATGAGGTTCTGGTACCGCACAAGGGCTTTGGTCGTCGTGGTCAACCGCTGCCTGTCCTGGATGCGGAAATCGATGACGGCCTTGTAGTCGTCGTCGAAATCGATCCGATCGACGCGGCCGACCCGCACGCCCGCCATCCGCACGTCGTCACCGACCCGTACGCCCATCACGTCGGAGAAGGTCGCGGAATAGGCGTGCGTGTCACCGGGCACCGAGCGCTGCAAGGTCGACCAGATGGTGTAGGTCAGCGCGATGGCCAACACGGCGAAGAAACTGAAGCCCGCGAGGGCTTTTCCGGATTTCATCTCACTTGCCCCGTTCCGTCGGCGCGGTGTCGTAGACGGTCACCGACCCACCCGCAAGCAGCGGCGTCAGCAGCAGGAGCTGAGCGGCGGTCGGTTGGCCACCGACGATCGCGGCGACACCGGCGTGCCCGCGCCCGCCCGCGATCGGACGCGCCGCCGGGGTGACCGCGGCGGGGGCGGTGATTCCTGGAATGACGGGCAGCCCGGGAATCGCAGGCAGGCCAGGTAGCCCCGGAATGACGGGCGCCACTTCGGCTCCCGGCAGCGCCAGCGTCGGCCGGGGTCCCGCGGCGTCCAGCCAGCGCGGTTGCAGCTGCACCGGAAACTCTTGGTCCGGCGCGACTTCCGGCACCGTCGGACCACCGCAGCGGGGACCGGACATCGAACCGTAGGTCGGGCAGTCCTCGGCCGTGTACTGCTGGAAGGGCGTGAAAGTGACGTCCATCGCCCACACCATCTGGCGACTCGGCCCGAAGTGGAACACCGTGGCCAACTTCTCCAGCGAGGCGTTGAGGTTGCGCGCGGTGTCCGGGATGGCCTGCGCGTCCTGTGCCAGGCTGCCGAACAGCTCGTCGAGGCCTGGGACGAGATGTTTTGCCGCATCCGGGTTTCGAGCGAACAGCGAGTTGACCGAGTCGATGGTGTTGCTCGCGTTGGCGAGCAGGGCGACAAGATTGTCGCGGCGCTCGGTGAGGGTGTGGGCAGCGGTCACCGATTCGGCGAGCACGCCGACCAGGTCCGGCGCCGACTTGCTCAGCTCCGTTGTCGCCCGCCCGAGGTCGCCGAGCAGCTCGCCGACGCCGGGGACGGCACGCATCTCGCTGACCCAGAGATCGAGCCGCTCGATCGTCGAACCCGGCACGCGCGCACCGGGATCGAGCGCCGCGGCGAGCGTCGCCAGCACCCGTCCGAGCTTCTCGGGCTGAATGTTGTCGAGCACATCGCGCAGCACGGTGAGGGTGGTCTGCAACTGCATGGTCGAGGTGCTGGTGTCTTCCGGGATCACAGCCCCGGCAGCCAGTTTCGCGCCCGCCGAACCGTTGTCCACCAGCTCGATCGCGGTGACGCCGAACAGGTTGTTCGGCACCACCCTGGCCGTGACGGCTGCCGGAATCGTCGGCGCGACAGCGGGCTTCAAGTGGATCTCGGCGCGCTGCCGCTCCCCCTTGGCGACCACCTCGACGCCCGCCACGGTGCCGACCACCATGCCGCGGAATTTCACGTCGGCGTGCTCGGGCAGTCCGTCGCCGGTGCTGGTGAGCTCGGCGGTCACCCGGACCTTGTCCTCGAAGTAGCCGTTGTAGCGCAGCATCAGCAGGCCGAGCAGCAGCGCGGTGGCTGTCAGCATCGCCAGGCCGGCCAGGGAGAGCTGGCGGGCAGTAGGCCCGCGGCCACTGGGATCGAGAAGCATGCCGCCCCCTACCCCGAGATCCGGAAGCCGGGGTCTATTCCCCAGATAGCCAGCGTCAGAACAAGATTCGCGAAGACCATCACGACGATCACCATCTTGATGGCCTGTCCGGCCGCGACGCCGACGCCCTCCGGCCCGCCCGAGGCGACATAACCGTAGTAGCACTGGATGAACGTCGCGAGCAGTACGAAGACGACGACTTTGAGCAGCGAGAAGAAGACATCTGTCCCGATGAGGAATTGGAAGAAGTAGTGGTCGTAGGTGCCCGCCGAGGTGCCGCCGAGGAAGAGCACCGAGAGCTTGGTGGCCAGGTACGCCGTGGCCAGACCCACCGTGTACAGCGGGATGATGGTCAGCGTCGCGGCGATCATTCTGGTGCTCACCAGGTACGGAAGCGGCCGGATGGCAATGGATTCCAGCGCGTCGATCTCCTCGGCGATCCGCATGGAACCAAGCTGCGCGGTGAACCGGCACCCGGCCTGGATGGCGAAGGCCAGCGTCGCCAGGATCGGGGCCAGCTCGCGCGTGGTGGCGAAGCCGGAGATCGCGCCGGTCAGCGGGCCCATGGTGAGCAGGTTCAGTGCGGTGAACGACTCCATGCCGACGGTGATGCCGCCGAACGCGCAGAGGATGATCACCACACCGACAGTTCCGCCGCCGACGACCAGCGAGCCGTTGCCCCAGCCGACATCGGCGGTCAGCCGCAGCACTTCCTTGCGATAGTGCTTCAGCACGAAGGGAATCGCGGCCAGCGCCTGGAAGAACGTGATGGCCTGGTGGCCGAGCCGCTGGTTCGCCCGATAGGGCACCGCGGCAACGGCACCGACCGCCCGGAACGGCTTCAGGGCGGGCGGGGTGTACTTCGTGCCCACCTCAGATCACCTTCGTCGGGAACAGCGTGTTGTACAACTGGGTGAGAATGATGTTGGTGGCGAAGAGCATCAGCGCCGAGGTGACGACCGCGGAGTTCACCGCGTTCGCCACGCCGCCGGGCCCGCCCTTGGCGTGCAGCCCGATGTCACAGGCGATGATCGCGGTGAGCGCGCCGAAGATGGCCGCCTTCACCAACGCGACGATGAGGTCGTTGGCCACCGCGAAGGACGCGAACGAGCCGATGAACGAACCCGGCGTCCCGGACTGGGCGTAGACGTTGAACATGTAGGCCGTCGCGAAGCCGACGAACACGATGAACCCGCACAGCAGCATGCTCACCAGCACCGCCGCCACCAGGCGCGGCGCGACAAGGCGGCGCACCGGATTCACGCCCATCACCATCATGGCGTCGATCTCCTCGCGGATGGTGCGCGAGCCGAGGTCGGCGCAGATCGCCGAGCCGACCGCGCCCGCGATCATCAGCGAGGTGACCAGCGGCGCTCCCTGGCGGATGATGCCGAGTCCGGCGACCGCGCCGATGAACGTCGTCGCGCCGACCTGATTGACCAGCGCGCCCACCTGAAGGGACACCACGACCGCGATCGGAATCGCGACCAGCACGGTCGGCGCCGCGGAGACGCTCGACATGAACGCGCACTGCCGGATGAACTCGTGATACGGGAAGCGGCGGGCGGCGATCGCCCGGAACAGCTCGATCACCGCGTCCCGGCCCAGCATCACTTGCCTGCCAAGGGTTTCCAGCGACCGCTGCGGATGACGCCGCCACAGACCCTTCAGATCGTCGACGGCTCGCTCCAGGTCGGTGCGTTCCGGATCTCGCTCCGGTTCGATCCGACCCGGAGGTCGTTCGATGGTTGTCACGCTGCCCGAGTCCTTTCTCGGCCTTCATCTCGCTCACTTCGCCGACCGGTAACGGTGACCCCCTCGAGGGCGCGGAGCGTGTGCAGTGTCGCATAGCTCACGCGCGCGACACAAGTCACATGTGAATAGGAATTCTCAACAACATCGAGACGCAGCGTCTCGATGAGGAAGCCGACACGAACTGGAGAACGAGTAGGTAACCTGCAAATATCCCAAGGTTATCGGCGCATTCCGGTGCCCATATCAGACACTTCCGGCTCGAACAAGTTTCCACGAAGTCACATGCTCGCCAGACACCAGCCCGAGCACGTGCCGATCAGGCCGGTTCGCTGAGGAAGTGCTGCAACGCCACCAACCCGTAGCCGAGCGCGGCGACGCCGGCCACGACGGCGCTGAGCACGGCGAGCCACAGTCCGTAGCGCAGAACCGGATTCACTTTCATCCGCCCACCGAGGATCTTGACGCCGATCACCAAGACGTCGATGAGCCACACCAGGATCATCATCAGGTCATGCACACATTCGAGAAGGTGAGCACCGGCCAGCACACGATCGACCCGAGGAACGAGATGACCACGTCGATGCCGTGCATATCGCGGAGATGACTCGTGTGGGTCAACGTCCAGACGACTCCCACCAGCCCGTAGGGGATTCCGAGAATGATCAAGGTTCCGAGGAACTCGGAGACCTTCATCTCGTAGCTGAATATTCGATCCAGCTTCTGGAGCATGTACGCCACATCCTTTCCTGCACCGGCCGAACCTGCTCGCGGCGCCCGCGCACGGCGAAGGAGATCGCGGGGGGCGCCCGACCGCGTACATCCGGTCCGGCATGGCCCGTATGTTACGCACGATTCACAGCTTCACGGAAGCGTTTTGGACAGATTCCCAGGAACGTGATCCCGAAGCATTCGGGCCAGTCGCCCGATTGACGACCCGTCGACACGTGAATAAGTTATCGAGCGTTCTGATGCGGGACGGGCGATAGCCCGCCAGGAAGGCAGGGAGGCGCAGGTGCTCGACACAAGCAACGTACAGCGGCGCCACCTCGGCGATCGACGCTTCGCCCCGACGCTGCCGCGGGCGGTCGCGCTCCAAGTGCTGCACCCCGCGATAGCCACTACGCTCCGCGAGCACGCATGGAACCGGCTCTGGGAACACAAGCGGCGCACCGTCGGCGGAATGATCAACATCGCCAACAGCGGCCGAGATCTGCGCTCAGTCATCCACTTCGGGCACGAGCGCGTCGACGCCCTAGGCCGTCGCTATCACGCACCGGCTTCGCGCTGCGGGCGCCACGGCTGCGATACGCCCGCCAGGCTCGCAATCTGCTGTAGAACAGCACGACACTTGCCCCGATCTGCACAGGAAAAATACCGCGAAAACCAGGACATCCTTCACACTTGCCATGCAGAATTGCGGGTAACATAATCGACGGAGGGGCGGTCTCGCCCTGGAGCAGGAGATGTTCGATGACGAGCAACCCGGTCGCGGCGACGACCCTCGGTTCCTCGTTTCCTTCCGTCTTGCCGCCCGCACACAGCGCGCCAGGGTGGCAGCGGTCCTCGCCGCCGGCGAGCGTGGGCGTGCCCGCTCCGCATCGACCTCCGGGTGGTCGAACGATGAAAGCACTCAACAGGTTTCTCAGCGTGGAGATGACAGTCTTCGAGTTCCTCGGCTGGCTCTTCCTCGCTGGATTCCTGTTCGGCGCCGGGCGATTCACGGTCGCGCGACTCGCGCGCCTGGCCCGGCCGCTCAGGAAGACAACGGAAGGAATCCCATGACCGCGGTCGCCCAGCCCCCCTACGAGAACGAACCGGCGCCACTGACCAAGGAGCAGACGCGCATTCCCATCAGCTCCGCGCACCGCCCGTTCACCAAGCGGCCGATCAAACTGTCCGACGCACTGGACTTCTGGTCCTTCGCGGGCGCCGCCGCCAACGTCGCGATGCAAATGGCAAGGCCCGGTGTCGGTTACGGTGTCGCGGAGAGCAAGGTGGAGAGCGGCGCGCTCATGAAGCACCCGTGGAAGCGGGCCCGCACCACCACCCAGTACCTGGCGGTGGCCATCCTCGGCACCGACGAGGAGCGCATGGCCTACCGGGAGGCGGTGAACGCGGTGCACCGCCACGTGCGGTCCGAGCCGGGCGCCGCGGTGAAGTACAACGCCTTCGACCGCAATCTCCAATTGTGGGTCGCCGCATGCCTGTACATCGGTTTCGAGGACACCTACCAGCTGCTGCAAGGCAAGATGAACGACGAGCAGGCCGAGGCCTTCTACGCCTCGTCCTCGACACTCGGTACCACGTTGCAGGTCACCGAGGACATGTGGCCCAAGACGCGCGCCGAGTTCGACATCTACTGGAACGAGGCGTGCCACCAGGCCGTCCTGGACGACTTCGTGCGCTCCTATGTCGACGATCTGCTGAACCTGCGCATGATCCACTGGTATCTGCGGCTGCCGTTCCGGAACCTGTTGAAGTTCTTGACGATCGGCTTTCTCGCGCCGTACTTCCGTGACCAGATGCGGCTGGCGTGGACTGCGGCCGATCAGCGCCGCTTCGAGCACCTGTTCGTGTTCGTCGGTTTCGTCAACCGGTTCATTCCCCGGTTCCTGCGGCACGGCGGCAGCCTCGCGCTGATGGCCGACCTGCGCCGCAGGATCCGCAGGGAGAAGAACCTCGTCTGAGATGTAGGAATGCGCACGGCCGCGGCGCGATGTGGGTGATAGTCACCCCGCTGCGCTCACGGGCACAGCGCGTGTTCCAGCATGCCGATCACGTCGGGCTCGGTCTCGGGCTTCTTCGTCAACGCGACGGTGACCGCGCGTCCGTCGACGGTCGCGCCGGACACCGTGTAGTAGCCGTGGATGCCACCGGCGTGTCCGACGTACTCCGCTCCGCACGGCAGCCGGGTCGAGCCGAGCCCGAGGCCGTAGACCATCCCCAACCCCGGGTAGATGGGCACCCCGGCCCGCATCTGCTCGAGTTCGGCGGCGGCCAGCACCCGCCCGGCCAGCAGCGCGCCGTAGAAGCGATTCAGGTCCGCGCCCGAGGACACCAGCGCGCCCGCCGCCCACGGGATGGACGGTTCGATGCGTGAGACGTCCGTGACGACGCCGTCCAAGGTGGCGTAACCCTCTGGGTGCGGGCCGCGGATATCGCGTTCACCCGGTCCCGGCAGGTACGTGTCGGTGAGTCCGAGGGGTTTCAGGATGCGCCGATCCAGCTCCTCGGCGTACGACGCGCCCGTGACCCGCTCGATCAGCATCCCGGCGACCAGGTAGTTCGTATTGCTGTACTGGTAGCGCTCGCCCGGCGCGAACACCGCCCCCGCGCTGTTGACCATCGCGATGCCGTCGTCGGGCGTCATCGTCCGGTTCTCCACACCCGCGCGGTACTCGTTGGCGCGCGGGTCCTCGGCGAAATCGGGCAGTCCGCTCTGGTGGCGCAGAATCTGCCGCACCGTGATGGCGCGGCCGTCGATACCGTCGCCGCGCAGCAGACCGGGCAAGTAGGTGTCGATCGGCTCGTCGAGACGAACTTTCCCCTCCGCGACGAGTTGCAGCACCACCGCACTGGTGAACGACTTGGTGATGCTGCCGACTCGAGTCCGCTGCGGAGGCTGCACGGGAATCGGCGCTGCGGTGCCGAGATCGGCCACCCCGGCGGTCCGGACTTCGGTCTCACCGTTCTCGGTGACCGTGGCGATCGCCCCGGTGACGCCCGCCTCGACCAACCGATCGATGTCCTCCTGCACGGCATGCAGCCGGGCCTCCGAGACGCCCTGCGACTCCGCCTCGGTGTCGTTCGCGCAGCCCGTGACGAGCAAGGCCGCCGTGGAGACGGCCGCGAGGATCGGAATCAGGCGCATACCTAGACGGTAGGCAGCGAGGGAGTCCCGCGCACCGGGACTCGCCGGATATTCCCTGAGCTCGCGGGACCACTTCAGGTGTAAGCCACCGCCGACTCGGCCTCCATGGATCGAGGCACCTTGTCCCCATTCGACGGGAGGGAGATTCCGATGCACTACGAGGTGAAAATTGTGATCATCGGCAGGGCCTGTGCTCCTGTGACCGCTCTAGTCAGACTGCTGCCCGAAGCTCGAAGTGCGGTAGCGTTCCAGGCGGCTGTCGGACGGCTTCGAGGGGAGTGGAGCAAATTGGTCTCGTGGCGGGACACCGCGTCGGAGGCAGCTCAGGGCGATCTCGACGGGTTGTTGGATTCGGCGTTGACCATGGCGGAGCAACGGCTGTCGGAGCGCGGCGAATTCTATCCGTTCGCCCTGGTGGTCGACCGTTCGGGTGCGACCGAGGTCGTCGCGGCGGGGACTGGGTCTGCTCAGCGCGCGCAGGAACTCAACGTGCGAGCGGTGGTCGGGATGCGTGCGGATATCCGTGCGGCGGCACTGGTAGTGGACGTGCGGTTACCCGAGACGGGTGGAGACGGGATCGAGGTACACCTCGAACACGCTGAAGGCACGGCGTTGAGCGTGCTGGAGCCCTATCGAGTCGAGCACGGTGCGGTAATTACTGGTCAGTTGGAGGCGTTCTCGGCGCAGCGGCGCATCTGGCAGTAGCCGTTGCGGCAACCGCGTCCGGGTCGATCAGCTCTCGTCGTAACGCACGATGCGTTCGGCAGAACGCTTGTGCCACTTGTTCTTCGAGGTCAGGAACTGCTCCACTGCACGACGAGTTGCTGTGCGGTCGTCCTGAGCGCCGAGCGGCGCTGCTCGTCGAGCCTGACAACGATCGCGCGTACGCGGCCTACCGGAAGTGGGGTGGTCGCGGGTCGGAGTCCTGACCCCGACCTGGCCGGACGCACCGACCTTCGACGCCCTGATCAAGCACCTCGACACCGATCGGTGAAATCGACGGGAGTCATATGGTGGCGTTTGATGATCAAATAGCCACCATATGACTCCCGCCGATTCGCCTTGACCACCATTTCTCAGGTCATCGGATATTTCGGCGGGATCCCCTAGCTACCAGACGAATACGCCTGGCCAGGGGACGATCACGGCCACTACGAGCACGCCGCCACCATAGCCTTCGCCGGGCTACCACCCCTTGACCTGAAACTCACTACGTCCGGGCAGATCTCGGTCTTCGGCGATACCGAGGGGCGGTCGGGAGCGTTGGGGTACATCCCCGAGAAGGTTCACACCCGCGAAGCGGTGCCGCCTGCGGGATCCCGAAATCGGTATGGGGTGAGGGGATTACGGAACGCTCTACTGCTTCATTCGTCCAGCAGATCTAGCCGCACACGACTTCTCCGACGTCGAAGTCTATTAGGGAGGCTACTGAAGCCCAGGCCAGTGCTCGTCGGTTGTCGCGCGGTCTGACCGAGACTACGTCGAATATCCGTCCGCGCGGGTGTCGGGAACGATGCGTCCCGCGGCGACGAGGGTGCGGAAGGCGGCTCCTTTGCGGGCGCAAGCATCGGCTCGGCAACCTCGGTGCAGCTGCATGGCGCGGTGTGCTTCGGGGACCGTGAAAGGGGCTGGGGGAGCGCGGTGTCCGTCGGCGGCGCGGGTGTCCCCGACGCAGGTTCCGATGATGCCGATGAGGGAGAGAACCAGACCGCATCCGGTCAGGATGGACAGGGTGGCGTACATCGAATCATTTGTCCGCGGTGCGCCGGAAGCAGTAGGCGGAGGCGGCTAGGTATTGGCGGCATCCGCTGCCGTGACCGGCGTGCACCGACGCGATGAATCGGGCGCGGTCGTCGTCCAGGACCTGCGGTTCCTGTGTGCAGTCACGGCTTTGGACCAGCCACAGCTCACGCAAGTCGAAATGCGGGACGTTCATCGTTCACCTCCGCGAAAGTTCAGTGCACCCGGCGCCGGGGCGCCGGCGGAACCGCGCTCGAGGCGGCTGGATCGAGGCCGCGTCGGGACCGTGCGCCGGATTCCGGAGAGCGAGCGCCCCATAGGGTCTGGGCACAACCTTGGCGCCGGGTGCGAAATACAGAGTGCGCGTTGCGATTGGGTACATAACAGCCCGGAATGCGGTAAATGCGAGTAATTTTCGAGTGAATCGGCCTAACGCAAGGAAGCGGGTCATATGGTTGAGGTCGACTGGACGGGCGAAGACGTACATGCCCTTCGCTCGGCGATGAAGCGGAGTCGTTACGAGTTCGCACGTTTGGTGGGCGTCACCCCGCGCACCGTGGTCTTGTGGGAGAACGGCCGGACAACCCGGATGCACGCCGCAAGCCGTCGGCTACTCGATCGAGTGCTGTCCGAGGCCGATTCAGTCGTCGTCACGCGATTCGAGCGGGCGATCACGGCGGGCCGCGACGCGGGCCGCGAAACCGACGATGCGAGCGCGGCGCTCGATCGGACAATCAAGCTCGGTAGGGAAACAGCGCTGGGCGGAACCGAGGTTCGGCCCGCGCCGATCGGGCTCGACAAGGAAGTCGAGGATGACGACGTGAGAAGGCGGGAACTGCTGGCCTGCATCGGCGCAGGCATGGCGGGCCATGCGGTCGATCTGTTGGCAAGTGAACCGGAGAAGATGCTTGCGGCCTTGGACGCCGGGTCGATCAGCGAGCGCAGGCTGGGCGTCCTGGAACATTCCACCGCGGAGCTCGGCAGGGTGGTCGTCCAGGTGCCGCCGCACGAGCTGCTTCAGACCACGCTCGACCAGTTCCGCACGGTCCGTGCGTCTCTCGGCGAGCGCCAGGCCACTCACCACCAGATCAGGCTGGTCCGCACCGCCGGCCGGCTGGCCAACGTGGTCGGCGAGATCTTGTTCAACGAAGGTCATTTCGGACAGGCCCGCCTGTGGTACAGCACCGCGATCCACGCGGCGCAGGACATCGGCGACCGCTACTCGGAGGACATCGCCCTCGCGGGCCTGGCCTACCTGCCCACCTACAGCGACAAGCCGAGGGAGGTGCTGCGCCTGCTCGACCCGCGTCTCGCGGAAGACCCGGCGACCGGCGCGGCCGCCGCCTGGCTCTGGGGTATGGCGGCGCGGGCGCACGCCGATCTCGGTGACGAACGCCAATTCGCCCACTGCATCGACAAATCCGCTCGTGCACTGGGCAGTGTCGGTGGCGAGGAGCTGCCTGTCGGCATCTTCTCGTTCCGTCCGGAGAAGCTCGCGTTCTACCGCGCCATCGGATACGCCCGGCTCGGCAAGCCCGACGAGACGGCCGCCGCAGCGGCGCACGCCATCTCGCTGTACGACCCGAACGAGACCATGGAACCCGCGCTGGTGCGTTTCGAACACGCGACCGCGCTGCTGGCCTCCGGCGAAGTCGACGAGGCCTGCGCGGTCGCCACCGCAGCTGTCACCGACGCGCACACCTACGTCGGCTTGACGGTCACCAAGCGCGCCAGGCGATTCGACTCGACGCTGCTGAACAGTGGCGGTCGCGCGGTGTCCGAGTGGCGGCAGAAAGCCAGGGCGGTCATCGACTCGCCGCGGGCGGAGGTGTAGTCGCGAACCGATCACGGTCATCGAACGCCGATTCGGCCCTCCTGACCTCCACCCGGTCGATGGATCGCGAACGGTTGTTGTCGGTGGCCTCTGCGAGTCTGGCCGGGTGGCAACGACACAAGCGATCACGGCCGCACCGTGGGTGGGCGGTGCGCCAGGGACCGACACCGGCCGGACCGCCGAGAAAGGCGCGGCATGACGGGTCGACTCGCAAACCCTTTCTGCGACTGGACCACCGACGAAGGGTGGCTGGCCGGCCGTCGTGCGGTGATCGATCACATACTCGCCGCCGTCGCGGAATACGAATGGTCGCACTGCCTCGCGCTGCGCGGCAGCATGCTGATGAGAACGTGGTTCGGCGACCGGGCGCGAGAACCAGGCGATCTGGATTTCCTCGTGTTGCACGAGCGACTACCGATCGGCGAGGTGCTCACCGACGAGCTGCCTGTCGACGTGGCTCGGCGCGCGGCGGCACGCTCGCGTGCACCCGGCAGCACAGTGCGGATCGATAGCAAGGTCGACTCGGAAGAGACCTGGTACTGGAGCCACGGCGCGTTCGGCCGCGGCTGGGCGCCCGGCATGTCTGGGTGGCGAATAGTGCTCTCGTGGCGGGGAAACGGGCACGTCGGCACGGTGCAGGTGAATTTCGTGACCGATGAGGTGATCTGCGAGGCGCCGCGGCGCACTGACGTTTCGCGGCTCGGGCCTCCCGAAGCATCGGTACCTCTGCATGCGTTCGGCCGGGAGATATCGCTGGCTTGGAAGGTCCTGTGGTTGGCTGCCGACGCACACCGCGACGGCAGCCCACGAGCCACGGATCTGTATGACGCCGTGTTGCTGGCGGAGCAGTGCACCTTGACGCGCGAACTGCTCGAACGAGCCGCGGCCGCAGCGCCGCCGGAATCCGACGTGTACGACTACGACTACGACGAGGACGCGGGGAGGATCGAACCGTCCTACCCCACTTTGGATTCCATGGTCCATGCCGCCAACGATGTCGACTGGACGGAGTTCGCCATCGCCCGGCCGCACCTGATCGACGCCCACGACGAATACGTCTGGCGCTTCGCGATCGCCGTCGCGCCGGTGGTCGACGACGCCGACACCCTGTATCCGCGACTCCTCGACCATTGTGCGCGCGAGCTGGCTACCGTGCGGAACGCACTGGCAGCGGGCGGCATGCCCGCCGCCGAACTCGCGTTGGCCGAGTGCGGTAGCTCCGTTGTCGTCCAACTCGTCATCGTCCGCGAACTATTGGGCCGCACCGAATGCTCACTGCAGGAAGCGGCGAAACACCTCGCCGCCATGCAATCCGTGCGCACAACGAATGTCGAGGATCTCCAGCGAATCGCCACCGCCCTGGCCGCGCACGCACCATGATTCGGCCACGAGGCGCGCCGGTCGGCAGGGGATGTGGACCGGCGCGCCCCGGCATTCAGTTGGTCTTCGGGATCATGGCGGCGATCAGCGATTTGGGGCGCATGTCGGTCCAGTGGGTCTCGACGTATTCCAGGCAGATGCTGCGCGCGGCCGCGCCGTAGGCGATGGTCCAGCCGGTTGGCACGGCGGCGAAGACGGGCCACAGCGAGTGCTCGCCCTCGGCGTTGACGAGGACGTAGAACTGGGCGTCATCGTCGTCGAACGGGTTTGTCATGGTTCACCTTTCGTGAGGCGGTCGGTTCATGCGCGGTCGGTGTCGGCCCAGCGCGCGGCCAGCACGTGGCCGATGCGGGCGAGGGCGGATTCGGCGGTCATCCGCCAGTGGGTGGCCGCGACGGCGTGGTTGTGCACGGTGCCGTCGATGGCCTCGGACCAGCTCGCGGCACCGGTGGCGCCGGTCGGATCGTCCAGGGCGGCGGTGAAATACACGAGGTTGCCCTTGTAAGGGCGGGGCCGGTAACGGCGGAGCAGTTCGAGGGAGCCGGTTCCCGCGTCCAGCAGCCGCCTGAGCCGTTCGGCGCCGAAGGAGCCGAACGGTTCCGGCAGTTCGGCGATGCGCGCGGCGAGTTCGGCGAGGCCGAGTTCGGTGTCCGCGTCGGCGGCTTGTTCGCCGAGCAGCCCGCCGAGCAAGTCGGCCAGCGGCACAGTGGTCTCGGCCGCCGCGACCGTGCGCGGGCTGTCCATCATGGCCAGTGTCGCGACGTGCTGTCCCCGGTCCTGCAACTGGATCGCGACGGCGTGCGCGAGAACACCGCCGAGCGACCAGCCCAGCAGGTGGTAGGGCCCCTCCGGCTGCACGGCGCGGATCTCGGTGACGTAGCGCCGCGCCCAGTCCTCGATCGAATCAGGCAGCGGCTCCGTCGAGTTCAGCACCGGAGATTGCAGGCCGTAGAGCGCGCGCTCCGGGTCGACGTACGCGGCGAGACCGGCGAACGACCACGCCACGCCGCCGACCGGGTGCACGCAGAACAGCGGCTCCTTACCGCCGCCCGGCCGGAGCGGGAGCAGCACGTCGAAGGCCGCCGCCGCGTCCACCCGCCCGCGGCCCGACCGGGTCAGCTCGAGCTGGGCGACCAACCCGGCCGGCGTCGGCGCGGAGAACAACCACACGACCGGGACCGGTTCGCCGAGCTCCGCGCTCAGCCGGGTGGCCAGGCGGGTGGCGAGCAGCGAGTTGCCGCCGCGCTCGAAGAAGTTGTCGTCCATGCCGACTCGCCGCGCGTCCAGCACCTCGGCGAAGACGGAGCACACCACGGTGTCGAGGTCCGTTGCTGGAGCGCGGAACTCGCGCGCGGTCAGTTCGGGGCGCGGCAGCGCGGCGCGATCCACCTTGCCGTTGGCGTTGAGCGGCAGCGCGTCCAGCCGAACCAGCGCGGCGGGCACCATGTAGCTCGGCAAAGCCTCGCCGAGCGCCGTGCGCAGCGCATCGGTGTCGAGCGGCGTCGACGCGGTGAAATAGCCGACCAGCATGGCGTTCTCGTCATCCGCGCGGTACGCGACGACGATGGCTTCCGCGACACCGGGTCTGGCGCGCAGCGCGTGTTCGATCTCGGCCAGTTCGATGCGATAGCCGCGCACCTTCACCTGGAAGTCGCGCCGCTCCACGTAGTGGAGATTGCTGTCGGAGCCCCAACGGACCATGTCACCGGTGCGGTAGAGCCTGCCGCCCGGCGCGCCGAACGGGTTCGCCACGAAACGTTCCGCGCTCAGCTCGGGCCTGCCGTGGTATCCGCGGGCCAGCTGCGCGCCGCCCAGGTACAGCTCGCCGGTGACGCCAGCGGGCACCGGGTGCATCCGGTCATCGAGGACGTACACCTGGGTTCCCGCCTCCGGAGTGCCGATTGGCACGGTGCCGATCGGCATCGACGCCGCACCCACGACCGCCCGGTACCGGGTCACCGAAACGGCCGTCTCCGTCGGCCCGTACAGATTGTCGACGCGAGCGTCGGTGAGCGCACCGATCCGCGCGACGGTCACGGCGGGCAACGCCTCACCGATCGCCAACATCCTGCGCAGCGACCGAGGCAGCCTGCGCTCGCCGGACACCTCGGCCAGCATGGCCAGCAGCGAGGGCACCAGCGTCATCGTGGTGACCGACGCCCGCCGGACCAGGTCGAGCACACTCTCCGGGTCACGCTGTGCGCCGGCCGGCGCGAGCACGATGCGCGCACCGGTGCGCAGCGCCCACCAGAATTCCCACACCGAGAGGTCGAACGCGGCCGAGGTCATCAGCAGCGTGGCGTCGTCGGCGCCGAGCCGGTACTCCGACTGCATCCAGTCGAGCTGGTGCGCGACCGCCCGATGCGACACGGCGACGCCCTTGGGGACACCGGTCGAGCCCGACGTGAAGATGACGTACGCGGTGTTGTCCGGCGACAGCGCCCGCACCCGTTCGGCGTCCCGCACCGGCGCGGCATCGGTGCTTGCCGGGACCGTCGTGATGTCGAACAGCACCTCGTGATCGGACACCTCGGCGGGCAGCATCGGCCTGCGCCCCGAGGTGAGGACCAGCTCGGGGTTCGCCGCCGCCAGCACGCCGGTGGTCCGGTCGAGCGGATGCGCCGGATCGAGCGGCACATAGGCGCCGCCCGCCGTCACCACCGCGTACATCGCGACGAGCAGGTCGATACTGCGTGGAATGGCCAGCGCCACCAGCGATTCCGAACCAATGCCACGCCTGATCAGCACCCTGGCCAGCCGGTTCACCCGCGCGGCGAATTCGGCGTAGGTCACGGTGTGCGCGTCGTCGACGACGGCGATCGCGTCCGGCGTGCGCGCCGCCTGCGCGTGGAAGGCGGTGGTCAGGGTGTCCGGCGCGAACTCACGGTCGGCGGCGTTCCATGCGACGAGCACGCGTTCGGTCTCGGCGCCGTCCAACAGGGGTAGGTCGCCGACGGGCACCTCGGGCGCGGCGCTGACGGCCGCGAGCAACCGTTGCAGTCGTCCCGCGAACCCCGCGACGGTCGCCTCGTCGAACAGCGCCGTGGCGTAGGTGATCGTCGCCGCGAGACCTGCGGGCGCGCCGTGCGCGTCGTAGCGGTCGGTGACCACCAGGTGCAGATCGAACTGCGAGACCTCGGAATCGAAGTCGACCGCGGTGGCGGTCAGGCCGTCCAAGGCGAAATCGGCCTCGGCCTGGTTGTGGAACGAGAAGCCGACCTGGAACAGCGGATGCCGCGCGGTGGAGCGCTCGGGGTTGAGCACCTCGACCAGCCGCTCGAAGGGAACGTCGGCGTGCGCGAACGCCGCCAGGTCGGCGGCACGCACCCGCTCCAGCAGTGCGGTGAACTCCTCGCCCGCGTCCACCCGGGTGCGCAGCACCAGGGTGTTGACGAACATGCCGACCACGTCGTCCAGTTCGGCCACGCCGCGCCCCGCCACGGGTGTGCCGACGGCGATGTCGCCGGTGCCGGACAGTCGCGCGAGCAGCACCGCGAAGGCGGCGTGGACCACCATGAACAGCGTGGCCCGGCCAGCGCACCCCAATTCAAGCAGGGCTGCGTGGGATTCGGCGTCGACGGCGAAATCGACGTGCCTGCCCCTGGTCGACGCGACCGCGGGACGCGGCCGATCGGTGGGCAACGGCAGTTGCGCGGGTAGCGCGTCGAGAGTTTCGGACCAGAACCGGAGTTGGCGCGCCACCAGCGATTCCGGATCGTCCTCGGAGCCGAGCAGTTCGCGCTGCCACATGCTGTAGTCGGCGTACTGCACCGGCAGCGGCGCCCAACCGGGCGCGCGGCCGTGCTTGCGCGCGGCGTAGGCGAGCATCACGTCTCTGGCCAGCGGCGCCAGCGAGGAGCCGTCGGCGGCGATGTGGTGCACCACCACCACGAGCACGTGTTCCGTTGCCGCCGAAGCACTGTCCTCGGATACGGGACGGAAAAGCCTGGCGCGCAGCGGAACCGCGTCGGCCACGTCGAACCCCGCGCCGACGAAATCCGCGACGGCGACAGTCAGGTCGTCGATCGGGACCTCGATCGGGGTGAGCACCGGCGTGCCCGCCGCGCCGACGGGCAGCACCAGCTGCACCGGCCCGGCCGTGCGCTGCGGGTAGACGGTGCGCAGCACCTCGTGCCTGGACACCACGTCGGCGACGGCGGCATCGAGCGCGCCGACATCGAGCGTTCCGCTCAGCCGCACCGCGAGCGGGATGTTGTAGGCGGTGGACTGGCGATCGAGGCGGTTGAGGAACCACATGCGCTGCTGCGCCAGCGACAGCGGGACCGGCTCGTCGCCCGTGCGGGCGGTGAGCGCGGGCCTAGCCGCCGACATGTCCGCGCCGCCGAGCTCGGACGCCAGCGCGGCCACGGTGGAGTGCTCGAATACGGTGCGCACGCCGACGGTGACACCCAATGCGGCGCCGAGTCGCGCGGCGAGCTGCGTTGCGGTGAGCGAGTTTCCGCCTAGGACGAAGAAGTCGTCGTCCAATCCGACGCGGCCGTCGTCGAGGCCGAGGACCCCGGCGACGGTCTCGGCCACCGTCCGCTCCGCAGCCGTGCGCGGTGCCCGGAACGCGGCGGCGCGGAATTCGGGTTCCGGCAGCGCCTTTCGATCCAGCTTTCCGACCGGCGTCACCGGCAGCTCATCGAGCGCCATGATGGCGGCGGGCACCATGTAGGCGGCGAGCGAACGACCCGCGAAGGCGGTCAACTCCGCCGGGTCGACGGTGCGACCCGGCGCGGCGACCACGTAGGACACGAGCGCGACGACGCCGTCGGCATCGGTATGCCCAACGGTCGCGGTGTATTCCACGGATTCGTGCGCGGCGAGCACGGCATCGATTTCGCCGAGTTCGATGCGCAGACCACGCACCTTCACCTGGTGGTCGGTGCGGCCGAGATGCTGAAGCGCGCCGGAAGCGGTCCAGCGCACCAGGTCACCGGTGCGGTAGATCCGTCCGCCCGCGGGCCCGTAAGGGTCTGCGACGAACCGGCCCGCCGAAAGACCTGGCCGCGCATGATATCCGCGGGCCAGGCCGGGACCGCGCAGATATAGCTCGCCCGCGACGCCGACGGGTACCGGGCGCAACCGGTCGTCGAGCACCAGTGCGGACATGCCGTGGATCGGCGTGCCCATGTCGAGCGATTCGCCGGGAAGCAGCCGCGCGCTGATGTGGGTGATGATCGTGGTCTCGGTCGGGCCGTAGGTGTTGAACATCTCGCGTCCGACGCTCCAGCGCCGCACCAGGTCCGGACCGTACGACTCACCGCCGACGGTGAGCCGCTCCAGCTCCGGCAGCTGCGCCGGATCGAGGGTGCGCAGGACCGCGGGCGTGACGAACGCGTGGGTCACCCGCTGATCGCGGATGAACGCGGTCAGCTCGGCGCCGCCGTAGACGCCCGAGGGCGCCACGACCAAGGTCGCGCCCGCCGCGAGCGCGAACAGCAACTCCAGCATCGAGGCGTCGAAGCTCGGCGAGGACACGTGCAGAACCCGTGACTCCGCCGTCACCGAGTACCGATCCCGTTGCGCCCGAGCCACTCCCGCGATGCCAGCGTGTGTGGCCAGCACGCCCTTCGGCACGCCGGTGGAGCCGGAGGTGTAGATCATCCACGCCGCGTGATCGGTGCGCACCGGACGCACCAGCTCGTCCGGGCCGAGCGGCGCCGCGCTGGTGTGCCGCATCCGCGCCGCGGTGGCGGGCGCGTCCAGCACCAGCCATTCGACGGCGCCGGGTAGGGCGGCGTGCGCGTCGCCGATCGTGAGGCCGATGACCGCGCCGGAGTCGGTGAGCATGTGGGCGATCCGGTCGGCCGGATAGGTCGGGTCCACCGGGACGAAGGCCGCACCGGTCTTGGCCACCGACCACACCGCGAGCAGCGCTTCGGCCGAGCGCGGAATGGCGATCGCGACGATGTCCTCCGCGCCGATGCCGTTCCCGGCGAGCATTCTGGCCAGGCGGGAGGACTGGTCGTCCATCATGCGGTAGGTCAGCGCGCGATCACCGCAGCGCACGGCAATGCCGTCCGGGTTCATGGCGACGGCCGCCGCCATCGTCTCGGCCAACGTCCGCGACGGCACGGCCGCGCCGCCGCGGCGGGCGAGCAGTTCGGCGCGCTCGGCGGGCGCGAGCAGATCCACCGCGCCGATCGGGTGTCCGGGCTCGGCGGTCAGCGCGCCGAGGACTCTGCCGAAGCGGCGCAGCAGCCCGGCGGCGGTGTCGTGGTCGAACAGATCGGTGGCGTAGTTCAGCTCCACGGCGAGGTGCCCGTCGGCATCCGCATCCGCGGCCACGGTGAACTGGAGGTCGAAACGTGCCACAGGCTCGTCGAATTCGACGGCCGAGAGTTCCAGCCCCGGCACCGAGAAGGCGTCGTCACCCGTGTTCAGGTAGCTCAGGGCGACCGTGAACAGCGGATGCCTCGCCTGCGTGGTCGCCGCGCCGAGCTCGTCGACGACCCGCTCGAACGGCACGGTGGCGTGCGCGAACGCCGCCAGGTCGGTGGCCCGCGTGTCGGCGAGCAGGTCGGTGAACGACTGCTCGGCGCGCGGCCGGGTGCGCAGCACCAGCGTGTTCACGAACATGCCGACCAGGTCGTCCAGCGCCGCCGCGCCGCGACCGGCGACGGGCGTGCCGATCGCGATGTCGTCGGAACCGGAAAGCCTGGCGAGCAACACCGACAGCGCCGCGTGCACCACCATGAACGGTGTCGCGTTGTGCTCACGGGCGAGGTCGCGCACCCGCGCGCCGACGCCACCGCCGATCCTGGCGCGCACATTCCCGCCGCGCTTACTGGCGACCGGCGGGCGTGGACGGTCGGCGGACAGCGCCAGGTCTTCCGGCAGATCGAGCAGGGTCGCACGCCAGAACGAAAGCTCCTCGGCGGCCACACTTTCCACCGCGGCGGCCTGCCACAGCGCGTAGTCCGCGTACTGGGCGGCCAGCTCCGGCCACACCGGCGGCGCGCCGAGCACGCGGGACAGGTAGGCAGCGAGCAGATCTCGCAACAGCGGCCGCATCGAGTATCCGTCTGCTGCGATGTGGTGCAGGACCGCGACCAGCACCCGGCTCGCCGGGCTCTCGCGCAGCAGTACCGCGCGCACAGGTACCTCGCCGGTGACATCGAAACCCTCGCTGAGGAATTCGGCGATCCGTTCGTCGATCCGAGCCGCATCGATGGTTTCGACGGCCAGCCGCACGGGCGCGGCGGCGGCGGGCAGGATTACCTGGTGCGCCGTGCCGTCGGCACCGGCCGGGTAGACGGTGCGCAGCACCTCGTGCCGCGCCACCACGTCGGCGAACGCCGCCGCGAGCGCTACTTCGTCCAATTCGCCGCGAATCCGCAGCGCGACCGGGATGTTGTGCGCGGCGGACGACGGATCGAGGCGGTTGAGGAACCACATGCCGCGCTGCACGGGCGCCAGCGGCACCGGCTCCGGACGCGGACCGGCGATCAGCGGAACTACGGAATCACCAGCGGCCGAGGCTATCCCGGCCGCCAGCGCGCGGACCGTCGGCGCCTCGAACAGCAGGCGCACCGGCACCCGCCTGCCCAGCCGTTCGCCGAGCCGGGCCAGCACCCTGGTGGCGCTGAGCGAGTTGCCGCCGAGGTCGAAGAAGCTGTCCTCGACACCCACCGGCCCACGGTCGAGCACGGCCTCGAAGGCGGCGGCGACCAGACGCTCGGCCGGGGTGACCGGAGCCGTGTAGGCCACGCGGTCGAACACCGGCTCAGGCAGCGCCGCGCGATCGAGCTTGCCGGATGCGTTGAGCGGGAACGCGTCGAGCACCACGAAGGCCGAGGGCAGCATGTAGGACGGTAGCGCCTCCCGTGCCGCGGCGCGCAGCGCGTCTTGGAGTTCACGCGCAGCGCTCTGCGATGTCGGCACCACATAGCCGACCAGGTGATCGCCGAGCACCAGTGCCGCGGCCTGGGATACGCCCGCGACGGCGGCGAGCACCGCCTCGATCTCGCCGAGCTCGATGCGCTGGCCGCGGAACTTCACCTGGAAATCGGTGCGCCCCAGGTACGCCAGCTCGGCGATGTCGCCGCCGGTCTCCCACCGCACCAGATCGCCGGTGCGGTACATGCGTTCGCCGGGAGCCCCGAACGGGTTGGCCACGAACCGATCCGAGGTCAGGTCGGGTCGGCCGTGATAGCCGCGGGCGAGTTGCGTGCCCGCCAGGTACAGCTCCCCCGCCACTCCTGGGAGTGTCGGCCGCAGCCGCGAATCCAGCACGTACACCCTGCTGTTCCACTCCGGGTTGCCGATCGGCATCACGGTGCGCTCGGTCTCGCCCGTCACGTCGCGGTAGGTGATGCTCACCGCGGCTTCGGTGGGGCCGTACAGGTTGTGCAGCCGGGCGGCGCTCACCGCGCCGAACGCGCGGACGGTCTCGGCGGGCAGCGCCTCGCCGATCACGAAGACCGTGCGCAGCGCCTCGAGGGCGGCGCGCTGCCCGGCGTCGTGCACGTGTCCGGCGAAGACGCTGAGCATCGAGGGCACGAAGTCGGTGACGGTGACGCCGTGGCTACCCATTACCTCGGCGAGGTAGCCGGGGTCGCGGTGCCCGTCCGGGCTCGCGAGCACCAGCGTCGCGCCGACGCGCAGCGGCAGGAAGTAACCCCACAGCGAGACGTCGAAAGTGGTCGCGGTCTTCTGTAGGTACACGTCGTCGGCGTGCAGCCGGTATTCCGACTGCATCCAGGTCATCTGGTTGACGATCGCGGCGTGAGAGACGCTGACGCCCTTGGGCTTTCCGGTCGAGCCCGAGGTGAAGACGACGTAGGCCGGGTTCTGCGGATGAATGGGCGCGCCGCGTTCCTCGGTGGCGACCGGGTCGTCGGCGTAACCGTCCAGCGCGACGGTGTCCACGCACACCGTGCGTCCGGTGTAGCCGAGCTCGGCGCGGTCGCGCTCGGTGGTGAGCAGGGCGGCGGGGCGCGCGGTGTCGAGGATGTGGGCGATGCGCTTGGCGGGATGATCGGGATCGATCGGCACGTACGCGCCGCCCGCCTTGAGCACCGCGTACATCGCCAGTACCAGGTCGGTGGAGCGTCGAATGGCCAGGGCCACCAGCGATTCCGCTCCGACACCCGCCTCGATCAAGTGGCGTGCCAGCTGATTGGCTCGCTGATCGAGTTCGCCGTAGGTGAGCACCGAGGCGGGCGCGCCGTCGTCGGGAACGTACACCAGCGCCGGATCGTTCGGCGTGGCCGCGGCCTGCGCCTCGAACTCGTCGAGCAGCATCTCCGCCACGAACGCGGTGTGCGCGGAGTCGTTCCACTCGGTGACCACCCGGTGCAGTTCGCCCGCGCCGAACAGGTCGATGTCGCCCACCGGCAGGCTCGGGTCCGCGATCGCCGCGGCAAGCAGCCGCTGGAAGCGCTCGCCGATGGTGCGGACGGTCACCGCGTCGAACAGGTCGGTGGCGTAGGTGAATCGCACCGCGTCGTCGGCGACGGTCAGTTGCAGGTCGAAACGGGTTGTCTCGTAGTCGAACTCGTATTCGGCCACGGTGACGCCGGGCAGCCGCACCGCGACGGGGGCCAGGTTCTGGAAGAACAACGCGACCTGGAACAGCGGGTGGCGCGCCTGCGAGCGCGGCGGGTCGAGCACCTCGACCAGCCGCTCGAAGGGCACCTCGGCGTTGGCGAACGCGTCCAGGTCGCCTTCCCGCACCCGCCGCAACACGGCGGCGAAGCAGTCCGCGCCCGGCACCTCGGTGCGCAGCACCAGGGTGTTGACGAACATGCCGACCAAGTCGTCGAGCCTGCGTTCGCCGCGACCGGCGATCGGCGCGCCGATGGCGATGTCCGAGGTGCCGGAGAGCCGGGCCAGCAGCACTGCCAGCGCGGCGTGCACCACCATGAACGGCGTCGCGTCGTGCCGCGCGGCCAGCGCGGCGATGCCCGAGCGCAGCGCCGGATCGAGCAGCAGTGTGACGCTCGCCGCGGCGTGCGAGGCGACGGCGGGGCGCGGCCGGTCGGCGGGCAGGTCCAGCTGCGCGGGCAGACCGCGCAGCGCCTGCCGCCAGTACGCCAGCTGACGGGCGGCGATCGCGTCCGGATCGTCCTCCGTGCCTAGGAGTTCGCGCTGCCACAGCGCGTAGTCGGCGTACTGCGCGGGCAGCGGAGCCCAGTCCGGTGCGGTGCCGGCGACGCGCGCGGCGTACGCGGCGGCGAGATCGCGGGCCAGCGGTCCCATCGAGAAACCGTCGGCGGCGATGTGGTGCACGACGAGGGCAAGCAGATGATCGCGCTCCGCGATCCTGGCCAGCCCGATGCGCAGTGGCACCTCGGCGGTCACGTCGAACGGGGTGGCGACGAATTCGGCGAGCGCGGCGGCCGGGTCGGTCGCGTCCAGTTCGGTGATCGCGGGCACAGCGGCGTCCAGAATCAGCTGATGGCCGGTGCCGTCGCGATCCGGGTAGACGGTGCGCAGTGTTTCGTGCCGGTCGACGACATCGGCGATGGCGGCGGTCAGCGCCTCGGTGTCCAGCTCGCCCGCGAAGCGGAGGGCGACCGGGATGTTGTTGACGGTCTCCTCGGGATCGAAGCGGTTCAGGAACCACATGCGCTGCTGGGCGGGCGAGAGCGGAATCGGGTCAGGGCGCGGGCCGACGGTGAGGGCGGGGCGACGAGCGGCGCCCGAGCCCTCCGCGCGCTCTGCCAGGGCCGCGACGGTCGGCGCGTCGAACAGTATCCGCACCGGGATGTCGGCGCCCAGCTCCGCGCCGAGCCGCGCGGCCACCTGGGTGGCGAGCAGCGAATTGCCGCCCAGCGCGAAGAAGTCGTCGTCGGCGCCGACCCGCTCGACGCCGAGCAGCTCGCCGAACAGCGCCGCGACGGTCCGCTCCGCGTCGGTCTCCGGCGCGCGGAAGACTGCCGCCGCGACGACGGGCGCGGGCAGCGCCGCGCGGTCCAGCTTGCCCGAGGAGTTCAGCGGGAACTCGTCGAGCACCACGAAGGCCGACGGCACCATGTAGCCGGGCAGTTCGGCGGCCAGCCGCGCGCGCACGGCCTCGATATCGATCGGGCCGTCGGCGGCGGTGAGGTAGGCCACCAGCTGATCGCCGTGGCCGGTGCCGCGCACGACGACAACGGCCTGGCCGACCGCGTCCGAGCCGGTGAGCGCGGCCTCGATCTCGCCGAGCTCGATCCGCAAACCGCGCAGCTTCACCTGGAAGTCGTTGCGGCCCAGGTACTCCAGTTCACCCTTCTTGTTCCATCTGACCAGATCACCCGTGCGGTACATGCGTCCGCCAGAAGCGCCGAACGGGTCGGCCACGAACCGATCGGAGGTCAGTTCCGGTCGCGCCACGTACCCGAGCGCCAGCTGCGCGCCCCCCAGGTACAGCTCACCCGGCACGCCGACCGGCGTCGGCCGCAGCCGGGCGTCCAGCACGAGCAGCCGGGTGTTGAACACCGGCCTGCCGATCGGCACCGAGTCGGTGTCGGCGTCGGTGACCTCGTGATAGGTCACGTCCACTGCGGCCTCGGTCGGGCCGTAGAGGTTGTGCACCCGCGCTCCGAGCACGCGCCGCGCCCGCTGCGCGACGGGTGCGGGCAGGGCCTCGCCGGACGCGAAGACCCGACGCAGCGCGGCGCAGTCGCGGGTCAGCGGCTCGTTGAGGAACACCGCGAGCAGCGACGGCACGAAATGCACCGTGGTGATGCGTTCGGCCGCGATCAGCCGGGCCAGGTAGGCCGGATCGCGGTGCCCGTCGTGCCGCGCGACGACGAGGCGCGCACCGATCTGCAAGGGCCAGAAGAACTCCCACACGGACACGTCGAAGGTGGCGGGCGTCTTCTGGAGCACCGCGTCGTCGGCGCGCAGCCCGTAGCGGTCTTGCATCCACACCAGCCGGTTGACGATGGCGGCGTGCGAGACGGCGACGCCCTTGGGGCGACCGGTGGAGCCGGAGGTGAAGATGACGTACGCGGGATGACCGGGAACGAGCGCGCCGAGCCGTTCGGCGTCGGTCAGCGGTCCGTCGGCGAAGCCGGACAGATCGAGGCGATCGATCCGAACCTGCGGCGCCGCAGTGACTTCCAGATCCATCCCCGAGGTCAGCACGCACACCGGACGGGCCGTGGCCAGTACGTATTCGGTGCGGTCGACCGGATGATCGGGGTCGAGCGGGACGTACGCGCCGCCCGCCGCCGCGACCGCGTACATCGCCGTGACCAGGTCGAGCGAACGCCGCATGCCCAGCGCCACAAAGGAACCCGGGCCCACGCCCTGCGTCACCAGCCAGCGCGCCAAACGGTGCACGCGGGCGGCGAACTCGCCATACGACAGCTCTGCGAAGCGATCCGGTGTGGGGTGGTGACCGGGCGACGGATCGGCCGTCGCCGAGCTCGATGACGGGTGATCGTCGGGCGACGGGTGGGCAAGCACCACATCGGGATACGCCGAGGGGCCTGCCGGGCTCGTTCCTTCGAAGGCGACCGCTATCGCCTCGGGTGTGCGCGCGACCTGCGCTTCGAACAGCGAGACCAGAGTGTGCGTGCTCGTGGCGACCGGGTGCGCGGTGTCGTTCCACCGCTGGAGCACCAGCGTCCGTTCGGCCGGGTCCAGCAGTTCGATATCGCCGACCGGGATCGTCGGGTCGGCCACCACCGTCTCCAGGATCCGGGTGAATCGCGCCGCGAAAGACTGCACCGTGGCGCGGTCGAACAGGTCGGTCGCGTAGCGCAGCAGCGCGCGCAACGCCGTGCCCGCGCCCTGCCGGTGTTCGACCAGTTCCAGTGCCATGTCGAACTGGGCCACCCGGTTGTCCAGCGGGTAAGCCGACACCTCGAGACCGGGCAGCTCGAGCACCGTGTCGTCGCGATGCTCGAGGGTGAGGAGGTTCTGCACAATCGGCGAATGCGACTGGGAGCGCATCGGGTTCAGCTCGTCGACGAGTCGCTCGAACGGCAAGTCGGCGTGCGCGAAGGCGCGCACGTCGGCCTCGCGGACCGCGCGGAGGAGGTCGGCGAAGGTCGCGCCCGCGCGCACCGGGGTGCGCAGCACGAGGGTGTTGACGAACATGCCGACGAGTTCGTCGAGCGCTTGTTCGGCGCGCCCGGCGACGGGGGTGCCGATCGCCACGTCCTCGGTCCCGGCGAGGCGGCCGAGCAGGGTGGCGTAGGCGGCGTGCAGCACCATGAACGAGGAAACACCCTGTCGCCGTGCGAGTTCTGCGATGGCGGCGGTCAGTTCGGCCGAGACAGCGAACTCCACGGCCGCACCCCGCCCGGTGGCGACCGGCGGACGCGGGCGATCGGCGGGCAGCTCCAGCACCGGCGCGAGTCCGGCCAGTTCGGCGCGCCAGTGCGCGATCTGCTCGGCCAGCATGGATTCCGGGTCGGAGGCCGCGCCGAGCGTCTCGCGCTGCCAGAGCGTGAAGTCGGCGTACTGCACCGGCAGCGGACGCCACCGTGGCGCTTCGTCCGCGTGGCGGGCGGTGTAGGCCACCATCAGGTCGCGGGCCAGCGGCGCGGTGGACACGCCGTCGGCGGCGATGTGGTGCACCACCACGACCAGCACGTGGTCTTCGGCGGCGGTATGGAACAGCTTGGCGCGCACCGGGATCTGGTCGCGCAGGTCGAACGGCACCGCCGCGAACTCCGCGACGGACTCCGGCAGTTCCGCCTCGGCGACCGAACTCGGGTCCAGTTCCAGCGCAGGCACATCCGCGATGGAACGCACCGACTGAAACGGGCCGTCGCCGTCGGACGGGAACACAGTGCGCAGCGACTCGTGCCGAGCGACCACGTCGTTCAGCGCGGCGGCCAGCGCGGCGGTGTCCAGCGCGCCGGTCAGCCGGATGGTGATCGGAATGTGGTAGACGGCCGATTCCGGATCGAGGCGATGCAACAGCCACATCCGAGTCTGCGCGAGCGACAGCGGAATCCGCACCGGGCGTGGACCGGCGACCAGCGCGGGCCGCGCGGCGATGTCGCCTTGCTCGGCCGAAACACGCACGCGCACCGCGAGTTCGGCCACGGTCGGCGCTTCGAAGACCTCGCGCACCGTGAGCGCGCTGCCGAGCGCCGCGTTGGCGCGGGCCACCAGTCGCATGGCAAGCAGCGAATTCCCGCCGCGCGCGAAGAAGTCGTCGTCCGCGCCGATCGGCTCGGATGCGCCGAGCAGGTCGGTGACCAGTGCCGCGAGCACCGATTCCGCGCCCTCCCGCGGCGCACGGTACGCCGCCGCGCGGCCACTGAATTCGGCCTTCGGCAGTGCCGCGCGATCCAGCTTCCCGACCGTGGTGAGCGGCATCTCGTCGAGCACGACCAGGTGCGCGGGCACCATGTAGCCGGGCAGCCGGTCGCGCACCGCGTCCAGGACCGCCTCGGCGTCGATCTCTCCGCTGACGTAGCCGACCAGGCATTCGTATCCGGTGCTGTCCTCGGCCACCACGACGGCCGCATTGGTCACGCCGTGCACTCCGGCCAGCGCCGATTCGATCTCGCCGAGCTCGATCCGCTGGCCGCGCAACTTGATCTGGAAATCGTTGCGACCCAGATAGATCAGGTCGCCCGCGCGGTTCCAGCGGACCAGATCGCCGGTGCGGTACATCACCGCGCCCGGCACGCCGAACGGGTCGGCGACGAACCGCTCCGCGGTCAGCCCGGAGCGGCCCTGGTAGCCACGGGCCAGCTGATCGCCCGCTAGGTAGAGCTCGCCGGGCACACCGACGGGCACGGGGCGCAGCCGCGCGTCGAGCACGTAGACGCGGGTGTTCCAGCAGGGACGCCCGATCGCCACATCGCGGCCGGAAGCCACGTCGCCGTCGGTGAATTCGTGATACACCGCCGAGATCGCCGCCTCGGTCGGGCCGTAGGCGTTGTGCACGACGCCGTCGAAGCTGCCGCGGATCGCGGCGAGCAGATCGGGCGTCAGCGCCTCACCGCCGCAGTGCAGGTGCCGGAACGAGCGCAGCGCGTCGCCCATGCCCTCGCCGATCAGCGCGGCGAGCACCGAGGGCACGTATTCGGCGATGGTGATCCCGTGTTCGCGCAGCAGCCCCGCGAAATAGGCCAGGTCCAGGTGTCCGCCGGGCCGGGCGATCACCAGCGGCGCGCCGACCGCGATGGGCAGGAAGCACTCCCACACCGAGACATCGAAGGTCAGCGGCGCGCGTTGCAGGATGCGGTCGGCCGCGGTGACCTCGTACCGGTGCTCGAGCCAGCGCAACTGGTTCATGATGGCGCGGTGGGTGACCGCGACGCCCTTGGGTCGCCCGGTCGAGCCCGACGTGAACAGCACGTAGGCGAGGTTGTCCGGACGCAGCGCGGCCAGGCGCTCGGTATCGACGACCGGCTCGGCGGAATAGCCGGAGAGGTCCAGCTCGGCGGGACGAAGTACGCGCACGTTCGGCAGCGCACGCAGTTCGGCGCCGCCCACGACCAAAACTATTGTGGGCTCGGCGCTTTCGATGACCTGCGCGAGCCGGTCCGCCGGATGCGTCGGGTCGAGCGGAAGGTACGCGCCACCGGCGCGCACGATCGCGAACATCGCCACGAGCATGTCCGGCGAACGCAGCGCGGCGAGCCCGACGACGGTGTCCGGACCGACGCCCTCGGCGATCAAAAGCCGCGCCAGCCGGTTCACTCGGGCGGCCAGCTCGCCATAGGTAAGCGTCGCGTAGCGACTCGATGAGGGGCGGTGGTCGGGTGACGGGTGGGCAAGCGTCGTGTAGCGACTCGATGGGGGATGGTGGCCGGGTGACGGGTGGGCCGGCGACTCGTCCTCGAAGGTCACCGCGCGACCGCCCGGATCGGCGGCGGCGCGGGCGGTGAGCAGGTCGTCGAGCGTCTCGGCGGGCAGCGGACGCGCGGTCGCGTTCCGGTCGGACAGCAGCATGCCGCGCTCGGCGACCGACATCAGCTCGACGTCGCCGACCGCGGTTCTGGTGTTCCGCGCCATGGCGCGCAGCACCCGCTCGAACCCGGCGAGGAAATCGGTGACGGTGTGCTCGTCGAACAGGTCGAGCGCGTAGTGCAGGTGCACGTCGATGCCGTCGGGCTCGCCGTCCGCGTCGTAGCGGTCGGTCAGGGTCCAGTCCAGGTCGAGCTGGATGGGGGCCGGCCCGATATCGAGCGCGCCGATGGCGAGGCGTTGGAGCCGGAAGTCCGGCTTCGTCTGGTTCTGGAGCGTCAACGCCACCTGGTAGAGCGGCGAATGTGCCTGCGAACGGACCGGATTCAGGGTGTCGACGAGCTGCTCGAACGGCACCGCGGCGTGCTCGAACGCGGCCAGGTCGGCGGCCCTGACCTCGGCGAGCAAGTCGGCGAGGGTGGCGTCGGCGCGCACCTCGGTGCGCAGCACGAGGGTGTTGACGAACATGCCGACCAGCTCGTCCAGCGCTTCGTCGCCGCGCCCGGCCACCGGTGCGCCGACGACGACGTCGCCGGTGGCGGCCAGCCTGCTCAGCAGCGCGGCCAGCGCGGCGTGCAGCACCATGAACGGGGTGACCCGGTGTTCCGCTGCGAGTTCCTGGATGTCGCGGTGCAGGTCGGCGTCGAGCCGTCCGGTGACGGCGCCGCCGCGGTTCGAGGCGACCGCGGGGCGGGTACGGTCCGAAGGCAGCGCGAGCACCTCGGGCAGACCGGCGAGGCGGTCCGTCCAGTAGCGCAGCTGCCCGGCCAGCACCGAGCCCGGGTCGTCCGCACGGCCGAGCGCCTCGCGCTGCCAGAGCGCGAAATCGGCGTACTGGATGGGCAGCGCACGCCAAGCCGGCGCGGAACCCGCGCAACGGGCAACGTAGGCGGCGGTCAAGTCGCGGGTCAGCGGCGCGAAGGACCAGCCGTCGGCCGCGATGTGATGCACCACGAACAGCAGGACGTGCACCGGCTTGGCGCCGCCGTCTTCGACGTCGAGCAGCCGAACTCGCAGCGGCACTTCGGAAGTCACGTCGAATCCGGTTCCGGCAGCCGCGGCGATCAACTCGGGCAGTTCGGCGGCGCGCACCGGCCGCGGCACCACGTCGACCAGCCGGGTGCCGGGGGGCAACACCACCTGGGTCGCCGCGCCGTCGTGTTCCGGGTAGACGGTGCGCAGCGTCTCGTGCCTGGCGATCACGTCGGCGACGGCCGCCGCCAAAGCGGCGACGTTCAGCGCGCCGGTCAGCCGCAGTGCGAACGGGATGTTGTAACCGCCACTCACGCTGTCGAATCGGTTGAGGAACCACATGCGCTGCTGGGCGATCGAGAGCGGGATGGTTTCGCCGCGCTCCCCGGCGCGCAACGGCGGCAGCGTCACGGGCGCGGCCGGGCCGTCGAACCGCACATGCCTGGCCAGCGCGCGGACGGTGGGCGCGTCGAACACGGCGCGCACCGGCACCGGCGTTCCGGTGGCCTTGGACAAACGCGCGACGAGCTGCGTCGCGACGAGCGAGTTGCCGCCGAGCGCGAAGAAGTCGTCGTCCGCGCCGATCCGCTCCGCGCCGAGGAGTGCGCGAAATGTCTGGGCGACAAGAGTTTCCGCAGCGCCTTCGGCGGCGCGGAATGTCACGGTGCGCCGCGCGGGGGCGGGCAGGGCGCGGCGATCCAGCTTGCCGGAAGCGTTCACCGGGAAGGCGTCCAGCACCACGAACTCGGCGGGCATCATGTACGCCGGTAGTCGGCGGGCGGCCTCCGCGCGAATCAGGTCGAGGTCGAGCGCGGTCTCCGAGACAAGATAGGCGACCAGCTGATCGCCGGTGCCGTGGTCGTCGCGAACCAGCACCGCGGCCTGCGCCACCCCGGGCGCCGCGAGCAGCGCCGTCTCGATCTCGCCGAGTTCGATGCGCAGGCCGCGCACCTTCACCTGGAAATCGGTGCGACCGAGGAACCGCACCTCTCCGTCCGCCGTCCACCGCACCAGATCGCCGGTGCGGTACATCCGTGCGCCCGGCGCGCCGAAGGGGTCGGCCACGAACCGATCTCCGGTCAGGTCGGCCCGGCTCAGATAGCCGCGCGCCAATTGCGCACCGGCCAGATACAGCTCGCCCGGCACACCGACCGGGACCGGACGCAGCCGCGCGTCGAGGACATACATCTTGGTGTTCCATCCGGGTCCGCCCATCGGCAGCGCGCCGGTGTCCGCGTCGGTCACCTCGTGCGCCGACACCTCGACCGCCGTCTCGGTGGGCCCGTACATGTTGTGCACCTGTGCCGAGGTGAGCGCGCGCATCCGCTGCGCGGTGGCGGCGGGCAGCGCCTCACCGGAGCAGAAGACGTGCCGCAGGGTCGGCACGGCGGGCTCCTCGGCGACGAACGCGGCCAGCATGGACGGCACGAAATGGGCCGCGGTGACGCCCTCGCGGCGGATCAGCTCGGCCAGGTAGACCGGGTCGCGGTGGCCGTCGGGGCGGGCGAGCACCAGCCGCGCACCCACCTGCAACGGCCAGAAGAATTCCGGCACCGACACGTCGAAGGCGACGGGAGTCTTCTGAAGCAGCACGTCGTCGGCGTCCAGTGCGACGTAAGCCGACTGCATCCAGCGCAGCCGGTTCACGATCGCGCCGTGGCCGACCGCGACGCCCTTCGGCCTGCCGGTCGAGCCGGAGGTGAAGATGACGTACGCGGTGTTCGCGGCGCGCAGCGTGCCGCGGCGTTCGGCGTCGGTGATCGGTGCGTCGGAGTATCCGGACAGGTCGAGCCGGTCGATGCGGATCTGCGCCGCGGCGAGGTCCAAGTCCGCGCCGGACGTCAGCACCGCGAACGGAATCGCGGTGGCGAGAATGTGTTCCGTGCGTTCGGCGGGATGGTCGGGGTCCAGCGGCACGTAGCCGCCGCCAGCGGCCGTGATCGCGTACATGCCGATCACCAGATCGATGGAACGCCGCATGCCGAGCGCCACCAGCGAATCCGGGCCGACGCCCTGTGCGATCAGCCAACGCGCCAGCCGGTTGACCCGCGCGGCGAGTTCGGCGTAGGTGAGCGTCGCGCCCTCGAAGGCGAGAGCGGGGCGATCCGGGGTGCGTGCCGCCTGCGCGGCGAACAGCGAAGCGAGCGTGGCGGATTCGTCGACGTGGTGCGCGGTGTCGTTGAAGCGGTCGAGCACCAGTGTGCGCTCGTCGGCGTCGAGAAGGTCGATCTCGCCGACGCGCGTCGCCGGATCGGCGGCCACCGCGCCGAGCATCCGCCGCAGCCTGGTGACGAAGGCGTCGACCGTCGCGGCGTCGAACAGATCGGTGGCGTAGCGCAGACTGCCGGTGAGCCCCGCGGTGACTTCGTTGATCACCAGGTGCAGGTCGAATTTCGCACCGTCGTCGGGGATGTCGATCGGCTCGACGGTCAGCCAGGGAACCTCGACGGCCTGCGGCGTCCGCTCGGCAGCGCCGAAGCTCAGCAGCACCTGGAACAACGGGTGCGCGCCGGTGCCGCGATCGACGTCCATGGCGTCCACCAGCTGCTCGAACGGCAGCTCCGCGTTGCCGAACGCGGCCACGTCGGCGTCGCGCACCTCGGCGAGGAAGTCCTCGAACGGTGTCTCCCAGCCGACCCGTGTACGCAGCGCGAGCGTGTTGACGAACATGCCGATCATGGCGTCGAGATCGCGCTCGCTGCGCCCGCCGATCGGCGTGCCGACGACGATGTCGTCCGAGCCGCCCAACCGCGCCAGTGTCGCGGCGAAGGCGGCGTGCAGCACCATGAACAGCGTCGCGCCGCAGTCGGCGGCCAGTGCCCGCAGCCCGGCGGCGACCTCGGCGTCGATCGTGAAATCGACGGCCGCGCCGCGCATGCTCGGCCGCGCCGGACGCGGCCGGTCGGCCGGCAGCGGCAGCTCGGCGGGCAGTCCGTCGAGGGCGTCGCGCCAGAACCGCAGCTGCTGGTGCGCCAGATCGCCGGGCCGTTCCGTCGCACCGAGCAGCTCGCGCTGCCACAGGCTGTAATCGGCGTACTGGACGGGTAATTCGGCCCAGTCGGGCTGTTTGCCGATCAGCCTGGCCCGGTAGGCGTGGATCAGGTCGGTGACGAGCGGCGTCATCGAGAGCGCGTCGGCGGCGATGTGGTGGACGACGAACACCAGCGCGTATTCGTCGGCGGGCACTCCGCGCGCCTCGTCGACCTGGTCGACGGCCAGCAGGGCGACGCGCGCGGGCAGCTCGGCGGTGACGTCGAAGCCGCCGCGCGCGATCGCCGCGATGGTGTCGGCGAGCTCGGCGCGCCCGACCTCGACGGGGTGCAGGCGCAAACCGATGTCGTCCGCATCCAGGATCGACTGGTAGGGGCCGTCCTCGCTCTCCGGATAGGCGGTCCGCAGCGATTCGTGCCTGGCGAGCACGTCGAGCACTGCCCGCTCCAACGCGCGCACGTCGAGCCTGCCGGTCAGGCGAAGCACCATGGGCAGGTTGTAGACGCCGGGCGCGTCGTCCTGGCTTTCCAGGCGATTCAGGAACCACAGCCGCTGCTGCGCGGGCGACAGGGGAATCCGCTCCGGCCGATCCCGGCGAGTCAAGGGCAGCCGCTTCCGGCCCGCGGTCGCCAGCTCGGCCACCGCGGCGGCGAAGCCCTCGACCGTGGACGCTTCGAACAGCGTGCGCACCGGGATGCGCACGCCGATCGCCTCGCCCGCCCGAGCGGTGACCTGCGTGGCGTCCAGCGAGCTGCCGCCGAGCGCGAAGAAGTCGTCGTCCAGTCCGGCCCGCTCGACGCGGAGCACCTCGCTGAAGACGGCGGCGACCAGTCGCTGCGCCGCGTCGACGGGCGCGCGAAAACTTCTGGCCTGCAACACCGGAACCGGCAGCGCCGTGCGATCCAGCTTGCCGCTGGTGTTGCGCGGGAAGTCGGTCAGCTGCACCAGGGCGGTCGGCACCATGTAGGTGGGCAGCACCCGGCCCACACCGGCCTTCAGCGCGTCCAGATCCAGATCGGCGCCGGAGCCCGGCGCCGCGATGACATAGCCCGCCAGATAGTCGCCGGTCTCGGCGGTGATCAGTCGCACGGCCGCCTGGCCGACCTCGGCCGCGGCGAGCAGCGCGGTCTCGATCTCGCCGAGTTCGATGCGCTGACCGCGGAACTTCACCTGGAAGTCGACCCGGCCGAGGTAGACCAGTTCGCCGTCCTGGCTCCACCGCACCAGATCCCCGGTGCGGTACATGCGCGCGCCGGGCGCGCCGAACGGGTTGGCCACGAAGCGATCCGAGGTCAGGTCGACCCGGCCGTGGTAACCGCGGGCCAGCTGATCACCGGCCAGATACAGCTCGCCCTGCACCCCGATAGGCACCGGACGCAACCGCGAATCCAGCACGTAGACTTGCGAATTCCACTCCGGCTCGCCGATCGGCACGTGCGGTGCGTCGTCTACCGTCACCTCGCGGTAGGTGATGGAAACCGCCGCCTCGGTCGGGCCGTACAGGTTGTGCAAGCCTGCGTCGGAGACCGCGTGAAAGGCCGCGACGGTCTCCGGCGGCAGCGCCTCGCCGATGACGAACACATCGCGCAGCGAGGCCAGCTCGTCGGCCGTCGCGTGCGCGGCGAAGACCGCCAGCATGGACGGCACGAAGTCGGTGAGCGTGACACCGTGGCGCGCAATGGTTTCCGCGATGTAGCGCGGATCGCGGTGGCCGTCCGGTGCGGCGAGTACCAGCGTCGCGCCCGCGCGCAGCGGCAGGAAGTAGCCCCACAGCGAGACGTCGAAGGTGGTCGCGGTCTTCTGGAGATACACATCGCCCGTGCGGGGACGGTATTCGTCGTGCATCCAGGCCAGCTGGTTGGCGATGGCGCGGTGGCTGATCGATACGCCCTTGGGCCGCCCGGTGGAACCGGAGGTGAAGATGACGTAGGCGGGATGCTCGGGGTGCAGCGCCGCCGTCCGGTGGCCGTCAGCGATCTTGGCCGCCGGGTGGTCGGCGAGGTCCAGTTCGTCGAGATGGTGCACGCGCACGGATGGCGGCACCGTGCCGGGCGGCGTGAACCCGGCGGCGCGGGTGGTGAGGATGGTGTGCGGCGCGGCCGTGTCGATGATGTGGCCGATGCGTTCGGCGGGGTGCGCCGGGTCCACCGGCACGTACGCGCCGCCCGCCCGCAACACCGCGTACATCGCGACGACCAGCTCGACCGAGCGCGGCATGGCAAGCACCACAAGCGATTCCGGGCCGACGCCGGTGGCGATCAGCATCCTCGCCAGCCTGTTCGCACGGTCGGAGAGCTCGGTGTACGTGAGCGTTGCACCGTCGTCGGCGACCAAGGCGACCGCGTCAGGGGTGCGCCGGACCTGGTTGTCGAAGCCCTCGTACAGGAAGCGGTCGGCGACCCGGTGGCCGCTGGCGTTCCAGCTCGCGGTCACGTAGTCGAACTCGCCCGCGTCGAGCAGTTCGATATCGCCGACGGGCGCGTCCGGCGCGGCGACGGCGGCGCGCAGCAGGCGAACGAACTTCGCGGCGAACTCCCGGACCGTCGCGGCGTCGAACAGGTCGGTGGCGTAGGTGAATTCGGCGCGGTAGCCACCCGCCGCAGCGGTGGGCTCGGAAAGCGTCAGCTGGAGATCGAACTTGGCGAACCCGGACTCGAAATCGACGAGCTCCGTATCGAGGTCGGGCATGGCGAGCGCGACGGGCGCCATGTTCTGCATGAACAGCGCGACCTGGAACAGCGGATGCCTGCCCTGCGAGCGCGGCGGATTCACCGCCTCGACCAACTGCTCGAACGGAATGTCGCCGTGGGCGAAGGCGCGCAGGTCCCGTTCCCGCGCGTGCCCGACGAGCTGGGCGAAGCTCGCGTCGGGCGCGACCTCGGTGCGCAGCACGAGGGTGTTGACGAACATGCCGACCAGGTCGTCCAGTGCGAGCTCGCCGCGGCCGGCGACCGGGGTGCCGACGGCGATGTCGGAGGTCCCGGAGAGCCGGGCCAGCAGTGCGGCCAGTCCGGCGTGCAGCACCATGAACGGCGTCGCGCCGCAGCGCTCGGCGATCCGTTCGACGGCGGCGCGCAGATCGGCGTCCAGCGCGAATTCGTGGGTGGCGCCGCGATAGGACGCCACGGCGGGCCGCGTGCGATCCGACGGCAGATCCAATTGTGCTGGGATCTCGGCCAATTCGGATCGCCAGAAGCCGAGTTGACGCGCGGCCTCGGAATCCGGATCGCCCTCCTCGCCGAGCACGGCGCGCTGCCACAGCGCGTAGTCGGCGTACTGCACCGCGAGCGGCTGCCAGCCAGGCGCCGTGCCCGCGCGGCGCGCGGTGTAGGCGGTGACCAGGTCACGCATCAGCGGGCCCATCGAGACGCCGTCGGCCGCGATGTGGTGCACCACGAGCACCAGGGTGTGGTCCCGCTGGCCGCTGCGCAGCAGCCGCACCCGCACCGGGATCTCCTCGGCGACGTCGAAGCCCTGGCTCGCGACGGCGCGCACCGCCTCGGCCAGCCGGTCCGCCGGAATCTCGGAGGGCGTCAGATCGAAGACGGCGTGCATGCGCCGCACCACCTGCACCGGACCGGCCTCGGTCTGCGGGTAGACGGTGCGCAGGATTTCGTGACGCGCGACGAGATCGGTGATCGCGGCCGACAGCGCGCGTACGTCGAGCGCGCCGCGCAGGCGAAGCGCCACCGGAATGTTGTCCACCGCGGCATTCGCGCCCAGCCGGTTGAGGAACCACATGCGCCGCTGCGCGGGCGAGAGTGGAACCTGCGCGGGGCGCGGACCCGCCACCAGCGCCGGGCGCGGCGTCCCCGCACCGGAGAGCGCGGCCACCGCCGCCACCGTCGGCCGGTCGAAGAAGTCCCTGACGTCGATCGCGATCCCGAGCGCCGCGGCGACCCTGGCGATCGCGCGCGCCGCGAGCAGCGAGTTGCCGCCGAGCGCGAAGAAGTCGTCGTCCGCGCCGACCCGTGGCGCGTCGAGTAGATCGGCGAAGATCTCGGCGACGCGACGCTCGGCCTCGGTCGCGGGTTCGCGGTATTCGACAACGGCGGCGCCGAAGTCGGGTTCGGGCAGCGCCCGCCGATCCAGCTTGCCGTTCGCGTTGACCGGCATCTCGTCGAGCACCTGCACCAGCGAGGGCACCATGTATTCCGGAAGGTGCGCCCGCGCGGTGGCCAGCACGGCCGCGGTGTCGACGACGGCGCCACCGGCCGCCACCACGTAGCCGACCAGGTGATCGCCGCCCGCGCGCCGATGCAGCGTCACCGCCGCTTGCGCCACCTGCTCGTCGCGCAGCAGGCCCGCCTCGACATCGCCCAGCTCGATGCGCAGTCCGCGCAGCTTCACCTGGAAGTCGGTGCGGCCCAGGTATTCCAGTTCGGCGGGACCGCCGTCCACGCCGGACACCCAGCGGACCAGATCGCCAGTGCGGTACATCCGGTCACCCGGCGCGCCCTCGGGGTTCGCCACGAACCGGTCCGCGGTGAGACCGGGACGAGCCACGTAGCCGCGGGCCAGCTGCACGCCGGACAGGTACAGCTCACCGACCACGCCCGCCGGAACCGGGCGCAGGTTGTCGTCGAGCACCAGCAGTTCGGTGTCGTCGGCGGCCGTGCCGATCGGCACCGTCGTAGTGTCGGCGGCGGTCACCTCGTGCGCGGTCACGTCGACCGCCGCCTCGGTGGGCCCGTACAGGTTGTGCAGGGTCGCGCCGCTGACGTCGCGGAAGGCGGCCGCGGTGGCCGCGGGCAGCGCCTCACCGGAAGCGAATACCAGGCGCAGCGTGTCCACGACGTCCTCGATCTCCGGCTCGGCGACGAACACGGCGAGCATCGACGGCACGAAATGCGCCACGGTGACGCCGTATTCGGCGATCGTCCGCGCCAGGTAGGCGGGATCGCGGTGGCCGTCCGGCTCCGCGATCACCAGCCGCGCGCCGATCTGCAAGGGCCAGAAGAACTCCCACACCGACACGTCGAAGGTGAACGGCGTCTTCTGCAACACCACGTCGGCCTCGGACAGCCGGTACAGCCGCTGCCGCCAGCGCAGGTTGGCCAGGATCGAGCGATGCGAGACCGCAACGCCTTTCGGGCGACCGGTCGAGCCGGACGTGAAGATGACGTAGGCGGTGTTGTCCGCCGCGGGCAGCGGAAGCAGCTCCGCGCCCAGCGGTTGTCCCGTTGCGTCGGTGAGCTGTCCGGCGCTGCGGAGTGCGGCCTCGAATTCATCGATGCGCAGCACCCGGCTGTCGGCGATAGACTCCGGCTGGTCGGCTGTGGTGGTGAGCACCAGCGTCGGGGCCGCGGTCTGGAGCACGTAGGCGATGCGTTCGGCGGGATGCTCCGGATCGATCGGCACGTAGCCGCCGCCCGCCTCGAGGATCGCGTACATGCCGACGAGCAATTCGAACGAGCGCCGCACGGCCAGACCGACCAGCACGTCCGGCCCGACTCCCAGCTCCCGCAAGCGCCGAGCCAGTGCCGTGACGCGCGCGTCGAACTCGGCATAGGTGAGAGTGGCGTCCCCGAACTCCAGTGCGACGGCGTCCGGAGTGCGCCGTACCTGCTCCTGGAATTCACTGACCAGCGTCTCTACCGGGGTGAACGTGGTCGGCAGTACGTCGGAGGCGATCAGCAGCGCGTCGTCGAGCAACCGGTCGAGCACCTCGCCGAGCGCGCCGTCACCGGATTCGAGCAACTCGGGAAGCTGGCCCGAGATCACCACGGAGACGAGTGCGTCCGGGCTCAGCCCGCCGCCCATGGCCGCGCCGAGCGCGGCGACCTCGGTGGCGAGCGCCGCGTAGCCGACCGCGGTGTCACCGTGCCGCAGCGCGATGCGCTCTGGCGCCAGCTCGGCCACGATATCGATGAGACCGGGTAGGTCCGCCACACCGTAGGCGCGGCGCAGGATCGCATGCCGGGGTGAGTAGGTGCGGTTGCCGAGTCCGCCGGATGCGACCGATTCTGCGTGAGACATCAGCTAATTCCTTTCGGAGACCACGGCCTGAGCCTCGGCGAGGAGGCGGTGCAGCGCGGTGGCGAGACCGTCGCCGCCGAGCGCCGCGAGCACGCCGGGCACCAGCCCGGCGAGGGAGACGTTGATGAGGACTTCCGGCGTCGCGGCCGCGCCCATGGCCTTGGCCACGGTGGTCAGCTTCGCGGCGAGATCGGCGTAGGACACCCGGTGCGCACCATGACTGAACGCGATCTCCTCCGGTGCGAGAGCGGCTGCCGCGGTGAGCAATTCGGGCAGCTCGGCGATCGTGGCCGCGGACGCTGCTGGCCGATGTTCGTCGTCGGTGCGGATGTCGATGGCGCGAATCGCGACCGTCGGGTCCGCCGCGATCGCCGCGAGCACCAGCAGCAGCCGGTCGGCGTAGCGCCGGACGGTCGTAGCGTCGAAAATGTCTGTCGCGTAGCCGAATCGGAACGTGAGCCCGTCGCGCTCGCCCGCGGCATCGAAGCGTTCGATGCCGGTGAGTTGCAGATCGAACTTCGCCTCGTCCGGTGCGGGATCCAGCACTTCGACGGCGAGACCTGGCAGTTCGACGCGGCTCGCGGGCAGGTTCTGGAAGGCGAACATCACCTGGAACAGCGGCGAGTACCCGCCGGACCTGGCGCGGCCCATGGCATCGACCACCTGCTCGAAGGGCACGTCGGCGTGCGAGAGCGCGGCCACGTCGCGTTCCCTGGCCTGGCGAAGCAGATCGGCGAAGCCGGAGCGCGGATCGATCTCGGTCCGCAGCACTACCGTGTTGACGAACATGCCGATCAGGTCATCGAGTTCCGCCGCGCCGCGCCCGGCCATCGGTGCGCCGATGGTGATGTCGGCTGCGCCGGACAGCTTGGCCAGCAACACCGCGAGTGCGCCGTGCAGCAGGGTGAACAGCGTGGTCCCGTGCTCGCGCGCGATCCGCTCCAGTGTGCGGGTCAGCTCGGCGTCGACCTCGAAATCGACCGCGGCGCCGCGCATGTCACGGTGCGCCGGACGCGGACGGTCGGCGGGCAGCGCCAGCGCTTCCGGGGTGCCCGCCAATTCCGTTGTCCAGTAGTCGAGTTGCCGTGCGTGCAGGCTCGCTGGATCGTCGGCGGAGCCGAGCAGCGCGTGCTGCCATTCGCTGTAGTCGCCGTACTGGACGTGCAGTGGCGTCCAGCCGGGTTCGCGGCCCGCCGCACGGTCGACGTAGGCGCGGACCAGGTCCCTGGTCAGCGGCGCGATCGAGTAGCCGTCCGCGCAAATGTGGTGCAGCACGACGACCAAGACGTGCTCGTCGGCGGCGAGTTCGAACAGCGCGGCGCGGACCGGCGGTGCGGCCGTGACGTCGAAACCGGCGGCCACGAATTCCGCGATACGACCGTCGATCTCGCTGGGGCGCAGTGGGATCGGCGTCAGGTCGAGCGGCACGGCAGCCGCGTCCAGCACTTCCTGCACGGGTCCTTCGTCGGTGTCCGGATAGCGGGTGCGCAGCGCCTCGTGCCGTTCAAGGACGTCCCGCGCGGCCGCCGCCAGCGCGGCGCGGTCCAGTGCGCCGGTGAGCCGGATGGCGGCGGGGATGTTGTACGCGGCCGAGTCCTGCGCGAGACGGTTCACCACCCACATGCGCTGCTGCGCGGGCGAGAGGCGGGCAGGGCGGTCGGTGTCGCGTCGCACGAGAGCCGGTCGCGCCGCGGCGCCGTCCAGGTCGGTCAGCCGCTGAGCAAGACCCGCTACGGTCGGCTCCTCGAACACCGCGGCGACCGGGACCCGCACGCCGAGTTCCGCGCCGAGGCGGGACGCGAGCTTCGTCGCGAGCAGCGAATTGCCGCCGAGTGCGAAGAAGTCGGTGTCGGCGCCCACCCCGCGGCCGGCCGTGTCCCTGTCGATCACCGCGGCGAAGGTGGCCGCGACCAGTCGCTCCAGGTCGGTGGCCGGTGCGCGGAAGGCCGCTTCCTCGAACACCGGCTCCGGCAGTTTCGCGCGGTCGACCTTCCCGTTGGCGTTGAGCGGCAAGGCCTCCAGCGAGACGATGGCGGCGGGCACCATGTAGGCGGGCAGCCGCGTCGCGAGGCTCGCGCGCAGTTCCGGGACGGACTCGGCGCATCCGTCGGCCGACACGACGTACGCGACCAGGCGTGCGCCCGCCCGCTCGTCCGCCTTGGCGACGGCCACCGCGGCACGTACCTCCGGCAGATTCAGCAACGCGGACTCCACCTCGCCGAGCTCGATGCGGAACCCGCCGATCTTGACCTGGAAATCGGCGCGCTCCAGGTACTCGAGGTCGCCGTCGGCGCGCCAACGGACGATGTCGCCGGTGCGGTACATCCGCGCGGACGCCTCGGCCGCGAAGGGGTCGGCGACGAACCGATCCGCCGTCAGGCCGGGCCTGCTCTGATACCCGCGCGCCAATTGCGCACCCGCCAAATACAGTTCGCCCGCGACGCCGACCGGGACCGGTTGCAGCCGGGTGTCCAGCACGTACACCCTGCTGTTCCAGGCGGGCGCGCCGATCGGCACCACCCGGCTCGGCCGCTCGGCCACCTCGTGCATTGTGATCGACACCGCGGCCTCGGTCGGACCGTAGAGGTTGTAGAGCCGCGCGCCACCGGCAGCCCGATCGAGGAACTCGGCGGCGGTCGCGGGCGGCAGCGTCTCACCGATGGCGAGCACTCGCCGCAACCCGGCGGGCAGCGGTGCGTCCGGCGACGCCGCCAGCAGCATGCCGATCTGGGACGGCACCGCGTACAGCACGGTGACGCCGTGCCGCGCCATCAGTGCGCGCAGTCGATCCGGGTCGCGTTCGTCGCCGGGCCTGGTCACCACCAGCGCGCCGCCGGTGACCAGCGGGGACCAGAACTCCCACACCGAGAGATCGAAGGTGGCGGGCGTTTTCAGCAGCGTCCGGTCGGCCGCGCCGAGCGCGAACCGCTCCCGCAGCCAGGCCAGCTGGTTGACGATCGCCGCGTGCGGCACGGTGACGCCCTTCGGCCGCCCGGTCGACCCGGACGTGAAGACGATGTACGCCGGGTGCTCGTCGCGCAGCGGGCGGATGCGCTCACTGTCGGTGATCGGCGCCGCCGAGAGATGCGCCGCCGCGAGCCAGTCCACCTCGAGAACACGCACAGGGGTCTCGATCGGCATGCCGTCGGCCACGGTGGTGAGCGCGCAGACCGGCGCGGCGGTGTCGATGATGTAGGCGATGCGGTCGGCCGGGTGGTCCGGATCGACCGGGACGTAGGCGCCGCCCGCGCGGACCACCGCGTACATGGCGATCACCAGCTCGATCGACCGGCGCATGGCCAGCACAACGGTGCGCTCGGGCCCGACGCCGTGGCCGATCAACGCGCGCGCCAGCCGGTTCACCCGCGCGTCGAATTCGATGTAGCTCAGCGTCTTTCCGGTATCGGCGTCGATGATCGCGGGCGCGGCCGGGCTGCGCGCCGCCTGCCGGTCGACCAGATCGGCGAGGGTCAGCCGCTCGACCGGATGCGCGGTGGCGTTCCACTCCCCCAGCACGCGGGCGCGCTCGTCGCCGAGCAGGTCGAGGTCGCCGACCAGTGTGTTCGGCTGGGCGACAACGGATTCCAGGATGGCCTGGAGCTGGCCGATGATCCGTTCCGCGGTCGCAGGCTCGAATAGATCGGTGGCGTAGCCGAGGGCCAGCTCGATGCCTTCGGGCGTGCCGTCGGCGGCGTACCGGTCGACGGCGAACAGGTGCAGGTCGAATTGCGCTACGCCGTTGTCGAATTCGAGCTCGCGCACGGTGAGCCCCGGCAGCCGCAATTCGCCGCGCTCGTGGTTCTGGAACGAGTAGCCCACCTGGAACAGCGGGTGGCGCGCGGTGGAGCGCTCCGGGTTCAGCACCTCCACCAGTCGCTCGAACGGCACGTCGGCGTGCGAGAAGGCGGCGATGTCGGCGCCGCGGGTCTGCCCGAGCAGTTCGGCGAAGGACCGACTGCCCTGGACGCGGGTGCGCAGCACCAGGGTGTTGACGAACATGCCGATCACGTCGTCGAGTTCGGCCTCCCCGCGCCCCGCGGTCGGGGTGCCGACAGCGATGTCGCCGACACCCGACAGCCGAGCCAGCAGCGCGGCGAAGGCGGCGTGCACGACCATGAACAGCGTCGCCCCGTGCGCGCGGCCGAGTCCCACGAGCTGCTCGTGCAGCCGCGGCGGCACCAGCCGAGCCGTCTTCGCGCCGCGCAGACTCTGCCGGGCCGGGCGCGGACGATCGGTGGGCAGCGCGAGCTGATCGGGCAGACCGGCCAGCGCCTCGGTCCAGTAGGCGATCTGCTCGGCCGCGCGGGAGTCCGGATCGTCTTCGTCGCCGAGCAGTTCCCGCTGCCACAGCGCGTAGTCGGCGTACTGCACGGCCGGCAGCGACCAGCACGGTGCGCGGTCGTCCAGGCGCGCGGTGTATGCCGTCATCAGATCGCGGACGAACGGCGCGACGGAGGACCCGTCGGCGGCGATGTGGTGCAGCACGCCCGCGAGTACCACGTCGTCGGAGGCAATGCGGAACAACCGCATCCGCACTGGGATCTCGGTGGTGACGTCGAACGCGGTGCCCGCCAGATCTCGAATGCGCTGCGGCAGCCCCGCTTCGGTGACGTCCATCGGATACAGCGCCGGAACCGCCTGCGCCGCGGACTGGATTCGCTGCGTCGGCGCACCGTCCAGCTCGGGGTAGGTGGTGCGCAGCGATTCGTGCCTGCCGATCACATCGGCCAGCGCCGACTGGAGTGCCGGCACGTCCACGTCGCCGGACAGTCGCAGTGCCAGCGGGATGTTGTAGGCGACGGACGCGCCGTCGAACCGGTTCAGGAACCACATCCGCTGCTGGGCAGGCGAGAGCGGCAGCGTCTCCGGCCGGGCGCGGGCCACCAGCGGCGGCCGGGCGGCTCCGGCCTCCCCCGCCGTCACGGTCTCGGCCAGCTGGGCGACCCGCGGCGACTCGAACAGCGCGCGCACGCCGACCGGCCTGCCGAGCGCCGCGCCGATCCGCGCGACGGCCTTGGCGGCGAGCAGGGAACTGCCGCCGAGCGCGAAGAAGTCGTCGTCGGCCCCGACCTGACCCGCGGCAGGCAGACCAAGCACCTCGGCGTACACCCCGGCGACGATCTCTTCGACGACCGTGCCGGGCTTGCGGTAGGTCGTCGCCGCGAAGAACGGAGCGGGTAGCGCGGCGCGATCGAGTTTGCCGTTGACCGTCAACGGGATTCGATCCAGCGCGACGACCGCGGCGGGCACCATGTGCTCGGGCAGCGTGCGCGCCAGCTCCCTGCGCAGCGCGGCCGCGTCGAGCGAGCCGTCGGCGACGACGACGTAGGCGACGATGCGCGCCTCGTCCACCAGATCGGTCCGCACCACCACCGCGGCCTCGCGGACCGCACCGGTGTCCAGCACGGCCGCCTCGATCTCGCCGAGCTCGATGCGGAACCCGCGCAGGTTCACCTGCTGGTCGGCGCGGCCGAGGTACTCCAGATCGCCGTCGGCGGTCCAGCGCGCCAGATCGCCGGAGCGGTAGGCACGCGAACCGTCGGCCGCATAGGGGTCGGCGACGAAACGGCTCGCGGTGAGCGCAGCCCGGCCCAGATAGCCGCGGGCCAGCTGACCGCCGGAGACGTAGATCTCGCCGGGCACCCCGACCGGCACCGGCCGCAGCCGCGCGTCGAGCACCCGCACCGCGAGCCCGGGGATCGCGCCGCCGATGACGCTCGCCGACCCCGTGCCCGGCTCGATCGGACGGTACGACACATGCACCGTGGTCTCGGTGATGCCGTACATGTTCACCAGGCGCGGGCCGTCGGGATAGCGCGCGAACCATCCGGCCAGCCGCTGCGGTTCCAGCGCCTCACCGCCGAAAATCACCTGGCGCAGCGCGAATTCGGCGGGCTCGGCCGCCGCGTCGGCCGCCATGAGCTGGTAGAAGGCCGACGGCGTCTGGTTCAGCACCGTCACCCGCCGCTCGACCAGCAGGCGGCGGAACTGCTCCGGCGAACGCGACGTGAAGTAGTCCACCACGACGAGTTCGCCGCCGTGCAGCAGCGCGCCCCACAGCTCCCACACCGAGAAGTCGAAGGCGTAGGAGTGGAACATGGTCCACACGTCGGAGGGGCCGAACTCGAAGTGTCGCCGGGTGTTGTCGACCAGCCTCAGCACGTTGCGGTGCGGTACGACAACCCCTTTCGGCCTGCCGGTGGAGCCGGAGGTGTAGATGACGTACGCGGTGTGCGCCGGGTGCAGCGGGGCCCGCCGGTCGGCGTCGGTGAGCGGCTCGGCACTCACCGACGCGAGGTCGGCCGCCACGTCGAGCACCGGGCCGCCGAACCAGTCGCGCGGCAGGCCCGTCGCGGCGGAGCTGACGGCGCAGACCGGGCGGGCGTCGTCGATCACGTACTCGATGCGATCGGCCGGGTAGCCGGGGTCGATCGGCAGGTAGCCGCCGCCCGCCTCCAGCACGGCGAGCAGCGCGACGACCAGCTCGACCGAACGCGGCAATGCCACCGCCACCAGGGTTTCCGGCCCTACACCTGCGGCGATCAGTCGCCGGGCCAGCCGGTTGGCCCTGGCCGCCAGCTCGCCGTAGGTCACGACCTCGTCGTCCGCGCGCACCGCGACGGCCGTCGGATCGAGCGCCGCGGCGCTGCGGAAGCGGTCGACCAGCGTCTCGTCGGCGGTCGCCAGATTCGGGCCGGTGCTCGCCCACTCGACCAGCGCGCGCCGCTGCTCCTCGGCGGAGAGCAGCTGGATGTCGCCGACCACCACCGTCGCGTCCGCCGCGACCGCGGCGAGCACCTGGGTGAACCGGCGGGCCAGGACGGCGACCGTCTCCGGCTCGAAAAGATCCGTGGCGTACGTGATCTCGATGTCGATGCCGTCGGCGCGGCCGTCCGCGTCGTCGGCGGCCACCACCGTGAACTGGAGATCGAATTCGGCGCCGACCGCGTCCAGCTCGACCGGACGCACCCGAAGACCGGCCAGCTCGAGCGCGGGCACGGTGAAGTTCTGCATGGTGAGCGCCACCTGGAACAGCGGGTGACGGTTGCGCGCCCGGTGCGGCGCCAGCAACTCGACCAGTCGCTCGAAGGGCAGGTCGGCGTGCGCGAGCGCCTCCAGGTCGCGGGACCGCGCCTCGTCCAGCACGGTCTCGAACCGCGCACGCGGGTCGATCCGGCTGCGTAGGACCAGGGTGTTGACGAACATGCCGACCAAGCCGTCGAGTTCGGCCTCGCCGCGCCCGGCCACCGGGGTGCCGATGGCGATGTCCGCGCTGCCCGACAGCCGGGCGAGCAGCACCGCCAGCGCCGCGTGCACGGTGCTGAACAGCGTGGTCTCCCGCTTGCGCGCCAATTCGCGCAGCTCGCTGTGCAGGTCGGAGTCGATGCGCAGCCGGTGGGTCGCGCCACGGTGGGTGGACACGGCCGGGCGCGGCCGGTCGGTGGGCAGCTCCAGCTGTTCCGGGAGGCCGTCGAGCGTGCGACGCCAGAACTCCAGCTGGCGGTGCGCACGCGCCTCGGGATCGTCGGCGGCGCCCAGGATTTCGGCCTGCCACAGGGTGTAGTCGCCGTACTGGATCGGCAGCGGAGCCCAGTCCGGCGCGGCGCCGTCGCGGCGCGCGGCGTAGGCGGTCATCAGGTCGGCGGCCAGCGGACCGAGCGAGAACCCGTCGGCCGAGATGTGGTGCAGCACCAGCAGGAGCACGTGCTCCACCTCCGCGACGCCACTGAGCGCGAAGAGGTGAGGGCGCAACGAAGTCTCTTCGGTGAGATCGAAAGTCACCGCGGCGCATGCGGCGAGGCGTTCGGTCAGCGCCGACTCAGCGACCCGCTCTTCACGTACCACGGGGGCGTGGCGCGGCACGGGCAGGACCACTTGCTCGGCGCCGTCGGGTCCGGCCGGGTAGACGGTGCGCAGCGACTCGTGCCTGGCGACGACGTCGCCGAGCGCCGCGGCCAGCGCAGGGACGTCGAGATCACCGACGAGCCGCAACGCGATGGGGATGTTGTCCACCGCGTCGCCCGGCCCGTCGGCGTCGGCGAGGAAGCGGTTCAGGAACCAGATGCGCTGTTGCGCAGGCGAGAGCGGCAATCGCTCGGGCCGCGGGCGGCGAGTCAGCGCGGGCCTGCCGCCCCGGCCGCGCAGCGCTTCGGCCCGCGTCGCCATGGCCTGCACGGTGGGTGCGTCGAAGAGCAGCCGCACCGGCAGCTGGGTGTCCAGCGCCGCGCCGAGCCGGGCCGCCACCCTGGTGGCGGTGAGCGAATTGCCGCCCAGCGCGAAGAAGTCGTCGTCGAGCCCGACGCGCGGCGCGCCGAGCACATCGGCGAACACGCGCGCGACGATCTGCTGCACGGGCGTCACCGGCGCACGGAATGCCGCCGCCTCGAACACCGGCGCGGGCAGCGCCTTGCGGTCGAGCTTGCCGGACGCGTTGAGCGGGAACTCCTCCATCGACACGAACGCCGAGGGCACCATGTACGCCGGGATACGCTGCCCCAGTGCCTCTTTCACGCACCCCACGTCGATGGCCGACTCGGGCGCGGCGATCAGGTACGCGACGAGCTGCGTCCCATCGCGCACCACGACGACGGCCTGGTCGATCTCCGGCTGCGCGGTCAGCGCGGCCTCGATGTCGCCGAGCTCGATGCGCAGACCGCGCAGCTTGACCTGGAAATCGGTGCGTCCCAGATACTCCAGTTCGCCCTTACCCGTCGCCCGGCCACCGCCCCCCATCGAATCGCTTGGCGATGCAGGTACCCATCTGACGAGATCACCGGTGCGATACATGCGCTCGGCGCTGGCGAACGGATTGGCCACGAATCGATCCGCCGTGAGATCCGGCCGCCGCGCATAGCCGCGCGCCAGCTGCACACCCGCGAGGTACAACTCACCCGGCACGCCGACCGGCACCGGCCGCAGCCGTGAATCCAGCACGTACACACGAGTGTTGGCCACCGGGACACCGATCGGCACGCTGTCGGTGTCCGCGTCGACCACTTCGTGGTAGGTGACGTCGACGGCCGCCTCGGTCGGGCCGTACAGGTTGTGCAGCCGCGCACCGGTCAGCGCGCGCAGCCGCTGCGCGGGTCCCGGTACCAGCGCCTCACCCGAGGCGAACACCATGCGCAGCGAATCGCACCGAGCCACCGCGGGTTCCGCGACGAACACGGCCAGCATCGAGGGCACGAAGTGCGCCACCGACACACGTTCCCGGCGGATCAGCTCGGCGAGATGGCGCGGATCGCGATGACCGTCCGGACGCGCCACCGCCAAGCGGGCGCCGATCTGCAACGGCCAGAAGAACTCCCACACCGAGACGTCGAACGTCGCCGGCGTCTTCTGCACCACGACGTCCTCAGGGGTGAGCCCGTATTCGGACTGCATCCACCGCAGCCGGTTGACGATCGCCGCGTGCGACACCGCGACGCCCTTGGGCGTGCCGGTGGAGCCCGAGGTGAACAGGACGTAGGCCGCGTTGCCGGGGACGAGCGCACCGAGCCGGTCCGCGTCGGTGAGCGGTGCGTCGGAGTAGTCGGCGGTGTCGAACTGGTCGACATCCAGCACCGCCCACACCCGCGCACCGCGCTCGCACGACTCCAGTTCCAGTCCGTCCTGGGTGCGGCTGAGCACGCACACCGGGCGGGCGGCGCTCAGAACACGCTCGATGCGCTCGGCGGGGTGGTCCGGGTCCACCGGGACGTACGCGCCGCCCGCCGTGAGCACCGCGTACATGGCGACGACCAAGTCCAGCGAGCGCCGCATGCCGATCGCCACGGTGCTCTCCGGCCGCACGCCGATGGAGACGAGCAGCCGCGCCAAGCGGTTGACCTGGCTGGAGAACTCGGCATAGGTCAGCGTCGCGTAGCGACTCGATGGGGGGTGGTGGCCGGGCGACGGGTGGGCCAGCGTCGCGTAGCGACTCGATGGGGGGTGGTGGCCGGGCGACGGGTGGGCCAGCGTCGCGTAGCGAGTCGATGGGGGGTGGTGGCCGGGCGACGGGTGGGCCAGCGTCGCGTAGCGAGTCGATGAGGGGTGGTGGCCGGGCGACGGGTGGGCCAGGGACTCGCCCTCGAAGGTCACCGCCACGGCGTCGGGGGTCCGCCGTGCCTGCGCCTCGAACAGCGACACCAAGGTCGCCGCCTGGCCGAGGTCGCGTGCGGTGGCATTCCACGTACCGAGCAGTTGGGTGCGCTCGGCGGCCGAGAGGGTATCGATGTCGCCGACCAGCACGGCCGGATCGGCGCAGACCGCGTCGAGCACCCGCAGGAGCCGGGCCGCGAACCCGGCGACCGTGTCGGCGTCGAACAGATCGGTCGCGTACTCGAAGACGGCGTCGATGCCGTTGGCGGTCTCGGCGAGAGTCAGCTGAAGGTCGAATTTGGCTGTGCGCGTGTCGATGTCGAGTTCGCCGACGCGCAGGTCGGCAAGCTCGATGGTCGCGCTCGCGGTGTTCTGGAAGTCCAGCATCACCTGGAACAGCGGGTGCCTGGCAGCCGATCGCTCGGGATCGAGCACCTCGACCAGGCGCTCGAACGGCACGTCGGCGTGGGCGAACGCGCGCAGGTCGCCGTCGCGCACTGCCGCGACCAGCTCGCCGAAGGTGCGTTCTGGACGCACGTCCGCGCGCAACACCAGGGTGTTGACGAACATGCCGACGAGGTCGTCGAGCGCCTGCTCGCCGCGGCCGGCGACCGGGGTGCCGATCGCGATGTCCCGCTGACCGGAGAGCTTCGCCAGCGTCGCCGCGAAGACCGCGTGCAGCACCATGAACAGCGAGGCGCTCGCGGACTCGGCGATCTCGCGCAGACGTCGGTGGATCGCGGCGGATATGTGGAAGGCGTGCCGCGCGCCGCTTCCCGAAGCCGCGGCGGGGCGCGGCCGGTCGGCGGGCAGCACGAGAAGGTCGGGCAGGTCGGCCAATTCGGCGGACCAGAACCGCAGCTGCTCGGCCATCAGCGAGCCGGGATCGTTCTCGGAGCCGAGGACCCGGCGCTGCCACAGCGTGTAGTCGGCGTACTGCACCGGAAGGGGTGACCAGTCGGCTGCGCGTCCTTGGCGACGAGAAGCGTAGGCGCGCAGCAGGTCCCGTGTGAACGGCGCGATGGACCAGCCGTCCGCGGCGATGTGGTGTAGCGACACAACGAGCACGTGCTCGTCATCGGAGCGGCGAAGCAGCGTCAGGCGCACCGGCGGAGCCTGGGATACCGCGAAAGGCATTGCGGCCAAGGCTCGTACCCGTCCGAGCACGTCGTCGGCCTCGTCGACGATCTCCAGGACCGGGCCTCGGTCCGCGGGAAGGACCTCTTGGCGCGCCGATCCGTCGACGGCGGGGTACCTGGTGCGCAGCGTCTCGTGCCTGGCGACGACATCGGTGACGGCGGCGGCCAGCGCCGTCCGGTTCAGCGGGCCGGTGAGCCGGAACGCGGCGGTCAGGTTGTTCGCCGTGGATGCCGCGTCGAACTGGTTCAGGAACCACATCCGCTGCTGCGCGTAGGAGAGCGGCACGACCGCAGGACGCTCGGCGAGGACCAGCGGCTGACAGGTGCGATCGGCCCGCGCGCCCGCCAGCGCCGCGGCGAGCGCGACAACGGTCGGGTGTTCGAAGAGCAACCGCACCGGCACGTCGGCCCGCAGCCGAGCAGCCAGCCGCGCGGCGATTCGGGTGGCCACCAACGAGTTTCCGCCGACCGCGAAGAAGTCGTCATCGAGGCCGACCCGGTCGAGCCCGAGCACCTCGGCGAATACCTCGGCCACCGCGCGCTCGGTCTCGGTGACCGGGGCGCGGAAATCCTTGGCCGCCAACACCGGATCGGGCAACGCCTTGCGGTCCAGCTTGCCCGAGCCGGTCAGCGGCATCGCCGCCAGCGCGACGTAGGCGGCGGGCACCATGTAGGAGGGCAGTGTCGCGCGCAGCCGGTCGGCCAGCACCGCCGCCACCTCGGCCTCGGGCAGGTCGGTCACCACGTACGCGACCAGCAGCTCACCGGCCGGATGGGCGAAGACTCGCACCGCGGCGGCGCGCACATCGGGTGCCAGCAGCGCCGCCTCGATCTCGCCGAGCTCGATGCGCTGGCCGCGCAGCTTCACCTGGAAGTCGCTGCGCCCCAGGTATTCCAGCTGCCCGTTCCGGTTCCGGCGCACCAGATCGCCGGTGCGGTACATGCGCGCGCCCGCCGGTCCGTACGGATCGGCGACGAACCGTTCGGCGCTGAGGTCGGCGCGGCCGTGATAGCCGCGCGCGGCCTGAACCCCGGACAGGTACAGCTCGCCCACCACCGTTTCCGGTACCGGGCGCAGGCGGCCGTCCAGCACCAGCACCCGGCTGGCGCGCACCGGCCGCCCGATCGGCGTCGGGCCCGGGGTCGCGGTCACCGGCGCGTGCGTGGCGTGCACCGTGAATTCGGTGGGCCCGTACAGATTGTGCAGTGCGGCGCGGCTCACGGCGGCGAATTCCGCGGCCGCTTCGCCGGTCATCGCCTCGCCCGCGACGAAGACGGTGCGCAGGGTGGCTATCGACGCGGCGGGCGCGGCGGCGGCGAACATCGTGAGCATCGAGGGAACGAAAGAGGTCATCGTGACGCCGTGCGCCGCGATGGTGGCGGCGAGGTACGCGCTGTCGCGATGTCCATCATGCGAGGCGACCACCAAGCGCGCGCCGATCGTCAACGGCGCGAACAATTCCCAGACCGAGACGTCGAAGGTCGCGGGTGTCTTGAACAGCACGACGTCGGCGGGGCCTACGCCGTATTCGCCGACGATCCATCGCACTTGATTCGCTACCGAAGCCTGCTGCACCGCAACGCCTTTCGCGCGGCCGGTGGACCCGGAGGTGAAGATCACGTACGCGGTGTTGGCCGCGCGCAGCGGGCGCAGACGTTCGTCGTCGCGCACCGCGGTGTCCGGGTATTCCGAAACGGCGACCGCGTCCACGTCGAGGACCGGCGGCGCGTCCTCCGCCGTCACCGACCATCCATCGGCGGACCGGGTGAGCACACACACCGGACGGGCGGAGGACAACACGTGAACTAGCCGCGCCGCGGGCTGATCCGGATCTACGGGAACATATCCGCCGCCTGCCGTCAGCACCGCGTAAGTGGCGAGCACGAAGTCGGCGCTGCGACGCATCCCGATCACGACCAGCGTCTCCGGACCTACACCGGCATCGATGAGACGCCGAGCCAGCCGATGCACCCGCGCCGCGAATGCCGCGTAGGTCAGCGTGCGGTCGCCGTCGATCACCGCGACGGCATCGGGGGTGCGGCGGACCTGCGCTTCGAATGCCGTGAGCACGGTGTCCGTCGCGGGGATCGCTGCGGGCGACTCTCCCGGTGCGCGCGGCTCGACCGCTGAACCCGGCTCCTCCGCCGAGCCTGCTTCGCTCGCCCGGCCCTGCTCGACCGCCCAACCCAGTTCGGCGGTGTCCAGCAGCGGCAGATCGCCGACCGCCGTTTCCGTGTCGCTCGTCAGCGCCTCGAGTACGCGCAGATACCAGCGTGCGAAGTCGGCGACGGTGGCCTCGTCGAAGAGATCGGTGCTGTAGGTGAATTCGGCCGGGTAGCTGCGTTCGGCCGGGGCTACCGCCGGTGCCGAACCTTCCCCGAGTCCGGCACCGGCGAAGCCTGCGGTGACCGTGAGCTGGAGATCGAACTTGGTCACCGCGGTGTCCAGGGTACCGGTGCGAACCGACATACCGGGGAGTTCGAATTCGGTGTCGGCCGAATTGTCAACCGAGAGCAGCACTTGGAAGAGCGGATGCCTGGCTTGTGAGCGCGGCGGGTTCAGCGCCTCGACCACCTGCTCGAACGGAACCTGCGCGTGGCCGAACGCGGCGAGGTCGGTCGCACGGACCGCGGCGAGCAGTTCCGCGCCGGTCGCCGCGGCGTCGACCCTGGTGCGCAGCACCAGAGTGTTGACGAACATGCCGATCATGTCGTCGAGTTCGCGTTCACCGCGTCCGGCCACCGGAGTGCCGACCACGATGTCGTCGCCGCCGGACAGCCGCGCGAGCAGCACCGCGAGCGCGGCATGCAGGACCATGAAGTCGGAGAGCCCGGTGGCCCGCGCGGTCGCGGTGACCCGCACGGCCACCGCGGCGGGCACCTCGAAGCGGTACGCCGCGCCGCGGCCGGTGGCGACCGCGGGGCGGGGCCGATCGGCGGGCAGCTCCAGCAGATCGGGTGCGCCCGCGAGCGCCTCGGTCCAGTAGGCCAGCTGACGAGCCAGCGGCGCATCCGGATCCGACGCCGCGCCGAACATCTCCCGCTGCCACAGTCCGTAGTCGGCGTACTGCACCGCGAGCGGAGCCCAGTCCGGCGCGTCGCCCGCCCGGCGGGCGGCGTAGGCCGTCATCACATCGTGGGCCAGCACGCGCAGTGAAAGTCCGTCCGCCGCAATGTGATGCAGCACCATCGCCAAGGCGTAACCGTCGGCGTCGACGGCGAACAGCCGTGCGCGCAGCGGGATCTCGCGCTCCAGATCGAAACCGGAGGCGGCGAACCCGGCCAGCGCCGCGTCCAGTTCGGCCACGCCGATCGACTCGGGCGCACCGAGCACCGCGACCTCGTCGGCGGACAGCACGATCTGCTGCGCCGGGACATCGTGGCCCGGCTCGTCGAGCACGGCGGGGAACACGGTGCGCAGCACCTCGTGCCGCGCCACCACGTCGCCGATCGCCAAGCGCAGCGCGGTCACGTCGAGCTCGCCGCGCAGCCGGGCCACGAACGGCATGTTGTAGCCGGCGGAGCGTTCGAACCGGTTCAGGAACCAGATCCGCTGCTGCGCCAGGGAAAGCGGAACCAGCGGCGGCCGCGGCACCACCCGCAGCAGGCGGGGCACGGCCGCGCCGCCGGTTCCGCCCGCCCGCTCGATCAGTTCCGCGAGATCGGACACCGTGGTTGCGGTGAACAATTCCCGGACTCCGAGCGGACAGCCCAGGTCGGCGGCCAGCCTGGCGGCCACCTGCGTGGCCACCAGGCTGTTGCCGCCGAGTGCGAAGAAGTCGTCGTCGCGGCCGACCGCCGCGCGGCCGAGCACCTCGCCGAACACGCGGGCGACCGCCTGTTCCACAGCGGTCACGGGCGCGCGGTATTCGGCGCTGCGCCGCTGCGGCGCGGGCAGGGCGCGGCGATCCAATTTGCCCGAGGCGTTCACCGGGAATGCGTCGAGCACCACGTAGGCCGCGGGCACCATGTAGCCGGGCAGCGATCCCACCGCCGCGGCCCGCAGCTGCTCGGGCCGCACGGTGCCCGGCTCGGACTCCACCGCGTAGGCCACCAGCTGCTCGCCAACGCCCGCGTCGTCGCGCACCACGACGACGGCGCGAACCACCGAATCGACCGTGCCGAGCACCGCCTCGATCTCGCCGAGCTCGATGCGCAGGCCGCGCAGCTTCACCTGGAAGTCGGTGCGACCCAGGTATTCCAGTTCGCCGTTGGCTGGCCCACCCGTCGCCCGGCCACCGCCCCCCATCGAATCGCTTCGCGATGCAGGTACCCATCTGACCAGGTCGCCGGTGCGATACATCCGGTCGCCCGGCGCGGCGGGCCCGCCCGGAGCAGCGAACGGATCGGCGAGGAAACGCTCGGCCGTCAGGCCGGGCTTGGCGACGTAACCCCGGGCGAGCTGTACCCCCGACAGATACAGCTCACCCGGAGCCCCGACCGGCACCGGCCGCAGCCGGGAATCGAGCACATAGAGCCGGGTGTTGAACACCGGCGCTCCGATCGGCACCGAGAGGGTATCGGTATCGGTCACCTCGTGAAAGGTGACGTCCACCGCGGCCTCGGTGGGACCGTACAGGTTGTGCAGCCGGGCGCCGGTAAGCACCCGCAGCCGCTGGGCCAGCGCGGCGGGCAGCGGCTCGCCGGACGCGAAGACCGCGCGCAGCGTCGAGTCGCGCGCGATGTCCTGGTGCGCCAGAAAGGCTTCCAGCATCGACGGCACGAAATGCACGATGGTGACCCGGTATTCGGCGATGACTTCGCGCAGGTACGCCGGGTCGCGATGCCCGTCGGGCTGCGCGAGCACCAGCGTGGCTCCGATCTGCAAGGGCCAGAAGAACTCCCACACCGAAACGTCGAACGTCGCCGGAGTCTTCTGCAACACCACATCGGCGGTGGTGAGCCGATAGGTCTCCTGCATCCACACCAGCCGGTTCACGATGGCCTCGTGGGTCACCACCACGCCCTTCGGCTTGCCGGTGGAGCCGGAGGTGAAGATCACATACGCGGGGTGGTCCTGTCGCAGTGCCGCGGTGCGCTCGTGCTCCCGGACCGGGCCATCCGGATACCCGGTCTGCCGCAAGCGATCCAGCCGCACCACCGGCACGTCGACCGCGAGGTCCTCGGCGGTGAGGACGCAGGCGGGGCGGGCGGTGGCCAGGATGTGCGCGGTGCGGTCGGCCGGATGGTCCGGGTCGAGCGGCACGTAGGCCGCGCCCGCGGTGAGCACCGCGTACATCGCGGCGACCAGTTCGGGTGACCGGCGAAGATGCAGGGCGACCAGGGTCTCCGGTCCGACGCCGCGCTCGATCAGCTGCCTGGCCAGCCGGTTCACCCTGGCGGACAGCTGACGGTAGGTCAGCATGGACTCCATGTCGCCACCGCGCAGCGCGTTCTCCCCGCGCAGCGCATCGACCCAGCGCAGCGCATCGGCCCCGCGCAGCGGATCGACCCAGCGCAGCGCGATCGCGTCCGGGGTCCGTGCCGCCTGCGCCTCGAACATCGCCACCAGCGTCGCGGCGGAGTGCGCGCCCGGCGCGCGTGCGGCGAGCAACGCCTCGACATCGCAGCCGGTGGAGTTCCATATTCGGGTGCTGACCTCGACCTCCAGCTCGGTCGCCACGTCGATCGCGGCCATCGGCGTGTCCAGGTCCGCGGCGGCCAGCCGCTCCAGGTACTGCACGAAGCGGGCGTGATGGCGGGCCAGGTCGTCGGCCGCGTAGAGATTCGGGTTCGCCTCGAAATCGACGTGCACGCGGTCACGTTCGCCGTAGTAGACGTTCAGGCTCAGGTCCTCGACCGGTCCGGTGGACAGCACGTGGTACCGGCCCGTCGTTGCGCCGAGCGTCAGGTCGCTGCGGAACAGCATGATGTTGGCCAGCGGGCCGAACAGCGCGCGCCGGGCCGGGCGGCCGTCGTGTTCGGCGTCGCGGCGGATGTCCTCGTGCCGGTACCGCTGGTGCCGCAGCGCCCCTGCCACCTCGACGCGGGTGGCGCGCAACAAGTCACCCCAGGTCGCCGCGCCGAGCGACATCCGCAGCGGCACGATATTGGAGAGCATGCCCGCCGAGCGCCGCAGCACGGCGGTGGTGCGGGCGGTGACCGGCAGGCTCAGCACCACGTCGTCGCGGTCGGTCAGGCGGCCGAGGTATCCGGCGAAGGCCGCGAGCAGCACCACCGCGATCGTCGAATCCTGGCTCTCGGCAACGGCATTCATCCGCTCGACCAGCTCGTCGGGCAGGCCGCGCCCGACTGTCAGGTTGCTGGCCGCGCGCGGGGCGGTGTGCGGATCCAGGCTGGTCACGCCGTCGAGCGCGGCCACTCGTTCGGCCCAGTGGGCGCGGTCGGTCTCGTAGCGACCGCTCTCGCGGTAGGCGATTTCGCCCGCTACCAGCGTCTCCAGGCTGCCCGGCCGGATGGCTTCCGGATCGACGCCGAGCACCCGCGCGGTGTACCGCTCGGCGACCCGCATGGTGTTGGTCAGCGCGCCGTAGCCGTCGAGCACGATGTGGTGCGCGCGCAGGTACCAGAAGTAGCGCCGATCGGCGACGCGGAGCACCGCACCCGCGAACAGCCGGTCGCGCAACAGATCCACCGGGGCGCAGGCGTCGGCGCGCATCCACTCCGTCGCGGCGGCCACCGGGTCGGCGTGCGAGCGGAAGTCGATCAGCGGGATGTCGAAGGACAGGTCGGTGTCGACGCACTGACACGGCGTGCCGCCTTCCTCACCGAGCCGCACCAGCGTAGACCCGTATTCGAGTGCCGCTTCGCGCGAAACCTCCTGCAGCAGTGCGGCATCCAGCTCGCCGTGCACGTCGACGTACTGCGCGACATTGATCGGGACCTCTGGCTCGAGCAGCTGCGCGTACCAGAGACCGAGCTGCGCGGGAGCGAGCGGGAACGGCGTGTGGGACGGTGTATGGCTCGCCGCGTTCCCGTTCGGCCGCGCGCTGAACCCACCCAACTCCGTACCGTGCACCAGAGCCTCCTCGTTTAGCGAAACAACAGCTGGCCGAAGGCTTTTGGGCAGCACGAAGTAAGCCTCGGCGGGTGGGTCCTCCGACCCGACGCCCGGCATCGGTGCCACTACAGGCGATTCGGCGAGAGCGCGGACAGTGACGACGTCACCCGCGCGAGATCCAACAAATTGGTGTGACGAGATCGGCGGCCGGAGCCACCGGGCCTAACTCTTGATCGTTCCTCCAACTCCGCTGCCGGGGACTCGGTCCACGCCCCCGGTGGTGTTTCCTGCATCACACGGATGTCAACCGCGTATTGCGAACACTAGGCGGTCAGGAAATAAAAAGGAACACGTTCAGCTAAAAAAAACTGGACAACTGACCATCTTGTTCTCGGGCACTAGTTAACCCCGAGCACATTTGTGCGCGCGACCACATCGAGGTCGCTTTGTGAGCTACCGCACTTTCGGATGTGCAGACTATGAGCCGAAACGTTGCATCCGCGTTGCATCGGCGCCGAGCCGCCGATCGAGCACCCGAATCTTGGCCTCGATCTGCGCATACAGCGGAGAATCGCGATCTACGGTCGTGCGGTACACGGCCCATGCGGCGGCGTCGTCGCGACCTTCCGCACCGGCGGTCCAGCGCCGCAACACCGCGGCGTCGCGCGAGCCGAGCACCGCGGTGCGCAACCGGACGCGCAGTTCGTCGCGAATATCGATAATTCCCGGTGCGGCGGAACGCGGCAGCACCGGACCGGCGTAGAGCCGTAATGCGGAATCGACATCACCGGAATCGAGCGCCGCCCGCAGCGCCTCCACATCGGTTGCGACGTGCACGCGCAACTTGTATGGGCGCGAACCGAACACGGTCGGACCGACTACCGACCGCAGCCTGGACATGGCGGCGCGGATCGTGCCGTTGTCCAGATCGGTATCGTCCAGCAGCAGCGCGAGGTGGTCGGCGCCGAGCCCCTCCGGATGCTCGGCCAACAACAGCAGGATCTCGGCGTGCCGCTGCGACAACGGAACCCGATCGCCCGCGATGGTCAGCTGCGGCTGCCCGAGACCGAGCACGTCGAGGCCGAGCCCGCGCGACTCGGCGGCCACTTCGGGTTCCGGCCGTTCCCGCCCCCGCCCGCCATGCCTGCCCGAGCGCATCGCATTGAGCAGCAGATCCATCTCGGCGGCGGTGGCCGTCGCCTTCACCAGCGCGAGGATCTCCGGCTTCGCCACCCGCACGCCCCCGGCTACCACCAGGACACCGACGAGCCTGCCGTCCGGATCGTGCACCGGCGCTGCGGCGCCGGTGATCTGGTGCATGCGGTGCAGAAAGTGCTCGGGCCCATGGATCCACGCGGCGCGGCCGGTGCGGACAACCAAGCCGACCGCATTGGTGCCCACCCTGCGCTCGCTCAGATCGTCGCCGGCGCGCAAGCCGATCTCGGCTGCGGCCGTGACTTGCTCGGGTTTGCCGTACACGGAAAGCACGCGCCCGAATTGATCGGCGATCGCGACAATCAGACAGGTACGAGCCGCGTCCTGCACGAGCAATTTATCGATCAGCGGCATCAGGCCCGCCATTGGATGAGCATCGCGATAACGTTGCAAATCCGCGCCGCGCAAACCACGTTCGCTCAGTACGTCCATCGGATCGACGCCGGTACGCAGGCTGCGCAGCCAGGATTCCAGTACGAGCGGACGCAGCAAACCGGCTAGCTGGGAGAGCTGCTCGCCACCCGCGCTAAGATATCCGTGTGCTTGTGCGGCATAGGCTTCGAGTGCGCCGAGTTGCGTACCGGGTTCGACGCCGTGCCGTGGGGACCGCCCACCTGCAAGATTGCTGACCATTTGCCTTTCTTTCCGCCACAAACTGTACCGGCGGCTATTCAGAGGGAAGGGCGGATGTTCTGGTTTGTCCGCCAGGTCACACCGTGGGCGGACCTCCTCATTTTGTGACCCATCCGTCTTTCACTTCACGATGTGAGCCAGCCCGCAACATGTTCGGCGAGCATCACCGTCGTGGCCTGCGGACCTCGGCTCAGCGGCACCGGAACGACGGACAGATCCACCACGGACAATCCGCTCACCCCATGCACCCTGCACCGCGCGTCGACCACCCCGTCCTCGGCGGCGCCCATCCGGCAGGTGCCCGAGAGATGCTGCGAGGTGGACAGATTCGCGCGTAGCCAGGCATCGTGACCGGACGCGGGCGGCGGGTGACACGGGTAGGCGCCCGGTATTCGGTGCAGCACGTCGGCGGCGAGCGCGACCGCGTCACGCAGTCGCGCGCGATCGGTGGCGTCCGCCAGGTAGCGGTGCTCGATCCGAGGCGGGCCGAACGGATCGGCGCCGCGCAACCGCAGCACGCCCGCGGACTCGGGACGCATCAGCGCGACGCCGAGGCGGTGCCGATCCGAGGCGAACGGCACTGTGTACGGCCGGATTTCGATGTCATCGAGGGTCAGCACGTACTCCAGCGGCACCGCGGCAGGCGTCGGCACGTCGAGCAGGTATTCCAGACCGATCTCGGGGTGGTCGTCGAACCGGACGCCGACCGGCGCGGGACGCACCACCGGTATACCCAGTGCCGCCAGCTCGTCCGGCGGTCCGATCCCGGAGCGCAGCAGTAGCGCCGCCGATTCCAGCGCGCCCGCGCACAGCACGATTCGATCGGACCAGATCGTGCCGCTGGTCTCGCCGCGCCGATAGTCGACGCCGACCGCGCGATCACCCTGGAAACGAATGCGCGACACCAGGACTCCGCCCTGTACGGACAGATTCGGGCGCGCCAGCGCGGGCAGCAGATAGGCCGACGCCGTGCCGACGCGTGCACCGCCCTCGACGTTGCACGGCACCGGTCCCACGCCCTCGGTGGGGCCCGCACCCGGCAACGCGTTGAGATCGGGCACCTCGGCGAACCCCGCTGCGCGCGCGGCCGCGGCGAACGCGCGGCTCACCGGTGTCGGATCGCTCGTGCGGCGCACCGGGATCGGGCCGCCGCGGCCGTGGCCGGGCAGGTCGCCGTAGTCGCGGTCGTCCTCCAGCCCTCGGTAAGCGGGCAGCACCGATTCGAAAGTCCATTCGGGCGCGCCGCCGAGCGCCGCGCTCCACGCGGCGAAGTCGGCGGCGGGCGCGCGCACGAAATAGCCGCCGTTGACCGTACTGGAGCCGCCGATCACCCGGCCGCGCAGCAAGTTTCCCTCGACCGCACGGTCGTCGTCCGAGCTCGCCGCGAGCGTCGCGGGATACCGCCACAACCACCGGGATTCCGGCCCGATCGGCAGCCGCGTGGCATCGCGCAGCGCCGCGGGCATCTCGGCCGCGGCGGACCACACCGTGCCCGCTTCCAGCAGGCGCACCGTGTGGCCGGGCGCTTCGCTCAACCTCGCCGCGAGCACGCACCCCGCGGTGCCGCCACCGACGATAAGGGTGTCGACCATAGGAACCAGCTCATCCGACGGGCGGGCCGTCGGCCCGGCAACAACGATCAGCGCGGTGGCGCGGTGGATTTCACCGCGGTGGCGCCGTGGGTTTGAGCGCCTCGACGCTGCGCGCCCGGTAGGCGCCGAGCCAGAGCCCGGTGCCGTAGGCGATGTCGTCGAGACGCTTGTAGGCCAGGTAGCGGAACGGGTCGAGCCCGCCCGCGTCGCGGTGGGTGAACCAGTCGGCGAGGCCGTCGGCCACCGCCATGGTCACCGCGATCCGCCGGATGCGCCGCGAGGCCAACATCGCGAGCAGCGTCACCGGCCAGTAATGCCTGCACATCGCCGACGCCAGCTGCCACAGCCCGGAGAAGAAACCGCGGGCCAGGTAGATGGATGCGATGCGCGTCGGGTTGTCCAGCGCGGTGAACACCCGCCGCAGCCGAGCCAGCGCCGTGACGAGGGTGACGACGCCGCCGAGCAGACCCCACTTCGACATCGTCGCGAACAGCACCGAGGCCACCACCATCCAGGGCGGCACCGACAGCGGCGAGACCATGCCCTTGCCGTGCCGCTCGCCGAGCGGCGCGGCGCCCGTGCCGTAGAACAGCTTTCGCCCGAACCAGGACGGGAACGAGACGCGATGGTCGTGCGCCACGTGCGCGGCGGGCTCGTAGCGCAGCCGCCAGCCCGCCCGTTCCAGCCGCCAGCACAGGTCGACGTCCTCGGCGACCTGCATGGACTCGTCGAAGCCGCCCTCGGCGAGCAACGCCTGCCGCCGCACCAGCAGCGCGGCGCTCGGCACGTACGAGACCAGGCCGCGCGATCGCACGGCCGCCTCCCTCCTGCCCAGGTCGAGCGAGGAGCGGGTGTGCTCGTAGCGGGCCAGCGCGTTGGACTCCGGATCCAGCGCCACGATGCGGGGCGCGACGAGCGCGACCTCCGGATCGCTGAAGTGCCCGAGCATGACCTCGAGCCACCCGCTGCGCGGCACCACGTCGGAATCCAGGAACGCGACGAATTCGGTTGTCGCCGCCCGCAGGCCGGCATTGCGGGCCGCGGAGGGGCCCTGCTTCTCGTCGTGGCGCAGCACGGTGACACGGCAGCGGGTGCCACGGGATTCCGGGATCCGCACCGGTCGATCGGAGCCGTCGTCGACGACGATCACGGTGTGCCCGCGCAGCGCCGCCAGCAGCCGGGCGAGGCCGTCGGCGTTGTTGCGCAGTGGCACGATGATGGTCACGTCATCGAGCGAGGGCAGCAGTTGCGGCCGCGGATTGGCGACTCCGGAATCGAGCAGCCGTCTGGCAACAACCGCCGACTTGGGGTCGGTGACCTCGAGGTACCCGTCGCCGATCATCTCGGCGGCCTCCGGGGCAAGTCGTAGCAACCTGGCGGGTGAGCCCCCGATCAGGATGCGTCCGCCGGAGTATGCGCGTACCCGTGGATCGATCCGTACCCCGAAGCCGTCGGGCAGTCGATCATGGCGCATTCTTGGCATGCTAGGCGGATATTCACGCGCGGGCATCATCGGTCCCGAAAAAAGGACGGAATTCCGCGCGAATAGGCCTGTGACCGTGCGTGACTCGAACCACGGCGTGTTGCGGTGGATTTGCGGACAATTCGGTCGCGCCATGTAGCAACTTGTCGGCTATCCATCGCTGACCCCCTCGATAACCTGCGCCCGCCGGCTGGCAGCGCACGGCTGGCAACCGGCGGCTGTTCATGTCAGCGGGCTCTCGCCGCAGACGCGTGACGGCCGCCGCGCCGACGAAGTCGGCGAGATCGGCCCCGGCTTGCGCGCCGTGTCACGCCGCGATGCGGTCCGGCGCGAGTCGTCCACCGAAGAGCGCGAAATGGTCCGCCCTACGTCGGCCCGCGCGGCCGGCTTCCAGAAGTCCTGGGGCACAGTCGGTTCGCCGCCGCTCAGTACGGTCGCGAAGCGTTCCATCAAGTGTGCCGCGCGATCCCCCTGTGGCGCACCGGATTCGAGCGCTGCCGTCATCAACGCATCCTCAGCGGTGCTGGACCCGATGGTAGTGGACCCGATGGTAGCGGACTCGGCGGTGATGGGCGCAGCGCCGCCCGACCGCGGGACCACCCCCGCATCCGGTCGGACGGCCTGCGCCAGCGCGGGCTTGGCTCCCGCGGCGCCGGACGCGAGATACGGCGCGCCGATGATCATGTCACCTTCGGCCGGTCGCGCGAGCGCCCGCGCATATGGCGGGGCGCCTTCGCCGGCGCTACCGGCCGCGCGCAGCGGCGCCCTCGGTCGCCGTCGGGTATCGAGATCGAGCACGACACTCTCGCCCGTCAGTAGACGCCGCACATGCCGTCGATGGATACCTCTTCGATGAGGGTCTCCTCGACGAGCTCCGCTTCGGCGGTGTCGCGCGGTGCGATGATCTTGTGCGACATGAGACCTCCGAGTTCGACGAGGGACCGCGACCATCTACGTAGTCCTTGTCACACCATAGCGACAAGCCCAGCAAAAGTGAAACACGTTCCAATCACTGCGGCCACACCCCTCCCACGCCCCGAGACTCCGCCGCATCGTCACGCCACACCGCGGCGGTCCATGACCACCGCCCGCGCCGCCACCGGTCCCTACCGTGGCGCTCTAGACTTCGGGTGTAGCGCAGCTGAACAGAACGTGACGGGCGGCACATGCCCGCGGCAGTAGAGGTGGCATGGGAGTCGGACGAATGCAGGCGAACGGGGGCGGAAACACTCTGTCGGAGTCCGAGATCGTGGAGGCCGCGCTGCGTGTGGTTCGCGCGGATGGCGTGGAAAAGCTGTCCATGCGGCGACTTTCCCGCGAACTCGGCGTCTCCCCCATGGCGCCGTACTACTACGTGGCCGACAAGCGCGAGCTGCTCGACCTGGTCGCCAGCGCCGCGCTGGCAGGAGTGCGCAAGCCACCGCCGGAATCCGGGCCGTGGCAGCAGCGCCTGCGCGAGCTCATCGACCAGATCGATGAGAAACTGCGCAAACACCCCGGGCTCGGCGATGTGCTCATCGAGCAGATGCTGGGCAAACAGCTCGACCTGATCGCCGCCATCATGGAGATCCTGTTCGAGGCCGGGTTCTCCGACCGCAACGTGCTCGCCGCCTACGCGACGATCCACACCTACCTGTTCGGCCGCAGCCGGGTGAACCCCCGCGACCGGGCTCCGCTGTCGGAGGTCACGCTTCCCGAGTCGGTGGAGCGAGCCACGAAGTACATCTCCGACCTGCGCGGCAAGTACGCCTACGACTTCGGTATGGAGGTGCTGATCGCCGGTCTCGAGGCCCAGCTTGTCCACCAGCCGGAGCGCGACGTACGATGAAACTGAAACACGTTCTAGTTTTGTCGCCGGCCGCTGTTCCCCCGGTCGACGACGATGCCGGATTCGAGAGGACGTCATGACAACCGTCGAAGTTCCCCACGGCTCGCGCTCGGTCGTGCTGCGGGTTGCCGCCGTCATCGCCGAGACGGCCGACACCAGCTCGCTGGTCTTCGACGTCCCTGATGAGCTGCGGGAGAAGTTCGAGTACAAGCCCGGCCAGTTCCTCACGCTGCGCATTCCCAGCGACCGCACCGGCTCGGTGGCCCGCTGCTATTCGCTGGCGAGCTCGCCGCACGTCGACGACCAGCCAAAGGTCACCGTGAAGCGCACCGACGGCGGCTACGGCTCGAACTGGGTGTGCGACAACGTGAAAGCGGGCGACCAGCTCGAGGTGCTGCCGCCCTCCGGCGTCTTCACCCCGAAGAACCTGGACGAAAACCTGCTGCTGTTCGGCGCGGGCAGCGGCATCACACCGGTGATGTCCATTCTGAAGTCCGCGCTGGCCCGCGGCACCGGCAAGATCGTGCTCGTCTACGCCAATCGCGACGCGGACAACGTGATCTTCGCGAGCGAGCTGCGCGAGCTCGTGGACAAGCACCAGCAGCGGCTCGTCGTGATCCACTGGCTGGAGCCGCTGCTCGGCCTGCCGACCTCCGACACCCTGGCCACCCTGGTCGCGCCCTACACCGGCTACGAGGCCTTCATGTGCGGCCCCAAGCCGTTCATGGACCGGGTGCACGACGCGCTCGGCCAGCTCGGCGTTCCGCGTTCGCGCACGCACGCCGAGGTGTTCAACTCCCTGGCAGGCGACCCGTTCGCCGACCAGGCGCCGGTCGAGGTGAGCGACGAGGAGGCCGCAGACGCGGCGACCGTCGAGGTGGAACTCGACGGCGAGGTGCACGAGCTGAGCTGGCCGCGCAAGCAGACGCTGGTCGACATCATGCTCGCCAAGGGACTCGACGTGCCCTACTCCTGTCAGGAGGGCGAGTGCGGCTCCTGTGCCTGCACGGTGCTGGAGGGCAAGGTCGAGATGGAGAACTCCGAGATTCTCGATCCGGAGGACATCGAGAACGGGTACATCCTTGGCTGCCAGGCCCGGCCGGTCACCGATCGGTTGCGCATCCAGTTCTGAGTGGTGCTCGGCGTGCGGATCCGGTCCGCGCTCGGCCGATCGTGGCGTCCGTGCGCGCTCGACGCACCGACCATGCGTGCGGCCGCTCCGTGCTCGACGTGCGCTCAGCGCGCTGAACGGTAGGCGCTGCGCTCGGCCGCGTCGAGATGCTCGGTGGCGTACCCGAGCGCGGTGCGGCCCATCGCCGGTGCGTGCTCGTCCAGGAAGCCGGTCAGCATGACGCGGTCGACACGCTTGCCGACCTCGCGCAGCATCCAGCCGACCGCCTTCTGGATGAGATCCCGGCGGTCGGTCAGCAGCTGTTCGCAGAGCTGGAACGTCGTGCTCGGGTCGCCCGCCTTGATGAAGGCGAAGGTGGTCAGCAGCGCGACGCGGCGCTCCCACAGCGAGTCCGCGGCGGCCAGCTCGAAGAGCAGATCCCGCGGCCGGTCCAGCAACCACGGACCGAGGACGTTCTCGGCGGAGACGTCGACCAGGTCCCAGTTGTTCACCCGGCGGCGGCGCACGGCGTCCAGGTACAGCCGCACCATCTTCTCCTGCGCCGCCAGGTCGATCGTGCGCGGCTTTGCCGCCTTGGCGAAGCGGGCGTTCAGGATGACCAGCCCGGCAAGGCGCTCCTCGTGCACGGCGCTGTCGAGCAGCTCATCGATCTCGGTGAGATCAAGGGCGGCAAAGCGTTTGGCGATCGCGCGCGTCGTCGGGACGCGCACACCGATGAACAGGTCGCCCTCGCCGTATTCTCCCGGCCCGGTCTTGAAGAAGCGCTGGAGATGGATCGCGTCGGCGGCGTCCGCGACCTCGGCGAGGGCCTGCCGCACATCCGCCGCGGTCGGCGCTGTCTCGATCATCTACGGCTCCATCCCTCGGCACGGCGCGGTACGAATTCGACGCACGCCATTCAACACCCGCCGAGCGGCCGACCCCCGCGTAACCCGTACCTCGCAGACCTTCTGCACGCTTCGCAGCGGGTGTACGCCCTGTGAAGGGTGCGGAACGTCTGCGAGGGCGGTGTCAGGGCTGGGCGCCGAGGATGCGGCCGGACTCGAAGGCCGCGGCGCTGGGGGGCAGGGCACCGGGGCGGCCGCTGTTCATGACGCGCACCACGCCGTTGCCGGTGGTCGGTCTGCCGAGCCCGTCCATGCGCCGAATGGTTTGGGCGGCAACGGCTTGCGCGCTGTCGAAGAGGCGAACACCGACCGGCAGCGCGGCCACGATGGCATCGATGACCAGCGGATAGTGCGTGCAGCCGAGCACGACGCCCTCGACGTCGTCGGGCGTCTGCTCGGCGGCGCGGGCGATGGAATCGCGGGCCGCGACCAGGTCGCCGCGGTCGATCGCGTCCGCGAGTCCGTGACAGGCCACACCGACCACCTTCGCGTCGCCCCCGAACTCGGCGATGAGGTCGGCTTGGTATTTGCTCGCGGTCGTCGCCGCCGTCGCCCACACCGCGACCGAGCGGCAGGCCGCGGCCGCGGGCTTGATGGCGGGCACGGTGCCGATCACCGGCACGCCGGGGCCGACGTCGGCGCGCACCTGTTCGAGCGCGGTGACGCTGGCCGTGTTGCAGGGCAGCACGATCACCTCGGCGCCCGACTCGACGGACGTGCGGGCCGCGCCGACCACCCGATCGACGGTCCACCGCTCGGGTTTGGGGCCCCACGGAGCGCCGTCAGGATCGAGTTGCAGCAGCAGGTCCACGTCCGGCCGCAGCTTGCGCAGCCAAGCGGCCGTTGGCAGCAATCCCAGCCCCGAGTCGATGAGCGCGACGATCACATCGACCACCGTATTACAGGCGTACCTCCCCGCCCGAACGGCTCCGGACGGTGTCAGGTTGCGGCGAGCAGGTCGGCGACCGGCGCCGCGGCGGCGATCTTCGCGCGCGCCTTCATGACCTGGGCCGTCATTCCCGCGCCGACGACGCCGGTGAGGATGCCGTCCCTGGCGTAGTAGGCGAGGAATTTGCGGCCGTCGTCGGCGACCACGGTGACCTCGTCGGTGGCGCTCGGGGTGCCGAGTGCCTGGATCTTCACGTTGTACTGGTCGCTCCAGAAGTACGGGACCCGCGCCGCGGTCGGCGGCTCCGCGCCCAGCAGCGCGCAGGCCAGCAGCTTGGCCTGCTCGCCCGCGTTGGTCCAGTGTTCGACCCGCTTGCGCTCGCCGGTCTCGTGCCGCCACGCGGCGACGTCGCCGACCGCCCAGACCCGGTCTGCCGAGGTCCGGCCCACTTCGTCGGCGAGCACGCCGCCGCCATCGGCGGGTTCGGCGAGCGCGATGCCGGAGTCGGTCAGCCATTCGGTCACCGGCCGTGAGCCGACGCCGACCACCACGAGATCGGCGAGCACCTCGGCGCCGTCGGACAGCAGGGCGCCGCGCACCCGGCCCGCCTCGTCGCCGAGGAAAGTGTCCAGTCCGGTGTGGCAGCGCAGGTCGACACCCTCGGCACGGTGCATGCGGGCGACCAGCGCGCCGACCTGCTCGCCGAGCACCGAGGCCAGCGGGGTCGGCTGCGGTTCGACCAACACCACCTCGACACCGCTCGCGCGGAAACTGGCCGCGAGCTCACAGCCGATGAAACCCGCGCCGACCACGAGCGCCTTGCCTGCGCCGCGCAATTCGGCGCGCAGCGCGGCGGCGTCCGCGTGCCCGCGCAGCACGTGCACGCCCTTCAGCTCGGGCAGGCCGGGCAGCAGGCGCGGGCGCAAGCCCGTCGCGATGACGAGGTGGTCGTAATCGAGAGCGCCGCCGTCGGCCAGGGTGATGCGGCGCGCGGCGGTGTCCACCGCGGTGGCCGCGGTGGACAGGCGCAGATCGATCTGCTTCTCGTCGAAGAATTCCGGGGGACGCAGCGTGGTGTCGTCGGTCTCGCCGCGGACGAACTGCTTGGACAGCGGCGGGCGATCGTAGGGCAGTCGCGGCTCGTCACCGATCAGCACCAGACCGCCGGTGTATCCGCCGCGACGCAGCTCTTCGGCGGTGCGCAGCCCGGCGAGTCCGGCCCCCACGATCACGATCGGCGCGGTCATGCGACAACCCCTTCTTCCGTTGACACGACCCTCACCCTAGCGTCTGCTTGGTCAAGTTTTGCTGTGGTGGCGGTCACTCTCGCCAGGTCGCCGATCGCCGCGGAATCGTTTCCGTACCGCTATTGACCGGGCGGTCAATCAGGACTATACCGAGGTCAGAACATATTTCGAGCCGAGGAGGCACACCATGTTCACCGAGAGTCGCGCGCAAGACCTGCTCGCAGTCATACTCGGCGTCTTCACCGCGCTGTCCCCCTTGTGGGTGGACACGAACGACATGGCCATGTGGACGCTGATCGTCCTTGGCGTCCTGATCGCACTCACCGGTCTGGCCCAGATGGCTCGGCCCGCCATGGCGATGGCCGACTACGCGATGGGCCTGTTCGGTGCGCTGCTGTTCATCTCGCCGTGGGCGATGGACTTCACCGAGTACAGCGGTGCATCCTGGACCGCATGGATCGTAGGCGTGGTCACGGTGGTCGTCGCGGTCGCGGCGTTGCCCGTGGTCACGGCCCGCATGCACCGGACCACCGGAGGAATGGCTCCACACCACTGATGCATGACGTGCGAATCCCGCACCGCGATCCGGCAGATGGTCGGACAGCAACGAGGACGCACCCCTGATGCAGATGCCAACACCCGGTCGTCGTGCGGTTCGACGACCGGGCTCCCCCAAGACCGGGCGCCGCCGCAGCGCCAAGATCGACGGCGACGCCCGGCAACTCATCCTGGACGCCGCCGAAAGCCTTTTCGCGGCACAGGGATTCGATGCCACCGCGACGGCGTCCATCGCCGCGGACGCGGGCGTGCCGAAGGGCCTCGTCTTCTACTACTTCCCCACCAAGGACTCGATCCTCTCCGCGCTCATGGCCGAGCGCATGCCCGCGCATCCGATCGCTGACATCGGCGCCGTGGTCGCCCCCGGCGATCCGGCTGCCAGCCTGGTCAACCTCGACGCCGCGCTGAACCTGCGCGACCACCATTCCTCGGTGCTGCGGGTGATCATGTGGCGCGAGGCCGACACCCATCCCGACGTGCGCCGCCAGCTACACCACCTGCGCAACCAACTCCTCGACGTGACCGTCCGCGTCCTCCAGGCCAGCACGCCGACCCCCGTCCGCCCCGGCACCCTGCGCGCCTGCGCCGCCGCCTGGGTCTCTGCCATGTTCGCCATCGCCAGCACCGACCGCCTGCACGCCCTCGACGGCATCCCCCTCCCCACCACCGACGAAATCCTCAACGTCGCCCAGGTAGTCGCCGCGGGCATGACCCATCTCGGCTAGGCGCATCTCCACCTGCACTCCGGCTGTCCGCGCGGCCGCGGTCGACAGCACAACCCGCGCGCTCCGCTTCGTGCGCCGTACTGCGGGCCTATTCGGCCGACAGGAATTCGAGGAGATCAGGGGCGAAGCGGGGGTGTTTGACGGTGCCCATGTGGTTGGCGCCGGGGTAGATGATCAGGCGGGAGTCGGGGATGCCGTCGGCGGTGCGCCGGAAGGTTGCCGTGGAGTAGAACTCGTCGTGTTCGCCACCGACGACGAGTGTGGGGGCGGTGATTTCGCCGAGACGGGCCGAGACATCGAAGGCGTCCTCGGCGCGGACGAAGGCGAGGGTGTCGGACGGGTTCTTCGGGCGCGCGAGCGGATCGAGCAGCCACATGGCGCCTTTGGTGAGGCGAGCGGTGAACGTGGTCGGCGCGGGAATCATGTAGTGCAGCGCCCTGCGGCCTTCGGCGGCGGCCTCGGCGTAGTTCAGCTGCGCGGCGCGCGCTCTTTCCTCCAGACGAAAGCCCGAGGCCCCGACGACCAGCTTCCGGACGACATCGGGATGGTCGGCGGCCAATTGCAACGCCAGCGATCCGCCGGAGGAAATACCGAGAACGTCCACGGGCGTGTCGAATTCGGCGCGCAGCGCCTCGGCGTGCTGCGCCGCGATATCGGCCATCGTGGTGCCTTCGGCCATGCCGGGCGCCCTGTTCACCGCGTACACCCGCGCATGCTTGGCCAACGGCGTGAGTGTCTTGATCTCGGACTCGCGCATCCACCCACTCGGATTGGCGTGATCGGGGGTGAACCAGCGGAGAAACACCAGCGGACGCCCGGAACCCAAAGCTATATAGGGCATTCCGTGCTCCAACGCACCCTCGATGACATCGAGATCGATGTGTGCGGACTTGCTCATGCTTCCCTCCGTTGGGCGGCGACGGCTCACTTGTCGACCGTATCGGTCCGCTCCGACAGAAGCGCGAACATCCGGTTCGCGTCGGCAAGGCAGGGGCGTATCAATGCGCGGTCGTCTGAGTTCGGTACGACCGCGGCATATCTCGTCGCGGCCGTCCGAAGAGCAGATACAGCCGCGCGGCGCTCCTTCGGGATCCATCCACACGTGTGCACAGGACCGGCAGACCCGGTACGGGTCGTCGTCGGTGACCACGCAACCGCCGAGCCGGAGCAGCCCCGCCGCCGCAAGAACGCGGGCCTGGGGCGACGGCAGGCCGTACACGCGAACGGCGCCGTTCCGTACGGAACGGCGCCGTCCACCGATTACCGGCCTCGGCCCGCGATGATCCCGTTCGCGACCGCGGCGGGCGCCTCGGCGTAGGAATCCAGGACCATGGCGTAGTTCGCCCGGCCCTGCGTCCTCGAACGCAGATCGCCGATGTACCCGAACATCTCCGTCAGCGGCGCCAGCGCACGCACCACACGCGCGCCACCGCGTTGAGCCACGTCCTGGATCCGGCCGCGTCGCGCGTTCAGACCACCGATGACCTCGCCGAGGTATTCCTCCGGGGTGACGACCTCGACCGCCATGACCGGCTCGAGCAACACCGGCCTGGCACGCACCAGCGCCTCCCGCACCGCCTGCTCGGCGGCGGTGCGGAACGCGTGTTCGGACGAATCCTGCACGTGCGCAGCGCCATCGAGCAGCACCACGCGCACGCCGAACACCGGATAACCGGCGAGCACGCCGCTGCGCAGCGCGTCCTGCGCACCGGCGTCCACCGCGGGCAGGTACTCCTTCGGCACCCGCCCGCCGGTCACCCGGCTCTCGAATTCGTAGCTCGCGCCGTCGTCGGCCGCGAACGGCTCCAAGGCCAGCACCACCTTGGCGAACTGGCCGCGTCCGCCCACCTGTTTGCGGTGGATGTACTCGTACCGGTCCACCGCGGCGGTGACGGTCTCGCGGTAGGCCACCTGCGGCGCACCGATATTCGCCGCGACCCCGAACTCGCGGCGCATCCGGTCGAGCAGGATCTCCAGGTGCAGCTCGCCCATGCCGCCGACGACGGTCTGCCCGGTCTCGGGCTCGACGCGCACCGCGAACGTCGGATCCTCCTCCGCCAAGCGCTGGATCGCCTCGCTCAGCTTCTCCTGATCGGACCTGGTTCGCGGCTCGATCGAAACCTGAAGCACCGGATCGGGGAACGTCATCGATTCCAGGACGATCTGGTCGTGCGGGTCGCACAGGGTGTCGCCGGTCGCGGTGTCCTTCAGTCCGATCACCGCGCAGATGTGACCGGCCGACGCCGCCGCGATCGGGCGCTCGATGTTCGAGTGCATCTGGAAGAGCTTGCCCAGCCGTTCCTTTCCTCCCTTCGTCGAATTCAGCACGGCGGCACCGGTTTCGGCGCGGCCCGAGTACACCCGCAGGTAGGTGAGCTTGCCGAAGTACGGGTGCGCCGCGACCTTGAAAGCCAGCGCGGCGAAGGGCGCGTCCTCCCGTGCCTCGCGGTGCACCACGGCTTCCTCGTCACCGGGCAGGTGACCGTAGACGCCGCCGCCGTCCAGGGGCGAGGGCAGGTAATCGATGATCGCGTCGAGCATCGGTTGCACGCCCTTGTTCTCGAGCGCCGAACCGCACAGCACCGGGTAGAGCTTCGAACCGACCGTCGACCGCCGGATGGCGGCCTTGATCTGCGTCACCGTCGGCGCACCGGCGAGATACTGCTGGAGCAGTTCCTCGTCGGTGTCAGCGAGGGTCTCGAGCAGTGTCTCGCGGGCGCTTTCGGCTCGCTCGCGCAACTCGGCCGGGATCTCGGCGACGGAGTAGCGCGCACCCAGGTCCGTATCGTCCTGCCACACAAGCGCTTTCCACTCGACGAGGTCGACGATGCCCGCGAAGGCGTCTTCCGCGCCGATCGGCAGCTGCACGACAAGCGGCTGCGCGCCGAGGCGCTCCGTGATGGTCCGCACGGTGAATTCGAAGTCCGCACCGAGCTTGTCCATCTTGTTGACGAAGCAGATCCGCGGCACGTCGTACTTGTCGGCCTGACGCCACACCTGCTCGGACTGCGGCTCGACGCCCTCTTTTGCGTCGAACACCGCTACGGCGCCGTCGAGCACGCGCAGCGAACGCTCCACCTCGACGGTGAAGTCGACGTGGCCAGGCGTGTCGATGATGTTGATCTGGTGTTGTCGCCAGAAACAGGTCGTCGCCGCCGCGGCGATCGTGATGCCGTGCTCGCGCTCCTGCACCATGCGATCCATCGCCGCGTTGCCGTCGTGCACCTCACCGATCTTGCGAATCACGCCGGTGTAGAACAGGATTCGCTCGGTGGTCGTCGTCTTGCCCGCATCGATGTGGGCCGTGATGCCGATATTGCGTACCCGGCCGAGATCGGTCTGTATCCCACGCGTCATGGGAATCTCCCAGTCCATCAACTAGGCGCGCCTACGCATTTCGCAGGCTCCGCGCCGTGTTTCGTCGAAAGTTCGACGCTCGCCTAGTTGTTGCGCTCCGGTGACGGCACGAGCATCATGTCGCGCGGCGCCGCCCGGCGCCCAAGACACGCCGCCGACCTACCCCCGCGCTCGCGGACCCGAAGTAACCATGCCCCTTGTCTACCGCCCGCCCAACCCCACCGTCCACCGAATTACCCACGAAGGCAGGCGATCAACGAACCTCGATGACCTTCTCCCCTGCCTCGATCATCTGCAGCGGTCATGTCCAGATCACAGACATGGACAGCATCGTGCCCCTCGCTCGCCATCGCGCGCGCTAATGTGGGCGGAAGCTGCGCATCGACAAGGAACTTCAAGAGGCGGTCCGCAGGATCGGATGATCGATCTCGGCGGCAGCGAACGCCAGGCAGGCGCGAATATCTTCTAGTTCGAGGTAGGGATAGTCGGCGAGGATGGACTCTTCGGTCTCACCGGCAGCCAAAAGCTCGAGCACGTCCTTCACCCTGATTCGCATGCCGCGGATGCAAGGCCGTCCACCGCACTGATTCGGGTCGAACGTAATCCTGGACACCGGCCAAGCATACCCGGCAAGCTCCTCCGCCGGCCCATAGCTCAGCTGCGCTCGTCGCTCGGGCCTCACATATCCGGCTACTCCCGGAAACGCCGAACGGCGCCGCTCCTTGCGGAGCGGCGCCGTTGGGAGATCGGTGATTCAGGGAATCACTTGATGATCTTGGTGACGCGGCCGGCGCCGACGGTGCGGCCACCCTCGCGGATCGCGAAGCGCAGGCCCTCTTCCATGGCGACCGGCTGGATGAGCTTGACAGTCATCTCGGTGTTGTCGCCCGGCATGACCATCTCGGTGCCCTCGGGGAGGGTCACGACGCCGGTCACGTCGGTGGTGCGGAAGTAGAACTGCGGGCGGTAGTTGTTGAAGAACGGGGTGTGGCGGCCGCCCTCGTCCTTCGACAGGATGTACGCCTGGCCCTCGAAATCGGTGTGCGGGGTGGTGGTGCCCGGCTTCACGATGACCTGGCCGCGCTCGACATCCTCGCGCTTGATACCACGAACCAGCAGACCGACGTTGTCGCCCGCCTGGCCCTGGTCGAGCAGCTTGCGGAACATCTCGATACCGGTGACCGTGGTCTTGGTCTTCTCCGGACGGATGCCGACGATCTCGACTTCCTCGTTCACGTTGATCACGCCACGCTCGACGCGACCGGTGACGACGGTGCCACGACCGGTGATGGTGAACACGTCCTCGACCGGCATCAGGAACGGCTTGTCGGTCTCACGGACCGGCTCCGGGATCGACTCGTCGACCGCGTCCATCAGGTCCTCGACGGCCTTGACCCACTTCGGGTCGCCCTCGAGCGCCTTCAGACCGGAGACACGCACGACCGGCGCGTCCTCGTCGAACTCCTGGGCGGCCAGCAGTTCGCGGACCTCCATCTCGACGAGCTCGAGGATCTCCTCGTCGTCGACCATGTCCGACTTGTTCAGCGCGACCAGGATGTAGGGCACGCCGACCTGACGGGCGAGCAGCACGTGCTCACGGGTCTGCGGCATCGGGCCGTCGGTGGCGGCGACCACGAGGATGGCGCCGTCCATCTGCGCCGCACCGGTGATCATGTTCTTGATGTAGTCCGCGTGGCCCGGAGCGTCGACGTGCGCGTAGTGGCGCTTGTCCGTCTGGTACTCGACGTGGGAGATGTTGATCGTGATACCACGAGCCTTCTCCTCCGGCGCCTTGTCGATCTGATCGAACGCGAAGGCCGCGTTCAGATCCGGGTACTTGTCAGCCAGCACCTTGGTGATCGCTGCGGTCAGCGTGGTCTTGCCGTGGTCGACGTGACCGATGGTGCCGATGTTGACGTGCGGCTTCGTCCGCTCGAACTTCGCCTTCGCCACTTTGGTGCCCTCCTGGACTTTGTTGGTGCGTGCAGTTGCAGCAGTGCATGGGTCATCCCCGCGGACGCGGGGATCGGGTTGTAACTAGAACGCCCGGCACTTGGGGCCAAGTGTGCCACTAGGCCCCAAGCGGTTTATTCGCCGGTCGCCTTGGCGATGATCTCCTTCGACACGTTGGCCGGAACCTCCGCGTACGAATCGAACACCATGGAGTAGTTCGCCCGGCCCTGGGTCTTCGACCGCAGGTCACCGATGTAACCGAACATCTCCGAGAGCGGAACCAGCGCCTTGACGACACGGGCACCACTGCGTTCCTCCATGGCCTGGATCTGGCCACGGCGGGAGTTCAGGTCGCCGATCACGTCGCCCATGTAATCCTCGGGCGTGGTGACCTCGACAGCCATCATCGGCTCGAGGATCACGGGACCGGCCTTACGGGCCGCTTCCTTCAGTGCCTGCGCGCCCGCGATCTTGAATGCCATTTCCGACGAGTCGACGTCGTGGTAGGCACCGTCGAGCAGGGTGACCTTCAGGTTGACCAGCGGGTAGCCAGCGAGCACACCGTACTGCATGGCGTCCTGGGCACCGGCGTCGACCGAAGGGATGTATTCCCTCGGCACGCGGCCACCGGTGACCTTGTTCTCGAACTCGTAGTGCGCGCCGTCCTCGCCGATGAACGGCTCGAGGCCGATGATCACCTTCGCGAACTGGCCGGAACCACCGGTCTGCTTCTTGTGCGTGAACTCGAGCTTCTCGACCTTCTTGGTGATGGTCTCGCGGTAAGCCACCTGCGGCTTGCCGACGTTCGCCTCGACCTTGAACTCGCGCTTCATGCGGTCCACGAGGATATCGAGGTGCAGCTCGCCCATGCCGCCGATGACGGTCTGGCCGGTCTCCTGGTCCAGCTTGACCGAGAAGGTCGGGTCCTCTTCCGAGAGACGCTGGATCGCGGTGCCCAGCTTCTCCTGGTCGGACTTGGTCTTGGGCTCGATCGAGACCTCGATGACCGGGTCCGGGAAGGTCATGGACTCCAGCACGATCTGGTTCTGCGGATCGCACAGGGTGTCACCGGTGGTGGTGTCCTTGAGGCCGATGACCGCGTAGATGTGGCCAGCGGAGGCCGCACCCACCGGGTTCTCCTTGTTGGAGTGCATCTGGAACAGCTTGCCCAGACGCTCCTTCTTGCCCTTGGTCGAGTTGATGACCTGGGCGCCGGAGTCGACCTTGCCGGAGTACACGCGGACGTAGGTCAGCTTGCCGAAGAAGGGGTGCACCGCGATCTTGAACGCGAGGGCCGCGAACGGCTCGTCGGCGCTCGGCTTGCGGGTCAGCAGCTCCTCTTCCTTGCCGGGCACGTGGCCGGTGGTGGCCTCCACGTCCAGCGGCGAGGGCAGGTAGTCGATGACCGCGTCGAGCATGGGCTGCACGCCCTTGTTCTTGAACGCGGAGCCACAGAGCACCGGGTAGAGCTCCGAGTTCACCGTCATCTTGCGGATGGCGCCCTTGATCTCCTCGATCGTGAGCTCCTCACCGCCGAAGAACTTCTCCAGCAGCGCCTCGTCCGACTCGGCGACGGTCTCGAGCAGCTCCTGGCGGTACTGCTCGGCCTGCTCCTTCAGGTCGTCCGGGATCTCGGTGACCTCGTACTGCTCGCCGAGCTTGGTCTCGCCCCGCCACACCTTGGCGTTGTTCTCGACCAGGTCGACGATGCCCTCGAAGGTGTCCTCCGCGCCGATCGGCAGCTGGATGACCAGCGGCTTGGCGCCGAGGCGCTCCTTGATGGTCCGCACGGTGAAGTAGAAGTCCGCACCGAGCTTGTCCATCTTGTTCACGAAGCAGATCCGCGGCACGTCGTACTTGTCGGCCTGACGCCACACCTGCTCGGACTGCGGCTCGACGCCTTCCTTGCCGTCGAACACCGCTACGGCGCCGTCGAGCACGCGCAGCGAACGCTCCACCTCGACGGTGAAGTCGACGTGGCCAGGAGTGTCGATGATGTTGATCTGGTTGTTGTTCCAGAAGCACGTGGTAGCCGCGGAGGTGATGGTGATACCACGCTCCTGCTCCTGCTCCATCCAGTCCATCGTGGCCGCGCCGTCGTGGACCTCACCGATCTTGTAGGTGATACCGGTGTAGAAGAGGATGCGTTCGGTAGTGGTGGTCTTACCGGCATCGATGTGGGCCATGATGCCGATGTTTCGGACCTTGTTGAGGTCGGTGAGCACGTCCTGTGCCACGGAAATCTTCCCCGCTCGTAGCTAGTTGGGATCTTCGGGTTCCAGACCCTGTCGGGTCATCACTATGTCAACGCCGGGAGGGGCACCGAAGTGCCGCCTCTCGACTGTGATCGACTTGGCATGATCGGGGCCCTTCGTGGTGACGACTGGCTGCCGCCTCCAGGGCCTGACCTCACATGCCGTGAGCCTTCCGGCGCCGACACAGAGCGACGGGCCGGCCGGCAATCACCAGCGGTAGTGCGCGAACGCCCGGTTCGACTCGGCCATCTTGTGGGTGTCCTCGCGACGCTTCACCGAAGCGCCCAGACCGTTGCTAGCGTCGAGCAGCTCGTTGGCCAGACGCTCGACCATGGTCTTCTCACGACGCGCACGGGCGAAGTTGACCAGCCAGCGCAGCGCCAAGGTGTTGGCACGGCCGGGACGAACCTCGACCGGAACCTGGTAGGTGGCGCCACCGACGCGGCGGGGCTTCACCTCGAGCGACGGCTTGACGTTGTCGAGCGCGCGCTTGAGGGTGACGACCGGGTCGGTGCCGGTCTTGTCGCGCGCCTGCTCGAGCGCGCCGTACACGATGCGCTCGGCGGTCGACTTCTTGCCGTCCAGCAGGATCTTGTTGACCAGCTGGGTGACCAGCGGCGACCCGTAGACCGGGTCGTTGATCAACGGACGCTTGGGAGCGGGGCCCTTGCGCGGCATATCAGCTCTTCTCCTTCTTCGCGCCGTAGCGGCTGCGGGCCTGCTTGCGGTTCTTCACACCCTGGGTGTCCAGCGAGCCACGGATGATCTTGTAGCGGACACCGGGAAGGTCCTTCACACGACCGCCACGGACGAGCACCATCGAGTGCTCCTGGAGGTTGTGGCCCTCACCGGGGATGTAAGCCGTGACCTCGACCGCGCTGGTCAGGCGAACACGCGCGACCTTACGCAGCGCGGAGTTCGGCTTCTTCGGGGTCGTGGTGTACACGCGGGTGCACACGCCACGACGCTGCGGGCTCCCCTTGAGGGCCGCGGTCTTGGTCTTGGCGACCTTGTCACGGCGACCCTTGCGGACCAGCTGGTTGATGGTTGGCATAGACCGGCTTTCCTTGTTGTCTAACGCGGTGTTTGGACTTCGTGTCTGTCTTCAATTGGCGGGGCGTGCACGTCGGCCCCTACGCGGTCCGCAGGCCCTCGGCCTCCGTTCCGACGCTCGCACCGCCGTTCATCGAGCATTCACTCGCACGTCCAACCACGTTTCTCGCGTCCCGAGGTCGGGCGTGTCGCGCGGTGGACAGAACCCCGATTCCGGGCATGCCGGGGAGGTCGGCCGCTCTCGCTGGCCTACGTCCTACGCACGAACTTGCCCGCATGCTTCCGGGCACAGCGATCCACGATACTCGCGGCCTGCGCGAAGGGTCAAAGTGGGGTCGATCCGGGTACCGTTTTACCTGGCCAGATTCAAAGTCAGCTCCAGCAGTTGCTTCGCCGCGGCGCACGGATCGGGATGCGAGGAACCGGGTCGGTAGTTGATCCACCAACCCACCACGCCGCTGTCGGCGGCACTCGCGCTGACACCGCAAGAATGCGGGTCGTTGGGCCGCCTGGTCTGCAACGCGCGACTGCTCTGCACCGTCACGCTCTCCGAGAGATAGCCGAGTTTGTCGTTGGTGATCTTCTCGTTGTTCAGCGTGCCGAGCTCGTACCAGTTGAGCGTCGCCATGGCCAATCCGCCCGGTGCGTCGTGAATATCCCACATGCACACGGCGCCGAGGAAGGAACCTTCGACGATCTGGGCCTTGCCGACGATCTCACCGATCTTGGCGGCGTCTACGACCTCGCACTCGCGCAGCAGCTTGTCGAAATTGGTGTTCGCGGGCTCGCTGGCGCCGATGGGCTCGGGCACGCCGGGGATCGTCTGGCCACAGCCCGCCGCCGCGACAACCGTCAGGGCCAGCGCCGCGGTCACTCCGGCGACGCGGCGTCGCCACCCGGCCGTCATCCCAACCTCTGCAGGGTCAGGCCGGCCAGTTGCCGCATCCGGTCGCACGGGTTGCCGCTCACCTCGGAGAAGCTTCCGGTGAATGTCGACCACTCGAAGAAGTCGTCGTCCAGTTGCACGGCGAGGTCGCACACGCGCCCGCTCGGGTCCAACGCCTGGAAGCCACGCCTGCCGCCCACTTCGATCACCTCAGGTCGACGCCCTTGCAGCGAAACCCACGCCCGCTCGCGGTCGATGGGACTGCCGCGGTACGACGCGAACGTCACGCTGGGCGAAGTGGCCCCGGCGGACTGCCAATTGCAGCCGACCGAGTTACGGAACACCTGCGAGATCCGGCCGAGACCCCCGAGGTCACGCACCTCGTCGTCGGTGACGTGACCGCACTCCCCGACGAACGGTCCGAGGGCCGCGACCTTGGGCGGTGGGCGCAGCGGCGCGTTGTCCGAATCCCCTCCGTCACCGCCACCGCACGCGGACAAAAGCATCGAAGCGAGGGCCATCGCCGAAACGCGAACCTTCCAAGAAGGGATCACGACACCTCTTTCGACAGCGAAACCCGGAAAACGGCCACCGGTGCCCGGGTGCCCGTTCGACGGCGATCCAGCCGGACCACGCTTCGTGAACACACCATGGTGCCGACTCTACCGAGGAGCCGTCACGAAGGCATGGCGCCGACGGACCGGCGGCGCATCATTGCCGCCGGCCCCCGCGCCCGAGTTCACTCACGCTCGGCGAAATACGTCCAACCAAAACGTCTTTCGCTGCCCTAGAGGTTTCCCCGGGCTTGTTGTTCGCGCTCGATCGCTTGGAACAGTGCCTTGAAGTTGCCCTTGCCGAAGCCGAGCGAGCCGTGGCGTTCGATGAGTTCGAAGAAGACGGTGGGGCGGTCGGTGAGTGGCTTGGTGAAGATCTGGAGGAGGTAGCCGTCCTCGTCGCGGTCGACCAGGATGCCTCGGCGCTGTAGTTCCGCCACCGGCACTCGGACCCGGCCGATGCGGGCGCGTAGCTCCGGGTCCTCGTAGTAGGTGTCGGGGGTTTCGAGGAATTCCACGCCCTCGCGGCGCAGGGTGTCGACGCAGGTGAGGATGTCGCTGGTGGCCAGCGCGATGTGCTGGACGCCAGGCCCGCGATAGAACTCCAGGTACTCGTCGATCTGAGAGCGCTTCTTGCCGACGGCGGGCTCGTTCAGCGGGAACTTCACCCGGTGATTGCCATTGGCCACGACCTTGCTCATCAGCGCCGAGTACTCGGTGGCGATGTCGTCGCCGACGAATTCGGCCATGTTCGTGAAACCCATGACGCGGCGGTAGAACTCGACCCAGTGGTCCATCATGCCGAGCTCGACGTTGCCGACGACGTGGTCGATGGCCTGGAACAGCCTGGTCGGCGCGCCCGCGCGCGGCTGGTGGCCGGAGCGGCGGGCCACATAGCCCGGCCGATACGGACCGTAATAGTTGGAACGGTCGACGAGGGTGTGCCTGGTATCGCCGTAGGCGGCCAGCGCCGCGGTGCGGATCGTGCCGCAGTCGTCGGTCTCGTCGTGCGGCTCGACCAGGACGGTCGCGCCGTGGGTGCGCGCCCAGTCGACGCAGCGGTCCACGTCGGGCACCTCGAGCGCTATGTCGACCACGCCGTCGCCGTGCCGATCGTGGTGGGCGATCAGCGGGCTGTCCGGATGCACCGCGCCGGTGACGACGAACCGGGCGCCGCCGCTGCGCAGCACGAACGCCTTGTGGTCGCGGTTGCCGGTCTCGGGCCCGGAATACGCCTCGAGCCGCATCCCGAACGCCGATTGCATGAAGTGCGCGGTCTGCGTCGCGTTGCCGACCACCCAGACCAGGGCGTCCCAGCCGATCACCGGGAAGGGGTCGATGCTGTCGTCGTGGTCGACCAGTCCGACGAGCCCGCGCAGCTCGCCGTCGGTCGGCAGGTGCTCGATGGTCATGGATCAAGCAAACGTCCGCCGCCGACCGGTAGGCAACTGCCCCGATTTCCGGTAGACACAGTGGCTCATTCGGCTAGCAAACGGTGCTGGATGCTGGACAATTTGAATAGCATGATTGACAGGCACGCTGCCACGCTCGCGCCCCCACAGGAGGTCGCCATGTCACGCACCCCGGCGAAGCTGGACGAACTCGACCTCGCCATTCTGACCGCGATGCACGAGCACCAGAAGGCGGGAATACTCGAGCTCTCCCGGCGTACCCGGGTGGCGCGGGCCACCGTGCAGTCGCGCATCGGCCGGATGGAGGAGGCGGGCGTGATCGCCTCCTACGATCCGCAGATCGACGTCACCGCAGCGGGTTTCGACGTGCAGGCCTTCGTCACCCTGGAGATCGCGCAGGGCGCGCTCGACACGGTGGCCGCCGAACTCGAGGCCATCCCGGGCGTGCTGGAGGCGTACGCGACGACCGGTTCGGGCGACGTGCTGTGCCGCATCGGCGCCGACTCGCACGCCGGGCTGCAATCGGTACTGCTCAGCATCGACCGGACCAGTTCGGTGGATCGCTCGCACAGTGTCATCGTGCTGTCCACGGTGGTGCCGCGGCGCGCGCTGCCGCTGCTGCGCACACTGACGCCGACCGGAAGCAGCAAGGCCCCCGCGTACCGGGAACCCCACGAGCGCTGACGCGCCCGTTCACAGCCGCAGGTCCGCACCGACCTCGAGAATCTCCACGCTCGGCCGCTTGTCACCCTCCAGGAAGTCGAGCAGCGCACGGGCTTCGGCCTCCACCTCGGCTCGCTCGGCGGCCGACCACGCGCGGCTCGGGCTGACCCGCAGCCGCGCCACGCCGGACTGCGGAAAGATCTTGTACAACCCCGCGACGAAGCCGTCCAGCAGCACCGGAGACACCGCTGTCGCGAAGGCGCGCAGCGTCGGGTTCGCACCGTCCGGCACGATCCGGCTCCGATCCTGGTGCGACAGAACGGCATTGTCGTACCAGCCGAGCAGCCGGACCGGCGCAGGTAGCTCCGGGTCGGCCAGTTCGGCGTCGGCGAGGTCGTAGAGGGTGCGGCCGCGCTCGTCGGTGTAGGTGCGCAGCCGCTCGCCCAGCGCGTCGACGGCCTTCTTCATCCCGGTCAGCTTCGACCATGCCTGCATGTCCATGGTCGTCGCAGGGCCGAACGCGCGCAGATACCGGACGAGCAGCTCCGCGAGCGGGTAGCTCGGATCGAGCGGCGCACCCAGCCACGGCTGGACCCGCGACCACACCGGACGGCTGCTGTCCTTCCACTTCCCGCGCGGCGGCGTCTGCAGCACCGGCAGCTGATACAGCCAGGTCTGCACCACCGCACCGGGATCCCGGTCCGGCCACAGTGCCGCGGCGCGGGCGCGCAGCTCCGCGGCGGGCGTCGGCTCGCCACCGAGCGCCTCCTCGCCGCGGGCGCGCACCTCGTCCGGATCGAGGCCGATCATCGCGCCGTAGTTGAAGCCCTTGCGGAACGGGATCTTCTCCAGCTCCGGCTGGATGTGCGGCGCGATGCGCAGCGCGTCCGGCGGGGTGACCAGGTGAATGGTGCCGCGCATCAACGTGATTCGAACCAGCGAGCGGTCCTCCAGCCCCGCCGACACCACCTCCGGGTCGAAATCTGCCAGGCGGCTCCACAATCCGATGAACGGCGGCGGCACGTCCTGCGCCTGCAGGCCGACCAGGTGATCGCACATCTGCGGCACGGTCAGCGATGAACGCTCCAGCAGGTGCTGGCGCTGCAACAAAGTCCGGTTCAACACCCGGTGGGAAAGCGTCATGAGACGACAGCGACCGCCGCGCTCAGCGCAGGGTGACGACGACCTTTCCGGTGGCGGTGCGATTGTCCAGCGAGGCGACGGCCTCGGCGGCGCGGTCCAGCGGGTAGAGCACCGGCTGCGGCGGCGCGATCTCGCCGGAGGCCAGCAGCGGCTCCACCTCGGCCCACTGTTCGGCCAAGTAGCCGGGATGGGTCATGACCCACTCACCCCACGCCGCGCCGGTCACCTCGACGTTCTTCAGCAGCAGGCGATTCACCTTCACCGTCGGGATCTCCCCCGCGGTGAATCCGACCACCAGCAGCCGACCGGCCGAGGCCAGCGAGCGGACGCTGTCGGTGAAGCGGTCGCCGCCCACCGGGTCCAGCACGATGTCGACGCCACGGCCGTCGGTCAGCTCCTGCACCGCGGCCAGCCAGCCGTCGGCGAGCACCACGTCGGTCGCGCCGTTGGCCTTGGCCACCTCGGCCTTCTCCGGGGTGCTCACCACGGCGATCACCCGGCCCGCGCCCAGCGCCGCCGCCATGCGCAGCGTCGAGGTGCCGATGCCGCCCGCGGCGCCGTGCACGAGCACCGTCTCACCCTTGGCCAGCCTGCCGCGGTTGCGCAGGCAGAAGTGCACCGTCAGATCGTTGAACAGGATGCCGGCGCCCGCCTCCAGCGAAATGTTGTCCGGCAGCTTGAACACCATCTGCGCGGGCGCCACCGCGACCTCGGCCATGGCATTGCCGAGCAGCGTCAGCGCGACCACCCGGTCGCCTGGCCGCACGTGCGCGTCGGCGGGCGCCTCGCGCACCACGCCCGCGACCTCGCCGCCCACCACGAACGGCAACTCCGGCTTCATCTGGTACAGCCCGCGGGTCATCAGCACGTCGGGGAAGGCGACGCCGGCCGCGTGCACGTCGATGACCACGCCGCCCGGATACGACGCGGGTTCCGGGATCTCGACGACCTCGACCGCTTCCGGTCCCTCCAGCTTGCTGACCTGGGCTGCGCGCATGTGCCGACCTCTCCGTCCGTTCGACGACATCGGCCGTCGTCGATGACACCGTGACCAACATAACGATTTTGCTATGCTGGCCGCGACTTTCAGGTCGGGGAAAAGGGGGTTTTCCATGGTCGACGGACCACAGTCCGCGCCGCAGCTGCAGGTGAATCCGCAAGCGCTGCAAACGTTCGCGAACAATCTCGGCGGCGAGGCGGGCCTGATCCGCGGGCTCAACATCGGCAACGGGTTCAATCCCGCCGTCTCGGCGCTGCAAGGCACGAGCTTCGGCAACTCGGCGGGCCGCGCCACCGACCTGACCGATCAGTGCCTGGACCGCATCGCCGACCGGCTCGACAAGGTCGCCCAGAGCACCCGCACCGCGGCGGGCGCCTACGAGGTCGCCGAGGACGATTTCGCGGCCCGCCTCCGCGCGATCGCGCTCGAGCTGCCATGACGCTCACGATCGGGAACGTCGCCGCCTGGGAGCCCGCCCAGATCGGTACCGCGGGCGCGAACGCGCGCACACTGTCCGAACAGCTCGACGCGGCGGTGCGCAAGGGGTCCGACGACACCGCCCGGCTCGGCACCGACAAGGTGTGGTCCGGCGCCGCCGCCGAGGCCGCCAATACCCGGATGGATACCGAGAAGATCCGCTCGGGCGCGGTGAGCAGTGCGCTGCTCGAGCTCGCCACGGCCTTCGAAGCCGAAGTCGGCAACCTGACCGAAGCCAAATCCAAGGTGCTTCGCCTGCGCGACCAGGCCGCAGGCGCCGGTCCCGTCCCCGCCGAGGGCATGGGCCTGATCGCAGGCTTCACGGTGAACGACAACGGCGCCGTCGACGCCACCGCACGCACCGACGAGCTGCTCCGCGACCTCACCGGCCAAGCCGCCGACGATCTGCGCCTCCGCATCCGCGCCGACGCCGCAAGCTGGGAAACGCAGATCACCACGGCCCTGCAGACCGCCGAGACAGTGGCCGCAGAGGCGCAACGCAGGGTCGACACCGCCGTCACCAAGCTCCAATCGGCGCTCGACGGCCTCGCCGACACCGAACTCGTCCCCCCACCGGCGCCGACCACCCCGGCGGCCACCACCCCGCCCACCACGCAGCGGCCGAGCAAGCCGCAGTATGTGATGTCGTCGGGCAACGGCGGGAACGGCACCGGCACACCGTCGGGCAGCATGAGTTCGGGCGGCCCGGTCGGGCCCATGCCGACCGGCGACAAAGCCCAGTGGATACAGGAAGCGCTGAAGATTCTGCGTGAAATGGGCTACGACACCAGCGATCCCAATCTGGTCGCCGATATCTCGGAAATCATTCGACGGGAGTCGGGCGACAATCCACACGCATTCAACGGCTGGGACTCGAATGCAGCGGCGGGAATTCCGTCGAAGGGCGTGATGCAAACAATCGACCCGACTTTCAACGCCTACAAAGCACCTGGTCACGACGATATCTGGAACCCGGTCGACAATATCGTGGCAGGAGTCCGATATGCGGTCGACCGCTATGGATCCGTGCACAACGTGCCGGGCCTGGTATCACTGCGCGCGGGCGGCGCATACCAGGGCTACTGACAACCGCCGGAATTCGCGAGCGAGGCGAACTGCGGACGCGTCCGGCACGTCCTCCGGTGGATCGATGAAGCGACGGTCGGCGGGATCGGATCCTCTCCTCTCGATCCTCGACCGTGGGTGGCGACGCCGGGGTGGCCCCAGCGGTTCCAACCGTGCCCCCCTTCGATCCCTGCCGGGGATAGTACCGGCGCTCGGATCGGGCGTCGCCTCGCTTTTGTGCCCGAGGTCCCTCGCCTACCCGGATAATGGCTGGGTTGGACGTGGTTCTGGGGTGTTGCCAGTTATTCGCATACCAGTGGGTACAGGCGGCTCGACGCGAGGGTGTGACGTACGCCCCGTAAAGTCGTCTCACAACAGCACCGCAAGAAGACGCGGCACAACGTGCAGCGCGAGGAGCACCAGTGTCACTCGATCAGCCACTCGCCCCGCTGAGCCAGGAGGGCATGGGCTATGCCTCGGCGTGGCCGGTACGGGCTGGCGATGTGGATCCGTACGACCGATTGAGGTTCGACGCCGTCGCCAGATACCTGCAGGATATCGCCTGGGAACAGCTGCATCACACGTTCCTGCACCGGTCTGATCCGAGCTGGATCGTGCGACGCACGGTCATCGACGTCATCCGGCCGATCGTGTGGCCGGACAAAGTGCATCTGCTGCGCTGGTGTTCGAGCATGTCCACCCGCTGGTCGAACATGCGGGTGCGGATCACCAGCGACAACGGCGGGTTGATCGAAACAGAGGGCTTCTGGATCAACATCAACGAGTCGACCAACCGGCCGACCCGGATCAGCGACGATGGCCTGTCCTACCTCGCCAAGACGGCGAGCGAACACCGGCTGCGGTGGCGGCCCTATCTGACCGACCCGACTCCCCCGGAGTCGGACACCGACCTGCCTTATCCGGTGCGGGCCACCGACATCGACCAGTACAACCACGTGAACAACGCCTGTTACTGGCAGGCGGTGGAGCAGTTCCTGGTGGACTATCCGAAGCTGGTCGCGGGACCGCACCGCGCGGTGATCGAGTACGTCGCCCCGGTGCTCGCGCGCCAGCACATCAGCGTGCGCAGCCGCTACGAACCCGGTGACCGCACCGGACATCCGGTGCTGCGGCTGTGGTTCGTGGTCGGCGGGACGACCACGACCGTCGTCCGCATCATGCCGCTGCCGGCTTGACCGGCCGGCCGGGACCGCACGGGCCCCGACCGGCGCCGCGGCTCAGCCGCGGGAGGCCTTGAGCAGGTCCTCCCGGGTGGTGAACTTGACCCGCGGACGTCCCGCGGACTTGCCCGCCGACTTCTCCGCCTGATCGATGGACTTCCAGCCCGCGCGATCGACGAGGTCGGCCTGCCGCTGCGCGACGAGCGCCTTCAGCGCGTCCCGGTCGCCTTGCGGCGTAGCGAGTTTGCCCGCGACGAAATCGGTGACGAGCTGCTCGACGGTCTCCTCGGAGTCCATCCGGTTCGAGCCGATGACCCCGCGCGGTCCGCGCTTGATCCAGCCGCTGACGTACACACCGGGCAGCGGGACGCCGTCCTCGCCGAGTACACGGCCGTGCTCGTTGGGCACCACGGCGCGACGCTCGTCGAACGGCAGGCCCGCGACCGGCTCGCCGCGGTAACCGATGGAGCGCAGCACCAGCGACGTGTCCAGCCGGTCGGTCCGGTCGGTCGCGCGCGCCACCAGCCGGCCGCCCTCCTCGACCAGTTCGTTGGCCACGAATTCGATGCCGTCCACGTGCTCGTCGCCGGTCAGCGCGGTCGGCGAGGCCAAGTAGCGGAACACGATTCGATTGCAGGCCGGGTCGCGGTGGCCCGCGGCGTACTCCTCGGCGAGGGTGTACTTCAGCCGCAGCGAGGGCTCGACGTCCGGGTCGTCCAGCAGCGCCCGGCTCGCCGGGTCGAGCTCGAGCTCCGTCTCGTCGACGATCACGTCGACGCCCTTCAGGTGGGCGAGCGCGAGGAACTCCGGCGAGGTGTAGGCCGCCTGCAGCGGGCCGCGCCTGCCGAGCACCACGACCTCGCGGATGTTGCTGCGGCGCAAGGCATCCAGCGCGTGGTCGGCGATGTCGGTCTTGGCGAGTTCGTCCGCGCCGACGGTGAGCACCCGCGCCACGTCCAGCGCGACGTTGCCGTTGCCGACGATCACTGCGCGCTCGCCGGACAGGTCGAATTGCCGGTCGGCATAGTCGGGGTGGCCGTTGTACCAGGCGACGAACTCGGTAGCCGAGTGGCTGCCTGACAGCTCCTCGCCGGGGATGTTCATGTGGCGGTCGCTGGCCGCGCCGACCGCGTAGATCACCGCGTGGTGGTGCTGGAGCAGCTCCTCGTGCGAGATGTGCGTGCCCACCTCGACGTTCAAGTAGTACTGCAGCGCCTCGCGGCGGAACGCGGACTCGAACATGCCCGAGACCGTCTTGGTGACCGGATGGTCGGGGGCGACGCCTGCGCGCACCAGACCCCACGGCGTAGGTAGCCGGTCGAACATCTCGATCTCGACGTCGCAGCGGCGCATCAGCTCGTCGGCGGCGTAACAGGCCGCGGGCCCTGCACCGACGATCGCCACGCGCAGCCTGCCGAGTTCCTTCGGCGGACGCTGCGGCGTCACGATCGGCTCGAAGTTGGACTCGAGCGGGTGTCGTTCGAAATAGGCGGCGTTGATGTCGCGGAACCGCGCGAGCGAGGCCGTCAGGTCGTCCTCGGGGAAGATGGCCTCGACCGGGCACGCGTCCACACAGGCGCCGCAGTCGATGCAGGTGTCCGGGTCGATGTAGAGCATTTCGGTCGTCGCGAACTCCGGCTGGTCCGGCGTGGGACGAATGCAATCGACCGGGCACTCGGAGACGCAGCTGGCGTCGTTGCAACAACGCTGCGTGATTACGTAGGCCATAGTGTGCAGATCCTCGAAAATGTACGTGGGCTGGTGCCACCAAGGGTTGAGGTGGTCCGCGGTGTCACAGGGCGGATGGCGAGATGTGACGCCGCTTTCAGTGTGCCTCGAGAGTGGCGTACGCCTCTCTTCGGACTGCCTACGTGCCTATCACACCCGGGTAACGGGCGGAGGCTTACGGTATTGCCATGGTGCGGACCCTGATCCTGATGCGGCACGGCAAGTCCAGCTATCCGGACGGCGTCGGCGATCACGAGCGCCCGCTGGCGCCGCGTGGGCTGCGGGAGGCCGGGCTGGCGGGCGAATGGCTGCGCGCGACCCAGCCGCCGATCGACGCGGTGCGGTGTTCGACGGCGGTGCGGACCCGCGAAACCCTGGCCGCGACGGGCGTCACCGCGCCGGTCGTCTTCGAGCGCGGCATCTACGAGGCCTCGCCGCGGACCCTGATCGAACTGATCCAGCTCAGCGACGACGACGTCGAGACCCTGCTGCTGATCGGTCATGCTCCCGGAATGCCGTGGACCGCATGGGAACTGGCGGCCAACCGCACGTCGAACCAGGCTGTCGAGCTGAGCAGGAAGTTCCCCACCTCGGCCATGGCGGTGCTCGAATTCGACCGCGCCTGGTCCGATATCGACCCTGGCACCGGCGAACTCGTGCGCTTCCACATTCCCCGCTGAGGTGGGCCCGCGCTCATCGCAACAGTTTGCCGCCGACCACGAGGCCGACGCCGAGCAGGATCAGCAGCAGAAACGCGACGAATCCGTTTGTCAGCCACCAGACAACACCGAGCGCGACGACGAACGGCGCCACCGCGATCGCGGTGATCACGGGACTCTCCTTGACCGTGGCCCAGGCCGAGCGGGCCCGGATCCGGTCGATTTCCTTTCCAGGCATGCCACCAGGGTAGGCGCGTTTCCGCCCGCCGACCCGCGACCCGCGATATCGGTCCACATGTCGGTGGGCGGTGGGATGCTGACGCGATGGATTGGAAAATCGAACTCGTCGCCATCCCGGTCACCGACGTCGACCGCGCCAAGGACTTCTACACCGGCATCGGCTTCAACGCCGATCACGACCATTCGCCCAGTGAGGACATCCGCTTCGTGCAGCTGACGCCGCCGGGATCGGGCTGTTCGATCTGTATCGGGCGTGGCATCACCGAGGCGGCGCCCGGCAGCGTCGAGGGCATGCAGATGGTGGTGCCCAGCGCCGAGAAGGCCTATCACCAGTTGATCGAGGCGGGTGTGGACGCCACGCCGGTCCGGGACATGGGCTGGGGCCTGTTCACCTTCTTCAGCGATCCCGACGGCAACAAGTGGGCCGTCCAGGAGTTGCCGAAGTACAACTGAGAGCCCTTCGTAGCCGAACCGCCGCGTGCGGTGTCGGCCGCACTCGATACCGAGCGCCTCGCGCGGTTGGCAGAATCGGTCTTGCTTGGAGTGCACTCCAGGTGACTAGCGTCGTCCGTGTTCGACGAGAGGGGCGAGACCGGTGAGTTCGGTGGCACGTCGCGAGGGTGACAGCGAGCGGGAACGGCCGAGGTACTCGATCGGCGAGGCCGCCGAGCGATCGGGCCTGAGCCGGGACACGCTGCGCTGGTACGAGCGGATCGGGTTGATGGATTACATCGGCCGCGACCACACCGGCAAGCGCCGGTTCAGCGACCGGGATCTGGAATGGCTCGAGCTGATCGGCAGGCTCCGCACGACCGGGATGTCGGTCGCCGACATGCTCCGCTACGCGGAGTTGGTGCGCGCCGGTGACTCGACCTTCCCGGAGCGGCTCGCGATGTTCCGCGATACCCGCGCCGAGGTGCTCGCCAAGATCGCCGAACTGCAGAACACCGTGGCCGTGCTGGATTACAAGATCGCCATCTACGAAGGCAAATCCGCCGCGATCCAGTCGGCCGCGCTCACCACGGACGACAGCGAAGGGATCACGGCATGACCACGACCGACACGCTCCCCACCGCCGCTCTGGGCGCCGACGGCATCCAGGTCGGGACGCAGGGCTTGGGCTGCATGGGCATGAGCGAGTTCTACGGTCCTTCAGATCTCACCGAGTCGCGAGCGACTTTGGATCGGGCGCTGGAACTCGGCGTCACCCTGTTCGACACGGCCGATGTCTACGGCTCGGGCCACAACGAGGAATTCCTCGCCGATTTCGTGCGAGCCAACCGCGATCGGGTGGTGCTGGCCACCAAGTTCGGCATCGTCCGCAAGGCCGACGACCCCGCCTACCGCGGCATCGACAACTCCCCCGAGTACATCCGCTCCGCGGTGGACGCCAGCCTGCGCAGGCTGGGCATCGACGTCATCGACCTGTACTACATGCACCGCCGCGATGTGCACGTGCCGATCGAGGAAACCGTCGGCGTCATGGCCGAACTCGTCGCGGCGGGCAAGGTGCGCGCGCTCGGGCTCTCCGAGGTGACCGGTGCCGAGCTGCGCGCGGCGCACGCAGTGCACCCGATCGCCGCGGTGCAGTCGGAGTGGTCGCTGTTCTCCAGGGACGTGGAGAACACCGCGGTGCCCGCCGCCGCCGAACTCGGCGTCGCCTTCGTACCGTATTCGCCGCTCGGCCGCGGCTTCCTGACCGGATCCTTCGCGACGGCGGGCGAATTGGCCGACGCGAACGACTTCCGCAGGGTGATGCCGCGCTTCACCGGCGACAACGCGACACGCAACGCCGAACTGCTCGCCCCGGTGCGCGCCATCGCCGAGGCCCGTGGCGTGACGCCCGCGCAGGTCGCGCTGGCCTGGGTGCACAGCAGGGCGGCCGCGCACGGCCTGCCGGTGATCCCGATCCCGGGCACCCGCAGCCGCAAGCGGCTGGCCGAGAACGTGTCCGCCGCGACGCTCGCGCTGTCCGCCGACGATCTCGCGACCCTCGACCCGATCGCGGCGCAGGTGGCTGGAAACCGGTACGCGGACATGTCTTTCACCTCCGCGGGCCGGGAGTAGTCACACCCCGCCTGCGCGTCCGAGCCGGTCGGCAGCCTCCGCCGCCCGGCTCGGACGCGCAGGCGGGTAGCGTCACCCGTCACACAAGGGTGACACGTCAACCAGTTGCGACTACCATCCGTTCTCATGAACCCCGAGAATCGGGTGTGGGTCGACAAACAGACGCCCCGCGCCTACCGCGCCCTGCTCGCCACGGCGAAAGAGGTCAGGGCCGCCGCCGAGGCGGCCGGGCTCGATCGCAGGCTCGTCGAGCTGGTCAATCTCCGGGTTTCCCAGATCAACGGCTGTTCGCACTGCCTGGACGTCCACTACCGGGCCGCGCTGCGGGCAGGCGCCACCGAGCAGGAGATCGCGGTGCTGCCCGGCTGGCGCCGCGGCGGGCCATACTCGGCGCGCGACAGGGCCGCGCTGGCCATCGCCGAGGCCACCGCCGTTTTGCCGGACGAGGCGGCGCTCGAGCGTGAGTACGCTTTGGCACGAGAGCATTTGTCCGATGATCAGATGTCTACGGTCGTCTGGGTCGCGACCACCATCGGCGCGTTCAACCGCGTGTCGATCATGAGCAAGCACCCGGTGCGGGCGCACAAGGAGGAAGCAACCATGACCGATCTCGCGGAGACCAAGGTCGCGCGCAACGCCGAGCAGAACCGCTACGAGATCTACTACGGCGGCGAACTGGCCGGCTTCACCGAGTACGTCGAGCGCGACAACGACACCGATTTCGTCCACACCGAGATCGACAAGGCCTTCGGCGGCAAGGGTCTCGGCAGCACGCTCGCCAAGGAGGCACTGGACGACGTGGTCGCGCGCGGGCGCACCATCACCGCGCACTGCCCGTTCATCAAGGGCTTCGTCGACAAGCACCCGGAGTACGACCCGCACGTGGTCGGCAAGGGCATCCAGCGATGAACGCGCGAACCGGCCCCACCCTTTCCAGAACGAGCGAGGCGCAGGCATGAGCGAACGCAGTGAGCGAATCATGTGCCAGCGCGCATCGCGCATGCCGAAGCCGAGCGCCAGCGAGGCGCAGGCATGAGCGAACGCAGTGAGCGAATCATGTGCCAGCGTGCATCGCGCATGCCGGAGCCGAGCGTCAGCGAGGCGCAGGCATGAGCGATCTCGATCCGCATCCCGCGGAATCGGTGTGCCAGCCGACGCCGGGTCCCGGCCCGGTCGCCGAGCTCTACCCGGCGCGCGAGGTGCCGCTCGGCGGCGTGCGCGGGGTGTTCGTGGAACGGGTACTGCCGCAACGGGATCTGCCGACCGTCGGGGCCTGGTGCTTTCTCGATCATTTCGGCTCCCCGACGGTCACCAAGACCGGCGCGCCGCCGGATATCGATCCGCACCCGCATATCGGCTTGCAGACGGTGACCTGGCCGTTCGAGGGCCGTATCCGGCATCGGGACTCGGTGGGTTCCGACGTGGAGATCAACCCCGGCCAGCTGAACCTGATGACCTCCGGCCGCGGCATCGCGCATTCGGAGTACGGCGATCCGGACGCGCCCGCGGGTCACGGCCTGCAACTGTGGATCGCACTGCCCGGCCATCGCGCCGCAGTCGACCCGCATTTCGAGCAGCATCGCGACCTGCCGGTCTACGAGGACCACGGCGTGCGCGCCATCGTGCTGATCGGCTCCTTCGCGGGGTTGACCTCGCCCGCCACGGCCTACACGCCGATCGTGGGCGCCGATGTCCGGATCGATCCCGGCGCCGAGATCACCATTCCGCTGAACCCGGCCTTCGAGCACGCGTTGCTGGTGATCGAGGGCGAGCTCACCGCGGCCGACACCGAGGTGAAGCCGGGCCCGCTGCTCTATCTCGGCTCCGATCGGTCCGAACTACGGCTGGTCAGCGGCACCGGAGCGCATCTCGCGCTGATCGGCGGCGAGCCGTTCGGCGAGGAACTGGTGATGTGGTGGAACTTCGTGGGGCGCAGCCACGAAGAGATCGTCGCGGCCCGCGAGGATTGGGAGAACCGCCGGGTCGAGCGCTTCGCCCAGATCGCGGGACATCCGCCCGACCAACGCATTCCGGCCCCGCCGATGCCCGCGCTGCACCTGAAACCGCGCAAGCGGCGCATCGGCACGGATCGTTCCCCTGGACAAGCACTCTGAAATTACGCACCGCGCTGACCCCCGCTCCTCCGCGGGGGCCGCGGACGCCTCGGCTCAGGCAGACTTGGCGAGCAGTTCGTCCAGCGCTCGGTAGCTGGCATTGAGCCCTTCGGACATCCCGGACTGCAGCATGCCGTCGCGCTCCTGCGGCGTGTGGAACTGGCTGACGGTGACGACCTTGGTGCGGCCGTCGCCGAGGTCGACGAAGGTGGTGGCGTCGATGGCGACGTGGGCTGGCATGCCGTCCCATTCGAAGGACTGCACGATCCGCTCCTTCGGGGTGATCTCACGGAAGCGCCCCTCGAAGCCGTGCGGGCCGCCCTCCGAGTGGTCGACGAAGCGGTAGTGGCCGCCCTTGCGGAACTCCCAGCGCTCCACGTCGAAACGATTGCCCTGCGCCCACCACTGGACCAGCTGCTCGATCCGGCTGTAGGCGTTCCACACCCGGTCCAGCGGGGCGTCGAAGATCCGCTCGATGTGGATCTCCCGATCGACGGGGGTGGTGATGTCGGCATCGCGGGTTGTCGTGCTCATGTGTCTGGCTCCGTTCGTTCGAGGAATTCACCGAGACGGTCCATCCGGGCTTCCACCATCCGCCGATAACCCTGCAGCCACGCCACTTCGCGGTCGAAAACGTTGTCGCCGAGTCGGCAATACCTGACCCGGCCCCGCTTCTCCGTGACGACCATGCCCGCGTCCTCCAGCAACCGGATGTGCTTCTTGATGCCGGTGAGGGTCATCTCGAAACGCTCCGCCAGTTCGCTGACGGTCGCGGGCCCGCTGCCGAGGCGCTCGAGAATCCCACGCCGGGTGGGGTCCGCCAGCGCCCCGAACGAGGCGTCCAGGAAGTCATACTGAACCATCAGGTTCAGTATTGCGACACTGCTGCGCCCGAGTCAAGACCCGCGGAAATTCTGGACAAGCCCGCTTCGAGCCGATAAAAATGGAACACGTTTCAGTTACAGCGTCTCGGCAGGAGTTCGGATGGACAGCGCGACCATGGGTGATCTGGTGATGGCCGGATTCCAGAAGCTGGGGTTCATCCAATACGCCGGAATCGAGGGCGTGGAGTTCGACGCCGGACGCAATGTCGTGTCCATCGTCCCGCGCCGAGAACACCTCAACCACAACGGCGATCTGCACGCGGCCGTGCTCTTCGGCCTGGCCGAGACCGCAGCGATGGGCGCCGCCGTCTCGGGCATCGTCGACCTGATGGGCGAGACGTTCATCGTCGCCCGCGACGGACGGATCGAATACCTGGCGCGGGCCCAGGGCGCGTCGGGCCCTTTCCTCGCGACATCGGAATTCCCCGCGGGCACCGTCGAGCGCCTCCGCGCGGATATCGCGGGACGCGTCGCGGTGGAGCTCGAGGTGCCCGTCGAGATCGCGGACGGTTCGGGAAAGCCCGTTGCCGCGGCGACATTCACCGCGGTCATCCGGCCAAGCAGGACGTAGGCCGAGAGACGCTCATGCCCAACGGTTTTCACCGCTCGCTGTCCAGCATCTCCATTTGCACGGGCGCGTACCTCTCCCCTGCTACCTGATCCGCGGGCACTGCCGCCTCGATGCTCGCCAGTTCGTCGGCATCGAGCTGGATGTCGAGCGCGGCGAGCGCCTCCGTCCAGCGCTGCGTTCGGCGCGCGCCGATGATCGGCACGATGTCCGTGCCCCTGGTGAGCACCCAGGCGATCGCCAGCTGCGCGACCGAAACATCCTTGGCGGCCGCGATCTTCGCCAGCGCGTCGACCAATCGCAGGTTGCGCGTGAGGTTCTCGCCTTGGAAGCGGGGGCTGTGCGCTCGGAAGTCGTTCGCGCCGAAGCTGCCGCGGGTCCGCACGGTATCGCTGAGCAGGCCGCGCGACAGCACACCGTAGGCGGTGATGCCGATGCCGAGTTCCCTTGCGACGGGCAGTATCTCGGCTTCGATGCCGCGTGAGACGAGCGAGTACTCGATCTGCAGGTCGGCGATCGGGTGCACCGCGGCGGCGCGGCGCAGCGTGTCCGCGCCGACCTCGGACAGGCCGACGTGCCGGACGTAGCCCGCCTCCACCAGCTCGGCGATGGCGCCGACCGTGTCCTCGATCGGGACGGCGGGATCGAGCCGCGCGGGCCGGTAGATGTCGACATAGTCGACCCCGAGACGCTGCAACGTGTAGGTGAGGAAGTTGCGGAGCGCGACCGGGCGGTTGTCGACGCCGCCCCAGGTTCCGCCCGGCCCGCGCAGCGCGCCGAACTTCACGCTGAGCCGGATGTCCTCGCGGCGGAGGTCGGCGATGGCCCTGCCGATGAGTGCCTCATTGTGGCCGGAGCCGTAGAAGTCGCCGGTGTCGATGAGGTCGGCGCCCGAATCGAGGGCGGCGTGGATGGTGGCGATGGACTCGGCGTCGTCGGCCGCGCCGTACATGCCCGACATGCCCATGGCGCCGAGCCCGAGGCGGCCGACCGTGGGTCCGGTGGCGCCGAGCGTGGTCTTCTCGATCGTGGATTTCGTCATGTATCCACTCTGACCTGCACGTCCGGCGTCCGGCAGAGATCGCTTATCGGGGGATTGGCGATCCCTGGCCCGCCCGGCCGAAATCCGGGAAAGTGGAGTGATGGACCGTTCCGAGCTCGCCGATTTCCTGCGCCGCCGCCGCGAGCAGCTCACGCCCGCGGAAGTCGGCCTGCCGCCCGGCGTTCGCCGCCGCACCCCCGGGCTGCGCCGCGACGAGGTGGCGTTGCTGGCCGGGATGTCCACCGACTACTACACGCGGCTGGAGCAATCGCGCGGCCCACGGCCCTCCACTCAGGTGCTGGCGTCGCTGGCGCGGGCGCTGCGATTCAGCAACGACGAGCGCGACCACCTCTACCACCTGTGCGGGCACCAGCCGCCAGGCCCCGCGCTCGGCGACAAGCACGTCGGCCCCGGACTGCTGCACATGCTGGCCAAGCTCGACGACACCCCGGCGGCCGTGGTCACCGATCTGGGCGAGGTGCTCGTCCAGAACCGGATGCACACGCTGCTCGTCGGCGATCGCGCGGGCAGCCGGGGCCTGGACCGCCACTTCGCCTGGGGCTGGTTCGCCGACCCGTCCACCCGCGGGCTCTTCCCAGAGGAGGACTGGGATCGCCTGAGTCGTCAGCACGTCGCGGACCTGCGCGCCACCGCCGCCCGCCGCGCCGGGGACGCCGACGTCACCGAGTTCATCGGAGCGCTGCGCGCCGCGAGCGCCGAATTCGAGCGGCTGTGGACCGAACACGAGGTCGCGGTCCGGCTCTCGGACACCAAGCGCATCGCGCACCCCGTGGTCGGGCTGATCGACACCGTGTGCGAAACGCTGCTCACCCCGAACGCGGCGCAGCGTCTGCTGGTCTACCTGCCGCGGCCGGGGACCGACGCCGCCGAGAAGCTGGAGCTGTTGCGGGTCGTCGGGACGCAGGATCTCAGGCCCGCGCCCTCGACCGAGCGCCGGTGACTCAGGGCTGACCGGTGAGGTACGCCTGGGCCGCATCGATGGCGGGTTGACCACCCGCCTGGTAGAGCCCGGCGAACGCGCCGATCACGCCGCCGACGACCGTCGTGATCGGGACGGTGATGAAGTCGAGCACGAACAGCCCCAGCGGGAAGCCGACCAGGAAACCGATGCCCGCGCCGATCGCCGCGCCCGCCAGGATCTGCGGCATGGCCTTCTCGGCTTCGGCGAAGAAGCGCTCCTGCGAACTGATCTCACGCACCGGAGCGTCCGACATCGCGGCGGGCGCGAGGGTCAGCTCGGTGCCCGCCTCGTTCACGATCGGGGTGAGGTCGATGCTGTGACCCTCGATGTGCAGGGTCATCGGCAGGGCCGCGACGACCTGGCCGGTGCGGTCGGCGATGGTGACGATCCGGTCGTCGCCGACGAGGCCGAAGCGGCCTTCCTCGAGCGTGGTCACGGTGGACCGGCGGTCCTCGGAGACGGCGACGCGGTAGCCGATCTCGTGGAAGACGCCGCTCAGATTCAGCGCCGCCGCGGCCGCTGCGGTCTGCGCAGGCCGGTCCGCGGGTTCTGCGTGCACGACGCCCGCGCTGATTCCGGTGGCCGCCAGTGCCAGTAATGCCGTCGCCGTGATTCTGCCGATCCTCATCCTGTGCTTCCTGTCGCGCCGCCCGGTTCGCCATGTCCGGTTTGTCCGCCGACAACTTACCGGTCGCCGGGCGGCTTCAGAAGGGCGTCAAGGCAATTGGGTGTGATCTAACAATCTCGGTCGGTCGTGGAGTTCGGCGCTCGAGCGCTAGGGATAGCCCGCGAAGCAGCGGCGATCGTGGCCGGCCAGTCGGCGGTGAGCCCGGCGAAGACGGCGTGCTGCCAGTCGCGGGCGGCGGCAAGCGGCATTCGCCGCGGGCGGTGAGGGCGCAGCGCGATTCTTCGCCGAGCTCATGGAGTTGTGCGTCGGCGCGCCCACCGGTGCGATTCTTCGCCGATCTCACCTTCCGCGGGTGCCCATCGCAGCCGGTCGAAATCGTTGCCGCGCTTGGACGCCCGCGGCGAGGAGTGAGTCAGCGCGTTGTTCGCGATGGTTCACCCGGCCGCGCGCAGACGGACTTCGTTCACCAGGTGGAGCAGGGTGTCCAACGTCGCGGGTGGACCGGTCAGCCTTGCGAAGGCGAGGGTGTCGACAGGACCGTCGGCGTCGGCGGCGAAGGCGTAGGTCATCGCGACACGTAGCCTGGGCTCGCCGTCGATATCGGCCGGGAACTCGGTGAAGGCAGTCGCGGGATCGGTTGCACGCCAGCGCAATTCCGCGCCCATGAGTTCCGCACGGAAACCGGCCTGCTCGATATCGCCACAGGGTGCGAGACAGGAGTGCACGCCGATCCAGCCGCCCGCGCGGCTGCCGCCTCGTTCGTCGGCGCACGTCCACACCACGTCGGCCCGCAGCCGCTTGCTGCCGCCGATGCATCCCCAAGTCTCCGGAACGTCGAAGTCGAACGGCATGCCGCGCAGACCACGCATGGAACTGAGGCGGGCATCCGGTCCGTACGTCCGACCGGCCACCGGTCCCGGCGCACCGTCACGCACCAGACGCACCGCGTTCCGCCGTGGCAACTCCCGCTGGAGCGCGGCCGGAATCCCCTGCGGCGGCGGTCCGATCACCGACGTGACCGGCCCCGCACCGGGCTTCTCGCCTTGCCCCTCCGCCTCCCACAACGCGGCCGTCCCCACGCAGAACAGAACCGACACAACCAAACTCACCAGCGCCCCCGACGCCGTCCTTCCGCGCACGGCCCCCCGCCGCCCCCGACTCCATCTCAACGCACTGCCATCCACGAACGCGCCCCCTTACGCACACTCAGCCGTCCGGGCCGCCCCGACACCGAACCAGCGCCAAGCCGTGCCACATCCTAACTGCACCAACCTATTTCAGGCACGACATCGAAAATCACACTTGGCCGCCCAGGCCACCTTCTCGCCGTGCACCGCCATTCCCGTCAACGAACCACTACGCCACCACGACCCACATCCCGGGTCTTCGCAGACCGTCCATACACCTCACAGAGACTGCACGGCCTGCGAGGCGTATAGACGGTCTGCGAAGTCAGCGTGGCCGACCGGCTGTGGTTGCGTCTGCCACGGAGGTGGCCATCCGGCGCGGCCAGGCTCGATCTGTGGCTCGAACACAGCACCTTTCCTTGAATGCCTGACAAAACGGCCCCCGCTCCGGGAGGAGCGGGGGCCGAATGCCTATCGGTGCCTACCGATTACCGGTAGTCGCTGAAACCGTAGTCGTCCAGCGGGACCGCGGCGCCGGTGGTGGCGCCGAAGCTGTCCGGGCTGTAGTAGGTGTCGTCGTAGGACGGCACCGCGTACGCCGCGGCACGAGCCTCTTCGGTCGGCTGCACCTGGATGTTCCGGTAGCGGTTGATGCCGGTACCGGCCGGGATCAGCTTGCCGATGATCACGTTCTCCTTGAGGCCGATGAGCTTGTCGGAGCGGCAGTTGATCGCCGCGTCCGTCAGGACTCGAGTGGTCTCCTGGAAGGACGCCGCCGACAGCCACGAATCGGTGGCCAGCGATGCCTTGGTGATACCCATCAGCACCGGACGACCCGAGGCGGGCTCGCCGCCCTCGGAGACGACGCGACGGTTCGAGGACTCGAACTCGGAACGCTCGGTGAGCGAACCGGGCAGGAACTCCGTGGCGCCCGAATCGATGATCGTCACGCGACGCAGCATCTGGCGCACGATGACCTCGATGTGCTTGTCGTGGATCGACACACCCTGCGAGCGGTAGACCTCCTGGACCTCGTGGACCAGGTGGATCTGCACCTGACGGGGGCCCATCACGCGCAGCACCTCGTGCGGATCCGCCGCGCCTTCCAGCAGCTGCTGGCCGACCTCGACGTGGTCACCGTCGGAGAGCAGACGCTCGGTGCCGTCGTCGTGCTTGAACACGCGCAGACGCTGACGCTTCGAGAGCTTGTCGTAGACAACCTCTTCGCCACCGTCGTCCGGGATGATGGTGATCTTGTAGAAGCGGTCGTCGTCCTCGAGCCGCACGCGACCCGAGACCTCGGCGATCGGCGCCTTGCCCTTGGGCACGCGAGCCTCGAAGAGCTCCTGAACACGCGGCAGACCACCGGTGATGTCGTCACCTGCGACACCACCCTGGTGGAAGGTACGCATGGTCAGCTGGGTACCGGGCTCACCGATGGACTGCGCGGCGACGATGCCGACGGCCTCGCCGATGTCGACCAGCTTGCCGGTCGCCATGGAGCGGCCGTAGCAGGTCGCGCACACGCCGGTGCCGGTGGTGCAGGTCAGCACGGAGCGGACCTTCACCTCGGTGATGCCCGCGTCGAGCAGCGCCTCGATGGCCGGGTCGCCCAGGTCGGCGCCCTTGTTCACCACGACGTTGCCGGACGCGTCCAGCGCGTCGGCGGCGAGCGTGCGAGCGTACGCGGAGGTCTCCACGTGCGCGTCGCGGATGAGGGTGCCGTCGAGCTGCTTCTCGGCGATCGGCACGACGATGCCGCGCTCGGTGCCACAGTCGTGCTCGCGCACGATGACGTCCTGCGAGACGTCCACCAGACGACGGGTCAGGTAACCCGAGTCGGCGGTACGAAGCGCGGTGTCGGCCAGACCCTTACGAGCGCCGTGGGTGTTGATGAAGTACTCCAGAACCGTCAGGCCCTCGCGGAAGGAGGACTTGATCGGCCGCGGGATGAACTCACCCTTCGGGTTCGTCACCAGGCCCTTCATACCGGCGAGGGTACGGGTCTGGGTGAAGTTACCCGTGGCGCCCGAGTCGACGATCGTGATGATCGGGTTGTCGGCCGGGTAGTGCGCGCGCAGCGCCTTACCGACCTCTTCTGTCGCCTCCTGCCAGATCTTGACCAGGGCGTTGTTGCGCTCCTGGTGATCGAGCGCACCACGCTGGTACTTCTTCTCGATCTGATCCGACTGCGCCTCGTAGCGCTCCATGATCTCGGCCTTCTCCGGCGGAACGAGAACGTCCGACATGGAGACGGTGACACCCGAACGCGTGGCCCAGTAGAAGCCCGAGTCCTTGAGCTTGTCGACGGTCTGCGCGACCACGATCATCGGGTAGCGCTCGGCGAGATCGTTGATGATCGTCGCCTGCCGCTTCTTCGGCATCTGCTCGTTGATGAACGGGTAGTCCGCGGGCAGCAGCTCGTTGAACAGCACCCGGCCCAGCGTGGTCTCGGTGGTCCACGCGTCGCCGCGCTGCCAGCCCTCCGGGAACAGCTCCGCCTCGACGTCCTTCGGCGGACGCTGGGTGGTGAGCCGCACCTTGATCATGGAGCGCACGGTCAGCTCGCCGCGGTCGACCGCCATCTGCGCCTCGGCCGGCGAGGAGTACACGCCGAACTCCGGCTCGTCCTTCGTCGCGGGCTTGTACTCGCCCTTGGCGCCGTCGACCTGACGGGTCAGGTAGTACAGGCCGGTCACCATGTCCAGACGCGGCATGGCGAGCGGACGACCCGACGCGGGCGACAGGATGTTGTTCGAGGACAGCATCAGGATGCGGGCCTCGGCCTGCGCCTCCGCCGACAGCGGCAGGTGCACGGCCATCTGGTCACCGTCGAAGTCGGCGTTGAACGCCTCACAGACCAGCGGGTGCAGCTGGATGGCCTTGCCTTCCACCAGCTGCGGCTCGAAGGCCTGGATGCCGAGGCGGTGCAGGGTGGGCGCACGGTTCAGCAGCACGGGGTGTTCCGCGATGACCTCTTCGAGGACGTCCCACACCTGCGGCCGCTGCCGCTCCACCATCCGCTTGGCGGACTTGATGTTCTGCGCGTGGTTCAGGTCGACCAGGCGCTTCATCACGAACGGCTTGAACAGCTCGAGCGCCATCAGCTTCGGCAGACCGCACTGGTGCAGCTTCAGCTGCGGACCGACGACGATGACCGAACGGCCCGAGTAGTCGACGCGCTTACCGAGCAGGTTCTGACGGAAGCGGCCCTGCTTGCCCTTGAGCAGATCGGACAGCGACTTGAGCGGACGGTTGCCCGGTCCGGTGACCGGACGGCCGCGGCGGCCGTTGTCGAACAGGGCGTCGACGGACTCCTGCAGCATCCGCTTCTCGTTGTTGACGATGATCTCGGGCGCGCCGAGGTCGATCAGTCGCTTGAGGCGGTTGTTGCGGTTGATCACGCGACGGTACAGGTCGTTCAGGTCGGAGGTGGCGAAGCGGCCACCGTCGAGCTGAACCATCGGGCGCAGCTCCGGCGGGATCACCGGAACAGCGTCGAGCACCATGCCCATCGGCGAGTTGCCGTTGGCCTGGAAGGCCGCGACGACCTTGAGCCGCTTGAGCGCGCGCAGCTTCTTCTGGCCCTTACCGGTGCGAATGGTCTCGCGCAGGTTCTCGGCCTCGGCCTCGATGTCGAAGTTCTCCATCAGCTTCTGGATGGACTCCGCACCCATGGCGCCGGTGAAGTACTCGCCGTAGCGGTCGGTCAGCTCGCGGTAGAGCACCTCGTCCACGATGAGCTGCTTCGTGGCCAGCTTGGTGAAGGTGTTCCAGATCTCCTCGAGCCGGTCCAGCTCGCGCTGGGCACGGTCACGGAGCTGGCGCATCTCGCGCTCGCCGCCGTCCTTGACCTTGCGGCGCACGTCGGACTTGGCGCCCTCCGCCTCCAGCTCGGCCAGGTCGGCTTCCAGCTTCTGCGCGCGGGCCTCGAGATCGGCGTCGCGCTGATCGGCGACGGCCTTCTTCTCGACCTCCATCTCGGCTTCGAGCGTGGAGAGCTCGTTGTGACGCAGCTCCTCGTCGACGCCGACGATGACGTAGGCGGCGAAGTAGATGATCTTTTCCAGATCCTTCGGCGCCAGGTCGAGCAGGTAACCGAGGCGCGACGGCACGCCCTTGAAGTACCAGATGTGGGTGACCGGCGCGGCCAGCTCGATGTGGCCCATCCGCTCACGGCGCACCTTGGCGCGGGTGACCTCGACGCCACAGCGCTCACAGATGATGCCCTTGAAGCGGACACGCTTGTACTTACCGCAGTAGCACTCCCAGTCCCTGGTGGGACCGAAGATCTTCTCGCAGAAGAGGCCGTCCTTCTCCGGCTTCAGCGTGCGGTAGTTGATGGTCTCCGGCTTCTTCACCTCGCCATAGGACCACTGGCGGATGTCTTCGGCGGTGGCAAGGCCGATCCGGAGTTCATCGAAGAAGTTGACGTCTAGCACGTAACTTCCTTTCCCCTGTGCGGGTCTAATTCGAGCAAAAGTTCACTAGTTGGTTGTTCGCGATGGGCGCGGACGCGGTCGCCGGGGCGAGCACCTCCGCGCCCGACCGCCTAGTTCGCCAAATCGTCGACGGTGGCCGCTTCGTTCCTGGACAGGTTGATGCCCAGGTTCGCCGCGGCGCGCTCCAGGTCCTCGTCCTCGCCTTCGCGCAGCTCGATCGCGGCGCCGTCGGAAGACAGCACCTCGACGTTGAGGCACAGCGATTGGAGTTCCTTGAGGAGCACCTTGAACGACTCCGGAATGCCCGGCTCCGGAATGTTCTCGCCCTTCACGATCGCCTCGTAGACCTTCACGCGGCCAACGACGTCGTCGGACTTGATGGTGAGCAGTTCCTGCAGGGTGTACGCAGCGCCGTAGGCCTGCATCGCCCAGCACTCCATTTCACCGAAGCGCTGACCACCGAACTGCGCCTTACCACCGAGCGGCTGCTGGGTGATCATCGAGTACGGGCCGGTCGAACGCGCATGGATCTTGTCGTCGACCAGGTGGTGCAGCTTCAGGATGTACATGTAGCCAACGGCCACCGGGTACGGGAACGGCTCGCCGGAGCGGCCGTCGAACAGGGTGGCCTTGCCGTTGTCGTCGACCATGCGCTCGCCGTCGCGGTTCGGCAGGGTCGAGGCGAGCAGACCGGTCAGCTCCTCCTCGCGGGCGCCGTCGAACACCGGGGTGGCGATGTTCGAGTCGGCGGGCGCGCCGAACATCTCCTCCGGCAGGTTCGCCGCCCAGTCGGGGTTGCCATCGACCTGCCAGCCCGCCTTGCCGATCCAGCCGAGGTGGGTCTCCAGGATCTGGCCGATGTTCATACGACGCGGCACACCGTGGGTGTTCAGGATGATGTCGACCGGCGTGCCGTCCGGCAGGAACGGCATGTCCTCGGTCGGCAGGATCTTGCCGATGACGCCCTTGTTGCCGTGGCGACCGGCGAGCTTGTCGCCGTCCTGGATCTTGCGCTTCTGCGCGACGTACACGCGAACCAGCTCGTTGACGCCGGGGGGCAGATCGTCGTCGTCCTCGCGGGAGAACAAGCGGATGCCGATGACCTTGCCGGACTCACCGTGCGGCACCTTCAGCGAGGTGTCGCGGACCTCGCGCGCCTTCTCACCGAAGATCGCGCGGAGCAGCCGCTCCTCGGGGGTCAGCTCGGTCTCGCCCTTCGGGGTGACCTTGCCGACCAGGATGTCGCCGTCGCGAACCTCGGCGCCGATGCGCACGATGCCGCGCTCGTCCAGGTCGGCGAGCACCTCGTCGGAGACGTTCGGGATGTCCCTGGTGATCTCCTCGGCGCCCAGCTTGGTGTCGCGGGCGTCGATCTCGTGCTCTTCGATGTGGATCGAGGTGAGGACGTCCTCTTCCACGAGGCGCTGCGACAGGATGATCGCGTCCTCGTAGTTGTGGCCTTCCCACGGCATGATCGCCACGAGCAGGTTCTTGCCGAGGGCCATCTCACCGTTCTCGGTGCACGGACCATCGGCCAAGACCTGGCCACGCTCGACCCGCTGGCCCTCGTCCACGATCGGCCGCTGGTTGGAGCAGGTGCCCTGGTTGGAGCGGGCGAACTTGCGCATCCGGTAGGACTTGCGAGTGCCGTCGTCGGCCATGACCGTGACGTAGTCGGCGGAGACCTCCTCGACCACGCCTGCCTTCTCGTTCACCACGACGTCGCCCGCGTCGGTCGCGGCGCGCAGCTCCATGCCGGTGCCGACGATCGGCGCCTCGGAACGGATCAGCGGCACGGCCTGACGCTGCATGTTCGCGCCCATGAGGGCACGGTTGGCGTCGTCGTGTTCGAGGAACGGGATCATGGCGGTCGCGACCGACACCATCTGGCGCGGCGAGACGTCCATGTAGGTCACCTCGGTCGGGGCGACGAACTCCATCTCCTCGTTGCCGCGGCGCGCGAGCACCCGGCCCTCGAGGAAGTTGCCGTCGGCGTCCACCGGAGAGTTCGCCTGCGCGCGGACCTCGCGGTCCTCCTCGTCGGCGGTGAGGTACTTGACCTCGTCGGTGACCCGGCCCTCGACGACCTTGCGGTACGGCGTCTCGATGAAGCCGAACGGGTTGACCCGCGCGTACACCGACAGCGAGCCGATCAGGCCGATGTTCGGGCCTTCCGGGGTCTCGATCGGGCACATGCGGCCGTAGTGCGACGGGTGGACGTCTCGGACTTCCAGGCCGGCGCGCTCACGGGACAGACCACCCGGGCCCAGCGCCGAGAGGCGGCGCTTGTGGGTCAGACCCGACAGCGGGTTGTTCTGGTCCATGAACTGCGACAGCTGGGAGGTTCCGAAGAACTCCTTGATCGCGGCGACGACCGGGCGGATGTTGATCAGGGTCTGCGGCGTGATGGCCTCGACGTCCTGGGTGGTCATGCGCTCGCGGACGACGCGCTCCATGCGGGAGAGGCCGACCCGGATCTGGTTCTGGATCAGCTCGCCGACGGTGCGCAGGCGACGGTTGCCGAAGTGGTCGATGTCGTCGACCTCGACCGGCACCTCTTCGCCGCCGGGGGCGGTCATGACCTTGTCGCCGGAGTGCAGGCGCACCAGGTACTCGATGGTGCTGACGATGTCTTCCCTCGTCAGCACCGAACCGATGACCGGCTCGTTGAGGTGGATGCCCAGCTTCTTGTTGATCTTGTAGCGACCGACGCGCGCCAGGTCGTAGCGCTTCTCCTTGAAGAACAGGTTCTCCAGCAGGGTCTGCGCGGATTCCTTGGTCGGCGGCTCGCCCGGACGCAGCTTGCGGTAGATGTCCAGCAGCGCCTCGTCCTGACCGGCGGTGTTGTCCTTCTCGAGGGTGGACATCATGATCTCGGAGAAGCCGAAGCGCTCGACGATCTCCTCGGTGGTCCAGCCGAGCGCCTTCAGCAGCACGGTGACCGGCTGACGGCGCTTGCGGTCGATGCGCACGCCGACGGTGTCGCGCTTGTCGACGTCGAACTCCAGCCACGCGCCGCGCGACGGGATGACACGCACGCTGTGCAGGTCCTTCTCGGTGCCCTTGTCGATGCTGTGATCGAAGTAGACGCCCGGGGAGCGGACCAGCTGCGAAACGACGACACGCTCGGTGCCGTTGATGATGAACGTGCCCTTGTCGGTCATCATCGGGAAATCACCCATGAAGACCGTCTGGCTCTTGATCTCACCGGTGTTGTTGTTGATGAACTCCGCGGTGACGAACAACGGCGCCGCGTAGGTCATGTCCTTTTCTTTGCACTCGTCGATGGAGGCCTTGACCTCTTCGAAGCGCGGGTCCGAGAAGGACAGGGACATGGAGCCGGAGAAGTCCTCGATCGGCGACAGCTCCTCGAGCACCTCCTCGAGTCCACCGACAAGGCCGACGTCGCCGCGAGCTGCCGCGCGCTCACGCCATTCCGACGAACCGACCAACCAGGAGAACGATTCCGTTTGTAGATCGAGAAGACCCGGCACTTCCAAGGGTTCACGGATCTTCGCGAAGGAGACCCGCTTCGGGGCTCCAGGGATACCGGCAACTGCCTTGGTCTGGGTGGAGACTGCCAAGATGCGTCCTTCCAGCACCTCACGCGCGTCGCGTGGTGGTCCGCGACCGTCGCTTGCTTCTGCTACGAATTCCGCTGGTCACAACCCGAACGAAACCCGAACAGGCAACAACGGAAGTAACACCGGAAGGCGAAACTTACGTGTGCGAATCGAGGTATGGACAGGAGGCAGCCAGCGCAAAGTCCAAACCTACACTCATAGACACGGAGGTGTCAAAGTACCACCCGTGTGATCCTCCACGCCGCTGGCGCGCCGTGGGCGACGCGCCGGGGAGGCGTGGGCAAGCGGCCCGCGCGCCGACCCCGCTCGGGCGATGCCCGGCACCCGAATCGCTGGCTGCGTCGAGAGCTACGGGGCGGCTGAAACCACTTGTGACAGCTGCCGCTGTTGTGAATAGCGTGACGGGTCTTGCGAAGCTCGTCAAGTGCCGGGACCGACCCGCTTCCGGCGGAATACGGCGGCGCCGACCAAGATCACTGGTCGACGATGCCGCTGGCGAGCCAGCGACCGTCCACCTTCTGCATGCGCAGCACCACAGGACCCGCCACGCTCTGCTGGGCGACGCCGTCCTTGGTTGCGCTCACCACCAGGTTCACCAGCAGCTCCGCGCGATCCTCGGTGAGCATCGTCACCCCGATCGGGTCGGCCTCGGCATCAGCGCTGGTCTGCGCCTGCCGAATGGCGTCGACGGTGGTGGCGGCGAATTTGTCGAGGTCGGTCAGCATGGTGCCGGTGACCACCTGGCGAACCGCGGCCTCGTAGCCATCGATGGTCGCGATGTCATAGCCGTAGATGGTCCGCAGGGCATGGTCGGCGGCGGCGCGCACCTCTTCGGTCGCGCTCGTGTCGACGAAGGCCCGGTTGTCATCGGGCACGCCGGGCCGCAGCGCGGCGAGCACGGCGAACCCGGCGAGCAGCGCGACCGCGACGAGCGCGGCGGCGACCGGAGTCCAGGAACCGGCCGACGGAACGCGTCGCGGTGCCACGCGGCGCGTCGCGGCGCTCGACTGCTCGTCCCCGGCCTGGATGTCCCGGGTGGTCGCGGCCGGACGCGCGGAGGCGACCTTGGGCTTGCGGACCGGGCGCGCGGCCTGCTGCGCGGTGCGCCGCTTCGGGGTGACGCGGTTGACGGGGCGGCGCTCGTTCATCGCGGTCCCTCCTGCGCGGGCGCCCCCTGGGTCGGCGCGGGCGGTTGCGCGCCCGGCTGTCCGAGCCCGGTCGGGCCTGGACCATCCAGCAGCACCGGCTGGGTCAGCGAGGCGACCTGCTCGGCCTTCCAGATGTCGCCGTCCTTGGTCATGTCCAGGCTCCAGGTGTACCGGTAATCGGAAACCGACTTGTCCGGCTTCGACTCCGTCACTTGCAACACCACCAGCGCCGACGCCTTGTCCCGCTCACTGTTCAGCGAGGTCAGCGAGGCGCCGAGCACCTGGGACTTCATGCCGACGCCCGCCTGTGCGGCCAGCTGCTCGGACTGCTGCTGGTTCTTCGTCGCCGACTCCAGGATCGGGCCGGTCATCGAGGACCTGGCCAGCGCGAGCGAGCCGGGCACGTCGTCGAGGTTCATCGAGGTCATGTTGATCGCGGCCTGACGCGCGGCGTCCAGCGCGGAATCGCGGGCGTCGGCGCGCGGGCCGTCGGTGAAGAACGCCGCGCGGACCCAGCCGCCGCCGAACCACAGCGCGGCCACCAGGGCGACGGCGAGCGCGCCGAACACCACCGCCGTCACCGCGACCGGCGGACGGCCCGAAGCGGCCTCGGCCGAGGGCTCGGCAGCCGGGCTTTCCGCCGACAGATCAGAATTCACGACTGCCAACCATAACCTCATCCTTCCTGGTCACCGCTTCGGCGTGACCCCCATCAGGGTGGCGAGCTGCACGGCGATCGGGTTCAGGTTCAGCTTCTCCGGGTCGACCTTGGGGTTGTCGTCCCACGGTTGCGAGATGCTCGGATCGGCCAGCTCGGCCCGCTCGCCGCCGCGGACCGCGGTCGGATTGCCGAATGGCACAAGGCATTTCGCGTCCTTGTTGAACGGGAACTCGTCGCGGGTGTCGTCGAAGTCCGGGTTCTGCGCCTTCATCTGCTCGAGAATGCGCTGGGTGCCCTCGTAGCCGACGGTGCAGGCGGGGGGGTTGTTCGTCTCGAGCACCAGGCCGAAATGGCTGGTGCCGTCGCCGGGCGCGGTCGCGGACGCGCCGAGCGACAGCTGCGGCAGCATCTGCAGCAGCGGTCGCAGCGCGTAGAACTTGGGCGAGATGCTCTGCAGCAGCACGCGCAGGTTGGCCAGGTCCTCGGTGAGCGCGCCGCCGCTCTCGTCGAGTAGGGCGCCGACCTGCTCGCCCGCGTCGGTGCCGGTGCCGATCAACCTGCGTATCGCGGGGTCGCTGGCGCGCAGCTGTACGGAGAGCCGATCCAGGCCGTCGCTGAACCGCCGGATCGCGTCCCCCTGCTCGGCCTGGGTGGCGAACACCACCCTGCCGTCGCGGATCAACTGGATGGTCTGCGGCAGCGTCTCGTGGAACGTGGCGGTGAACTCGTTCAGCGACTGCAGGAGAACCTGCAGGTCGTCGCCTTTGCCGTCGAACGCCTTGCCCAGCTCGGTGACGGTGGTGTTCAGCGCCTCCAGGTCCACCGTGCTGGTGAAGTGGTCGACGCTGGAGATCAGCTCCTCCACCGAGATCGGCGTCTGCGCCCCTGAGATGGCCGAGCCGTCCTTCAGGTACGGGCCGCTGTCGTTGTCGGGCTGCAGGTCGACGTACTGCTCGCCGATGGCCGACCGGTTGGCCACCACGGCCTTCGCCGAGGCCGGGATGCGCGGCGAGTCGGAGTCGATGACCAGCGTCATGCTCACGCCCTCGTCGGTGAGCTCGACCCCGCCGACCCGGCCGACCGGGACGCCGCGATAGGTCACCTCGGCGCCCTTGTAGATGCCGCCGGTCTGCTCCGCGTCGACCCGAACGGCGTACTCGCCGAAACCGAGCAAGTGGTCGAGCCGGATGTACTTGGCGCCGACGAAGATCACGCCGACCACGGCGATCACCACGAAGACGATCAGCTGGTTGCGAACGAGGCGAGTCATCGCGGCTCACCCCCTCCTTCGGCGGCGACGGGAGGCGTCACGCCGAACTGTTCCAGCAGCGGCCCGAGCGGGTTCGGCACAGGCGCGCCGGGTGCGGGCAGTACCGCCATGGTCGGCGGCAGCGGGACCAGCGACACCGTCGGCCAGCCGGGGCGCGGACCGTTGCCGTTGTAGTACGGGTTGGACGGATCCACGTTCACCGGCGGGCCGTACGGCGGCGGGATGTACACCGGATCCGGTTTGCCGACACCGAGGTTGCTCAGCGTGACGCCGATCTGCTGGTCCACCGAGAGCCAGGTGTTGACCTGGCCGCCGAAAGTGCCCTCCAGCGAGGAGTCGGGGAACGGATAGGTCGGGATCAGCGGGAACGCGGTCACCAGGTCCGGCGCGGCGCGGCCGAGTGCTTGCAGCGTCGGCCGCAGCGAGTTCAGGTCGCGGATCAGATCGTCGTTGGCGGTATTCAGCACGTCGAAACCGGCCTGCCCCACCCGGTCCAGCTGGGCGAGCAGCGAAACCAGTTCAGGCCGTTGCTCTTCCAGGATTCTGATGCCCTCGGGGAGCTCGTCGAGGATCCTGCGGATCTGCTCGGTCTGGGTGCTCACCCGGCTGCTGAGCGTGGCGAGACCGTCGATGGCACGGGTGATGTCGTCGACCTGCTCGTTCAACCCGCCGATCAGGGTGTTGGCCTGCTCCAGCAGCGAGCGCACCCGGTCCTCGCGGCCACCGAGCGTCTTGTTCAGCTCCGTGACGATGGGTTGCAGCTGTGCGACGCCGCCGCCGTTGAGCAGCAGCGACATGGCGCCGAGCACCTGCTCGATCTCGGTGGCGTGGCGGGTGTGCTCGACCGGGATCACCGCACCGTCGGCAAGCTTCGCCGGATCCGGGTCCGCGGCGGGCGGGGAGAGCTCGATGAACTTCTCGCCGAGCAGATTCGACTGCCGCACCTCGGCCCTGGCATTGGCGGGCAGGTCGACCGAGGAGTTGATCAGCGTACGGACGCTGGCGGTCCAGCCGTCTCCCGCGAGCGCGATGCCCTCGACCCGGCCCACCGGCACGCCCTCGACCTTCACCGCGGACTGCGGCACCAGGTCGAGCACGTCGTCGAAGTGGATGTCGACGTGGATCGGATGCGGGCCGACGTCGGCGCCGCCGGGCAGCGGCACGCTGTAGATGCCGTCGGCGGCGCACGAACTGATCAGCGCGGCCGAGACGGCGAGCGCCGCCGCGGACATCCCGCGGACGATCGGCTTGGTCGTCTTCATCGCTCACCTCCCTGCTCGGACGGTGGCAATTGGTTGGACGGCGTACCGGGCACGGTGCCAGGCACAGGATCGCGCTGCTGGTTCTCGCCGGAGAGGATGCCGAACGGCAGGATCAGCGTCGGGGTCTGCACCCCGGCGGTGATCTGGTCGGTGATCTCCTTGCAGTGGTCCAGGATCGGGCGCATCTGACGTCCGAGCGCCTCGAAGCGCGGGTCGCCCGGCATCAGCTTCGACAGGTCGAGCATCCTGCAGACGGTGCCGAACGGGTCCTGCAGGTCGGTGAAATTGGCCCGCATGTCGAGGGTTCCGGACTCGGCGTTGTGGATGTTGATCAGGTTGCTCAGCGCGAGCGGGATCACCGGCAGCGCGGCGGCGAGATCGGCGCGCTGATCGGCCAGGGTCTTGGTGAGGGTGGTCAGCGCCTCGGCGTTCTCCGCGACAAGCGCGCGGTTGTCATCGATGAACCGCGCGACGTCGCCGAGAGCCACCGAGAGCAGTTGCAGCGCATCGCCGAGGTTCTGCCGCTCGTCGGCCAGGAATCCGGCCAGATCGGCCAGCTGGCTGTTGAATTGGCGCACCTGCTGATCGTTCTTCGCCAGCATGCTCACGAAGTTCTGCAGGTTCTTGACGGTCTCGAAGATGTCACCGCGCGCCTCGGACAGGTACCTTGCCGCGGCGGAGAGCTGCGTGATGCTGTTGGCCAGCGCCTCGCCGTTGCCCGCCAGGTTGGCCGCCGAGGTGCGCACGAGCTCGTTCACCGCGCCCTCTTTGTTGGCGCCGTCCGGGCCGAGCGCGTCGCTGAGCTCAGCGATGCTCTTGTAGAGCTGGTCCACCTCGACGGGGGTGACGGTACGTTCCCGCGGAATCGTCGCGTTGCGATCCATCTTCGGGCCGCCGCGATAGACCGGCGTCAGCTGGATAAAGCGGTCGGAGACGACCGACGGGGTGATCTGCGCGGCCTGCGCGTTGGCGGGCACGTCGTAACCGCGGTCGACGCCCATCACGATCTTCACCTGGTCGCCCATCGGCTCGACCGACTCGACCCGGCCCACCGGAACGCCGAGGATACGCACGTCGGAGCCCTCGTAGATGCCGACCGAGCGATCGAAGTAGGCGGTGATCCTGGTGGTGGTCAGCCGATCGAAGCCCCACCACAGCACCCACCCCGCGATCAGCACCAGGACGACGCCGAGCGCGATGCCGATCTTGGTGCCACGACCCGACTCGCGGAACGCGGTGAGCGGATCCCTGCGCCAGCTCGCGGCCACGTCAGCTACCTCCCATGTTCCGTACCGGATCCCGGTAGCCGGGGATCTCCGGCAGCGCGGGCGGCACGAGATTGACGATCACCGCGTCGAACCACCGGCCGGTGCCGAGCACGTTCGCGTACAGGCCGTAGAAGGGGCCGGCCAGCTCCAGCGTCTTGGAGATGTTCTGCTGGTTGTCGTTCAGCAACTCGATCGCGGCGGCCAGGTTGGTCAGCGCGGGACCGATTTGCTCGGAGTTGTCGGCGACCAGCGCGCTCAGCTCGGCGGAAACCGTCTTGGCCCCGGTGAGCAGCTGGCGGATTGCCTGCTGGCGAATGTTCAGCTCGGCGAGCAGCTGACCACCGGAGGCGAGCAGCCGCTCGAACTCGGCGTTGCGGTCGGCGAGCACCTCGGTGGTCTGGCGTGTGGCCTTGAACAGCCGCTTCAGTTCCTCGTCGCGCTTGGCCAACGTCTCCGAGAGCCGCGCGACACCGTCGATGGAGCCGCGGATCTCCGGCGGCGTGGTCTCGAACGCCTCGGCGAGCACCCGCATGCTGGTAGCCAGCTGGGCGGTGTCGATCTCCTCGATGGTCGCCGCCGCGTCCGAGAAGGCGTCCACCACGTCGTAGGGAGACACGGTGCGCGACAACGGGATCGGCTTGTCCGGATCGGCGGGGCCGGAACCGCGCGGATCGAGGGCCAGGTACTTCTGGCCGAGCAGCGTCTTGATCTGAATGGAGGCGGTGGTCTCGTTGCCGATCCAGGCGTCCTTGGTGCGGAAGTCGACGATCACCCGATCACCGTCCAGACGGACGTCGGAGACCGAGCCGACCTTCACGCCCGCGATGCGGACCTCGTTGCCCTTCTTCAGACCCGCGGCCTCGGAGAACTCGGCGCGGTACTTGGTGCCCGCCCCGATGATCGGCAGCCGATCGAGGGAAAACGCCGACATCGTCACCAGCACCACCATGGCGAGGCCGAGCACGCCGAGGAAGACCGGGCTGCGCTTGCCGAGGAGGATCCGATCGTCCATCAGCGGGCCTTCCCGTGGCAGCGCGGCGCGGCGTTGGTGTACAGCGGCTGGTTGATCGTCGGCAGACCCGCGGGCAGGTTGAGCTGCGGCGCGTCCACCGCGCCCGGACCGACCACGATGTCGATACCGCACAGGTAGAACTGGAACCAGGAGCCGTAACTGCCCACCCGCCCGAGCTTTTCCATCTTCACCGGCAGCGTGGCCAGCGCCTGGTTCACCTCGTCGGAGCGCTCGTTCAGCGTCCCGGTGAGCTGGTTCAGGCCCGCGATCGTGCCCTGCAGCGAGGGCCGGGTTGGCACGAGCAGGTCCGAGGTGGCCGTGGCCAGGTTGCCCAGCGAGCTGATCGAGCGGCCGACGGTCTCGCGCTCGGCGGCCAAGCCGGAGACCAGCGCCTCGGTGTTCACGATGAGCTCGTCGAACTGGTCGTCGCGCTCGTTGACCGTCTCCAGCACGGCGGTCAGGTTCTCCACCAGCTCGCCGATCACCGCGTCCTTGTCGGCGATCTTGTTGGTCAGGCTCGCGGTGCTCACCACCAGGTCGTGAATGGTGCCCTGCTCGCCTTGGAAGACCTGAATGATCTCGTAGGAGAGCTTGTTCACGTCCTCGGCGCTCAGCGTGCGGAACAGCGGACGGAAGCCGTTGAACAGCGTGGTCAGGTTCAGGGCGGGCCGGGTACGGTCCAGCGGAATGGTGCCGCCCTCGTTGAGCTTGCGGCCTTGCTCGCCGGTGCCCTGCTCGAGCGCGATGTAGCGCTGGCCGACCAGGTTGCGGTAGCGGATGGTGGCGGTGGTGGAGGCGGGCAGCCAATCGCGGTCGGTGAGTTCGAATTTCACCTCGGCCAATCGCTTGTCGACGATCGAGACGTCGGTGACCTTGCCGACCCGCACGCCCGCGATGCGCACCTCGTCACCCGGGTTCAGCGAGGTGACGTCGGTGAACCGCGCCTTGAACAGCGAGCCGCCGCCGGTGTAATTGGCGATCGACAGACCGAGCAGCGTCGTGACGAACAGCGTCACGACCGCGAAGATGATCAATTTGGTCAGCGGCCCGCCGAGCCCGCGCAGCTTTTCCTTCATCGCACGCTCACCTCGCTGCCTCGGAAGGCGGGCGCCCCGATCCTGGTCACCCAGCTCGGCACTTGTTCGGGCGAAACCCCCTGCGCCGCACCGTAGATCGCGCCGAGCGACTGCTGCTCGCGGGGCGAGCCCGCCAGCGTCGGCACCTGCCCCGCCGGGTACACGCCGAACTGCGGCACCGGCAACTTGCCGCTGTCCTGATCACCGGGGTATCGGCTGGGCACCGCGTAGGAGCCGTCGTTGTTCGGGCCGCCGGTGTACTGGCCCGGATCCACGTTCACCGGGTATTCGGGGAGGCACCACGGGCCGCGGGTGTCCAGCCAGCGCGGCTCGTCCTGGTTGGGCAGGTACTTGCCGCGGGTGTTGGTCAGCTCGATCGTCACCCGGGAGCCAGGCCGGTCGGTGCCCATGCCGAAGAGCTGGTCGATGCGCGGCTTCATCTGCGCGAAGTTGGCCAGCGCGCAGGGGTAGCTCGGCGAGTACACGGCCAGTTGCTCCAGCGCCGGTCGCGAGTCGGCGGCCACGTCGATGATGTTGTCGCGGTTGGCCAGCAGGAAGTCGGCCAGGCTCGACGAGGTCGGGGTGAGCGTGGCGTACAGGGTGTCGATGTCCGAACGACGCTGCACGATGGTGGCGTTGGTGGTGCGCAGGTTGTTCAGCGCGTCGATGAGCTGCGGCGCCGCGTCGGAGTACACCGCGGCGGTCTCGGCGAAGCCGCGCAGACCTTCTTGCAGTTCCGGCAGCACGACGTTGACGTCGCGGAAGATCGTGTCCAGCTTGTCCACGGTCTCGCCGAGGGCCAGGCCTTGACCCGACAGCGCCTGGGAGAGCGCGCCGAGGGTCGCGGCCAGATCCTGCGGCGGAATGGACTGCAGCAGCGGCAGCAGATCGTCGAGCAGCTTGCTGATCTCGATCGCGTTGCCGCTGGCGTCCTGGTACAGGGTGACGCCGTCGGTCAGATGCTGCGGGCTGGCGTCCTCGGGGATCACCAGGTCGACGTAGCGCTCGCCGAACAGCGTCTTCGGCAGCAGCCGCGCGGTCGCGTTCACCGGGATCTGCGTGGCCTTACCGGGATCGATGGCCAGGTCGAGGGTCACCTCGCCGCCCTCGGTCCGGCTCGACCGCACCTCGCCGACCAGCACTCCGCGCGCCTTCACGTCCGCGTTCTTGGTCAACGCGTTGCCGACGGTGTCGGTCACCAGATGCACGTCGACCGTCCGGACGAACTGTTTGTTGTAGATCGCGACGGTCGTCCACAGGAACAGCCCGACGATCACGAAGAACGCGATGCCCAGCAGCCGCACCCGAGTCTTCTCGGTGGACCGCCACGCCTGAGTTCCGCTACTCATGCCTCAGTCCCCTGAGGTCAGCGTGCGACGTGTTGTCGCAGGCAGGTATACGTCGATCGGGGAAGCGAAGCGCCTCCGATCGCGGAACAACGCCTGATCCGCACGGCGAAAGCCGAGTGCGGGCGAGGTGTACGAATCCCCTCATCCGGCGACCCGCACCGTCGTGGTCGTTCCCCAGATCGCGAGGCTGAGGAAGAAGTCGAGCACGTTCACCAGCACGATGGCGGCGCGCACCGCGCGACCCACCGCGACGCCGACGCCCGCGGGGCCACCGGTGGCGGTGAAGCCGTAGTAGCAGTGCACCAGGATGATCACGAACGCGAATATCAGCACCTTGAGGAACGAATAGAGCACGTCCTCCGGCGGCAGGAACAGGCTGAAGTAGTGGTCGTAGGAACCACTCGATTGGCCGTTGAACCAGATGCTGATCGCGCGCGAGGCGAAGTAGGCGCCGAGCAGGCCGACGATGTAGAGCGGGATGACCGCGAGGAATCCGGCGATCACCCTGGTGGTCACCAGGAACGGCACGCCGGGCACCGCCATCACCTCGAGCGCGTCGATCTCCTCGGAGATGCGCATGGCGCCGAGCTGCGCGGTGAAGCCGCAGCCCACCGTCGCGGAGAGGGCCAATGCCGCCACCAGCGGGGCGATTTCGCGCGTATTGATGTAGGCGGTGAGGAAGCCGGTGAGCACGGAACTGCCCAGCGCGTCGAGCGCCTTGAAGCCCTGCAGGCCGACGACGACGCCGACCGAACCGGACATGAAGATGATCACGCCGATGGTCCCGCCGATCACCGCGAGCGCGCCGGAGCCGAAGGTCACCTCGGCGAGCAGCCGCATGACCTCTTTGCGGTAGTGCACCGCGGCGCGCGGAATCCACGCGATGGCGCGCGAGTAGAACGACATCTGCTCGCCGGCGCGGTCGATCACGTTCAGCGGTCCGCGCACGATCTGATTGGCCCGGCGAGCCGTTTTGGCGAAAGCCGGGTTGCGGTAGGAGGTCGCCATCGGTCAGGCGCCCTTGGCCGGGACGACTTGCAGATAGACCAGTGTCAGAACGAGATTGACGAAGAAGAGGACCAGGAACGTGATCACCACGGATTGATTCACCGCGTCACCGACTCCTTTCGGCCCCCCTTTGGGATGCAACCCCTTGTACGCGGCGATCACCCCGGCGAGCAGCCCGAAGATCGCCGCCTTGATCTCGCCGATCCACAGGTCGGGCAGCTGAGCCAAAGCGGAGAACGACGAGAGGTACGCGCCGGGCGTTCCGCCCTGCAGCAGCACGTTGAAGAAGTAGCCGCCCGCGATGCCGACGACCGACACCAACCCGTTGAGCAGCACCGCGACCAGCGTCATGCCGAGCACCCTCGGCACCACCAGCCGCGCCACCGGGTCGACGCCGAGCACCTCCATGGCGTCGATCTCCTCGCGGATGGTGCGCGCGCCGAGGTCGGCGGCCACCGCCGACCCGGCCGCGCCCGCGATGATCAGCGCGGTCACCACCGGAGCCGCCTGCTGCACGGTGGCGAGCACGCTGGTGGCGCCCGTGAACGACTCGGCGCCGAGCTGTTTGATCAGCGAACCGGTCTGCAGCGCGACGACCGCGCCGAACGGGATGGCCACCAGCGCGCTCGGCAAGATCGAGACGCTGGCGATGAACCACGATTGCTCGATGAATTCGCGCCACTGGAAAGGCCGGCGGAACATCTTGCGCATCACGTCGACGAACAACGCAAAGACGTTGCCCGCCTGGGCAAACGCCGACTCGACTGGAGTACGCACACGCGCCAGGGTCGAGTTCACGGGCGTATGTTACCCGTTAGTTGTGTTGTGGCGCACGGTTGTGTCGAAAGCGCCGCCCTCGTAGCTGCCGACATTCGGGGCGTTGTACGACATCACTTGTGTGTCATCGTTCTCCGCCATGGATTCGCGGATCGCGACCTGCGCCGCGTGCGGCAGGGTGTGCATGATCTCGCGCACGCGCGCCCTGCGGCGGGCCACCGCCTGACGCACGGGCATGCCCGGCTGCGCCTTCATCTGCGGGATGATGCCCTCGACCTCTTCGGCGCCGCCGTGGTGGTGGCCCGCGTCCACCATCGCCTGCTCGCGCGCCATCTGGGCCTCGTCCTTCTCCTCGGACATGCCGATCGGGCCGATCATGCGGCCGTTGAGGAACTGCTTGACCACCGGCTCCTCGGAGGTGAGCAGCACCTCGCGCGGGCCGAACATGACCAGCTGGCGGCGGAACAGCATGCCGATGTTGTCGGGCACGGTGCGCGCCAGGTTGATGTTGTGCGTGACGATCAGGATCGTGGCGTCGATCTGGGCGTTGATGTCGATCAGCAGCTGGCTCAGGTAGGAGGTGCGGACCGGGTCGAGACCGGAGTCGGGCTCGTCGACCAGGATGATCTGCGGGTCGAGCACCAGAGCGCGGGCCAGACCGGCGCGCTTGCGCATACCGCCGGAGATCTCGCCGGGCAGCTTGCCCTCCGCACCGAGCAGACCGGTGAGCTCGAGCTTCTCCATGACGATCTGCTTGATCTCGGACTCGCTCTTCTTCGTGTGCTCACGAAGCGGGAACGCGACATTGTCGAAGAGGTTCATCGAACCGAACAGCGCGCCGTCCTGGAACAGCACGCCGAAAAGCTTGCGGATCTCGTAGAGCTCCTTGTTGGAGCAGGTGGTGATGTCGGTGCCGTCGATATAGATCGAGCCGCGCTCCGGGCGCAGCAGGCCGATCAGCGACTTCAGGAACACCGACTTACCGGTACCCGAGGGACCGAGTAGCGCGCTCACCTCGCCGGAGGGCAAGGTCAGACTGACATCCTGCCAAATTCGCTGTGAACCGAAGGATTTGGTTACACCCTCGGTCCTGACCTCGACGCCCACGCCAACCTCCACAATTTCTCAGCGAGCAGCCCACCGGCGAACCGCGCTCGGTCATCGCGGTGCGTCACGTCACAGTGGGTTCGGTCACTGTAACCCATGAGGGAGACGGGGCACACCCCAACCTGACTCCAGAGTAAGCCGAATGTGCTTGCGTTTTTATGCAAATCCGCTCGCCTGTCCCCGAAAATGCGAAAACGGGCGGCCCCCCGAATTTGGGGGCCGCCCGTTCGAGTAATTCGTGGAATTACTTGACCGAAACCTTGGCGCCGGCCTCTTCCAGCTTCGCCTTGGCAGCCTCGGCGGCGTCCTTGGCAACCTTCTCCAGGATCGGCTTCGGCGCGCCCTCGACCAGGTCCTTGGCTTCCTTCAGGCCCAGGCCGGAGACGATCTCGCGGACCACCTTGATGACCTGGATCTTCTTGTCGCCCGCACCCTCGAGGATGACGTCGAACTCGTCCTGCTCCTCGGCGGCCTCGGCCGGAGCGGCAGCGCCACCGACGGCGGCGACGGCGACCGGAGCGGCGGCGGTGACCTCGAACTTCTCCTCGAACTTCTTGACGAAGTCCGACAGCTCGAGCAGGGTCATGTTGCCGAAGGTCTCGAGCAGTTCGTCAACGTTGGCCATTGTTGTTTTCCTTTCGGTAGTTGGTGTCCATGGAGGGCGTGCCGCCCGCGCACGGAGGTGTTACTCGGCGGCTCCGCCTTCGGCCCGCTTCTTCTCCTCCAGCGCGGCGGCCAGGCGGGCCACCTGCGAGGCGGGAGCGTTGAAGAGGCCTGCAGCCTTGGCCAGGTTGCCCTTCAGGGCGCCGGCCAGCTTGGCCAGCAGGACCTCGCGGGTCTCCAGGTCGGCGATCTTCTCGACCTCGGCGACGGACAGCGCGGCGCCGTCCATGTAGCCGCCCTTGATGATGAGCGCCTTGTTGTCCTTGGCGAAGGTCTTGAGCGCCTTGGCCGCGTTGACCGGCTCACCCTGAATGAAGGTGATGGCGGTCGGTCCGACGAACAAGTCGTCGAGGCCCTCCACGCCCGCCTCGGCGGCAGCGCGCTTGACCAGGGTGTTCTTGGCGACGGAGTACGTGGCCTCCGCGCCGAGCGCACGCCGCAGTTCGGTGAGCTTGCCGACCGACAGGCCACGGTATTCCGTGACAACGGTGGCCGTCGAGTTCCGGAACTGTTCCGCGATCTCCTCGACCGCGGTGACCTTCTCAGCCTTTGCCATACTTCGCCTCCTCTCTGGATGTCGGTTCGTGTACACGAACTACCGATCCGAGGACCCGGCGACAAAACGAACGCCCCGGACGCAAGGCGTTCCGGGGCGCAAAGGAAAGATCAACACGAGCCGCGTGGCTCGAATCGACTCCCAGCCTCGGTTCTTCCCTGCGTGGGCCGCCGGCAATGTCGCCGGACCTTCGACCGAACCCATGTGGGATCGGCGACCAACGGTCTTCGGTAGAACGGATTGGGTAGCGATCGAACTCGTCGATAACTGCCGTCCACAGTAGCCGACGCGCCCCTCAGCTGCCAAAACGATCCCCGCTCCGAGGCGGATCGGAACCCTTCGGCAATCGAATTGTTGTGTCGCCCGTCACTTTTCACCCTCAGGTGTGGCGGATGTCGCGGCCGAAAAGTGTTACCAACAGTGACAGGTATCTGCTTGGCTGCTGAACTATGGCAATCTCCATAGTCGATCCACCGGTGTTGCTGGAACGACGCAACCAGCGCTTTCTCGCCTTGGCCGTGATCTGCCTGGCCGAACTGCTGGTCGTCCTCGACAACACCATCGTCAACGTGGCCCTCCCCTCGATCGGTGTCGAACTGGCCACCGGGGTCAGCGGCCTGCAATGGGTCGTCGACGCGTACACCCTGACCTTCGCCGGGCTGTTGCTGGCCTTCGGCAACCTCGGCGACCGCTACGGCCGCCGAAAAGTGATGGCCATCGGCCTGATCGGCGTCGCGGTCATGTCCGTCGGTGGCGCACTGTCGGATTCGATGGGCGCGGTCATCACGGCACGCGCGGCCATGGGCGTGTTCGCCGCGGCCGTCTTCCCCGCCACCCTCGCCCTGATCATCAACATCTTCACCGACCGCAGGGAGCGGGCGTTGGCCATTGCCGCGTGGACGGCCATGGCGGGCTTCGCGATAGCCATCGGCCCCATCTCCGGCGGCTGGCTGCTCGAGCACTTCAGCTGGCATTCGGTGTTCTGGATCAACGTGCCCGTGGCACTGGTCGCGCTGGTCGCCACCATGCTGTGGGTGCCGGAATCGCGATCCGCCGAGGTCGGCAGGCTGGACCTGCCCGGCATCGCGCTGTCCATCGCGGGCATCACGCTGCTGGTCTGGTCGATCATCGAGGCGCCGCGCTACGGCTGGCTCTCGGTCACCACCCTGACCGTCGGCGCGCTCGGCGTCGCGCTGCTGGCCGGATTCATCGCGTGGGAATTGCGCACCCCCGCACCGATTCTGGATATGCGATTGTTCCGCAATCGGCATTTTTCGATGCCCGCACTGTCGATAGCCGTCGGATATTTCTCGATGTTCGGCTTCCTTTTCCTGATCACCCAGTATTTCCAGGGCGTGCGCGAGTACACGCCACTCGAATTCGGTATCGCCTCATTGCCCTTCGCGTTCTCGGTGGCGATCGGTGCGCCGGTCGCGACATTGCTCGCGCAACGCTGGGGCACCACGCCGGTCATCGTGTTCGGCCTGCTGCTCACCGGCCTCGGGCTCTACCTGGGCGGGCAGGTGACGGTGGACAGCGGCTACGTCACCGACGTGCTGCCGTCGATGGTGTCGATGGCGCTGGGTCTGGCCATCGTGCAGGGCCCGGCCACCGAATCCATCATGGGTTCATTGCCATTGAACGAGGCGGGCGCTGGTTCCGCGGTCAACGACACCACCCGCGAGATCGGCGGCACCCTCGGCGTCGCAGTGCTCGGCTCGATCGTGGCCTCCTACTACACGACCCGCGTCGAGCCGCTGCTCGATCGCGTGCCGAACGCCCTGATGAACGACGATCAGAAGAGCCTGGTCGCGGCCAGCCCCCTCAGCGTGCTCGAACTCCGCAAACGCGAACTGCCCGCGTTCCTCGAATCACAGCGCGAAAACCTCATCACCGCAATGAAAACCGCGGCCCTCCAGGGCTCCCACGCCGCCTCCCTCGTCGCCGCGGGCGCGGTCGTCGTCTGCGCATTGATCGTCGCTCTCTTCCTCCCCTGGGGCGCCCAGGGCGGCGAGTCGGTCCTGCTTGGCTGGCGCAAGACCCCCGAATCCCCCAACGACCAGCAGCAATAGCCCCTACACCGTCGGGCAGCGTGACAGCCGGTCGCAGTCGACACTGCGACCGGCCGTCACCGGTGGTTCCACAGACGGTTCTCGATGTCCGGTTCCAGCGGCGCTGCGAACGCCCCCTCCTCGGCCGCGCCCACAAAGTCGCGAATCGCGCCGGTTCGAGTCTTCCCATGGCCCATCAGTGCGTCGAGAGCCTCGAGTACACCGTCGCGAAAGCCTCGAGCGGCAACGAGTCCGTCTGCACCGATGTCGGCAGACAAGACGGGGAGGCGGACGCACGCCGTGGTGACGATGTCGGCGCCGACGTAGCCGAGGACGCTCGCCAGGGTGGCGGTGGCGCCATCGCCGCGGCCCTTGGCCGCGACGGTGAGCCAGGCGGTGGGCTTTTCGTGCAGGTCGGCGGTGCCGACGGTCCAATCGAGGAGGTTCTTCAAGCTGCCGGGGAGGGTGCCCGCGTATTCGGGTGTCGAGATCAAGACTGCGTCGGCCCAGGCCAGGTCGTCGCGCAATCCGACAACTGCGGGATAGGCCGCTGGGTCCACGCCCGGCACGAAGGCCGGTAACTCCAGTAAACCTGTGTAGCGGCGCGCTTCCACACCTTTGGGCGCGATCGCACACGCGGTGCGCAAGGCCGCGGTATTGGTGGAGCCGTCGCGAGTGCTTCCGGAGATCAACAGAATTCTGGTCACGCCCGATGTAACCATCGGCATCGGAGGCTTACTCCGCCCCGTTCGCTGTGTACCGGTCGTTCGCGGCGGTCCATCGGGCGATCGGGCCGGAAATACGCCGAGGGCGGAAACGCAATTCGCGTTCCCGCCCTCGGCGGTGGTGAGGTGCGTGACCTCGGTGCTGCTTACGCGTCCTCTTCGAGGAGGTTGCGGGTGCGGTTCGGGTCCACCGGGATGCCCGGTCCGGTGTTCGTCGAGACCGTCACCTTCTTGACGTAGCGGCCCTTGGCGGTCGACGGCTTGGCACGCAGGATCTCGTCCAGCGCGGCGCCGTAGTTCTCCACCAGCTTGGCCTCTTCGAAGGAGGCCTTGCCGATCACGAAGTGCAGGTTGGCCTGCTTGTCGACGCGGAAGTTGATCTTGCCGCCCTTGATGTCGTTGACGGCCTTGGTCACATCGGGGGTGACGGTGCCCGTCTTCGGGTTCGGCATCAGACCGCGCGGGCCGAGGACACGCGCGATGCGGCCGACCTTGGCCATCTGGTCGGGGGTGGCGATCGCGGCGTCGAAGTCCAGCCAGCCGCCCTGAATCCGCTCGATCAGATCCTCGGCGCCGACGGCGTCCGCACCGGCGGCCTCGGCCTCGGCGGCCTTGTCGCCGACCGCGAACACGATGACGCGGGCGGTCTTACCGGTGCCGTGCGGCAGGTTGACGGTGCCGCGGACCATCTGGTCGGCCTTGCGGGGGTCGACACCGAGACGAACGGCGACCTCGACGGTCGCGTCGGTCTTGGCGGTGGCGGTCTCCTTCGCCAGGCGCGCGGCGGCCAGCGGCGAGTACAGCTTGGTGCGATCGACCTTCTCGGCCGCGGCGAGATACGCCTTGCTTCGCTTTGCCATGATTCTCTGTCCTTAAAGTTCTTGGTTCAGAAGTGGTTTCCGGGTCTGGCCGACCCTCCCACCGAGTTAGCGGATTACGCCGCTGCGCTCGACTGAAGCCTTCGCTTCGCTCAGGCTTCGACGGTGATACCCATCGAGCGCGCGGTGCCCGCGATGATCTTCGCCGCCTGGTCCAGGTCGTTGGCGTTGAGATCTTCCATCTTGGTCTTGGCGATCTCGCGAACCTGGTCCATGGTCACCTTGGCGACCTTGGTGCGGTGCGGCTCGGCCGAGCCCTTCTGCACACCAGCGGCCTTGAGCAGCAGCCTGGCAGCGGGCGGGGTCTTCAGCTTGAAGTCGAAGGACCGGTCTTCGTAAACGGAGATCTCGACCGGGATGACGTTGCCACGCTGCGACTCGGTCGCGGCGTTGTACGCCTTGCAGAACTCCATGATGTTGACGCCGTGCTGACCGAGGGCGGGACCAACGGGCGGAGCCGGGTTCGCCGCGCCGGCCTGGATCTGCAGCTTGATGATCCCGGCGAGCTTCTTCTTCTTGGGGGGCATCTTTCTTCCTTGGTTTCGGGTCCTTACGGTTGCCGTAAGCCTGTCGCGGGCGTGGCCCGCATCCGGGCACGCGGCCCGGCGCTCGCAAACGAATCCGGCTGACGCTGTTCGGATCCGCGCACGAACCCATACACCTTACCGGGGGGCGTGCCCTCGTCCTTCGAGTGGGGCCGGTTGCCCGGGCCCGCGCCTAGCCGGCCGAACGCACTCCGCCCTCGATCCCGGCGGCCGGGGCGAGGGCGGAGGTGGGACTAAATTTTGGCGACCTGGGTGAACGCCAGCTCGACCGGGGTCTCGCGACCGAAGATCGAGACGAGCACCTTGAGCTTCTGCTGCTCCGCGTTGACCTCGGAGATGCTGGCGGGCAGCGTCGCGAACGGGCCGTCCATGACGGTGACCGACTCGCCGACCTCGAAGTCGACCTCGATGACCGGCTTCGGGGCCACCTCGGCGGCGCTCTCGGCGGTCGCGGCGGCAGCGGCGGCCGGGGCCTTCTTCTGCTGAGACGCCGGGACCAGGAACTTCACCACGTCGTCGATGGACAGCGGCGAGGGCCGCGAGGTGGCGCCGACGAACCCGGTGACACCGGGGGTGTTGCGCACCGCGCCCCACGACTCGTCGTTGAGCTCCATGCGGACCAGGATGTAGCCGGGCAGCACCTTGCGGTTGACGTGCTTGCGCTGGCCGTTCTTGATCTCGGTGACCTCTTCGGTCGGCACCTCGACCTGGAAGATGTACTCCTCGAGGTCCAGGTTCTGCACACGGGTCTCGAGGTTGGCCTTCACCTTGTTCTCGTAACCGGCGTAGGAGTGGATGACGTACCAGTCACCGGGGGCGCGCCGCAGCGCGGCCTTCATCTCGGCGACCGGGTCGGCCGGTTCGGCATCGATCGGGGTAGCGGGTGCGGATTCCTCGACCACAGACTCTTCGACGGCCGCGGCGTCTTCCGCCTCGTTGTTGGCGGGCTCCACCACCGCGTCGTCGACCGGGAACTCGTCGTTGGTGTCGTTCTCCGGGGTGCTCACTGGGGCACTCGCTTCCTGTGTCGTCACGTACATCCTCTGCGTGCCGGGTCGGGCGCGGCGGAATACTCCCGCCGGTCCGCCCCCGGGATCGGCTACCGGCGTCGGCGTCGTAATAACTAGCCGAACAGCCAGTCGACACCCTTGACGAACGCCAGATCCATCCCGCTGATGAACGCGACCATGAAGACCACGAACACCAGAACAACGCTCGTATAGGTGACCATCTGCTTCCGGTTGGGCCAGATCACCTTGCGCAGTTCCGCGATGACCTCTCGCAGGAACTTGATCAAACGCTTGAGCGGATTACCCGCCCCTTCGCGCTTGGCCTTTCCGGCAGTCTTGTCTTTCTTCGCCGTCCGGTCGATCGTGGCGATCGAACCGGTGTCGGCCGACGTGGAGCCCGAGCGCGTCCGCCGGGCGGACCGCTTACCGCTCGGCCTGCTCACCGCGGCGGTGCCATCGCCCTCGTCGGCCGCGTGCGCGCCGCCGTGGCGAATGTCCCGCTCGTCGCTCACGCCGTCTCCTCGCTGCGCTCGAATCCGGCGTGCGCGAAGCGCGCTGTGCGAATAATTCGCTCGCTCACGTCGATCCTCTCTCGTCGCTGGCATTCAGGGCAGGGGCGACAGGACTTGAACCTGCAACCTGCGGTTTTGGAGACCGCTGCTCTGCCAATTGAGCTACGCCCCTTCGGTTGGACGGTGGAACTCGTTGTCCAACCACTGTGCTGTCTTCAGTTGTCGCGCTGGTTTCACATAACACGCGCGCTGCTTCGACGGTTGCCGGCTCCCGTGGCAGTCCGTCGGAGATTCTCCTCCGGACCGCCTGGAACCAGCCCCACAGAGCAGCGCGCAGCGGCTGGTGAACCCCAGAGACCTGAGTGTACGTTACCGCCTAGGCCAATAGCCAATCAGGGTCGATCGACCAGGTCAGGCCAGCTGCACGGTAGCCGTCGCACGGCCGAAGATCTTCTTGCCCGCCGACTTCGCCACGATGGCGACGACCGCGGTCCGAGTCTCCGGATCCATGGACTTCACCTTACCCGTGTACTCGATTTCGGCCGCCTCGTCGGAACCGACGTAGACCGGGCTGGTGAACCGGACGTTGTACTCCTTGACCGCGCCGGGATCGCCCAGCCAGGAGGTGACGAAACCGCCGCCGAGACCCATGGTGAGCATGCCGTGGGCGACCACGTTGTCCAGGCCGACGAGCTTGACCACGTTGTCGCTCCAGTGGATGGGGTTGGCGTCGCCCGAGACGCCCGCGTAGTTGACCAGATCGCCGCGGGTGAGGCGGACGATGCGAGTGGGCAGTTCGTCGCCGACGGAGATGCTCTCGAAGTCGATCGCGTGCTTGCTCGGCGCGATCTCCGGGATGACGGTGATCGGGGCGGGCGACTGGGTCTTTGCCGCGCTGCGCGGGTGGTGTTCCGGCACCTCCTCGCCGATGCCGTGCATGAGCACGTTGCGGACGGCGTCGGCGAGGTTGGGGTCGATGTCGGCGCCGCTGCGGCCGACGAGCGTGGTGTAGGTGGTGAGCACCAGCTCGTCGTTCTGTGCGGTGACGATGTTCTTGGTGACGATGATGTCGCCGCCGAACGCCTGCCGGAAGGAGTGCAGGTAGACGTCGCAGGTCAGCTGGTCGCCGACCCGGATGGGCCGGTGGAATTCCAGGATCTGGTCGGTCTGCATGATCTGGCTGAGGTCGTAGCCCGTGACGATCTGCTCGAAGAGCTTGCGCTGGGCGAGGATTCCGACCAGGGAGATGAAGGTAAGGGGCGCGAGCAGACCGTCGTAGCCGTATTCGGCGGCGACGTCCTCGTCCCAGTGCACCGGGTGATAGTCCTGCACGGCGCGGGCATATTCGCGGACCTTCTCGCGGCCGACTTCGTAGTAGTCGTCGACGCGGTAGTGGTGACCGACCATGGCCGCGGCGTGGGCGGCGGGATCGAGATCCGACTCGCTCGCCTGGACCGCTTCTTCTGTACCGGTGTTGATTGTCACGGGAGGACTGTACCTATCTGACCCCGCACCCCGGGGTCGGCGAAGCGTTCACCACCGCAACCGACCCGTAAAAAGCGCTCAGGGCCGGACATGAGTCCGGCCCTGCACAGCTTCACGGTTCCGAGATCCCGGGATCAGTGTCCCGGTTGCCCTTCACGCGGCAGTTTCACGCGTGGGTGAGATCAGCGGGATTCGCGGTGCGCCCGGTGCGTTCCGCAGTTCGGGCAGAACTTCTTCAGCTCCAGCCGGTCCGGGTCGTTGCGCCGGTTCTTCTTGGTGATGTAGTTGCGGTGCTTGCACTGCTCGCAGGCCAAGGTGATCTTTGGCCGGACATCGGTGGACTTCGCGGCCACGACTTTCCTTCTTTCCGGTACCTGATGGGCGTAATCGGTTTTGGTAGCGATGGCCGGACTTGAACCGGCGACACAACGATTATGAGTCGTTTGCTCTACCGACTGAGCTACACCGCCACGGCGTCGCATTGCAGTGGTGCGCGCGGCCCCAGCCCCACAAGAGTGGGTGCGATGCCGAGTCGGTCACCACCGGCAATCCGGCGAGCCCCCTAACGGAATCGAACCGTTGACCTTTTCCTTACCATGGAAACGCTCTGCCGACTGAGCTAAGGGGGCATGACTACTCTCGCACCGTGGTCCAGCTTCTCGACCCCGGAGCGGCGAAGTCTTGAACGAGATTACACACCCAACGCTCACACTTCCAAATTCCGAGGTCAGGAGGGTTTTTCCGACGCTCGCGAGAGGCACGAAAAGCGCCACTCGAATCCCCGCTCCGCCGAGGCCGATCTCGAGCGCAGCCCCTCGCCCCGACAGCCCCCGCACAAGCGCGCCACACGCCGCAGCCGCGGCAGGGATTTGCGTCCCCGCAGGTCGGCGCGCATCGCGGCCCTCGGACCCGACCACACCGAGAACTCCGAGGATCAGCACGCATTGCGCACCAGCCCGATCAGCACCGCCGCGATCAGAGATGAGATCAACGAATCCTGCCCCGGCACAAGATCAGCGGCCGCGCAGCGCTCACGAACCGTGGAAGAGAGGGTCGAAGATCACAGACATCCGGGCCGCAAGGCCCGCCGCTCGCCGAACAGAAGCATGGGTCGAGCCTCGCTCGCCGAGACACGCCCCGAGCGCAACCACCTGGAGAATCAACCAAGGCACAAACCGCAACGTCCCCACAAAACGCAACCGCTGCAAGGGGGGTCCGGGGGGCGAAGCCCCGCCGGGCGGGGTGTGGGGGTTGCACCCCCAAAGGGAAATACGAAGCGAGCCCTACATGCGCTTTCCAGCATGTAGGGCTCGCTTGTGAGCGGAGTGGCAGGTGTAGGATTCGAACCTACGTAGGCTTTCACCGACAGATTTACAGTCTGCTCCCATTGGCCGCTCGGGCAACCTGCCTTACGTGCGCTTTATCGGCGCGCTGAGCAGAATACAACGAACCCCGGTGTCGAATGCAAACCGGCTGGCCAACGGCCCTGCGGCGGGACTACGGTCGATCTTCCGGGTAGAACTACGATGACCGGTGGCACCCGGTGTACGTGAGCCCGTCGGACCGTCAGGAACAGGAGCGCAGTGTGGCCGATTCGTCTTTCGATGTCGTCAGCAAGGTCGACCGGCAGGAGGTCGACAACGCTCTGCATCAGGCGGAGAAGGAGCTGAACACCCGCTACGACTTCCGCGGCACCGGCGCGACGATCGAATGGTCCGGTGAGGACAAGATCGTGTTGACGGCGGAGGCCGAGGAGCGGGTGAAGGCCGCGCTCGAGGTGTTCAAGGAGAAGCTGATCCGGCGGGATATCTCGCTGAAGGCGTTCGATTCGGGCGAGCCGGTGGCGTCCGGCAAGACGTACAAGATCACTGGCAGTCTGGTGCAGGGCATCGATGCCGAGAAGGCGAAGAAGATCTCGAAGAAGATCCGCGACGAGGGCCCGAAGGGCGTGAAGGCGCAGATTCAGGGCGACGAGCTACGGGTGAGCAGCAAGAAGCGCGACGATCTGCAGGCCGTGATCGCGCTGCTGAAGGGCGAGGATTTCGGTATCGCGCTGCAGTTCGTCAACTACCGGTAGAGGTTGTGCCGCACCGAGCCCGCCGGCCACCCAGCCGGCGGGCTCGTCCGCGTCAGTAGTTGCGCGGACCGCCCGCCATCTCCTCGAGCCGGGCGATGCGATCGGCCATCGGCGGGTGCGTGGAGAACCACCGTGCGGCCCGCTCACCGGCGCGGAACGGGTTGGCGATCATAAGGTGCGACTGGGCCGTCAGCTGCGGCTCAGCGGGCAGCGGAGCGGCCTGTACGCCGCGTTCCAGCTTCCGCAGTGCCGACGCGAGCGCCAGCGGGTCGCCGGTGAGTTCGGCGCCGGACTGATCGGCTTGGTACTCGCGGGAGCGAGAGACGGCCAGCTTGATCAGGGTGGCGGCGATCGGGCCGAGCAGCGAGATCAACAACACACCGAGAATGTTGGGACCGCCGTTGCCGCGGCCGCCGAAAGCCGACGCGAAGAAGGCCAGGTTGGCCAGGCCGGAGATGACCGCGGCCAGCGCGCCCGCGATGGACGAGATGAGAATGTCGCGGTTGTAGACGTGCGAGAGCTCGTGGCCGAGCACCGCGCGCAGTTCGCGCTCGTCGAGGATCTGCAGGATGCCGCTGGTACAGCAGACCGCGGCGTGCCGCGGATTGCGGCCGGTGGCGAAGGCGTTGGGCGCGTTGGTCGGACTGATGTAGAGCCGTGGCATCGGCTGCCGCGCCGCCGTCGCCAGTTCCCGCACGATCCGGTAGATGACCGGCGCTTCCAGCTCGCTGACCGGCTGCGCGTGCATCGCCTTCAGCGCGAGCTTGTCGCTGTTGAAGTAGGCCCAGGCGTTCATGCCGACGGCCAGCAGGATGGAGATGACCAGGATCGTGGGGCTGCGGAACATAGCCCCGGCGAAAACGATTATGGCCGAGAGCCCGACCATCAGACCGAAAGTCTTCAACCCGTTCGCATACCCGTGCCCGTGCATAGGTCTCCTTGCCCACTCCCCCGTCCGTCGAGTGCGTTACGCCTGATCAACGATCGGCGCCGGGGCCAAAGTTCCTGGACGAGTCGGAGGCGCCGCGAGGGCGCGTCCGGTCACCCGACGCGTTCGATGGTGTAGCGGACGAGCTGTTCGAGTGCGTCGTTGGCCGGGCCAGCGGGCAGCGCGGACAACTCGGCGTACGCCAGGTCGGCGTAGCCCTGCAATTTCTCCTTGGCGAGCACCATGCCGCGCGAGCGGGCGAGCAGCGCCAGCGCCTCGTCGACCTCGTCGTCGGTCTCCAGCGGGCGGGCCAGCAGCGCGCGCAGCCGGTCGCCGTCGGCGCCCTCGTCGCGCAGCGCGTACAGCACCGGCAGGGTGTGCACGCCTTCGCGCAGGTCGGTGCCGGGGGTCTTGCCGGACTGTTCGGAGGCCGAGGAGATGTCGATGATGTCGTCGGAGATCTGGAAGGCGGTGCCGACCGCGTCGCCGAGCCGGGCCAGCCGCTCGATGTGCTCGGGGTCGGCGCCGGAGAAGGTGCCGCCGAAGCGTCCGGCCGCGGCGATCAGCGAGCCGGTCTTCTCCCACACGACCCGCAGGTAATGCTCGACCGGGTCCTGCGATTCGCGCGCGCCGACGGTTTCGCGCATCTGGCCGGTGACCAGTTCGGCGAAGGTCTCGGCGATGATGCGGACTGCGTCGGGGCCGAGCGTCGAGGTGAGCCGGGAGGCGTGCGCGAACAGATAGTCGCCCGCCAGGATCGCGACGTTGTTACCCCAGCGCGAGTTGACGCTCGGCGCGCCGCGGCGCATCGGGGCCTCGTCCATCACGTCGTCGTGGTACAGCGTCGCCAGGTGCACGAGTTCGACCACGGTGCCCGCGGTGATCAGGTCAGGATCGGTCGGGCGCGGGCCGAGCTGACCGGTGAGGACGGTGAACAGCGGCCGGAATCGCTTGCCGCCCGCCCGTGCCAGATGTAGTGCGGCGTCCTGGAGGAAGTCCTCGCCGTCGGAGAGCTCGGCGATCAGCAGTTTCTCGACCTCTTCCAGGCCGTTTCGCACGCTCGCCGCGAGCTCGGGGTCACCGAGTTCGACCCCGGCGACCACCGTGCTCTCATCACTAACAGCCGATGTGCTCATCTCATCTCCCAGCGCCGCGTCCGACCCCACGGTAGAGAACCTAGCGTGTCCGGCCCGCGTGGCCCATGAACACCGTCACTATGCGGTGTATCAGACACTTTTCCATATGTCGGCGGGACCGGGTACGCCGCCCGGCGTGTGGTCCGGCGTCGACACCGATCCGGCTGTCCTGCAAGTATTGAGCGCATGGGTGCACCGGATGTCACAGCCGACGACCGCGCGGAGAACCCGCTGCCCGATCGCGCCGAAGTGCTCGTCGTCGGCGCTGGTCCGGCCGGTTCCGCCGCGGCCGCCTGGGCCGCGCGCGCGGGCCGCGACGTGCTGCTCACCGATGCCGCGGTCTTCCCGAGGGACAAGACCTGCGGCGACGGCCTGACACCGCGGGCAACCAAGGAGTTGGAACACCTCGGGCTCGGCGAGTGGCTGCGCGCGCACACCGTCAACCACGGCCTTCGCATGACCGGCTTCGGCAGGGAAGCCCTGCTCAACTGGCCGGGCGGCTCCTTTCCCAGTTACGGAAGCGCCGTCGCACGAACCGAACTCGACGACAAGCTGCGCGAGACGGCGGTGAAGTCCGGCGTGCGCATGCTGGACGGCACGAAAGTGGTGGACGTCACCAGGACCGGCGACCGGGTCACCGGTGTGACGGTGCAGACGGCGGAGGGCTCGCGCGAGATCGCCTGCGACATCTTGATTGTCGCCGACGGCGTGCGCTCGCCCATCGGCAAACTGCTCGGTCGCACCTGGCATCGCCGCTTCGCCTACGGCACCGCGGCGCGCGCCTACATCAAGTCCGGCCGCAGCGACGATCAGTGGATCACCTCGCACCTCGAATTGCGCGATGCCGACGGCCAGTTGGTGCCCGGCTACGGCTGGGTGTTCCCGCTGGGCAACGGCGAGGTCAACATCGGCGTCGGCTCGCTGGCCACGGAAAAGCGGCCCTCGCACATCGCACTGAAACCGCTACTGCGCCATTACGTCTCGCAGCGTTATCAGGAGTGGCAGTTCGAGGGTGAGCCGCGCGCGGTGGCGTCGGCGCTGCTGCCGATGGGCGGCGCGGTGTCGAACGTGGCGGGCCGCAACTGGGTGCTGGTCGGCGACGCCGCCGGCTGCGTGAACCCGCTGAACGGCGAGGGCATCGACTACGGCCTGGAGGGCGGGCACATGCTCGCCGAGCTGCTGGACGCGCCCGATTTCACCGGCCTCTGGCCGGATGTGCTGCGCGCCAGCTACGGCCGCACATTCTCGGTGGCCCGCCGGATCGCGGGCCTGGCCACCCATCCGCGCATGGTGCCCGCGGGCGGTCCGCCGGTGATGCGTTCGAAGTATTTGCAGCGCACCGCGGTTCGCGTGATGGGCAACCTGGTCACCGACGAGGATCTGGACATGACCGCGCGGGCCTGGCGACTGGCGGGCCTGGCGTCCATGCGCTACGACGACCTGCCGCCCTTCACCTGAGCGCGAGCGCATGGGCGACCCCCGCGGACTGCCCGCGCTCTACCTGCTTCCGCACCTGCGAAAGGCGCGCGACCTCGCGGATCGGCACTACGCCGACCCGCTGAATCTCGACGAATTGGCCGCCGCCGCTGGCGTTTCCAAGTATCACTTCCTGCGCGCCTTCACCGCGGTGTACGGCGTGACACCGGCCGCGTATCTGGCCGAGCGCCGCATCGAGCGGGCCCAGGATCTGCTGCGCGCCACCAATCTGACGGTCACCGAGGTCTGCATGATGGTCGGCTACACCAGCCTCGGCTCGTTCAGCTCCAAGTTCCGTCAGCTCGTCGGCGTGACGCCGTCGGAGTACCAGGCGAAATTCGCCGACGGCGCGCCGCGCATTCCCGGCTGCTACGTCTTCATGCACGGCCTGTCCGACCGCAAGCGCCCATGACGACGCCGCGATTTCGGAGAAACCCGCAATTTCGGAGAAGCCCGGACGCCCGCCCCGCCCATAGCCTGGGCATATGACGACGATTACGAATATTTCCCTGGTTACCGTGTACGTCACCGATCAGGACGAGGCCAAGCGCTGGTACATCGACAAGCTCGGTTTCGTGGAGACCGGCGACGTCACCATGGGCGAGAACGGCTTCCGCTGGGTGACCGTCGCGCACCCGGATCACCGGGAACTCGAGGTCACGCTGATGATCCCGGGCCCGCCGCTCGACGAGAACATGGCCGAGGCGGTCCGGCGCGCCCTGGCCAACGGCACGCACGGTGCGTTGGGGCTGCGGACGGAGAACTGTCAGAAGGCCTTCGAGGAACTCACCGCCAAGGGGGTCGAGTTCGTCCAACCGCCTGCCGAGCGGCCATACGGCACCGAGGCGATCATCCGGGACAATTCCGGCAATTGGTTGGTGCTGGTGGAGACCAAGGAGTTCGATCCGCGGGAGTTCGCCGAGCAGTGACGAGCCGCAGACGACATCGGGCGCCCCGCTCTGGGGCGCCCGATTCGACGGATCGGATCAGGCGGTCGCCTGCGCGCCGAACCACTCCTCGAAAAACTTGCGCTCGCTGTTGAGCACGCGGTGGAACAGCTGCTCGGCCAGCGGCTCGATGGCGCGTCCGACCAGCGACACCTTCACCTCGGCGGTGCCGACCACCTCGATCTCGCTGCCTTCGGCGGTCGGGCGCAATGCGTAGGAGCCCGACATCCGGCTGGTGATGCCGGTGGTGGACGCCTCGAAGACGCCCTTGGCGATCTCGCCGTCCAACGCCTGCCAGTCGTCGGTGCGCGAGAGCACCAGTTCGTTCTCGAGTACCTTGCGGACGATCCCGGGAATCTTGTCCTGACGAGCCTTTTCGGTCATATGAATGCGAATGGTGCCCGCGCCGCCCGGATGCGACAGCTCGAGCGTCGCCGTCTCCGCCCCCGCGAAGCGGGAACGCCAGGCGTCGTCGGTGGTGAGTGCCCGGTGAAGATCTTCGACCGGGACGGTGTAGGGCACGGTGAAGCTGAATTTTCGGGACATGGGCGCACACGCTAGCCGAGTCCATCGGTAGCCTGTTGCGGTGTCGGAAACCACCCAGTCCATAAGGCGGGCCGTCCGCCTGCGGCGGGCGAGAATCGGCGTGCTCACCGCAGCGACGGTCGTCAGCGTGCTCATGGTGCTGCTGGTGCTCGCGGCCTGGCGCAACGACTACCTGATCAGTTCCGACCGTGGCGTGACCACCGGCGAGGTGCTCTCGGCGGGCAGGTTGCGCTCGGCGGTCATCTACGTCACACCCGACGGCGAGACGCACAATCCGAAGGTCGGCGTGCTGTATCCGACCAACCTGACCGCGGGCGAGCGCATCAATGTCGAGTACAGCCGCAGCGATCCCGATCTGGTCCGGGTGGCTGGCCGCGACGTGCGGGTCGCGATCCAGCCGGCCCTCTCGGTGATCGTGGTGGTGTGGGCGCTGGCCCTGCCCGCGCTGTGGCTGATCATCCGCGCCGGCAGGCGCGATCCGAAACAGCGGGTTACTGCGCCCACGGCGGGCTGAGCTTGCTGCCGTCGGCCATGGTGGCCTGGAATCCGGCGGCGATCGCGACGTGCGCGACGGCCGGTTCGTCGCCTGGGTTGGCGACCGAGATCGGCGCGCCCGCCGGCACGATGGCGACATCACCCACGGTGAGCCGCTGACCGCTGACCTCCAGCACTCCGGAGAGCACCAGGAAGATCTCGTCGCGGTCGAGTACGTGCGCGGCGTCGCTGTCGCGGTGCGGCGCGACGGTGAGGCGCCAGGTACAGACGTCCGCCGAACCGCGGCTCGGGGCCGCCATGGCGCTGAACTCGACGCCGGGAAGCTCGAACCGTTGGGCTTCGGCGGCCTTGATGACGTGCATGAATACTCCTGTACGAGATGGGCTGGTGCAGAGACGGGCAAAAAATAGACAAGCCAGCTTGATCAAGTTGGCTTGTCTATCATGACGAGATGACATCCACACCGCAAGACCCGGATCTGGGCATCCTGCTCGGCCTCGCCTGGGAGCAGTTCGTCATCGAACTGCGAGCGACCTTGGTGGAGCGGGGTTTCGACGATGTAGGCCGCTCCGACGGTTATGTGTTCCGCTGCCTGGCGAAACGGCCGATGAACGTCAGCGAACTGGCCGAACGGCTCGCGATCAGCAAGCAGGGCGCCGCGCAGATCGTCGACGACATGCAGCGGCGCGGGTACGTGGAACGTCGCCCCGATCCGGCCGACGGCCGCGCCAAACTCCTCTACCTCACCGAACGCGGCAATGCCGCCCTCGCCGCCGCGCGGCGATTCCACCGGAACAGGGAGCAGCGCCTCGTGCGCGAATTCGGCGCGGACGCGGTGAATTCGCTGCGCGCGGTGCTCGGCGCAATCGCGACCGAAGAACGACTGGCCGACCCGCAGCTGCGGGCGCCGCACGCCTGACGCGGCGAGCACTGTCTGCGACAGCGCGAGGAGTTCGCCGGAACTTTCCGCGCCCTTCATGTCCGCGTGGCTGCGGCGCGCGCTGCGCCGGTCACGCTGAGGTAGTGCGCGTAGCCATCGTTTCGGAGTCCTTCCTGCCGAACATGAACGGCGTCGTCAACTCGGTGCTCCGGGTGCTCGATCATCTGGACAAGCACGGACACGACGCGCTGGTGATCGCTCCCGACACCCCGCGCGGCCTGCCCGCAGCCGCAGGCGCGCACGGCCGCTTCCCGGTGCACCGGGTACCCGCGATGATGGTGCCCAAGGTCAGCTCGCTGCCGGTCGGGTTGCCGCAGCCCGGCATCACCGCCGCGATCGCCGAATTCGACGCCGACGTGGTGCATCTGGCCTCCCCGTTCCTGCTCGGCGCAGGCGGGCTCGGTGCGGCGCTGCGGTTGGATCTGCCGACCGTCGCGGTGTATCAGACCGATGTGGCCGGTTTCGCCAAGAGCTACGGACTCGGGCTGGCCAGCCGCGCGGCGTGGGCCTGGACCAAGCGCATCCACGAGGGTGCGACCCGCACGCTGGCGCCGTCCCGCGCGGCTGCGGAAGACCTTGTCTTACATGGCATTCCGCGCGTGCACCGGTGGGGCCGCGGCGTGGACATCGCGCGGTTCACCCCCTCCGCCCATCGCGCGGAGCTACGCGAACGCTGGCTGGGCGGGCACGAGCGACTGGTGGTCGGATTCGTGGGGCGACTGGCTCCGGAGAAGCATGTCGAGCGATTGGCCGTGCTGGCCGACGACCCCGGCGTTCAGCTGGTGATCGTCGGCGACGGTCCGGAACGCGACCGGCTGGCTCGGCTCATGCCCGGCGCGGTGTTCACCGGCGAGCTGGGCGGCGACGAACTCGCGCAGGCGTACGCGAGCCTGGATGTGATGGTGCACGCGGGCGAGCACGAGACCTTCTGCCAGGGCGTGCAGGAGGCTCTGGCCTCCGGTGTCCCGGTCATTGGACCCGACGCGGGCGGTCCGCGCGATCTCATCGCGCACTGCCGCAACGGCTATCTGCTTCCAGTCGATCGCTTCACCGAACTGCTGCCGAGCGCCGTGGCCGCGTTGCGCGACCCGGCAGTGCGCGCTCGTTTCGCCGGCGCCGCCCGCAAGTCCGTACTGCACCGAACCTGGCCTGCCGTGTGCGACGAGCTGATGGCCCACTACACCGACGTCACCGGCCGGGACTTCCGTCTGTCGAATACGGCATGAGCCTGGTCGCCCGTCCGAGCGGCATCGGATTCGGCACTGTGATCGGGCGAACGCGGGTCCGTAAGGGGTAGTCCCTTAAGGTCGTTGACGTGGCGAATACGCATGCAGGTCGAGCCTCCCTGGACAAGCGGCCGGGCGAGGTCGCAGCAATGTTCGACGAGGTCGCGAAGCGGTACGACCTCACCAACACCGTCATCTCGGCGGGCCAGGACCGCTACTGGCGCTGGGCGACCCGCAAGGCGCTCGGGCTCCGGCCTGGCGAGCGGGTGCTGGACCTGGCGGCGGGCACCGGCGTCTCGACCCTCGAATTCGGCAAGTCCGGCGCCTGGTGCGTGGCGGCCGACTTCTCCAAGGGCATGCTCGCGGCGGGGCGGTTCCGTGGCGTGCCGATGGTCGCGGGCGATGCCATGGCGCTGCCCTTCGCCGACGATTCCTTCGACGCGGTGACGATCTCCTACGGTCTGCGCAATGTCGCCGATACCGATCTGGCGCTGCGCGAGATGCTGCGCGTCACCAAGCCGGGCGGGCGGCTCGTTGTCGCCGAGTTCTCGACGCCGATCGTGCCGGTTTTCCGCACGGTGTACATGGAGTACCTGATGAAGGCGCTGCCGCAGGTGGCGCGGGCGGTCAGCAGCAACCCCGACGCGTATGTGTATCTGGCGGAATCGATTCGGGCCTGGCCGAACCAGCGGCAGCTGGCCATGCGGATCACGAAGGCGGGATGGTCGTCGGTCAAGTGGCGCAATCTCACCGGCGGCGTCGTCGCGTTGCACCGGGGCTACAAACTGGGCTGAGCACCGGATCTTTCGCCTGGGGCGGCCGCGTCGAACCGGCCGCCCTGTGGCGTTCATGGCACGGCGCTGGGGCGTTGAAGCCCCAGGCTCGAGGTGTTCTCCAGGTGTTCAGGCCACAGCGCTGAGACAGTCAGGGCACAGTCCTGAGGCGTTCAGGCCAGTGCACCTGGACATTTCAGGCCGCGGCCTCGAAGCGTTCGGGCCAGGCCCCTGAGGCGTTCAGGCTGCGGCCGGACGACGACCGAGGCTGAGGCGGAGGGCGATGCGGGTCATCAGATGCGACATCCGCGAGGGGAAGGAATCCGGGGCGGGAACGGTGACCGGGCGGACGCGGCCGTTGTGGATGGCGGCGATGCGCCAGCCGTCGGACGTGCGCGCCACCACGACGGTCTGGCGGGAGAGCCTGCGCTTCGGCAGCCGGGAACGCCACGGCATCAGTACCGACGCGGTGCCGTACAGGACGGCGACGTCGGGCGTGAGGTAGCGGATCGATTCGAGGTCGCCCACCAACGCGGAACCCGCGAGCACGCCGCGGAACAGCAGGTCGTGGTTGTACTGATGCTCAGCGCGGCCGGTGGCGCGGGTGCCGTCGTAGGACACGTAGTCGGAGTCCTCGGTGAACAGCGCGCCGAAGGCGGCGGCGTCGTTGTCGGTCCACGCCCGCATGAAGCGCTGGAACAGGTCCCGGATCAGGGTGTCGTCGCCGGTGCGATCGAGAGTGTGGTTCATGGTGCGGTGCTCCCGTGCTAATATTTTGACTATCGAACAATAAGATAACAGAAAGGTTCGAATGTCGAAAGATGAGAGGATCGACGCGGTCGGAGAACAGCTGCGACTGCTCCAGCGCAGCTTCGACACGTTCGACGAAGCCGCCGCCGCTCGCCTCGGCCTCAACCGCACCGATCTGCGCTGCCTGGACATCGTGCTCGGACGCGGCCCACTGCCCGCGGGCGAACTGAGCGCCGAGCTGAAACTCAGCCCCGGCGCCACCACGACAGTCATCGATCGGCTGCAACGCGCCGGATTCGTCACCCGCAGCCAGGACCCGGCCAGCCGCCGCAGGGTCCTGGTCGAGGCCACCGATGCCGCGCGCGCCGCCGCGGCCGACATCTTCGTACCGGTCGGCGTCGCGGGCGCGCGGGCGCTGCGCCGCTACAGCGTCGACCAGCTCGACCTCATCCTCGACTTCCTCGGGACCGCACTCGGCGTCCACCGCGCCGAGACCGAACGACTCGCGGCCGAAACCGCCGAGCAACCGCATTGAGCTGCGAATACGTGACCGACGACACAGCTCACAGCCGCGATTGTTGGCTGTGAGGAGAATTGTCATCTGGCGATAACGTCCGGTAAATCCGGCGCAATCGGGGTTCCGGATGATCGGTGACATGTCGGACGCAGCCAACAGCCCCGCGCCGGGCACAGCCAGAACGGCGTGCTCGTACTGCGGCGTGGGTTGCGGCATCACGGTCGAGACCACGCGGGGCGCCGGAGGGGCGCCGGTGATCGCCAAGGTCAGCGGCGACAAACTGCATCCATCGAACGCGGGCAGGCTCTGCACCAAGGGCGCCACCCACGCGGAGCTGATGCGGACGCCAGGCCGGATGACCACCGCCTACCGCAGGCCCGAGCGCGGGCAGGAGCCGTCGCCGGTCGCCGTGGACGCCGCGGTGCGCGAGGCGGCCGATCGGTTGCGCGCGATTCTCGACGAGCACGGGCCCGACGCCATCGCGCTGTACGTCTCCGGGCAGATGTCGCTCGAGGCGCAGTACTTGGCGACCAAACTGGCCAAGGGCTACCTGCGGACCGTGCACATCGAGGCCAATTCGCGGCTGTGCATGGCCAGCGCGGGCACCGGCTACAAACAGTCGCTCGGCGCCGACGGCCCGCCCGGCTCCTACGACGATTTCGAGCACGCCGACCTGTTCTTCGTCATCGGCGCGAACATGGCCGACTGCCACCCGATCCTCTACCTGCGCATGGCCGATCGGCTGAAGGCGGGCGCCAAGCTGATCGTCGCCGACCCGCGCCGCACCGATACCGCCGCCCGCGCCGATCTGTTTCTCCAGCTGCGCCCGGGCACCGACCTCGCGCTGCTCAACGGCCTGCTGCACCTGCTCGTCGCGAACGGCGACATCGACAAAGAGTTCATCGCCGAGCACACCGAGGGCTGGGACGCTATGCCCGAGTTCCTCGCCGACTACCCACCGGACCGGGTCGCCGAGATCACCGGCCTCGCCGAACAGGACATCCGCACCGCGGCGCGCTGGATCGGCGAGGCGGGCGAGTGGATGACGCTGTGGACGATGGGACTCAACCAGTCCACCCACGGCACCTGGAACACCAACGCGATCTGCAACCTGCACCTGGCCACCGGCGCCATCTGCCGTCCCGGCAGCGGGCCCTTCTCGCTGACCGGCCAGCCCAACGCCATGGGCGGCCGCGAGATGGGATACATGGGCCCCGGCCTGCCCGGTCAGCGCTCGCTGCTCTCCCCCGTCGACCGCACCTTCGTGGAGACCGCGTGGGGTGTGCAGCCGGGCACGATTCGCACCGAGGCGGGGCCGGGCACCATCGAGATGTTCCGCGGCATGGCCGAGGGCGAGATCAAGGCGGCGTGGATCATCTGCACCAATCCGGTTGCCTCCGTGGCCAACCGGAAGACGGTGATCGCGGGTCTGGAGGCCGCCGAGCTGGTGATCGCCCAGGACGCCTACACCGACACCGCCACCAACTCCTACGCCGACCTGCTGCTGCCCGCCACGCTCTGGGCCGAGGCCGACGCGGTGATGGTGAACTCCGAACGCAATGTCACGCTGTTGCAGCGCTCGGTCGACCCGATCGGCGACGCGCGGCCGGACTGGCTGCTGATCGCGCAGGTCGCCACGGCCATGGGCTTCGCCGGCTTCGAATACGCCTCCAGCGCCGAGGTTTTCGCCGAGATCCAGGGCTTCGCCAATCCGGCGACGGGCTACGACCTGCGCGGCATGAGCTACGACGCGCTGCGCGATGGCCCGATGCAGTGGCCGTGCGCCGAACCCGGCAAGCGCCGCAACCCGATCCGCTACCTGAACGACGGCGTCAGCCAGGATCTCTTCGTCGACGACGAGGGCCATCGCCCGCGTCTGGCCTTCGCCACCGCGAGCCGCCGCGCGATGTTCTGGCCGCGCCCGCACATGCCGCCGGAGGAAATGCCCGACGACGACTACCCGTTCGTACTGAACACCGGTCGCCTGCAACACCAGTGGCACACCATGACCAAGACCGGCAAGATCGCCAAGCTCACCAAGCTGACCGGGCAGCCATTCCTCGAGGTGCATCCGGAGGACGCCGAGCGGCTCGGCGTGCGCGCGGGTGATCAGCTCGAGATCGCTTCCCGCCGTGGCCGAGCCGTGCTGCCGGTGCAGATCAGCGATCGGGTACGCCCCGGCGACTGCTTCGCGCCATTCCACTGGAACGACGAACAGGGTGAGTATCTGACCATCAACGCCGTCACCAACGACGCCGTCGACCCGGCCTCGCTGCAACCCGAGTTCAAGCAGTGCGCCGTCTCGCTGCGCCGTGTCGCGCCGATGAAGCAGGCCGAAACACCGTTCGCCGAACCGGTTTCCGCGGCGCAGGCGGGCGCGCATCCGCTCGCGGTGATGCTCGGGCTGAACAGCGGCGTCGCGCCGACGCTCACCGACACCGAACAGATCTATCTCAGCGGGTATCTGGCCGCGCTCCATTCGCTGCCGGTGATCGGCCAGCCGGTGCTTCCGGAGACCGCGCCGCTGTCCACCCGCAGCAGGCTCTGGATCGACGGACTGCTCGCGGGCATGTACTCGCGCGGCGCGCTGAGGTCCGAGACCCCGGCTCCCGCGGCGGCGGAGCGGCCGGTCACGGTGCTGTGGGCCTCGCAGACCGGCAACGCCGAGGAGTTCGCCGCGGCGGCAGCCGAGCGCCTGGCCGAATCCGGCTTCGCGCCTCGGCTTTTCGAGATGGATTCCTGCGATCTCGGCGCGCTGACAGGCGACGCGCTGTTCATCAGCAGCACCTTCGGCGACGGCGGTCCGCCGGACAACGGCGCGGACTTCTGGGCCAGGCTCACCGACACCGCGACCCGGCTGACCGGCCTGCGCTACGCCGTCCTCGCGCTCGGCGACTCCTCCTACGACGACTTCTGCGGACACGGCCGCAAGCTGGACGAGAAGCTGGCCGAGCGCGGCGCCACCCGGCTGCTGACGCGGGTGGACTGCGAACCCGACTATGAGGAGCCCGCGGCCCGCTGGCTCGACGCGGTGCTCGGCGCCTTCGGCGGCGGGGACGACGGCGAGGGTCCGGCTCTGGACGGCGGCTCCGGCCCGCGCCCGCCGGTCCGGGCCATGAGTTCCGGCGGCACCATGCTGCTGACCAAGCCCGAGGCCCCGGCTCCGGCGCGTTCCCTGCGCGCCGCGCCCGCGCGGTTCACCCGTAACGCGCCGGTGGCCGCACCGCTCGCGCGTAACGAGCAGCTTTCGCGCGCCGGGTCGCCGAAAGAGGTGCGCCAGTTCGGTTTCGATCTGCGCGGACTCGACGTCGGCTACGAAGTGGGCGATTCGCTCGGCGTGTGGCCGTCGAACTGTCCTTCGCTGGTCGACGAGTGGCTCACCGCCACCGGCCTGGACGGCAGGCGCGTCATCGAGGCGGACGGCCTGGAGATGCCGCTGGCCGAGGCGCTGCGCACCCGATACGACATCACCAAGGTCAGCCACGACCTGCTCGGCTTCATCGGCGAACGCAACCCGAGCAACCAGCTCGCCAAGCTGCTGCGCAGGGACAACCGCAACGAGCTGGACAGCTACCTGTGGGATCGCCAGGCCGTCGACGTGCTGCGCGACTTCCCGGTGCGCGCCGACCTGGTGGAATGGCTCGGCACACTGAAAAAGCTTCAGCCGCGCCAGTATTCGATCTCGTCGAGTCCGCTGGTCAGCCCGGACGAGGTGCAGCTGACGGTCAGTGTGGTGCGCTACGGCGACCCCGGCGGCGCGGCCGTCCGGCGCGGCGGGGTGTGCTCCACCTTCCTCGCCGACCGGGTGTCGAGCGAGTCCGCCGACGCCACCGTGCCGATCTTCCTCCAGCGCGCACCGCATTTCCGGCCGCCACTGGACCCGACGGCGCCGATGATCATGGTGGGTCCCGGCACCGGCATCGCTCCGTTCCGCGGCTTCCTGCAAGAGCGCAGGGCGCTCGGCGCGATTGGCCGCAACTGGCTGTTCTTCGGCGAACAGCATGCGGCGCAGAACTTCTACTACCGCGCGGAGCTGGAGGACATGTTCCGCACCGGTTTCCTGACCCGTCTCGACCTGGCGTTCTCCCGCGACCAGCGGGAGCGGATCTACGTGCAGCACCGGATGATCGAGCACGGCGCCGAGCTGTGGTCGTGGCTGCGCGACGGCGCCCACTTCTACGTGTGCGGCGACGCGGCGCGCATGGCCAAAGACGTCGACGACACACTGCTCGCCATCGCCCGCATCCACGGCAAGCTGGACGAGGACGGCGCGCTGGCGTTCCGCAAACAGCTCGTCGCCGAAAAGCGTTACGTGCGAGACGTGTACTGACGACTCGTATCGCCGGTTCCCCGAGGTTGCGCCGCCCCTGTGATCGTGATCACGGCACGGAACCAGGCGGGGTTGAGCGCCGTCCAAACCACTGACCGGATTCGAGACTCCGTGCAACCGCGATGAAGAACGGTGGGAGGACCGACTCTGCATCAGCTCGAGTTCCGGCCCATGCATCGCCGGTTCCGGCGGGCGCTTATCGATACTAGGGGGATGTCATGAACATACGAACTTCGATCACCGTCTTCGCCACCGCTCTTGCCGTAACGGGCTTCGCTTGGGCGTCGACCTCCTCGCCAGCCCACGCGGCACAGGTCTGGGGCGCCTGCGGGAAGTCGTCCGAACAGAACAAGGTCGTCGCAACCTACAGCAAGGCGACATTGAAGTGCGGTACCGACGGCTGGGGGTTCCGCCATATCCAGGGCCGGCACCTGCAGGACTGGCAGAATCTGGCTGACATCGAGGGGAAGAACTGGCGTGATATCGCCGATCTCGCGATAGCCAAATCCCTCGACGCACCCGATCGGACGGGCCCGGCAGGAGGAGGCAAGACCTGCTATTCCGGTCAGATCTATCTCGTCAACCGCGTCACTGGACAGATCGCGAAAACAGTCGACCCGACCGTTATCGTTGGCAGTGACGGAGCGATCATCACTGCCTACCCAGGCGGAAAGGCTTGCCGTGGATGAGCCTACTTACCAGGAGTTGACGGACTCCATTGTTCGAGCCGGAACCGGGGAAGGGTTGAAGATCCTAGTAGTGGACGACATTCCGCACATCGTCGAACGTGATGGCGTGGCGCTCACTACCCCTGTCGCCATGCAATTCACTCCGGAGGCACTGCTGGGGTACTACCGGAAGATCGCGGAGGACGCTCGCCACGGCAGGCCCGAATCTCCCTGGGAGTGGTGGATGGACTTGATGTCCACCCACCTCGGCGAGGCGATGTACGACCTTGACCGCGTCGACGGTCCCGCCGTGGTCACGATCGGTAAGTTCGGCTTCACGGCGACGCCGACCCGAGCGGACTAACCGCTTGCCGTTCATCAGGCCGTCGGTTACGCGGCAGGCGGGTTGAGACGAGTGAAGTCCGGCAGGCGGTAGTACGGGTAGTAGGGATACGGCGGGGTGGCGGCGCTGGCCTTGTCCAGGCGGGCGATCTGCTCGGGGTCCAGCCGCCAGCCGACGGCGCCGAGGTTCTGGCGCAGTTGTTCCTCGTTGCGCGCGCCGACAATGACCGTCGCCACGGTGGGGCGCGTCAGCAGCCAGTTGAGCGCGATCTGCGGGACGGTCTTGCCGGTCTCGGCGGCGATTTCGTCCACCACGTCGACCACGTCGTAGAGCAGCTCGTCGTCGACGGGCGGACCGGCCTCGGCCGTCCGGTGCAGCCTGCTGCCCGCCGGAAGCGGTTGGCCGCGCCGGATCTTTCCGGTGAGCCTGCCCCAGCCGAGTGGGCTCCACACCACCGCGCCGACGCCTTGGTCCCGGCCGAGCGGCATCAGTTCCCACTCGTAGTCGCGGCCGATCAGCGAGTAGTACACCTGGTGCGCGACATGGCGAGTCAGTCCGTTGCGATCCGCGGCCGCAAGGGATTTCATCAGCTGCCAGCCCGCGAAGTTGGAGGCGCCGAGGTAGCGGATCTTGCCCGCGCGCACCAGGTCGTCGAGCGCGCCGAGCGTCTCCTCGACCGGCGTGTGCGCGTCGAAGGCGTGCAGCTGGAACAGGTCGATGTGGTCGACGCCGAGGCGGCGCAGCGAGCCTTCGACCGCGCCGATCAGCCGGGCGCGGCCCGAACCCGCGTCGTAGGGTCCCGGTCCGGTCGGCAGACCCGCCTTGGTGGACAGCAGCAGCCGATCCCTTCTTCCCTTGATCGCCGCGCCGAGCACTTCCTCCGAAGCGCCGTCGGAGTAGACGTCGGCCGTGTCGAACATCGTGACGCCCGCGTCCAGGCTGATATCGATCAGCCGCCGCGCCTGCTCGGCGTCGGTGTCGCCCCACGCGCCGAACAGCTCGCCGCGACCGCCGAAGGTGCCCGCGCCGAAGCTCAGCGCCGGGACGAGCAGACCCGAGGCACCCAGCCGCCGGTACTCCATGTGCGTGTCCTCAGTATTCACCGGACTGCCCTCCTAAGGGGTCTATAGTTCCGTTAACACTGTCGAACGGTACACCCCGCTCGGCATAAATGGAACTGGAGTCCCGTTATGACGCCCGAAGAATCCGCTCCCGGCTCGGTTCGCCCAGGTGGGCGCACCGCACGCGTCCGCGTGGCCGTCCTGCGCACGACGGGCGACCTACTCGCCGAACGCGGTTTCGCGACGCTGGATCTGGCGGAGATCGCCGCGGCGGCGGGGGTCGGCAAGACCACCGTCTACCGACGCTGGGGCACCCCGGCCGGGCTCGTCGCCGATCTGCTCGCCGATATGGCCGAGCAGTCGCTGCCCCGCGCCGACACCGGTTCGCTGCGCGGCGATCTCGCCGCCAACGCGCGCCTGGTCGCCAAGACGCTGACCGACCCGCGCCAGAGCCGGCTGTTCCAGGCCGTGATCGCCGCGGCCACCGGCGACCCGGTCACCGCGGCGGCGCTGCGCCGTTTCTACGACGTGCGCCTCGCCGAGTGGGCGCCATGCGTCGAGGACGCGATCGCGCGCGGCGAGGCACCCGAAGGCACCGATCCGCGCGCGGTCCTCTCCGCGGTCTCGGCTCCGCTCTACTACCGCCTGCTGGCCAGCGGCGACCCCATCGACGAGGCCGCCGCCGACATCGCCGTCCGAGCCGCCATGGACGGCGTCGCCGCGGGCACTTTCATCACGATCCCGGCCGAAGGCTAGGCAGTCCAGCTCGGAGTACGGCCGGTCAGTCCGATCACGCGGTCGAGCACGGGCGCCTCGGCGGGAACCTCGACGACCGGGCCGAAGAGTCCGGGCGTGCCGTTCGTCGGCGTTTCGCGAAGGAAGTCGAACAGGATCGCCGCGTGGGATTCCTCGCAGGTGAACGGCCGGCCGGTGGCGCGAGCCAGATCCCAGCCGTGCACGACGACCTCGTCCAGCGCGATCACGGCCATCACGATCGCGGCTTCCCGGACACCGCCCGCCTCGGTCTCACCTTCCCACGCACCCGGTTCCCGCCACGCGGCGACCAGCTCCTTCAGCTGGGCCGGGATTCGGGTGCGCCAGTCCTCCGGCAGCTTCGAATCCCGCGCGACGGCGGGCGGGGTGCTGCGGCCGACGGATTCCTTGGTCGCCGCCTGCCGGAACGCCTCGGTCAGTTCGAGCACGTGGTCGAGCAGCCCGGCGACGGTGGTGCCTTCGCACGGTGTCGGGGCGTCGAGCTGGTCGTCGGAGATGCCCGCGACCACGGTCTCCAATGCGGTGGCGGCGGGCTCGAAATCGAACGTGGATGTCATCGGATCTCCTGCCGGATGGGAGTTGTCTGCGTGAGTCGAGACGGTGCGGGGGCGCGGAATTCATCGCTCTCGCTGCGACCAGATGCCGCCTCGAACGGGCGGCCCGCCCGCCTCCGCGATCAACTCGTAACGGCGAAAAGCGCTGGAAAAGAGGAGAATTGGTGGATGAAGGGTGATCGGGTGGAGATCGTCGTCGATGTCGGCGACGGCTCCCGCAGTTACGAAATCGCCGCGACGCGCGCGGGGCGGCGGGTCGAGGTGCACATCGCGCGCGGTGTGGTCGAAGTCAGCGAGGTGACGCGGAACGGAGTCGCGGTCCGCACGGCGCGGTTCATGGCCGGGCGCACCCTGGCGCTGGTCGAGCATCCGGTGAACGGAGGCGCTGCCGTCGAAGGGGAGTGAATACCTACGGCGCGGACGGTTGCCGCAACGTCGTGCTCGGAGCATTCTCGTCACTGCCAGACTGTTGTCCGGTTCCCCGATTGGGTATACCCGGTGTGGGAGAGCACCAGCGGAGAGGAGCATACGATGATCGATCGCAGCACCCCGCGTACGTTGGACGACGCGCCGGAGGCCGACCGCGTGGAGCAGTCCACGCCCGCCTATCAGGTGGACGACGCCGACACCGACGACCAGGCCGCCGCGGAAACCGCCGTCGAACGCGCGGCGGGGGGCGCAGTCGATCGCGACATCTGGGACGCGAACGAAGCCGACCTCATCGAGCAGTCCATTCCCGTGCCGATCGACGACGAGGACCGCGACACCGAATAGTCCGTTCGCGGCAGGGCTCAGGTCGCGATCTTGGCCCGCACAGCGGCGTGCAGCTCGCGCAGGCTCGATCGTTCCGTGGCCACCTCCAGCACTCGCAGACCGTGCGCGTGCCCGGCCAGTTCGGCCGCCAGCTGCTCGGGATCCACCTGCCGGTGCGGAATGCGGTACGCGGAGCACAGCGCGGCCAGGTCCATGCCGTGCGGCGTGCCGAAGACGCGTTCGAAGACGCCCGCGTACTGCGGGTCGCCCTGTTCGAGCAGCTCGAAGATGCCGCCGCCGTCGTCGTTGGCGACCACGATCGTCAGGTCGACCGGCCGCGGCTCGCCCGGCCCGATCAGCAGTCCCGACGCGTCGTGCAGGAAGGTGAGATCGCCGATCAGCGCGACGGTCCGGCCGCCGTGCGCCAAGGCCGCGCCGACAGCCGTCGACACCGTTCCGTCGATGCCCGCCACGCCGCGGTTCGACAGCACCTTGATGCCTGGGCGCGGATGCGAGACCAGGGCCGCGTCGCGCACCGGATTGGACGCGCCGAGCAGCAGTTGGTCACCCTCGCGCAGTGCGTCCATCACGACCGCCGCCACGTGCAGGCCGGTCGGCTTCGGGTGCCCGCCGAGCGCGGCACGCACCACCTGCTCGGCGTTGTCGCTCACTTCGCGGCAATGCGCGAGCCACTCCACGCTCGGCGCGCCCACGGTGATCGCGCGGGTGCCGGTGCCGATGACATTGCCCGACACATCGGGCCAACGCGGACCGGTGGTGAGCGCGAAGACGGTGACGGACGGATCGGCCAGCACCTTGGACACCTGCCGGTGCAAGGTCGGGCGACCGGTGATGATGGCCTGCTTCGGTTTCAGCAACGGCAGGGCGAGCGGGTGCAGCGCCGGGCCGTGCATGGGCGCGGTCGGCTCCGCGACGGTCGGCAACTCGGCCAGTTCGGGGCGCAGACCAGCGCCGTGCCCGGAGATCACCACGGTGTCCGGGGTCAGATCGATATCGAGCGGCACATCCAGCGTCGCGTACTGCGTCGCCGTCCACGGCTGCCCGTTCGCGCGTCCTTCGGGGCCTGCGGCCGCCTCGTGGTCCGGCACCAACGGTTCGCGCAGCGGAATGTCGAAATGCACCGGGCCCGCGTTGCCCGAGCGCGTGCCGCGCGCCGCGGCGAGCACCCGGCACACCGCCGAACGCCACACGCTGTTCTGCTGGCCGTACGGACCGCTGCCGTTGCCGCTGTGGTCGACCTCGGCCAGCCCCAGACTGATGGTGGCACGCACCTGGCTACCGAACAGGCCCAGCTGCTCGACGGTCTGATTGGCGCCGGTCCCGAGCATCTCGTAGGGCCGATTGGCGCTCAACACGATCAACGGGATTCGCGCGTAGTTCGCTTCCAGCACCGCAGGGCCGAGATTCGCCACCGCGGTACCCGAGGTCATCACCACCGGAACCGGATTGTTGCCCGCGATCGCCAGACCGATGGCGAGAAAACCCGCGGTTCGTTCGTCGATGCGCATGTGCAGCCGCAACCGACCGGCCGCGTCGGCGGCCTGGAGCGCGAAGGCGAGCGGAGCGTTCCGCGAACCGGGACACAACACCACATCGCGCACACCCCCGCGCACAAGTTCGTCGACGACTACTCGAGCCTGAGCGGTAGACGGGTTCACGAGTCCAGCCTCTCAGACAGTGTCCGCGCCGTCTCCGTCACCCTGGTCACAGTGTTCTTGGCGCGCTGGCGCGCGCGGGTTCGCGGCCCCTGGTGTCTCGCTTCTGAGCAGCCGAGTCTCGCGACATAGTAGGAAGGGGCAATGCCGCGGACAAACCAGAAGGCCGCCCAACGGCGGCTAATAAAAACAGATAAGAAGAGCGGAGGGTA
>NZ_JBFAHG010000010.1:232205-293752 GCF_040654065.1 Nocardia sp. NPDC050793
CGGGCGCGCGGGGGTTCGCGGCCCCGGGTTACGCGAGTCTGCCCAGCCGAGTCTCGCCACTTCTTCGCTTGCTACTCGCCCCCACAGAAGCGCGACGGCCGCGAACGGGCTCGTAAGACTCGCCCCGGGGGTGGCTGGGAGAGTGGGATCGAGCGTTCGGGTTGCAGTGCGCGCTTGGCCCGGCCGAGACGGCTGGGCACGGCTGTTCAGCGAGTTGCGTTGCCGTGCGGTGGATGCGCGGTGACCGCGGGAAAAGCACAGTCGCACGCCGAGCTCGGTCGGCCGGGGCTCGGCGTGCGTCCGCTGTGCGCGATCAGTTCGCGTGGCGCTGCACCAGGTCACCGAGGCGCGGGAGGGCCTCGATGACGTTCTTCTTGGCCGAGGAGCGCATCGAGGAGTACACCTTCTGCAGCGCGGGACGGCTGGAGGCCGCGGCGCGGGCGTCGGTCACCTGGAGGAGCGCCTCGGCGACCTCGTCGGACTTGGACACGAGCAGGTCGGCGAACTGGCCCGAACCCGCGGCCTTGTACTCCTGCCAGAACGGCTCCAGCTGCTCGACCAGCTTGGGCGCCAAGGACTCCAGCGCGTCCGGCACGATGGACGGGCTGATCTTCTTCACCGCAGCGTAGCCGCCCTTGACCGCAAGGCCGGACGCCCCGCCCTTATCCGACACCTCGGCGTCGAGAACCTCCTTGGCATCGGCAAGGAAGGCCGAGCGCTTCGCGTCGTCGAGCAGGGATTCAGACAGTGCTGCAACCACTTTCAGGTTCCTCCGGAATAGATGTCGATGAACGAGCGCACGCCACTATACGCACTGGTGCGCGCCGTCACACGAGCTAGTTCCGCTCACGGCTGCCACGGCAGCAACTGCACCATCAGCCCTTCACAATCTGCCAGCAAATCGCCCTGCTCATCGCGCAATTCGGCGGTGATGAAGGTCTTGCGACCCTCGACGCGGTCGACCCGCCCGCACACCGTCAGCGTTCGCTCCAGCGGAGTGATCTTGCGATAGTTCACGTGTAGGTAGGCCGTCCGGCTGATCGGCCTGCCCGCGTAGTGCACGATCATGCCGAGCAGGTCGTCGAACAGCAGCGGGAGCACGCCGCCGTGCGCCGCGCCGTTGCCACCGAGATGGAAACGACGGAACTCGCCCGTCATGGTGATGCCGTCCGGTCCGGCCGAGAGCACCCGCCACGGCAGCAGCAACAGGCTGCCGCGCCCGGGCAGTTCCACCGCGCGCCCCGCCGGACCTTGCAATTCCGGTGCGCGATAGGGCTCGAGCAGCTCGATGAGCCCGCGTGCCTGCGCCAACGCCTCGCCGAACACTTCGTCGGACGCGTCGACCGAGACCGCCAGATCCTGCAGCGTGCGCATCGCTTCCACGAACGGCCCGAAATTCGAACCGATCTGGGCGCGGGAGACCTTGGGGAATCCGCCGTGCGTCTCGTATCGGCTCTCGTCCACCGCGCTGCGATCGATGCGCGGGCGAATCGCCGTCCCCTGGGAACGCGGCGCACCCGATTCTGCGGGCGCCTCCGCGGCGGAATCTGGAACAGGTTTCACACGCTCGCTCATACCTGCACGGTAACGCGTAGTTTTACACCGTCAAGTCCACGGAGCCGGAATGCGCGGAAGTCGCTGGCACCGGATCTTTCGCCGCGGGCAATAATCACAAGCGTGACGTTCAATCCCAAGCTGTGGCGACCGGTCCCCGGATTCGAGAATCTGACCGACATCACCTACCACCGGCATATCGAGCAGGGCACGGTGCGGGTGGCGTTCGATCGGCCCGAGGTGCGCAACGCGTTTCGTCCGCACACCGTCGACGAGCTCTACCGGGCGCTCGACCACGCGCGGATGACTCCCGACGTCGGCGCGGTCCTGATCACCGGCAACGGACCGAGCCCCAAGGACGGCGGCTGGGCCTTCTGCTCCGGCGGTGACCAGCGCATTCGCGGCCGCAGCGGCTACCAGTACGCCAGCGGCGAGACCTCGGACACCGTCGACCAGGCGCGCGCTGGCAGGCTGCACATCCTCGAGGTGCAGCGCCTCATCCGCTTCATGCCCAAGGTCGTCATCGCGCTGGTCAACGGCTGGGCCGCGGGCGGAGGACACAGCCTGCACGTGGTCTGCGACCTGACGCTGGCCAGCCGCGAGCACGCCAGGTTCAAGCAGACCGACGCCGACGTCGGCAGTTTCGACGGCGGCTACGGCAGCGCCTACCTGGCCAAGATGGTCGGCCAGAAGTTCGCTCGCGAGATCTTCTTCCTGGGCAGGCCCTACACCGCCGAGGAGATGCACCAGATGGGCGCGGTCAACAAGGTCGTCGACCACGCCGAGCTGGAGGACGTCGCGCTGGAGTGGACCGCCGACATCAACGGCAAATCCCCGCAGGCGCAGCGCATGCTGAAGTACGCGTTCAACCTGCTCGACGACGGCCTGGTCGGCCAGCAGCTGTTCGCGGGCGAAGCCACCCGCATGGCGTACATGACCGACGAAGCGGTGGAAGGCCGCGACGCCTTCCTGGAGAAGCGCGAGCCGGACTGGACGCCCTACCCCTGGTACTTCTGACGAAGGGACTGGCCCAATGGAGATCCTCAGCAGCCGGGTGATTCTGCGGCCGGGCGACTACACGAAAACACTCGAGTTCTATCGCGACGGACTGGGTCTCGCGATCGCCAGGGAATATCCAGGCGGAACCGTTTTCTTCGCTGGACAGTCGCTGGTGGAGGTCGCGGCGCACGGCGGGACGGGCGCGTCGACGGCCTTCGACGGCGCGATCTGGTTGCAGGTGCGCGATGTCGACTCCGCCGCTGTCGAGCTGGCGCTGAAGGGAATCCCGATCGATCGCGCACCGAAACAGGAGCCGTGGGGACTGATCGAAATGTGGATCCGCGACCCCGACGGGGTGCCGGTGGTACTGGTCGAGATTCCGCCCGAACATCCGATTCGGCGGGATTCCCGCTGGTCGGACGACTGATCGCCGGCGGGGACCGGACCGGGGTCCGAATGCCGAGTTGCCAAGCCCTGTCTCGGCGAGGACGATAGCCGTCTAGCGGCCGCCCGGCCGCCGATGTCCGGGCGACCGCCATCCGCGACCCGTCCGACGAGTGAATCGCAGTCTCGATGTCTGGCCTAGCCGAGCCCCATTCCTTCGGGGCGGCCGCACGCTGCGCGCGCCGCCCCAGCAAACCGACCCGTTCCCCGCGCGACGGCGCGGGCATGACACGATCCCTATCGTGATGGAACCGAGCGACGGCGAGGTGTGGTCGTGAGCGAGCGCCAGAGCTTCAGCGAGGCAAAGTCGTGAACAACACTTTGCGGACGCTTCCTATGCCGACCGGATCCGGTCTGGGCGACGTGCTACCGCATCTGCGAGAAGCGTTGGAAGGCAACGGCCCCGCGTGGCTGCCCATCCCGACCAGCGACCGCAGGGAGGCCCGTCGGCTCAGCGACGCGCTCTCCCCCGGCGAAGCGATCGATGACGACGTGGCGCTGGTCGTCACCACCTCCGGCACCACCGGCGTGCCCAAGGGCGCGATGCTCAGCGCCTCCGCGCTGCGCGCCAGCGGCACCGCGACCCACGACCGCCTCGGTGGACCGGGCACCTGGCTGCTCGCGCTGCCCACCCACCACATCGCCGGACTCCAGGTCCTTTTGCGCAGCATCCTCGCGGGCACCGAACCCGCCGTGCTCGACGTCTCCGGCGGCTTCCTTCCCGAGGCCCTGGCCGGCGCGGTGTCGGGCATGCGCGGCGAACGCCGCTACACCGCCCTGGTGCCGACCCAGCTGATCAAGGCACTCGACGCACCCGCCGCGGCCGAAGCGCTCGCCGATCTCGACGCGGTGCTCGTCGGCGGAGCGGCCACACCCCTGCCGGTCTACCAGCGCGCGAAAGCGGCCGGTATCAACGTCGTTCGCACCTATGGCATGAGCGAGACCTGCGGCGGCTGCGTCTACGAGGGCGTGCCGCTGGACGGCGCGAAGGTGCGCATCGAAGACGGCCGCGTGCTGCTCGGCGGCGCCATGATCGCCAGCGGTTACCGCGGCCAGCCCGATCATCCCGCCTTCGACGAACCCGGCTGGTTCCGCACCGAGGACGCGGGCACTTTCGACAACGGCGTGCTGCAGGTCACCGGACGCCTGGACGAGGCCATCATGACGGGCGGATTGCTGGTGATCCCGCAGGTCGTCGAGGCCGTGCTGGTGACGCACCCGTCCATCAGCGAGTGTGTGGTGCTCGGCCTGCCCGACGAACGCCTCGGCCAGCGCGTCGCGGTCGCGGTCGTCCCCACCGCGGGAGCCACCCCCACGCTCGAGGAACTGCGCGAACACGTCGTCCGCGAGCTCGACGCCATAGCCGCACCCCGCGAGCTGGCGCTGCTGGACGAACTGCCGCTGCACGGCCCCGGCAAACCCAACCGGACCGAACTCCGCGAACTGCTCCTCGCCCAGTCCCCGAACTGAGGCCCTCGCAGACTCTCCGCACGCCTCAGCAAGCAACCTCTGCGAGGCGTACGAACACTCTGCGAAGGTGAAACCTCCTGTGGGCGTGACGCAAGAGAGCGTGCAATCGCGGCGCAAGGGTGGTGCAAGCCCAGGGCGACAGAGTTCGTGGCATGAAATCTTTCGCATCACATGCGGCGCCGGCCGTCGAAGCCGACGCACTTGTCAAGGTGTTCGGGGAGCAGCGGGCCGTGGACGGGGTGAGTCTGGCGGTACCGCAGGGCTCGGTGTACGGGGTACTCGGGCCGAACGGAGCGGGCAAGACCACGACCATCCGGATGCTCTCGACGCTGCTGCGTCCCGACGGCGGTCGCGCCAGGATCTTCGGCCACGATGTGGTCGCCGAGCCGAACGCGGTCCGATCGCTGCTCGGGCTCACCGGGCAGTACGCCTCGGTGGACGAGGACCTGACCGCCACCGAAAACCTGATCATCTTCTCCCGCCTGCTCGGTCTGAGCCGGGCCGACTCCCGGCGTAAGGCGAGCGAGCTGCTCGAGGAGTTCGACCTCACGGAAGCGGCGAGCAAGCCGCTGAAGAACTTCTCCGGCGGTATGCGCCGCCGCCTCGATCTCGCGGCAAGCCTGATCGCCACGCCGCCGCTGCTGTTTCTCGACGAGCCGACCACCGGCCTCGATCCGCGCACCCGCGCGCAGATGTGGGAGACCATCCGCCGCCTCGTCCGCGACGGCGCGACGGTGCTGCTCACCACGCAGTACCTGGACGAGGCGGATCAGCTGGCCGACCGGATCGCCGTGATCGACCGCGGCCGGGTGATCGCCGACGGCACCGCCGACGAACTCAAGGCCTCGGTCGGCGGCTCCTCGCTGCATCTGGCCTTGGTCGACGAGGCGCAGCTCGCCGACGCCCGCCGCATCGTCGGCGATTTCCTCGGCGCCGAAGCACAGATCACCCCCGAGGCCGGACGGCTCACCGCGCCGCTGCCCGACGCGAGCGTCACCACCGACCTGCTGATCCGGCTGCGCGAGTGGGATATCGCGATCGACGAGATCACGGTGAGCAAGCCGAGCCTGGACGAAGTCTTCCTGACCATCACCGGCCATCCGGCCGACGACAACGAACGGAGCGCGGCATGACCACCATCACCGCACCGGTCGCCGCCACCGCGGCCCCCATCCGAATCCCCGAAGCCAACAACCGAATCGGCCTGCGCCAGACGGTGACCAGCTCGTTCACCATGGCCTACCGGGGCATCCTCAAGATCAAGCACAAGCCCGAGCAGCTGTTCGACGTGACGATCCAGCCGATCCTGTTCACAGCGCTGTTCACCTACATCTTCGGCGGCGCCATCGCGGGCAACGCGCACGACTACCTCCCGCTGCTGATTCCCGGCATCCTCGTGCAGACCGTGGTGCTCACCTCGGTGGTCACCGGCACCCAGCTGCGCGAGGACATGGACAAGGGCGTCTTCGACCGCTTCAAATCGCTTCCGATCGCCCGTATCTCGGCGCTGAGCGGTGCGCTGATCGCCGACATGGTGCGCTACGGCATCGCCACCACGCTCACCGTGATCGTCGGCCTGTGCCTCGGCTACCGTCCGGGCGGCGGCGTGCTCGGCGTGCTGGTCGCCGCGGTGGTCATCGTGCTGTGTTCGTTCGCGATCAGCTGGATCTGGGCTCTTGTCGGCGTGACCGGCAAGAGCGCCGCAGGGGTGCAGGGCATGTCGATGATGGTGATGTTCCCGCTCACCTTCATGTCCGGCGCGTTCGCTCCGGCGCACACCATGCCGGGCTGGATGCAGGGGATCAACCACGTCAACCCGGTCTACTACATGGTGAACGCGTGCCGAGACCTGATGAACGGCAATGTCTACGGCAGCAATCTGGCGTGGTCGCTGCTCGGCTCGGTGGTCGTGATCGCCGTCTTCGCACCGCTGACGGTCAAGGCGTATATGCGCAGGGCCTGATCGACACGGCGCGGAGTGCCTGATCGACTCGGCACGGCCGGAATCTCGAAGGGGGTTCCGGCCTTTGCCGTTTTCGCCAGGCCCGGCGGGCCTAGCCGTCCAGCATTCCGCTCAATTCGCGCAGCAGGGAGATGATCCGTGCCGCTCCGTTCCTGCGGCGCAGCCCGGCGGCCGCGCGCGAGGCCGCGTCCATCCGCTCGGCACCGACTCGCGATCGATGGAAGTCCCAGTGTCGCCGCACCATCATGGAGGGATAGTCCTGCCGGGCAACGACCTTCGCGGACAGCGCGAGCAGCTCCATGCCTGCCGCGGCGTCCGGCTCGATCGCGAGCCGATGCGAGCCGACCGCGCAGGCCACCGCGCCGATCTGCGGCAGGTCGTAGAACTGGGCCAGCCTGCCCGCCGCGCCCTCGGCGAGTTCGGCGGCGAGCTCCGTCGCCGCCTCGGCACGTCCGCACAGCACCTGCGCGCCGACCATCGCGCTCGCCAGCATGAGCCCGCCAGGCCCCGGCGCCAGATCCTCGTCCGGCCAGCCCAACAACTCCAGCGACCTGCGGTAGTACCGCAATCCGGTGTCCGTATCACCCTCGGCCAGTGCGAGTTCCGCGACGCCGCACGACACTGCCGCCAGCCGATGGTTACGCCGGACGTTCGGATCGTCGATCGGGGCGATATAGGCCGGGTCGTCGGACGCGCCCAGCGCGAAGTCCAATTCCTCGCGCGCCCGCTCCACCTGACCGACGCCGATCAACGCGACCGCGAGATAGCTGCGGATCTCCACGGCCTCGTCGTGAGCCCGCAAGGTGCGCAGCGCCGCGGCGGCCCTGCGGTAGTAGGCCACCGACTCGGCGTAGCGGGCGGTCTGGCCGCCGAGCTGGCCCAAGTGCTGGCAGACCATGGCGACGCCCCACAAATCGTCGGGCTCGAGCAACCGCAGGGCGCCGAGCGCGTCACGGGCCGAGCCGTGCACGTCGCCCGCGTTCTCCCTGATATTCGCGCGGGCGATGAGCGCGGCCGCCCGCACGTCCGGGTCGGATGAACGCGCGCCGTCGGCGAGCATGCGCGCCACGCCTTTTCCTGAGACATCGGCGATCAGCAGCCCGCCGAGGAGGCGCAGCCCGGGATTCATGCCGACGGCGGTGCGAAGCAGCACCCGGGTGCGCGCCCGCAAGGTGGCCAGCGGGCGCGGATCGGCGCTCGAGTAGACCAGGTGTATTCCGATCGTCAGTCCGGCCAGCATCCGCAGATCCGCGAGGACGCCGCGCACGGGTTCCGGCTCCGGTGTGCAGCGCAGCACTCGCGGCCCCCACGACGTCAGCTCCATGTGCGCGCCGCGCATCATCCACAGCATCGCGAGGACCGGGAACACGCGATACACCGTCGCGGCGTCGTCGCGGTCCAGCGCGTCGCGCAGCACCGCCGCCAGGTTGTCCTGTTCGGCGGCGACCGAGAGCACCGTCGTCACCTGGTCGTCGGTGCGATAGCGCAGGGCGGCGTCCACCGAGTATTCGGCCGCCCATCGCGATATCCGCCGCATGACGAGGTCACCTTCACCGACGGTGGTCAGCTGTTCCTCGCCGAATTCACGGACCGTCTCCAACATTCGGTACCGCGTGCCGTCCTCGTCCTCGAGCACGGTGAGCAGCGACTGGCTCACCAGGCCGTCCACCGCGGCGGCCACGTCGTCGACGTCCGGACCGCCAGCCACCGCCTCCGCGGCGCTCGACGTGAAACCCGCTGGAAAACGGCACATTCGGCGCAATGTCGCCTGCTGCGGCGGGTCGAGCAGGTTCCAGCTCCACGCGATCACCGCGTGCAGCGTGCGGTGCCGTTCCGGTGACGAACGGTCGCCGCCGCGCAGCAGCGCGAACCGGTGCTCGAGCCGGGATTCGATCTCCTCGACACCCATGGTGCGGGCGCGGGCGGCGGCGAGTTCGATGGCCAGCGGCAGGCCGTCCAGCATCGCGCACAGCCTGGCGACGGCGTCCGGGTCCAAGCGCACCGTCGGCCGCACCGCGCGGGCTCGCGCGCTGAACAGGTCGGTGGCGGGCGAGCCCGCGGCGTCGATGGCCAAGGGCGCCAAGGGATAGACGCTCTCCGCGGTGATGGCCAGCGGGGCGCGGCTGGTGGTCAGCACGGTGAGCTGGTCGCAGCTGCCGATCAGGTCGGCGACGACTTCGGCGACGGCGTCGATGAGGTGTTCGCAATTGTCCAAGATCAACAGCATCGGACGGGCCGACAGCGCGTCGCGCAGCCGCCTGCCCGTGTCGATTCGCCCCGGGCGCAGCAGACCGGGCTCGCGGACCACCTCGCCGATGCCGAGCGTCGTGCTGATCGCCGACTCGATGTCGGCGCGCGCGTCGGCGACGCTGGTCGAGCGCACCGACGCGAGCTCCACCAGCACGACGGATTCGCGCCGCGCCACCCTGGCCCCGACTTCGTTGGCCACCCGGGTCTTTCCGGTGCCGCCCGGCCCCAGCACGGTGACCACCCTTGCGGCGCGCAGCAGCTCGGCGAGCTGGTCGAGGTCGGCATCCCTGCCCAGCAGCGCGTTCGGTGCGGCGCGCAAGCCGATGGCCTCGTGCGGCGTGTCGGAACGGGACCGGAGCTGTGACGCTGTGCTCGTGTCGGGTGCTGGGATACCGACGACCATGGTTTCGTTTCTCGCGGAACTGTCGTCGGGCTCGGGAAATGCTGCCCGCGCCGGATTCTCGACGACGTTCAGTGCCGCGGCTCCCAGCCCACCGCTGGCTGCGACGCTTTCGCGGTAGCTCGACGTGTCGACCGCCGCGTCGGTCGATCCGTTCGTCCCGTGCCCCTGCACAGTCGGCGCACTCGGTGTGCCTTCGACCACCTCACCCCGCAGGATGGCGGTGTTCAACTCGACCAGCGCCCGTCCGGGATCCGCGCCGAGCTGATCGGCCAGGAGGGTGCGGAACGCGGCGAAGGACTCCAGCGCCTCGTTCGGGCGACCGGCTCGCGTGAGCAGACGCATGAGGGTGTGCTGCGCGGGTTCGTCGAGAGGTTCGGCGGAGGCGCGTCGCCGCGCCAGGACCAGTGCACCCCGAATATCGCCGCGGGATTCCCGCGCGGTCAGCTCGAGCGCGTCGAGTTCGGCGGCCAGCGATGCCGCGACGCGGGCGAGTTCTTCCGCGATCTCGCCGGGCGGCAGATCCGCGGCGGGTTCGCCGCGCCAGAGCGCTCGCGCCTCGTGCACCGACCCCAGGCACGCGGTGACGTCCCCTGCCGTGAGCTCGCCGCGCGCGCTGAAAAGCAACGCACCGCCGAGCGTCAGGTCGACCTGGTCGGGCGCGAAGGTGAGCCGGTACCCCGCGGGACCGATCTCCAACGCCCCGTCGGGCAGCGTCGAGCGCAGCCGCGACACCTGGGTGTGCAGCGCGTTCATCGGCGCGCGGGGCGGCTGGTCGGCCCATACGTCATCGATCAAGGCCGCAGCCGTCCGGCTGCGACCCGGTCGCAGGGCGAGCGCGGTGAGCAGCAGCCGGGACCGGGCGCCGGGTACGGGTGTGAGTGCGCCGTCGCGCCGCAGCGCGACCTCGCCGAGCAGGGCCACCACGACCGATGCGCCCGCCTGCGGCGTAGCGGTGGGATTCGGGCCATCGGGGCCGCGCCGATCTGGAAACATGCCGTCGTCATCGTATGCGAGCGAGCGGGCTGAGACTGACATCGTTTTCCTCCGTGGATAACGGCGGACTTGCGCCTACGCGTATCTCCGCATTCGCTCCGGCCGTGCGCGGTCTGTCGTCGGGCTTTGCCCGGGAGCACCTATTAGGCTCTGCGCATGGCTGAGTTCGAAGTGGTCCGGCGGGTCGTCGTTTCGGCCGAGCCCGCGCACATTCACGCGCTCATCGACAGTTTCCGGGAGTGGACCAAGTGGTCCCCCTGGGAGGATCTGGACCCGGAGCTGCAGCGCACCTACTCCGGAGCGGCATCCGGCGTCGGCGCGCACTACGCCTGGAGCGGTAACCGCAAGGCGGGCGCGGGCAACATGGAGATCGTCTCCGACGCCGAACGCGAGATCGGCATCCGGCTGGAGTTCCGCAAGCCCTTCAAAGCGACCAACCACGTCGACTTCGAGCTGAATCCCACCGAGTCGGGCGCCACCGAGGTGGTCTGGCGGATGACCGGACAGCAGCAGGGCCTGATGGCGTTGCTCGGCAAGGTGATCTCCATGGACCGGTTGGTCGGCAAGGACTTCGAGAAGGGGCTCACCCGGCTGAAGGAAGCGGCCGAAGCCTGAGGGCAAGCGGGCCGTCGGCGGGCTTCGCCCGGCTGCGCCTATTAGGCTGCGTTCATGGCTACTGCAGCGCAATGGATCGAGGGCGCACGGCCCCGCACCCTGCCGAACGCGATCGCCCCGGTCATCGCCGGTACCGGCGCCGCAGCCTCGCTCGACGCCGCGGTGTGGTGGAAAGCCGTTCTGGCGCTGCTGGTTTCGCTGGCTCTGATCATCGGGGTCAACTACGCCAACGACTATTCCGACGGCATCAGGGGCACCGACGACGAACGCGTCGGTCCGCTGCGGCTGGTCGGGTCCAAGCTCGCCTCGCCCGCGTCGGTCAAGAACGCCGCGATCCTGAGCTTGGCGATCGGCGCCGTTCTCGGGCTGATCCTCGTCGCGACGACCGCGTGGTGGCTGCTGCTGGTCGGCGTGGCCTGCCTGGCAGGCGCCTGGTTCTACACCGGTGGCAGCAAGCCGTACGGCTACAGCGGTTTCGGCGAGCTCGCGGTGTTCGTGTTCTTCGGGCTGGTCGCAGTGCTCGGCACGCAGTTCGTGCAGGCCGAGCGCGTCGACTGGGTGGGTGCGGCGCTCGCGGTCGCGGTCGGCTCGTTCTCCAGCGCGGTGCTGGTGGCCAACAACCTGCGCGACATCCCCACCGACACCGAATCCGGAAAGACCACGCTCGCGGTCAAGCTCGGCGATCCCCGCACCCGCACCCTGCACCTCGCGCTGCTGGCCGCGCCGTTCGTGGTCACCCTGCTGCTGGTGATCCGCACCCCCTTCGCCCTCGTGGGCGTGCTCGCCCTCCCGCTCGCGGTGCGCGCCAACGCACCCGTGCGGTCGGGCGGCAACGGCTTGGAACTGATTCCGGCGCTGCGTGATTCCGGTCTCGCCCTGCTCGCCTGGTCGGCGCTGACCGCGCTGGCGCTCGGCTTCGCCTGACCCGCGCGTCAGTCCTTGTCGGGAACCAGCACGCCGAGAACCCAGTTCACCAGCGAGATGATGATGCCGCCGAGCACGGCGGCCCAGAACCCGTTGACCTGAAGGCCGTATTCGGGTGCATCGGCGAGTTCGGTGATCTCGGCGGTCAGCCACAGCATCAGCGCGTTGATCAGCAACAGGAACAGGCCGAGGGTCACCACGATCAGCGGCAGCGACAACAGTTTCACCAACGGCTTCACCAGCGCGTTGACCACGGTGAACACCACCGCGATGGCAATGGCGACGAGAATCTCGCCGCCGGTGCCGTTCTCGTCCGGGCTAAGGATCTTGATTCCGTCTACCCATTCGGCGGCCAACCATATGGCGAACGCGTTGATGATCAACCGAAGCACAAGCTGCATGCGCACATGCTAAGTCCGGTTGACCGCCGCCGCTGGCGGGAAAGGATTTTCCGTGCCCGTCAGGCCGCACGGTCGAGCAGTGCGTGCACCTTCGGCCGCAGGTCGTGGATCGGCCCTGAACCGCCGAACAGGCTCACCGTGGTTTGATTCGGCGCGCGCAGGATGCCGAGCAGCACGTGCCCGGATTCGATGCTTTTGTCCTTGCGCGCGAGGGCTTCCCGCAGTGAGAGCTCGAGCACTTTCTTCGCGTCCCTGGTGAACGGGATGTGTCCGTCGTTCCACCGCGGCCGCCCGAGGAATCCGCGTCGCGGCTCGGGGAGCGGACGGTCCAGCACGTCCTCGCCGAAGCCCGCCTCCAGCGATTCGCGCACCGCGTCCAGGTCGATGCCGATCGAGCGCAGCGCCTCGGCGTCTTCGGCGCCGAGCGGCTCGCCGCGCCCCTTGGCGTTCAACGCGCTCAGCACACCCTCGTGGGTGAGCCCGGCGTCCGCGAGCAGCGCCTTCAGCTCCGGCTCGCCCTGCGCGAGCAGACCGAGCAGCACGTGCTCGACCTCGATGCTCGGCGACCGCAGCTCACGGGCGTCTTCCTGCGCGATCACCACTGCCGTCCGCGCCGACCTGCTGAACCGTTCGAACATCAGCTTCTGCCTTTCCGGTTGTACTTCTGGTGGACCGCCTGCTTGCTGACCTCGAGCGCGTCGGCGATCGCCTGCCATGACCAGCCCTGCGCGCGGGCGTTGGTCACCTGGATCGCCTCCAGCCGTTCGAGCAGCCGACGCAGTGCGAGCACGGCGCGCAGCCCGACCTTGGGGTCGGGACTGCCCGCGGCGGCCGCCAGGGTGGTTGCCTCAGTCATGGCGTCAATTTTGATTGACATCAGCGGTGTATGTCAACAAAAATTGACGCGCAATGCGGTGCGGAAGCGCGGGTTTCGCTACGGGAGGAACGCCAAAGGGCAGTTTGCGCACAGTCGGACGAAGGCGGAGTACGCACAACAGACGCAGCCCGACGAAGTCCGTCCAAGAACCGCGCATGGCCGGAGCGAAGGCGGAGTACGCACAACAGGCGCAGCCGGACGAAGTCCGTCCAAGAACCGCGCATGGCCGGAGCGAAGGCGGAGGTACGCCTACCCGTTCCAGATTCCGGTGGCGTGGAATTCGTCGAGCACGGCGGTCGGCTCGGCCAGGTTCATGCCCTGCGCGGCGACCCACTGGTCGTCGAAATAGGTTCCGGCGTATCGGTCTCCGCCGTCACAGAGCAGGGTGACCACGCTGCCGCTGCGCTTTTCGGCGAGCATCTCCGCGATCAGGTGGAACACGCCCCACAGATTGGTCCCGGTCGACCCGCCGACGCGGCGGCCAAGCACGCCGCTGGCATGCCGCATGGCGGCGATCGAGGCGACGTCGGGCACCTCGATCATCCGGTCCACCACCTGCCCGACGAACGAGGGCTCCACTCGCGGGCGGCCGATGCCTTCGATCCGCGAGGGCATGCCGGTCTGGTATCCGGCGTCCCCGGTCTCGTAGCCGCCGTAGAAGGCGGAATTCTCTGGATCGACCACGGCGAGCTTGGTGGCATGCCTGCGGTAGCGGATGTAGCGGCCGATGGTGGCGCTGGTGCCGCCGGTGCCCGCACCCGCCACGATCCATTCCGGCACGGGGTGCGTCTCGAGCACCATCTGCTCGAAGATGGATTCGGCGATGTTGTTGTTGCCTCGCCAGTCGGTGGCCCGCTCGGCGTGGGTGAACTGGTCCATGTAGTGGCCGTCGCACTCGACCGCCAGCCGCGCCGCCTCGGTGTACATGTCCGGCGGACGCTCCACGAAATGGCAACGGCCGCCCTGCGCCTCGATCAGCGCGATCTTCTGCGGCGAGGTGCTCGCTGGCATCACCGCGACGAAGTCCAAGCCGAGCAGCTTCGCGAAATACGCCTCGCTCACGGCAGTCGACCCCGAGGACGCCTCCACCACCGTGGTGCCCTCGGTAACCCAGCCGTTGCAGATGGCATACAGGAACAGCGAGCGAGCGAGGCGATGCTTGAGGCTGCCGGTGATGTGGGTGGACTCGTCCTTCAGGTACAGCTGGATGTTCCACTCGACCGGCAGCGGATAGCGGAGCAGATGGGTGTCGGCGGAGCGCTGGGCGTCGGCGTCGATCAACCGCACCGCGTTGTCGACCCAGTCGCGGGGTGCGCTGTGGTCGCAGTACTTCACTTGGCCGCTCCGGACCCGTCCTCACCTCGCAGGCGCGCACGCAGCTGCGCCTTGTCCTTGCGGCGCTTCTCGTCGACCACCGCGATGTCCTCGTTGACCTTGGCGCGCAGCTTCTTGAACAGCGCCAGCGACAGCGGCATCGCGATGATCAGCGCGAAGAGGGCGGCGACGACCAGCGGAATGTCCACCGAGACCAGTCGCGCGGCCAGGATGATCACCGCCGTGATCACCGCGACCAGCGCCAGCCTGGCCAGCGTGTACAGCGCCAGGTTCACGGCCAGTCTGCGGCCGGGACGCGCGGTGGGCTGGGACGATGCACCGTCCGGACGAGTCGAGTCGCTCACGTTGACCAGAGTATGCGAAGCTGTTGCCCGCTCTCGGGCCACACCCGTTTCAGACGTTGGACGACGATCCGTTTTGTCCATTACTTCGCCTTTACCAACTGTAGGTGGTTCGCGTACCTAGGGGTCGGGGTGCAACGATGGCGCCATCTGATGAGGGAACTGTCGAGAACGGAGAGGTTTGCTATGACTGCGATCACCGTCGGCGGCCAGGACACTCTGCTGACACCCGGCCAAGTGGCTGCCCTGTTCCACGTCGATCCGAAGACCGTCACCCGCTGGGCCCACGCCGGGCGCCTCGGCTCGCTGCGCACTCCGGGCGGGCATCGCCGTTTCCGGGAGTCCGAGGTCCTTCAGCTGCTGAGGTCGCTGACCACGGAAGCAACCCCCACCCGCTAGAACGACCACGACCGGCGCGGGCATTCGTGCCCGCGCCCGGTCATGTCGCACCGATTCGGCGCCTGCGGTGTGCGCGGACGTCGCGCGCGGCTACCCTCGATAGCAGGAGGTGAGCGAACGTGACGTACCTGTTGGCACTCATCGCCATAGTGGCTGTCGCGGTGTTGTGCTGGAAGGCGTTCGGCCCCGTGAATGCTGGTGATCGGACCCCGCGTTCACCCCAACGCAAACGAGTCCTCGGGCCCGACGACGATCCGGAGTTCCTGTGGCGGATCTCGCGGCAACAGCATCCCGACGGCGACGGCAGTACCGATCGCTGAACGGCGCGTGTACGGGGCGGTAGGTCGCTCCGCAGCACGGCCGAGTTGACGTCAGCGGTCGGCGGCGGCGGGGTCCCGGGTCGCGATGATTTGCACGACCGCGGGAAGCAGCAGGTGCTCGGCGGCCAGGACGCGCTCGGCCAGCGAATCGACCGTGTCATCGGGTAGCACCGGCACTTCGCTCTGCGCGATGACCGCGCCGGTGTCGTATTCCTCGGTCACGAAGTGGACCGTCGGGCCCGACACCGCGTCGCCCGCGGCGAGAACGGCCTCGTGGACGGCCTTGCCGTACATGCCTTGCCCGCCGTGGCGCGGGAGCAGCGCGGGATGGATGTTGATGATGCGGCCGCCGAACTCCTGCCGCACCCGCGGCCCAAGCTTCTTCATATAGCCCGCGGTCACGACCAGAGCGGTGTCGTGCGCGACGAGCGTCGCCCGCATCGCCTCGTCCAGTTCGTCCGGCTCCGGATGCGTCCGACCCGACATGTGCACCACCGGAATCCCGGCCTCCCGCGCATACGCCAACGCCCCGGACCCACTGTTGTTCCCGATCACCAGCGCGATCACGAACCGCGCCTGCTCCTCCAACGAAGCCCCGTGCAGCGCACGCAAATTCGACCCATTACCCGACGCAAGCACCGCGACCCGAAGCCTCGACATATCCGCAGTCTCCCACACGGCAGCGCTCCGATACGGTCCGCTACCAGTCCTGGTCGACGTCCAACAACTCGGCGGGATCGAACGCGATGGGGAACGGCTTCTCGACGTCGAGCCAGCGGCCCGCGTAGGTGGTGCCCACTCACTCGTAAGCGGAACAGCCGGTTACTCGACGGGACGCTGTTCGATCAGTTCAGACCCGCGTAGCTGTGCAGGCCCGAGATCACGATGTTGATGATGAACAAGTTGAAGAGCATCGCGACGAAGCCGGCGACGTTGATCCAGGCCGCCTTGGTGTCGCGCCAGCCGGAGGTAGCACGGGCGTGCAGGTAAGCGGCGTAGAGGACCCAGGCGATGAAGGAGCAGGTTTCCTTGGGGTCCCAGCCCCAGAAGCGGCCCCAAGCGGCCTCAGCCCAGATGGCGCCGAGGATGACGCCGGCGCCGAAGAGGGGGAAGCCGATGATGGTGGTCTTGTAGGCGAGGCGGTCGAGGGCGCGGGCGTCGGGCAGGCGGCGGGCGATCTTGCCGAGCGGGTTGTCGGACTCCTGGCCCTCGGGCTGACGCAGGCGGTACAGGAACAGCAGGCTCGCGACGCCGGACAGCAGGAAGATGCCGCTGCCGATGCTCACCACGGTGACGTGGATGGGCAACCAGAAGGATTTCAGCGCGGGCACCACCGGCGCGGCCTCCGCGTACAGCACCTGCCCGGCGAGGAACATCAGGACCAGCACCGGCGCGATCAGGAACACCCAGATGGCGCGGAACTTCTGCTCGTACAAGAAGCCGAGACCGACGACCAGCGCCGCCGCACAGGCCATGGCGATGAACTCGTACATGTTGCCGAGCGGGAAGCGGTGAGTCGCGAAGCCGCGCAGCACGATCGAGGCGACGTGCAGGACGATGCCGACGATCAGCACGGAGAACGCCATGTTGCCGAACTGTTCGGCGCGCGACCGGCGCGGTGGTGGCGCCACCTTCCCCGGCACGCCCGGCCCTGCGCCGCCGCCGACGGTGACGAGTTCGCGCGCCTCGGCCTTGCGGGTCTGCACCGACGCGTACTGCGCGATGAGCAGACCGAGCGCGAGCACGTAGATGACGAACGCCGATTTGAAGGCGAGGTTGCTGTACCCGGCGAGGGTCTCGTCGATCGGCATGGTCACTCTCCCGTGCTTGCGAGGTCGGTCTTCACGTCGTCGCCCCCAGCCTCCAGCAGGCGCGCGCGGAGCCGGTCGAATTCGCCGCCCCAGCCCGCCTGATCGGATCTGGCGAGCCCGCCCATTTCTACTACAGTGCGTCGTTGATCAACGGTACCGGCAGTTTCCTCGGCCGGGTAGACCCGCACCCAGATCCGTCGCCGTTTCACCAGCAGCGACACCAGCAGGCCCGCCATCATGGCCAGCGCGCTCACCAGCACCCACTGCTGGGCCGGATCGTGCGACACCTGCAGGTTCACGAATTCCTGTGCGCCGTCGAAGGTCACCTTGGTGCCGTTGGGCAGCGTGGTCGATTCGCCGGGGCGCAGGTTCACCCTGGCCTCCTTGGTGAGCCTGCCCTGCCGCACCATCTCCTGGTCCAGCGAGAACAGATCCTGCGAGCGCCCGGTGTCCAGACCGGTGTCGCCGCGGTAGACGTCCACCGCGACGGCGGGGTCGTCCATGCTCGGGAACGCCGAGGTGAGCAGGTTGCCGTGGAACAGCGCGGTCGGCGCGAACAGGCCCTCTATGGCGATCTGGTTCTTGCGGCGCTCCTCGTCGGTGGCGTACATGCCGCCGGGCGGGTCGATGCGCAGCACGCCGCTGGACAGGAAGGTCCGCGCGTCGTCGGGCCGCCACTGGATGGTCTCGGTCCTGGTCTGGCCGTTCGGGAAGGTGACGGTGAACGTCGGCGCGTAGCCGTGCCCCTGCAGGTAGAGGCGATCGCCCTCGACTCGCAGCGGGTGGTTGACCTGCAACGTGGCGGAGCGCCAAGTGTCGGTCGCCAGATCCGATCCGGCCTGGTAGTCGACGTTCGACGTGAACATCTCCGCCTGCCCGGTGCGCAGGTAGTCGGCCTGGAAATCCTTGACCCGCACACAGATCGGCGTCATGCCGGTGCCGTCGTTGACGTTGCCCGCGCGGAAGGAGTCGAACACCGCGGGCGAGGTGGTGCAGAAGCCGGGGCCGTTGTTGGCGATCACGATGACGGTGCCCTCGTAACCGAACAGCTTGCCGACCGCGATGGCCACCAGCAGACAGACCAGCGCCAAATGGAAGACCAGATTGCCGAATTCGCGGGCGTAACCCTTCTCCCCGGAGAGGGTGAGCTCGCCGGGGCGAGTGCCCGGCCGCACCTCGGTGCGCCAACCGCGAAGCCGCGCGCGCGCGCCCTCGATCAGCTGCTCGGGGGTGCCCGCCGACTCGCCCGAATAGTGGTGCGGCAACCGGGCCAGGTTGCGCGGGGCGCGCACCGGCGGGGTGCGCAGCGCCTTGTAGTGATCGAAGGTGCGCGGCAGGATGCAGCCGACCAGCGAGACGAACAGCAGCACGTAGACCGCGGTGAACCAGAAGCTGGAGAACACGTCGAACAGCTCGAAGCGGTCCATCCACGGTCCGAGCGTCGGACGGTCGGCGATGTATTGCGCGACCTTCTGCTCGTTCAGGTTCCGCTGCGGCAGCAGGGCGCCGGGAATCGCGGCCAGCGCCAGCAGGAAGAGCAGCACCAGCGCGGTACGCATGCTGGTGAGCCCGCGCCAGGTGTTGCGGACGAGCGCGAAGGCGCGACCGGGCAGCGACTGGCGAGGCGGACGGGGGGCGGACGATTCGGCCACGGGATGATCGGTCACGGTCATATGGGGAGGGTCACCTCGGAGACGAACGCGTCGCGCACCCACGCCACGAACTGATCCCACGCCCCCGTGACCAGCGCGACGCCGACGGCCATCAGCAGAATGCCCCCGACGATCTGAATGGTTCGCGAATTACGGCGCAGCCAGCCGACGCCGCGCAGCGCGCCTGCCGAACCGAAGGCCAGGATCACGAACGGCAGCCCGAGCCCCAGGCAGTACGCGACGATGAGCGCGACGCCGCGAACAGCGGTGCTGCCCTCGGTGCCCGCGGCCACCGCCATCACGCCGGACAGGGTCGGGCCGAGGCACGGCGTCCAGCCGAGCGCGAAGACTCCGCCGAGCAGCGGCGCGCCGACGAGGCTGGTCAGACGGCGCGGCTCCATCCTGGTGTCGCGCTGCAAGGCCGGGACCAAACCGACGAACACCAGACCCATCAGGATCGTGACCACGCCACCGATGCGTTGCAGCAGTTCACGATTCACGTTGAGGGTCTGGATCACACCGAAGACGGTGGCCGTCGCGAGCACGAAGACCACGGTGAAACCGGCGACGAACAGTCCGGCCGCACCGGCGACACGCAACTTGTTGGCGCGCGCGGCGACCGCGACCGAGGAACGGCCTTTCGCCGACTCGACGGTCGCGGGCGGGGCCTCGGCGCCGACCAGCCCGGCCAGATACGACAGGTACCCGGGCACCAGCGGAACCACGCACGGCGAGGCGAACGACACCAGCCCCGCCAGCACGCACGCGCCGAGCGCGAGCAGCAGCGGGCCGGTCGCCGCCGTCTGCTGGAACGATTCCCCCACGCTCGCTAGCACCATCACCGCACGACCCCCGAGATCGGACGGCCCATCACTGCTTTCCCTCCTCGGCGAGCTTCTCGACGATCGGCTGCAGGTCTTCCGCGATCAGCGATCGCAGGTAGACCGCCGCGACGCGATGCTGCCGGTCCAGCACGAGGGTGGTCGGGATGACGCTGGTCGGGAAGTTTCCGCCGAGGGCGAGCAGCGTGCGCATGGACGGGTCGTAGATGGACGGGTAGCCGACCTTGTTGTCGGTGACGAAGTCCTGTGCCTTGTCCCGCTGCGGATCTCGGACATTGATGCCGAGGAAGGCGACGCCCTTGTCCTTGGTGGCCTCGTAGACCTTCTCCAGCGCGGGCGCCTCCGCCCGGCACGGCCCGCACCACTGGCCCCACAGGTTGACGACGACCACCTTGTCGGGGAAGTCGGCGACCGAGACGGTCTTGCCCTCGTTCATCAGATCGGGACCGGACAGCGCACCGATGGTGCCGCGCGCGGCGGGCGGATCGTAGAAGATGTCGGTCTTGCCGCCGGGCGAGACGAACTCGAAGGTGCCGCCGGTGGCCACCGCGTCCGATCCGGTCGAGCAGCCCGCGAGCGCGGCCACCAGGGCCACGCACGCTATCAGCACCGGCGCGACCCGCCTGGCCAGTGTCCGTGCGGACGCAGGCCTAGCCGTCGCGGGGATCGACGCGGTGGCGCGAATCATGCGCCGTGCACCGTGGGATCCGAACCGCCTGCGGGCTCGGAGTAGACGATGTCGACGAGCGTGTCGCCCTGGTAGACCAGCGAGGTCAGCGAGGCGAGCGAGCACTGCCTTGCCCGCGGGTCGTGCCAGAGCCGCTGGCCCTGCAGGAACCGCCGCAGCGTCCAGACCGGCAGCTGGTGCGAGACGAGCACCGCCTCGCGGCCCGCCGCCTCGACCCGAGCTTTGTTGACCGCGGCCAGCATGCGGTGCGCGATCTGCAGGTACGGCTCGCCCCAGGACGGGGTGAACGGGTCGCGCAGCTTCCACCAGTGCCGCGGCTTGCGCAGCGCGCCGTCCCCGACGGACACACGCAGGCCCTCGAAGGTGTTGCCCGCCTCGATGAGGTTCTCGTCGGTGCGCACGATGACACCGTGCGGCTCGGCGATCGGCGCGGCCGTCTCCTGCGCGCGCTGCAGCGGCGAGGCGATCACCACGGCGATGTCGTGATCGGACAGCGCCCGCGCCACCGCGCCCGCCTGCGCCCGTCCGGTGACGGACAAGCTGAAGCCGGGCAGCCGACCGTAGAGAATCCCCTTCGGGTTGTGCACCTCGCCGTGCCGCAGCACGTGCACGATGGTCTCGACGGACGGGCCCGCGTCGGAGTGACCGGGCTCGCCGGAGCGAGGGGTGGCGGTGATGCGCGAAGTGCGCGCGGAGGTTTCGGTGTCCTTGGCGACGGCGGGCGGTTCGTCGGCGACGGTCGCGTCCGACGCGGCGAGATCGGTCGCGGACTGATCGGCGGCGGTCCCGGACTCGGCAACGGTCTCGTCGGCCGCGACCGTCCCGGCCTCAGTGGCATCCACGTCGCTAGCAGCCTCGGTGGCCTCGGACTCCGCATCGGCACCGGCGATCTCGTCAGCCGCAACCGTCCCAGCGTCGGCGGCGCTCTCGGCGCTCTCGGCCCCCGCGGCGACGGTCTCATCGGCCGCGACCGTCTCGGCATCGGCAGCATTCACGTCGGCAGCCGCCTCGGTGGCCTCGGACTTGGCAATGGCATCGTTCACGTCGGCAGCTTCGACGGACTCGGCAGCGGCGTCCGCACCGGCGATTTCATCGGCCGCGACAGTCTCGGCGTCGGTCGCCGCACCCTCGGCGTCACCTTCGCTCGGTGCGTCGGCGAGATCCAGATCGGCGGCGGCAGCGGCCGACGCCGACGCGCGGGCGGCGGACTCCTCGGCGATCTCGGCTTCGGTGATCGCGCCGAGCGCCTCGGCCTCGCTGAACGGGGAGTCGACGCTCGGTGGGGTGGACGTTGGGTCGGGAGTGGTCGGTAGTTCGCGGCGGGCGGCGCCGGGCTGGTCGTGGTCGGAACTCACGCGCGGGATCCTTCGGGGGTGGCGGCCGCGGCCGCGTGCGCGGCGGCGGGCAGGGCTGCGGCGATTCGGTCGAACGCGTCCTCGTCGAGCGCCGCGGAGACGAACCACGCCTCGAACGCGCTCGGCGGCGCGTACACGCCGCCGTCGAGCAGCGCGTGGAAGAAGGCCGGGAAACGCCAGGTCTGGCTGGCCTTGGCGGTGGCGTAGTCGGTGACCGGACGGTCGGAGAAGAACACGCTCACCATATTGCCCGCGAACTGGACGTGGTGCTCGACCCCCGCCGCGCCGAGCGCCTCGGTGAGCAGGCCGCCGAGCCGTTCGGCGTTGCGATCCAGCGCGGCGTAGACCGCGTCGTCGGCGGCGCGCAGCGTAGCCAGGCCCGCGGCGACGGCGACGGGGTTACCCGAGAGCGTGCCCGCCTGATACACGGGGCCGAGCGGGGCGAGCTGGTTCATCACCTCGGCGCGTCCGCCGAACGCGGCGGCGGGCAGGCCGCCGCTCATCACCTTGCCGAAGGTGTACAGGTCACCGGCGACGCCGTCGCGCCCGAACCAGCCGGAGCGGCTGACCCGGAATCCGGTCATCACTTCGTCCATGATCAGCAGCGCGCCGTGCTCGGCGGTCAGCGCGCGCAGACCTTCGTTGAAGCCGGGCGCCGGGGCGACCGCGCCCATGTTCCCCGCCGCGGCCTCGGTGATCACGCACGCGATCCGACCGGGATGCGCCACGAAGGCCGCGGCCACCGCGTCGAGGTCGTTGTACGGAAGCACGATGGTGTCGCTCGCCTGCGCGCCGGTGACGCCGGGCGAGTTGGGTAGGCCGAGTGTCGCGACGCCGGAACCCGCGTCGGCCAGCAGCGCGTCGACGTGCCCGTGGTAGCAGCCGCTGAACTTGATGATCTTGGTGCGCCCCGTGTAGCCGCGCGCCAACCGCACCGCGCTCATGGTGGCCTCGGTGCCGGAGTTCACCAGCCGCACCCGCTCCACCGGCGCGACGCGCTCGATGATCAACTCGGCCAGCTCGATCTCCGCCGCGGTGGGTGCGCCGAAGGACAGGCCGCCGACCGCGGCCCGCTGCACCGCCTCGACGACCGCGGGGTGCGCGTGCCCGAGGATCATCGGGCCCCACGAGCACACCAGATCGACGTAGTCGTTGCCGTCGGCGTCGGTGAGCGTGTAGCCCTTCGCGGAGTCGATGAACCGCGGCGTGCCGCCGACCGATTTGAACGCCCGCACCGGAGAGTTGACACCGCCGGGGATCACCGAACTCGCCCGGTCGAAGAGCTGAGCGGAAACCGGCACCGATGCCCTGGTGACGCGCGGAGAAGAACTCACGGCCTCCAGTGTCGCAGCTGCGGAGAACCCGGTCGACGACAGGGTGTAGGAGAGTGACGCGCGCCGCAGTCTCCCCGGCAACACGCCGTGCGGGCGTTTGCCGCGATATCCGGCGGCGCGTCCGTAATCTTCACAGGTCGTTTGCGACTACTCCCCGGGAGGCTACTCATGCGGTTCGCCCTCGTCAGCACGGCAGCATTGGCCGTATTCACCTCCGCGGCAGCGCTATTCGGCGCCGGGACCGCCGCGGCCGCCGACCCGATCGCCGATCTGGAACAGGGCCGCGTCGGCGCCCGGCTGACCCACGAAGAGACCGCCGCGCTGGCCGGCGGCCCCGGCCCCGCGCTGATCACGATGTTCGTGCCGCTGGACCGGATCGGTGCGGGCTTGCACAAGGAAACCGAACTGTTTCGCGATCAGACCGGCGGCGTGCGCGCGACACTGCGCCAAGTGATCGCCGAGTCCGCGAGTCACCCCGACGGTTCGGTGACCATCTACCTGAACGCGCCGTGGACTCGCAACGGCCGCGTCCTCGACGTCTATCAGAACTGGACCCGCTGAACACCGAACTCGCCCGCGGACCGGAGTCCGCGGGCGAGTATGAATCATTCGGCGACAGCGATTTTCGGTGCTATGTGTAAACGCACGGCAGCGCGGCGGACAGGCTCTGCAGCGAGCACAGGATCCCGTTCATGGCTCCCGCCGACCCGGTCTCCGGCACCAGACCGGCGACCGGGGCCGTCGGCTCCAGCGGCAGACCGGCGGGGTCCGCCAGCGCGGGCGAAGCGGCCAGACCGACCGCAGCGGTCGCGACCAGAGCCACGCCCAATCTCGTGACGAGAACTTTCACGAGTCACACCTTCCATTTTCGATCAGCCCACCGGCGAATGCCGGTGCGCCACAACACGAATGGTAGGCGTACCGAGAAGTTTGTGAAGCGTTATTGTTTCAAATACTCGGGCTCGTGACGCCGACGCAGAACAACGCGAACCCGGTGGTGACCAGGCAGTCCAGCGGCATGGGCAGCAGCTCCAGCAGCCCGGGCGGCGGGGTCGCGGCGAACGCGGGCGACACCGGCACCGGTGGCGGCGGGGTGTGATCATCGGGAGCGGCGGCGGCCGGTACTGCGGCGGCCGCAACGATCAGCCCACCGGCCACCACCCCGATGGCGAGCTTCTTCGCGTGGATCATCGGTTTCATAGGTTGGAGGTTCCCGCCGGTGCGGCGGCAAAACGGGGACGGCCGAGTTGTCCGGCCCCCGCCTCACTTCTCGGCGGCGGACCGCACGGTGCGGGTCACGGCGTCGATGGCGAGCAGACCCGCCACCGCGACGAGAAATGCCGACAAGACCAACCACGGCGCGACATAACGGGTCGCCTCGAAGGCGGGCATCTCGCCCATCGCGGCGAACGACGTGGTGACGGTGCCACGACTCCAGCTCAGCACCGCGAGCGCCAGCGCGACGACGGCCGCGACCACCTGCCCGAGCGCCACCACCATGTCATGTCTCACCGGTCCGCTCCGTTCTCGCTGCGCTGCTCGTCCCTGTCATCGGCCGACGGCACCGCCGCGCCATCGGCGCCGCGCTGTTCCGCGCCATCGACTTTGTGCTGTTCCTCGACGCCCCCGACCCGCAGCACCGCCGCGCCATCGGCGTTGTGCTGTTCGACGCCATCGGCCTTGTGCTGTTTCTCGACACCCTCCGCCCGCGACACCTCGCTGCCGTCGGCGCTGCGCTGCGTCTCGGCGCTCTCCAACTGCGGCACCTCCGCACCATCCGCCCCCAGCGCCGCGCCGAGCGCGGTCCGCAGCCCGCGGTGATCGCGGGCCCACGCCTGCACCAGTCCGCCGTCGCGCATACGCAGTCCGATCCCCTTCCGCCTGCGCGGCACACCGCTCAATTCGCCGAGCGCCCGCGCGGACTCCCAGTCCTCGTCGTTCCAGGAGTGCTCGTCACGCTCGGGCAACACGGCTGCGACGCCGGTGAGCGGCAGGGTCTCGGCGCCCTGGCGCAGGGTGGACTCGGTGAGCTCGACGCTCACATGACGGCGGCCCGCGACCACCTGCAGCGCAACGAAAGCCGCGATGAGCACCCCGCAGAAGATCAGGGCGAACCAGTGCACCGGACTGGACGTGACCAGCTCCAGCACCAGGACGAGAAAGCAGAGCAGCGGGCCGTAGGCTACCGCGCGCCAGCGCGCACCCGGCTCCGCGAACAGAACGGCGTCGCCATCCCTCACGCCGCACTACCCATCAGATCGCGCATCCGACGCCCGGCGCCGGGGCCCGCCGATGAAATCAGCCGGCCAGACCGGGCAGCAGCAGGACCGCGACGGTGACCAAGCCGAACAGGATCAGCAGGCTCAGGACGAGCAGGTCTCGTCGCATGCTCTGCGGCTGCTGGATCACCACTCGCATCTATGCCTCCGATCTCCCGGAGCCAACTGGATGACGCCCTCACGCAACGTAAGACAACGCATGACCAATAACTACCGGTTCCCATGACTACTGTGACAACCCTCACCATACATGTCCGCGTTACCGCGACAAACTCGGCGCCGCCACCGTCATTCGTTCACCGGAGGCTGTTCTGGAAGTAGTTCGTCGAGTCGGGACGGAAGCTCAGGAACAGCGCGCCGCCCGCCAGCACGCCCTGCACGATCGCCGCGCCGCCCGCGACCAGCGAGGCAACGCCGGTCACCGCGTCCAGGGCGAACAGCGCGGCGACGGCGCCGAGCACCAGCCACACGGCGAGCACCGTCAGCACGGTGCGCGCCCAGGGCTTGCCCCGGCCGAACTGGTGCACCACCGCGAACGCGCCCGCCGCCAGCGCCAGTCCGGCCAGCACCATGGCGACCAGCATCAGCGATACCAGCAGTTCGGCGGTGGCCATGGCGAAATTCGGGTCGCCCGCCTTGCCCTGATCGAACATCCGCTGGTCGAGATCGGCACGCTGCTGCAACGAGGTGAGCACCGTGCCGACCAGCTGCACGACACCGAATCCGATGATCCCCCACCACAATTGGCGAGCCGTACGGATGTCTTCCGGCATCGGAGGCCGGTGCGGGACCGGCACGACGCCCATCGGTCTCGGGTAGTTCGTCACGACAACCAGTGTGCGGCCTCGGTCGCCCAGTAAGTGAGGACGATGTCCGCGCCCGCCCGGCGGATGCCGGTCAGCGATTCCAGCACGGCGCCGCGCCGGTCGATCCAGCCGCGCTGCGCCGCGGCGGTGATCATCGCGTACTCGCCGGAGATCTGATAGGCCGCCACCGGCACCGTGGACCGGTCGGCGACATCGCGCAGGATGTCCAGGTAGGACATGGCGGGCTTGACCATCACGATGTCGGCGCCCTCGGACAGGTCGAGCTCCAGTTCGCGCAGCGACTCCCTGCGGTTGGCCGGGTCCTGTTGGTAGGTGCGGCGGTCGCCCTCCAGCGAGGAGCCGACGGCCTCGCGGAACGGGCCGTAGAAGGCCGAGGCGTACTTCGCGGCGTAGGCCAGGATGCCGGCGTCGGTGCGGCCGACCGCGTCCAGGCCGCGCCGGATCGCGCCGACCTGGCCGTCCATCATGCCGCTGGTGCCGAGCAGGTCGGCGCCCGCCTCGGCCTGGGAAATCGCCATGTCGACGTAGCGATGCAGGGTCGCGTCGTTGTCCACCGCACCGCTCGGGGCGAGCACTCCGCAGTGGCCGTGGTCGGTGAACTCGTCCAGGCAGGTGTCGGCCATGACCACCGTCGCGTCGCCGACCTCGTCGGCCAGCGTGCGCAGGCCGCGGTTCAGGATGCCCTTCGGATCGCTGGCCTGGCTGCCGGTGGCGTCCTTGTCCTCCGGCTTGGGCACGCCGAAGAGCATCAGCCCGCCGACGCCCGCCGTGACGGCCTCCACCGCCGCCTTGCGCAGCGAGTCCATCGAATGCTGGTAGACCCCCGGCATCGAACCGATCTCCCGCGGTTCGTCCAGCCCGTCGGCGACGAACATCGGCAGCACCAAATGCCGTGGTTCCAACGTTGTTTCGGCCACGAGACGGCGCAGAGCGGGAGTACGGCGCAACCGCCGCGGGCGGTCCATTCCGGTCATGAATCGCACGATACGCCTGCTCGAGGAAGGTGTCGCGAGCGCATCGGACGGCGGTGATCCGGCCCACCTCCTGCTTCGGTTCTCGGTGCTGTCCACCGTCGAGCACCCGCCGTTCCCGGCGGACCTGCGGCGGTTAGAGCGGCGGCGCCCGATACGCCGAGTGACCTGTCGCCACCACGATCGCGAAATTCTGCGCCATCCTGAAGTCGGGGCACGCACGGACCTCGGAGGCAAGGCGATGACGGGTTACGACCGGTACGGATCGCGGGTGGCGGCGTTGCGGCGGTTCGCCGACGGCGGGGACGTGTGGGCGATGGAGCGATTGGCCGAGGCGCTGCGCGAGGCGAACGACACGGGCGGTGCGGAGCATTGGCTGCGGCGGGCGGCGGAGCTCGGCAGCGGTTCCGCGCTCGTCCCGCTCGGCGAGCTCGCGATGGCGGACGGGCGCGTCGCGGAGGCCATCGGATGGTGGGAGCAGGCCGTCGACGCCGGCTGCGCGGGGGCCGATCTGCAGCTCGGTGCACTGTATCTGGAGCGAGGGGAGCTGGACGCGGCCGAGCGCTGGTTGCGCCCGGCGGCGGAGGCAGGCGCGGCGGAGGCGATGACCGACATGGGCGTGATCGCACACCGGCGCGGGGACGACGAGTCGGCCGTGCGCTGGTACGAGCGCGCCGCCGACGCCGGAAACCCCACGGCCATGCGAAGTCTCGGTGTGCACCTGGCCCGCGCCGGTGCGTTCGAGCGCGCCGTCGAGCTGCTCACCGAGGCCGTGCGCCGTGGCCGCCGCGACGCCATGGCGGTGCTCGGCGCGGTGTATCTGGATTACGGCGATCTCGCCGAAGGCGAGCACTGGCTGCGCCGCGGCGCGGCGGCGGGCGATCCGGAGTCGATGTTCCACCTGGCGATGACGCTGCGAGACCGCCGAACCGCCGGCACGCCGAACGGCGCCGCGGCCGACGAAGCGACCCACTGGCTCCGGCGGGCAGCCGATCTCGGCCACCCCGAAGCCCTTCGGCTGCTTCTCGACTCCTGACACCGCCCTCGCGGATCCAACTGCCGCGTGCCGGTGAACTTCGTCAACGGGTGCGGCGCCGTCCCAGGACAACAGCTGGTCATGGAGCCGCGGCCCGATCCGCGCCGAAGCGACCGCCAACGCGATCGGCGCGGCGGCCGGACGCCAACCGCAGCTCGAGCACTCCGTGTGCACCGACCGGCGACCGCGAAAAGTGTTGCGGCCAGCGGTTTTTGTCGGTGGGCGCGGGTAGAATCGAAGCTGTGTTCGAGGGGATCCGCCGGGTTCCCGATCGCGAGGGGAGGACGCACATGCCTGCGACCGAAGCCGCCCGAAAGTCCACCGTCATCACGCCCTACCGGCCGCTGGAGAGGCGGCCGCTGCCGCCCGGCCGTCCGCGCAAGTGGTACATCACGCACAACCGCAGGCTCAAGGCGATGCGGCTGAGCATCGCCCTGCTCGACTCGGGGATCTACCTGCCGACCCAGGCGAGCAACGAAAAGATCCGGAACACCGCCGAACTCGTCGGCATACGCCCGCCCTCGGACACCACGTGCCGCCTGGTACGAACCCTCCTGCGCTACAGCCGATGACTGCGTCCGGCCCGAGGCCGGGCGCGAAAGCGAAACGCCCACAACGAAGTGGGCGTTTCGCCGCGCGGACGAACTTATCGGCTACGCCGGCTCTTCTTGCGCGGCGGCGGAAGCAGACCCTCGGCGCGCAGCCGTGCGGCGTGCTCGGCGAGCGCCTCGACCAGCGGGCCGACCTGCGCGGTCTCGGGCTGCACGTCCACGCGCAGGCCGAACTCGATGGCCGTCTCGGCGGTCTTCGGGCCGATGCAGGCCACGATGGTGCGCGCGTGCGGCTTGCCCGCGATGCCGACCAGGTTGCGCACCGTGGAGGACGAGGTGAACAGAACCGCGTCGAAACCGCCGGTCTTGATCATCTCGCGGGTCTCCGCGGGCGGCGGCGAGGCGCGCACCGTGCGGTAGGCGGTCACGTCATCGATTTCCCAGCCGCGGTCGCGCAGACCCTCGGCCAGCGTCTCGGTGGCGATGTCGGCGCGCGGCAGCAGCACCCGGTTCACCGGATCGAAGACGTCGTCGTACGGCGGGAAGTCGGCGAGCAGGCCCTCGGAGGACTGCTCACCCGAGGGCACCAGCTCCGGGTTGATGCCGAACGAGCGCACCTTGTCCGCGGTGGCCTCGCCCACGCAGGCGATCTTCACGCCGCTGAACGCCCGCGCGTCCAAACCGAATTCGGCGAACTTCTCCCACACCGCGCGCACCGCGTTGGTGGAGGTGAACACCACCCACTGGTAGCGGCCGTCGACCAGACCCTTCACCGCGCGCTCCATCTGCGCGGGGCTGCGCGGCGGCTCGACCGCGATGGTCGGCACCTCCATCGGGATGGCGCCGTGCGTGACCAGCCGCTCGCTCATCTCGGCGGCCTGGTCCTTGGTGCGCGGCACGAGCACGGTCCAGCCGTACAGCGCCCGCGACTCCCACCAGGACATCTTCGACCGCGAGGCGACCGCCTTGCCGATGGTCACCACCAGCGGGCCGACCAGCTCGGAGGCGGCGCTGTTCAGCGTGGCCAGGGTGGCCTCGATGGTGCGCTGCTGGCGGGTGGTGCCGCGCACGGTCACCGCGACCGGGGTCTGCGGCGCCATGCCGTGCTCCACCAGGGCGCTCGCGGTCTCGGCCAGGTGGCCGGAGGTGGCGTGCAGCACCAGCGGGCCCGGCGCGGCGGCCAGCGCGGCCCAGTCGACCTCGCCGCGCACGTCGGCCTCGGTGTGTCCGGAGCCGAGCGCGATGCCCGCGTAGCTGGGGACCGCGGAGCCGTTGGGCAGGCCGGGCAGCACCTCGAACACCATGTGCGAGCGGGTCACGGTGGTGACCTCGGTGATCACCGAATCGGTCGTCAGCGGATCGCCCGCGACAACGCGGACCACGTCGTGGCCTGCGCGCGCCTCGGCGATGAGCGTCTTCGCGACCTCGGCGGGCTCACCGAGGGCGGGCCGCACGTCGACCGGCCGCGTGCCGTCCTCGTTCTCCTCGACCGCGGTACCGATCAGCGCAAGCACACCCTTGTCGACATCAGGATCGGTGAATGCCAGTGTCGCCCGCCCGAGCACCTCGCGCGCACGCACTGTCAGCAGCGCCGGGTCACCGGGACCCGACCCGACGAACAAGATCCGACCGGGGTGCTTCTTGGTGGCTCGGCTCATTGGCTGTTCTCCATTGGGCTGGGATTGCTGATACGACCTTCGGCCGCGCCCGGTCGCGACCGCTGCAAGTTCTGGACGTCACCTGAGTGCTCGGATTTCGCCACGGCGGTGTCGTCTGTTCCGGGTGCGCCGAGCAGCTCGCGTGCCCCCAGCTCCAAGAGCTCTTGCGCGAGTGCGCGGCCGAGCCGATCGGCCTCGGCGGGCGCTCCGACCACCGAGGCGCGCAGCACCTCGGACCCGTCGGCGGCCGCGGCGCAAGCGCGCAGCGAGAGCTCGTCGACGATGCGGCCGTCGTCATCGAGCGACTCGACGACCTCGGCCAGCGCGCCGATCGGCGCGGTACATCCGGCCTCGAGCTCGGCGAGCAACGACCGTTCCGCGATGACGGCGGCCCGGGTGGCGGCGTCGTCGAGCCGGGTCAGCGCCTCAATGGTCACGGCGTCGTCGCTGCGGCATTCGACCGCGAGCGCGCCCTGCGCCGGGGCGGACAGCATCTGCACCGGCTCCAGCGCCTCGGTCACGGCGTCGAGTCTGCCGATTCTGGACAGTCCAGCTCGGGCAACCACCACCGCGTCCAGCTCACCCTCGGTCACCTTGCGCAGCCGGGTGTCCAGGTTGCCACGCAGCGGCACGATGTCCAGGCCCAGGCCGAGGGCGGCCAGCTGGGCCGCGCGGCGCGGCGCCGAGGTGCCGATCTTGGAACCGGCGGGCAGTTCGCCGAGCACCAGCCCGTCGCGCGCCACCAGGGCGTCGCGCGGATCCTCGCGGGGCGGGATGGCGGCGATGGTGAAACGCGGGTCCGGCGCGGTCGGCAGGTCCTTGTAGGAGTGCACCGCGATGTCGATGGTTCCCGCGGCCAGCTCGTCGCGCAGCGCCGAGGTGAACACGCCGACGCCGATGTTCTGCACCGGATCGGAGGAGAGATCGCCCGGCGTCTTCACCACGACCAGCTCGGCCGGATGTCCCGCCGCGATCAGCGCGTCGCGCACGGTGCCCGCCTGGGTCAGCGCGAGCAGGCTGCCTCGGGTGCCGATGCGCCACGGCGCCCGGATACCGTCGGCTGTCATGTTGTCCTCTTCCTGAACGACTGTCATGCCGACTTGCCCTCCTCGCCGAGGTGTCCCAAGGTGAAGTCGTCGGCGAGTCCGGCGCCGAGTTCACCGGTCATCGTGCTGATCTCCATCGGCGCGGCAACCGCTTGGGCCGCACCGGGCTTGAGTTCGAACAGTTCGCGCAGCGCCTCGGCGTAGCTGTCGCCGCCCGGCGTTGACGCGAGTTGCTTCACCCGCACCGTCGGCGCGTGCAGCAGCTTGTCGACGACCCGGCGCACGGTGCGCGCCACCTCGTCGCGTTCCGGATCGGCCAGGCCGGGCAGCCGCGAATCCAGCCGCAGCAGTTCGGCTTCCACCACCTCGGCGGCCCGCTGGCGCAGGGCGGCGACCGTGGGGGTCACCTCGGCCATCCGCTGGCCCGCCAGGTACTTGGCGAGTTCGTCGGCGACGATCGACCGGGCGGCCGCGGTGTCGTCGGCCGCGGCGCCCGCGGCCGGATCGCGCTGCAGTGTCTCGATGTCGATGACCGCGACGCCGGGCAGGCCGGCCACCGCGTGCTCCACGTCGCGCGGCAAGCCGAGGTCGCAGAACACCAGCGGACGTTCCGTCGCCGGGAATTCGGCGCGATCGCGATCGGCGAGGGCGCGGTGGGTGTCGGCAAGCGTCACCACGGCGCCGACCGCTCCGGTGCAGGTCACCACCACGTCGGCGGCGGCCATCGCCTCGGTGAGCCGGGAGAGTTCGAGCGCGGAGGACTCGACGCCGTAGGAGCCCGCGGTCTCGGCCAGCCTGCGCGCCCGGTCGATGGTCCGGTTCACCACGATGATGCGGCCGATGCCTGCGCGCGACAGATGTGCGACGGCGAGGCTACCCATCGCGCCCGCGCCGACGACCACTGCGGTGCGACCCGTCAGTTCGCCGAGGACCTGCTTGGCCCGATCCAGCGCGACCGACACCACCGACGCGCCCGCCCGGTCGATGCCGGTCTCGGCGTGCACCCGCTTGCCGACCCGCAGCGCGTGCTGGGCAAGTTCGTGCAAGGTGCGCCCGACAGCCTGCTGGGCGTCGGCGGTGGCGTAGGCGCCGCGGATCTGGCTGAGCACCTGCTGCTCGCCGACGACCATCGAGTCGAGCCCGCTGGACACCGCGAACAGGTGCTCGGCGGCGGCCTCGCTGTAGCGCACGTAGGCGTGCTTGGTGAGATCGGGCAGCGGCAGCCCGGAATGCTTGGTGAGCAGGTCGCCGACCTCGGCGAGACCGCCGTGGAAGGCGTCGACGACCGCGTAGACCTCGACGCGGTTGCAGGTCGAGACGATCATCGCCTCGGAGATGTGGCTGGAGGCGAGCATGCGATCGATCAGCTTGGGCCGGTCGGCATCGGTGATGGCGACCTTCTCCAGCACTGCGACGGGAGCGCTGCGGTGCGAGATCCCGACGAGTAGAACACTCATGCCCGCGCCTCGCTGACGCTCGGCGCCGGCATGCGCGATGCATGCTGGCACATGATTCGCTCACTCATGGTGCAACCACCGATCCCTTGCTGCTTGGCTCCGTTGCCGAATGCGAGGTCGTCGAGTGCGTGAGGGCCGGATGGCCGGCCGGAGAGTGCGGAGTCGGCACGCGGCGCGCGATACGGCCGGTCCCCGCGTGCGCCACCTCGGGCAGCGGCTCCGGCTCGGCGTTGCGGGTCCGTTCGAACGACAACATCTGCATTTCGACCGCCAGGTCCACCCGGCGGACTTCCACCGCGGGCGGGGCGATCAGCCCGCACGCGGAGAAGCTCAGAATCGACTGCAGCCCGGCGGCGACCAAGTGGTCGCAGACCTCCTGGGCCGCGTCGTCGGGCACCGCGATCACCGCGATGGTCGGCTCGAGTTCGGCGACGCCAGCGGCCAACCCCGCGACATCGCGCACGGTCAGCCCGGCCACCGACAGCCCGACCACCTCGGGATCGGCGTCGAAGAGGCCGACAACACTGAATCCGCGCCGCCGGAAGCCGCCGTAGCCGACCAGCGCCCGGCCCAGATTTCCGACGCCGACCAGCACCACGCGATGTCCACCGGACAGACCGAGCACGTCCTCGATCCTGGTCCGCAACTTCGCTACGTCATAGCCGACGCCCCGGACGCCGTTGGGGCCGAGGAACGACAAATCCTTGCGCAACTTCGCCGAATTGACACCCGCCGCGACAGCCAGTTCCTCACTAGATACGATGAGCACACCGTCGTCGGCCAACATGGCGAGGACCCGAAGATAGGTAGCCAGCCGCGCGACGGTGGCCTGCGGGATGTCTTTCTGCAGAGCCCTGCCGGAGACGCCGCCCGGCGCCTCATGCTGCTCTGTCACGTCGTCGGCTCCTCGTTCCGGCCTGCGCACAGGTCCGGTTCGTCGTTCGACCTCGAGCCCGGCGGCGGTCCGGTGCCATGGTCGAAGTATCGGATTTCAGGGCGCCCGCAGCCTCGGCATGCGGGTCGCGTGCCACCACCGTAACCGCTTGTGAAGCCCTGCACAAAGTCGGTGAAATTGGCCTCATTTTCCGCCGCGACCAGCGCGGCGGCCAAATCGGACACGGATCACACCGATCAGCGACCCAGATCAGCCCGCAAACGCGCCTCGTCGACGTCGAAGTAGCTGTGCTCGCGACCGTCCAAAAGCACGACGGGCAGCCGATCTCCGTACTCCGCGCGCAGGCCAGGGTCGGTTTCCGCGGCGATGTCGACGTCGAGTGCGCCGGGTTCGATGCCGAAATCCGCGCAGATCGCCCGCAACTGCTCCAGTGCCGTGGCACACAGCCCGCAGCCGGCGCGGGTCAGCAAAATCACTTCGTGCGCGGGGGGCGCTGCGGCGCTCTCTGTGGGATTGGTCATGGCCGATATTAAATCCCCTCGCCACTCCCCTCCGGTGCGCGTGGTCTTTCGGGTGACTGTCGGTGAATCCGGTTAGTGTGGACGTGGTTCGCGCGAACGGGCGGAGGTACTGGTGCCGGAACGATCGAAGGTGGAGAGGGCCGGGTTCATCGCGGGCCGGTTCGGCGAGTTCCCGGTGCGGTGGCACCTGGGCCCGCTGGGCCAGGGGCTGCAGGACCAGCTCGCTCGCATCTCCCGCAGTCCGTTCGGACCGAGCGAGGAGGAGGTCCGCGCCAATCTCGCGGGCGAGGCGAGCGCCGACGCGGCGCTGTCGCTGCACGAATCGGAGCTGGCGACGGCCGAGCCCATGGGGCCGGAGGTGCCGCGCGATCTCACCGCGGCGGCGTTCTTCGACGTGGACAACACGATGGTGCAGGGCGCCTCGATCGTGCATTTCGCGCGCGGTCTCGCGGCGCGCAAGTACTTCAAGACCTCCGACCTGGTCGACGTGGCGTGGAAGCAGGTGAAGTTCCGCGTCACCGGCAAGGAGAGCAGCACCGACATGGCCTCGGGTAAGGAGAAGGCGCTCTCGTTCATCGCGGGCCGCCCGACCTCCGAGCTGGCCGCGCTCGGCGAGGAGATCTACGACGAGATCATCGCCGACAAGATCTGGCCGGGCACCCGCGCGTTGGCGCAGATGCATTTGGACGCGGGCCAGCAGGTCTGGCTGGTCACCGCGACGCCGGTGGAGCTGGCCCAGGTGATCGCCAAGCGACTCGGCCTGACCGGCGCGCTCGGCACCGTGGCCGAGAGCGTCGACGGCAAGTTCACCGGGCGGCTGGTCGGCGACATTCTGCACGGGCTCGGCAAGGCGCACGCCGTGCGCACGCTGGCCATCCGCGAGGGCCTGAATCTCAAGCGCTGCACCGCGTACTCCGACAGCCACAACGACGTGCCGATGCTTTCGCTGGTCGGCACGGCGGTCGCGATCAACCCCGACTCGGACCTACGCGAGCTAGCCAAGAACCGCGGCTGGGAGATCCGCGACTTCCGCACCGGCCGCAAGGCGGCCAAGATCGGCGTGCCGACCGCGCTGGCACTCGGCGCGGCGGGCGGCGCAGTGGCCGCGGCGGTCACCCGCCGACGCGATCACTGAACGGCGGTCCGCCCACACCGGCCGCCACCACGGCCCGAGCTCCGCTGACGATCCACACCTCGATCACCAGCAACCAGCGAGCCTGCGAGAGGTTGCGGCCGAGCAGGCAGCACCACGGCTGAGTGGATGGCACCGTGGCTCATCGCCGGTCTACCAGGCCGCGCGAACCGGGCAAAGGCCGCGAACACCGCGTCTCCACGCCGTGCGGACCTAAATGAAACAGAAACATCCGCACCCGATCACCCCGCACGGAGCGAGCCCGACGAGCGACCGTTCGCGGCCGTCTCGCTGCCCAGCGGTCGAAGCGCATGCGCCGCAGGCGCGAGTCTCGACCGCTGGGCAGCGAGACATAAAGGCCGCGAACACGCGCGCGCCAGCGCGCCAAAGACTCAGCCCGTAAATGCGTTGCGGCGCTTGGTGAGCAGTTTGTAGAGCGTCTGCTGGATGGTCTCGCGGACCTGGTCGGTGACCTCGAACATGGTCATCGGGTCGTCGGCGGCCTCCGGCTCGTAGGCCGTGGTGCCGATGGGTTTGCCGAATTCGATGTACCACTTCGAGGGCAGCGGCACCGCGCCGAGCGGGCCGAGGTGCGGGAACGTCGGCGTCACCGGGAAGTACGGCAGCCCGAGCAGACGCGCCAGCGGCTTGATGTCGGCCAGCTTCGGGTAGATCTCCTCGGAGCCGACGATCGAGCACGGGATGATCGGCACGCCGGTGCGCACGGCAGCGGCGACGAAACCGCCACGGCCGAAGCGCTGGAGCTTGTAGCGGTCGGAGTACTGCTTGCCGACGCCCTTGAATCCCTCGGGGAACACACCCGTCAGTTCGCCGGAGCGCAGCAGGCGCTCCGCGTCCTCGCGGCAGGCCAGCGTGTGCCCGGCCTTGCGGGCCAGCACGCCGAGGAACGGCATCTCGAAGATGAGGTCGGCGGCGAGCAGGCGCAGCGCGCGCTGCTTGGCGTGGTGGTCGTGGATGGCCAGCTGGAGCATCAGGCCGTCGACCGGGACGGTGCCCGCGTGGTTGGCGACCACCAACGCGCCGCCCACTTCGGGGATGTTCTCCATGCCGTTGACCTCGACGCGGAACCACAGGTCCGACAGCGGTCGCAGCGCGGGCAGGATGACCGATTCGAGCAGGTGCTCGTCGAAGCCGAACTCGTCCACCTGGTAGTCGCCGGTCACGCGGCGGCGCGCGAAATCGGCGGTGCGGCCGATCTGCTTGCCGACCTCTTTACGAATCAGGTCGGACAGCGATTGCGGCGCCTGCGGCACGGCCGAGGCGAGCCGATCCGTCAGGGACGTGACGTGGCTCGGCTTCGTCTCCCCCGGCGTACGGTCCGGCCAGCGACGAGTGCTGGTGCGTTGTCTTGTATCGATATTCAGATCATGAAGTTGGATGACTTTCGCCACGTCGTTCATTGGTGTGCTCCCGTACCGGCCCCTATGAGGCCGAGCAGTTTCTTTTCTGCGGCATCGATCCACGCTGGATCGAAGACGGGCCGCAACGCTGCGCCCCCGATGAAGTCGTCGAACGCCTGAACGGTTGTCCACCGCGGTTCGAAGCCGAACTCGGCTCGCATTCGCGTGGTGTCCAGGCCACAGCCGAAATGGAAGTAATCGAGTTGTTCTCCGGTGAATTCCCGCATCACCGGCCCCATCAAAGCGCGGCCCGCGGTGCGGAACACCGTGAACGGCACCGGCAGCTCGATGCGCCCCGCCCTGCGCACCGCCTGCGACAGCGCCAACGCTCCATCGCCCGCGATGTTGTAGGTACCTCCGGGGGCCGACTGCGCCGCATGTGCCAGCGCGGCCACCGCATCTTCTTCGTGCAAGAGCTGCATTCGAGGGTCCCGGCCGAAGACGGTCGGTGTCACCGGTGAACGGAGATACTGTACGCCGCGCCCGGCCAGTCGCGGGCCCACAATCGGCGCGAAACGCAGAATCGATGCCGCGATATCGGGGCGTCGCCGCGCGAGCCCGCGGACGAAACCCTCGATTTCGATCATGTCCCGCGCAAACCAGCCGCGCGGCGGTGTGCGGGCGCTCATTTCCTCGGTGAATTTCGCCGGATCCTTGGCGCTGCACCCGTAGACCGCCGAGGTGGAGCGCACCACGACCCGCCGCACCGAGGGCGACTTCTGGCAGACCGCGAACAGCTGCATGGCGCCGAGCACGTTGAGGTCTTTCATCACCGCGCGTCCGCCGCCGGACGGCGGCTTTGCCAGCACCGCCGTGTGCACGACGGTATCGACCTCGTTGCCGCCGATCACCTTGCGGATCAATGGATTTCGAATATCGCCGCGGACGAACTCGGCGCGTCCCATGCGGCGCCGCAGTTCCCGGCTCGGTGTCATGCTGTCGACGGCGAGAATACGGTCGACAGCCGGATCCTGGGCGAGCTTTGCCACTACGGCGCTGCCGAAGAAGCGACTGGCGCCGGTCACCATCACGACCTTGGGCGTGTGTCCGTCTCTTATGTCAGATCCCACCGCAGCACCGGTTCCCACCTACCAGGCCCCCATTTACATTTATTGGCGGTTCCAGAGTAACCGCTACCGTCTGGGTCGCCGAGGTTATTAACCAGGATCTAACGATGACTTCAGTCACCGGATACATCGAATAGGTTTCAAACTGGACCATTTCAAAGACAGAGGCCCGCCACCGAGTGGTGACGGGCCTCTTGTCACACAGGCGCCGGCCGGACGACGTCCGCCCTACCGGCGCGCATGCTCACTTGCCGAGTTTGCGCCGCTGAACACGCGTGCGGCGAAGCAGCTTGCGGTGCTTCTTCTTCGACATGCGCTTGCGGCGCTTCTTGATCACAGAACCCATAGGGTGTCCTCGCGTTCTCTCTACTCGGCGCGCACGCCACGGCGTACGCCTAGCTGATTTCGGCATCCGCGCCGCCAGCGGCCACCGGACACCACGAACTGGCGCCGCAGGCAGGCGAACACGAACCGAGGGTTCATCCTACCGGTATCGGATGGGGGCCCGACCAAGGGCCCTCGCGGTCGAGCGCGCTGTCATCCGCGGGCCGCCGCGCACCGCCACGGGGCCCTTTCGGGGGCGAAACCGCCTCAGCCTGCGTCGAAGTAGGACGTCTCCAGGTAATCGTGCACGGCTTTGGCGTGCACGCGGAACGACCGGCCGACGCGCACCGCGGGCAGTTCGCCCGAATGCACCAGCCGGTAGACCGTCATCTTGGAAACCCGCATCAGGTTCGCCACTTCGGCGACCGTGAGGAATTGAGTGCCACCACCGAGCATCGATTGGCCCGACGATCCCGAACCACTTTGCGCTCTATCTCCGCCCCGGCCACCGGATGGGCCGGACGAACCTGGTGACGTCCCCGAGCTATTTGCAGACATCTTGTTGGAAGACATCATTGCACCATTGACCTCCGGCACGTCCGCGCCGCCGGCTTCCCCACCGGCGGAACAGACACGCACGTGCTCCTTGAAGCTTAGCGGGGCCAGTGGGATTGCTGCGACGTGTGTGAGAAATCAGCTTCTGACGCCCGGTTTGCCCCGAAGGGAACGCGAGATGTACAGCCGGGCGCTATTCGGTCGACGCGCCCTGCTCGGCCGACCGCTGCTTGGCCGCGTGCAGTGCCTCCAGAAACGCCGAGCGAACGCCGCCGCGTTCGAGTTCGCGCAGGGCCGCCGCGGTGGTGCCCGCGGGCGAGGTGACGGCCGCGCGCAGCTCCACCGCGCTCTGGCCGGACTCGTCGAGCAGCGCGGCCGAGCCGACCATCGTCTGCACCACCAGCTGGGTGGCCACGTCCCTGGTCAGGCCGAGCCCGACGCCCGCGTCGACCATGGCCTCGACGACCAGCAGGAAGTAGGCGGGGCCCGATCCCGATACCGCGGTAACCGCGTCCATCTGCGACTCGGCCACGGTGACCACCCTGCCGACCGCGGAGAGCACCTCGGTGACCTGCTCCAGCTGTTCGGCCTTGGCGTAGCGGCCCGGCGCGAGCACGCTCATGCCCTGTCCGACCAGCATCGGGGTATTCGGCATCACCCGCACCACCGGGAAGCCGGCGGGTAGCTTGGCCTCCAGCCGGGCCGTCGGGACGCCTGCCGCCAGCGAGACGAGCACCTGATCGCGGTCGCCCGCGTTCAGCTCGGCCTTGCCCAGTTCGGTCAGCACGGCGTCCACGTCACCCGGCTTGACGGCGATCACCAGCAGATCGGCGCCGACGGCCGCGTCGGCCGCGTCGGCGGTGACCCGCACGCCGAACCGGTTCGCGATCAGCTCGGCCCGGTCGGCGTGCGTCTCGACGACGACCAGATCCTTGCTCGCCCTGCCCGACTCCAACAGGCCGGCGATCAACGCCTCCCCGATCCGGCCTCCACCGATCACCGCAATTCTCGTCATGGACGTAAAGATTAGTGTGCGCGTCAGCGGCGTTGCGGAATCAGTGCGAGCTGACGGCTCTGCGCGACCACCGCGCCGGTGCTGTCGAGGATGAGCTGGTCCTCGTCGAACATACGTCCGCCGACCTCGTGAGAGGTGGCGATGATGCGCAGCCAGCCGGGCGCGGGCCTGCGCCGGAGGTAGGTGGTCATCTGCACGGTGGGCGCCCAGCCGAAATGGCCGAGGTTCATCGGCACCGGCGGGCTAATGTCGGCCGCCATCATCGCGAAGTACATGGACACGTCGGGGTCGCGCTGATCGCCCTCGAACGGGCGCATCCACAACCGCAGCCGCGGCTCGCTCTTCGCGCCTTCCAGGAACTTCGCCCACTTCCGGTCCAGGTAGAGGTCGGCGCCCTTGGCGACGTGCACGACCTTGCCCATCGGAGAACCCTCGTAACCCATTGCGTCAGCGGCGGGTTCGGCCGGCATGTCGCTGTGCTCGGGGGCAAACAGCGGGTCCATGTCGTCGAGGTGGCCGAAGGTGAAGGCGGTGCGCACCATGGCGCGGCCGTTCTGGCTGAGGGTGGTGTCGGCGAGACAGATCTGACGGCCGACCTTGCGAATGTGCACCTCGTACTCGACCTCGCCGGGCTCCGGGGCGCCGAGGAAGTCCGAACTGGCGGCGATCGGCGCCATCTCGGTGAGCGTCGGATCGGAGGCGCGCAGCCAGCGGGTTGCGGCCGCGGCGCTCGCCGCGACCATGGTGCCGCCGTGCACCTTCTCGCCGATGGTCCAGATGTCGTCGATGACGCCCGCGTATCGTCCGACGCCCGCCTCGGCAGACAGCAGCTCGGTCAGCGCGCACACCGCGCCGAATGGGCCGTCCGTCGCGGTCGGTTCGGCCGCGTCGGTGGTCAACTCCAGCGTCATCGTCACTCCTGTCGTACTGCCCCCAGACGTTCGTACAGCGTACAACCCTTGATCGCGAGGACGGCATTCCCCGGCGTGGGGCGGATCGATGTCACACCGGGCAGATGTCAGAGCTGATTCGCGTGCGCGGAGGCCGACGCGGGCGTGGGGGCGACGCCGTTCAGGTGCAGCCGGGCGAAGGCCAGCGTGCGGTGCAGCAGCGCGGCGCGATGGACGGTGGTGCGGGCGTTCTGGGTGTTGATCTCGGCGACGGCGTGCCCGGAGAACCCGTTGCGCACCAGCTGCGCGCAGACTTCGGCGCAGGGCTGAGTGCCGTCGCCGGGGACGAGGTGTTCGTCATGGGCCGCGCCGCGTCCGTCCGCCAGGTGCAGGTGGGCGAGGCCGTGTCCCATCCTGGCGGCCAGCGCGAGCGGATCGGCGCCCGCGGTCGCGGTGTGCGAGAGATCGAGGGTGTAGTGCCGGAAGCCGGTGTCGGTCGGGTCGTAGGACGGGCTGAAGGCGGTCAGACCCCAGCCGGGGCCGCCACGCCGCTCCAAGCGCTTCGCCGAACTCGCGCCGCGGCCGAACAGCGAATCAGCGCGCATCGGGAACATGTTCTCCACCGCGACGACGACCGGGCTGTGCTCCTCCAGCTCGGCGACCTGCTCGGCGAAACCCTCCGCGTAGCGCCGCTGCCAGCGAAACGGCGGATGCACCACCACGGTCGCCGCGCCGAGCGCCTCCGCGGTCCGCACGCTGCGCTCCAGCTTGGCCACCGGGTCCGCGCCCCACACGCGCTGAGAGATCAGCAGGCACGGCGCGTGCACCGCGAGCACCGGAACGTCGTACTTGCGGACGTAGGACTGCACGGTGGCGATGCTCTGGCTGGCCGGCTCGGCCCACACCATCAGCTCCACGCCGTCATAGCCGAGCTCGGCCGCGTACCGGAACGCCGCCTCGGTGTTCTGCGGGTAGACGGACGCGCTGGAGAGGCCGACCAGGATGTCGCGCCTCGGCCCGCCGGACGATCCGCCCGGCGCCCCCGCCGCCGGTTCGCCGGTCTGATCGGGCGCTGGTCCCCCGACCGCGCTTCCGATCCGAGTGTTCTCCGCCTGCCCGATGGTCCCCACAGCCGCGCTCCCTACTCAGTTCGTACTGAGAAGAAAGGCTAGCGGTCCCAGCGTGACGAAGATGCCGACAACGACGGCTATCACCGTGCTGAGGATGTCGTCGGTCCGGCGCAGAATCCGAACCAGCGCGACCAGACCCAGGATCACGATCATCGCCAGGGCCAGCGCCACCCAGGGGAGCATCTCCCACATCCGCTCGAAACCCTTGAACAGCAACATTCCGGCGACCGCGGCGCCGGTGCTCTGCCCGCCGAGGATCATCCACTGCTTCCGGTTGGCGTCGTACTCGGCCTTGCGCGCGGCGCGGGAGCGGCGCGGCGACGGTCGCCTGGCCGGAGCCGCGGTCCGGGCCCGCGGCTCGTCCTCGTCGTCCTCCTCGTCGTCGAGCAGGAACGGGTCGTGCACATCGGTCAGGCCCTCGTCGGCCGCGACCTCGGCCCGGCCGCCGCGCGACCGGCCGCGACCGGCGCTCGCGCGTTCGGCGCGCTCGACTCCGTCGCGCAGCAGATCACCCGCCACCGTGGAGCCGGAGACCAGCTGCTGATCCTGGCTGGCCAGCGACCACGCGGCCGTCGGGATGCCGCCGGACTCTGGCCCGGCATCGGCCTGCTCCGGCACTGGCTTGCGCCCTCGCGCAGACCACGCGGGCACCGTGCCCTCGGCGCGGGAGCGCAGGCTCTCGGAGCGACGAGAGCTTCGCTGGGCCTCGCGGGGCTCCTGAATCGGCGCGCGCCCGGACGGCTTGCCGCGGTCGGGCAGCGGCGTGAGCGGCAGGGGCGCGGAGTCAGGGGCGAAGTCGTTCGCGGGGGGCGCCCATGCCGCCGTCGACGGACCGGACTCCTCGGCCTCCGCCGCCCTGCGCCGCGCGGCCCGGCCACCGCGGCCGCCGAGGTCATGCCGGTCGCCGCCGTGGATGCTCCGCTCGTCGGGCGCGGGGCGCCCGTTGCGTGGAATGTCGAAGTCGACCGGGTCGCGCAGCGGCGGGCCGACCACGATGGTGGCGTCGTCGTCCGGGTCCGGCTTGCGCCTGCGGCCGCTGCGCTTCGGAGCGGGCGCGTCGGCCAAGGCGTCGGCGCCGTACGGCGACGCGGCCTCCAGCGGGTCCGGTGCGCTGTGCCGGGAGCCGGGGGACATGTCGCGTCCCGGCATGACCAGGTTGGAACGCCCGGGCGGCGGGTCCGAGTAGGACGGCGCCGCAGGATAGGACGTGGGCTCGGGGTAGGGCGTCGGCTCCGGGTAGGACGTCGGTTCTCGGTAGGGCGCCAGCGGGTCGTACCGGGCGATCGGGCCCGACATCGGGGAATGGCTCGGCAGCTCCGCGACGGGATCAGGAGCGGCGAAAGACATCGGCTCCGGCGCAATGGGTTCGAAAGCCGGAGGTTCGTAGGCCGGGGGCTCGAAAGCGGTCGGCTCGAACGGTGCCTGCGCGTAGGAGGCGGGCTCGAACGACGCCGGTTCGGCCGCTACTGGCTCGTCGTCGGGTGCGGCGTGCGCGGAGTGGCTGCCGCCCTCGCGGATGACCGGAAGGTCACCCGTCAGCTCGGCGACGGAAATGCCGCGGCTACCTCGCCTGCGCCGCCCACCGCCGGACGACGCGCCCTGCTGACCGTTGCGGGCCAGCAGCTCGGCGACCGATAGCTGCTTGGAATCATCGCTCATGCCGTCGCCTCGCTGACGCTCGGCTCCGGCATGCGCGAAGCGCGCTGCCACATGATTCGCTCACTGCGTTCGCTCATGCCGCCGCCTCGCTGACGCAGACGATTGGCTCACTGAGTTCGTTCATGACGACACCGTTCCGATCGGACCGGCGAGCGCGCCACCGCCGGGCGCCGGCCTGCCTGGTTCGGCCGCCGGGCCCGTCGGGCGCGATGCTTCGGGTCCACCGTTCATATCGGTATCCAGTTTGCGCAGGATCAGCCCTTCTCGCAGCGCCCACGGACAAATCTCGAGAGTATCCAGCGACAGCGCCCGCATACTCGCCTCCGCGACCAGTGCGCCAGCCACCAATTGCTGTGAGCGATCGGCACTTACGCCTTCCAATTCTGCACGGTCCGACGCGGTCATCCGCGAGATGAACGCAATCAGTTGGCGCAGACCTGAGCTGGTGAGTGTACGACGCACGCGGGTGCCCGCCGCCGAGGGAGCCGCTCCGGTCAGCCTGGCCAGCGATCGGAACGTCTTCGACGTGCCGACGGCGAGATCGGGCCTGCCCACCTCGATCAGTTGTTTGGCGGGGGTGACGAGTTCGGCGTCGAGCCAGTCGCGCAGCACCGCGACCCTGCGTTTGCCCGGGGGATCCTCGCGCAGCCACTCCCTGGTGAGCCTGCCTGCGCCGAGTTGCAGCGAGAGCGCGACGTCGGGTTCCTCGTCGCCGCCGTTGCTCATCTCCAGCGAGCCGCCGCCGATGTCGAGATTGAGGATGCGGCCCGGGCTCCAGCCGTACCAGCGGCGCACCGCGAGAAAGGTCAGCCTGGCCTCGTCGACGCCGGTGAGCACCCGCAGCTCGACGCCCGTCTCGGCGCGCACCCTGGCCAGCACTTCTTCGGAGTTGGCGGCCTCACGCAGCGCGGAGGTGGCGAACGGCATCAGCTCGACGCAGCGGGAGGTCTCGGCGATGCTGGCGAATTCGGCCACGGTCTTGATGAGCCGCTCGGCGCCCTGGACGGTGATCCGGCCCGCGTCGTCCAGGTTCTCCGACAGCCGGAGCGTGGCCTTCGTCGAGCTCATCGGCATCGGATGGCCACCACGGTGCGCGTCCACCACGAGCAGGTGAACGGTATTGCTTCCGACGTCGAGTACCCCAAGCCGCACATGAACACGGTACTGGGTCGACCGGCGCTTCAGGCCAGGCGACCGAACTGTTAGCGTTTGTTGGTGTGACGGTAGGCGCAACCGCGAGCAGCCAGACCCCGCCCCGACCAGCGGCGAAGATCGACCCCGCGCCGGAGGTCGATCTGGATTTCCCGCGCGAATGGATCGAGTTCGTCGACCCAGCAAATGACGAGCACCTGATCGTCGCCGATCTCACCTGGCTGCTGTCCCGATGGACCTGCGTCTTCGGGACGCCCGCCTGCCAAGGCATCATCGCCGGTCGCCCGGACGACGGCTGCTGTTCACATGGCGCGTTCCTCTCCGACGAGGACGACCAGGAGCGTTTGCGTGAGGCTGTGAAAATGCTCACACCGGACGACTGGCAGCTGATGCACGAGGCCGAGAACGCCAAAGGCAAGGTGACCAAGAAGGGCTACCTGGAACTCGACGAGCTCGAGGACGAGCCCGCGCTGCGCACCCGGCGTGTCGACGGCGCGTGCATCTTCTTGAACCGTCCCGGCTTCGAGGGCGGGGTCGGCTGCGCGCTGCACACCATGGCGCTGCGCCGCGGCCTGGAGCCGCACACCGTGAAGCCGGACGTCTGCTGGCAGTTGCCGATCCGGCGCACCCAGGAATGGGTCGACCGCCCCGACGGCGTGCAGATCCTGCGCACGGTGATCACCGAATACGACCGGCGCGGTTGGGGTCCCGGCGGCCTCGATCTGGATTGGTACTGCTCCGGATCGCCCGACGCGCACGTGGGCGCGCGGCCGGTCTGGCAGTCCTACGCACCCGAGCTGAAAGAACTGCTCGGCGAAGCCGCCTACGAGGAACTGGCCAGGCACTGCAAGCGCCGCGAAGGACTCGGCCTCATCGCCGTCCATCCCGCGACAGTGCACGCGCAGCGCAACGCCGAGCAGCGAGCGCACGGCACGGCGTAGCTCTCCCGAACACATCCCGGCGGACGAGCACACCCCTAGCGGACGCTTGTCCAGTTTTGCGAAACGTTCACATTTCACACATCCGGTCGCTTACTGTGCGGAGGCCCACATCCAGTGGGCAGCACAGGAGTACAACCATGAACACCATCACGCCAGGCCTGGTCGGGCGCCGGATCGGCACCGGACTCGCGGGCTTCGCCGCGGCGGCGGCCGTCGCCGTCTTCGCGGCGCCACAGGCGCACGCCACCGTCGACTCGATCACCGTGTCCGGCGCCGACCACACCATCGACACCACCTACACGCTGCGCGCCAAGCTCAGCGGCGCGGGCATCGGCCTGCTCGTCTACTGGTCGGACAACGGTGATCAGATCACCGGCCCGAAGGTGCCATGGCCGGTCGGCGAGTCCTCCGTCAGCTGGACGCCGAAAACGCCTGGGCAGCACCTGATCACGGCATCCCAGGGCGGCAGCACCAAGACCATCGTCGTCCAGGTGACCGACCCGAGCGATCCGGGCGATCCCGGCGACCCCGGGAATCCGGGCGGGGGCACCGGCAGCGCGGGAACGGGTAGCGCGGGCAAGCTGCTCGGCAGCCTGTTCGGACGCTGAGTCCCGGTTCTTCCGAACGTATTTCGGCGCGGCCGAACTCTCGCCAAAATCTGAAATATCTACGCTTCAAAGCGTAGGGTCCCGTCGATCGGCATGGTCGACACAGGAGGAGCACCATGACATCACTCAGCATCATCCGGCGCGGGGCGGGCGCCGGACTCACGGCCCTGGCGGCCACCGCCGTCACCGTGCTCGCGGCGCCATCGGCGTACGCGGCCGTGCAGTCGGTCTCGGTCGAGGGCAGCAACCACAAGGTCGGCACTACGTACACCATCTCGGCCGAGGTCGGCGGCGCGTCCGGCGGACTGCTGGTCTACTTCAGCGACAACGGCGAATTCATCGGCGCGCCAAAGGTTCCGTGGCCGCCGGGCAGCGCGACCATCGAATGGAAGCCGAGCACGCCAGGCCAGCACATCATCACCGTCGAGCAGGGCGGCAGCACCAAGTCCATCGTGGTCGAGGTGTCCAAGGCGAGCAGCGGCGGCACCGGAAGCGCGGGCAGCTCTTCCCTCAGCGGCACCGGCAGCGCGGGCAGGCTGCTCGGCGGACTGCTCGGCAGCAGCTGAAAGACTCGGTGTGCAGACCGTCACCGCGCGGTCTGCACACTCCCGTGACCAGCGCGGGCGAGCCGAACGCACCCGGCAGGTCATCTGTTCGCCATGCGCGCGTCACCCATTTCGGGTTTGATGTCGGCTCATGAAGAAAGCGCTCACCCTCGCAACCCTCGTCCTCGGTGCGACCATGGCCATGGCCGGCGGCGCGCACGCCGAGCCCGACGCGGATCCGACCAAGTTCTCGGACTTCACCGCCACTTTCGTGCCCGCGACCGATCCGTCCGCGGTGAATGCCGCCGCAGAGGGCAAGAACGTCATCATGAGCCCCTACGGCACCAGCCGCACCATCGCCTGCCGCGGCAACGGCACCACCGTCCCGCTCTACGACTGCATGCAGGAAGACGACCTCGGCTGGATCACCCTGCGCAAGACCGACGTTCCCGCCATCGGCCCGACCTGGGTCTACCTCCCGTAAGAGGAACCGTCGGACGGCGTCCGCCGATCGGACGCCGTCCGCGCAAGGGGGCCGCCACGCGCACGAAACGATCCGGCCCCGGTTACGCGCTCGGGGGTGAGGACGCGGAACCGGGGCCCGTTCGCTGTCTCGCTGCTCAGGCCTCGAGCTTGTACCCGAGACCGCGCACGGTCACCAGGTGCTCGGGCTTGGCCGGATCGGCCTCGATCTTCGAGCGCAGCCGCTTGACGTGCACGTCGAGGGTCTTGGTGTCGCCCACGTAGTCGGCGCCCCAGACCCGGTCGATCAGCTGGCCGCGGGTCAGCACCCGGCCGGAGTTGCGCAGCAGGTACTCGAGTAGATCGAATTCCTTGAGCGGCAACGTCACCGGCTTGCCGTTGACCAGCACGGTGTGGCGATCCACGTCCATCCGGACCGGACCCGCCTCCAGCACGCCGTTCTCGCTGCCGCCGTCGAGCTCGTCGCCCGCGCCGCGGCGCAGCACCGCGCGGATGCGCGCGATGAGTTCGCGCGCCGAATACGGCTTGGTGACATAGTCGTCGGCGCCGAGCTCCAGGCCGACCACCTTGTCGATCTCGCTGTCCCGCGCGGTCACCATGATGACCGGCACGCCGCTGCGGGTGCGCAGCTGCTTGCACACATCGGTGCCACTCATACCGGGCAGCATCAGGTCGAGCAGGACGATGTCGGCACCGGAGCGATCGAACTCGGCGAGCGCGGACGGGCCGTCGCCCACCACGGTGACCTCGAAGCCCTCCTTGCGCAGCAGGAACGCGAGCGGATCGGCCAGCGACTCCTCATCCTCGACGATCAGAACACTCGTCATCTGCGTGCCTCCACACCATTCGGTCTGCCCGGCGCCTGGGGGCGCGGGCCGGTTTCCTTCGTGCTCACCACGGGGCCGTCGGCTTCCTCGTCGCTGTCGGCCTCGAGATGAGCGGGTATTCGCAGCGTGAACGTCGACCCGGTGCCCAGTTTGCTCCACAGGGTGATCTCACCGTTGTGGTTGGCCGCCACGTGCTTGACGATAGCGAGCCCGAGCCCGGTCCCACCGGTGGCCCGCGAACGAGCCTTGTCGGAACGGAAGAACCGTTCGAACACCCGCTCCTGGTCTTCCTTCGGGATGCCGATGCCGCGGTCGGTGACCGCCATCGCGACGTGGTCGCCGCGCAGCGACCTGCTCACCGAGACGTGCGAACCGGTCGGCGAGTAGGCGATCGCGTTCTCCACCAGGTTGGACAGTGCGGTGACGAGCAGCGTCTCGTCGCCGAGGACCTCGAGCCCGCTCGGCCGATCGGTGCTGACGGTGATGCCCGCCGCTTCGGCCGCGGTGCGCGAGCGGTCCACCGCCTGCATGACGACGGTGTCGACGTCGACGACCTCGAGTTCGGGCAGCTTCTCCGCGCCCTGCAGTCGCGAGAGCGCGATCAGCTCGGTCACCATCTTGCCGAGCCTGCGGGATTCGCCGAGCACGCGTTCGCCGAAGTGGCGCACCGCCTCGGGATCGTCGGCGGATTCCAGCAGCGCCTCGGCCAGCAGGCTCATCGCGCCGACGGGGGTTTTGAGCTCGTGGCTGACGTTCGCCACGAAATCGCGCCGGGTGGCCTCCATGCGGGCCTGTTCGGAATCGTCGTCGGCGAACAGGACGGTGAAACCGGTCTCTTCCGGCGAGAGCGGCCGCGCCACGCCGCGCACCGCGATCCTGCTGCGGCCCGGCATCGGGTTCTTCGCGGTCAGGTCGAATTCGGCGGACTCGCCGTTGCCGAGCACCTTCTCCACCGCCGCCCACGCGCGTTCGTCGAGCAGGCGGTTGCGGACCAGGCCGAGTTCCTCGGCGCGCGGGTTCACCAGCACCACGTCGCGGTACTGGTCGACCACCGCGATGCCGCTCTCGGAGGCGAGCACGATCAGGTCGAGCACCTGCGACATGGTCAGCCCGGAATCGGCCTGCCTGCGGGCGGCCTGACGGGCGTTCACGTACGGAATCAGCAGTCCACCGACTGCCAGGCCGACGACAGCCGCAAGAACTGCCAACAACACGGCCTGCGGAACACTCACACTTGAATCGTACGGTCGCCGACCGACTCACCAACGCCGGGTTCACGAAGTTTCATGCAGGTCACAGGGCATTACAGGGCCGTTAGCCGTGTGTTTACGCGTTGTTCGGACTAGCGGTGGCGTGACGCGTTGCCCGAAGCAAGCTCGGCTCCGTCGGTGGACAAGATCAACGGCTGCGGTCCATCCCCTCCTCCGCGAGCGCCGCGTTCACCGCCCTGCCGTGCTTGTCGACCCACTCGCCGAGCGCGTAGATCGGCCCGAGCAGATCGTGGCCCGCCACCGTGAGTTCGTATTCGACGCGCGGCGGTGCTTCGGCGTAGCGGCGGCGCTGCACCAACGTCAGCTGCTCCATCCGGCGCAGGGTCTGGGTGAGCATCTTCTGGCTGATCCCGCCGATCGCGGTCCGCAGCTCACCGGGACGCATCGGCCCCTCCCGCAGCATGTAGACGATCACCGGCAGCCAGGAGTTGCCGAACAGGTCGACGCCCATGCGCGCGGGACAGTCCGATTCGTAGTCGCCGTACGGCGGGTAGTCGACCCGCTCCGCCGCGGGCACAGTTGGCGTGTTCGAGGGCGCGCGCCCTACGCCGGCTTCCGAGTCGGTCATGGGTTCAGCATGGCACCGCCGTTGGGCACCCGGAGGTGCCTATCGAATTCTCTAGCGTCGGAGCCACATTCGACAGCTAGGAGTTCATCATGCGAATCGGAATCATGGGTGCGGGCGCGATGGCGCGTGCGCTCGGCGGCGGCTGGGCGGCGGCGGGGCACGAAGTCCGCTTCGGCGCGCGGCGCAGCGAGGCGGCCGCCGAACTGGCCGACGCGATCGGTCACGGCGCGCGAGGCGGGAGCATCGAAGAGGCGGCCGGGTTCGGGGAGGTGGTGCTGCTCGCGGTGCCGGTCGACGCGCTGGACGCCGTGCTGCGGTCGGCAGACCTCGACGGCCGCGTCCTCGTCGACTGCACCAACGCCTTCGAACCCGATACCAGCGCGCCGGACGGCACGCTGAACTTCGTCCTCGCCGAGGACGCGGTGGCCGAACGCATCGCCGCCACCGCCCCGACGGCGCACGTGGTGAAGGCCTTCAACCTCTGCGCGGCCGAAGTGTGGGCGGCGGAGGCCCGCGAGTTCGACGGCAGCCGTCTCTCCGTGCCGCTCTGCGGCGACGACCCTGATGCCGTGCACCTCGTCGCCGGTCTGGCCGAGGATCTGAAGCTGCGGCCGTTTCCGGCGGGTGGGTTGCATCGAGCTCGGTACTTGGAGGCGGCTTCGGCCATGACGGTCGGCCTCTGGTTCGCCGGGCACGACAGCCGGGCGATGTTCCCGCCGCTCGCCGCTGCGTTCGCTACGCGCGACTGAGAAAGGCGGGCGCCTGGCGGTGGGGTCGTCGGGTTGGCGGGTGGTACTCGGCTTACCTCCCGCTAACTCGTGCGTGGGTGCAGCTTCCGGCGGGCTCGGACCGGCGGCGGTTGTCGTTCGCTCGTGGTGGTGCGGACGCCGAGGCGTGTCAAGGGGGCTGGCAATCAAGAAGCGCGATTCACCAACCGGGATTGCCGCGCACCGGGATGTTCACGAAGCTCGGGCGCTCCGGGTCCAGCTGCACGTGCTGCGGCTTCAACTCCGTGTCGAGCAGCATCGGCAGGACCGGCAGGCCCTTGGGGAAGTTCCCCGCGAACACGTCCACCCGAAGGCGGTGGCCCGGCTGCAGAACCGCCTCGGTGGCGCTGAGCGTGATGTCCAGCGTGGTGGCCTCGCCCGGCACCGTCGGCTGCCGGGTCTCCAGCGACGTGAACGGCCGCGGGTCGGTGTAGTCGCCGTTGGCCGAGCGGGTGCTGTTGGCCTCGTCCACCTGCCGCAGCGAGGCCATCAGCTGCCCCGAGGTGAGCACGGTCGACTGGCCGTCGGGCGCGACATCGTTGACGGTCACCGTCCAGTACCCGTCCGCCGCGTCCTGAACGGTGTTGAGCCGCACCGCGATCGGGCCGGAGATGGTGGTCGTGTCGGCCACCGGCGCGCTGGTGAAGGTGAGCGCGTTCAGCTCGGCGACGCGGGAATCCTTGGCGCATCCGTCGATGATCGACAGCACGCCGATACTGCCCTGCGCGGCGTCGTTGGAGCACAAGGTGGTCAGGCCGGGCGCGACGGTCAGCCGGGCGGTGTCGGCGTTCGCCTCACCGGTGAGCGAACCGTCGTAGACGCTGCGCGCGGTGCCGCTCGGCTCCGAGGACAGGTACATGCGGCGGTGCTGCGCGGCGGCCGCACCGGTAGCCGTCGCGCCGAAGCCGTTCTGGGTGACCCAGCCGCCGCCCTGCTGGCGCAGGGTGACCGGGCCGTACCCGTCGATGCCGTTGTCGATGCCCTTGAGCCACTTGTCGAACCACGCCCGCTGCAGCACGTCCAGCCGCGGCGGCAGACCCGGCTTGTCGTACTCGTTGCCGGAGTTCACGTGGTAGGTGTTGCCCATCAGCAGCTGCTTCTGACCGGCGGGCAGCGGAATCTCGTTGTAGATCTTGGATTCCGAGTAGGTGAACAGATCGTGCCAGCCGCCGACAACGAAGGTCGGCACCCGGATCTGCGAGGGGTCGCTGACGTAGTCGCCGCGTTCGGGGCTGTTGTGGCTGAGCAGGCCTAGCAGGCGCGGGTCGGCGTCCTGGAAACGCGTTGCGGTGTAAGCGTTCAGGAACACGTCCATGAAGGTGAGCGGGGAGGCGGCTCGATCTTTGAGCCATTGCCAATCGAACTGGCCGTTCACGATGGACTGGAGATCCGGCGCCCACTTGAGCGAGTTGATCGCGGTGAGCCACAGCGGGATGAAGTTGAAGCCGAAGCCGCCGCCGGGCGCGAGCACGTCGTTGACCAGGTCGCTGCCCGGCACCACCGGGAAGATCGCCTTCAGCGCGGGCGGCTGCTGCGCCGCGGCCTGCACCTGGTTGATGCCCGAGTAGGAGATGCCGTTCATGCCGACCTTGCCGTCGGACCACGGCTGGCGCGAGGCCCAGTCGATGACCTCGAGGGTGTCCTGCTGCTCCCGGGCGCGGAGCATGTCCCACTCGCCCTGCGAGAAGCCGGTGCCGCGCACGTCGACGACGACCTGGGAGTAGCCGCTCTTGATCAGCTGCCGGTCCACGGTGAAGTTGCGCAGTTCGCCGCCGCCGAAGGCCTTGGTGAGATCGGTGACGCCGGACAGCGGGGTGCCGCTGAAGTCGATCTGCCGGAACAGGTTCAGCAGCGCGTCGGACAGCACAGGGACGGACTGCGCGTGATCGGCGAGGTTCGACACCAGCTTGGTGTAGGGCGTCAGGTTGACGATGGTCGGCGTCGGCGCATCGATCGGGTGGCCGGAGGCATCGGCGGGCCGGTAGACGTTGCCCTTGAGCACCGTGCCGTCACTCATGGTGATCGGCACATCCCATTCGATGTGCACGTTCGGGTACTGCTGTGCGGAATCCTGCGTGGCGGCCCACGCCGCTCCGGCCGCGCCGCCGTCGGGACCGGTCGCGACGGGCGCTGCGGTCGCGCCGGTGGCGAGGAAAGGAACGAGCACGGCGGCGGCTAGCGCCGCGACTGTGGCCCGTAACGCGTACTTCATCGGACGTGATCCACCTCTCGGACTGGTCGAACGCCCGGAAGCATACACAACTTACCAGTCGGTAAGGACTTCCGGATCCGCGGAGATCGGCTGGAATCTCAATTCACATACGCTTGACGGCTCGCGATAGTCGCTGGATATGGAGATCTTCGCGGGATACGCGCACCAGAACGAAGGTTTACCGCATTGGCCGCGTCGAGACAGGAGCACACGCCGGAATGCGGGCCGAAATACACCGGACTTCCGCGAGACCCCCCTCGAGTCGCACCGGGCGGCGTACTGGCCAACCGAGCCGTCCACGGCACAGGCTTCGGACACAGCCGGAGTGCTCTCCCGCACGGCGGCATTCGAACCGCCCACCCGCCGAAATGACAATGCGCCGCGGCCGATCAACGGCCGCGACGCATCGAACTACGTACTACTTACCGCCCTGGCTGGCGACCGCGGCCGCACCGGCGGCAGCCGCCTCGGGGTCCAGGTACTCGCGCGGACGCACCGGGCGCAGATTCTCGTCCAGCTCGTAGCGCAGCGGGATGCCCGTCGGGATGTTCAGTCCCGCGATGTCCTCGTCGGAGATGTTGTCCAGGTGCTTGACCAGCGCGCGCAGCGAGTTGCCGTGCGCGGCCACCAGCACGGTCTTGCCGGTGAGCAGCTCCTTGGAGATGGTCGACTCCCAGTACGGAACCATCCGGTTCACCACATCGAGCAGGCACTCGGTCTTGGGCACCTCGATGCCCGCGTAGCGCGGGTCGCCTTCCTGGCTGTACTCGTTGGCCGGGTCGATCGGCGGCGGCGGGGTGTCGTAGCTGCGCCGCCACAACATGAACTGCTCGTCGCCGTACTTCTCGCGGATCTGCCCCTTGTTCTTGCCCTGCAGCTCGCCGTAGTGACGCTCGTTGAGCCGCCAGTCGCGCACCACCGGGATCCAGTGCCGGTCGGCGGCGTCCAGCGCGATGTTCGCGGTGGAGATGGCGCGGCGCAGCACCGAGGTGTAGACGATGTCGGGCAGGATGCCGTGCTCGGCGAGCAGCTCGCCCGCCCGCTTGCCCTCGGCGATGCCCTTGTCGGTCAGGTGCACGTCCACCCAGCCGGTGAACAGATTCAGGGCATTCCATTCGCTCTCGCCGTGGCGCAGCAGCACGAGGGTGTACGTCATGACGGTCATCCTGCCACGCGCGGGCTTCGCGCCGGAGCCCTGGTCAGGGTGCCGGAGCGAGGGCGGTGAGCAGTCCGGCGCCGACCAAGGTGGCCTGATCGCCCAATTCCGAAGGGACCACGCGCAGGTCGCGGAGGAAGTCGATGCGGGCGTGCGCCCCGATCGCCTCCTGTAACGGTCGCCACAGCGGCTCGCCGGACTGGGCGAAGCCGCCACCGACCACGACCAGGTCCACGTCGAGCAGTGCGGCAGCCGACGAGATCACCTGTCCCAGCGCGATTCCCGCGCGCCGCAGCGCCGCCTTGGCGATCCGGTCCCCCGCCTGGGCGTCGACGGCCAGCTCCACGCCGGTGCTGCCCTCCCAGCCGCGCTCGCGCGCCCACCGCACCGACGACGGACCGCTGGCCACCGCCTCCACGCAGCCGACGCCGCCGCACGCGCAGGGATCGGTCGACCCGGGGACGATCATGTGGCCGATGTGACCGGCGTTGCCGGTGTGCCCGACCGCGACCATGCCGCCCACGATGACGCCGCCGCCGATGCCGGAGGACACCGTCATGGCCAGCGCGTCCGGCGTCTCCCGCGCCGCGCCGAAATGCCGTTCGGCGAGCGCCAGGCACACGCCGTCGATGGCGAAGCGCACCGAGGCGTCCGGGAACACTTCCTGCACCGCGGGCACCACCGCGAATCCGTCGCGCCACTCCGGGATATTGAGCGGGGTGGTGATGCCCGCCGGAGCGTCCACCGGACCGCACGCGCCGATACCGACGAGATCCACCTCGGACCCGTTTGCCGCCGCGAGCAGCAGCCCGCGCACCGCGTCCCACACGCCCGTCGGCGGCACCTGGATGCGGCCGACCTCGTGCGTCATCCCGTCGGCCCCCACCAATCCGACCGCGATCTTGGTCGCGCCGATGTCCAATGCGAGAACGGTCATCTGAAACCCCCACTTCCCAACGCCACCGGACCGCCGCTGTCGCGCGACGGTCCGGTGCCGAATGATCTTGCTGTGCGGTCGCCAACGGTAGTTGCCCGACGGGCGACAGGCACCATCGGCCGCCACGCCCGCCGGTTGCCGAACACCATCGGCCGCCACGTTCGGCGGTGGTCGCGCATCAATCGGCAAGCGCGATCGGTCGCAGCATGAGCAGCCGGACGCTATCGACCGCGGGTGGTCAGGAGTTCTCGGAGGATTCCACCAGGTGCTCGAACGCGCGCAGGTTCTTCAGCGACTCGCCGCGCGAGACCCGCCACTTCCATTCCCTTCGAATGGATTCCGCGAAGCCGAGTTCCAGCAGCACGTTGAAGTCCGCGTCCACGGCCTCGAGCACCTGGCCGAAGATGCGGTCGAGCTCGTCCTCGGTGACGGCGTGCGTGGCGATGCGGCCGACCAGGTAGATGTCGCCGATTCGGTCCAGGGTGTATGCCACGCCGTAGAGGCGGCGGTTGCGGCGGAGCAGGAATTTGTAGACGCCCTCGAAGTTCTCGTCGGGCTTGCGGCAGACGAAGGACTCGATACGCACGCCGTGTTTGCCGACGGTGAGCAGCACCGTCGTCTTCAGCTTGCGCTCACCGGGCAGGACGACGACGAAGACGTCCTCGCCGGGGCGGGTGTACTCGATCTCCCTGTCCCGCAGAGTCTCGTCGATCAGCCGCGCGGTGGCCTGGATATCGGTCATCGGTGCACTCCCATCCGGCGCCGCCACAGCGCGCGCGATCTGCCCTGCCCGCCCTCGCCGAGGAGCGCGGCACCGGACAGGCTAGTGCGTTCCGTCGCGAGCGGGCCGTCGAGCACCGTCGGCCGCGCGGCCTCGCCCGCACCGAAACCGGAGAGAGCGGCGGCGTAACTGGCGAGCAGACCGTCGGCGGTGTGCTCCCAGGAGAAGTTCGCGGCGTGCTCGACCGCACGGTCGCGCATCGCGTGCAGCCGACGCGGCTCGTCGAGCAACGTCCCGAGTGCGGCGGCCCAGTCCGGGATGCGGTGACCGGCCACCAGCAGCCCGGTCTCGCCGTTCCGGACGGCGGTGCCGAGACCACCGACGTCGGCGGCCAGCACCGGGGTGCCGGTGGCCTGCGCCTCGATGGCGACCAAGCCGAAGGACTCGTTGTAGCTGGGCACCGCGACCAGGTCGGCGGCGCGGTACACCTGGACGAGCCGGTCAGGCGGCTGCGGCGGCAGGAAGGTCACGCGGTCGGTGATGCCGAGTTCGGCGGCGAGCTCGATCAGCGCGTCGGGGCGCTCCAGGCCGGTGCCCGACGGGCCGCCGACGATCAGCACACGCAGATTGCGGGCGGGATGGGTGCGCAGCAATTCGGCGGCGGCGCGCACGAGCACGTCGGGAGCCTTGAGCGGTTGGATGCGTCCGACGAACGCGACGATCTGCTCGTCGGCGGCCAAGCCGAGCTCGGCGCGGGCCGCGGCCTTGTCACCGGGACGGTATCGAGCGAGGTCGGCCCCTGGCGGCACCACATCGATGCGGTCGGCGTCGGCGCCGTAGAGCTCGACGAGCTGACGCGCCTCCTCGGCGGTGTTGGCGACCATCCGGTCGGCCTCGGCGATGACCTGCTTCTCGCCGATCTCCCGGGTGGCGGGCTCGGGACAATCGCCTTCGGCGAGCGCGGCGTTCTTCACCGCGGCCAAAGTGTGCGCGGTGAACACCAGCGGCACCCGCCAGCGGTCCCGCGCAAGCCAGCCGACCTGACCGGACAGCCAGTAGTGCGAGTGCACCAGGTCGTAGTGGCCGGGCTGGTGGCGCGCCTCCTGACGCAACACCTCCGCGGTGAACGGGCACAGCTGGGTCGGCAGGTCGTGCTTGTCGAGCCCCTCGAACGGGCCTGCCACCACATTGCGCACAAGCACGCCGGGCCCAGCCTCCTGCACCGGAGGCACGTTCGAGGAGGTGGCGCGGGTGAAGATCTCGACTTCGGTCCCACGTCGTGCCAGCTGGAGGGCCGTTTGCAGCACATAGACGTTCATGCCGCCCGCATCGCCGGTGCCCGGCTGCGCGAGTGGTGAGGTGTGCACCGACAGCACGGCTATCCGATTCGGCCGCAGGTCCGCACGTTGACTCACACCATCCATAGTGCACGGTGGACAACCGCTCCCGACGACCCCTACCGGGCAAGTGAGAGTCATCACACACCGCGTGGGCAACCCTGCTGACCTGCGATTCGAATGTATGTGCGTACCTCCGCATCCGCTCCGGCCATGCGCGGTCCAACGACGGGCTACCGCCCGGCAGCGCCAGTCACGCGTACCTCCCGCATCCGCTCCGGCCATGCGCGGTCCAACGACGGGCTATCGCCCGGCAGCGCCAGTCACGCGTACCTCCCGCATTCCCTCCGGCCACGCGCGCTCCAACGACGGGCTATCGCCCGGCAGCGCCAGTCACGCGCACCGAGGGCTACAGACTGTCCGCGAACTCGGTGACTTCGGCGACGAAGCGCGGCCGGTCCTCGATGAACAGTCCGTGCTGCGCACCCGGCCAGAACGAGGTGCGCGCGCCGGGGGTGTTCTCGGCGATATAGCGGCCGTTGTCGATGGGGACGACCGGGTCCGCGTCACCGTGCAGCACGAGCACCGGAATATCCAGGGCGCGAAGGGTTTCGGTGTTGTCGACGGAACGGTAGAACAGCGCCTTGCGCACCGAGGGCGGCGTGGCGAGGCTGATGCCGAAGAGCCGCTGGGCGTCCGCGCCCTTGTCCGGGTCTGGACCGGTATTGGCGTTGCCGAACGCGGCGAAGGCCCTGGTGGCGCGGCCCGCGCTGGTCTCGAAGACGCCGGGGATGGCCTCCCGCATGGCCGATCCGGTGGCCGCGCCAGGCACGTCGCGGCCGATATTGGCCATCGAGCCGGTGAACACCACGCCCGCCACCGCGCCCGTGCCGTAGGCGGTGAGGTAATCGCTGATCACGATGCCGCCGTAGGACCAGCCGAGCAGCACCGCGCCGGACGAGATCCCCTCAGCCGCCAGCACCGCGGCGATATCGGCGGCCCAGTTCTTGGGGTCGTCGTAGCCGGTCTCCGGTACGCCGGAATAGCCGTGGCCACGCAGATCGACCGCGACCACACGGAAGCGGCGGGCCAAGTCGTCGGCCGCGCCGCCCCAGCAGCGCAGGCTCGCGGACCAGCCGTGCACCAAGACGAGGGGCCGTCCGTCGGCGGGCCCGTCGACCCGATAGACGATAGTGGTGCCGTCCGCGCTGACCGCTTCCCGAAGTGCCATGGCACCCAGCGTAAGGGCGGGGGCCGATGATCCGCGCGACAGCGCCCGGCGTTCGCAAACACTCCGCACCTAGGATCACCGGCATGAGCGAACGCAGTGAGCGAATCATGTGCCAGCGCGCATTGCGCATGCCGAAGCCGAGCGCCAGCGAGGCGCAGGCATGAGCGAACGCAGTGAGCGAATCATGTGCCAGCGCGCATTGCGCATGCCGAAGCCGAGCGCCAGCGAGGCACAGGCATGAGCAATCGCACCGCCGTCGTCACGGGAGCCAGTTCGGGCATCGGGGAAGCCACCGCGCGAGAACTCGCCGCTCAGGGCTATCACGTGTACGTCGGCGCGCGCAGGCTCGACAGGCTGAAGGCGCTCGCCAACGAAATCGGCGGCACCGCGCTGGAACTCGACGTCACCTCCGAGGAGTCGGTCGCGGCGTTCACCGACGCGGTGCCGACGGTCGATGTGCTGGTGAACAACGCGGGCGGCGCAAAGGGCCTTGCGCCGGTGAGCGAGGCCGATCTCGACGACTGGCGCTGGATGTGGGAGACCAACGTGCTCGGCACGCTGCGCGTCACGAAGGCGTTGCTGCCCAAGCTGATCGCGTCCGGCGACGGACTGATCGTCACCATCACCTCGGTCGCCGCGTTCCATGCCTACGACAACGGTTCCGGGTACACCTCGGCCAAGCACGCCCAGGCCGTGCTGCACCGCACGCTGCGCGGCGAGCTGCTCGGCAAGCCGGTGCGGCTCACCGAGATCGCGCCCGGCGCGGTGGAAACCGAGTTCTCGCTGGTGCGTTTCGGCGGCGACGAAGAGCGGGCGGCGAAGGTGTACGAGGGAATCGATCCGCTGGTCGCCGCGGATATCGCCGAGATCGTGGGATTCGTCGCCTCGCGGCCGCCGCACGTGAATCTGGATCAGATCATCGTGAAGCCGCGGGATCAGGCCGACCCGGGACGGTTCGCGCGGCGTTCCTGAGCCGCATCGATCTGGTGTACAACTTGTCGGAAACTCCGCCAAGATCGTTTGCTGCGAATTCGCCGAGTTGCGGAGACGCGGTTAGCATCGGATGGTTTTTCTGAGAATTGGCTACACCAGATTGGAGTTGTTCGACTCATGCTCAAGGGCTTCAAAGAGTTCCTGATGCGCGGCAATGTCATCGACCTCGCCGTGGCGGTCGTGATGGGCACCGCGTTCACGGCGGTGGTGACCTCGGTGACCAAGGGCGTCGTCAACCCGTTGCTCGCCGTTCTCGGCAACGCCAACGAACTCGGCCTCGGCTTCCACCTGGTGCCGAGCAAGCCCGCGACATTCATCGCCGTCGGCCCGATCGTCACCGCGATCATCGACTTCATGATGATCGCCGCGGTTCTCTACTTCGTGCTCATCCTGCCGATGAAGACCCTGAAGAACCGGTTCGGCACCACCAAGGCCGCCGAGCCCACCGAAATCGAACTGCTCATCGAGATCCGCGACCTGCTCGCCAAGCAGAGCGCTGACGACCGCGCCGCCCAGAACGCCGAGACCCTCGCCAAGCTCGACCGGGTCGACCCGACGGTCGGCAGCTCGCAGCGGTAGGGCTAACGATCGGACCGGCCGGTCTCATCCGATCAGAGCGTGACGCCGACGGTGACGGGTTCTGGTTCGAGCCGGATGCCGAAACGCTCGGCCACGCCGTCGCGCACGACGCGGGCGAGCGCCACCAGGTCCCCGGCGGTCGCGACGCCGCGATTCGTCAGTGCCAGTGTGTGTTTCGTCGAGAGCCGGGCCGCGGCGTCCGGGCCTGGGAAGCCTTTGGCGAAGCCCGCCCGCTCGATCAGCCAGCCCGCGGAGAACTTCACGCCGTCCTCGGCGGGATAGGTGGGAATCGTGACGTCACCCACATGGGCCGTGATCGCGGCTCGCACCTCAGGGACCCGCGCGTGCGGGACGACCGGGTTGGTGAAGAACGAGCCCGCGCTCCAGGTGTCGTGATCGACGGCGTCGAGCACCATGCCTTTGCCCGCGCGCAGGCGCAGCACCGCCTCGCGCACCAGCGCCGCGGGCTTGGACTCGCCTTCCGCGGCATCCAGCACCCTGGTGAGTTCGCCGTAGCGCAGCGGCGCGCTGGTGCCACCCGCGTGCAGTGCGAAATCCACCTCGAGCACCACCGCGTCGTCGCGGTGCTTGAGCACACTGGTGCGGTAGCCGAAGCCGAGCTCGGCGGGCGTCACCCAGCGGATCTCGCCGCTCGCCCGGTCCAGCAGCCGCACCCGGCGCAGCAGATCGGCGACCTCGACGCCGTACGCGCCCACGTTCTGCACCGGCGTCGCGCCAGCGGAACCCGGTATGCCGGAAAGGCATTCGAGTCCGCCGAGACCGGCCGCCACGGTCGCGGCGACCACCGCGTCCCAGTTCGCGCCCGCTTCGGCCACGACGCCGTCCTGATCGATCCGGACGCCCTCGGTCGTGACACGCACCACTACGCCGTCGAACCCGTCGTCGGCGATCAGCAGGTTCGAGCCGCCCGCGAGCAGCAGCACCGGTATCTCCGCCGCGTCCAGCGCGCGCACCGTCGCCACCAGGGACTGCGTCGAGGCGCATTCGGCGACGAGCGCGGGACCGCCGACCCGTAGCGTGGTCAGCTCGGCAAGCCGCACCTCGTCGCGCACCAAGGCGCCGGTGTCGGCAAGCACATCGCGCGCCCGATCGGTCGCCACCACACGTGAAGTTCGCACGCTCCAGACGGTAGCGTGTCCAACCATGGCTACACCCTTGGCGTTCACGGCCCGCTATTCCCACTCGGTCGCCGCCGTACGCGCGGCCTTCGGCAACGAGCAGTATTGGAAGGACCGCATCGCCGAGGTCGGCGGGCCCAACGCCCGCCTGGAGTCGGTCACCGTGCAGGGCGACCAGGTGCGCGTCGAGATGGTGCAGGCCATCCCCGCCGACCAGCTTCCGCCCGCCATCACCGCCGTGCGCCCCGGCGACCTGATCATCCCGCGCACCGAGAACTGGACCGGCGACACCGCCACCTTCGACGTCCGCGTCGAGGGCGCCCCCGCCACCATGCGCGGCACCGTCACCCTGACCGGCGACGACAGCACCGCCACCACCACCGTCGAAGGCACCATCGAGGTGAAGGTCCCGCTCTTCGGCGGCAAGATCGAATCCGCCATCCAGGAGCGCCTCACCGAACTCCTCCAGTCTGAAGAAGAGTTCACCAACATCTGGCTCACCCAGCACTGAGCCACCGCGGGGCGGGAAGACCGTTTCCCGCACGGCTGAGCAGGGGCGAAAGTCCAACGCACAATCCCCACCCGACCACCCCGAGGGCGAGTCTTACGAGCCCGTTCGCGGCCGTCTCGCTTCCGAGCGGTCGAAGCGCATGCGACGAAGTCGCGAGTCTCGACC
>NZ_JBFAHG010000011.1:0-4974 GCF_040654065.1 Nocardia sp. NPDC050793
CCGCTGTTAGGTCCCCCGGCACCCCCGCCCAACACCCTGAACGCCCGGGGGGGGCCCCCGGGGGGGCGGTCCACCGCGGGCCTTCGGCTTCGACTACTCCGAGTCCGGCGACTCCTCGGGAAGCTCGACCACCTTGGTCTTCGCCCCCGGCTTGCCCGCCTGCAGCAACTTCTCCAGCGCGCTGTCGGAGATCCTGCGGAACGCCCTGCGCGGCCGCGCCTGCTCCAGCGTGGCCGCCTCGAGCGAGCTCACGCCGAGCACCCGCTTGTCCTTGTCGGCGCCCTCGGGAATCCCGGCCTGCAGCGCCTTGACCGCGACACCGATCGCGCCCGCCAGGTCGAGACCCGGCCGGTAGGACCCCTTCAGCGCGGCGACGATGGGCTCGGTCGTGCCGCCCATCACCACGAACTCGCGCTCGTCCACGATCGAGCCGTCGAAGGTGATCCGGTACAGCACCGACTGCGGCGCCTGCTCCGGATACCCCACCTCGGCCACGCAGATCTCCACCTCGTACGGCTTGAGCTGATCGGTGAAGATCGTGCCGAGGGTCTGCGCGTAGGCGTTGGCCAGCGCCCTGCCGGTCACGTCTCGCCGGTCGAACTGGTAACCGCGCAGGTCGGCCTGCAGGATGCCGCCGCGACGCAGATTCTCGAACTCGTTGTACTTGCCGACGGCCGCGAACCCGATGCGGTCGTACAGCTCACTCACCTTGTGCAGCGTCGCGGAGGGATTCTCCGCGACGAACAGCACTCCCTTGTCGTACGCCAGAACGATGACACTGCGACCACGAGCGATGCCTTTGCGCGCGAGCTCGGTCTTGTCGCGCATGATCTGCTCGGCCGACGCGTAGTACGGCAGTGTCATGCGGTGGCGCTCCCTTCCTCCGCCGCCGCGCGGTCGGCGACTATGCCGCGGGCGATCTCCTCTATGCGCTCCTCCGGGACCTCCACCGCACCGTCCTCGTCGATCGTGACGATCGTCGGGTAGATGCCGCGAGCGAGATCCGGTCCACCGGTCGCGGTGTCGTCGTCCGAGGCGTCGAACAGCGCCTCGACCGCGATGCGCATCGCCCGGTTCCCGTCGATTCCCTTGGCGTACAGCTTCTTCAGCGACGTCTTGGCGAACATCGAACCGGAACCGACTGCGGTGTAACCGAATCGCTCCTCGCTGCGACCGCCGACCACGTCGTAGGACACGATGCGGCCGACCCGGTCGGGATCGGTGGCCTGCTGGTCGAAGCCGACCAGCACCGGCACCACGGCCAGACCCTGCAGCGCGGCGGGGAGGTTGTCGCGCACCATCTTCGACAGCTTGTTGGCCTTACCGTCGAAGGTGAGCGGAACGCCCTCGATCTTCTCGTAGTACTCGAGCTCCACCGCGAACAGGCGCACCATTTCGACGGCCATACCCGCGGTGCCCGCGATGCCCGCCGCCGAGTAGGTGTCGGTGATGTACACCTTCTCCATGTCCCTGCTCGCCACCAGGTTCCCCTGGGTGGCGCGGCGGTCGCCCGCGATCAGCACGCCGCCGCGATAGCTCACCGCGACGATGGTGGTGCCGTGCGGGGCGACGTCCTTCGCGACAGCGCCACCGGAGTTTCCGGTGGCGCCGTCGATCGCAGCGAACCTGTTGCCCGGCAACAGCTCCGGTGCGTGTGCGCGCAGGTGTTCGGTGAACGAGGAGAGGGCGTACCCCGGGTGGAGACGCATGGGGTCACCCGCTGTCACTGGCCGCCCTTCTGCACATAGGCGCGGACGAAGTCCTCCGCGTTCTCCTCGAGCACGTCATCGATCTCGTCGAGCAGGTCGTCGGTATCCTCCGCCAGCTTCTCGCGGCGCTCCTGACCGGCCGCGTCGACGCCGTCGGGACCCTCGTCCTCGTCGCCGCCCCCGGTGCGCTTGGTCTGCTCTTGTGCCATGGCAGCCGACCTCCTCTGTCCTCATCATGACCGGAGCCAAGAGTCTGAGCACGGCCCCGGTCATGAGCAATGTGCGTGCTCGTACAACAACACTACCCAGCCGAGCCGACACGATGTCGGATCTGTGCCCAATTCGCCGCGCGGACAGCACCCGTTTCGCGACAAGCCCCGCGCGGGACGGACGTCGCTACGTGGTGAGTTGCTGGACCAGTTGAGCGGCGGTGTCCACGCCGTCGAGCAGCTTGCCGACATGCGATTTGGTGCCGCGGCGCGGTTCCAGGGTCGGGATGCGCACCAGCGAGTCGCCGCCCAGATCGAAGATCACCGAATCCCAGCTCGCGGCGGCGATATCCGCGCCGAAGCGGCGCAGGCACTCACCGCGGAAGTAGGCGCGGGTGTCGGTGGGCGGCTTGGTCATCGCGTCGAGCACCTGTTGTTCGGAGACCAGCCGCTTCATCGAGCCCCGCGCCACCAGGCGGTTGTACAGGCCCTTGTCCAAGCGTACGTCGGAATACTGCAGGTCCATCAGGTGCAGTTTCGGCGCGGCCCAGCTCAGGCCCTCCCGCTGACGCATGCCCTCGAGCAGGCGCAGTTTGGCAGGCCAGTCGAGCAGGTTCGCGCACTCCATCGGGTCGCGCTCGAGCAGGTCGAGGACCATCGCCCAGTTGTCCAGGATGTCCTGCACGCGGGCGTCCTCGTTGCCCTCGCGGTCCATGAACTTGGCGACCCGCTCGTGGTAGAGCCGCTGCAGGGCCAGGCCGGTCAGCTCGCGGCCGTCGGCGAGCGCCACGGTGGCGCGCAGGCTCGGGTCGTGACTGATCTGGTGCACGGCGGTGACCGGGCGGGCCAGCTGCAGGTCGGAGAGGTCCTCGCCCGCCTCGATCAGATCGAGCACCAGCGCGGTGGTGCCGACCTTGAGGTAGGTCGACATCTCGGCGAGGTTGGCGTCGCCGATGATGACGTGCAGCCTGCGGTACTTGTCGGCGTCGGCGTGCGGCTCGTCGCGGGTGTTGATGATGCCGCGCTTGAGCGTGGTCTCCAGGCCGACCTCGACCTCGATGTAGTCGGAGCGCTGGGACAGCTGGAACCCGGCGTGGTCGCCGGATTGGCCGATGCCGACCCGGCCGGAACCGCAGATCACCTGCCGGGAGACGAAGAACGGCGTCAGCCCGACGATGATCTGATTGAACGGGGTGTCCCGGTTCATCAGGTAGTTCTCGTGGGTCCCGTACGAGGCGCCCTTGCCGTCGACGTTGTTCTTGTACAGCTGCAGCCGGGGCGCTCCCGGCACACTCGAGGCGTGCCGCGCGGCGGCCTCCATCACGCGTTCGCCCGCCTTGTCCCAGATCACCGCGTCCAGCGGGTCGGTGACCTCGGGCGCGGAGTACTCCGGGTGCGCGTGGTCGACGTACAGGCGGGCGCCGTTGGTGAGGATCATGTTGGCCGCGCCGACCTCGTCGGCGTCGATCACCGGCGCCGGTCCGTTCATCCGGCTCAGGTCGAAGCCACGCGCGTCGCGCAGCGGCGACTCCACCTCGTAATCCCAGCGCGTGCGCTTGGCCCGCGGCACACCTTCGGCGGCCGCGTACGCGAGAACCGCCTGGGTGGAGGTGAGGATCGGGTTGGCCGACGGCTCGGTGGGGGTGGAAATGCCGTATTCGACCTCGATACCGATGATGCGCTGCATACCTCGAGCCTAGGCGACACCGGCCAATGTCATACCGAGGGTGGTACTTCCGGAGGATCGCGGCCCCGGCGCGCGGGCCGGATAGTCGACGCATGACCGAATCCATCGCCGAAACCGGGGCGGGAGCCGTCCAGCGGCCCCGGGTTGCGGACGCGCGCCCCGCGCGGCTGATCGCGCTCGACGTGCTGCGCGGCATCGCGATCCTCGGCACACTGGGCACCAATATCTGGATCCTGACCGATTCCGAGGGCCTCGTCGGCTACATCGACGAACTGGGCGCCGCGCCGGACGGCGGCTGGATGTGGACCGAGCGGGTGCTGCAACAGCTGGCGCAGGGCAAGTTCCTCGGCCTGCTGACCATCATGTTCGGTATCGGCCTGGCCATCCAGCAGGCGTCGGCGGTACGCCGCGGGCGCCCGTGGCCGGGCGGGTACCCGTGGCGGGCCGGGCTGCTCTTTCTGGACGGCGTGCTCAACTTCGTGCTCGTCGCCGAGTTCGACGTGCTGATGGGTTACGCGGTGACCGGCCTGGTGGTTGCCTTCGTCCTCGCCAAGAGCGAGCGCGCGCAACGCCGCTGGCTGACGATCGCGGCGTGCGTCCACCTGGCCATGCTGACGCTCATCGCGCTCGCTATGGCCTTTGCCCCACAGCAGGATTCGACTCCCCGCGAGCCGCTGGACCCGAACCCCTATGCGGACGGCTCGTTCTGGGATCTGGTCGTGTTCCGCCTGGACAACGCGCTCGCATTCCGCATCGAAGGCGTTTTTGTCTTCGCCATGTCGGTCGCACTGTTTCTCGTCGGAGCCCAGCTGTACCGGGCAGGTGTGTTCCGCCCCGAGGGCGCACGAATCCGCAAGCGGCTCATGGTGTTCGGAGCGATCGCCGCGCCGATCGACTTCCTCGTCGGTGTCTTCGGCGGCGATCTGGTGTTGCTCACCCGGTACGGCACCGCGCCGTTCGTCGCCTTCGGCATCCTCGCGGTCGTCGCCGAGTTCTACCTGCGCCGCCCGCGGCTGGGTTTCGCGGGCCGACGGTTCACCGAGATCGGCCGCACCGCACTGTCCTGCTACATCCTGCAGAACCTGGTGGCCTCGACGCTGTGCTACGGCTGGGGTCTCGGCCTGGCCGCGCGCGTCTCCCCCGAGGCGCGTGTGCCGTTCACGATCGCGATCTACCTGGTGGTCGTGGCGATCATCGCGGCGGGCGCCCACCTCTGGCTGCGGCGATTCGAGCGCGGGCCGGTCGAGTGGGCGTGGCACACTTGCTACCGGTCGCTGACCCGCGAGCGCTGAAGCAGCCCCGGTCCGCGCCCTTGCACCGAACCCGGGCGGCGGGGGCCCCGGAGACCCCCCCGCCCGGTGGGGCCCCC
>NZ_JBFAHG010000011.1:4984-227394 GCF_040654065.1 Nocardia sp. NPDC050793
CGCTACCGGGGGGGGGGTGCGAGCCGCGCGCCCAACCCCCCCGGCCCCCCCCGCCCCCCCCCCACCCCCCCGCCCGGGGCCGCAAACCACTCGCCCCGGCCTGCGCCGCCCCCCCCCCCAGCCCCGTCCCATGCTGAAACGAAACCTTTCCGCACCAACGACGAGGGGAAGCGTCCATGAAGGCCGCGGTGCGCCGCGTGTGGCTGGCGTTCAATGTGCCGCTGGAAGGCCGGGTGCCCTGGATGTACCTGGATTCCGAGGGTTTCGTGAGCACCGGTGTCGGCAACAAACTCGACGACACCACACGGGTGCGCGCCGCACCGACTCCGGCCGAGCGGGCCGCCTCGCTCATCGCGGCACGCAGATTGCCATGGCGCCGCCCCGACGGCTCGGCCGCCACCGGCGCGGAGATCAACGCGGCCTGGGACGCGGTGAAGAACCGGATGGACCTCGTGGCGGGCGGCAATCGCGCGTTCGCGGATGTCACCGCGCTTCGGTTGACCGACGAGGACATCGACCGCACCGTCTTCGCCCGGCTCGACGAGTTGGAGACCTTGCTGCGCGGCCGCATGGTGCGACACGGCAGCGGCGCGGTGGTCATGCCGTTCGCCGCCTTCGATTCCTGGCCCGCCGACGCGCAACTCGCCGTGCTCAGCATGTGCTGGGCGATGGGTCCGCGATTCAGCTTCCCCACCTTCCAGGACGCCGCCTTCGCCCGCGACTGGCTGCGCTGCGCGGCCGCCTGCCGGGTCAATCCCGAGATCGGCACCGTGATCCGGCGCAACGATCGCGATCAGGAGTTGTTCCGCAACGCTTTTCGTGTCGAAGAGGAGAACCTCGATCCGGAGGTCCTGCTGTTCCGCCTTCCCGAACTACCGTCGGGCAGGTGAGTTTCGCCGAGCGCTATCCGCTGCCGCACACCCCGCCCGCTGGGACGGGGCGGCCTCGACGTCCGCTTCCCCACCGACCGATCGTGGGTGAATTCCTGGCTCACCTGACCGAAACGCTCACCGCCGCGGGGCGACCCGGATAGTCTCGGCGGTGGGTCCGAAACCCGGACCCTTGCGTCACTGCCGGGAGCGTCCGATGGAGAAGGCTCTGGTCACCGACGGGGTGTCCGCGACATCCTCGAGCCCGGGCGGCGCCCGCATGCCCGACGAATCCCCCCGGCGGGCAACGGCTTTACTGCGGCCCGGGATTCTCGCTTTCGGCGGCGCGATCCGCCCCACCGCATTGCACGCCCACCACACCGTCCAGGTGCTCGCCGCGCACACGCCGATCACGGTGATGGACGCGGGCGGGGTACGGCATCGCGGCACCAGGATCATCGTGCCCGCCGACGCGCCGCACCGGATCGAGACCGCCGCCGAGGGCGCCGCGCTCTACCTCGATCCCGACACCGCGGCAGGCGCCACCGCCGATCGGCGAGCGCACGCGGGCGGCTGGGCCGACGACCAGCAGGTCATGCCCGCGACGCTGGCCACCGCGCCGATCGCCGAGCAGGTGGCCGCGATCGTGCGCGAATTGCGCTGCGCGCCAACGGACGCCAACGGCTCGCACCGGCACGGCGCGGTGACCGAGGCGCTGCGGCTGCTGCCGAGTCTGGTGCCGGACCATTCGATGCGCGGCGCCGACGTGGCCAAGCGGGTCGGGCTCTCCCCCGCCCGGCTCTCGCACCTGTTCGCCGAACAGGTCGGGATGCCGTTGCGCCCGTATATCCTGTGGCTGCGGCTGCGCTTGGCGGTCAACCGGTTCCGCTCCGGCGACGACGTCGCCGCCGCCGCGCACGCTTCGGGTTTCGATGACAGCACCCAGCTCACCCGCACCTGCCGCCGCACCTTCGGGCTGACGCCCGCCGCGCTGCATCGCGCCGAACTATGGGATCTCGGCGACGGAGCGTGACAGCGCGCCGCCCGCACCCGGTACGCTCGATCCCATGTTCTCGCGGGTACAGCTGACGGCGTTCGCGGTCTTCGCGTGCCTGGCGCCCGCGCTCGCGCTCCTGGCCGCGCCCCTGCCCGAGCACGCGTCGCTGGCCGCGCTCGGTGTGCTCGCCGCCGCGGTGTTCGCGATGGTGGCGCTGCACGGCGCCGCGGTCGCACCGCTGGTCGTCGCCCGCGGCGGACCGCAGGCGGCGCAGCGCCGCAGGCGCGGTTCCTATCTGCGACAGAGCAATCCCGATACGGCGGGCCGTCCACGGCCGCGAGCACCGGGACTGGTCACGGGCTGATCGACGGCCCGCGCCGCGGCGCGGGTGTGGTCGGCCCGCGCCGTGACCATCTCCCGTTCGCGTGCGTGTGCGCGCACGTCTCACCGAATCAGGTGTCCCCCCATGCTCGATATCGTCTATTACCCTGTGTCCGCCGTGCTCTGGCTCTGGCACACCGTCTTCGCCGCGCTGCTCGGATCCACCAGCGGGCTGGCCTGGGTGCTCGCGGTGGTGTTCCTCGTCGCCACGCTCCGCGCCGCCATGTATCCGCTGTTCCTCGAACAGGTCCGCACTCAGGCCGTCGTCCGGCGGCTGCGACCCGAGACCGAGGCGCTGCGCAAGCGCTACCCCGACGACAAGCAACGACAGGCCGTCGAGATCCAGAAGCTGCACCGGGAGAATGGTGCCGGCGTGCTGGCAGGCTGCCTGCCGATGCTCGGCCAGGGGCTGGTGTTCTTGGCGCTGTTCCACGTGCTGCGCTCGTTCGACCGCACCGGAACGCTCGGCCATCTGCCCTTCCAGGCCACGCCGACGCCGATGACGCCCGAACAGAACGCGCAGACCCCGAACTACGTCTTCGACGCCGCCGACGTCCAGTCGTTCCTGAGCGCCAAACTGTTCGGCGCGCCGCTGTCGGCCACGCTGACCGGTCAGCCGAGCGCGGCGATCGCCGCGGTGGCCGGCACGCTGATGCTGGTGGCGGCCATCGCGACGCATTTCACCGCGCGCGCCGCGATCGCCCGCCAGGACCCAGCCGCGGCGCAGCTGCCGATGCTGAACACGATGACGCTCTGGGTCTTTCCGGCGGGCGCTCTCATCGGCGGCGCGCTGCTTCCGGTGGCGATCCTGCTGTACTTCGTGTCGAACAACGCCTGGACGCTGGCCCAGCAACACTTCGTGCACCGCCGCGTGGACGCCGAGGCCAGCGCCGCGGAGGCAGCGGCGGCCGTGGCGCGGCAGCACACTGTGCCGAAGCCAGGGATGAAACCGCAGCCGGGGGTGAAGCCGCAGCCGGGCGCGAAATCCCGGCGTGGCCGCCGGTAACGCGCCGGGGCACACCGTCAGGCAGCAGGTGTGGCCCGCAGATAGTGCTTGGCGCCGATGCCCCACAGCACCTGGCGCACGCCGAGCGGGGCCCAGCCCGCCGAGCGATCCTCCAGCACCACCGGATCCCGCAGTGTGACGGTGTGGCCTTTGGCATCCAGCTCGAAAACGCCGGCGGCGAGGACGTTCTTGACCCATTCCGACTCACGGCCGTAGGTCAGTGCGATGCGGTAGACCCCATCGTCTTCGAACACCCACACCGGTGTCCGGTAGGCGCGGCCGGATCGCCGTCCTTTGTGCCGCACCACCGCGAAGGGCGGCACCGTACCCGCGACCAGTCCCGCCACCGGGTTGGTCACGTGCCGGTTGAACCTCGCCACTATGCGCGGAAGCACCATCGGACGGTCCTCTCTCCAGGTGGAGTGCGCTGCCCAGGTTACCCTCGAGCGGTGTCTGCGCAGCCGAACTTCGACGGTCATTCCGGCGAGATGATCGCGGTATACGACCGGCGGGGCCGCGAGGTCGGCGCGGCCGATCGCGCCGAGGTCTACCGCGAGGGTCTGTGGCACGCCAGTTCCGGGGTGCTGGTGCGTTCGAGGGATGGCGAGCGGGTCTACGTGCACCGTCGCACCGACACGAAGATGGTGTTCGCGGGGATGCACGACTGCCTCGCGGGCGGTGTCGTCGCGCCCGGCGAGGATCCGGCGCGGACCGCGATCCGGGAGCTGGCCGAAGAGCTCGGCATCGTGCTCACCGAGGACGCGACGCCGCCGCTGCCGATGGCCAGCGCGTCCTGGGACGGGGAATGGGAGGGCAGGCCGATGCGCTGCCACCTGTTCGCCTACGAGCTGCGGTACGACGGCCCCATCCGTCATCAGCCCGAGGAGATCGCCGACGGCTGGTGGTGGACCGACGCGGAACTGCGCGCCCACCTCGCCGACCCGGATTGGCCGTTCGTCCCGGACACCCGGGTGCTGGTCGGCGATCTCCTGGCCTGAACCGGCTACGCCGCGCTGCCGCTGCCGAGGGTCAGCATCGTCTGCAGGATGTTGGCGAAGACTTCGAGCAGTTCCATGAAAGGCAATCCTTCGAGTAGTTCATCAAGTGGAGCGCCCAACATCACCGACGCGGGTGTCGGGGAGGTTACCCGGAGGTGAAGGACTCTGGTCGAAGTCCTCGCTGTGTGGTGCTCGCCGCGATCAGCTCGACGAGGCGCCGGTGCTGGCCCAGGAAAGGAACGCGCCGGGGTTGCGGGTCTGCAGCAGCACCCGGCCGGGACCTACGAAGTCGAAGACGAAGCCTTCGCCGGACTTCAGCGACTGGATGGAGCGGCCGGAGACGGCACGCCGGATGGTGAAGTTCATGGCCAGGTCGTAGGCCACCACGTGCCCTGTGTCGATGGTGATCGGTTCGCCCGGCTGCAGGTCGATCACGTCGATCGCGCCGAAGACGCCGACCACGATCTCGCCGTCGCCGTACGCGCGCAAGCCGAAGCCGCCCTCGCCGCCGAACAGATTCGCGAAACCGCCCCACTTGCTCTCCACTTGCACGCCGTGCGCATTGGCGATCCAGCCGCCGCGGCTGATGAAGAACGGCCGGTCCTGGGTGATCTGCAGGTTGAGCATGTCGCCGGGCAGGGCGGGGGCGACGTCGACCCAGCCGCCCTGCGGCGGAGCGGTGAAGGTGGAGACGAAGAACGATTCTCCGGAGAGCACCGAGCGCTTGAGCCCGGCCAGGATGCCGCCCTCGGCCTTGGCCTGCAACGTGACTCCCGCCGAATGGGCGACCATGGCGCCGCTCTCGACTCGCATCGGCTCCCCGCCCGCGAGGAAGCATCGGGCGACGGTGGAGGCGGGATTGTGGCGCAACTGTACCTTCATGCCGCCGACCCTACCGCCTGCCCGCGGCGGGCTGGAATGGTCGAATTCCGGCCGGGGAGACCGGGATTCGCGGGTCGTCAGTCGAGCGAGCGCAGCGCGTCCTCGGTGCGCGCGACCACCGCGCCACCGTCCCCGGTGAGCACGATCGGACGCTGGATGAGCTGCGGGTTCTCCGCCAGCGCCGCGATCCATCGATCCCGGTCGGCGGGCGTACGGCCCCAGTCCGCCATGCCGAGTTCCTTGGCGAGCTGCTCGCCGGTGCGGGTGATGTCCCACGGTTGCGCGTCCAGCCGCCGCAGCACCTCGCGCAACTCGTCCGCGGTGGGCGGGTCGTCCAGGTAGCGGCGCACGCTGTAGGTCGCGCCCGACTCGTCCAGGTGCGCCGTCGCGGCGCGGCTCTTCGAGCACCGCGGGTTGTGCCAGATCTCGGTCTGCCCAGATGTCATGCCTCCAGATAAGCACGTCCGGCTACAGATGCATCAAGTCCGGCCAGGTCTCGGCCCACGGATGACGCACGCCGGTGCACTTCCACACGGTGACGTCCTGGGTGTTGCCGGGGAAGCCGAGCCTGCTCTCCACCTTGCCGACCGGCTCGACGCTGTCGAAGTTCCAGTGCAGGAAGCTCTCGGCCACCCCGACGGCGAGCACAGTGCTCGCCTCGTCGAGCGGCCTGCCGAAGTAGCCGTAGCCGCGGCTCGGGCTGTAGATCGGCGGCAGCTCGTCGCGGGCGAACTGATCGAGCGCGCTGGCCTGCCAATAGGTGTCGGTGACGACGACGGCGTTCGCGTGTTCGGCCGGGGCGAGTGCCGCCGCGGCCCGCGATACCGCGGCGGTCAGTTCGGGCCAGCCGAATTCGCCGTACACGCCGATGTCGATCGCAGCCTCCGCGTCGTCGGCGGCCGGTGCGATGTCGTCGGGGTGCTGCCACGGCGTCGACCACAGCACGAGCGCGACGGAACACAGGACCACCGCCGACCCGCTCCCGATGAGCAGCCTGCGCCGCGAGGGACCCAGCCGGCCCGCCAGCTCGACCAGCCCGACGGCGCCCGCGGCGAGCACCACGCCGTACATGCCCGCCATGTAGTAGATGCGTCCGCCCGTCATCAGGAAGATCGCGACGAGCAGCAGCAGCGTCGCCCCGAGAAAGCGGTGCGGGCCCAGCGAGCGGTATCGGCCCAGCGCCGGAGTGCGCAGCAGCGCCCACACGCCGTACACCAGCACCACCGCACCCAGCACGCCCGCGGTCAGGATCGCCAGCGGCACGAACATCAACCGCCCGCCGAGCACGTCCTGCTCGCCGCTGATCACCTCGCCCATGCGCAGCTGCGGCCAGCCGTTGCCCGCCTGCCAGATCAGCGTCGGCAGCGTCGCGAGCAGGACGATCGCGCCGCCGAGCCACAGCAGCGGGCGCCGCACCAGTTCGCGCGGACCGAGCGCGAGCGAGGTCACGGCGACCGCGATCCAGAAGAACGGGATCAGCCATTTCACCTGCATGTCCAGCGCCGTCACCAGCGCCGCGCACAGCAGCAGCGAGTCGCGGCGGGTGCGCACCCATCGCACGACGAGCCAGGTGATGATCACCCACAGCACGGTGTCGATCGCGTTGGTGGTGAGCATCTTGCCCTGCAACAGCAGAAACGGCGAGGTCGCGTAGGCGGCGGCCGCGAGCAGTTGCGCGCCGCGCCCGCCGCCGAACTCCCTGGCCAGCAGCGCGGTGAACGCGACGGCGAGCGTGGTCAGCGCGACCGCGGGCAGCCGGAGCACGAAGAACGAACCGGGGGCGATGGTGTCCATGAGCCGGGCCAGCATCGGAAGCACCGGGCCCTGATCGGCGTAACCGAAGGACGGGTGGCGTCCCGCGGCGAGGAAGTACAGCTCGTCGCCGAAATAGTCGTAGCGGCTCGCCGAGAACAGCAGCGCCGCAAAGGCGATGCCCGCGACTACGGCGATACCCGCGGTCGCCGCCGGAGGACGCCCATCCCCCGCGGTGTCCAGCTCTTGACGCTCAACGGTTTCGGTCACGCAGCTCCTCGACGAGTTCGGACTCGGGCCGCCTCGAATCTAGCGAGAAACGGCCGCACGCCCATCCGCCCACGGAACGAGCCGAGATCAGCCTTTCGGCGTAGCCGACTGCGGTTCACCCATACTGGAAGGATGAGCGACACCTCGAGCCCCGAAAACCCTTACGGCACACCCACTACCAACGGTCCCAGCGCGATTCCGCGCTATCAGGCCGCGGTGAACCGCGTGGTGCGTGCGCTGCTGCGCGTCCCCGGACTGTCCAGGGTGGTCGGCAAACGACTGATGACGCTGCACGTCGTCGGCCGATCCTCGGGCAAGATCTACACCGTGCCGGTCGCGTACACCCCGCACGACGGCGCGCTGCTGGTCGGAACCGCGCTGCGACCGTGGGTGAAGAACCTGCGCACCGGTACCTCGGTCACGCTGACCCGCGGCGGGGCGCCCGAACGCTTCGATCCCGTGGTGCACACCGGCGAGCAGGAGGTGATGCGGCTGTTCGAGATCATCGCGAGGGACAACAAGACCAATGCCTCGTTCAGCGGCATCGGGTTCGACGCCGACGGCTCCCCGAACAAGGCCGACATCTACCAGACCTGGCGGCAGGGCGGTGTCGTCGTGGAGCTGCGGCCGGTCTGATCCCGCTTACACCGTCGTGGTCGCCGGCTCGGGCCTGCGACGGCGCGCCAGGAGGTAGGCCGCGGCGGCGGCCGGGATGTTCATCAGCACGCCGTACACCGCACCGGGAACCGCCATCGTGTCGTTGTGCAGTACCGAGACCGCGACGGCGATGGCGATCGCGCCGTTGTGGATGCCGATCTCCATCGCCGAGGCGACGGCCTGATCGTCGTCGACTCCGAACAGCCGCGGCGCGACGTACCCGACCGTCAGGCTCAGCACGGCGAACACCAGGCACAGCGCGGCCAGCTCGCCGAGGTGTTCGGTGAGCGTCTCGAAGTTCTTCGCCACCGCCGCCGCGACCACCAGCGCGAGCACCACGATCGACAGCACCTTGACCGCGCCGCGCATCCGCCGCGCCCAGTCCGTGAACCGCCGGTGCACCCACATGCCGAGCGCGACGGGCACCAGCACGATCGCGAAGACCTGCGCGAACTTGTCCGGCCGCAACCCGATCGAGCCCTCGCCGTCCAGGAACACGGTGTAGGACAGCGCGACGACCAATGGCAGGGTGAACACCGCGAGCACCGAATTCACCGCCGTGAGTGTGATGTTCAGCGCGACGTGCCCACCGGCGATGTGGCTGAACAGGTTTGCCGACGGTCCGCCGGGCGAGGCCGCGAGCAGCATCATGCCCACCGCGAGCGCGCCCTCCACCCGGAACAGCAGGATCAGCCCCAGGCACGCGGCGGGCAACAGCACCATCTGGCAGACCAGCGCGATCGCCGCGGCCGCGGGATACCGCAGCACTCTGGCGAAGTCGTCGACGGTGAGCGTCAGCCCGAGCCCGAACATCACCAGCGCCAGTGCCAGCGGCAGAAATACGGCGAAAGCCGTTGAACCCATGCGGATCTCCTTCCGAACCGACGCCCATGAGCGGCACGGCCGGAATCGACCGTATCGGCGGAAGACCCGCGAGGAAAGCCCGCACGGCGAATGTCTCACCGTCGCGGTGGGCGCTGCGCCTTCCGGTATTGGATCGCCCACCAGACTTGCAGCGCGGTGTGCGCGACGCGGAGATCGGCGCCGGTGAGTTCTTCGAAGCGACCGAGACGGTAGCGAACGGTGTTGGGGTGCACCACAAGTCGCTCGGCGGTGGCCTCGATGCGCATGCCGGTGTCGAGATGCGCCTCGACGGTGTCGACGACAGTCCGGGCGGATTCGCCGTCGCCGAGGGCCGCAAGATAACGCCGGACCAGTTCCGCCCCCAGGTCGGTGTCGGCGGCGATGGCGGGCAGCAGGCCGACGCTGTCCAGGTCGACGGTTCCGGTGCGGCCGAAAATCTGTGCGGTGGTCAGCATGCGGCCCGCCAGGCGGAACGAGCGAGCCAGGTCTTCCAGCCGGGCCGGCGGGCCGAGGCCGACGACGCCGCACCCTCCCGGGCTTCTGGACTTTTCCACAAAGCCGGCGACGTCGCCGTCCACCGTGGTCGCGAACCCGCTCGGGGCGATGTTCCGGCCCGCGTCGCGGGATTCGTCGGCCCTGGCGCGGTACGCGCGGTACTCGAGCTCCGGGTCGACGCCGAGTTGCTGGGCGCGGATCCGCAGGTCCGCGGGGCCGAGGGTGCCGAGCAGCGCGGCCCTGGTGAACTCGGCGCGGAACTGCTCGTCGTGCCGTGCCGCGGCGATCTCGACGTCGCGGTGCCCGGCGCTGTACGGGACGACCGCCGCGTCGACGAGGTCGAGCAGCGCGGTGGTCAGCCTCAGCAATGTCCGATCGGCGGCCTGGCTCTCGCCCGCGGCCGCGGACAGTTCAGCGAGGATCTCGCGGACCGCGATGCGCCACCCGTTCTGCACGTCGGCGAGCGAAATGCCTTGGCGGGCACGAATTTCGCCGAATTCGCGGAGCGCGGCCAGATCTTCGGAGGCCAGCGGGCCGCCATCGTGCAGCGCGGCGAGCAGGCGGTCGACGATCGAGGCGGTGGACGCGGCGATGGTCGCGGCGGGCAGCGGCGCGTACGCGGACATCTCCGCCCTGGCTCGCGCCACGATGCGGTCGACGAGTTCGGGCGACCGGTGCCGCACTCGCGCCACCGCCTGGCGTTCCGCGGCGGTCGAGAGTCTGCTCATGGCGCTCGACCCTACGGCCGGGGGTTTGGAGAAATCAACAAGCCGGCGACTGATAGTTCGACACGCCCTCCATGGCGCAGATCACATCGTCGGCCGAATACTCGTCGGGACCCACCACCGCTGTTCGACGAGGAATAGACGATGTATCTGACTCAGGGCCTGCACCGCGCCGCCCAGCACAACCCCGACGGCCTGATGACCATCTGCGGCCAGCGGAAGCGGACCAACCGGGAGGTGCTCGACCGGGTGGCCCGGTTGGCGGGCGCGCTGCGCGGCCTCGGCGTCGGCGCGGGCGACCGCGTGGCGATGCTGTCGCTGAATTCCGACCGCTACCACGAGTACTTGCTGGCGGTGCCGTGGGCGGACGCCGTACTCAACCCGGTCAACATTCGCTGGAGCCCGGCCGAAATCGCCTATTCCCTGGCCGATTCCGACAGCCGGGTCCTTTTCGTGGACGACGCGTTCGCCCCCATGGTTCCGGCGCTGCGGGCGCAGTATCCAGAGCTCCGCGCCGTCGTCCACTGCGGCGACGGCCCGGTCCCCGAAGGCGCGCTCGACTACGAGCGGATCGTCGCGGACGCCGCGCCCATCCCCGACGCGCGCCGCGGCGGCGACGCGCCGGCGGGCATCTTCTACACCGGCGGCACCACCGGATTCCCCAAGGGCGTTGTGCTCAGCCACGCCAACCTGCTGACCTCCGCGCTGGGCGCCGTCGCCACCGGATACCTGATGGCTCCCGGTGCGGTCTTCCTGCACGCTGCGCCGATGTTCCACCTCGCCGACCTGGCCGGATGGCAGGGTGTGCTGACGCTGGGCGGCACCCACGTGATGATTCCCGCCTTCGATCCGGTCGCTACGCTGACCGCGATTCAAGAGCATCGCGTGAGCTCGTCGGTGCTGGTGCCGGTGATGATCCAGATGCTGGTCGACCATCCGCGTGCGGCCGAGTTCGACCTGTCCAGCGTGGAGAACATCATGTACGGCGCGTCGCCGATCTCGCAGGCGGTGCTCGAGCGCGCGATGGCCGCCTTCGGGCGGGCCGGATTCGCCCAGGCCTACGGCATGACCGAGGTCGCGCCGATCGCCACACTGCTCGGACCGCAGGACCATCTGGCCGGCCGGCTGCGCTCGGCGGGACGGGCCGCCCCGCACAGCGAGGTCAGGATCGTGGATGCCGACGGCGTCGAGGTGCCGCGCGGCACGATCGGCGAGGTGGCGGTGCGCGGCGGCCACGTGATGCTCGGCTACTGGAACAAGCCCGCCGAGACCGCGGACGCGGTGCGGGACGGCTGGATGCACACCGGCGACGGCGGCTACATGGACGAGGACGGCTACGTCTACATCGTGGACCGGATCAAGGACATGATCGTCTCCGGCGGCGAGAACGTGTATTCCGCCGAGGTGGAGAACGCCGTCGCCGCGCATCCCGCGGTCGCCGCGGTGGCGGTCATCGGCATTCCCGACGACGAATGGGGCGAGCGGGTGCACGCGGTCATCGTCTGCAAACCGGGCCTGCAGGTGACGGCGGAGGAGATCCGCGGCCACGCCAAGGAACTGATCGCCGGATACAAGGCGCCGCGCAGTATCGAGATCGTGGACGCGCTGCCGGTCTCCGGCGCCGGGAAGATCCTGAAACGCGATCTGCGGCAGAAGTATTGGGACGCCGCGGCACGACAGGTCAACTGAGCGCGGCAGGTCGGCCGATCGGGCCGGATCGGAGCGGGGCGAGGTCGGAGCGTCCACCGGGTCGCCGCCGAGCCGCTCGGGCGCCGGGTATGCGGGGTCGCGGCGAAGCCGCCGGATCCGGACAGCGTCGTGGAATCGCCGGCGTCGCGATTCCGAAATCGAAGGGCCGAGCCCCCTCGGGAGGGCTCGGCCCTTGATCAGTCGCGCGACGATGCGCTCAGCTCGCGCTGCCCGACAGCAGCTGCTGGATGGTCTTGAACAGAACTTCGGCCAGGAAATCCGACGCAGATCCGGACATGGGGTGCTCCTCATCTCGATGCGGCGCGCACGGTCGGCGCGCCGTTAATCTGAAGCATGCATGATTCAGATGTTTGCCGGAGGCGTTTTCGGTCCGCCACAATTGGTGAAGCATCGCTCTAGCACCGAGAACAGGGCCTCTAGCTGGCGTTATCTTCTCAGACAAGCGTCCAGTGGGTTGGGTCACATTCCACTCAGTGGGATGCGGGATTCGTTCGCCAGACACAGCAAAGGCCGCGCCCCCTCTCGGAGACGCGGCCCTCACACAACCCGAACTACAGGTACTGACCCGTATTCGACTCTGTATCGATCGCACGGCTGGCACTGGCGTTCTTGCCCGTGACCAAGGTGCGGATGTACACGATGCGCTCGCCCTTCTTACCCGAAATGCGGGCCCAGTCATCGGGATTCGTGGTGTTGGGCAGGTCCTCGTTCTCGGAGAACTCGTCCACGATCGAATCGTAGAGATGCTGGATGCGCAGACCCGGGTTGCCGGTATCGAGCACCGCCTTGATGGCGTACTTCTTGGAGCGGTCCACGATGTTCTGGATCATGGCGCCGGAGTTGAAGTCCTTGAAGTACAGGACTTCCTTGTCACCGTTGGCGTAGGTGACCTCCAGGAAGCGGTTGTCCTCGCTCTCGGCGTACATCCGGTCGACGACCCGTTCGATCATCGCGGCGATGCAGGCGGCCTTGTCGCCGCCGAACTCGTCGAGATCCTCGGCGTGCAACGGCAGGTGCTCGGTCAGGTACTTCGAGAAGATGTCCTGCGCCGATTCGGCGTCCGGCCGCTCGATCTTGATCTTCACGTCGAGACGACCGGGCCGCAGGATCGCGGGGTCGATCATGTCCTCGCGGTTGGAGGCGCCGATGACGATGACGTTCTCCAGGCCTTCGACACCGTCGATCTCCGAAAGCAGCTGCGGCACAACGGTGGTCTCCACATCGGAGGACACACCGGAGCCGCGGGTGCGGAAGATCGAGTCCATCTCGTCGAAGAACACGATCACCGGCGTTCCCTCGGAGGCCTTTTCCCGCGCCCGCTGGAAGATGATCCGGATGTGGCGCTCGGTCTCACCGACGAACTTGTTGAGCAGCTCGGGGCCCTTGATGTTCAGGAAGAACGACTTGGCTTCCTTCGCGTCCTCACCGCGCGCCTCGGCGATCTTCTTGGCCAGCGAGTTGGCCACCGCCTTGGCGATCAGCGTCTTACCGCAGCCGGGCGGACCGTAGAGCAGCACGCCCTTGGGCGGACGCAGCGCGTACTCGCGGAACAGATCCTTGTGCAGGAACGGCAGTTCCACCGCGTCGCGGATCTGCTCGATCTGGCGTCCGAGACCGCCGATGTCGTTGTAGTCGACATCCGGGACTTCCTCGAGCACAAGGTCTTCCACTTCGGCCTTCGGAATGCGCTCGAAGGCGAAGCCCGCCTTGGTGTCGACCAGCAGCGAATCACCGGGCCGCAGTTTGCGAATGGGCGCATCGGGATCGTCCAGATCGTCGACCTCGGCGACCTTGGCCAGCGGGCCGGCCAGCCAGACCACCCGCTCCTCGTCGGCGTGGCCGACGACCAGCGCGCGGCGACCGTCGTCGAGGATCTCGCGGAGGGTGCCGATCTCGCCGACCGAGTCGAAGGTGTTCGCCTCGACCACCGTCAGCGCCTCGTTGAGGCGGACGGTCTGGCCGTACTCGAGGGTCGCGGTGTCGATGTTCGGTGAACATGTCAACCGCATCTTGCGACCCGAAGTGAACACGTCGACCGTCTGATCGTCGTACACGCCGATCAGAACGCCGTATCCGCTCGGCGGCTGACCCAGCCGATCGACCTCCTCGCGCAACGCGACCAGTTGCTGGCGCGCCTCTTTGAGTGTGTCCATCAGCTTCGTGTTGCGAATGGTCAGCGAATCGATGCGGGCTTCCAATTCCCGTGTGCGATCCGGCGAATCGGCGAGTTGCCTTCGGAGTGCAGCCGCCTCGGCGCGTATCGCCTCGAGCTCTCTCCAGGCCGCCGAATCCGAATTCTCGATGGGGCTCATGTGCTGCTCCTCCCAGTCCCGGTCTATCAACGCTACCGGGCGCGAACCGTTCTCGCTTTCCGACATGGTTTCGTCGTGATCACATCTGTGCTGCGATCGGCGGCCGAGTATCCATGTTAGCCTGCCCTAACCCGACACGGGCGAGGACCCTCGCCACCCGAGCCGAAAGGTTGCTAGAGAATGCTCCTTCCCGCCAAGTCTCTGCGCGTTTCCGTGGCTACCGCCGCGGCCGCCCTCGCCGTTACGGTCGGGCTGACCGCCTGCGGCTCGGATGACTCCTCCGATACCGCCGCGACCAGCGCCCCGGTGGTGGCCACCACCTCGGCCGCGGCGGGCACCGGCGCGACGGGCGGGCACGACCACGCCGCGGGCGACGCCCCCAAGCCCGAGGAGCTGCAAGCCACCTTGGCACTGGTCGCCGATCCCAGCAAGCCTACGTCCGAGAAGACCGCGGTGATCGTGGATGGCCAGAAGCGCGCGGCCAACATCGACCAGATGAACCAGCTGCTCGCGGGCTACGGCCAGCTCACCTTCGCGGTCACCGACGTCAAGACCGAGGGCGAGACCGCCACCGCGCAGGTCGTCATCACCTCCCCGCACGGCTCGTCCCCCGCCATGCCGATGACCTGGCAGCACGTCGACGGCAAGTGGAAGCTCTCGGACGCCACCGCGTGCACCATGCTCGGCTTCGCCCAGGCGCCCTGCACGCCCTGATCGCGCTCGGTCGTATCTCCACCCGCGCGCCCGTGCGCGGTTTCCCCGGCTCTCGTTCGGCGAAACCTCGCGCGGGGGCGTTCGGGTGATGCGGCTCGCGAGCGGGCTCAGCCCTTCGAGGGGCGGCGTTGCGGCTTGGGGGTGACAACACCCTCGGCGAGCCTGCGTGCGCTCACCAGGAAGGCCGTGTGGCCCTGCATGCGGTGCTCGGGGCGGACGGCGAGGCCGACCACATGCCAGCCGCGCACCATCGACTCCCATGACCTGGGCTCGGTCCAGCATTCCTGTTCGCGCAGCGCCTCGACCACCTTGGACAGCTGGGTGACGGTCGCGACGTACACGATGAGGACGCCGCCCGGCACCAGCGCCTTGGACACCGCGGGCAGCGCGTCCCACGGCGCCAGCATGTCCAGCACCACCCGGTCGACCGGCTCGCCCGCGTAGTCGGCGACGTCGCCGACGGTAAGACTCCAGTTTGCTGGACGTTCGCCAAAGAAGCGTTCTACGTTGCGAACGGCGTGCTCGGCGTGGTCGTCACGGATCTCGTAGGAGATAACCCCGCCCTCCGGGCCGACCGCGCGCAACAGCGAACAAGTCAGCGCGCCGGAGCCAGCCCCGGCCTCCAGGACGCGCGCGCCGGGGAACACGTCGCCCTCGTGCACGATCTGGGCGGCGTCCTTCGGGTAGATGACGGCCGCGCCGCGCGGCATGGAAAGCACGTAGTCGACCAGCAGCGGGCGCAGGGCCAGATACGGGGTGCCGTTGGTGGAGTGCACAAGGCTGCCCTCGTCGGCGCCGATCAGATCGTCGTGCTTGATCCCGCCGCGGTGGGTGTGGAACTCCTTGCCCGGCTCCAAGATCACCGTGTAGAGGCGTCCCTTGGCATCGGTCAGCTGCACCCGGTCCCCGGTGGTGAATGGCCCGGTCCGTCTGGCCGTCATGAATCTCCGTTCGCTGCTGGTCTTCGTGCTGTCGTCACGCTTCGGCACCGGCGTGTCGGTGCCGCCGGATAGCCTGCCAGGTATGCCAGCGCCCGTGTCCACGCCCCCTGCCGACGCCGCCTCCGATCCGGAGCCCGCGCCCGCCGACATGCGCCGCAGGCCCGCGCTGTCCCCTTCTCGGGCAATGGATTTCAAGCAGTGCCCGCTGAAGTACCGGCTCCGCGCGATCGACCGGATCCCGGAGCCGCCCTCGCGGCACGCGGTGCGCGGCACGGTGGTGCACGCGGTGCTGGAGGACCTGTACGGGCTGCCCGCCGCGGACCGCGGACCGGAGCGAGCCGCCGCGCTGGTGGCACCGGCATGGGCCCGGGTGCTGGCCGCGCAGCCGGAGATCGCGGAACTGGTCGACGCCGACGGGCTGACGTCGTTCCTCGGCGAGGTCGGCGCGCTGGTCGAGAGCTACTACCAGCTGGAGGACCCGACCCGGTTCGAGCCGGAGTCCCGCGAGGCGAGGGTGGAGGTCGAGCTGGACGACGGCGTGCTGCTGCGCGGATTCGTCGACCGGATCGATGTCGCCCCGACCGGCGAACTGCGGGTGGTCGACTACAAGACCGGACGCGCGCCCGGTCTCGCGCAGGAGACCAAGGCGCTGTTCCAGCTGAAGTTCTACGCGCTGGTGGTGCTGCGCACCCGCGGCGTGCTGCCCGCCCAGCTGCGCCTGATCTACCTGGCCGACCGGCAGATCCTCACCTACGCACCCGACGCCGAGGAACTCGGCCGCTTCGAACGCACCCTGTCGGCGCTGTGGACGGCGGTGCGCGAGGCGGGACGCACAGGCGAGTTCCCGCCGTCCACGAGCTGGCTGTGCGGCTACTGCGACTACAAGCCGCTGTGCCCGGAGTTCGGCGGCACCCCGCCGCCGTACCCCGGCTGGCCCGAGGGCGGCGGCGAGTCGCCGGACGAGACTTTGGCCGAAGCCGTCGCCGACTGATTGCCGGGCCGGATCACACGCTCGAGTCGCGGAACCGCTGCACCGAAAGACCAAGGCCGGCAAGGAGATTCACCGCGACCGGCGGAGCCGAAAACGTGCGACCGGACGCCAGCCCGCCTCGCGCAACCCGCCCAGCGAGAATTCCAGGCCGATCGGAGACGAAGGCGAGGATCAGGCCGAGCGCGATGGCGTAGACGGGTATTCGATCGACTTGGCCACCCGCTGGAAGGGTTGTCCAGGTGAACGTGCTGCCCGGACGTCCCTCGGGCGGATACACTCCGGTACCCGCCCGGCGTCCGGCGTCGTCAGAAGGCCCGGCAGGACCGGATGTCGGTGGCCAGGATGGCCTTGGCGCCGAGGTCGGCGAGCTCGTCCATCACCACGTTGCCCCGGTTGCGCGGCACCAGCGCCCGCACCGCGACCCAACCGGCGTCGGCGAGCGGGGAGACGGTCGGCGATTCCAGGCCAGGCGTGATCCGCACGGCCTGCTCGAGCAGGCCCTTCGGGCAGTCGTAGTCCAGCATCAGGTACTGCTGGGCGAACACCACGCCCTGGATGCGGGCAACGAGCTGGTTGCGGGCCCGGTCGTTCTGATCGGAACCGACCGCCTCGATGAGCACGCCTTCCGAATCGCACAGGGTCTCGCCGAACGCGACCAGGTTGTGCTGGCGCAGTGTGCGCCCCGAACCGACCACGTCGGCGATGGCGTCGGCGACGCCGAGCTGGATGGAGATCTCGACCGCGCCGTCGAGGCGAATCACCTCGGCCTCGATACCGCGGCGCTGCAGGTCCGCGAGCACCAGATTCGGGTAGGAGGTCGCGATGCGCTTGTCGTAGAGATCCTCGACCTTCCATTCCTGGCCCGCGGGCGCGGCGTAACGGAAGGTGGAGCGACCGAAGCCGAGCGCGAGCCGCTCCTGCACCGGCGCGCCGGAGTCCAGCGCCAGATCCCGGCCGGTGATGCCGAGGTCGAGTTCGCCGGAACCGACGTAGACGGCGATGTCCTTGGGACGGAGGAAGTAGAACTCGACCTGGTTCGCGGGGTCGAGCACGCTCAGGTCACGGGCGTCGGTGCGCTTGCGGTATCCGGCTTCGGCCAGGATGGAGGTCGCGGATTCGGACAGACTGCCTTTGTTGGGGACTGCGACGCGCAGCATGGGGTGGATGTCCTTTCGGGGAACGAAACTACGGGATGGACGCGACCGTCACAGATGTCGGTACACGTCGTCGAGCTTCAGTCCCCGGCCCACCATGAGCACCTGGACCCAGTAGAGCAGCTGCGAGATCTCCTCGGCCAGCGATTCGTCGCTCTCGTGTTCGGCGGCCAGCCAGACCTCGCCCGCCTCCTCGAGCACCTTCTTGCCCTGGGCATGCACACCGGCGTCCAACGCGGCCACGGTGCCGGAACCCTCGGGGCGGGTGATGGCACGATCCTGCAGCTCGGCGAACAGGGCTTCGAAAGTCTTCACGGCTGGTCATTCTTTCAGACGGCCATTCCCAGCTACCGTCCCGGTCCACCCCCGGACCGGCCGTGAGCCGTTCGTCGGACGCACGTCGGCGAAGGAGGCAGGCTGGGACCGGAGCGAACGCGGCCGGAGACCAGCACATCGACTGTCCTGGGGATGTCTCGGGGCCGTGCCGAACCGTTGTGACGGCTCGGCACGGCGACTCGGCGCGCGGGCCGCGCGATGCCGATTCAGCGCGGCCGATCGACGCGGTATACGAAGTGCGCGGTGCCGTTGGCCGGGTTGTCCGGCTCCAACTCGCCCTCGGCGACCCGCCGCAGACCCGCCTTCTCCAGCGCCCGCCACGACGCCGAGTTGGCCGCGGAGACAGGCACGATCACGCAGTCCGCTTCCGGATACGACACCCAGGTGTCGGCGAGGGCGGCGCGGATCATCGCCGAACCCACGCCCCGCCCGACGAGATCGGGTTCGCCGACGAGGTAGTCGAGGGTCATCGCCGACTCGGGCACCTCGGCGAGCTCGCGCAGCTCGTCGACGTACTCCGGGTAGTCGGCGATCCGGCACCGCTGCACCAGGCCGATCGGCGCGCCGTCGGCATAGGCGAGGAGGTCCTCGGCGGGTTCCTCACCGCGGGCGGTGGGGCCGAAATCGCGCCGCACCGCCTCCGGCGAGGTCTCGTGATTCCACCACTTCGCCACGTGCGGACGCGACAGCCAGCCGCCGAGCAGCGAGAAATCCGATTCGGTGACGCGGCGCCAGGTGAATTCCGGCGCGCGCACCTCCTCCGCGCTGGTCACTGTTCCGAGGCCAACAGGTCCGCCAGTTCCGCGACCGCGACGCGCAGGTGGTCGGCGAACTCGTGCATCTGGTCGGCCACCGTCTTGGGCGTCGCCAGGTAGAGGTTCCAGCGGTCGGGCAGCAGCACATAGGCGACGCCGATGCAGCGCGGGCTGGTCGAGCCGAAGCCGAAGTACTGGATGTTGACCGAGGGCGCGGAGCTGGTGCTGAGGTAGTCGTCGCGCATGATCACCCAGCCCGGGCTGTTGTAGAGCGAAATCGGTTCGGTGACACCGAGTTCCGCGCCGCGGCGGCGCTGAATCCATTCCAGCTCCCACAGGTGCTGTTCCGGCGCGTCGCCCGCCTGGCACTGCTTGGCCCGCTCGACGTGCTTGGCCGCGGCGGTCCGCGCGGCGGCGAGCCGGCCGGCAGTGTCGCTGGCGGGATCCTGCATGGCGTCGACGAAGGCGATCATCTCCGGCGTCACCACCCGCATGGCCTCGGTGCGGCCGTTGCGGTACTGGCGGGTCGCGATCGATTCGTAGGTGGCGCCCGTGATGCCCTTGCTGCGCCGGTGCGCGAGCTGGTAGGCCAGCTGGGCGAAGGCGTCCGGCGAGATGCCGAGCCGCTTGGCCCGCGCGGTGCCGAAGTCCTCGAAAGAGACGGTCTGCGTGGCATTTTCGGCCGCGTAGCGGGCGAAGGCGGCGCCCGCCGACGCGATGTCGGTGCGCAGCGCGGCGTCGAGGGTGAACTCGATCGGCTCCACCGGCGGCAGCCCCTGCGCCTGCGCTCCGGAACGTTCCGCGTGCTCGGCGGCCGACGCCTCCAGCAGGGTGTCGACGAAGGACAGGATGGTGGTGCCGTCCAGCCCGCAATGCTCCACGTTGATGCCCGCCTGGCCGTCGCCGAAGACGATGAACGAGACCGCCTTGTCGAACCAGCGATTCGCGCTGTCGCCGTGCAGCAGCTGGTCGCAGGCGTGCAGAGTATCGCGCGGGGCGAAATCCTCCAGGCACACGCAGAACAGCGCCGTCTCGATGGTGTCGAGCGCCGCGACATTGGCGGGTTCGGCGCGCAGCGCGGCCCGGCTCGCGGCCCATTCGGCGCGCGCCTTGGTGGTGAGGTGGCCGACGGCGGTGTCGGTGCGCGCCGAGCGCGACCCGGCCTTGAGCACCGCGCGCAGACCGTCGGCGAGGTCGTCGAGCGAGTACGGCGCGCCGCCCGCGCCGATCACGTCCATCCGGAACATGCTGCCGCGGTAGAACACCACGATGTGCCGCTCGCGTGAGGGGCCAGGCCACTCCGGGCTGTAGGGCACCCGGACGCTGTCCTGCTGTTCGCCGGGAATCCTGGTCTCGGAGAACAGGTACTTGTTCTGCCACATGGACAGCTGCTGCCCGCGCTGGGTGACCGGCGGGATCGCCTCCTCGTCGAGGGCGAGCTTGTAGGCGACGGCCGCCGAGACGATGGCCGCGGCCCGCTCCACCTGGTCGGCCGCGGTGGCGGCGGCCAGCGGGGTGTCGTCGCGGAAGAGGAAGAAGAAGTTGGCGTTCAACGCGATCCGGTCGCGCCTGCCGAGGTAGCGCGACGGCCAGAACAGGTCGAGCCAGCTGCCGACGCCCGGCGTGGCGTCGTAGTCCGCCAGTGCCGCGTGCAGCGTCCGGCCCGGGCCGTCCGGCCGGAGCAGGTCGGCGACCGCCGCCTCGGTGGTGGCGAGTTCGTCGTCGGTGAGCAGCGGGCTGCACCACTCCAGGAACCTGGCGCAGCTGTCCTCCAGCGTCGGCAGCGGTACCCGGGGCAGGTGGTCTTCGGCGGCGAAGGTGCGGTCGGTCAAGTCGGGGTCCTCGCGGTTCGGGTGCGTTGGGTGAGACGCGCACGGCGGGACGGCATCCGTGCGCGGGAGTTCGTGGAGTGCGTCGCTCCACTACAGATCCTCGGCGACGAGGCCGAGTTTCGACAAGAGGCTGCCGGGGTTTTCGAACGAAAGGCTCAGGCTCGGCCCTTCGGCTCCGGACGCGACAGGTAGAGGTGCGCGTACAGCCAGCCGTCGGCTTCCCGGCCGCTGGTGTCGATTCCCTTGTCCGACAGCGAGTTCAGCACGCGCTGCCGTTCGTCGGCGGAGGCGAACCTGCGCTGCGCGTACAGACCGGTCATCCGCTCGGTGCGATAGCCGAGCGCGGCCAGCTCCTCGGCCATCGGATCGAAATCGAACATGCGTAGCACGAAATGCGCCATCCACGGCCTGCGCCGTGGATGCGCGGTGGCGATCCGCAGCAGCGTCTTCTCGGTGACGTAGCCGATACAGCCGGTCGAGAAGACGAGGTCGGCGGCGGCCAGCACCTCGCGCTGCTCGTCGGTGGGGTCGGCGGATTCGAGGTCGGCGTGCACGATGTCGTGCAGGAACCCCGCGGCGTGCGCGTAGTCCAGCGCGGGGCTGGAGATGTCCATGCCGACGAAGCGCACGTCGGACTGCTGATCGCGGCCGGCGAGACGGTCGCGATCGCGCGCGACGAGCTGCTCGCGGTCCGCCGCGGCGGCGGTGCGGTAGTGCTCGGCGAGCTCGTCGATACCGATGTCGAAGCGCAGCAGCGCCGCGTTCACGCCGTAGGAGCAGCCGATGTCGAGCACGGTCGGCGTCGCCACGCGCGCGGAGGCGCGGTACTCCCGAATCTGCTGCTGGAAGAAGGGCTTCGCCAGTTCCGGTATGCGGTAGTCCAGTTCGGACATCCGTGCGTAGTACTCGCGGGGATCGGGACGGTCGTAGATGTCGTCGAAGGAGGCTTTCCCGGTCGTGTGTAACGGTACTGGCACGTGTGTTCGTTCCTCTCGGGTCGAGCTGAGCTCAGTCGAGTAGCCGGTCGCCGCGGACCAGGCGGTCCTCGGCGACGTGTTCGGCAAGGACGCGACCGAACAGCTGGCGGGTCCGCTCCACGGTGCCGATGACACCGGGCCGGTCGGTGTAGGCAAATATCGCCGAATGTCGTTGCCTGCCACCGGTAACCGGGGACACGCGATGGAGGGAGAAGCGGCCTTGGAACAGTTGCAGGTCGCCGGGGCGCAGTTCGAGCCTGCGGATCAGGCGCTCGCCGTCACCGGTCAGCACGTCGCGCACGTCGGCGAGGTTCTCGGCGTGCGGCGAGCGGATGTCGGGGCAGTATTCGAAAACTCCGCCCGATTCCGGCAGTTGGGTGAGCATGCTGACGGTGAACTCGTTGGTGTCGAAGTGCCACGGATGCGACATGCCGGGCGCGACCACGTTCAGGCACAGTCCGGCCAGCGGATCGGCGTATTCGTGCAGTTCGGACAGGCCGAAGCAGTCCGCGACGAAGCGCTGGAACGCGTCGCTGGTGTAGAGCCGGTGGATCAGCGCCTCGGCGGGGATCCGGTCGCGGGGCACGAACGCGTTTCCGCGTTCCATGACGATGCGGCCCGGATGATCTTGGGGCAGCGCGGTGTCCAGCGGAATGTTGTAAGCGTTGACCCGCTCGATCTCGTAGTGCGCGTGCGGCGCCATGTCCTCGCCCTGCGCGCGCAGCGTCTCGGCCAGCTCGGGGCGGATGAACTCGCGCAGGACCGTGCAGCCGCCGTCGGACAGGTCGGCCCTTGCCGCGTCGACCGCCGCCCGCCATCCCGCCGATCCCGGCGAAGCGAGCGGATACCTTGCGGTATCGACGATTTCGTCCAGCACACCCGTCGCAGCCATGGCGTCATTTTGGTGCAGCGCTCGGCGACACGCCCGGGTATTCGGAAAAGTTGCCGGTGAGTGCAGTCACACTTACTATCTGCGCGCACTTGCGTTGCAGCACAGTAACTCCCGAGCATTTGCTCGGTGCTCGGAGCGCGACCCGACCGACCGGTCCCGCGTTCGCTACGCGGCGTTTTCTCGCGCGTTCCCGCCCCGCCCGGAGCGATCGTGGCGCCGCGGAAGCACGTCAGCCGCGGGCGTGCAGGGTGCGTTCCAGATCGGCGTGCGTGAGGCCAACCAAGGTGTCGCGGAATACGAGACCGGGAGCCTCGGGAACCGGGATCTCGCAGGGGACTACGAGGACGGCGCAGCCCGCGGCCGCGGCGGCGCTGGCACCGGTCGGCGAATCCTCGATCGCCACGCAGTCGCGCGGGTCGACGCCGAGCAGCTCGGCGGCGCGCAGATACACGTCCGGCTCGGGTTTACCCTCCGCCACCTCGTCACCGCAGACGGAGACGTCGAAGAAGTCGCGGCCGAGGGTGTCCAGGCCGTACTCGGCGAGCGAGCGTTTGGTGTTGGTGACGAGCGCCGAGGCCAGCCCCGCGTCGCGGACCAGACCGAGGGCGTCCTTGGCGCCGGGTCGCCACGGAATCGGGCCGGTCATCAACTCGGTCACCCGCCGCTCCAGGAAGCCCGCCGCGTCTCGCAGCGCTTGCGGTGTCGGGTCGAGGCCGAGCCCGTTGAACAGGATGCGCAGGGCGTTCGGGCCGGACGCACCGATGAGCGCGTGCCTGATCTCGTCGGTCATCACGCTGCCGAGCGCCACCGCCAGCTCCCTGACCCCGACGTCCCAGAGCTTTTCCGAGTCCAGCAGCGTCCCGTCCATGTCCCACAGCACCGCGGCGAGTCGCGCTGTCACGTGCGGTCGTTCTCCTCGTGTGCCGATCGACTCGGCGGACCGTGCGCCCGCCGGGAAACCGACGTCCAGCGTAATGGGCGCCGCCCGAGCGTCTTCCGTCGAGGAGTCGCGCACGGGCGGAGCGTCACACGCCGGAGGCGGTGATGACCATCCTGCCGCCCTCCTGGCGGACCTGGATCCAGCGGTTCTCCCGATCGACGGCGCCGTTGGTCTTGACGTAGGTCAGCGCGACCGTGGCGCCGTCCTCGCCGCGTGCGGTGATCCCGTTGACCTGGACCGAGCGGATGGTCGACCAGAACGACGCGTAGGAGTTGTAGCCACCGGTTTGGGACTGGTAGCCCGGCGCGAGCTGCGACCACGCGCCGGACACGTTGCCCGGCAACATGCCGTAGTAGCCCTGGATGAACTGGGCGATCCGGTCCGGCGTCGGCGGGCCGAACGGCGTCGTGGTGATCGTGGTCGTCGGCGGACGCGTCGTGCTGCTCGGGGCGCCCGACGGGCTGGTCGACGGCGTGGCGGACGGGGACGCACTCGGCGGCGCGGTGGTCGGGGCCCCGGTCGGCTGCGCGGCGGTGGGGACCTGAGCCTGGGGCGCCTCGGTCGGCTGCCCGCCCTCGGCCGCCGGGGGCTGCACCGGCTCACCGGTGCCGGGCGGCGGCGCCGCGGTGGGACCGTCCGAACCACCCCGGTCGCCGCCGGAGAGGGCGAACACCACCACGACGACGACCAACACGGCCACCGCGGCGGCCGCGAGGGCGAGGATCTGCTTGTTCGGCCCGCCACCCGGTGCCGCGCCGGGCAGCGTCCCGCCGCCGGACGGCCTGCTCGGCGGTGCCGGGGCGAGCGCCGCCGTCGGCACGAATTCGGTGGCGTCGGAAGCGTTCCCGGTGCTCGCGGTGGCGGCGGAGGTGGCGAGCACGGTGGTCGCGTCCGCACCGGGCGCAGGCAGCACCTTGGTCACCACCGGCGCCGCGGCCAACGCCGGAACCCGGCCCGCCGCAACGGCTTCCAGCGCCTCCTTCGCCTCGCGCATGGTCGGGCGGGCGTCGATGCTCGCGGCCAGCAGGTGCATCAGCACCGGTCCGAGCCCGTCCGCCCGGCGCGGTTCGGGAATGTCGGCCCGCGCGACGGCGTGCAGCACCGCCAGCGCGTTGTCACCCTCACCGAACGGCGGCGCGCCCTCCACCGCGGCGTACAGCGTGGAGCCGAGGGCGAAGACGTCGGACGCCGGTTCCGGGTTCTCGCCGCGCGCCACTTCCGGCGCGAGGTAGGCGGGGGTGCCCGCGAGGAATCCAGTCGCGGTGACGGTTACGTCGCCGACCGCGCGAGAGATGCCGAAGTCGGTGATCTTCACGGTGCCGTCGTCGGCGACCAGGAGGTTGGCGGGTTTCACGTCGCGGTGCATGATGCCCGCGTCGTGCGCGGCGGCCAGCGCGGCGGCGGCCTGCGCGCCGATCTTGGCCACCTCGATCGGCGACAGGGTGCGCTGCCCGGACAGCTTGACGGCCAAGCTCGGCGCGTTCATGTATTCCATGACCAGCCACGGCTGGCCGTCCTCTTCGGCGACGTCGAAGACGGTGACCGCGTTGGGGTGGTGCAGCCGCGCCGCGATCCGCCCCTCGCGCATCGCGCGCAGTTTCGACTCCAGGGCCTGTTCCCGGGAGAGCCCGGGGCCGAGCAGCAGCTGTTTCACCGCCACGGTGCGGCGTAGCCGCACGTCGGTCGCGCGCCACACCACACCCATCGCGCCGGTGCCGATCGGATCCGTCAGCCGATACCGTCCAGCGATCAACCGATCCGCCGTCATGAGGTCGTGCCCCTCCTGCTGTGCGCCGAGCCGTCGAGCGCTCCGGTGCGCTCGACGGATTTCCGGCGAAACCCGTACGCTCCGAAGTGCTTCGCACCCGTCAGCAGCGAGACGAACGCATCCGCCGACTGCTCCGGATGCAGTTGCAACTCTTCGACAATGGCATACCCACCCGACAGACATCCAGCCGCGTGACCGGACGCCGCGGACCGGACGGTTGATTACCCAGGTCGTCCCGAAGCATCAAGCGTACCCGTAAGTAACAGATATTTCGGCGACATCCGTTCGGCGACCCGACCGTCCGCGCGTCTCAGCAGGTCAGAGCCTATGACGCGGGCCTGTCCGGCGACAAAGCGACGCCGTCACGGTGAGTACCGTCACATCTCCCGGGCATGAGTAGAACGGCGGCTCCGAACCGCGCGGAGCCGCCGTTCTCGCCAACGGATCAGGCGTTGAAGTACTTTGCCTCCGGATGCAGCAGGACGAACGCGTCGGTGGACTGTTCGGGATGCAGCTGGAGTTCTTCCGACAGGACCACGCCGATCCGGTCGGCTTCGAGCAGGTCGACCAGCTTCGCGCGGTCCTCCAGCTCGGGGCAGGCGCCGTAACCGAAGGAGTAGCGCGCGCCGCGGTAGCCGAGTTTGAAGTAGTCCAGCACGTCGTCTGGGTCGGATTCGGCCACCGAATGCCCGTCCAGCACCAGTTCTTCGCGGACGCGGCGGTGCCAGTACTCGGCGAGCGCCTCGGTGAGCTGGACGCCGATGCCGTGCACCTCGAGGTAGTCGCGGTAGTTGTCGGCGGCGAACAGCTCGTTGGCGAAGTCGGCGATGGGCTGGCCCATCGTCACCAGCTGGAACGGCAGCACATCCACCTGACCGGTGGCCTTGGCGTGCTCGCGCGAGCGCAGGAAGTCGGCGATGCACAGGAACCGGTCGCGCTGCTGGCGCGGGAAGGTGAACCGATACCGTTGCGGCGCATCGGGATCCGGCTCGGTGAGCACGACAACGTCGTCGCCTTCCGACACCGCGGGAAAGTAGCCGTAGACCACGGCCGCGTGCTGCAGCACGCCCTCGGTGGACAGCCGGTCCAGCCAGGCCCGCAGCCGCGGCCTGCCTTCGGTTTCCACCAGTTCCTCGTAGGAGGGTCCGTCGCCGCCGCGCTGGCCGCGCAGGCCCCACTGGCCGAGGAACAGCGCCCGCTCGTCGAGTAGTCCCGAATATTCGTGCAGTGCAAGGCCTTTGACCACGCGGGTGCCCCAGAACGGCGGCACCGGTACCGGCAGGTCGGCGGCCACGTCCGAGCGGGCGGGCACCTCGACGGGGGTCTCGGCGGCCTTGCGCTGCGCGGCGATCCGCTTGGACCGTTCGTGCCGGGCCTTGCGCTCGGCGGCCTTCTCGCGTTCGGCGACGGCCTCGGGGCTGTCCGGATCGGGTCCGCCGCCGCGCTTGCGGGTCATGATGTCGTCCATCAGCCGCAGGCCCTCGAAGGCGTCGCGGGCGTAGTGCACGTCGCCCTCGTACACCTCGGTCAGGTCGTTCTCGACGTAGGCGCGGGTGAGCGCGGCGCCACCGAGCAGCACGGGGAACTGATCGGCCACTCCCCTGGCGTTGAGCTCCTCCAGGTTCTCCTTCATCACCACCGTCGACTTCACCAGCAGCCCGGACATGCCGATCACATCGGCCTTCTTGTCCATCGCGGCGTCCAGGATGGTCGCGATCGGCTGCTTGATGCCGAGGTTGACCACCTCGTAGCCGTTGTTCGACAGGATGATGTCGACCAGGTTCTTGCCGATGTCGTGCACGTCGCCCTTGACTGTCGCCAGCACGATGCGGCCCTTACCGGAGTCGTCGGTGGCCTCCATGTGCGGTTCCAGGTACGCGACCGCGGCCTTCATCACCTCCGCCGACTGCAGCACGAACGGCAACTGCATCTGCCCGGAGCCGAAGAGCTCGCCGACGGTCTTCATGCCTGCCAGCAGGGTCTCGTTGATGATCTTCAGCGGCGGCACCTCGGCCATGGCCGCGTCCAGGTCGGCCTCCATACCGGCCTTCTCGCCGTCGACGATGCGGCGCTCGAGCCGCTCGAACAGCGGCAGCGCGGCCAGCTCCTCGGCGCGCGACGCCTTCGACGACGACGTCGAGACGCCCTCGAAGAGCATCATCAGCTTCTGCAGCGGGTCGTAGTCCGGGGTCCGGCGGTCGTAGACCAGGTCGAGCGCGGTCTCGCGCTGCTCGTCCGGGATCCGGCTCATCGGCAGGATCTTGGAGGCGTGCACGATCGCCGAATCCAGTCCCGCCTGCACGCATTCGTGCATGAAGACCGAGTTCAGCACCTGCCGCGCGGCCGGGTTCAGTCCGAAGGAGATGTTCGACAGGCCCAGGGTCGTCTGCACCAACGGGTGCCTGCGCTTGAGTTCCCGGATCGCCTCGATGGTCTCCAGCCCGTCGCGGCGCGACTCCTCCTGACCGGTGCCGAGGGTGAAGGTCAGGGTGTCGATGATGATGTCGGACTCGGCCAGGCCCCAGTTGCCGGTGATGTCGGCGATCAGGCGCTCGGCGATCTCGACCTTCTTCTCGGCGGTGCGGGCCTGTCCCTCTTCATCGATGGTCAACGCGACCACCGCGGCGCCGTGCTCGGCCACCAGCCGCATGGTCTGCTGGAACCGGGACTCCGGTCCCGCGCCGTCCTCGTAGTTCACCGAGTTGACCGCGCAGCGGCCGCCGAGATGCTCGAGCCCGGCCTGTAGCACGGGCGTCTCGGTGGAGTCCAGCATGATCGGCAGGGTCGACGCGGTCGCCAGGCGCGAGGCCAGCGCCTCCATGTCCTTGGTGCCGTCCCGGCCGACGTAGTCGACGCACAGGTCGAGCATGTGCGCGCCGTCGCGGGTCTGGTCCTTGGCGATGTCCAGGCACTTCTGCCAGTCCTCGGCCAGCATGGCTTCGCGGAAAGCCTTGGAGCCGTTGGCATTCGTGCGCTCGCCGATCATCAGGACCGAGGCGTCCTGTTCGAACGGCACCGCGGTGTACATGCTCGACACGCTCGGCTCGTGCACCGGCTCACGGCGCTCGCCGATCGGCGGCAACGCGGGCTCCACCTCGCGCACCGCCTCGCGCACCTGGCGGATGTGCTCCGGCGTGGTACCGCAGCAGCCGCCGACCAGCGCCAGACCGAACTCGGAGACGAAACCGCGCAGCGCGACCGCCAGCTCCTCCGGCGTCAACGGATACTCCGCACCATTGGCGCCGAGCACCGGAAGGCCCGCGTTCGGCATCACCGAGACCGGAACCCGCGCGTGCCGCGACAGATGCCGCAGATGCTCGCTCATCTCGTCCGGACCGGTCGCGCAGTTCAGGCCGATCATGTCGATGCCGAGCGGCTCGATCGCCGTCAACGCGGCGCCGATCTCGCTGCCGACCAGCATCGTGCCGGTGGTCTCCACCGTGACGTGCGTGATGATCGGAATCCGCCGGCCTGCCCGCTCCATCGCCCGTCTGCTGCCCGTCACCGCGGCCTTCACCTGCAGCAGGTCTTGGCAGGTCTCGATCAGGATGGCGTCAGCGCCGCCCTCCAGCATGCCGAGCGCCGACTCGGTGTAGGCGTCACGCAAGATCGTGTACGGGGCGTGCCCCAGCGTCGGCAGCTTGGTGCCCGGCCCCATCGAACCCAGCACATACCGCGGCGTGTCGTCCTCGCTCGGGCCCATCTCGTCGGCCACCTCGCGGGCCAGCCGGGTGCCGCGCTCGGACAGATCGCGAATCCGGTCGGCGATGTCGTAGTCGGCCAGGTTCGGCAGATTGCAGCCGAAGGTATTGGTCTCGACCGCGTCCGCACCCGCCTCGAAGTACGCGCGATGGATGTCGCGCAGCACGTCGGGCCGGGTTTCGTTCAAGATCTCGTTACAGCCTTCCAACCCGCGAAAATCGTCCAAAGTCAGATCCGCGGCCTGCAACATGGTGCCCATCGCGCCGTCACCGATGACGACACGCCGACGGAGTGTGTCGAGAAGCGTGGTATCGAACGCGGCGGAGCGGGACACAGACATGTGTACAAGCGTAAAGGCCCGGTACGACTGGCAACGAACAGCCCGCGAATGTTCACGGCGAGCGTGTGCGGCGCCACATTCGGGTACGAGCCGCACCGCAGTCTCATCCAACACCGAACACCCACCGACGGGCGGCCCGGTCCGGCTCCAGTTCGGTGGGACCACGAATCGATCCGAATCGCGAGAAGCAGGGCGACCCGTCCCGTACTCGGTGACCATCGCGCGGGCGATCTTGGTGACCCCGCGACCAGACCTCACATCCCCGCACTCCCAGCCACCTCGAGGGCGAGTCTTACGAGCCCGTTCGCGGCCCGTCTCGCGTCCGAGTCCTCGTGGCGCATGCGCCGCAGGCGCGAGACACGAGGACTCGGACGCGAGACACAAGGGGGCCGCGAACACGCGCGCGCCAGCGCGCAATAGATACAGCACCATGCGAGCGCAACCCGTAGGCTGACCGGGTGAACCCCAGTGAAACTTCCGATTCGGAACTGCCGACGTTGCGGGATCCGGTGCTGGTTGCCGCCTTCGAGGGCTGGAACGACGCCGGTGACGCGGCGAGCGGCGCCGTCGAGCATCTGGAACTGATCTGGGATGCCGAGCCGCTGGCCGAACTCGATTCCGAGGATTACTACGACTACCAGGTGAATCGGCCGACGGTGCGTCAGGTCGACGGCGTGACCAGGGAGATCCAGTGGCCCGCCACCATGCTTTCGGTGTGCTCCCCGCCGGGCAGCGACCGGGATGTGGTGTTGCTGCGCGGGATCGAACCGAATATGCGGTGGCGCAGTTTCTGCGCGGATCTGCTGGAGTTCATCGAGCAGCTGGGCGTGCAGACCGTGGTGATCCTGGGTGCGCTGCTGGCCGACACCCCGCACACCAGGCCCGTTCCGGTGACCGGTTCCGCCTACAGCAAGGAGGCGGCCGAGCGCTTCAGCCTGGAGCAGACCCGCTATGAGGGCCCGACCGGCATCACCGGTGTGTTGCAGGATCAGTGTGTGAAGGCGGGCGTGCCCGCGGTGTCGTTCTGGGCGGCCGTGCCGCACTACGTGTCGCAGCCGCCGAATCCGAAGGCGACGATCGCGTTGCTGCATCGGGTGGAGGACGTGCTCGACATCGAGGTGCCGCTGGGCGAGCTGCCCAAGCAGGCCGAGGATTGGGAAGCCGCGGTGAACGAGATGACCGTGGGCGACGAGGAGATCACCGAATACGTGCGTTCGCTCGAGGAACGCGGTGACGCGGCAGTCGATTTGAACGACGCGATGGCGAAGATCGACGGTGACGCGATCGCGGCGGAATTCGAAAAGTATCTGCGCAGAAGGGGTCCGGGCAGTTTCGGGTTGTGATCGTCCGGTCGCGGCTGCGCGGGCCCGGTCCCGGCGCGAGCAACACCACACCGAGGTGTTGCTCGCCGCGCTCGGGGTCGGTGGTTCACGCCACGGAGGGCGGCGCGTTCACCTCCTCGACGGTCCAGACCTGGGCCGCCGCTTCCTGAGCCAGTTTCGCGATCAGGATGTCTCGCGGAATCGTCTGGCCGGCAAAGTGATCGAGTGACGGCACCACCACGTGGTGTGCGTCGGCGCGCTTGAGTTCCTGCGTCAGCTCGGCGAACGCCGTACCGTCGCCCGCTGTCGATTCATGGAATGTTGCGGCGAAGCAAAGCCCTTCGGCTCGGGCGAACATACTCATCGCGCGCTCGAGTTCCTCGCTGTGGCCGTCGGCCAGATCATCACGCAAGTATCCATAGATCAACGCTTCCACCCGAACCTCCATTGGATTGGGCCGCTGTTCTCTCGTTTGGATCTTCCCGTGCAGGGTACTGCGACGAGGGCGATCACGGATCTTGCATCTGCACTTACATTTGCAAATCCGCAAACCTGACCGCACCCACTTCAGGATCGCTGACGCCAAACCGCGAATGCAGGTGTCAACCCACTGACATCTAGATGCCCTATCCGGGCCACCAGACGTTAACTGGTGCGATACTACAACCGTGGCCGCTGGAGACGATCGACCCGTCTGGGCAGTCCGGATGCGTTCCGAGCGCGATGCGAGGGGGTGGTCACAGGCAGACGCCGTCCGCGTGATGCGCGCGAAGTCATCGCACAATCTGCCGACAGACAGCACGCTGCTACGCAATTGGCGGCGTTGGGAGTCGGGCGAGTCGCGACCCGACGACTTCTACGCCCCGATCATCGCCGCCGCCTTCGACACCGTCACCGCGGCGTTCTTCCCCAAGGCCAGGCCGAATCGGGACGACGAACTGCTGTCGGCAACGGGGATGGACACTTTGGAGTTCATCGGCAGACTGCGCATGTCGGATGTCTCGGCGGCGACGCTGGACGCCGTCCGGATCACCGCCGAGCGTCTGTGCTGCGAGTACCCCTACGCCGACCCGCACGCATTGCACGTCGAGGGCACCTCGTGGCTGCGGCGGATCACCTCGCTGCTCGACGGGCGGCTGACGCTGGCCCAGCACCGCGAGATCCTGGTGCTCGCAGGCTGGGTCGCGCTGCTCGTCGGTTGCGTGGACTACGACCTCGGCCGCCGTACCTCGGCGGAGGCCACGCGGCGCGCGGCGTGGTCGCTCGGCAAGGAGGCCGACCATCCCGAGATCACCGGGTGGGCAGCGGAAATGGCGGCGTGGTTCGCGCTGACCCAAGGTAACTACCGGGGTGCTGTAGAAGCCGTCGACGGTGCGCTAGAGGACAGCTGTCATCTCGGGGTCGGCGTGCAGCTGGCCGCGCAGCGGGCCAAGGCGTGGGCACGGCTCGGCGACCGCGCCGAGGTGGAACGGGCACTCGGCAAGGGCCGAGCGATCCTGGAGCGACTCGACCATCCGGCGAACCTGGACAACCACTTCGTGGTCGACCCGCAGAAGTTCGACTTCTACGCGATGGACTGCTGCCGCGTGGCAGGCGAGGACCGCCTCGCGGAATCCTTTGCCCGCGAAGTCATCCGGAACTCCACCCGGGCCGATGGCACAGTGCGCAACCCGATGCGCGTCGCCGAGGCGCACCTGACGCTGGCCGTGGTGGCGGTGCGCGGCCGCGATCTGGAACTCGCGCTGGCCGAGGGCATGCGCGCCTTCTCGGGGAAGCGCCGCTCGCTGCCTTCGCTGATGTGGATCGCGGGCGAGGTGGCCCGCGAGATCATCGAACGCTATCCGGGCGATCCGCGCACACGCTGTTATCTCGAGCAGCTGCGCGCACTGTCGACCGAGTGAGCGGCCCGCGTCCGGGCGCGGGCGAACCGGGGGACGGCGGACACAGCCACGCCGAACGGGGGTCGGTCGTGCCGGCGGCGACCGGCCCGCTACTACCCTGTTCCCGGTGACCGACTCCGACGACGGCTCGCCCTTCGGCGATGAGCCCGGCTCCGCCGCACTGGGTGACCAGGTCGGCTCCGCCGCACTGGGTGATCAGCCCGGCCGCGCCGCACTGGGTAGTCAGCCCCGCCGCGCCGCACTGGGTAGTCAGCCCCGCCGCGCCGCACTGGGTAGTCAGCCCGGCTCCGCCGCACTGGGTGATCAGCTCGTCTCCGCCGCCTTGTGGGACGAGCGGCTGCGACTGTTCTCCTTCGCGACGGCGGAGAAGCGCGCCGACTACCTGTGGGTGCTGCGCGCGTTCGACACCGCGCGGGCCGCCTACGTGGTGCTGCTGCACGCCGACGATGTGGCGGAGTGGATTCGCCGCAACGGCGGACGCGCACGGGTCGCGGAGAGCGGACCGTCGCCGGACCGGATGGCGTCCGGCCCTGCCGAGGCGCAGCCGGGTCTGTTCCGGCGCAGCGACGCCGCGCCGCTGAGCGCCGCCGAGATCGGGCCGCTGCTCGACCAGCTGCATCAGTGGGGCGTGCTGGAGCGCAGCTACGACGGCACCAGGGCGGCGACGCTGGCCGAATACCGCAACCGGCACTACGTCTACCAGTTCTCGCAGGCGGGCTTCCAGGCCTATCGCGCGGTGGCGGGTGTGCTGGAGGCGCGTCTGGACGAGGCGTCGCTCTCGCGACTCGTGCTGCCGGAACTGCTCGCCGACCTGCACACCCTCGCCGAGGCGAATCGGGCAGGCGACGCCGAGCGCGTCTATCGCACGCTGCGCAGGCTGGACGCGGCGCTGTCCGACATGGCCGCGCGCGCCGCCCATTTCTATCTGTCACTGGGCGATCTGGTGCGCACCACCGAGATCACGCCGGAATCCTTCCTCGCGCACAAGGACGCGCTGCTCGCGCACATGCGCGAATTCAGCATGGACCTGGCGCGTTTCGCGCCCCGGCTGGCCGCCGCCATCGGCGAGATCGAGGAGACCGGCGTCGACGACCTCGTCGCGCGCGCCGCGAGCTGCGACGAGCGGGTGCTGTTGAGCGCCGCCGAACGCGAGGCGGATTGGCGCGCCCGCTGGCAGGGCTTGCGCACCTGGTTCGTCACCTCGGACGCCGAGGGCGAGTCCACCGAGGCGGATCGGCTGCGCGAGGCCACCATGAGCGCAATCGCGGCCGTGCTGTCGCTGCTGCGGCGGGTCACCGAGACGCGCCGCGGCGGGGTGAGCCGGGAGTCGGCGCTTCGCCACCTCGCGGGCTGGTTCACCGCCGCGCCGACCGCCGACAGCGCGCACGCGCTGTTCGACGCCGTGTTCGGGCTCGGCAGGCCGCGCCACCTGGCCATGGAACATCCGGACGCCGACATCGTGCCCGCGACCCGATCGTGGTGGGAGGCACCGCCGCTGGAGATCTCCCGCACCCTGGCCGAGACCGGACGGCCGCCCACGGCGGGCGCGCCGGGCCGAATCCAGCGCAACGACGCGGGAATTCGCCGTCTGCGCGAGGCCCAGCTGGCCGCGCAGCGGGCCAGGGCGGAGGCGGCGCAGTCCTTGGCCGCCGCGGACGTTCACGAACGGGTGCTCGACGAGCGCGAGACCGAGGTGCTGCTGCGACTGCTGGACGCCGCCTCCACCGCGTGGGTGCCGGTCAGCGGACGGGTCGGCGGCACCACCGGTTCGGAGAGCGGCGTCACCATGACGGTCTCCGAGCATCAAGGGCCGACCGTGGTCAGGACCTCGCGCGGGCTGCTGCACCTGAACAACCGCAAGCTCGACGTCCGCGCGACCAGGTCCCGCGGCGGCAACGCGGGCCGCGGGAAGGCCGCCGAGGTCGTCTCCGATGCCGAAACCACAGGGGGCGGAGCATGATTCACGCCCGACGCATCGACGCGCTCGCGCTGGACAACTACCAGCGCGCCGCCAGGGTGATCCTGGCCAACCACCTGGTGACCCGCACCTATCCCGATCGGATCGCACTGCCGCTGATTCGCCGGTGGGCCACCGAACTGCGCGAGGATCTCGCCGAACTGTTCGGCTACCGGCTCGAGGTCACCGAGACCACTGCGCGGGTCTACCCCGTGATCGATCGGCTCGACCGCGGCAAACCCGCGCGCAGCGTGAACGACCGCGTCTTCGACCGCCGCCGCTACGCCTATCTCGCGCTGGCGCTGGCCGCGCTCGGCCGCGCCGGCGATCAGATCACGCTCTCGGAGCTCGCCGATCAGGTCGCGGCATACACGGCCAGGATCGACGGGCTCGAGCTCGCGCCGGATCGCGCCGCGGACCGCGACGCCTTCGTCGACGCCGTCGGCTGGCTGGCCGCCCGCGGCGCGGTCACCCTCGCCGACGGCGACGCGGGCCGCTGGGCCGCCGATCCCGAGGCGGGCGAGGCGCTTTACGACATCGACCGGCCGGTGGTGTTCGCGCTGTTCCGGCCGCCGCGCGCCCTACAGCATCTGCACAGTGTGCGTGGCCTGCTCGCCGAGGATCCCGCCGTCACCGCAGGGCAGCCGGCCGCGGCGTCCGGCGAGATCGCCCGCCGGGTGCGCCGGGCGCTGGTGGAGCGGCCGGTGGTCTACGCCGAGGATTTGACGCCCGAGGAGCGTCCGGTGCTGACGCAGGACCGGACGGTCGCCGACGTCGAGTTGTTCACGGGTCTGCGCGCCGAACGCAGGGCCGAGGGCGTCGCGCTCATCGATACGTCAGGGCGGCTGTCCGATGTCCGCTTCCCCGGCACCGGCACGCTCGCCCAAGTGGCGCTGCTGCTGGTCGGCGAGATCGCCGATGTGGTCCTCGACATCGATCACCCGCTCCCCCAACGCTCACGTGCCGCCGATCCCGATGCGGCGCTGGCCGATCGGCTCGACGACGCCATTCCCGAATCCACGCTGTTCGCGCCGATGGCCGATCCGCCGTTCGCCGGAACCGAAGCGGCCGAGGCGGATTCGGCGGCAGACGAGGACGAGACCGAACCCGAGGCGACCTACCCGTTCGTCGCGGCCGACTGGGTGCGCGACACCGTGCAGGCGCTCACCGACCGCTACGGTGTCACCTTCGCCGCGCAGTGGCAGGCCGACGTACCCAGGCTCACCGCGGAGGTCACCGCGCTGCTCACGCGGCTGCGACTGGTCCAGCCGCTGGACGACGGATTGCTCGTGCTGCCCGCACTGGCGCGCTATCGGGGCGCGGTGGTCACCGTGCGGACCAAGCGGGCCGCGGAATTGTTCGTCACCGCCGCCGACACGGTCGGGGCCGCAAGCACCGGTACGGAAGGGATCTGAACATGTCGGTCATTCACGGCGGAGTGCGTTTCCTCCCGACCCGCGCCGGAATAGTCAACCTGTGGGACTACCGGGACCAGGAGTTCTGCTTCGCCGACGGCAGGCTGGTGCTGCGCGGACCGAACGGCTCGGGCAAGACCAAGGCGCTCGAGGTGCTGTTCCCGTTCGTGCTCGACGGCCGCATCGAACCGCGCAGGCTCAACCCGTTCGCGGGCGAAGAGCGCACGATGAAGTCGAATCTGCTGTACCGCAAGCAGGAATCGGCCTACTCCTATGTCTGGATGGAGTTCGCGCGCGGGAAGTGGGACGACCCCGAGGTGGTCACCGTCGGCATCGGCATGCGCGCCACCCGCTCCTCGGACAAGGTGACGCGCTGGTATTTCGTCGCCGACGGCCGGGTGGGCGTCGACTTCTCCCTCATCGGGCCCGACGACCGCCCGTTCACCCGCAAGCAGCTGGCCGAGCAGATCGGCACCGACTCCATCGTGGACCGGCCGGTCGAATACCGGGCCGCCATCGACGCCCGCATGTTCGGGCTCGGTGCGCAGCGCTACGACCAGCTCATCAATCTCATTCTGACGCTGCGCCGCCCGCAGCTCGCCAAGAACCTGGACCCGCGCGGGCTCTCCCAGGCGCTCACCGACGGCCTACGCCCGCTCGACGAACAGCTGATCCTGGACGCGGCCCGCTCCTTCAGCGATATGGAGGAAGTCGGGCGCACCCTCGAGGGCTTGGTGCACGCCGACACCGCGACCCGCGCCTTCGTCGGCGTGTACCGGAAATACCTTGCGGTGCAGGCCAAGACCGATGTCGACCAGGTGCGCGTCCGCTTGGACGCGGTCACCCACGCCAGCACCGCGCTCTTCGCCGCAACCGCGCTGCGCGAACGCCGCGAGGCCGAGCGCACCGCCGCTGAAGCCCGCGCCGACGACGCCGACCGGGCCTACGAACAGGCCCTCACCGACCGCGAGACGCTGCAACGCTCCAGCGCCTACGAGGGCAAACAGCAACTCGACGACTTGGCCGACGCGGTGCGCAGGCTGGAGACCTCCGCGGCGGTGCACCGCGACAAGTCGCTGAAGGCCCGCCAGACCCTCGACCAGCGGGCCGAGGAGGCCGAGCGGGCGCGCGCCGCGGTGCAGCAGGCCGCCGCCGCGCTGTCCCGCGGCGAGGACGAGTTGCGCGCCGCCGCCGAGGAGGCGGGCATCGCCTGGACCGCGCTGTCCGACGACGCGCGCGGCGATCAGCTCACCGCGACAGTGCGAGCACGCGCCGAGGAGCGCGACGCCGACGTGCGCGCGGTGCGTAAAGCGTTGGTGCTGATGGATTCCGCAGGCGCCGAGCGGTCGCGGGCGGAGCGGCTCGCCGAGCGGGCGGTGGGTTCGCGCGAGGCGGCGGCCGCCGAGGTGGCGCACGCCGAGGCGGCGGTGACGCTGGCCCGCGCCGAGGCCGCGGCGGCGCTGCGCGCGTGGTGGGAAGGGCGCCGCGAGTGTTACGCCCCGCTCGGCGGGAACCTGTTCGACGCGCTCGACGCGGCGCTGGCCAAGGTCGGCTCCGACGACGCGGCGGGTGTGGCGGAGGTGCTTGCCGAACGCGCCGAACCGCTGGTGAACGAGTTGCGCGACCGGCGGCTGGCGGCCAAGGCGCGCGCCGCGGCGGCGGCCGGCCAGATCGCCGAGCTCGCCGCCGAGCGCGACCGGGTCGGCGCGCAGCGCGACGACGCACCGCCCAGCACCGCGGCGCGCACCGACGACCGGACCGGACGTCCCGGCGCGCCGCTGTGGCGGCTGATCCGGTTCGCGGACGACACCACCCCCGAGACCGCCGCCGGTGTCGAGGCCGCCCTGCAGGCCGCCGGGCTGCTGGACGGCTGGGTGTGCGCCGAAGACGAGCTGCCCGCCGACTACCGCAGCGACCAGTTCTTGGTTCCATTGACGCCCGCCGCGCGCCCGGCCGGACGCACCCTGGCGGACGTGCTCGTGGTGGAGGACGACACCGAGGGCCTGACCGTCCCGCGGCAGGTCGTCTCGGACGTGCTCGCGTCGATCGCGCTGCTCGACGAACTCGACGACGCCGCGGGCGTGGCGATCAGCGGCGCGGGCCGGTTCCGGCAGGGCGTGCAAATGGGCAGGCATTACAAGCCCGACGCCGAGTTCATCGGCGCGACCGCCCGCGCCCGCCGCCGCGAACTGCGACTCGCCGAGTTGGCGACCCAGCTGGACGCCGCCGCCGAGGTCGAGCGCGCCGCCGACGAGGAAGCCGGCGCGGCGGAGGCGGAACTGGCTCGGATCACGGCCGCCGCCAAGGCACTTCCGCGCCCGGCCGCGGTCAGCGCCGCGCTGCGTTCGGTGTCGGAGACCGCGGGCGTCATGCGGTCCCGCTCGGAGGCGGCCGCGCAGGCCGAGAAGGATCTGGACCAGGCCGTCACCGAGGTCGCGGCCATCGAGAAGAAGCTGCGGGCCGCCGCCGTCGCGCACCGCACGCCGCGCGAACCACGCGAACTCGACGCGCTGGCCGCCGCCATCCGGCATTTCGAGAACACCGGCACCGGGCTGCTCCGGCTGCGCGCCGACCACGAGCGGGAACGCGAACGCGAACGCGAGGGCGCCGACCGCTACGACGAAGCACGCGACCTGGCCGAGGCTTTCGCCGAGGAGGCCGAGGTCGCTCAGGCCGGTTACCAGGAGCAGTTGCGCAAACTGGAGACATTGCGCGAGGCGCTCGGCGCGGGCGCGGCGGACATCGACCGCGAACTCGACCGGGCCAGGCAGCGCATCGAGGCGACGAGGGCCGAACAGAAGGCCGCGCGTAAGGCCGCCAACGAGGCGATCGAGGCGGTCGGTGACGCGGAGGCGGCCTACCGCACCGCGCACGAGTCGCTGGGCACCGCGCTCACCGAGGTGCTCGCCGACGTGAAAAGCCTTGCGCCCTATGCCCAGCCGGATCTGCTGTCGCTGCTCGGCGCGTCACCCGAGTGCCGGTGGCCGAGCAGCGACGCGGCCTGGTCGACACCCGAACAGCTGCTCTATCGGATCACCCAGGCGGGGCCGGAACACGAACCGCAGGTGCTACCCGAGGAGGTCGCCGAGCTCTTCGCGAACCTCACCGAGGCCACCGCCGCAGTGCGCGCGGGCGATGCGGCACGCAAGTCCACCCGCAGTGCGGTGACCGCGGCGCTGCAGGAGTTCGACGCCGCGCTGGCCGCCTCGGGCCGCGACTACCGCTTGCAGTGGGACGCGGCCGACGGGCTCACCGTGGTGCAGGTGCAGGACGAGCACGGGATCGCCGCACTCGCCGACTTCGCCGGACGCATCGACCAGGCCAGGCACGACCAGGAACTGCTGCTCACCGACGCCGAACGCCGCATCCTGGAGGACGCGCTGCTCACCGGCCTCGCCCAGCAGATCCACGAACGCACCAGCGACGCACGCGAACTCATCGCCAAGATGGGTGCGGAGATGAAGCAGCGGCGGATGTCCTCCGGCAACACCATCGGCGTGCACTGGGTGCTCGCCGACAACCTCTCCGACGCCGCGAGGGCCATGTGCAAGCTGCTCGACCGCGACGCCACCACCCTCGGCTCCGAGGATCTGGCCGCGATCCGCTCGCACTTCGCGGCCGAGATCCGCGCGGCGCGCGCCGCGCACCCGGAACGCTCCTACCCCGAGATCCTCGCCGCCACCCTGGATTACCGCACCTGGCGGGTGTTCTCGTTCACCCTCATCTCCGGCGACGGCAGCGAGGACAAGCTGACCGTGGCCAGGCACAGCGCGCTCTCCGGCGGCGAGCAGTCGGTGTCGCTGCACCTGCCGCTGTTCGCGGCCGCGCACGTCATGCTCGACTCCGCCGATCCGCAGGCGCCGCGCCTGCTCGCGCTGGACGAGGCGTTCGCGGGCGTCGACGACAACGGCCGCAGCGAACTGCTTGGCCTGAGCGTGCAATTCGACCTCGACCTGTTCATGACCGGCTACGACCTGTGGATCACCTACCCGCACGTGCCCGGCTGCGCCCACTACGACCTGGCGCACTCCACCGCCGAGAACACGGTGAGCGCGACGCTGTTGGTGTGGGACAGCGGAGATCTGCTCGCCGAACACGACGGCGCCGATCTGACCACCGCGCTCGGCTCCCCCAACCGCCGCCGGGTGCCCGCCACCATCGAGGGCGGGCTCACCCTCGACGACATGCCGGGCGCACCAGCGCCCGTCGGCTGAAATGGATTGCAGTGAACTCGGTTCCACCCCGCTCCACCGCCGTGTCCGCCCCGCGCCGGGTCGCCGCGGCCACCCTGATCGGCACCACACTCGAGTGGTACGACTTCATGCTGTACGGCACGGCGTCGGCGCTGATCTTCGGTAAGCAGTTCTTCCCCTCGCTTAGCCCGGCCGCGGGCACCCTCGCGGCCGTCAGCACCTTCGCTGTCGGCTTCGGCGCGCGCCCGATCGGCGGGTTGCTGTTCGGGCACTTCGGTGACCGGTTCGGGCGGCGCACCACGCTGGTGGTGTCGCTGATTCTCATGGGCGTCAGCTCGACGCTGATCGGTCTGCTGCCCACCTACGCGAGCATCGGATTCTGGGCGCCGGTGTTGCTCGTCGTCCTGCGGCTCGTGCAGGGCGTCGGGCTCGGCGGCGAGGGCGCGGGCGCGACGGTGCTTTCCATCGAGCACGCGCCGCCGGGGCGGCTCAACCGGTACGCGAGCTTCCCACAGATGGGAACGCCCGCCGGGTTGATCCTGGCCAACGCGATGTTCCTCGGCGTGAGCGCGCTGCTGCCCGATGCGGCGTTCCAGTCCTGGGGATGGCGAATTCCGTTCCTGTTCAGCGTGATTCTGGTGGCTGTCGGCTTGGTGGTGCGGCTGCGCGTCACCGAATCCGAGGAGTACGCGGGGCTGGTGCGGCGCGGGGAGATATCGGCGTTTCCGCTGCGCGATGCGCTGCGCGTCGGAGTTACGCGACTGACGCTGATCCTGTGCGCGGCGGTCGCCACCTCGGCCGTGGTGTACATCTTCGTGGTGTTCACGCTCACTTACGGTGCCAAGGCGCTCGGGTTCAGCAGGGACTTCCTGCTGGCGGGCGTCATCGTGGCCGCGGTCGTCTGGTGCGCCACCATGCCGCTGTGGGGCGCGCTCGGCGATCGGATCGGCACCGAGCGGGTCTTCCTCGCGGGCACCGCGGCACTGCTGGTGTGGTGCGCGGTGTATTTCCCGCTGTTGAACACCGGCAACCGAGTCGTCGCCTTCGTTGCGCTGCTCGGGATGGGTGTGGTCCTGCCGATCAGCCACAGTGTGGGCGGCATCATCATCGCCGAGCTGTTCCCCGCCGCGGTGCGGTACTCGGGGACCTCGCTCGTCGTTCAGATCTCCGTGATTCTCGGCGGTGGGCTCGCGCCGCTCGTCGCGACGGCGCTGTGGTCGATGGGATCGGGATCCGGGTCGGCCCCGGTCGCCTGGTACATCGTCGCGGTGTGCGCGATCAGCTCGATCAGCACGTACGCGCTGTTCTGGGTGCTGCCGCGGCCCGCGGGCAACTCGGACCGACGGACCACGACGCCCGAGCCTGCGCCGGTGCGCTGACCGTGGGCCGGACGTCCCCGTTGCCGCTCACGACTCGGCGGCGAGACCGGATCGGAGTTACCGTGAAGTGCTCACTCCCCGACGGCGACGCAATGGAGGAACCGGACATGCACATGACCTACGACCCGGCCGCCGACGCCGCCTACTTCACCATCGCCGACGAGGTAGCCCCCGGCGAGGCGACCCGCCAAGTCGTCACCCCGGTCGAGGGCGGCACCGTCGTCCTCGACTTCAGCGCCTCCGGCACCCTGCTCGGTTTCGAGGTCCTCGGCGCCCAGCGCCTGGTTCCGACGGAAGTCCTCGGCCGAGCCCCGAGCCCGCCGTCGCACTCTTGAGCCGCAGCCTCGCTCAGGGCGGACCTGCGGCCATGCGCGGGCCGATGATGAACCTTGGCCAGCACGCTCTACACCTCGTCGCCGCCACCCCCGCCATGCGCGAACTCCGCCCACCAGCACAGGCATACCAGCTTCCGCTCGGGTCCAGCTGAGGCTGACGACCGACACCGGCACGCAGCGTGCCAGACGCTCCGGCCGTGCACGAGCCGTGACCGGACGCCGACCACCAGTACGCCGCTCCAGCCCCTGCGGAGGCTGACGACCGACACCGGCACGCAGCGGCGCAGGCGCTCCGGCCGTGCACGAGCCGTGACAGAACGCCGACCGGCAGCGGCGGCTAGCGTTCGCTGGCGTCCGGGCGGAGGGGCGGGCAGGGGGTGCCGGGGATGGTAGCCAGTTCGAAGTGCCACCATTCGTTGGCGTAGGTGCGGCAGAGGCCCCAGCGGTTTCCGTTCTGTTCCAGCCACTGTGCGCCCGGCTGCGGGCCGACATCGATGGCCCGGCCCGCGACGTGGGTGGACTCTTCGGGTGGTAGCACCCAGCGGCGCGCCTCCTCGGGACTGCCGTAGGTGGCGATGCCGTCTTCCCACAGGGCCTGCTGTTCGGCGTAGCTGCGGTACCCGGAGTTGATCCAGAGCGCGACACCCTCGGCGTGCGCCGCATCCTCGGCGAGGGAGAACGCCACCGCGAGCGCCGGATCGAGTCCCTCGGAGCCGGTTGCCGAACCGACGACTGCTCGCTGTTCGCTCGGCGTCGCCAGCGCCTGCGGCGCACCCGCGGCGCCGATCGCGGCCGCCGCCAGCACACCGACTGCCATCCGCTTCCCGAAGCCCTCGCTCGTCACCAACATGCGCGCCATCCTAACGGCGCCCCGCCGACCCCCTCTCGAAACCGACCGTCACCAAGCGATCCACCTCGACCAGCACCGATCCGCGGAAAACAGGCCACAACACCATCGCAATCCGGTTCCATTCGAACGCGACAACCCGACCTGCCGCGTACCCCGGCGTCCACATCCAGCGCACCACCGTCGACCCGCTCAGCGATACAGACCACCGCACCTCGATCGCCACGCCACGTCGTCCAGCGGCGGCACCGAACATATCGACGGGAGAGAAATGGTTGTCCAACAATCGTATTCAGCCACCGTTTCTCTCCTGCCGAAACCATTTCTCTCCGCTCGACAGTGAAATGGCGGCCGAGCCGACCCGATAGTGGACAGCTACTTCAAGTGCACGCAAGAGACCTGATCAAGTGCGCCGACGCCGTGCATCGCTGCACCGCGTCGGCTGGCAGCCAGCGCGCCGGGACCGCTCACTTGGCAGTGCATCGACCGCATTTCGACCGCCACACCACCTCGCCCGCCAGAGCATCGAAATGATCGCCGGGAGGCAAATGGTTGTCCGACAACCATATTGAGCCGCCATTTTCTCTCCGCCGAAACCCATTTCTCTCCGCTCGCCAATGGAATGGTGGCCAGATAGCTCGAGACTGGACGGTCCCTTCACGCACACGCGAGGAACCCGACCAAGCGCGCGGAGGCCGTACCGCCACGTACAGGGAAGCGGCAGCTCGTGCCAAGTTGCCATCAGGCACCGGCGATTTCATGTGGATCGCCTGTGGACAGATGCCCGTCGAGGACTCCACAGGTCCCGCGAATCCACAGGCATGTGGATAACCAGCGGTGATAGCTTTTGGCTACATCCCAGCCCCAGATCGCCCCATCGGATCCCGAACCCGCGTGCCCGGCAAACTTGGTATCCACAGGAAAGATCGCTGTCCACATAGTTATCCAGTGCTGTGGATCACATTGGGAGCTGGCTTGCTACCAATCCCCCACTGCGCCCGGACGACACGCGCCAGACCACCGTCGGCGTGCTCCAAACGGACGCGGTCACCGACGCGGACCGGAATGTCCGTATCCAGCAGCACATCTCCCACGCTGACCGATTCACAGGCCGAGGTGATCACCTCACCGAAGCCCGCCGCCGGAACCCCGCACCCAGGTCGCCACGACCGGCGACACCGGCTCGACCCCACACCCAGCGTCGATTACGAGCGGTTTGTCCGAATCATCCGCGCCGCAAGCTCTTTTCGTTCACCAGAGCACAACACGAGCCCTGACCAACGACAAGCGCCGAGGCCGTTGAACGGCCTCGGCGCAGCGACCGACCGGTCGGCTTTCCTGGTCTAGATCGCCTCGCCCCGTTGAATCGCTTCGGCGGCTTGACGATTGCGACCGATCCTGGCGCCGATCTCCATCCCGTAGTCCCGCGCGTAGGCGAGCGCGGTCCTGATCTTGCGGGACTGCAGATCGGATTGCCCGCTCAGCACGGCGATCCGGCGTTCCATCGGACCGTCCAGCTCGAGCAGACGGGCCACCACCTCCCAGACATCGGGTCCGGCGGCCAGCGCGGCCCGCCGGTCGTGGATCGGCCCACGGAACACGATCCCCGGGTGTTCCAACTGGTCGACCCCCTCCCGAATCAACCTGTCGAGCAGTGCGGTCGAACTGGTTCCCTCCAGTGTGGCTCGCGCGACAAGCCGTCGCCCGGCCGATTCCGAGACGCGAAACGACGTACTCATTGCCCTCCTCGGCTCGAACTCACCGACCCATATCGCTAAGAGTGCCTGGGAGGGCGGCGATGTCACACCGGTGATCATGGTGACATCGCCGTGTCCGCACCACTGCCCGCGCGGGCCGTGACTGCCGGACGGCTCCGCCGACAGCCACGGCCGCAGCGAAAACGAAGGTACGCCTAGACGCGTTCCTTGGACCGGGTACGCACGCGCAGCGCGATGGGCTTCTGGGTCTCGGCGAAGAAGTCGTTGCCCTTGTCGTCGACGACGATGAACGCCGGGAAGTCCTCGACCTCGATCTTCCAGACCGCCTCCATCCCCAGCTCGGGGTATTCCAGCACCTCGACCGACTTGATGCAGTCCAGCGCGAGCCGGGCCGCGGGTCCGCCGATGGAACCGAGGTAGAAGCCGCCATGTTCCTTGCACGCCTTGGTGACCTGCGCCGAACGATTGCCCTTGGCCAGCATGACGAACGAGCCGCCCGCGGCCTGGAACTGGTCGACGTAGGAGTCCATCCGGCCCGCGGTGGTGGGGCCGAAGGAACCGGAGGCGTAGCCGTCGGGGGTCTTTGCGGGCCCGGCGTAGTAGACGGCCATGTCGCGCAGGTACTCGGGCATCGGCTCGCCCGCGTCCAGCCGCTCCTTGATCTTGGCGTGCGCGATGTCACGCGCGACGACCAGCGGTCCGGTCAGCGAAAGCCGGGTCTTGACAGGGTATTTCGACAGTTCGGCGCGGATCTCCGACATCGGCCGGTTCAGGTCGATCTGCACCACGTCGCCACCGAGAATCTCGTCGGTCTGCTCCGGCAGGTACTGCGCGGGCTCACGCTCGAGCTGCTCGAGGAACACGCCCTCCGGGGTGATCTTGGCCAGCGCCTGCCGGTCGGCCGAGCAGGACACCGCGATCGCCACCGGACAGCTGGCGCCGTGCCGGGGCAGACGCACCACGCGCACGTCGTGGCAGAAGTACTTGCCGCCGAACTGCGCGCCGATACCGAACGACTGGGTGAGCTCGAAGACCTCTTCCTCGAGCTCGAGGTCGCGGAAGGCGTGCGCGGCGAGCGAACCCTCGGTGGGCAGGTTGTCCAGGTAGTGCGCCGAGGCGTATTTCGCTGTCTTGAGCGCGAATTCGGCGCTGGTGCCGCCGATCACGACCGCGAGGTGGTAGGGCGGGCAGGCCGCGGTGCCCAGCGAGCGGATCTTCTCGTCCAGGAACTCCAGCATCCGTGTGGGGTTCAGGATGGCCTTGGTCTCCTGGTAGAGGAAGGACTTGTTGGCCGAACCGCCGCCCTTGGCCATGAACAGGAACTTATAGGACGGGTGCGCGGGATCGCCCTTGGTGGAATACAACTCGATCTGCGCGGGCAGGTTCGAACCGGTGTTCTTCTCGTCCCACATGGTGATCGGGGCCAGCTGCGAGTAGCGCAGGTTCAGCTCGGTGTAGGCGTCGTAGACGCCGCGGCTGATCCATTCGGCGTCGTCGACGCCGGTGAGCACGCCCTCGGACTTCTTGCCCATCACGATGGCGGTGCCGGTGTCCTGGCACATCGGCAGGATGCCGCCCGCGGAGATGTTGACGTTCTTGAGCAGGTCCAGCGCGACGAAGCGGTCGTTGCCGGAGGACTCCGGGTCGTCGATGATCTTGCGCAGCTGACCGAGGTGCGCGGGCCGCAGGTAGTGGCTGATGTCGTGCATCGCCTCGGTGGTGAGCAGCCGCAGCGCCTCGGGATCCACCTGCAGGAACGTGCGTCCGTTGTGCTCGAAGGTGCTGACGCCCTCGGTGGTCAGCAGCCGGTACGGCGTGTCGTCGGCGCCGGTCGGCAGCAGATCTGAATAGCGGAATTCCGGGGCGGTCACGGATCGCACTCCTTCGGGTGAGACTGGGGCTCGAGCGGACCGTCGGCCGCAGCGGGCTGAGCCGGGCTGGTCACAAGCACAGGGAGCCTATCCAGCGGTCCGGGACCCATCCCGGGTTAGGCAAACCTAATTGTGCAGGCGGACACACCACCGCCGTACCGAACCCCTAGCGCGAGTGCGCGACTCGACGGCCGAGGCATTGGTAAGCCGCACAAAAGGTTGCACGTTCAACCCCAGTGGTGCTACCTGTCATGTCCCTGCAGTTTGTCGCGCTCGACACGACTACAGCGGGGCAATTTGGCTGACACGTCAGAGGCTTGGAGGCAGCCGTGACCGATCCGCAGTGGCTCGACGACGTCGAGATGCGGGCCTGGCTTGGATTCGTGCGCACGCGAGATCTCATCGCCGCCGCCGTGGGACGCGACTCATCGCGTGAGTCGAACCTCACTTACGTCGAGTACTCGGTACTCGCGCGGCTGGCCGCTACCGACGACCACCGGCTGACCTTCGCCGATCTGGCCGAGGCGCTGGAGTGGTCGCAGAGCAGGCTCTCCCATCAGATCACCCGGATGGAGAAGCGCGGATTGGTGCTGCGCGAGCCGATCCCCGACGACGCGCGCCGCACCGCCGCGCGGCTCACCCCGCGCGGCGCCGACGTGCTCGGTACCGCGGCGCCCGCGCACGTGCGCAGCGTGCGCAAGCACATGATCAACGCGCTGGACCGCGAACAGCTCAGCGCGCTGGCCGATATCTACGACACGCTGCTCGCGCACCACCGGACGAGACCCCCGGGTTGAGCGTGGTCAAGACGAAGTCGGCGCCTTCGTCGCCGCGGGCACGCCAAGCGCCCGTTCGAAACCGTCGGGCACCACGAGGTCGCCGCGGTTCAGATCGGTGATCGCCGTCTTGCGCAGACCGAGCAGGGCCGAGTCGATGCCGCCGCGCAAGATGTCGAGCACGTTCTCCACACCCGCCTGCCCGTTCGCGGCGAGACCCCACAGGTAGGCGCGGCCGATCATCACCGCGCGGGCGCCGAGCGCGACCGCCTTGACCACGTCGCTGCCGCGGCGGATGCCGCCGTCGAGCACCACCTCGATCTGGCCGCCGACGGCGTCGGCGATCACCGGCAGCGCACGGATGGCGGCCGGGGTGCCGTCCAGGTTGTTGCCGCCGTGGTTGGAGACCGAGATCGCGGCGACGCCCGCGGCGACCGCGCGCTGCGCGTCGTCGACCCGCATCACGCCCTTGAGCATCACCGGGCCGTCCCACTGGTCGCAGATCCAGCGCACGTCGTCCCAGTCCGGCGCGGGCGTGCCCATCCATTCGCCGTAGGCGCCGAAGAAGCCTGGCGCCGGGCCGTCGCCCACCGCCATGTTGGGCGCGGTCAGATCGGGGATGTGCCCGGAGCGGGCGTAGGTGGCCAGCCAGCGCGGCCGGGCGAGGGTCTGCGGCGCGAACTTCAGCATGGTGCGCAGATCCAGCTTCTCCGGGATCACCGGGCTGCCCCAGTCGCGGCCGTGCGAGAAGGACCAGTCCAGCGTCAGGATGAGCCCGACCGCGCCCGCCGTCTTCGCCCGCGCCATGCGCTGCAGGATCTCGTCCTTGCCGCCGCACCAGTAGAGCTGGAAGAAGGTGGCCGGGTTCGCCGCGATCACTTCTTCGATCGGCTTGCTGGCAAAGGAGCTGAGTCCCATGGCGATACCGCGCGCGGCGGCCGCCCGCGCGACGGCGACCTCACCGTCGGGGTGCACGGCCTGCACGCCGGTCGGCGAGATCAGCACCGGCATCGCCAGCGGCTGACCGAGCACCGTGGTCGACTGGTCGCGCTCGCCGATCGGACCGGCGACGTGCGGCGCGAAGCCGAGTTCGGTGAATGCCTTCTGGTTCTCCTCGATGGTCTGACCGCGCTCGGAGCCCGCGATCAGCGCGCCGTACACCGATTTCGGCAGCCGCTTCTTCGCGCGGCGCTGCGCCTCGGCAACGGTTTCGAACCAGGGATTCATGACGGGAGTCCTTTCGGGGCGTGCACCGGCCACCAGTGCCGGGTCTTCTGGGTCAGGTCGTCGGTCAATCGGGCGAGCAGGTCGCGTCCCTCCTCGGCGTGCGCGCCCGCGGGATCGCCGAGCACGCCGTTCGGGCTCACCGCGCGTACTCCCCCGGCGCGCAGCAGCGGCAGCAGCTCGTCGAGCGGGCGGGTGTCACCCTTCTCGGCCCGATCGGCGCGCACCAGATCAGGACGCAGCGCGAGCTGCAGCGCGGTCTCGGCGCGACCCGCGTGCAGGCCGCCCGGATAGTGCGGCAGGTACACCCGCACGTCGCGGGATTCGCGGCGCAGCAGCTCCTCGGCGCGGCGCAGCGGTTCCAGGTTCCCGCCGTGCCCGCTGACCACGAGGACGCGGTCGAAGGTGTCGGTGGCCGAGCGGCACAACTCCACGATCAACATCTCCAGCGCGGCCTGCCCGATGGACAGGGTGCCAGGGAATCCCGCGTGCTCGCCGCTGGATCCGTACGGAATCGTGGGCGCCACAAGCACTTCCGGGCGCGCGGCGGCCAGGCTCGCGCACAGCGCGACGGCGATGTCGGTGTCGGTGGACAGCGGCAGGTGCGGTCCGTGCTGCTCGGTGGCGCCCACCGGCACGGCGAGGATCGCACCGGCGGCACGCGCGCCCGCCTCCGGCCATGTGAGATCCGCCATGCTGCGCATGCCACCGAGATTAACGTCACCGAATGACATAATCAATACTTTCATGGACTGACAAAATTCGACCGGACGCCGTCCATAATGACTACGTGACCACGCGGACCACCCGGGGCCGACCCCGCGGCACCACCAAGCGCGAGCTCGAAGTCATCGCCATGCGCCTGTTCACCGAACAGGGCTTCGACGACACCACCGTCGACCAGATCGCCGCCGCCGCGGGCATCAGCGGGCGCACCTTCTTCCGCTACTTCCCCACCAAGGCCGAGGTGCTCTGGCACCAGTTCGACGACGAGGTGGCCGCGCTGCGCGCGGACTTCGCGACGGTGCCCGACGACGTGCCGATGATGACCGCCGTGCGCCGAGTCGTGGTCAACGCCAACCGCTATCGCGCCGAGGACGTGCCGGAGTTACGCAGGCGCATGTGGTTGGTGGCCACCGTGCCCGCGCTCTCGGCCACGGCGGGCGCGCACTACGACGCCTGGGAGCGCGCGGTGAGCGCCTTCGCCGGGCGACGGCTCGGCGAACCCGAGGACGGGCTCATCCCGATGGCCGTCGGCCGCACCACACTCGCGGCGGCCCGCGCCGCCTTCGACGCCTGGTTGCGCCGGGCGGACGCCGATCTCACCGTCTACCTGGACCAGGCCCTGCTCGCGCTGGAGCGCGGATTCGTGACGCCCACATGAATTGTGCGCGAGCTACCCATAGGTTTCAGCGCCAATCGGGATGGGGTATGACTAGGCTCGGACTCGGCCACGGCCGAGCGCACGACGAATCACCGACCTACCCGTCGAAAGGGGCTGGAATTTCCATGTCCGAGGTGTCCATGAGCCTTTCGGCGGACTCGCTGGCCGCGGGACCGGTCGACAACCTGCTGCCGCAGCTGGTCGAGCACCTGCGCCAGAACCGCACCGCGCTGCGCGAGGAGTGGGCGCGCCGCATCACCGACGCCCAGCTGCTCACCGCCATGACCCCGGAGGAGATCTTCTCCGAGGCCACCTCCATCTACGACAACTACGTCGAGGTGCTGGAGACCGGTAGCGTCGAAGCGCTGCAGGCCTACGCGCGCGACCTGTCCGAACGCATCATCCCGAGAGGAGTCGAGACCGACGAGGTGCTCGGCATCGTGCTCCTGCTGCGAGATGTGCTGGCCCGCTCGCTGTTCGAGAAGTACCAGTCCAACTTCGAGCTGCTGAACCACGCCCTCGACGCCTACGAACCGGCCGCCAACCGCATCGCGAGCACCGTGGCCATCTCGTTCGTGCAGGAACGCGAACGCGTCATCCGCCAGCAGCAGGAAGCCATCCGCGAGCTGTCCACCCCCGTGCTCCAGGTCCGCGAACAGCTGCTGATCCTGCCCATCATCGGCGTGCTCGACAGCCAACGCGCCCGCCAGCTCACCGAACAGCTGCTCCGCGCCATCCGCCACAACCGCGCCAAGGTCGTCGTCATCGACATCACCGGCGTCCCCACCATCGACTCCACCGTCGCCAACCACCTGGTCCAAACCGTCGACGCCTCCGGCCTGATGGGCGCCAGCGTGATCATCACCGGCCTGTCCTCGGAAATCGCGCTCACCCTGGTCACCATCGGCCTCGACCTGTCGAAGATGAACGCCGTCGGCGACCTCCAGGGCGGCATCGAGGAAGCCGAACGCCTACTCGGTTACGAGGTGACCCGCGTGACCGATCGGGCGGCCGAACGCGACGGACGCTGATCGAGCGCCCGCGATGCCGGTTCCCATTCTCAAGCAAGGCACCTATCTCATCGCGTCGGTCCAGTCCGCATTGACCGACGCCGATACCGAGCGCCTGCAGGACGACCTGATGAAACAGGTGAGCAGATACCGGGCGCACGGCATCATCGTCGACGTGACGGCGATCGACGTGATGGATTCCTTCGCCGCGAGATCGCTGCGCACCATCGCGCACATGACCCAGTTGCGCGGGGCGGAGACCGTCATCGTCGGACTTCAACCCGAGGTCGCGTTCGCCATGGTGCAGCTCGGACTGACCTTCGAGGACATGCACACCGCCCTCGACCTCGAAGAAGGACTGGCATGGCTGGATCGAAAATCTTCCGTACGCCGCCAGCGAGACGGTCGTGACAGTGGCCGCTGAGAACGTGGTGATCGCGGTCAAGCTGTCCGCGGACATCGTGACAGCACGACAAGCCGGACGGGAATTGGCAGCCAAGCTCGGCTTTTCCCTGACCGACTGCACCATGATCTCGACGGCCATCTCCGAAATCGCCCGCAACATCACCAGTTACGCGGGCACTGGCGAAATTCGCCTGCTGGTCGGCGATCGCGAGGGCCGCCAGGCGCTCGTGGTCCAGGCCAGCGACCAAGGGCCCGGCATTCGCGACATCCCCCGCGCACTGGAGGACGGCTATTCGACGGGTCGCGGACTCGGGCTCGGACTGCCCGGCGCGCGACGGTTGATGGATCGGCTCACGATCGACTCCGCACCCGGCCGCGGCACGTTGGTGGAAATGTGGAAGTGGGTACCCAACGGTGCATGAAGACGGGTTCATCGGCCGAATCGAGTGGGCGGTGGCCGGTCGCGCGTTACCGGGGCAGCACATCTCCGGCGACCGCTGCGTCGTCCTCGACGCGGGCGGCGGCGCGGTGCTGTTCGCGGTGCTCGACGGGCTCGGCCACGGCGCCGCCGCGGCGGATGCGGCCGACCGGGCCGCCCAGGTGCTGGCCGAGAACCGCTCCGAGCCTTTGGATGTGCTGATGGTGCTGTGTCATCGGGCCATGGCCGACACCCGCGGCGCCGCGGTGTCGCTGGCGCTGTTCGACGTCAAGGACACCGTCCGCTGGCTCGGCGTCGGCAATGTCGATTCCCGGGTGCTCACCGCGAGCCCCGCCGGACTGACCGTGCGCGCTGCGGTACTGCTGACCGGAGGCATCGTGGGATATCGGCTACCGCAGAACCTGCAACCGCAGACCGTGCAGGTGCGCGCGGGCGATCTGCTGCTGATGACCACCGACGGCATCGTCACCGAAGCCGCCGAGGGCATCGACCTTTCCAGGTCCACCGCCGAGATCACCGCCGACATCCTGGCCCGGCACGCCAAGGACACCGACGACGCCCTGGTGCTGGCCGCCCGGCACCGCGGCGGGACCGCGAACGGGGTGTCATGAGCGCCAGCGAGGTGGAGGCATGAACGCATGTAGTGGCGGTCGCCGATGAGCACCGTGCTCGCCGAATTCCTGGACGCCTACGCCGACGCCCTGCGACGCCACCTGGCCTCGCCCGGTCAGGACAGCCTGTCCGAGGGCTACGAACTGGGCAGGCGAGCCCTCGTCGAGAGCATCAGCCTGCTCGACCTCACCGAGAACCACTTCCGCCTGGCCACCGAGGCCGAACAGGCCGAGCACGCGTCCGAGGGCGCGCCGCGGATCGCCGAGACCGCACTCGAATTCCTCTTACAGACCCTCGCCGCGCTCGACATCGCCACCCGCGGCTATCTCGACGGCACCCGCCGCTACGAGCAACAGCGTTCGCGCGCCGACGATCTCGCAGGCCGCGACGCCTTCCGCACCGCGCTGGTCGAATCGCTGCAGGACGGGTTCTTCGTCGCCGATGCGCGCGGCACCATCGTCGAGGTGAACTCCGCCTTCGGCGCGCTCACCGGCTACGGTCCCGCGGACGTGCCGTATCCCGTGCCGCATCCGTGGTCGCTGCCCGCCGGACCGCGCTACCCGGATCTGGGCACCGAGGCGCTGCGCTTTGTGCTGCCGATCCGGCACCGCGACGGGCGTCAGCTCTGGCTTGCGGTGAGCACCAGCGCGCTGGTGAAACCGGAGAACAACGAGCTGATCTACGTCGGCACCATCCGCGACGTGACCGCCGAGCACGACGCGCAGGCCCGCGACCAGGCCGCGTCCCGGCTGGCGACCGCGGTGGGCGCGGCGACCAGCGTGGTCGAGGTGCTCGCGGTGGGTCTGGACGAATTGCGGCGCACCGTCGGCGCGGAGTCCGCGGTCGTCACGGTGTGGCCGAGCCGCAATGCCGACCCGGAGGTGTACGTCTCGGGGTCCGTCGAGCGGCCTGGCGATTCGGCCGCGGGCATCGAGACCGACCCCGTGGCGCTCGACAAACCGGCGCGAGCTTTGCTCGAGCGCGCCCGGCGCAGACCGCCGCGCAGCCTGTTCGCGATCCCGGAGGGCGCGGAAAGCTCCGAGGGCATCGTCGCTCCGCTCGGCGAAACCGGTGACGCCGCACTGTGGTTGCGCTTCGCCGCGCCGCGCGCGATCAGCGCCGCGGACTGGACGCTGTTCTCGCTGCTGATCGGGCACCTCAGCCTGGCGGTGCAGCGGGCGCGCAACTTCGATCAGGCCCGCGCCACCTCGCTCACCTTGCAGCGGGCCATGCTCGGCCCCATCGAGCTGCCACCGCGGTTCTCGGTGCACTACGAACCGGCGCTGCCGCCGCTGGAGATCGGCGGCGACTGGTACGACGTGGTGCCGTTGCGCGACGGCACCATCGGCATCGTGGTCGGCGACTGCGTCGGCCGCGGTCTGTCCGCGGCCGTGGTGATGGGCCAATTGCGCACGGCGGGAAGGGCTTTGCTGTTGCGCGGGGCGGGCCCCGCGCAGTTGCTCGCCGAGCTCGACACGGTGGCAGGCCGCATACCCGGCGCCATGTGCACCACGGTGTGCGCCGCGGTGCTCGACCCGGTGCGCGGACTGGTCCGCTACAGCAGCGCGGGCCACATGCCGCCGATCCTCGCCGACGTCGGCACGCCGGGCAGGCTGCTGGAGGGCGGGCGCTCGGTGCCGCTGGCCACCTTCGAGATGCCGCGCAGGCCCGAGGCCACCACCGCGCTGACGCCCGGCTCGACGCTGGTGCTGTTCACCGACGGTCTCGTCGAACAGCGCGGGGTCGACATCGACGACGGTTTCGCCAAGATCGCGACCGTGCTCGCCGACACCGCGGGCAAACTACCGCGCGAGGTGGCCGACGCGGTGCTCTCCCGGCTGCGCCCCGCCGCGGGCTACGACGACGACGTCGCGATGGTGGTCTACCGGCAGCCGCCCGCGCCGCTGCACATGGACGTGCCCGCCGACGCCGACGAGCTCTCCGGCATGCGCCGCAGGCTCAAGGCCTGGTTCGCGGCCGCGGCCGTGCCGCACGATCTCGCCTCCGACCTGGTGGCCGCGGCGAACGAGGCGTGCAGCAACAGCATCGAGCACGCCTACCGCAATGGCGCGGTCGCGACCGAACGCGTCCGGGTGAGCGCGGAATGCGACACCGAACGGGTCGTCATCGAGGTCACCGACACCGGTACCTGGAAGCCGCGCTCCGCCGATCCCGGCCACCGCGGCCGGGGCATCGATATGATGCGCGCGCTCACCGAGGAACTGGAGATCGACCACAACGGACAGGGCACGCGGGTTCGCATGTCGGTCACCCTCCCGGCGATCAAATCGCCCGTGGCGAACCCGCTGCGCGGAGCCAACCGCCGAATCGCGGGGTGACGCGAGGGGCCGGGACGCAGGACGGTCATTCCGCTGTGTCCGAACGGCCGGAAGCCGGTGTGGTGACACCGAACCGATCGCACACCATCAGCGCGATCTCGACATCGAGGCGGTTGGTGCCGAGCGAATGACCGAGCAGCTCTTCGGCTTTGCGCACCCGGTAGTGCACGGTGTTCTTGTGGACGTGCATGCGGGCGGCCGCGTCGGTGAGGCTGCCGCGCGCGTCCAGGTACACCTGGGCGGTCTCGCGCAGCCGGGCCGTCGACTCGTCGTCGCGCATCAGGTCGCCGAGCACCCGATGCGCCCAAGCCCGCACGTCCGGCAGGCGGTCCATCAGCAGACCCGCAACGGCGACTCGCGAATACAGCGTCAGCTGACGGACTTTGGCGGCGGCCACCGCCACGCCGCGCGCGCCTTGCGCGTCGCGGAACGTCTGCCGGAACCCGGCGAGCCCGGACCCGCGATCGCCGACCGCCATCCGTAGCGGCGGTTGCTTGCGCAGCTCGGATTCGAGCGCTGACACGTCGAGCGAGGGTCTGCCCGTCGAGGAGATCCACGCCCAGCAGTTGTGTTCGTCGACGAGGATCGTCATCGGTTCCTTGCCGGTCGCGTTGCCGAGCATGCGCGCGCCGGTGCGCAGCAGGTCGTCGGAGGCCGGGGAGCCGGGCGGTGTCCAGATGATCGCGGCGAGGTGCCAGCCGCGCAGCGAGGTGCCGAGCATCTGTTCCGCCGAAGGCAGGTCCAGCCCCTCCCCCTCGAGAACGGCCCTGACCTGTGCCGCGCGCGTCGCGTCCGTGCGCGCGTGCCAGCGGCGGCGTTCGTTCTCGTAGATATCGATGAGGCCCTCGACGACCCGGTCGATGTAGCGGTTGATCAGCAGCGCGATCCGGCTGGTCGTCGCCAGGGCCAGCTCGGCCGAGGGTTCGAGCGTCCGCAACACGGTCATCGCCGTCTGCGCGAACATGTGCTCCCCCAGGCGATATGCGCGCAGCAATGCCTCGAGCGACATTCCGTGCTGGGCGAACCGGCGGGCGTACTCCGCGGCGGCGGGCGGCACGGTGACATCGTCGAGCGAGATACCCAGCGTCAGCAGATCGAGGATCGCGGCGAGGTTCGAGGCCGTGCTGGCCACCATCAACCTCCGCACCTCGTCGTCGTGCCGGAACTCCGGAATCATCTCGGCGAACATCGAGGTCATGTCCGCGAGCAGCCGAGGAAGATCGGCTTTGATGTGTTCGGCCACCTCGCGGACGGTCGACTCGACCTCGTCGTTCATGCCCGCGCCTCGCAGGCAGGCCCCGGCACGGCTGTCGCACGCCCGGCCATGATTCCCTCACTGCGCTCGCTCATTGGCCCGGACGATACTCCAGGTCAGCGGTCCGGACGGGCGCTTGCGGACACTCTTTGTGCCACTGGCACAACGCACCGCGAAAACTCTGGGATACCGGCCCGTAGCCCTGTCTCGGCTATTTCCCTACCGTGGGTTTTGTAATCCCCGTCACATACCATACGCATTCGATGGTGAGGAAATGGCGCAGCACATAGCCGAGACACCCCGCGTCCGGGCGCTCCGGAATCCGACCGGCCCCTGCCTCGCGGACGATCACGAAGAACTCGACAACGCGACTTTCGCACGCCGCGTCCAGATCGCCGCGGCAATTCTGCATGCGCACGGTGTGCGGCGCGGTGATGTGGTCGCGGTGGTTTTGCCGAACCGACTGGAATTGGTGATCATCCTTTTCGCCGCCTGGCATCTCGGCGCCGCGGTCACTCCGGTCAAACCGGATTCGACTTTCGATGAACTGCACTATCAGATTTCGGATTGCGCCGCGAAAGTCGTGATCACCGAAGGCGGCCGCGGAATCGGGTCGCTGGATGTGGCCGATGTGGCGGGCCGCGCCGCGACGGCCACCGGGCCGGTGCCCGCGGTCGTCACCGAGGACGACGCGACCGCGCTGATCATCTACACCAGCGGCACCACGGGACAGCCGAAGGGCGTGGTGCTCGATCACTCGAACATCGCCGCCATGTGCGCCATGCTCATCGAGACGCTCGGCCTGGACGAGACCGATCACAGCCTGCTGATCCTGCCGTTGTTCCACGTCAACGGGATCGTGGTGAGCGTGCTGTCGCCGCTGCTGGCCGGGGGCAGGGCCACCATCGCGGGGCGGTTCTCCGCGTCGACCTTCTTCGACGTGGTCGAACGCGTCCGGCCGACGTACTTCTCCGCGGTGCCTGCCATCTACGCCATGCTGGTGACCCAATCCCCCGAGCGGACACCGGACACCTCGTCACTGCGTCGGGTCGTGTGCGGCGCGGCGCCGATGCCCGCCGAGCTCATCGCGCGGTTCGAATCGCGTTTCGGCGTCCCGATCGTCGAGGGCTACGGCCTCTCCGAGGGGACATGCGCGTCGACGGTGAACCCGCCGGACGGGCCGCGCAAGCCGGGCACGGTCGGGGTGCCGCTGCCCGGTCAGACGATCGCGATCATGCAGGCCAACGGCATCCTCGCCGACCCGGGCGAGCCCGGCGAGGTAGTGATCAAGGGCCCGAACGTGATGCGCGGGTACCTCGGCCGCCCGCAGGCGACCGCGCAGACCATCGTCGACGGCTGGCTGCACAGCGGCGATGTCGGCTACTTCGACCAGAACGGCTACCTGGTGCTGGTCGACCGCATCAAGGACATGATCATCCGCGGCGGGGAGAACATCTACCCCAAGGAGATCGAGAACGTCCTGCACGCCCACCCGGACGTGCTCGAGGCTGCCGTGGTCGGCGCGCCGCACGAGGTGCTCGGCGAGGTGCCGGTCGCGCACGTGGTCGCCATGCCGGGGACCACGGTCACCGCCTCGCACTTGCTCGAGCATTGCGGCATCTCACTGGCCAGGGTAAAAATCCCGGTCGCCATTCATCTCACGGAAGAGCTGCCACGCAATCCGGTGGGCAAGATCGACAAAAGAAAATTACGCACGATGCAGGCCTGAGCATCGTCCGAATTCGGCGATAAATCCACGAAGGCACAGTCCGCCGTCCCAGCCGCGCGCTCACGGACGTCGATGTCGTGCACCCGAAAAACGACAGCAAGAAAGGCTCGTAACCATGGGGTTCAAAACGGGAGATTTCCCGCCCGTCGACGTGGATACATTTCTCGGCAAACCATTGCGGGAACGCATGCACGCCCTGGCGCTGCACTGGGTGAATTACGGCTTCGGCAGCCCGAGAATGATCCACACCATCTACCTCGTCAAACTCCTCATGCTCTACGTCCTGGGTGGCACGGCGCTGGCGACCTGGACCTCCGGCGTCGGCCCGGTCTGGGACGTGGCCGACTGGTGGAACGAGCCGATCGTCTATCAGAAGCTGGTGCTGTGGACCGTCCTGCTCGAGGCCATCGGCCTGGCCGGTTCCTGGGGTCCGCTCGCGGGCAAGTTCAAGCCGATGACCGGCGGAATCCTGTTCTGGGCGCGGCCAGGCACGATTCGCCTGCGGCCGTGGCGGCGGGTGCCGTTCACCAACGGCGATACCCGCACGCTGCTCGACGTCGTCCTCTACCTGGCGTTCCTCGGCACGCTGCTGATGGCGATCGTGCTGCCGGGCGTCCCGAGCGCGTCGCTACCTGGCCACACCTCTGGGTTGGTGAATCCGGCGCTGCTGATCGCGCCGATCGCGCTCTACCTGCTGTGCGGGCTGCGGGACAAGACGATCTTCCTCGCCGCGCGCGGTGAGCAGTACCTGCCCGCCCTGGTCTTCTTCGCGGCGCTGCCCTTCGTCGACATGATCATCGCGGCCAAGCTGCTGATCTGCGTCGTCTGGATCGGTGCCGGCGTATCCAAGTTCGGCAGCCACTTCTCGAATGTGGTTCCGCCGATGGTGTCCAACAGCCCCGCCGTCCCTTTCCGGTGGATCAAGCGGCAGCAGTACCGCGACTTCCCGCGCGATCTACGCCCGTCCAAGGTCGCCTCGTTCCTCGCCCACGTCGGCGGGACCACGGTGGAGATCATCACGCCGCTGGTGCTGCTGTTCTCGACCAAATACTGGCTGACCCTGGCCGGCGTGGTGATGATGGTGGTGTTCCACTGCTTCATCATCTCCACCTTCCCGCTGGCTGTTCCGCTGGAGTGGAACGTCCTCTTTGCTTACCTGACGGTGTTCCTGTTCCTCGGCTTCCCCGCGGCCGACGGCTATGCGGTCACCGACATGTCCTCGCCGTGGCTGGCCATCGGGATCACCGCAGCGCTGGTGTTCTTCCCGGTCCTCGGCAACCTGCGCCCTGATCTGGTGTCGTTCCTGCCGTCGATGCGGCAGTACGCGGGCAACTGGGCCTCGGCGCTGTGGGCGTTCGCACCCGGCGCCGAGGAGAAGCTGAACACGCTGCCGCACCGGCCTGCCGAGAACCAGATCGACCAGTTGCAGGCCATGGGCTACCCGAAGGCGATCGCCGAGATCACCATGCAGCAGACCATCGCGTGGCGGTCCATGCACAGTCAGGGCCGCGGCCTGTTCTCGCTGCTGTACAAGCACATTCCCGAGCTGGATCGGTGGACGGTGCGCGAGGCCGAGTTCGGCTGCAACTCGCTGATCGGCTTCAACTTCGGCGACGGGCACCTGCACGGCACCGATTTGATCGCGGCGGTGCAATCCCGTGTCGGCTTCGCCCCCGGTGAGTGGATCATCGTGTGGGTGGAGTCCCAGCCGATCCACCGCGGCACCCAGCGGTACCAGGTCATCGACGCGGCGCTCGGCGTCGTCGAGCGCGGCGAGTGGCGGGTGCGCGATGCCGTGCAGACACAGCCATGGCTGCCCGACGGTCCGATCCCGCACGAAGTGACCTGGCGGCGCGCCGGATACGAGGCGCCGACGCTGCCCGTCGGGCCCGCGCCCGAACCCGAGCCGCAGCGCGTCGGCTGATCCGCGACCAACGGAACGGAGAGCGATATGAGCACAGCACTGGTGGTTGGCGGCGGCCCCAACGGCCTCGCGGCGGCGATCGTCCTGGCCAGGGCGGGACTCGAGGTCACCGTGCTGGAGGCCGCCGACGAGATCGGCGGCGGCGCACGGACCCGCGAAGCGATCGTCCCCGGTCTGCTGCACGACCAGTGCTCGGCCATCCATCCGATGGCCGTCGGCTCTCCGTTCCTGCGGGCGCTCGACCTCGCCCGCTACGGGCTGACGTGGGCGTGGCCGGAGATCGACTGCGTCCACCCGCTCGACGACGGCAGCGCCGGTGTGCTGCACCGATCCGTCGCCGACACGGCCGCGGGCCTCGGCGCCGACAGCCGGGCCTGGCGGCTGCTGTTCGAACGCCCCACCGCCCGCTACGACCGCATGAGCCCGGACATCATGCGGCCGCTGCTGCGGGTGCCGCGCCATCCATTGAGCTTGGCGCGCTTCGGGATTCCCGCACTCGCCTCGGCCGACCTGCTCGCGGAGGCCTTCCGCACCCCGCAGGCGCGCGGTCTGTTCGGCGGCGTCGCCGCGCACGCATTCCACCCGCTGAACCGGCCGCTCAGCGCCAGCATCGGCCTCGGCATCCTCACCGCGGGCCACGCCTACGGGTGGGCCGTCGCCGCGGGCGGATCGCAGCGCATCACCGACGCGATGGCGGCGCTGCTCGGCGATCTCGGCGGCAAGATCGAGACCGGGACGCCGGTGCGGACCGCGACGGACCTGCCGCCGGCGAAGGTCGTCCTGTGGGACGTGGCGCCCACGGCCGTCGCCGACATCATGGGCGACCGGCTGCCCGTGCGAATCGGCAAGGCGTTCCGGCGTTTTCGCTACGGCCCCGGCGCCTTCAAGGTCGACTTCGCCGTCCAGGGCGGTATCCCGTGGACCGCCGAAGCCGCCCGCCGCGCGGGCACCGTGCACCTCGGCGGCAGCTACACGGAGATCGCCGCGACCGAGCGCGACATCCACGTCGGGCGGATGCCTGAGCGGCCGTTCGTGCTGGTCGGGCAGCAGTACCTGGCCGACCCGCAGCGCTCGGTCGGCGATATCCACCCGATCTGGGCCTACGCGCACGTCCCGCACGGCTACACCGGCGACGCCACGGCCGCGATCATGGACCAGATCGAACGATTCGCGCCCGGCTTCCGCGACCGCGTCGTCGGCGCCGCCGTGCGCACCACGACAGAATTCGCCGAGTACAACCCCAACTACGTCGGCGGCAACATCATGACCGGAGCCAAGGACATCCCCCAGCTCGTCTTCGGACCGCGAAAAACCCTGTGGCCCTATGACATCGGCATCCGGGGCCACTACCTCTGCTCGGCCGCCACCCCGCCCGGTCCTGGCGCGCACGGCATGTGCGGCGCCAACGCCGCCGAACGCGCCCTGCGCCGCCTGCGGTGAGCGGTGTCGGCAGCGCGTCAGGGTGCAGACGCGCCTGCGTGACCGGACACGGTCTCCGCCTGCGGGGCAAAAACCGGCCCGCTAGCTGCTGGCACGTCGCGGCGGGTAACACCGCGTGGACTGGGTCTCGATTATCTGGGTAGTCCTCATCCGGTGCAGTGAGAGGAGGACCATGAAGATCATCGTCCTGTTGCTGTTGGCCCCGTTCCTGTGGCCTTTCTACCTCGTCGTCTGGTGTTTCCAGAACCCCGACAAAACGAAGCAGGCATACGGCAGGGTGCGGGAGTCGATGCGGCGGCACCCGGGCGCGTGGGCTTGGGCCGTCGCGGCATTCGGCTTGCTCATCGGAATCGGCAACCTGTTCGACGCCGAACTCGATGGCGCCGTCATCGGCTTCGCAATCGTGGCGGGATGTCTCGGTGTCCAGCTGAAGCTGCGCCGCAATGCCGCCGCCGAGGTCGCCGCCGCGCTGTCCGCCCGCGCCGACGCCCAGCATCTCGCATACCTGCGCGGCGACGAGTGGGGGATCTACGGGACGCGGAATCGGCCTGTCCTCTGAGACTCTCGTACTGAAACGCTGTTGCCCCTGATGAACCGGCGATATTCCGGGTGACAAGCCCAATGCGCACCGGGGAGAGCGTGCGCTGTGCGGGGGGTTCCGGTATTCATGGGACCACAGGATGATCATGCGCGCGTCGCCGTCCGACGCCGCGGTCGTCGGGCACCAGGGGAAGGAAAACAGTGACCTTGTCACGACCGGTACTCACCCGCCGCACGCTCCTTGCCGCGGCCGCGCTATTGCCGCTGGCGGGCTGCGCCACGGAACCGGCACCGCCGCCTACCGCGGCTCCGGCCACCCCGGCGGAAGCCCATCACGAGCGCCTCATCGAGTTGGAACGCCAGTTCGACGCCCGCCTCGGTGTCTACGCCCTCGCGACGGGCACCGGCGCGACCGTCGCCCACCGGGCGGACGAACGCTTCGCGTTCTGCTCGACGTTCAAAGGGCTGGCCGCGGCGGCGGTGCTGCACCGTAATCCGCTGTCGCACTTGGACACCGTCGTCTCCTACACCGAGGCCGACCTACTGAAGAACGCCGCCGTCACCCCGCGGCACCTCGAGACGGGCATGACCATCCGCGACTTGTGCGACGCGGCAATCCGTTTCAGCGACGGGACCGCGGGCAATCTGCTGCTCCGCGACCTCGGCGGCCCCGCCGAACTGACGGCGTACGTGCGAAGTCTCGGCGACACCGTCACACGGATGGATCGCATCGAACCCGCGATCACGGAAGCCACACCGGGCGACCCACGCGACACCACCTCGCCCCGCGCCCTCGGCACCGACTACCAGCGGCTCGTGCTGGGCGACGCCCTGCCCGCCGACAAGCGCGCCTTCCTCCGCGACCTCCTCGAGCGCAGCGTCGCTGGCGCACAACGTACCCGGGCCGGGGTGCCGCAGGGTTGGACGGTGGCCAACAAGACCGGCACCGGCGACTACGGCACACTGAACGACATCGGCATCGTGTGGCCGCCTGGCTCCGCCCCGCTCGTCATCGCGCTGATGTCGAGCAAGGCCACCGTGGACGCCCCCTATGACCAGGCTCTGCTCGCCGGGGCCGCCGCTTACGTCGTCGACACGCTCACCTGAGCGTTGTCGCCGAATTCTTCACGACACCAAGGTGATTGCCGCGCAGTCGCCGAGTTCTGCACGGCGTGCAGGTGATTGCGAGGGTCAGGCCACGAGAACGAGCGCGCTGGTAGCCATCGCGAGGATCGAGACCACCTGCATTCCGGCTGCGCCCATCAGCAGGTAGGCCTTCAGCGACGTCCCGGCCCGCAGCGAGGCGATCGACTCCAGATTGCAGTACGCCGCCACGTAGCGGGCGTCCACTTCGGCGTCGCGCCAATGCTCGGTCAGCATCGCGCGCATGGAATCGAGGGAAGTAACGCGATAGCGCCAGCTGACCCCCGCGAGGACGGCCAGCACCGCCGACCCGAGCAGGGCGAGCATCGCGACGTAGAGCGCGACGAGCGCGGTACCGGTGAGCGTGAAGTCCTTGCCCTTCAACACCGCCACCACCGCGAGCACGAGCGTGACGAGCCCGGTCGCGCTGGTGACGGCGGACGCGGCCCGCGTGTTGAGTGTGTCGCGGCGGGAGTACTCGCGCTCGAGCTGGTCGTGAATGAAGCTCGCCCACCCGGCGCCCTGTTCCGCCATCGCCGAACCGTCGCTACTTCGTCCGGAACAATCGCTTGAAGAACCTTCTGATCGCGCCCTCTGCCGGGGCTCCATACGGCCCGCCGTAGGGCTGCTGTGGATACCCCGGCGCCGCGGGGCCGTAGGCGTGATCGAACGTGATCCACCCCGTCGGTGGCGGATCCTTGTCCTCGCCCGAATCCTGCTGCTCGGTCATCAGACTTCGATTGTGGCAGTTTCGGGGTCCGCTCATGCGCGGATCGGCAGCCCGAATCCCATCGGCCGCTTCGGAGCGGGTCCCGCATTCGCCGCGACGCGGTGGTACACCGGACATCGTGCGGTTGCTCATCATCTCCGACACCCACATTCCGAAACGCGCGCGCGACCTCCCGGAGCCGGTCTGGCGCGAGGTGGACGCCGCCGACGTCGTCGTGCACGCGGGCGACTGGGTCGAGGTGGCGCTGCTGGATCGGCTCGAGGCGCGCAGTAAGCGACTCATCGGTGTCTACGGCAACAACGATGGACCCGCGCTGCGGGCGCGCCTACCCGAGACGGCCCGCGCCGACCTCGACGGCCTTCGCCTCGCCGTCGTGCACGAGACCGGCCCGGCCGCGGGCCGCGACGCCCGCTGCGCCCGCGCCTTCCCCGACACCGACGTCCTCGTCTTCGGCCACAGCCACATCCCGTGGGACAGCGTCACCCCCACCGGCCTCCGCCTGCTCAACCCCGGCTCCCCCACCGACAAACGCCGCCAACCCGACCACACCTACCTGACCGCCACCGTTCGCTCGGGTCGGCTGAGCGACGTTGAGTTGCACAAGATTCCGCCCGAAGGTTGTGGGCGCGAGCGACGGATGATTCGATTCAGCCCGTGACCGAGAAGATCGATGAAACTCGTATCGTCAGCGCCAGCCGGGAGATCGCCGCGGATTCGGCCGACATCTTCGAACTCATCGCCGACCCCGCGCAGCAGCCTCGCTGGGACGGCAACGACAACCTCGCCGAGGCCCCCGCGGGCCAGCGGGTGCGCGCAGCGGGCGACGTGTTCGCCATGACCCTCACCAACGGCGCCGTGCGCGACAACCACGTCGTCGAGTTCGTCGAAGGCGAGCGCATCGCCTGGCACCCGTCGGAGCACGGCAAGGAGCCGCCCGGTCACCTGTGGCGCTGGGAGCTTGCGCCCGCGCAGGAGGGCCGGACGCTGGTGACGCACACCTACGACTGGACGAAGCTGACCGACGAGAAGCGTCAGGTTCGGGCCCGCGCCACCACCGGCGAGAAACTGTCCGCTTCCCTCGAACGCCTCGCGCAATTGGCGGAGGCGGAAACGAATTCCGCCGGATAACGCTCCCAGCCCGTTCGTCGCGGGCACGTCCCGGCGGCAGGTCGCGTGGTGGACGACCTCTGAGCCGCCGGGCCTCAGCTCACCGCCTTCTTCACCAGCTCGCCGATCCGCGCTTCCACCTCGGCGGACAGCTCGCTCAGCGCGAACGCGGTCGCCCACATGCCGCCCTCGTCCAGCTTCGCCGGGTCGTTGAAGCCGAGCGTCGCGTACCGCGCCTTGAACTTCTTCGCGGGCTGGAAGAAGCACACGATGGCGCCGTCCTTGGCGTACGCGGGCATTCCGTACCACAGCTTCGGCGTCAACTCCGGCGCATTGGCCGTCACGATGGCATGAACCCGCTCGGCCATCGCACGATCGAAATCCTCCATCTCGGCGATCTTCGCCAGCACATCGTGCTCCCCGTCTGCCTTGGTAGCCCGGGAACCGCGGCGCGCGGCCGTCTTCAACTCCTGCGCGTGCTCCTTCATCGCGGCCCGCTCCTCCTCGGTGAACCCCACCGAAGCAGCACCCTTCGCGACGGTCTCCGTACCGGACTTCTGCGCCTTGCTCATTGTGGGTTCCTTCCTCACGGACTCGATGACGACACTGTCAATGCTAGGAACCGGACGCGCGCGGCGGCTTCTTCAAAACTGATCAATCGGGCCGCACCCCGTCCCGCGAGCCCCGCGCGGCCTCGCCACCTCCGGATTGTGCCGCGGCACAGCCGATCCACTCGAACGAGATGCCCGAGCATATGGCGAGGCCCGGCATACCCGCGTAACGCTGATGAACGCCGAAAAGGAGTTCCTCATGACCGAAACATCGACCGCGACGGCCGCGCAGCCCCTTGGCGAGAAGGCCCTGGCGAGCGCCTCGATCGACCGGCTCACCCGCGGCGTCACCGGCACCGCGGCAACGGTGACCACCACCTCCCCGCTCGACGGCCGGATCCTGGCGACCTTGCCGCAGAGCACGCCCGCCGACGTCGAGGCGGCGTTCGACCGGGCCAGGGCCGCGCAGCGCGAATGGGCGCGCGTGCCCGTGCAGCGGCGGGCGGCGCTGTTCCTGAAGCTGCACGACATCATGCTGGATCGGCAGTCGGAAGGACTGGACATCGTCCAGTTGGAGACCGGCAAGTCCCGCATGCACGCGCTCGAGGAGTTGATGGACGGCGTCGGATCGACCCTCTACTTCGCACGGCGCGCGCCGCGGTTGCTGTCCCCCAAACGACGCGCGGGCGCCTTGCCGCTGCTGACCCAGACCCGCGAGGGATACCACCCGAAAGGCGTGGTCACGACGATCACGCCGTGGAACTATCCGCTCTCGCTCACCATGGACGTGATCCCCGCGCGGCTGGCGGGAAACGCCGTGGTGCACAAGCCGGATACCCAGACGGCGCTGTCCAGCCTGTGGCCGCGAATGCTGCTCATCGAGGCGGGACTTCCCGCCGACCTGTGGCAGGTGGTCATCGGCGACCCGGCCGATATCGGCGACACCCTCATCGACAACGCCGACTTCGTCTGCTTCACCGGATCCACCGCGGCGGGCAAGGCCATCGCGACACGGGCCGCCGCCACTCTCACCGGCTGCTCCCTCGAACTCGGCGGCAAGAACCCCATGCTGGTGCTGCGCGACGCCGATATCGACGCCACCGTCACCGCCGCCGTGCGCGGCTGCTTCGCCAATGCCGGGCAGCTGTGTGTGTCCATCGAGCGCATTTACGTCGACAGGGAGGTCTACCCGCGGTTCGTCGACGCCTTCGGCGCCAAGGTGCGCGCGCTACCGCTCGGCGCGGCAATGGAATTCACCGACGGTGTGGGTTCACTGACCTCAGTCGAGCAGCTCGACCGCGTCCGGACGCACGTGGCGGACGCGGTCGCGGCGGGCGCGCAGGTGGTCGCGGGCGGCAAGGCCAGGCCCGATGTCGGTCCGTACTTCTACGAGCCCACCGTGCTCACCGATGTGCCGCCCTCCGCCAAGCTGTATCGCGAGGAGACGTTCGGCCCCGTGGTGTCGGTCGCGCCGTTCGATTCCGAGGACGAGGCGGTCGAGCTGGCCAACGACACCGAATACGGTTTGAACGCGGCCGTTTTCAGCAAGGATGTCAAGCGGGCTCGCACCGTTGCGGCCCGGATTCAGGCGGGCACGGTGAATATCAACGAGGGTTACGCCGCCGCCTACGCCGCTCAGGACGCACCGATGGGCGGCATGAAGCAATCCGGGCTCGGCCGTCGCCACGGCACCACCGGTCTGATGAAATATGTTGAACAGCAAAATATCTCGGCACAGCACGGGGTCGGATTCGACCCCGCGTTCGGCCGCACCGCTGCCCAGCACGCCGACTTCCTGTTGAAGGCCATGAAGGCGATGAAGTTCATGCGCATTCGCTGAACCCAGCCCCGCAGCCGAAAGCCGCCGCCTGGAAGCAGGCGGCGGCTTTCGTCTGTTCAGAGCCCTTTTCCGCATGCATGTCCGTCCTCGATCAGGGATGCCACTCCGCGAAAGCCGGTGGAATGCGGTCCGCGGCTGCGTTCGATGCGGCTGGGACCGAGGGTCAGCCGAGGGGCATTCGAGTAGCGCGCTACTCGTGATAGACGCCTGTCGCATCAATAGGGTCGCGATTGCGGTCGACCGATTGGGCACCGTTTCCGAAAATTCAGAGGGAGGTGCGGTGATGGTTTTTCGGTCCGTTGGCGCGGGTGGCCAGAATCTGCCGGAGGACGTGCAGGATGTCCAGAAATTGATCAACCGCAGTATCGCGCTGCTCGGCCTGCCGTTGCTCTCGGTCGACGGCGCGCTCGGTCCGCTCACCCAAACGGCGATCACGGCGTTTCAGCTCGCCCACGGTGGAGTCGGAGACGGCGTGATGCGCATCGCGGTGGGCGACGAGCCCGTACCGCCCGGTCCGGAGCCGATCGAGTTGACCCAAGGTCAAGCGGACGGCGCGACCATCGCCGAGGCGTGCAAGGCCGCCCGAGAGGACTGCAAGGCGCAGGCGGCTTGCCAGCCGGGGACGCTGAAGATGGACAAGAAATGCATCTGCTGGAAGGGCGGGGCGGCCGGCGGATTCACGTGCACCGTCGGGTGCGGGTGCAGCGTGCCGAACGTCTGATTCTCGCTGAAAGGGGCTCTGCTCCAGAAGAAGTCGGTTCAGCGATGCGCGCCGCACGCTCTGGTGACGACATCGACCCACACCTGCGGATCCGTCGACCACAAGTTGTGGGCCACTCCGGGTAATTCCTCGAAGCTGCCGCGCGGGACCAAGGCCGCGAGTTGCCGGAGCGGCCACGACGGGCGGATATCGTGCTGCGGGGAGATGAACGTCATGGCGACATCGGAATCGGCCAGCAGGCGGAACAGGTCGGCTTCGTGGATCCACTGCACGAACGACGCGTCGAGTGCGGCGTGAACGTCTGGCGCCCAGTCGATTTCGAGGTCGTCTTCCAGATGCCGCGATGAATGGTACGTCTGGGACCAGGTGCGGTCTTTGTGCAATCCGTGCCCGGCGACGCCGACCACGGATCGGACGCGATCGGGGTGTTCCAACGCGTAGCGCACCGCCAGGTCCGCGCCCCAGGAATGGCCGAGGACAACCCAGCTGTCGATGTCTCCGGATCGCCGCACCGCTTCGATATCGGCGACTGCCTGCTCGAGGTCGTGCGGCCCACCCTCGGAGCGTCCAACGCCCCTCGGCTCCGGGTACCACGCCCGCATCCCGCGCGGTGCCAGCTCGTCGTCCTCCAGGTAGTGGACGCAGCCCGGTCCACCGGAGAGAACCACTACATAGGGACCACTTCCCGTAACACCGACGTGCAACAAAGTTCCGTCATCTGCCGACACCATCATTGATCGCAATTCGCCCCCTCACCGCGGGCGAAACCGAGGCACGGCATTCGCCGCGCTCTACCCTATCGCCGCCCCGTCGGATGTGATGCAGAGCGAACCTCCGAGGCGACCGAGCGAGGGACCCCCGCAACAACGGCAGAGCCGACGTCACCTCGCTCCCGCCGTCACACGCTTGGCGGCGGGTCGAATCCGCCCGCGCCGTACGGTGCCGCGCACCCAAACACATCCCGCGTTATCTGGTCCCGTGTTTATCCGGAACCGCTCGGCGGCGAAAACCAATCGAGCGTCTGACCATGCGCACCGGCATATCCCAGCGGAACCCCGTCCAACGCGACAACGAACCGTCCAGGAGTGTCTCGCGCGGACACCGGCAGCCGAGCGGCCACCGATCCCACGACGCCGCAACCCTCGTTGGACAACCAATGACAGGGCAAGTCCCGGACCGTCCGTTCGAAGCGGACACGCTCGTCGACGCTCAGATAAGTCAAGACAGCGCTGTGGAAGACCACCACCGTCGCCCCATCCGGCGCGGCCTCGACCAACTCGGTCACCGTCTCGTTCAGATCGCCGGTCACCACATCCACCGGTCTGGCCCGGGCGATCGCCACCGCTTCGCGCAGGCGTCGCAGCCGCTCTGGCTGCCCGGGCCAGACCAGGCACTCGAGCCAACGCATCTCGTCGGCATCGCGCACATCCAGCGGGTGCAGATCGACGCCCGCGCGCGACACGACCTCGGGCAAGCGATCCGGGATCGGCGGCTCACCCGAAGTCACACACCGCAACGTCACACCGGAGGCGCCACCGGCTGGGTGCAGCTCGCTTCGATCGTCGTAGCGATAGCTGAACAGATCCGGATAGAGACACAGCCCCGCGGACGCACCCACCTCGATCAACGCCAGAGGACCGGGAACCTGCGCCAGCGCCGGGAGCAACACCGCGGCCCTGCCGACCTCGTTGGTTTGCGTCCTGCGCGTCGTCACGACCTGCGCGACAGCATCCCAATGTCGAAACATCCAGTCCCGGAACTCGGAAAACGACGTCTCGGCGACCCCGAGACAGCGTGCCGCCGTCAGCACGAGATTCGGCTGCCTCTTCTCCTCCGGAAGCCGGTCGATCAACGACAGCAGCCGCCGATCCGACGCAATCCCCAACGCCCACAACTCATAACACGACGAATTGCCCCGAGCCTCGAACTCGGCGAAACGTCGATACCGGCCAGCCGTCGTCTCCCACTCCACCCCTCCCTTCTATCCGAACATCCCCCGGCCGACCAGCCAACGGATCCGGTTGACGAAAATCCGTCGCCGACCACATGAGAGGCGCCGTAGGGATTGCCGGATCGGAACCGATGGGATCGCAAGTCCAGCGGCCTGGTCAGCGCCGCGCTGCACCCGATCGAGTGCGGCGAACTCCTCGTCGCGGAGCGCTCGATGTGGCTCGACGTGCCGAATGATGTACGGCCGTCACTGACCGGATGATCGTGCAGGAGACTCTGTGTGGTGAGCAGGTTGAGAATGTGGTTGCCGCCCAGCGGTTTCCGGTCTGGACGCCGATCCGCCCGCCGCGTCGACGACCTGCATCCACTCGTGACCGAGCGAAAGGCACTCAGAGGCCCCTCCGGCTAGGCGCCGGTCGAGAGCAGCTGGTCGAAGAACGCCCGGTAGCCGCGCAGCGCCTGCCGGAGGTCTTCGGTGTCCGACGGGTCGCCGCGCCGCTCGTCCAGTTCGCGCTTGCGCTGCTGGTAAGTGGCGATCATCTTGTCGATCGTGTCGCCGACCAAGTCGTCGGCGCGGGCGACAGCGGTCCTCGGATCGTCGACGAAGGCCACCTGAACCTCCCGCCACTGCGTGCGCAGGCGATCGAAATCGGCTTCGGCGAACAGCGGCGCAGGCCCGTCACCTGCGGCGGGAACCTCGGTCGGCCCGCCGGCCTCGATGCGTTCGGTGTCGGCGGCGGGTTCCCCTGCCGCGGTTCTCTCACGCGCATCGCCGGGCAGTCGCGGCTCGGACTCGGTGCTCATGATTTCACGTCCTTGTTCTCCTGGCCGGTCACACCGACCAGGTCCTGAAACAGTTCTCGGTAGTGCACGATGGCGGTGCGGCGGTCCTCGGTGGACACCGCGTTGCCCGCCGGTCGCGTCGCGATCTCGTGCGCGGCGCGATAGTGGCCCAGCGGCTCGGCGTGCTCCACGGACAGATCGGCGATCTGCTGCTCGTAGTTCTCCGTGGGATAGCCGCGTTCGGACATGATCGTGGTCACCAGGCGGTCGGCCTCGGTCAACGCCCCCGCAGGATCATCGATGAAGCGCTCCTGCACCTCTACCCACCGGGTGTGGTAGACCTGCTTCTCGTCGTCCGACAGCTCACGTAACCGCAATTGTGCGTGCCTGCGTTCACGTTCGGTGAGTTCGCGCTCGGCGGCCTTGCGGTCTTCACGTTCCTGAACCGTCCGGACGTACTCGGGGCCGAACCTGCGGCGTAGTCGCTGTCTGCGCAACATAGCTTGGCTTCCACCGCGTGTCGGCGTTCGGCGGGCGCCGGTCTGCTCAGCGGGAGGTTGGTGTCCGCCCGTTCGAGCCCGGTCGCGAGTCTCGTGACGGCTGCGAGCGGCGACGCGGTGAAGGCCGGACCCGTTACGGGCGCTCGGCCGTTCCCCCGCCGTTGCCGCGGGCTTCGATAGCCTTCACGGTCTTTCCGAGAGCCTGCCGCAAGACGGGCCTGCCGACGGTCCCGACCACGACTCCGAGGACCCGGCCCTTGAGGTTCTTGCCCTCGCGCACCAAGACGACATCCACATCGGTCGTCCCATCGGGCCGGCGCGTGAAGGTATACGTGTGACCCGAATGGCCGCCCCACACATTCGAGTCGGTGGTCGTCATGACGACGCGGTCAGGGTTCGACCAGTCGTAGTGCAGGCGTTCCCAGATGCCGTGCGAGCCCTCGGTGACGTCGGCCTCGCTGCGGCCCCGGTCGTGCACCTCGAGATATTCGTCGGCGCTGTTGCCGAACAGCTGCGAGCGGCCCGGCCCGAAATCGGTGAGCGCCGCCACGAACTGCTCCGGTGTCGAGTTCGTCGTCTCCTTGAAGTGGATGGTGGACATTGTTTGCTCCTTTGCCTCAGAGAATCCGATCGAGGTCCTCCTCGAGGTGTTGGCACACGGCGTAGGGTGCCCCGGCACGAGCCGATAACACCCGTCCGCCCGAGGCAATTCGGAACGATCATCGCCGCCCGAGCTCTACGTGTTCATCGGGCCTTCGGTCGGACCGGCTGCAGCCCCCTTCGACGGAGGTAGGCGGCCAGCCGGGGTGCCGACAGGAATCGTCGTGGTCGATTCCGCTCATGCTCGACGGTTCGTCTCCGGGAACCGGCGCCGGATGCGGTCGATATAGCGTTGCAGGGTACGCCGCTCGGCCACCGATTCCGCGCGGGAGGCGGGGCTGAGGCGGTGAGCGAAACCGAGCTCGCGATCGAGTGCTGTAGCTCGGTTGGCCAGCAACTCCAGGAAGACTCGGGCTTGGGCAAGGTCGGGATCTTCGTCCATCGATCAGGCCGATCTGTTGTATCCAATAGCGTGCGCTCGCCCAGTGCGCTCCCGACCGTCGCGGCCCACGGCGGCATGGGAATCGCCCGATTCTATACCGACACATCCACCCGGACGTCCTGTGCGATCGGAGAGCGCCCCGTCGTCCGCGGGGACCTCACTTCCGAGACCTCGGGACTCTTCATCATCGAAACCGACGCATCCCAAGCGCCAACGCAGGCCCGCGTCAACGGACCACGGGCGACCCCTGACTCCGGTACTGTTTGAGCGTATGAACACTCCGAGCTTGCGAATTCGCTGCAACTTGTGTGTTGTGATGTTGTGACCAACACTTCCGGAGACGCGTATCCCATGGCGGACACGATGACCACCTCCGTCGCAGTGCGTGACGGTGCGACCGTGCTCACGGTGGCCGGCGAGGTCGATCTTGCGACCGCGCCCGCACTGGAGACCGCGATCGAGGGCATCCTGGCGAGCAAGCCGACGGCACTGATCATCGACCTGACCGCGGTCAGTTTCCTCGCCTCAGCGGGGATGGCGGCGCTGGTCGCGGCGCATCAGCGGGCCGGGTCGGCGACGACCATCGCGGTGGTCGCCGACGGACCTGCGACCAGTCGTCAGCTCAAGATGACCAGCCTGGATCAGGTCTTCGCGCTGCATTCGACGCTCGAGGCGGCGCTGGCCTCGCTGCGACCCAACTGACCCGAACACGACGGCGTCCCGGCGTATGTCGCCGGGACGCCGTCGTATTTCGTCAGACCAGCTCGCGCAGCTGCTCGATCAGCTTGACGCGCTCGGCAGGCGTCGCGGCCATCGGCACCACGTTCAGCGCGGTGACGCCCGCCTCGCGGAAGGCGGCGACCCGTTCCTTGACGAAACCGGCCGGTCCGACCAGCGAGATGTCGCGGACCAGATCGTCCGGCACCACCTTGGCCGCCTCGTCCTTGCGGCCGGCCAGGTACAACTCCTGGATGCGATCCGCCTCGGCGCCGTAGCCGTACTTGGTGGCGAGGGTGTGGTAGAAGTTCTTGCCCTTGGCGCCCATGCCGCCGATGTAGAGGGCCAGGTGCGGCTTCACGAACTCCAGCAGCGGCGTCACGTTCTCGCCGATGGCCAGCGCCGGACCGGCGAACACGTCGAGCGGGCCGAGGGCGGGATCGCGCTTGGCCAGCCCCGCGTCCAGCGACGCGCCCCAGACCTCCTTGGCCCGCTCGGGCAGGAAGAAGATCGGCTGCCAGCCCTCGGCGATCTCGGCGGCCAGCTCGACGTTCTTCGGGCCGAGCGCGGCGAGAAGCACCGGAATGCGTTCCCGCACCGGGTGATTGATCAGCTTCAGCGGCTTGCCGAGGCCGGTGCCCTCGCCCTCGGGCAGCGGGATTCGGTAGTGCTTGCCCTGGTATTCGAGCCGTTCCCGGCGCCACACCTTGCGGCAGATCTCCACCAGTTCCCTGGTGCGCCCGATCGGCGCGTCGTAGGGCACGCCGTGGAAGCCCTCGATCACCTGCGGGCCCGACGCGCCGAGGCCGAGCAGGAACCGGCCCTCGGAGACGAAGTCGAGGCCCGCGGCGGTCATCGCCGTCAGGCTCGGGGTACGGGTGTAGATCTGCAGGATGCCGGAGGCCAGCTGCAGTCGCTCGGTCTTCGCCGCCAGGTAGCCGAGCGCGCTGACCGCGTCGAAGGAGTACGCCTCGGGCACGAAGACGGTGTCGAGTCCGGCCCGTTCGAGGTCGGCCACCTCGGCCGCTGCTTCCTTGAACCCGCCCGAGTAGTTGATGCCCAATCCGATCCGCATGTGCTCAACATAACCCCGGGTATGCACCGGCTGCGCACCGGCCGTCCGACGCGGTGGCCGGGCGGGGTGCACGCGGTCGCAGGCGGTAGCGTGATCATCAGTTCACGTCGCCGGAGAACGAAAGGCAACCCGTGTCGCAGCCGAGCACGTCGTCCCAGGAAACTGCGTCTTCCTTCGGCGAGGTCACCCTCGCGCAGTACCTGTCCGATCTGGCCGCCAAGATCCCGGCGCCCGGCGGCGGTGCGGTGGCCGCGCTACACGCGGCACAGGGCGCGGCACTGATCGCCATGGTGGCCCGCTACACGACCCGGGCCAAGGACGTCGAACACCGGCCGATCGTGGACCGCATCATCGAGGCCGCCGACGCCGCAGGCGCACGCGCGCTGGCCCTTGCGGACGCCGACGCGGCCGCGTTCACGGCGGTGGGCGCCGCGTACAAGCTTCCGAAGGGCACCGACGAGGAGGTCGCGGCCCGCACCGCGGCCATCAACGCCGCCCTGGTGGAGGCGGCGCGGGTGCCCGCGGCGGTGGTCGACGAGGCCGACGAGGTGCTCTCGCTGGCCGCGGAACTGCTGCCGATCGGAAACCCGAACGTCGTCACCGACATCGGCGCCGCGGCCGACGCCGCCCGCGCCGCCGCCACGAGCTCGCGGCTCAACATCGAGATCAACGTGGCCTCGCTGCCCGCCGCATTGGGCGACAAGTTCGCGCCCGCGTTGCTGCGCATCGAGGAGATCACCGCGCGTGCCGACAGCCTGCACGCCGAGGTCGTACACACCGTGCGCAGCTAGCAAGACCCTTGGGCGACACGCCCATCAGAGACACGCCGACATCTTCTCGGCGATGAAGCCCTGACCTGGGCGCGGCCGGCGGTGCGGGCCGCGATGTTTCGGCGGGTCTCCCCAGGTGACCATGTCCGGACCTACGGTTGATGATCATGAGTGACGATCGCTCGTCCTCCGAGACGCCCGGCTCCGATCCGGCACTCCAGGTGCGCGCGCGACGCGAGCAAGCCTGGAGCAATTTCCGTGCCGCACGCATCGCGCTCGCGGATCTGCGCATCCGCGCCAACCTGCAGGGCAGGCCCGCCTGGCTCGGCCGCTTGCCGGGCGGTGCGTACGAGCGCGCCGAACGGCGTCTCGACCGGCTGCGGCGCGAACTGGGCAGGCACGGAGTCGGGGCCGACGATCACTGCTGGGGATTGCTCTCCGGCGGCGAGACGCCCACGTTGGCCGGTGTGGTCGGCATCGAGACGACCATCGCCGTCCTCGCTACGCGTTTCGCGGTGATCGCGCCGCAGTGGGCGCGGCAGCTGCGCGCGATCGCCCGCGACTGCCCCTTCGTGCGCGAACAGGCCGCCGAAGGCGACCGCCGGTGCGTCGACGAGCTCACCGACCGGCTGCTGGAGATTGTCCGGCTCGCCCCTTCCGAGGCGGCGCGGCAGCGGCTGATCGACCACCTCCCCGGCGAATTGCGCCCGATCCCCTCCGATATCGCGCAGTTGCGCAGGCGCGGACCGGGCCCGATCGAAATCGACTTCGAGATCCACACCAGCACAATCGAACTCGAGAGCATCACGGTCACGCCCGCGCTACGCGGGATGGGCATGGGCAGCGCGGGGCTGACGCATCTGTGCCGCACGGCCGACGCACACCGCCTGCACATCGCCGGCCAGCTGCTGCCCACCTACCGCGACGACGAGGCCGCGATCCCCGCTCTGGCGAACTGGTGCCGCGGACACGGATTCACGGTGCACGAACGGCTCGGCGGGCGTATTTCCCGCCCGCCCGCGACGCCCAAGCCGGAAGTGCGCTCGGCGTGGGGGCTCGGCGGCGCGCCGCAGGCGTAACCGGACCGGTCCTTCGCATCCGTTCGCCCAGCACACCACAAAGAAACCGACCGGTCTCACGGTTACCTCGCCGAAATCCTGCCCTACATATTCGGCAAGCCGGGTTGATCATGAAGGCGTAGACTGGTTTTTCGCGTACGACACCATCTCGAAAGGGGTGGAGCCATGAGGAGCGTACTTCGCCACCTGTTCCTCACGATCGTGGTCATCGCCGTGACCGCGTTCGGCTCCGGTGCGGCGGAAGCGACGCTGATCGGTCCCCCGTCCTCCGACAGGATCACGGCGATCACGCCGACCGCACGACAGGAAGTCGGCGTCGCGCATCCGGTCACCATCCAGTTCGCCGCACCCGTCACGAATCGTGCTCGCGCCGAACGTCTCGTGACCGTCGGATCGACCGGCCCGCTCGACGGCACGTTCGCCTGGACGACCGATCGCGAGCTCACCTGGACGCCGACGGGCTTCCTACCCGCACGCTCCGACATCACCGTCCGAATCGGCAACGCCCGCACCGAATTCCGCACCAACGAGGGTGTCTACGCCGAAGCCGACATGTCCGCGTACACCTTCACCGTCAGCATCGGCGGCCAAGTCGTGCGGAGCATGCCCGCCTCCATGGGCAAGCCCGGATTCGAAACTCCCACAGGCACTTACCCGGTACTGGAGAAGTTTCGCTCGGTGGTCTTCGATTCCCGCACCATCGGCATCCCGCTGAGTTCGCCGGAGGGCTACCTGATCAACGGCGAGTACGCCGAACGCCTCACGTGGGGCGGCGTTTTCGTGCACTCGGCGCCGTGGTCGGTGGATTCGCAGGGCTATGCCAACGTCAGCCACGGCTGCATCAATCTCGCGCCCGACGACGCGGCCTGGTACTACGAAACGGTCGGCATCGGCGACCCGGTCAACGTGCACTGGTGAGCCCGGGTCCGGCAGCCGCCTCCCCCGCGCGACGCGCCCCCGGACGTTTCGCAGAACGCAGTTCCCTGGCAGTATCGTGCCGGGGAGCTGGTTTCGATGTGGGACTACCCGACGGCGTGACCTGATGAAGGCGGGGAGATGGAACGACCGGACATGACGACACGACCCGGACGAAGCATGATGCCGCGGGCTACCGCGCCCGGGACGCCGCCGTGGCCCGGCGAACAGTATCGCGGCGACCGGCCGGGCGGCGAGCCCCGGCGGCCGTACGACTTTGCGCGCGAACCGGAGTGGGAACCCGAAGCCGAATTCGTCCCGGAGCCAGTGCATTTCCCCGAAGAGGACGTCTTCGCGCGGATGATCGACCGCTCCCCCAAGCGGCCGCCGCTGCGCCGCTGGGCCCCCGCGCTGATCGGTTCCGTCGCCGCGCTGGCGGTAACGGCCGCGGCCTTCCAGTACTTTCGCGGCGGGCCTGCACCGCAGCCCACCGCCGCCAACACCCCCGCCCCGACGATCGAGCCGATGGTTGTTCCCGCGTCCCGCTGCCCCGCGGAGCGCGTCGGCAACAAGATTCAGGGCAACGGCGACGGCGGCACGGATTCCGGTCCGGCCGCGATCTTCGCCTTCCAGTACGCGTACTACGTAACGCGCTCCGCGGAACAGGCGCGCACCGTCGTCGCGCCGAACGCCTCGGTGCCCACCGTGGAAGCCATCCAGCACGGCATCGACAGCATTCCCGCGGGCACCACGCACTGCGTCGCGATCACACCCGGCGCGTTCGCCGGCCAGTATCGCGTCGTGATCACCGAGACCAGACCCGGCCGCGATCCGATGACCTACAACGCCCAGTTCGTCAGCGTGGCGCGGGCGGGCGACCGCACCCTCATCACGAGCATCGCCGCCGCGGCCTGAACCGCACGGTGCGTCTCGGCGACGGTTCCCCGCCGCCCGACGCCCTCAGCCGCGCAGCTTCTCCGCCGCCGCGACCACGTGCCGCATGAGCAGCGCGGTGGTCACCGGGCCGACGCCGCCGGGGACCGGGCTGAGTCCGGCGGCCTTGCCGCGCACCGAATCCGCGTCGACGTCGCCGACGATGCCGCCGTCCGGCGCCTCGTTGGTGCCGACGTCGATGACGATCGCGCCCTCGCGCACATGCTTGCCGGTGATCAACCCGGCCCGGCCCGCCGCCGCGACCACCACGTCGGCGGTCGAGGTCACGGCCGCCAGGTCGGCGGTGCGCGAATGGCACACGGTGACGGTGGCGTCCTCGGCGAGCAGCAGCTGCGCCAGCGGCTTGCCGACGATGTTCGAACGGCCGACGACCGCGACCAGCTTGCCGCGCAGCGGGATCTCGTGGTGCTTCAGCAGTTCCACCACGGCCTCGGACGTGGCGGGCACGAAGCCGTCCAGCCCTGCGGCGAGCAGCCCGAGCGAGAGCGGGCTGACGCCGTCGACGTCCTTGTCGGCGGAGATCGCCGAGCTCACGTCGTCGAGCGAGACGCCGGCGGGCAGCGGGGTCTGCAGCATGATCGCGTCGAAGGAGGGGTCGGCGCTGCGCGCGCCGAGTTCCGCGCGGATCTGGTCCGCCGTGGCGTCGGCGCCCAGATCGATACGGTCGCACGCGATTCCGAGTCGCTCGGCGGCCTTGCGCAGCGAGTTGACGTACCAGGCGCTGGCCGGATCGTCGTTGGCCACGATCAGGGCGAGCCGCGGGGCGTGCACGCCCGCGACGAACGCGGCGGCGCGTTCCTTGGTGTCGGCGTTGATGGCGGCGGCGAGTTCCTTGCCGGTCAGCGAAAGGGTGTCCACGAGGTGACAGCTTAGTGGGCGCAGCCGGAGGCACTCCGACAGCAACCCGTGAATTACCGGATTCCGCCGGCGGCGGTCGTATCGTGGACGGAGCTTTGCCACCGGCCAACTGTCAGCTGACGTACCGAAACCCGTTTTCACGCGTGGAAAGGTGTCGACTGTAGTGAAGATCTCGAGGCATTGGAAAATCCTGGTCGCGTCGTCGTTCGCGGCTTTCACCCTCACCGGTCTGGTCGGCGCGCCCGCCCAGGCGTCCCCAGAAACCGACTCCCTCTACAACTCCGCCCAGCGCCACTTCACCGACGGCAACGAGGGTGCGGGCCTCGCCGACCTGCGCGCGCTGCTCGGCAACGATCCCGGCGACGCCGAAGCGCTCTCGTTGCAGGCCATCTGGTCGCACTACGCCAACGACCTGCCCGCGCTGGCCAACGCCATGGCCCGGCTGCAGGCCACCGATCCGGGGATGGCCGCGGGCACCGGCCACGTGATCAACGCCATCGGCGCCGCGGTCGCCACGCTGCCGAATCCGCTGCCCGCGCTGGTCGGTCCGCAGACGGGCATCGTGGTGCTCGGCTACGGTCTGCTACCCGACGGCGGGCTGCGCCCCGAGCTGGTGAACCGGTTGACCGCCGCCTGGATCCAGGCCGTCGCGTCACCGTTCTCGCCGATCGTGGTGACCGGCGGCAACCCGCAGAACGGGATCACCGAGGCCGACGCCATGCGGCACTGGCTGGTCGGGCGCGGTATCCCGGCCTCCCGCGTCCATGTCGAGAACCGGGCGGGTTCGACGGTGCAGAACGCGCTGTTCAGCAGCAGGCTGCTGCGCGATGTCGGCGCGACAAGCGCCGTCGTGGTGACCTCGCCCAATCACATCCGCCGCGCGGTCGCCGATTTCATCGTCGCGGGAACCCGCGTCGTCGGCGCCACCACGTCGCTCGAACAGCTGGTCTCCCAGCTGCCGCCGCCCACCCGCAACGCCCAGCGTGGCATCTACCTCGACGCGACTCGCACCTTCCAGTTGGACACGTCTCGATAAGCGCTCGCACCGCGGCCCGAGTGAGACGCCCTCGCTCGGGCCGCGCAGCGCTCGAGAGGCGATCTCGCTCCGGCCGCAGGAACACGCGGGTGTGCCGAGGCACATCCGTTCGAAGTCATCGATACCCGCTGGCAGACGCCGGGCCGCCTGGTGCAGGATGGCCGGGTGTCAGGTGTGGAGGCCGCCGAGGTGGCGGCGCGGTTGCGGGTCGCGGGATGTGTGTTCGCCGAGGAGGAGGCGCGGCTATTGATCGATGCGGCGGCCGAGACCGGTAGCGATCTGAACGGTCTTGTCGCGCAACGGGTTTCCGGGAGTCCGCTGGAGCACCTGCTGGGCTGGGCGGAGTTCCGCGGGCTGCGGGTCTCGGTCGGGCCGGGGGTGTTCGTGCCACGGCAGCGCACCGCCTTCCTTGTCGAGGAGGCGCTCGCGCTCGCGGGCGCGGTCGATTCGGTGCCCGTGGTGGTCGACCTGTGCTGCGGTTCAGGGGCGTTGGGTCTGGCGCTGGCCACCGCGCTCCTCGCCGAGGGACGGACCGTCGAACTCGCCGCCGCCGATATCGAACCCGCCGCCGTCGCGTGCGCGCACCGGAATCTCGATCCGCTCGGTGCGGCCGTCTACCAGGGCGACCTGTTCGAGCCGCTCCCCGACGACCTGCGCGGCCGCGTCGACATCCTGCTTGCCAACACCCCGTACGTGCCGTCCGGCCACATCGCGGGCATGCCGCCCGAAGCCCGCGAACACGAACCGCGCACGGCCCTCGACGGCGGCGCCGACGGACTGGACGTCTTCCGCCGCGTCGCCGCCGAGGCGTCCGAGTGGCTCGCCCCCGGCGGGCATCTGCTGGTCGAATCGAGTCCCGAACAGGCGATCGTCGCCATCGAGATCCTCGCGGCACACGGCCTCACCGCCCGCGTCGCGGAGTCCGAGGAGTTCTACGCCACCGTCGTCGTCGGCGCCCGCCCCTGACCACCGCGCTGCCGGGGGCGGTTACTTCTTGCGACCGGTGAACTCGTCCATGGAGCGGTAGACGCCGACCGTGTCGAGGAAGAGGTCGCGGAGCTTGAGCGGCAGAATGCCGGACAGCGCCCGGTTCAGGCGGGAGGTCCACGGGAGGACGACCAGCGGGTTGCCCTGCTTCATCTCTGTCCAGGAGGTGTCGACGACGTCGTCCTGCTCGAGGATCGGGGTGAGCCAGAAACCCTTGGCGCCGTCGAACATTCCGGTGTTGATGTAGGTCGGGCACACGGTGGTGACCTTGACGTGGTCGTGGCCCGCCTGCTCCAGTTCCAGGCGCACCGAGTCGGACCAGCCCAGCGCCGCCCACTTGGACGCGGCGTAGACCGACATGCGCGGGTTGGCCACCAGACCGGCGGAGGAGGCGATGTTCAGCACCCGCGCCTCGCCGGCGCCGCGCACCATGGCGGGCAGGAATTCGAGCGTGATATACATCGGCGCGAGCGAGTTGATCGCCATGGTCTTGTCGATGTCGGCGCGGTTCTCGGTTTCCCAGAAGTAGGTGTTGCCGCGCACGATGCCCGCGTTGTTCACCAGGATGTCGATGTCGCCGACCTCATCGCGCACCGCCGCCGCGGCCGCGGCGATGGCGTCGCGGTCGGACACGTCCACCACGAACTCGTGGATCCGCGACCCGCGACCGGCGAGTTCGGCGGCGGTGCCCTTCAGCGCGACCTCGTTCACGTCCCACAGCACCACCGCCGCGGCGCCCTCGCGCACCGCGCGCTCGGCGAACAGCTTGCCCAACCCCATGGCGGCACCCGTCACGAGGACCTTCTTGCCCGCGACCGTGTCCAGTTTCATCCGTTCCCTATCCCTGCGGTCGGTCTTCACTTCTGGCCTGGCGCTTCACTTCTGGCCGGTGCTTCATTTCTGACGCAGCGTCTTCATGACGTTGAAGTAGAGCGTCATGGTCTTGGCCCACAGCTCCTCCGACATCCCGGGCAGCGGCGCGATCGGCAGCACCCGCTGCACCGCGATGGTCTGGGTGTCGATGTACTTGAGCAGGCCCTCGGGACCGTGCCGTCGGCCGGTACCGGAGATGCCGAGGCCGCCGGACGGCGCGTCGGCGCTGCCCCACGCGGCGATGAAGCCCTCGTTGACGTTCACCGAGCCCGCGTTGATGCGCGCGGCCACCGCGCGGCCGCGGTGCACGTCCTTCGTCCACACGCTGGCGTTGAGTCCGTAGGCGGTGTCGTTTGCCGCCTCGATCGCCTCCTCGTCGCTGCCGACGCGATAGATCGAGACCACCGGGCCGAAGGTCTCCTCGCGGTAGACCGTCATGCCGGGCCGCACGCCGGCGAGCACCGTCGGCTCGTAGAAGAAGGGTCCGAGATCGGGTCGCGCGCGGCCGCCCGCCAGCACCGTCGCGCCCTTGGCCACCGCGTCGTCGACGTGCGCGCGCACGGTGTCCAGCTGACGCTGGAAGGTCAGCGAGCCCATGTCACTGCCGTAGTTCAGCTCCGCGCCGAGCTCGATCGCGCGCACGTTGGCGACGAACTCGGCGACGAACCGGTCGTAGACCGCCTCGTGCACGTAGATGCGCTCCATGGATTCGCACAGCTGCCCGGCCGAGGCGAAGCAGGCGCGGATGGCGATCTTGGCGGCGCGCGACACGTCGGCGTCGGCCAGCACCAGCAGCGGGTTCTTGCCGCCCAGTTCCAGCGAGTAGCCGATCAGTCGTTCGCCCGCCTGCTGGGCGATGGTGCGGCCGGTGGCGCTGGAGCCGGTGTAGTCGACGTAGTCGGCGCGTCCGATGACCTCGCCGCCGATCACCGAGCCGCGGCCGAGCACCGCCTGCCACAGTCCGCGCGGCAGCCCGGCGCGCACGGCGGCATCGATGGCCCACAGCGCGGTGAGCGCGGTCTGGTTGTCGGGCCGCGCGACTACGGCGTTGCCCGCGACGAGCGCGGGCAGCGCGTCGGAGGCGGCCAGCGCGAGGGGGTAGTTCCACGGGGAGATCACCGCGACGACGCCCTTGGGCCGGTTGCGGACGTCCACCTGGGTCAGAACGGGAAGCACGCCGCGCGGCTTGCGGGTGGCGAGCAGCTTCTCGGCGACCGAGGCGTAGTACCTGGCGTTCACCGCCACGTCGCCGACCTCGTCGAAGGCGTGCGCGCGGGACTTGCCGGTCTCGGTCTGCACGATGTCGAGGATGGTGTCCTGCTCGGCGAGCACGATGTCGTGGAAGCGGCGCAGCACGGCGGCGCGCTCGCGCACCGGGCGGCGCGCCCATTCGCGCTGCGCGGCCCGCGCCGTGGCGAAGGCCCGCTCGATATCGGCGGTGGACGACTGGGGCAGTGCGGCGACGAGCCGCCCGGTGGCGGGCGCGAACACCTCGGCCGCGGGCGCGCCGCCCGCGACGGCATGCTCGAGCAGCGGCCGGACCAGGTCGGCGGGCAGTGCTGCGGCTTCGGCGGGCAGCTTGGCGGCGGTCGTCATGGTCGGACCTCTCGAAGGACGGTTCGGGTGCGCATGTCCAGAGCATTTACTGAACAGTGGTGTTAGATTAATCCTCGTGACGTGTCCCGTGTCAAGCTCTCCGTTGTGCAGCACAGACATGCCCGACATCCGGCTGTGAGGCCTCACCATGTCCACTGACGCGACGACGACGCGCCGCGGCCGCCCGCCGCAGACCAGGGAGCAGGCCGAGGAGGTCAAGGCCAGGATCGTGCTGGCCACGGCGGAAGTGTTCACTCGCAACGGCTCCCGCGGCCTGAGCGTCTCCCAGATCATCGAGCACGCCGGGCTGGCGCGACCGACGTTCTACCGATACTTCGGCAACGCTGTCGAACCGCTGCACGTGCTGCTCGCCGCCTCCAACGAGGGCCTGGTCGGCGGCATACGCGCCGCGCTCACCGGCACCGACGAGCCCGTCGACCTCGGCATCCGGCTCATCGACGCCTACCTGGGCTGGGCGCGCGGCCACGGCGCGATGCTGCGCCCGCTGTTCGCCGAGCTGCACGATCCGGCCTCGCCGGTCTCCGCCTATCGGGAGCGCGCCCTCGACGACATCCGCGCGACCGTCCGCGAAACCTTCACCGAGCTGGGCCGCCCGGTCCCCTCGCCGCTCGATCTGGACGCCGCGCTGCACGTCTGCGAGTACGTCGTCTACCGCATCTCCGCAGGCACCACGCCCGGCGCCGAACCCGACGCCGAGACCGTCGACGCCGCGCGGCTCACCATGATCCGCGTCCTGCTGACCACCCTCGGCACCCGCGCCGACATCGAATACGCCCTGGACATCCCGAATCTCTTCCCGGCGGCGTCCAGCTCCCCCGAGGCGGGCTGAACGCCGCCACTCGACCCCTCCGGGGCCGATTCGGGCATGAGAGGATCGGGGGATGGTCGCCGATTCCGACGAATCCTTCGCCCGTATGCGCAACTGGCGTGGCCTGGCCCCCGCCGAGCGAATCGCCACGCGCAGAACACAACTCGTCGAGGCGGCCACCGAGCTGATGGCGACCGTCGGCGCGGCCGAGATCTCCATGCGCGGGGTGTGCAGGCAGGCCGGCCTGACCGAGCGCTATTTCTACGAGAGCTTCCCGAATCTGGAGGCGCTGCTGATCACTGTGCTGGAGACCGTGGTCGTCGGGGCGCGCGACCACCTGCTCGACGCACTGACCGAGGCGCCGATCGAACGCGAGGCGATGTTCCGCCACGTCGTGGCCGCCTTCACCGACTATCTGACGGCGGATCCGCGCCGCGGCCGGATCATGTTCGTGGAATCGCAGGCCACCTCCGTGCTGTCGCAGCGCGGCGACGAGCTCATCGAGTTGTTCACCGCGCCCATCGCCATGACCATCGGCGCGGGCGACTACCGCGAACCCGGCCCGGACCACCTCGACAGCGTGCTCAACGCGAACGCGATCTTCGGCGCGCTGGCCTACCTGTACCGGCCGTGGCTGGACGGCGTGATCGACGTCCCGCGCGAACGGTTCGACGAGCACGCCGCCCGTCTGCTCACCGCCGTCGCGCTGGTCAGGTCCTCGGACGCGAAGTAGGCACAGCCCGGACGCAGTCCGTCCTTACACCGCGCATGGCCGGAGCGAAGGCGGAGTACGCCGGAGCGAAGGCGGAGGACGCCAATAGACGCCGCCGGACGTAGTCCGTCCTTGGACTGCGCACGGCCGGAGCGAAGGCGGAGGTACGCCTACTCCCCGGCCGGCACCGGATCCAGCCGCTCAGCGCGATCGAATCGCATGGCGCCGTCGGTGATCGCGCCGTGGCGAAACGTGAACAGATCGCGTACGTAGTTCATGTGCAGGGCCCAGGGCGCGCGGTCGCCCTGCATGGGGAACAGGGTGGCGGCGCGCAGCACGTAGCCGGGCATGAAGTTGGTGAACAGCGGCGCCTTGCCGACCGAGGGGTCGCGCACCGGCATGCAGCGGGCGTAGCCGCGCGCGTCCATGTGCCGCAGCAGGCGCACCACGTATTCGCTGACCAGGTCCGCCTTGAGCGTCCACGAGGCGTTCGTGTAGCCGATCACGAAGGCGAAGTTCGGCACACCGGAGAGCATCATCGCCTTGTAGGCGAGGTGATCGGCCATATCGACCGGCTTCCCGTCCACCACGAGTTCCATGCCGCCGAAGGCGAGCAGGTTCAAACCCGTTGCGGTGACGACGATGTCGGCATCGAGGTGACCGCCGGAGGCCAGCGCGAGACCGCGCTCGGTGAAGGTCTCGACGCGATCGGTGACGATGTCGAGCTCGCCCTTGCGGATGGCGCGGAAGAAGTCGCCGTTCGGCGCGAGGCACAGCCGCTGATCCCACGGGTTGTACTTCGGCGTGAAGTGGGTGTCGATGTCGTAGCCCGGCGGCAGCCAGCGCTGCTGCCACCCGCGGATGCGCGCCCGCATGCGTTCCGGGTAGCGCTGGCTCAGCTGATAGATCGCGGTCGTGATGGCCACGTTCTTCGCGCGCGCGACCGCGTAGGCGGCCTTGGCGGGCAACCACTTTCGCGCCCGGTGGGCCAGGTCGTCGCGTTCCGGCGCGGAGATGATGTAGCTGGGTGAGCGCTGCAACATGGTGACGTGCGCGCCCTGCGCGGTCAGCGCGGGCCCGAGCGTGACGGCGGTGGCGCCGCTGCCGACGAGCACCACGTGCTTGCCCGCGACGTCCAGTTCGTCCGGCCAGTGCTGCGGGTGGATGATCGGGCCGGCGAAGCGCTCGGTGCCCGCGAAGTCCGGCGTATAGCCCTCGTCGTACCGGTAGTAGCCCGAGCAGCACCACAGGAAATCGGTGGTCAGCGTGACCACGTCGCCCGTGTCGGTCCGTTCGGCGCGCACCGTCCACCGATTGTCCGAAGAGGACCATTCGGCGCGCACCACGCGGTGGTTGTAGCGGATGCGTTCGTCGATCCCGTTCTCCCTCGCGGTGTCGCGCAGGTAATCGAGGATCGTGTGACCGTCGGCGATCGCCTTCTCTCCGAGCCAGGGGCGGAAGCGGTAGCCGAGCGTGTACATGTCCGAGTCCGAGCGAATTCCGGGGTAGCGGAACAGATCCCAGGTGCCGCCGAGGGCGGCGCGGCTCTCCAGCACGGCGAAACTGCGTCCGGGAAAGGCCTGCCGCATGTGGTACGCCGCGCCGATGCCGGACAATCCGGCACCGACGATGAGCACGTCGACGTGCTCGGTCTCGGTCGTCATCACACAGCTCCTCCGGTCTCCTGCGGACGGGTGCGGCGCCGCATCCGCGATACCCGAAGCCTAATCGCGCCGTCGGCGCGGCCCGTCGACGGCCCGTTGCGGAGCCGGAGCAAAAGCGCAGGTATGCCCAGTGCCTGGTTCGATGTCCCCTTGGCCGTCCACCCGGACCGGAGGCGACCGCGCGCGGGCCCGAAATCGGCGGCGAACCGGTTCGGCTCGGCCGCAACGACATTGCCGAGAATGCGGGTCCGGCAACTACCTGACGATACCGACCGGTTCGCAAGCCACCGCCGCCGAGTGAGGTCACTCACAGCAGGGTCGGCGGTACCAGATCGTACAACCGCTCAGCTATTTCGAACCTCTGTTAGCCAATTGTTCGCTCTCACAACGCGGCCGGACCGCGCCGCCGAGCGTCCGCGCCGCGCGGCAAGCTCGCAAAACTGGTGTCAGGACGGTGAAGTGCCCCCTACCGGCCACCATAGCGAGCGGCCATAGCCGAGGGGTATCCAGTTAGTGACACCGCACGAGACAGACACTCCCCCGCGCTCACTGTCTCAGAAGGATGGTCGATTTCGGACCGTACCCATTTCTAGTTACTGTCCGGTAGTGTTCCGACGCACCGACGATCAGAGAAGATCCGGAACCGTATCTGTCAACGATTTCCAGGAGCTCACGTGTCGCATTCTCGCTTCGAATCCATCGGCGCATATCTGCCCTCGAATATCGTCACCACCGAGGACTTGATCGCGCGGCTCAAGGTGCCGCCGTCGTTCGATCTCGAGCGAATCACAGGAATCAAGGAACGCCGGGTGCACGATACGCGTCCGGAAAGTTACGAGGATTCCTTCGCGCTCGCCATCAAGGCCGCCGAGGACTGTCTGTCCAGGTCACGGTACTCTGCCGCCGATCTCGACGTGATCATCTCCAGCTCGATCACGCGCAGCAAGCACGGCACCAGGATGTACATGGAGCCTGCTTTCGCCTCGTCGATCGCCAAACACGTCGGCGCTCGCAAGGCGATCACTTTCGATATCTCGAATGCGTGTGCCGGAATGCTCTCCGGCACCTATATCCTCGATCGGATGATCCGCGCCGGCATCGTCCGAAACGGCATGGTGGTCAGCGGCGAAGCAATTACGCCGATCTCCGAAACCGCGGTGAACGAGATTTCCGAGAAATACGATCTGCAGTTCGCGTCGCTCTCGGTGGGCGACTCGGGATGCGCGATCGTGCTGGACGAGGCGGTCGACGACGCCGACAAGATCCACTACATCGAGATGATGACGGCCTCGGAGCACTCACACCTGTGCCTCGGCATGCCGAGCGGCCGGACCCCGGGTGTCGCGCTCTACACCGACAACCGCAAGATGCACAACGAGGCCCGGTTCATGCTCTGGCCGAACACCCAGGGCAGCTACCTGGACGCCCAGGGCAAGACCTTCGCCGACGAGCAGTTCGACTACATCATCCACCACCAGTTCGGCGCCGCGGCGGTTCCCTATGCCAACGCGATCGCCGCGCGCGAGTTCGGCTCGCCGATGCCGCCGGACCTCAACGTCATCCACAAGTACGGAAACACCTCCACCACTTCGCATTTCATCGTGCTGCACGATCAGCTCAGCGATCAGAACATCCCGGCGGGATCGAAACTGCTGATGATCCCTGCCGCTTCCGGCGTCGTGACCGGCTTCCTGTCCGCCACCATCTCCTCCCTGAAGGTCTGAGGTAATCGACATGGGCGTACGTATCAAGTCCACCGGAGTCAGCCGGGCAGGCGACACCCACAGCATCGTCGTGCACAGCGGTCGCGCCGCGCGGCGCGCGATGGACCGTGCAGGCATCGGGCCCGAGCAGGTCGGCGTGCTGATCAACGCGGGCGTGCACCGCGATTCGAACACCGTGGAACCCGCGGTGTCCGCGCTGATCCAGAAGGCGGCGGGCATCGGCCTCGAGTACGAGAAGGACGATCCGACCTCGTTCTCGTTCGACCTGATGAACGGCGCGGTCGGGGTGCTCAACGCGGTGCAGGTGGCCACCGCGATCCTGGAGACCGGCAGCTCCGAGCACGTGCTGATCGTCTCCGGCGACACCCACCCGTCGCTGACCCGCGCGGTCGCCGACGACGAATTCCCGTACGCCACAGCGGGTGCCGCATTGTTGCTGGAGCGCACCGACGAGCCCGAGGGCTTCGGCCGCGTGCACAACGCGACCGCCGAGGGCACGCCTGCCATCGAGGCCTACGTCGACACCGCCACCATGGGTACCGTCGGCCGCGGCCTGATGACCATCGAGCGCGAAGCAGGCTTCGAGGACCGTCTCCTCGAGGTCGCGCTGGAGACCGCCCGCGCGGCGCTGGCCGAGGCCGACGACGTCGACCTGGCCGCCACGGTGCTCATCGCCTCCACGCCCAGCGGGGAATTCCCGCTGCGGCTGGCGGACGCGCTCGGCATCGCGCGGGATTCGGTGCGCACCCCGGACCTGTCCGACGGTGACCCGCACACCGCCGCGCTGCCGCTGGCCTACGACCGTGCCGTGGCGCAGGATTCGTTCGGCTCGCACACGCGGGTGCTGTTCGTCGCGGCGGGCGCGGGCCCGTCGGCGGCGGCGGTGCTGTACCGGCTGCCTGCCCTCGTCGGGGCGCCCGCGTGACCGCAGGGACTTACTGGCAGGCCATCGACCGGTTCCGTGCGTTCGCGCGCACGGAGCCGGACCGCCAAGCGGTGATCTACCCCGAGGGGCAGAATCCCGATGGCCTGCCGGCCTACCGGCACCTCACCTATCGCGAACTCGACGAATGGTCGGACGCGATCGCCGAACGGCTCACCGCCTCCGGCGTCGGGACCGGCACCCGCACCATCGTGCTGGTGCTGCCGAGTCCCGAGCTCTACGCAATCCTGTTCGCGCTGTTGAAGATCGGCGCCGCGCCCGTGGTCATCGACCCGGGCATGGGCGTGCGCAAGATGCTGCGCTGCCTGCGCGCAGTGGACGCCGAGGCGTTCATCGGCATCCCGCAGGCGCACGCTTTGCGCGTCCTGTTTCCCCGGAGCTTCCGCGGCGTGCGCACCGCGGTCACCGTCGGCAAGCAGTGGTTCTGGCGCGGTGAGCGGTTGCAGGACTGGGCTCGCCGCCCGCAGCGGCCCGCGCCGCAACGCGCACCCGCCGACCTCGACAGTCTGCTGATCATCGCCTTCACCACCGGAAGCACCGGTCCGGCCAAGGCGGTGCAGCTCACCCACGGCAATCTCGCCGCGATGGTGGAGCAGGTCGACACCGCGCGCGGACACGTCCCACCGGACACCTCGCTGATCACGCTGCCGCTGGTCGGCGTGCTGGATCTGCTGCTCGGCGCACGTTGCGTGCTGCCGCCGCTGATTCCCAGCAAGGTCGGCTCGACGGACCCGGCGCACGTGGTCGACGCCATCGGCAAATTCGGTGTGCGGACCATGTTCGCCTCGCCCGCGGTGCTCATCCCGCTGCTGCGCCACCTGGAGCAACACAAGACGGCTCTGCCGACCCTCGCCAGCATCTACTCCGGCGGCGCGCCGGTGCCGGACTGGTGCATCGCCGGGCTGCGCGAGGTGCTGAACGAGGACGTGCAGATCTTCGCGGGCTACGGCTCCACCGAGGCGCTGCCCATGTCCACCATCGAATCCAGGGAACTGCTGGGCGGTTTGGTGACCAGAGCGCACCAGGGCGATGGCACCTGTATCGGGCAACCGTCGGACCGGGTCGAGGCACGCCTGGTGGCCATCACCGACGCGCCGATCCCGACTTGGGCGCGCGCCGAGGAGCTGGCGGGCGAGCTGGAGAAGACCAGGGGCGTCGGCGAACTCGTCGTCTCGGGCCCGAACGTGAGCACCAGGTACTACTGGCCCGACGAGGCCAACCACCAGGGCAAGATCGTCGACGGCGACCGGATCTGGCACCGTACCGGCGATTTGGCCTGGATCGACGAACAAGGCCGAATCTGGTTCTGCGGGCGCAAGAGTCAGCGGGTGGTCACCGCGGACGGACCGATGTTCACCGTGCAGCTCGAACAGATCTTCAACACGGTGCCCGGCGTGGCGCGCACGGCGCTGGTCGGCGTCGGCCCGAAGGGCGCGCAGCGGCCCGTGCTGTGCGTCGAGCTGAAGCCGGGCATGGATCGCACCGCCGTCGAAATGAAGCTGCGCACCCGCGCCACCGAATACGAGCTCACCAAGCGGATCACCGATGTGCTGGTACACCCCAAGTTCCCGGTGGACATCCGGCACAACGCCAAGATCGGGCGCGAACAGCTCGCGGTGTGGGCAGGCAAGCAGCTGAAGGCCGAGGCGCGGCGATGAAAACGACCGCGCTGCGGGCGATTCCGATCCTCGGCTGGCTCTACCTCGCGGCCGGCTTGGCCGCGGCGCTCGCCGAACGGGCGCCGCGCAACCGATGGCTGCGGGCCGTGTGGTGGATCGACGCGTTTCTCAGCGTGGTGGTGCACGCGGCCCAGATCCCGGTCGCGCTGCGCGCCACACGTGGTGCGGGCCATTCCCCGCTGAAGACCGCGGTGCTCACCCAAATCTTCGGCCTGACCTGGTACGGGGATCGGCTCGGCTCCGGCAGGGCCGACGCGACCGGCGACGGCACACCACCCACCGATCATCGAGAGGGGCAGCGATGAAGATTCTCGTTACCGGGGCCTCCGGCTTCCTCGGCGGCGCGCTCGTGCGCAGGCTGGTGGCCGACGGCGCGCACGACGTGCGAATCCTGGTGCGGCGCACCAGCAATCTGAAGGACCTCGGGGACGCGCGCGAGCGGGTCGAGATCGTCTACGGCGACCTCACCGACGCTCCGTCGCTGGTGGAGGCGACCGGCGGGATCGACGCGGTCGTGCACAGCGCCGCGCGCGTCGACGAACGCGGCACCCGCGAGCAGTTCTGGGAAGAGAACGTCCGCGCCACCCAGCGGCTGCTCGACGCGGCCAAGCGGGGCGGCGCGTCGCGGTTCGTGTTCATCTCCAGCCCCAGCGCGATGATGGACTACCACGGCGGCGACCTGCTCGACGTCGACGAGTCGCTCCCCTACCCGCGCCGCTACCTGAACCTCTACGCCGAGACGAAGGCCGCCGCCGAGCGCGCCGTACTCGCCGCGAACGCACCGGGTTTCGCCACCTGCGCACTGCGGCCGAGGGCGATCTGGGGCGCGGGCGACCGATCGGGGCCGATCGTGCGGCTGCTCGACCGCGTCGCCGAGGGCCGCCTGCCGGATCTGTCGTACGGGCGCGACGTGTACGCCTCGCTGTGCCACGTCGACAACATCGTCGAGGCGACGATCATGGCACTCGCCTCCGAATCCGTCGGCGGCAAACCGTATTTCATCGCCGACGCCGAGCAGACGAACGTGTGGCAGTTCCTCGGGCAGGTGGCCGCGAAGCTGGGCTACCAGCCGCCGACGCGGCAGCCGAACCGGCGGGTGCTCGACGCGGTGGTGGCCGTGATCGAGACGGTCTGGCGGATTCCGGCGGTGGCCACCCGCTGGTCGCCGCCGCTGTCGCGCTACGCGGTGGCGCTGATGACCCGCTCGGCGACCTACGACACCGGCGCGGCGAGCCGCGATTTCGGCTACCGGCCGATCGTGGATCGGGAGGCCGGGCTGGCGAGCTTCCTCGCCTGGCTCGACACCCAGGGGGGCGTCCGCGAACTCACCAGGCATCTGCGCTGACCCCGACCCGGAGGCAATCATGAGCAGCGACACCACCTTTCGCCGTCCCATCACCCCGACCGAGCGTCTGTACTTCGCCGCGCGGGAGCTGGCCCCGCCGTTCCTGATGCAGGTGGCGGTGCACGGCCATGGCGCGCTCGATCCCGCCGAACTCCAGCGCGCGGTCGACGTCGCCTCGGCGGCCATCCCCGGCTCCCGGCTCGTCCGGGACGGAGCCGACTGGGTGGACACCGGCATCGCGGCCACCGTGCGGGTCGTCGACGGCCACACGTTGACCTATCCCGAGCTGGAGAACGACCCCGTCCTCAACAGCCCGATCGGCCCGACGCCGGACCGCACCTGCGAAATCCTGCTGCTCACCGCCGATCCGGTGACCATCGTCTTCCGCGCCTTCCACGGCGTGATGGACGGCATGGGCATGCGCATGTGGGTGGACGACGTGTTCCGCGCGCTGCGCGGCGTCGAACCGCTCGGCGCGCCCGACCCGATCGCCGACGCCCAACTGGTCGAACGCATCGGCGCGCCCGGCAAACCCACGGTGCTGCTGCCGACCTTCCAGTCGGCGGCCGGTCGCGGCAAGCAGGATCCGGCCGCATCGCGCTGGCTGCTGCGGCACCGCACGATCGAGGGGACCGGCAAGGGCATCCTCGCGCGGGTCGCCGCCGTGCTCGCCGAGGCCGGGCAGGCCAAGTCCCGCATCATGGTTCCGGTCGACCTGCGCAGGCACGACCACACGCTGCGGTCCACCGCCAACCTCGCGCTGCCGCTGTTCCTCGACATCGCTCCCGGCGACGACTGGAAATCCGTGAACGACCAGTTGCGCGCGGGCCTGAAAGAGAACCGTGAGCTCAACCAGATGGACAACGGCGGGCTGACGGCGTTCCCGGCCGCGGTGGTGCGCGGGGCGATGCGCGCGGGCAACTGGGTCGGCGCGCGCCTGGGCCGGAATCTGGTCTCCGCCGCGGTGACTCACGTGGGTGTCTTCGATCTGGACGGGATGGCGGTACCCGGCTACACCCCGACGTCCATCCGGGTGCTGCCCCAGCACAGCGGGATGATGCCGCTGCTGTTCGCCATCGTGCAATCGGGCGGGCGGCTGGAGATCACGGTGTCCTGCCGCAACGGCGCGGGGGTCGAGCAGCGGCTGGAGGCGCTGCTGGATCGCCTGGTGACCACCTTGGAACGCGAACTCGCGGCCTCGCCGGCGCACTGACGCCGGACAACTACGGCACAACCACTGCGGCACAGGAGTTTCCGATGAGCGAAACCTATCCGTACTTTCCGGGGGACGACCATCGGGCAGGTCGGCGATGATCGCGTGGGCCCGGATCGTTATGGCGCGACCGCGCACGGTGCTCGGTGTCGCGGTGGTTGTGATGGGGTTGTGCGGCCTGTTCGGCGCGGGCGCCGCCGAGCGGCTCAGCGCGGGCGGCGTCATCGACCCGAACAGCGAATCCGCACTGGTCGACCGGCTCGTCACCGAGCACTTCGGCCCGCAGAATCCCGACGTGGTGGCGATCTACACGGCCCCGGAGGGCCAGACACTCGAGGACATCGGGCCGCGGGTGCGCGCGGCGATCGCCGCCATCGATCCCGCGCTGCTGGCGCGGCCGGTCGAAAGCTATTGGAACAGCGTCCCGCCGCGCACGAACTTCCTGCGCTCCCCTGACCGGCGCCACGCGCTCGCGGTGGTGTTCACCGCGGGTGACGAGACCGAGCGCATCGCCGCCTATCCGAAACTCGAAGCGGCGCTACATGTTCCCGGCATCGACACCGAGCTGTCCGGCTACAGCGCGCTGTCCACCGAGATCACCGCCCAGTCGCAGCGGGATCTGCTGGTGGCGGAGTCGATCTCGCTGCCGGTGACCCTGCTGGTGCTGGTGCTGGTGTTCGGCGGCGTCGCGGCGGCCTCGCTGCCGGTGGTTGTCGGCATGCTCGCGGTCGCGGGCGCGATGGGCGCCATCCGGCTGCTCAGCGAGATCACCGAGGTGAGCACCTTCGCGGTCAACATCGCCTCGCTGCTCGGCTTGGGCATGGCGATCGACTATGGACTGTTCCTGGTCAACCGATTTCGCGAGGAGATCGCCGACGGGCACGACGTGCCGAAGGCGATCGAACGCACCTGCGCGACCGCGGGCCGCACCGTCGCCTTCTCCGCGCTGCTGCTGATCTGCGCGTTCGCCGGTACCTTCGTCTTCCCGCAGGCGGTGTTGCGCTCCTTGGGTTTCGGCGCCATCGCCGCCGTCGGGTTGGCCGCCGCGCTGTCGCTGACCGTGCTGCCCGCGATGCTCGCGCTGTTCGGGCCGCGCATCGGGCGCGCCAAGGCGAACGAGCGCACCGAACGGTTCTGGGGCCGTATGGTCGGCGCCGTGCTGCGCAGGCCGGGCACGGTCACCATCGCGGTGGGCGCGGTGCTGCTCGCGCTGGCCGCGCCGCTCGGCGGAATCCGGCTCGGCGACATCGACCACCGGGCGCTGCCCGAGGGTAACGCGATGCGCGCGACCGTCGACCGGCTCACCGCCGACTTCCCCGCCGCGAGTAGCGGTGTCACCGCGGTGCTGCGCGGCGTGGACGGCTCGGTGCCCAATGCGGCCGCGGTCGACGAGACGTGGCGCGCACTCGGTTCCGTGTCCGGCGTCCGCTCGGTGCTGCAAGTCGGGCGGGCCGACGATTTCGTGGTGTTGCACGTCTTCCTGAACGCCACCGATCGCAGCGACGCCGCGACGGCCGCGGTGCGCGACATCCGCGCACTGGAGCCACCGCCGGATACCGTGATTCGGGTCGGCGGCGACACCGCGGCCACCCGGGACAGCGTCGATTCCATCGTCGCGCGAATGCCGCTGATGGCGCTGGCCATGGTGCTCGCCACCGTCGGCCTGCTGCTGGCCGCCTTCCGCTCGATCGTGTTGCCGCTCAAGGCGGTAGCGATGGCCTTCCTCAGCCTCGCGGCGACGTTCGGCGTGCTCACCTGGATCTTCGCCGACGGACACCTGGCGGGCCTGCTCGGCGTCAGCGTCGGGCCGATCGCCGCGGGCATGATGGTGCTGATCATCGCGGTGGTCTTCGGCCTCTCCACCGACTACGAGGTGTTCCTGCTCTCGCGCATGGTCGAGGCGCACAACGCGGGCGCGGACACCGCCGAGGCGGTGCGCGTCGGCACCGTGAAGACGGCGCGCGTCATCACGGCGGCCGCCGTCCTGCTCGTCCTGGTCACCGGCGCGTTCACGCTCTCGCCGCTGACGCCGATGCGGTTCCTCGGCATCGGCATGATCGTCGCCCTTGTCATCGACGCGACCCTGGTGCGGATGCTGCTCGTGCCCGCCCTGGTACAGCTCATGGGCCGCGCCAACTGGTGGATGCCGGGGGCGAAACGTCCCAGACGGCACGTGGCAACCGTGCTGGAAAAGGCTGAGGCCCCCGCGGCCACCTCCTCCTGAGCGAAGCTCGGCAATCGGCGGGCGTCGTCGTCGGCGCGCCCTCCGACACCGGAAGACCGGCGATCACCGGGGGTATCGTCACGGGAGGTGGCCGAGTCCACCGGAACTTTCTCGAGGTCAGCGAGCGCGTGGCACACGAGAGGAGACGGTCATGGCGGTGAATCCGGCGGTCCTGGTGGGCGTGGACGGTTCCGCGGGTTCGGCGGCGGCGGTGGTCTGGGCGGCGCAGACTGCCGCGCGGCATCGGGCGCCACTGCACTTGCTGCACATCGTGGACGTGGTGGCCGACTACGGTCCCGGCGCCACGGAGCCGCTCACCAGCGCCGACTACGCGCGGCTCACCGATCACGGTCGCAGGCTGCTCGACGCGGCGACCCGGCAGGCCGAGAAAGCGGCGGCGGAATTCGGGGGCGTCGAGGTCACCACGGAGCTCGCGCAGGCGGTGACCACCCCGAGCCTGCTCGATCACACCGCGGGCGCACGGATGATCGTGGTGGGGACCAGGGAGCGCGGCAGCCTGCGCCGGGCCCTGCTCGGTTCGGTCAGCTCGGCATTGGCGCGGCGCGCGCACTGTCCCGTCGCGGTCGTGCGGGAAGGCATCGACCTGTCGCCGGAGGTGCGTTCGCGGCCGGTGATCGTCGGCGTGGACGGCACCGAGGTGAGCGAGCCCGCGGTCGGCATCGCGCTGGCCGAGGCGGCGGTGCGCGGGGTGGACGTCGTCGCACTGCACGCCTGGACCGGCGTCGAACTGCCCGAGCGCTACGGATTCGAGCCGGGCTCGATCGCCACCGAGATGGACTACGTGCTCGCCGAGAGCCTGGCGGGCTGGCAGGAGCGCTTCCCTGGCGTCCGCATCCACCGGGAGGTCGTCAAGGACCGGCCGGCACGCCTGCTGCGCGAACGTTCCGAGCGGGCGCAGCTGCTGGTGGTCGGCAGCCGGGGGCGCAGCGGATTCAGCAGCATGGTGCTCGGCTCGACCAGCCAATCCCTGGTTCTCTCCGCGAACTGCCCGATCGTCATCGCCCGCGACACCCACTGACGAGCCGAGCGGCTCGGCTCCGCCGCCCCGCGTGCACAGGAACCGACGGCGCGCTGGGTGAATTCGTGTTTCGATGGAACCGGTTCCGGGGCCAGCGCGTCTGATACATCGACGGAACCAGTGGAAGGGGCGACCGCCATGGCCGTGACGAACCCGTTCGGGGCATTCATCGAGGATGCGAAAGCCGGTGCGCTACAGGTGCGCCTGGAACCCCAGGTGTTTCTGGACCTGGACCGCGCGTGCCAGGAGCTGATCGCCGCGCTGTCGGCCGCGCAGCACGACGCGCGGGCGATCGGCGGCCTCGGCCACTGGGGGCTCGGCGAGGAAGATCCCCGCTTGTGGTCGGCGATCGAATTGGTGAAGCTGTTCCGGGAGAAGGCTTTCGGCGGACCCAACAACGCCTACGACACGCTCGCCGAGTACATCGCGGTCGCCACCGAGATCCAGGCCCTGTTCGGCGCCATCCGCGCGGCTTTCGAGCGCACCGACGCGGAATTCGCCGCGCGCATCAGGGAGATCACCGGGTGAGAACCCGGCGGACCATTTGCCTGTCGTAGAATTCCGTCCGCCGAAAATCCTGATATGTCCCGGCTGCACAGATCGTCGATCGTGCGATCGGAAGCGCCGATCCGACGCTGAAGGGCTGATCGGCGGATTGCCAACGACATATCTTCCAGGCCGGACGGTCGACGTCGGGGATGCGTTCCTTCGCGGCGGCGTTCGATCGCACGTGTCAGCGGTTACCGCGACGACCCATGCGCACATATTCGATCGGTCGGTCGCAATAGGAGAGGATTACGAAACATGGCGCGTACCAAGGAGTTCGACCCGGACGTCGTGCTCGACCTCGCCATGGATCTGTTCTGGCAGCGCGGGTTCGAAGCGACCTCGATGGCCGATCTGGTCGAGCATCTCGGCATAGCCAAGGCCAGCATCTACGCCGCCTTCGGCTGCAAACACGAACTGTTCACCAAGGCGCTGCAACGCTATCTGCAACTCGCCGACGAACAGATCACCGCCGCACTCTCGCAACCGGGCCCTGCCCTGCCCGCCATCCGAGCGCTCATCGATCACTTCGTCACCGAAGCCTGCGTCGAGCACCGCTACCTGGGCTGCCTGGTGTCCAATACCGCCGTCGAACTCGCCGCCCGGGACCCCGATATCGCCGTGCTGGTCGAATCCGGCTGGGCGAGCTGGGAAGCCACGTTCACCTCAGCCTTCACGCGCGCCGAGACGCAGGGCGAACTGGCCGCCGACCGCGATCCCCGTGCGCTGGCCCGCTTCCTGCTGGTTTTCCTCCAAGGCGTCTGGGTTTTCGAACGCACCCCCTACGGCGCCGCACGACTGCACGACGCCGCGGAAATGACAGCGGCGTTCCTGTGTGATTCACCCCGCTGAGCCACGCGGGTTCTCACACCGCCGCGACGGTGAACCTGACGCCGCGGTGCGCCGGACGCTCCGCCTCGTCCAGCAGCGCGACCGCGAAGTCCTCCAGGGAGATCCGGGAGACGCCGTCCTGATCGCTGAGCAGTTCGTCACCGCCGACGCGGTAGGCGCCGGTGCGCTCGCCGGGCACCAGTTCCGCGGGCGGGCTCAGGTAGGTCCAGTCGGCGGCGGCATCGGCGCGGCACACGGCCAGCTGGTCGGCGCAGGCCCGGGCGATGGCCCGCAACTCCGCCGGGAAGTCCGGCATCTCGTGCAAGGTCGCGCCCTCGGCGCCGGGGACGATCAGTGTCGCCGCGCCGCCGACCACCAGGAGCCGAACTCCGGCGCGGGCCGCTCCCGAGAGCAGCGCCGCGGTCATCCCCGACAGCTCGCCTTCCCTGCCGACGGCGGGGCGGGTCGCCGTGATCACCAGATCCTGCCCCGCACCGAGCGTTTCGATATCCTGCGCCTTCGCGGCGTCACCCGTGCGCACCGCGACGCCGACCGGCAGGCCCGCCGCCCTTTCGAGGTCGCGCACCACCGCCGTCACCTCGTGTCCGCGCGCGAGTGCCTCGGCCACGACCCGGCGACCCACCTCTCCCGCCGCTCCGAACACCGTGATTCGCATCGTGAGAACCTCCTCGCTCCGTTATCTCTTAGCGCTAAATAACTTACCTCAACACTAAACTATTCCGGGCGAGCTGCCCCTCGAGGACGCGCCGAGTCCGGCGGCGCTCCTCTAAGCTGCCGACGTGACCGATCACGTCGACCGCGTCCTGGCCCAGTGGCAGGACCAGCGCCCCGACCTGGATGTCTCGCCGATGGCAGTTCTCGGGCGGCTGAGCCGTCTTTCGCTGCTGGTCGGCGTGGAATTACGCAAGACGTTCGCCGCGCACGGGCTCGACGCCGCCTCGTTCGACGTCCTGGCCACGCTGCGCCGCAACGACCCGCCGCACCGGCTGACCCCCACCGAGCTGACCCGCTCGGCGATGGTCACCTCAGGCGCCGTCACCCAGCGCCTCGACCGGCTGGAGGAACGCGGACTGGTGACGCGCTCCCCCGACGATCGAGACGGACGCGGCGTTCAGGTGACCCTCACCGAGGCGGGCCGGGAACTCATCGACACGGCGCTCCCCGACCACGTGTCGACCGAACACCGCCTCCTGGAACCACTTTCGGCGACGCAACGGCAGCGCCTCGCCGCCACCCTGCGGATCCTCCTCGAATCCCTCGGTGACACCGTCTGATGGGCCAGGCAGCGCGAAACACCTTTCCCGGACAACTCACCACGAGGCAAGCCCCGGAGTCGCTGTTCTGGGCTCGGCCGACCGCTCGCTGTATCGAGGAGGTGCTGCACCCACCCGATCCATGACGCCAACTACGGCTTCGATACCCACCATTCGAACAATCGACACCCGCCCCGGCTCGCCGGTCGCGAATGCGACCAACGGCGACCGGAAACGGGGCGGGCTCGGTCCGGCTGACAGACCGACCGCGCTTCGCGGCAACGGTCGGTCTTCGGCGAAACTCTTACGCGGTCTGCCGCTTCGGCAGTTTCCACCCGGGCCGCGGGAAGTGGCAGGTGTATCCGTCCGGGTAGCGCTCCAGGTAATCCTGGTGCTCCGGCTCGGCCTCCCAGAAGTCGCTCGCGGGGGTCACCTCGGTGACGACCTTGCCCGGCCACAACCCCGAGTCGTCGACATCGACGATGGTCTCCAGCGCGGTCCGCCGCTGATCCTCGTCCAGGTAGAAGATGGCCGAGCGGTAGCTGGTGCCGATGTCGTTGCCCTGCCGATCCTTCGTGGTCGGATCGTGGATCTGGAAGAAGAACTCCAGCAGCGCGCGGTAGTCCGTCTCCGCCGGGTCGTACACGATCTCCACGGCCTCCGCGTGCCCCGGATGATTCCGGTACGTGGGGTGATCGTTGCGCCCACCGGTGTACCCGACCCGCGTGGACAGCACCCCCGGCTGCTTACGAATCAAGTCCTGCATGCCCCAGAAGCATCCGCCGGCCAGAATCGCCTTCCGCGTGTCGGTCACGCGTCCTCCTTCGCGAGCTGATGTAGTTCCCGACAACCATTATCGGCCCCACGTTCAACCGCAGACCCGGCGCGAAAAGTCCCGACCTCGTCGTCGGCCCCGCACGGCAGGACGCGGCTGACGGCGTCTCGCTCGTCGCCGCCGACGCGAGCGTTACCAACTGTCCATGGTCCGATGCCCGAGTCGCCAGACCCGGCACACCCCGCCGTCGCTGACGGCGGGGTCCCGCCCGGCTTTCGCTACGAACGGGCGGGAGCGATCAGGCGATCTGCGAACCCACCGCGCCGCCGACGAGGCCGCCGACCGCGGCGGCGGGAATGCCGAGGGCGGCCGCACCGACGGCTGCACCGATCGCGGCGCCCGCCACCGTCCCCGCGCCACCGACGCCGAATCCGACGCCCGCACCGATCAGGCCGCCGCCGACGCCGCCGACGAACGCGGCGGGCACACCCGCGACGGCCGCGCCGATCAGCGCGCCCCCGGCGATGTTGCCCGCTCGATGCGAGTCGATGCCGATGCCTTGCGACGCCGCCGCCACCTGGGCTTCGAAATCGGCGATACCGTGATTCACCCCGGCCAGCAGGTCGCCGGGCACTTCCTGGGGAACCGGGGCGCTGAAGTCACCGACGCGCAAAGTGTGCGGCGCGGCCTCGGGCAGCAGCTGCGGCTCCGGCTGAACCTCCGGCTCGACCGGCGCGCTCTGCGGAACCGGCTGCGGTTCCGGGGTCGCGGGTTCGACGTACTGGAGTCCGGGGTCCGGCTGCGGTTCCGGCACCTGGACGGGCTCCGACGGGCCCGGCTCGGACGGCCGGATCGGCTCGGTGGTGACGCCGGGCTGGCGGGGCGTCTCCGGGGTCACCACGGGCACCGGCTGCTCGGGCTGAGTGATGCCGGGCGTCGCCGGCGTGCCGACCGGGTCCGCGGTCGCCGTGCCCGCGCAGACCACGGCTAACACGATCGGCACCGCACCCACCATGGGCCGGACGGCATTACGTGCCCCGGAGTTGGTTACCCGACGATGCCGACCTGCCACGGCGAACTCCCACTGCGTAGGTGAAACACATTCGGAGAACAGGACATCGATCGCTGCCGCGACGAACCCTCTTCCCGGCCAGTAAGTTACAGCACAACCGCCCCGGTGGACACATCGTGGAAGGCGAGCGCCGATCCGGCACAGCGCCGCAGGGCGAAAGCTCAGCTCACCGCCGTCTCGGTGGCGGTCGCCACGGTGATGCGCGGGCGGCAGACCCTCGATCGCCGCGCCGGAGCCGCCGTGCCCGACCTCACCTAGGTGGTGATCCGCTCCACCCCTGGGGGACGGACCTCAGCACTCGGGGGCCTGCTACCGGCGGCCGATATGGCGGACAGTAGGACAAGCCACCATCAGCGAACCGGAGCACACCATGTCGAACGTCAACAGCATCGCCACCTCGGCGCGACGACGTGTCACGGTCCGGACCGAGGACGGTGTGGAACTCGCCGTTCGCGAATACGGCCCGCGCGACGCGGACCTCACCATCGTGCTGTTGCACGGGCACTGCCTGCACACCGAGTCCTGGACCTACGTCCGAGACGCGCTGTTGCGGCACTACGAGTGCGCCCGGGTCGTCTGCTACGACCATCGCGGCCACGGCGACTCGGCCGCGGCGTCGCGCCGGACCTACACCATCGAGCAGCTCGGCGACGACCTGCGCGACGTGCTCGACACGGTCGCACCCACCGGACCGGTCGTCCTCGCCGGCCACTCGATGGGCGGCATGGCCGCGCTGACCTACGCGGCGCGGAATCCGCACCAGATCGGCACGCGCATCGTCGGCGTAGCGCTGATCGCGACCGCCGCGGCCGGGATCGCCGATGCCGGTTTCGGCCGCCTGCTGCGCAATCCGGCCCTCTCCCTGTTCCAGACCGCGGTCCGTCGCGCTCCCGGCGTGATGCATCACGCGAAGCTCGTGGCGAGCAAGGTCTTCGCGCCGCTCATCCGCACCGCCGAATTCGGCGATCGCAAGGTCAGCCCGGCCGTTCTCGCCCTCGCGGGCGCGATGCACAACCAGACGTCGATCGTGACGATGGCGAGCTTCCTGAGCGCCTTCGCCGCCTTCGACCGGACCGAGGCGCTCGCCGTGCTGTCGAGGATCCCCACCTTGGTGCTGTGCGGGTCGGCCGACCTGATAACACCGCCGTCCCACTCCGTCGCGATGGCCGCGGCCGTGGAGTACTCGGATCTGGTGCTGCTGGACGGCGCAGGCCACTCCGTGATCCTCGAACAACCCCGGCGGGTCGCCGAGGCCATCGGCCGCCTGCTCACCCGCGCGGGCGGCACGTGCTGGAGCGCGAGCCCGCAGCTCGAACTGATCGCGTGATCGGCCGTCGGGCGGACGAGCTACTCGCGCGGGGTGTCGAAGGCGTCGAGGAGCTCCTCGGCGGCGAGCGCCGCGGTCAACGTGCCCTCGCGCACCTGCTTTTCCACCTGTCCGCGAATCGCTTTCACGTTCGGGTTGTCGGCGAGCCTGCGCAGCAGCTGGTCGTGCACCATCGTCCAGGTCCAGTCGACCTGCTGGCGGCGGCGCTTCTCGTCGAACTCACCCGCGTCGGTGAGCACCCTGCGGTGCTGGAGCACCGTGTCCCAGAACTTGTCCAGGCCGATGCCCTGCAGACCGCTCATGGTGAGCACCGGCGGACGCCACAGCGCGTCGTGCGGGTGGATGAGGCGCAGCGCACCGGCCAGCTCGCGCGCGGCCGCCTTGGCCTCCACCTCGTGCTTGCCGTCGGCCTTGTTCACCGCCACCAGATCGGCGAGCTCGAGCACGCCTTTCTTGATGCCCTGCAACTGATCTCCGGTGCGAGCCAGCGTCAGGAAGCAGAACACGTCGACCATGTTCGCGACCGTCACCTCGGACTGGCCGACCCCGACGGTCTCCACCAGGATCACGTCGTAGCCCGCCGCCTCCAGCAGCACGATGGTCTCGCGGGTCGCCTTGGCAACGCCGCCCAGCGTGCCCGCCGTCGGCGAGGGGCGGATATAGGCGTTGCGCTCCACCGAGAGTCGCGCCATCCGCGTCTTGTCGCCGAGGATGGAGCCGCCGGTGCGGGTAGAGGACGGGTCGACGGCGAGCACCGCCACCCGATGCCCCTTGCCGATCAGGTCCATGCCGAGCGCGTCGATGAACGTCGACTTGCCGACACCGGGCACACCGGTGATGCCCACCCGATTCGAGAGGACCGCGCTCGCGGAACCCTGCGCCTCGGGCGTCAGCTTCAGCAGCAGCTGCTGCGCCAGGGCTCGATGATCGGCCCTGGTCGACTCGACCAGGGTGATGGCCCGCGCCAGGGCGGCCCGCTCGTTGTTGCGGACCGCCGTGGCGAGTGCGTCGACGTCGATGGTGCGGCGCGCCGCTCCCTCACGGGCTGGAGCGGAGTCTGCTTCAGTCATTCGGCCGCGCCGCTGCCGATCTCGTGACCCAGCTCGGCCGCGAGCTTCTTCAGCAGATCGATCGCCGCGTCGGCGATGACGGTGCCGGGCGGGAAGATCGCGGCGGCGCCCGCCTGGTAGAGCTCGTCGAAGTCACCGGGCGGGATGACGCCGCCGACGATGACCATGATGTCGGGTCGCCCGACATCGGCCAGCGCCTGCCGCAGGGCGGGCACCAGCGTGAGGTGGCCTGCCGCCAGCGAGGACACACCGACGACGTGCACGTCGTTGTCGGCCGCCTGCTGCGCCACCTCTTCCGGGGTCTGGAACAGCGGGCCCACGTCGACGTCGAAGCCGAGGTCGGCGAAGGCCGTGGCGATCACCTTCTGTCCTCGGTCGTGCCCGTCCTGACCCATCTTGGCGACGAGGATGCGCGGCCGTCGTCCTTCGGCCTCGGCGAATTCCTCGACGAGCTCGCTCGCCGTGGTGATGTTGGTGACCTTCCCTGCCTCGTCGCGGTAAACGCCGGAGAGCGTGCGGATCTCGGCCTGATGGCGGCCGTACACCTTCTCCAGCGCGTCGGAGATCTCACCGACGGTGGCCTTGGCGCGCGCCGCGTCGATGGCCAGCGCGAGCAAGTTGTTCGCCATGCCGCCTTCCGAAGAGGCTGCGGCGCGGGTCAATTCGTTCAGCGCCCGCTCGACGGCCTCCGGGTCGCGGTCGGCGCGCAGCTGCCGCAGCTTCTCGATCTGCTCGGCGCGCACCCGCGAGTTCTCGACCTTGAGGACCTCGACCTCGTGGTCCTCCTCCACCTGGTACTTGTTGACGCCGATCACCGGTTGCTGGCCGGTGTCGATCCGCGCCTGGGTCCGCGCGGCGGCCTCCTCGATGCGCAGCTTCGGGATGCCCTCCGAAATCGCCTGCGCCATGCCACCGTGCGCCTCCACCTCGGCGATGTGCGCGCGGGCCCGGTTGGCCAGCTGGTGGGTCAGCCATTCGACGTAGTAGGAGCCGCCCCACGGGTCGATCGGCCGGGTGGTGTTGGACTCCTGCTGGATCAGCAGCTGGGTGTTGCGCGCGATGCGGGCGGAGAAGTCCGTGGGCAGCGCCAGCGCCTCGTCGAGCGCGTTGGTGTGCAGCGACTGGGTGTGGCCCTGGGTCGCGGCCATCGCCTCGATGCAGGTGCGCGCCACGTTGTTGTAGGCGTCCTGCGCGGTCAGCGACCAGCCCGAGGTCTGCGAATGGGTGCGCAGCGACAGCGATTTCGCGCTCTTCGGCTCGAACTTCGCGACCAGCTCGCTCCAGAGCAGCCGTCCCGCACGGAGTTTGGCGACCTCCATGAAGAAGTTCATGCCGATGGCCCAGAAGAACGACAGCCGCGGCGCGAACTTGTCGACCTCCATGCCCGCGTCGATGCCCGCGCGGATGTACTCCACGCCGTCGGCGAGGGTGTAGGCCAGCTCCAGGTCGGCCGTGGCTCCGGCCTCCTGGATGTGGTAGCCGGAGATGGAGATCGAGTTGAACTTCGGCATCTTCGCGCTGGTGTAGGCGAAGATGTCGGAGATGATCCGCATCGAGGGCTTGGGCGGGTAGATGTAGGTGTTGCGGACCATGAACTCCTTCAGAATGTCGTTCTGAATGGTTCCGGCCAGCTGTTCGGGCGCGACGCCCTGCTCCTCCGCCGCGACGACGTACAGCGCCAGGATCGGCAGCACCGCGCCGTTCATCGTCATCGACACACTCACCTGGTCCAGGGGAATGTGGTCGAAGAGCTGGCGCATGTCCAGGATGGAGTCGATGGCGACGCCCGCCATGCCGACATCGCCCTGCACGCGCGGGTGATCGGAGTCGTAACCGCGGTGCGTCGCGAGGTCGAACGCGACCGACAGGCCCTTCTGACCGGCCTGCAGGTTGCGGCGGTAGAACGCGTTGGAGTCGGCGGCGGTGGAGAACCCCGCGTACTGGCGGATGGTCCACGGCTGGTTGACGTACATGGTCGGGTACGGACCGCGCACGAACGGCGCGACACCCGGCACGCTGTCGAGCGGGTAGCCTTCCGCCGCGACGCCGTCCCGATCGGCCTTGGTGAACACCGGCGGCACATCGATGCCCTCCGGTGTCGACCACACCAATTGCTCGGAGGTGTAGTTGTTGGCCGCCGCCGCGCCCTGCACGTAGGCCTCGACCTGGGCGGCGTCCACCGCGGCAGGTTCGGGCGCGTGCTCGTCGAGCGGCACCTCGGCGAAATTGCCGATCACGTGCTTGATCTCACGCGTAGTCATCAGGCTCCCACCTTCTCCAGCAGGCCGGACAGCGCCGCCACCGCATCGATCTTCGCGGCGAGGAATCCGTCCGGGCGCTGCGTGCCGCTCAGCTCGGCGACGGCCTTCGCCGCGCCCGCCAGCAGCACCGTTGTCACACCCGCGGCGCGCAGCGCGTCGACCGCCGCACCCGCCTCCGCGCCGTAGCGCGCGTCCGAACCGCAGAGCACCGCGATCGATGCGCCGGCTTCCGTTGCCGCGGAGGCGATTCCGGCCACATCGAGGGGCCCCGGGTTGATCGACTCGATGCCGCCGGAGGCCAGCAGGTTCGCGATGAAGGTGACCCGCACATTGTGCTCGGCCACCGTGCCGAGCGGCACAAGCAGCGCCTTCGGCCGGTTTCCGTTGTCCGCCAGGTACACATCGGACCGGTCGCGCAGCGCTTCGAAGGCCGCACCGTAGCGGGCGACCCGGCCCGGCGTGCGGGCCGCCGCCGAGAGCGGCTGCTCGGCCAGGTTCGGGAATTCGTTGACACCGGTCACCGCGGTCTTGCGGTGCGCGACATCGGAATCGCGGGCGGCCCTGGTGGCGGCGACGCGTTCGGCGAGCAGACCGGAGTCCAGCGCGGCGAGGTAGCCGCCCGCGGCCTCCAGTTCCTGCATGAACGCCCAAGCCTTGGCGGCCAATTCGGCGGTCAGGTCCTCGACGTACCAGGAACCGGCGCCCGGATCCTGGACGTGGCCCAGGTGCGACTCCTCGAGCAGCAGCAGCTGGGTGTTGCGGGCCATGCGATCCGCGAACGACTTGGACACGCCCAATTCACCGGCGGGCAGCGCGGAGTCGAACGGCAGCACGGTGACGGTGTCCGCGCCGCCGACGCCGGCGCCGAAGGCGGCGAGCGTGGTGCGCAGCATGTTCACCCAGGGGTCGCGCTGGCTCATCATGGCCGCGGAGGTGACCGCGTGCTGCGGTGCGCCACCGAAGTCCGGCGCGCCGCAGGCGTGCGCGACGCGGGCCCAGAGCTTGCGCGCGGCACGGAATTTCGCGATCGTCGCGAACTGGTCGTCGGTGGCGGCGAACCGGAATTCCAGCTGGCCCAGCGCGTCCGCGATGTCCTGGCCCTCGGTCAGCGCGCGCAGGTACTCCAGGCCAGCGGCCACCGCCGCGCCCAGCTCCTGCGCGTCCGAAGCGCCCGCGTCGTGGAAGACGGTGCCGTCCACCGTGATCGCGCGCACCGTCTCCGAACGGGCGATGGACTGGGCGGCCAGCGCGACGGCCTCCGACAGCTCCGTGTCGGCGACGCCCGCGAAGCGGCTGGTGAGCGGCGCAGCGCCGAGAGAGAGCTGAATACCGGCGCGCTGCGGCGCCTGGTAGCCGTCGAACACCGCGAAAAGCGCTGCGGCGGCCGACGACACCTGCGCGCCTGCGTCGAGGGTCAGCGGCGCCAGCTCGAAGAGCAGGCCGTCCAGCGCCGCGGGTAGCTCGGCGAGAGGGACGCCCCGCTCGCCCACGCCGAGCCAGACCGCGCTGATGCCGTTCTCCAGTCCGGCCAGGATCTCCCGCTTGGCCGCGGCGCCGTCGCCCGGACCGACGAAGGCGCTGACGTACCAGCCGCGGTGCACGTCGCGGGTGGCGTCGCGGCCGCGCACGAAGGGGAAGGCGCCGGGCAGCGGCAGTTCGGGGCGCTCGTCGCGCCGGGTGTACAGCGGCGCGACGGTCAGCCCATCGTAGGTGGTCTGCGCGAGCAGCTGCTCCGGCTCGTCCGGCAACTCGGCGACCTCGACCCTGCGCGCCTTGGCGAGCACACCCGCGACACCCTTGCGCCAGGCGCCGTACTGGGGAACCGGATCCGCGCCCTCGGGCCGCCCCGCGAGCTCCGCGCCCGGAGACGGATCTGAAGCAATCGGCATAGCTGCTTTTCCTCTTCCACTCGACCACGGGGCGCACCCAGGGGTGTACGCCCAAACCATCGCATTCGCCCAGCTCAGCGAGCACTTCGGTTAACGAGCATTCGTCCCGTTTCCCTCGATGCTAGCGGCAGCGGCAGCGCCGGTTGACCCTGGCCGCCGCTACCAACCGGTAACCTGTCGCGGGTGACCAGGCTGTTCCGCAACCCGCGTACCCTCGCCCTGCTCGTCGGTGTGGGTGCGCTGTTCGTCGCGGCGCTGCTCGTCCCGCTACCCGGCCCGACGCAGATCCAGCAGTGGGCGGACTCGGTCGGTCCGTGGTTCCCGCTGCTGTTCTTCGGGGTCTACTCGATTCTCGCAGTGGCGCCGCTGCCGCGCACGGTGCTGACCGTCAGCTGCGGTGTGCTTTTCGGAGCATTGCTCGGCACCGCGGTCGCGCTCTCGGCCACCGTCGTAGCCGCCGGGTTGGCGCTCGTCCTGGTGCGCACCCTGGACCGCAACAAGGTGGCGTCCCGGCTCACCCATCCCGCCGTGCGGGCCATCGACGATCGGCTGGCGCGGCGCGGCTGGCTGGCCGTGGGTTCGCTGCGGCTGATCTCCTTCGCGCCGTTCTCCGTGGTCAACTACTGCTGCGGACTCTCCTCGATTCGCTTCTGGCCGTATCTCGCCGCCAGCTTCGCCGGTTCCGCACCCGGCACCATCGCCACCGTCGTCCTCGCCGACGCGCTGACCGGCGGCTCCCATCCCGCGATGCTGGTGGTCTCGGGCGTGTGCCTGGCCATCGGGCTGCTCGGGCTCGTCGTCGACGCACGCTGGCGGACCGAGATCCCGGCGGCGCGGACCGCTCCGTCCGAAGAACCGCTCGTCGACGCGGTCGCTGCCCGCGACTGACTCGCTCGCTCCGACCGGCATCGCCGAAAGTCCTGTCCGAGTGTCGCTTACCTGTTCATGCGTGTGGTGGAAGCGCCCGACAAGGACGCGCTCGCACGACCTCGGTTTTTCGATGCTCTGTTAGAGTCGAGCGCATTCGGGCTGTGGTCGAAGGGGAGGGCATGACGCGCAGAATCGTGGGGATGATGCTCGGGGCGGCGGTCCTGTTCGCTGCCGTCGGCTGTGGTGGGACGACCGAGGGGACACCGACCACCAGCACCGCGCAGCCTGCGTTGTGGAACCCGTGCAACGAGATCCCCGATGATGTGCTGCGGGCCTCGGGCGTCGACCCGGCGACCGAGGAGAGCGGTATCGCGGGTGTACACCAAAGCGGGTGGGAAATCTGCGCGTGGCGGGGGAAGACGTACGCCATCACGGTGTACGCGACACGGCGAACCGTGGCGGAGTTCGAGAAGAAGGAAGGAAACATCGAGTTCCAAGACGTCACGGTGGCTGGTCGACAGGGTCGGCAGTTCAAGGTTCAGGGAAATTCCAAGGATCGGCACTGTGACATCTTGTTTCCGGTGTCCGCCGGTGGCGTCGTCCAACTGTCGATCTCGAACCGGGCATCCCTCGATGATCTGGAGAATCCCTGCACGGTGGCATATCGGATCGGTGAGCGGATCGTTCCAGTCTTTCCGCGCTGAGACCTGCGGAGGGCGAATGAGCAAGGGGAGGGCGAATGAGTGAGGTGAACACGTCGCCGTGGCGGCGTCTGGCGGCGCAGGCCCGGACCGGACAGTTGTACCTGAACGACGAAGCGGCGGCGCGTCAGGTGCTGGCTGCTTGTAATCAGCGACTCGATGACCTCGACGAGACCGCAGAACTGGCCAAACGATGCCAAAATGTCCACGGTTTCGGCGATTTCGAGATGTCTGACGTGTTGGCCGCGAAATTCCGTCGGCAGGCAACGGGTACCGACGATTCTATCGACGCAATCATCGACAAAGACATCGAAGTCGTGAGAGACATGCGCGACATCATGGCAATCTCCATCGCGCGCCTCAACAACCAGGACTACACGAACGCGGCATCTCTCACCGCGATCATCGATTCCGTGAGGACCCCATCATGACCGGCACGTTCGGCGGCATGTTCAGCTGGAGCGCCGGGGACATGGGCTCGGCCATGGTGGAGGGCCTGACCGACTGGATTGCCGGTGAGGAACGCGAGCCGGGCACCAAGCCGGGGGATGTCCAGGGGCAATTCAATCGACAGCGTGATGGTGTGCGCGGCGCGGCGGCCGATGTCGGTTTCCAGGGCGCGTTCCATCCGCGAACGGTGCTGGAGGACGACGAGTTCGAGCGCGACAGTGTCGCCAAGCTGCGCAGGCGAGTCGACGCGATCGACTTGACCGCCGTGGGTGACCTGATCGGCGCGTGGAAGGCCACCGGTGACCGCGCCGCCGCATCGCTGAAAACATTCACCGACAGCATCACCCGCCTCACCAACGACGGGGTGTGGCAGGGCGCGTCCGCGGACGCCGCCCTCGCGGCCTCGCGGGATTACGCGACCCACGGCGCCCAACTGCCGAACGCGGCCTTGCTCACCAGCAACAAACTCGCCGAACTCAAGACGGGTTTGGAACCGACGAAACTGCTTGTCCCGCACGAGCCCGAGGACCGCTCTTTCCTCGACAACTCACGGTCGTGGATCGCTGGGCGCGGCTGGCGCGGCAACACCGAGGCCGAGCGCACCGCGAAGGCCGAGGCGTTGCGGGTGCTGACCACGGTGTTCGCCCCGGTCGTCCGGGAATCCGACACCAATGTGCCGGTGCTGCCCCAGCCGTACAACCCGGTCCAGCGACCCGGTGACGAACCGGTGATCCTTGGACCCGGGCCTGGTCCAGGCGGCCCCGGCCCAGGCGGCCCCGGTCCAGCCGGCCCCGGCCCAGGCGGTACGCCGGGGAACCAGCCGGAGAACCCGATCGTCGATCCGGACGACTCGGACGACAATCCGGGCGGAACAGATCCGTCCTCGACCTCCCCGAGTTCGACGAATCCCGCCGCGACCAACCCCGCCGCGACCAACCCGGCGTCCACACCGACGACCAACCCGGCCGGAGTGCCGGGCAGTCCCGGTTCGCCCGGCCCGGGAGGTCCCGGTGCGCCCGGCCCCGGCACGCCGAGCACCCCCTCGCCGGGTCAATCGATTCGAGGGGTGCCACCCGCGGCCACGACGCCCGCATCGATATCGGCGGCGAGCGCGGCGACGCGCGCCGGCATGACCGGACTCGGCGGTCTAGGAGCACCCGGTGCGCGCGGCGGGAAATCCGACGAGGAGTCGACCAAGGGCATCCCCGACTACCTCATCAGCAGGGAACACGGCGAGGAACTGACCGGGCTGGACGGCCTGCCCAAGATGGTCCCACCGGTGATCGGCGAATGACGCGACGATCGATCGCGGACGGAACGACGAAAGCGGAGAGATCGTGACCACAGTGCGGCAGTGGCGCTTCAGCGCGCTCGAATTCCGCACCCTGTGGGAATCCACGGGCCGCGACGTCCTGCCGTATCCGCTGCGGCACCAGTTCACCACCCGATACCGCTCCGACAGCTTGCGCCTGCGCCAGGCGGCCGCGCGGGCGGTACGACCCCAGCTCGACGACGATCTGGTGCGGGCGGTGCACGTGCTGTTCGCCCCCGAGGCGCGCATCGAAGTCGCGGGATTCCTCGGCGCCGATCGCGAACGCCAACTGCGCGCCCACGCCGGTGTGCACTACCAGCACGGTGCGCTGGCGGTGCAGCAGCACAGTGACGACGGATACGGCGACGTGACGCTGACGTTCCTCCCCGTCGATCAGGTGGCCGGTGCGATTGCCGATACGTTCCCGAAAAGAGCTGCGGGACAACATGAACCGATCACCATCTTCGCCGAGGAGCTGGAACGCCCCCGCCCGGTCGTGCGCGACAGCTGGCGGCCGACGCCACGCGACGAGTTCGAGAAGTTCCTCAACCGCCCCGTCGCCGCCTCCATCCACGTCGGCGTCTACCCCTTGGGCAGCGCCGACAACCGGCACATCAAGGGCCGCAAAGACTTCCAGATCACCGACTTCGTGGACGACGGCCGCTACGTCACCTTCGGCACTCGCACCGTCGTCGCCAAACCGACCACCCGCGATCGCATCACCGCCACCATGCGCGAAATGATCACCCGCACCGTCGACGAAGTCCGTTCCGGCGACCACCCGCCCCGCTGACCCGATCGGCGCTCGGGGCGTTCGCATGTCGGCGCGGTGGCACCGAATCCCGCCTTCGGGTTGAGGCTCCCAAGTCGCGCGACTGCCCGGTCGGGCGACCGTCAGTCGACGGTCAGTTCGCTCGGCACGGCGATCACGTCGACCATCGCGCCGTTGCGCAACACGGTGACCGGGAGGGGCCGATCGATGGCGTCGGCGAAAAGCTGGCGCTGGATGCCCTGGGCGTCGCGGACTTCGGACCGCGCGACGCTGAGCACCAGGTCACCGCGGCGCAGCCCGGCGGTTTCGGCGGGCGCGCCGCGCACCACCTCGACGATGCGCACCCCCGCCCGCTGTCCGGTGCGCTCGGCCACCTCGGACGGCAACGGAGCGGGGACGCCGACCAATCCGAGATAGGCGCGGCGGACGCGGCCCTCGGAACGCAGGGTGGCGATAATGCGCCGGGTGGTGGCGTTGATCGGAATGGCAAGTCCCAGGCCGATTCCCGCGACGGCGGTGTTGATGCCGACCACGCGGCCCGCCGAATCCGACAGCGCGCCACCGGAATTGCCGGGATTCAGCGCGGCGTCGGTCTGGATGACGTCCTCGATCACCCGTCCGGCGCGCCGGGAGGCGACCGGCACCGCCCGACCGAGCGCGCTGACCACGCCCGCGGTGACCGAACCCGCCAAACCCAGCGGGCTGCCCACCGCGACGACCAGCTGACCGACCACGAGCTTGTCCGCGTCGCCGAGCACCGCCGCGCCGGGCCCGCGGCCCCGCACGCGCAGCACGGCCAGGTCCGAGAGCGGGTCGATGCCGATCACCTCGAATCGGGATTCGACGCCGTCCGCGAACACCACCTCGCCGTGCGCGGCCGCGCCGATGACGTGGGCGTTGGTGAGCAGGTATCCGTCGTCGGTGAACACCACGGCCGAACCGCTCCCCCGCCGGGTGCGCAGGCTCGCCACGTGCGGGGTGACCGATTCGGCCACCGCGATCACCGTTCGCGAGTACGCGTCCATCGCATCGTCCATGCCGACCACCCTCTCGCCATCGATACCAGGCACCTCCAAGGATGCCCTCGCCCGCCGCGGCGCGCACCGTCTTCGCCATCGCCGCGAAAACCGCCGGGCACGGCTGGCGAAGGTCCAGTCGCTCAAGCGAATTCCTCGTCTCGGAACGTCACATGACGGGTTCTTCGTCGGCGCGCCGCGTCAATCCCGCTGAACATGTCAAGCCCTCCGGCGTCGCCGCCGCGCGTGATCGGCGCCGCGTTCGTCGACCGGGGCGCTTCGACGGACAATTTCCAGCGCGACCGCCTGCGCACCGGTACCACCGATCCCGATCCAACAAACGGCGAAATGGCCGCGAAGGTGACGACGAGTCAGTTTTCGCCCGCGAAACCGAGGTGAATTCAGGATGTTACGGCGTTCATACCGAAGAGCGCCGGGTACCGCCACCATGAGGCAGTGGTGAATCACGATCATCGATCCGCCGTCGATCGGGTCCGTTAAACTCCCCGTGTGGCGGAATGTGCCCATCAGGCCGAATCCCCGTACACATCGATCATCTGCTTCACCGACGATTCCGAACAAGGAGTGCGAAGTGGATTATGCCGGAACATCCGAGGATCGGATAATACGCGCGCGTTGCCTCGTCGTACCGCCCGATTCCACGGGCGCGCCGCGCGAGGTGATCAGAACAGTGGAAGCCATCGATCCGCGCGGTCCCTTGATTCGCACCCTGGAGGTGGGCGTCTGCGGGACCGACATCCAAATCGTCGCGGGGACCGAGGGACAGCTTCCCGCGTCGGCGGAGGAAATGGTGCTCGGCCACGAAGTCCTCGGACGAGTGGTGAACAGTTCGACACCCGGAATCGAAACCGGTCAGCTGGTTACTTGCGTGGTCCGCGATCCGGATCCGGTGCCGTGCAGCCAATGCCGCCGCGGCCGGCCCGACCTGTGCAGCAACGGATCGTGGAAAGAGCGCGGCATTCGAGAACTCGACGGCTTCATGGCGGAGTACTGGCGCGCGCCCGCGGACAAGCTCGTTCCCGTTCCGGAGGAGCTGATCCACCTCGGCGTGCTGATCGAGCCCGCATCCATCGTGGTCAAGGCGCTGGACACGCTGCGAACGATGGACGAGCGGCTGGGCATGTCGGACCCGTCCGGCCACACGCTCGTGATCGGCTGCGGCATCATCGGCCTGCTCACCACCGCGTTCCTGCGATTCGCCGGGCACAAGGTGACCGTGGTGGATCCCGCGCCGCCTGGTTCGCTCGCGGCCCAGGCGGCGACCTCGTTCGGCGCGGAATATCAGTCCCACCAACTGGTTCCCGGCGACATGGTGACCGAGCAGATGATCGCGGCCCACCGCAGCATCATCGACGCGGCGGGCGTGGCGTTCCTGCCGCGGTTGCTGGCGACCCACGGCGCGGAGAACGCGTCCTGCTGCGTCGTCGGCCTGCCGAGCGGGCAGCATGCCGAGGTGGACGGCGGTGCGTTGCTCGGCACCATGGTCAAGCGAAACCAGGTGCTGTTCGGCGTCGTCAATTCCTCGCGGGTGCATTTCGAGGACGCGATAGAACTCCTGCGCGAGGTCGACGCCACCTGGCCGGGCGTGATCGGCTCGACGATGACGCGCATTCCCTTCGATCGTTTCCGGGAAGCATTTCTTCCGCACGCGCGGGCGGGCGCGAAAGAAACTCTCGTCTTCCGATAATCGTCCGCAGAATCCGGTAGCGGCGGCCGGCAACCGCCGCTACATCTCTTCGTATCCGATTATTCGAATATTGCTGTACTCCAGCCCGTCCAATTCGCAGTGCACGATCAGGAAAAAATCCTTCTTGCCGTGAATGAGATTCCAGACATCGGTGCCGCGGGCCACGCGCTCGAGCAGTGCGATGGTGGCGATCAACGTGCCGAAGGCCCAGACGCCGAACAGCGCGACGCACCGTTTCCCGGACGGCGTGCGGCTGACCGCGATGAATCCGTAGTCCTCCAACAGCGAGCCGTTCTCGTCCGCGGTCACGTCGTAACTGATCGAACCGTAGGACGCCACGTGCTCGGGATATCTGATCTGGAACTTCGGAAAGCACCGCTTGAGCAGGTTCCCGGTCAACCTGTTGACGCTCGGGCCGCCGATGAGAATCGTCAGACCGTGGGTGTCCTGGTAGGCGTCCTGGGTGCTGATGCTGATCCGATTCCGTTTCCCCAGTCCGCGCCAGGCCAGCACGGCCTCGGCGATGGCGCCGCCCTCCGCCATCGGCATCACCCGGACATTCGGCGGCATCTCCGCCTTCTGATCGGTGCCGTAGATCGACAGCCAGCCGGCGTGGAAATCGGGGATCACTATCTGAATGTCCTGCCCCTCGGCCAGCACATTCAAGTGACCGAATTTACGCCGGACGCGCGTCGCGTCGTAGAACCGCGTCACCCCGAATGTGGTGGTCGCGACGATCAGTCCCGACACGATACTGAGTAGCCAGGTAACCATCGAGCGTCGAATCCTGTCTCCGAGAGATAGTCCAAGGCCGTCCGATCACTCTGCGAGCGGTACTCGTCACGGGCTCGGCAGCGAAGAGGGCCGCCATTCGGATAGTGCCAGTTCCGGCTTGCGGTGTCCCCGAATTCGCGGACTCGCGCCGAAGTCGTCCGCGCCGCAAACGAATCCACTATGGTGCGGCGGGCTCCGCCGGACCGCCTTGCGCGCCCCCGTCGCGCGGCCGCGACGGCAACTCGGTCAGCCACGCCTCGAGGAAGCACAGCGCCCACAGGATTCCGCTCTTGTCATCGAGCCCGCGTTCGTGCGAGTCGATCAGCGCCCGAACGTGTTTCGCCCCCAACAGGTCGGCGGCGACCGTGCCGTGCGATAGCGAGTCGTGCAGGTGGGCGCGCAGCGGACCGCGGAACCACTCGGCGAACGGGATCCAGAACTTGTGCTTCGGCCGCTTCAGAATGCGATCGGGCAGGTGCGCCGCGATACCCGCCCGCAGCATGGCCTTGCCGTCGAGGGCCCGATAGCGCTGGTCGGCGGGCATTCCCGCGACGAACGCCAGCACGCGCGGATCCGCGAACGGCAACACACTGGTCATCCCGGCTCCGCCGAACGTGTGATGATCTTTGCGATACACGCCCTCGGTCAACCAGGTCTTCCACTGGCCGAACAGCAACCGGTCCAGCGCGGTGTGCGCTCGATGCTCCTCGTACAGGTCGGCCAGGATGCCGACCGCGAGGTCTTCGCCGACGCCGAGCGCGTCGTACATCAGCGCGCGGTCGTCCGCGCTGCCCAGCCCGATCCGCCCCAGGTAGTACCGCGCCAAGTCCGCCGATGCCGCGGGGAGGTCGACGAGGTGGATGTCGTCGTTCGGCGACATCGGGAACCCCATCACTTCGTCGCCGCCTTCACCGGTGACGATGTGCGAGCACCCCAGCCGCGCGGCGCGCTCGGCGATCGCTTGCGTGGCGACGATCGCCTGGTCGGCGTTCGGACTGTCGAAGGCACGCACCATGTCCGGCAGACTCTCGACGATCTCGGGCCCGACCGGCACGACGACGTGGTCGAAACCGAACCGGTCCGCGACGAGCGCGGCGTATTCGGTCTCGTCGTATCCGGCCTCGCGGAACGACGCGGTGAAAGCCGCCGGTCCGCGGCCCAATCGGATGGCGAGGACGGTGGCGTTGGTGCTGGTGTCGATACCGCCGCTCAGCATCATGCCCACGCGCTCGGCGGGCGCGATGCGGCGGGCGAGCGCATCGGTGAGCAGGTCGAGCACCTCGGCCGCCAGTTCCTCGGGTGCGACCGCGTCACCCGCCGACGGGTCCACCGGTCGCGGGTACGAGGCGTGACGACGCACGTGGCAGCCGCTGCCCCGCCGCGTCACCACGGCCCCCGGGAGCAGTCGCCGCACCCCCTCGAAGATCGAATACGGCGCGGGGACATATTGATACGTCAGATACAGGGCGAGGCCCTCCCGCGACACCGCGCCCGTGCCGACGTCGTAGGGCCGAGACCCGAACGCGAACGACGAGCCGGAGTCGCGATAGCACGCGTGCCCGAATCCGCCGGGATCGCTGACCAGATGCGTCTGCCCGCGCGAACGATCGTGCACGACAGCGACGTAATGCCCTTCCTGCGCGGCTACGGCGGACATTCCCCGCTCGCGATAGAGCGCGAGCAGCTCCGCCGCACCGGCGCCGGAGCAGAGCCAACCGTCGAGAACGCATACCGCGTCGTCGGCCTCCTCGATGGTGTACTGCCCGCCGTCGGCCGAGAGCACGATGTCGTCCACCGCGCGTCGCCAGCCGCCGTAACCGCCGCCCTCGGCGCGCGGCCGGACCAGAATCCCCATGGCGACATCCCTTCTACTTCGTGTCGACGTCCTGTTCCGCCGCGCCCGCATTGCGGGCGCCGGCCGCCCGGCCAACCCCTCGGTAGCGCAGCCCCGCCGCCTCGACGTCGGACCGTGCGAGGGCGTTCTTGGCGTCCACGACAAGGCAATCCGGCCGCGCCAATTGCGCCAGTGCGATCCAGTCGAGGGTGAGAACCTCAGGGAATTCGGTCAGCACGAGGACGACGGAGGCGTCGAGCACGGCCTCCTTGAGGCCCGCCGTGCGCCGGACGCCGGGGAACAGGTCGGCGAAAACCTCCTGGCTCAGTACCGGATCCCAGACCCGGACGTCGGCGGCGAACGCCACGAGACCGGGCACCACCGTCCTGCTCGGCGCCGCCCGCATGTCGTCACTGCCCGGTTCGTAGAGCAAGCCGAGGACGGCGACCTCCGGCGGTGGCGCGCCCGCCGCCGTTTCGCGCGCGACGATCTCGATCGGGAATCGCAGCTGGCGGTCGTTCACCTCGGCCACCGATTCGAGCATCGTCATCGGCCGTCCGCGACGACGGGCGAACCGGGTCAACGCGGTGACGTCCTTGCCGAGACAAGAGTCGCCGTAGCCGATGCCGGGACGCCAGAATCCTTGCCCCATACGGGGATCCAGTGCCACACCGCCGAGCACGGCGTCCACGTCGATGCCGTGCTCGCCACAGAAGTTCGCGATCTCGTTCGCGAAGCTGATCTTGGTGGCCAGAAAAGCATTGCTGGCGTACTTCACCGCCTCGGCCTCGGTTGGGCCGACCACCAGCCGCGGCGCGGTCTTGTCGTGGTACAGCGCGCCGAGCAACGGCAGTAGCTCGTGGTTCCACAGCCCGAGCACGATGCGGTCCGGAGACTGCCAATCGGCGAGGGCGCGGCCCTGATTCAGGAATTCCGGATTGTGCGCGTAGACGGGCCGGAGCGCGGGGAACCGCGTCACCCATTGCTCGCTGGTCCCCGGCGGGATCGTGCTTTTCACCAGGACGAGATCCGGAAGCGATCCGGCCGACAGCAGCTCCGCGAGCACGGATTGCACATTGGCGAGGTCGACGACGCCGGTCGCGTCCAGCGGCGCGGATACCGCGATGATCACCGCGTCGACCGGAACGTCGAGCGTCCGCCGGAACGTCACCGTGGTGGTGAGCAACGCCTCCGCGACGTCCGGTTCGTGGAACGGGCAGCTCCGCTCGCGCAGCAGGGCGACGCGGCGCTCGTCGTGATCGATGCCGAGGACGTCGTGTCCCGACGCCGCTAGTCCGAGCGCCGCCGTCAGCCCGACGTACCCCATGCCGATCACTGCCACCTGCATCGATCATCTCCTCGCACGAGCGACGTTGTGCCGACACCACATTTCGAGCATCAGGGCTTTGAACGAGAAGGGCGAGCCTGCCCCGTCCGGGAAGTCGGCGACCGAAAGCCGCCGGGCGGCGAATTCGGTGAGAATGCCGCGGCGCACCAGCTCACCGCCGGGCAGCAGATCGCCGTAGGTCCGCAAGAAGGAGGCGTGCCACGCGCGCAGCGGCGGCGAGAAGCTCTGCTTGGGCCGGTCGGCGATCGGCGCGGGAAGCAACGCGTAGGCCGCCTCCCTGAGTCGCTGTTTCGGCGGGTCACGATGATCCGGCCGAACCTTGCGCGTACCGACGACTGCCTCGACCAGCCGGTGGTCGACGAACGGCGCACGCAATTCGACGGAGTTGGCCATGGCAAGCCGATCGCACTGGGCGATGCCGTTCTCGCGCAGATAGGTTCCGGTGATCAACCCGGTCAGATCGATATCCGGGCGAACGCCGAATGGCTCGAACCCGGTCCGCGCCGCGTCGCGCATCGCCTCGCCGAAGTAGTCCGGCCCGACCCGCTCGGCCTCACGAAAGTCCGGATCCAGCTTGTAGAACACCAGCTTCCCGCGCGCTTCGCTGAGCGCGACGGCCTGCCGCACCCACGGGTAGCCCCAGAAGAGCTCGTCGGCGCCCTGGCCTTGCAGCATCACCCGTACCCCCGCCTCGGCCGCCGCGCGCATGACCGCGTGATAGCAGACGCCGGCGAAGTCGGCGACCGGATCGTCCTGCGCCGCGACGACGGCGGGCAGATCCGCGGTGGCGCGCGCGGTATCGATCTCGATCTCGTGGAACGGCATGCCGAGCGAGGTCGCCAGCTGCCGCGCGTGGTGCCGTTCGTCGTTGGCGGGCCTGCCCGCGTAGCCCACCGAGAAGGCACGCACCGGTGCGGCGCAGAATTTGGCCGCGAGCGCGGCCACCACGCTCGAATCGAGGCCGCCGCTGAGCGAAATACCCAGCGGCTGATCGGTTCTGGTGACCAGCGGACCGAGTCCGGTGAGTATCTCGCCGACGAACTCGGCGCACGAACCGTCGATCGGCTCCGCGTCCACGAGGCGCCAGTAGGGTCGTGACCGTACCCGCCACGGCTGCACGTCCACGGTCACGACATGTCCGGCCGGCACTTTCCGCACGTCGCGCAGGATGCTGCGCGGCTCGGGCACGTATTCGAGGTGGAAGAAGTCGGCCACGCCGTCCGGATCGAGTTCGACGGGCACCCCGGCGGCCGTCAGCGCCTTCGCTTCGGAGGCGAACAGCAGCCCGTCCGGTCGTTCCGTGTAGTAGAGCGGTTTCTCGCCCATCCGGTCGCGCGCCAGCGTCAGCCGGCCCCCGCGCCGGTCCCACAGGGCGAACGCGAACATGCCGCGCAGGTGATCGACGGCGCGTTCGCCGTGTTCCTCGTACAGGTGCAGGATCACTTCGCAATCGCCGTCGGTGGCGAAGACGTGGCCGCGCCGCCGCAACCCCGCACGCAGTTCGGCGAAGTTGTAGATCTCGGCGTTCGCGATCAGGACCAGCTCGCCGTCGGCGCTGCGCAGCGGCTGCGCCGAGCCGGAGACGTCGATGATGGCCAACCGGGTGCACCCGAGGGCGAGCGCCGGATCCGCGAACACCGCCGCGGCGTCGGGCCCGCGATGGCGCAACGCTCCGGTCATCTGCTCAACGAGATCGACGCGCGGCGGAAAGCCCGATCTGGCGACGTGGCCACTGATTCCGCACACGGCCCGCTCCGTTCTTCCCACCCGCGGGTCTGTCGAATACTACCTGGCGGCAGGACACGGAACGGCCGGATCGCAAGGGCGAGTTCGGCTGTGAGACTGGGATTTTCGGCGCGAATTTCGGTAGCGGAACGGCTGCCGGATCAGCCGAGGACCACCAGGTAGCACAGGGCGAGGATGCCGAGGGAGACCAGGGCGGCCGACAGGGCCAGGATCTTGACGAGTCTGGCGTGCTGCATCTCGACGCGCAGCAGCAGCGCGTGCTGGAGGTAGCGGATGCGATCGTGTTCGGCGTCCGCGCGCCCGCGGAGGTCGGCGATGTCGGCGAGCAGGTCGCCGATCGCGCTGTCCAGATCCGCGGTGCGCCCGCCGTGCTCGGCCCGCAGGCGGCGTCCGGCGCGGACCAGGTCGCGCTGGGTGTCGCGCACCCGGGTGACGGCTTCCTCCACGGCGTCCATCCTGACCAGGGCGGCGCGCAGGTCGGCGAGCTCGCGTGTCCGGTCGCCCCGGTCGACGGTGTCCATGTCGCGAGCCAGCGCGTCCGATTCCTCCCGCGCGTGCCCGAGCACCGCCTCGGCGGCCTCGTTCAGCGAACGCAAGAGGGCGTAGAGCACACCGTGCGGCGAACCGGCGAGCGCGGGCCTTCGCCCCATCTCCGCGACGGCGCGATCGAACGGCGCGAACGGTTCCGCGGAGTACGCGGTGACCACGAAATCGCCGCCGAGGGCGAACACGGCCGTCTCGCGCCGCACGGCGTCGCCGCGCAGATAGGTCGCCGTGACCGGGAGGTAGACGAAATCGCCTGTCTCCCAGACGCTGTCGTGAGTGCGGGAGAAATCGATGCCGAGGCGTTCGCGCAACACCGCCGCGGTGTCTTCGTCGGACGCGGTCAACGGAATCCAATGCAGGCCGAGCACCTCGGTGTCGAAGCGGTCGGTGGGCGTGCTGAGCGCGCTGGTCATCTCGGACTCCGAATCGGCGTTCCGATGGTCGTATCCGGCATCCGCCGTTCACCCCGCTTCGCTCGTCAGGCTGTTGTGTGGCGCGATACGCGCCACCGTCCATTAGTAACCGGCGTCTCGGGCCGCGTCAATCGAGGAGAATGTGCGGTTCCCCACGCAGGTGTTCGCGTATTCGCCCGGGCCTCAGCGAGTTCCGCGCCGCCGTATCCTCGACACTATGGAATCCGAGACGCTCGACGCGGTCGACCTCGGGCTGCTGCACGCCCTGCAGGTCGACGGGCGAGCGCCATTCAGCAGGATCGCGCGGGTGCTGTCGGTCTCCGACCGCACCGTGGCGCGGCGGTTCGCGCGGCTGGCCGCGACGGGAGCGGTGCGGATCACCGGCGTGACCGACAGCGGACGCACCGGCGGCGCGGAATGGGTGGTGCGCCTCCGCATCCGGCCGCACCGGGCGGACGATCTGGCGCTGGCGCTGGCCGCCCGGCCGGACACCGCGTGGGTGACGGTGCTGTCCAGCGGGGCCGAGATCGTCTGCGTCTTCCGCACCGCGGCCGCCGAATCGGCGCCGCTGGCCGCGCTGGCCAGGCATTCCGACATCCTCGGCGTCGACGCGCAGCGACTGGTCCGCCATCTCACGCGCGGGCGGTGGCGGGGCCGCACCTCCGCGCTCGACGCCGACCAGGTGGCCGCGCTGCGGCCCGCGCAGCCGGTCCCGAGCGGTCCGGTCGTCCTCGGCGATCTGGATCGGCGCATGCTGCCCCGGTTGGCCGCCGACGGGCGCGTCGCCTATCCGAACCTGGCCGGTGCGCTCGGCTGGTCGGAGTCCGCGGTGCGCCGCAGGCTGGACGAGCTGCGACGGGCGCGCGTGCTCGGCTTCGACGTCGAGGTGGACGCCGCGCTGCTCGGTTACTCCTTCCAGTGCGTGCTGTGGCTGACGGTGGCGCCGCGGCATCTCGCCGCCGCCGGCGCGGCGCTGATCGAGGATCCCGAGATCGCGTTCGCCGGCGCGATCACCGGTCCGCACAACATCATCGCCGTTGCGGTCTGCCGCGACGCCGACGCGGTGTTCGACTACGTCGTGGACCGGGTGGGCGCGCTGCCCGGTGTGACGCGTCTCGACACGGCGGCGGTCACCAGGTACGCCAAACGCGCGGCGCCCGCGCTCACCCCGCGGTGAAGAACAGACCCGCTCCGTAGGCGTCGCGGCCGGAGACGAAGAATCCGCCCGGCGCGTCACGCGTGGGGATGCCACCGCGCTCGACCACCCCGCGCGCCTCGGCGACGTCGGCCACGCGGATCGTCATGGCGGCGAGATACGAAGGGGCCGGGGCGGGTTCACCGGGCAGCACCGCGGCGACATCGGCGGTGCGCAGCAGTTCCAGGCGCACGTCCTCGTGTTCGAGAACGGACAGCGGTCCGTCGGCCGCCCATTCGGCCCCGAGCAGCTCGGCGTATCGCCGCGCGATCTCGTCGTATTCGTCGTCGGCGGCCACGATCAGCACCGCGGCGATGCCGCGCGCACCGTTCGGATGGGCGAGATAGCGCGGCTGGTGCACGTATTCGCGCGTGAGGTGTTGCGCGAGACCGACGTAGCCCTCCGGCGTGGTGCGCGGATCCAGGTGCACGGCGCGCGCCCGGACCGTGCGCGGGCCGTCGGCGGTGTCGACATCGCGCTCGAGGTCGAGCATGCCGGAGGTCCGCATGCCCAGGGCCGCGAGCCGGTCGTGCGTGGCCGCCGCGTCGTCGGTGTCGAGGTTGAGAATGCGGAATCCCTCGTACCGATCGGCCATCGCCTTGGTGTGCCACGGGTCCGGTGCGGACTCGTCGACGATGCCGAGCAGTTCGATGTAGGACCCGCCGAAGAGGGCGCACAGATTCGCGGTGCAGCCCGGCTGCGGCGCCTCGCCCGGCAGCGCGCTCAGCAGGTGCCGCGAGCGCGGGCTCAGGGTGAAACCCATCGCGCGGTAGACGTTTTCGAGCCCGTCGAGATCGCGGGTGAGGATGCCGGTGTGGTGTACGGCGGTGATGTGGTTGGTCATGGCTTCAGCCTCCGGGTCGCTTCCGCCGAGCACCCGTCGGCGGCCGCCGCACGCCGGATTCCGGCACGGGCACGGCGGAGCCGGACGGATTCCGACGGGCCGGGATCGTCGGCGGGAGTCAGCGATCCGGATCGAGCGCCGCGCGCAGTTCCTCGGTGCGCGCGGCAGCGCCGTCCAGCAACTCCGCCTCGGTGATCTCCAGCCTGCCGGTGACCAGATCCAGCGCGAGGCGCAGCACCTCGCGCTCGGTCGGCGCGACCACCTGCGACTGCTCGAGCCGCGTCCCGCGTTCCACCCGGACCCGGCATCGCCAGCCCGCGCGGCCGGGGAACGGCGCGGGGCGGCCGATGAACACCGAGACACGGACGCCGTCCCGGTCGAATTCCTTCGTCACGAGTTCGTCCTCGCGCAACTCTCTCGCCCAATGCCCACTCGAGCCATCACAAGCAGGCAATGACTCAGCTACATGCCGGTTCTGCATTCCAACTCCTGGTAAAAGCTCATATCTCTGCAAGGATTCGCGCGAAAGACCGACTGAACATAACCGGCCGAATGGCCTACTGCAACTTTTTAGCAAACTTCATGAGGTGGCAGGTCGGGCGACCCGAGCACGACACCGGCCTAGGGTGGCCGAATGGACATCCCCGCGGATGCCGACTCCGTGTCCCTGCGCCTGGCCCGAACCTTTCTGAACCGACGCGTCGCACTGCGTTTCGATCGCCCGCTGGGCAGCAGGCATCCCCGATGCGGGTTCGTCTACGAGGTGAACTACGGCTACGTCCCCGGCACGCTCGCCCCGGACGGGGCGGAACTCGACGCCTACTACCTCGGCGCCGACGAACCGCTGGAGCACGCCGAGGGCCGCTGCGTCGCCATCGTCCACCGATTCGATGACGACGATGACAAACTCGTGGTCCTCGCCGACGGCGCCACACCGCCCGACGACGCCGCCATCCTCGCGGCGGTCGCCTTCCAGGAGACACCGGGCGCGCACACGATCATCCGCTCCTGAGCACTGGAAATCCCGACCCCGTCGAGCATTTCGGGTCGCTTGGGTGATGGCTGGGCCGACGGCCCGCGCGACGCGTCAGACGGCTCGTGACCGACGAACGCGGAGTTGCCGAGTACTGCGTCACCCGCTCGCAACGCTCTCGTGCAGCGGCAACGGCCACCGATCGATGTCGGAGCGCGGTGTGATCCCGTGCAGCGTGATCGCCTCAGCCCGATAATGATTCGCCGTCAGCGCGGCGGGAAACAGCGCCTGGGCCTCGGCCAGCCAGCCGGTCGCCTCCTCGACCGCGAGAGCGGGTGGGCGCGCCGGATCCGGCCCGAGCACCTCTTCGGCGCACGGTGGGTCGGCGATCACCGCCGCGGCGAGATGCTGAAGGCAACGGGCGATGCCGTGATCGTCGCGCAGCGCCCGGTAAGCGGTCAGCGACAGCCGCCAGCAGCGCAGCGCGCGGGTGCCCTCGCCGCGGGCCCACCAGACATGGCCGAGGATCTCGTGCATGTGGGCACGACCGTCCGGATCGCGTCCCTGCCTGGTCAGCGCCTCGGCCAATTCCAGTCGATCCTGTGCGTCGTCGAGCAGACCCTGACGCAACAGCACCACACCCAGGTTGACCAGGGCGCAGACCTCACCCGGGATGTCCTCGCGCGGCAGCGACCACCAGACCCGATCCAGCCGCCCGCGCGCCTGCTCCAGCTCGGCCGCGGTGCTCGCCGACGGGTCGGCCCCCAGCGTTTCGAGCGCCTTCGCGTGCTCGTGTCGCGCGGTCAGGTCGGCGTAGCGACCGCCGTCGCCGCCGCGGCGCGGCGGTTCGGCGTCCGGATCCGCGCGCAGCCGTACCTGCGCGGCATGCGCGCCGAGCGCGTCCAGCTCGGGCAGCAGGCACAGTTTTCGAGCCAGTTCGGCGTCGTGTCCGCCGGTGCGCGCGTGCCAGACATCCAAGGCGTCGGCTATCCGGATCAGGCCGGGTATCGCGGTCCTCGGCAGCTCGGCCCTCGAGGACGCGCACTCGATCACCAGTCGCCGCAGGAACGGTTCCTCGGCCTCGAACCAACCGCGCCCGGCAGCGGCGAAACGCGGAGTGCCGAGGCCGATCGCCCACCGTTCGGCACGGTCGGCGTGATGCCCTGCGAGCGTGGTGATCGCGGCGCTCCATCGCAGTCCGGCCCTGGCGTCGGCCGGGCTGGGCGTACCGGGCACCGCGACCACCCAGTACTGCTGCACTCCAGCCACCTGCACGAAGCTCTGCGATTCCAGCTCGGCGAGCAGCAGCGGCGCGGTCGTCCGCGGTGGCGAGCCGTCGGACGGGTCGCGCGCAGGCGCGTCCAGGATCGCCGTGAGCACCGCGAGCAACGCGGCCGCGCTGTATTCGCGCACCGGCAACTCACCGAGCACCGCCGCCTCCTCGTGGGTGGCGCCGAACAACGTCGTCAGCGGCGGCGCCGGTGCGCTCGGGTTGGCGCCGATCGGCGTCTGCGCGTCGTCGAAATCGCTGAGCAACTCCAGTTCCCGTGCGGTGTGCGGGCTTTCGCGAAGCCTGCGGCGTTCGGCGTGCTGCCAGCGGCCGACCAGGAAGACCACGGCGAGCAGCGCGACCACCAGCAGTCCCACCGACAGCGCCACGCCGACGCCGCGTTCGAGGAAGAGGCTGGACACGATATTGATGACCAGCCCGAGGAGCACGGCGCCCGCCAACGCGCCGCCGCCGAACCGAACACGCAGCAGCGCCGGTGGGGGCGCGGCGACCCCGGGCGACGGCGGCGGCGCGCGGTATTGGCCGCTCATGCCTTCGCCTCGCTGACGCTCGGCTCCGGCATGCGCGAAGCACGCTGGCACACGAATCGCTCACTGCGTTCGCTCATCGCAGCGCTCCCCCGGTCAGTCCCGGCACGAGGAACCGACGCCAGGTCGCCAGCAACAACAGGACGGGCACGATCGCGAAGACCAGTGATCCGGCGGCCAGCTGCGGCAGATTCTCCTCGTACTGGCGAGCCTCGCCCCACAGCAGCAGCGACCACGGGCTGACCCCGGCGCCGCTGATCATCAGGCTGACGAAGAAGTCGTTCCACACCAGGATGAACTCCAGCACTGCCGCCGTGACCACGGCGCGACCGGCGCCGTCCCACAGCCGTCGCGCCACCGCGCCGGGTCTGGCCAGCCCATGCAGCGCGGCCGAACTCGGATTCTCCTCGGCCGCCCGCATCGCGCCGCGCAGGATCAGCACGCTGACCGGCAGTCCCGCGGCTCCGTGCACCAGCATCAGCGGGTACTGGGTGCCGGACAGCCCGAAGGACTCGCTCACCGCGTCGATCGGGCCGAGATACATCTGGGCGGGCAGCACGGCGAGCACGACCAGGGCGGTGACGACGAGACGAACAGGCCACGTGTCCGACGGCGTCGCGGACAGCCACCGCGCGACCGGCAGCGCGGCCGACACCGCGAGCACGGTCGCGACCGTCGCCACCAGCGCGGTCAGCCCCAGCGTCGAGGGCAGCCCGGCCTGCCAGACGCGGCCGATCGCGGGCGGGCCCAGACCATCCGGCCGCCGCATCGAGACCCACGCCAGCATCAGTAGCGGCGCGACGGAGACGACGGCCATCAGCACCGCGAATCCGGTGGCGAGCCGCCCGGCCCGCCGCGCACCGTACGCTTCGTACGCGCTCGGGTGCGGCGGCAATCGCAGCTCGCGCGCGCCACCCGCCTGCCACAGCGCGTACGCGCAGACACCGACCAGGACGGCCAACGGCACCGAGTAGGTCCCCACTCTTTCGGGGCCCTCCGTGGTGAGCAACCGCCACCAGCGCACGGTCGCGCTGTCACTGTCGTACTGGTAGGCCGAAGGGATGCCGATGAGGATGACGTCGAACACCCTGGCCGCCGCGACCACCGCGGCGATACCGGCGATCAACACCACCGGCTGCACCAGTTGCCTTGTGCGCCAAGCCATGACCGCGAAGCGGAAGCGGCCGGTCGGCGTGTCGAGGTATCCCCAGCGCACCGGGTCCGTCTCGATCGCCCGCAGACCCGCCGAGAACATCCCGGTGAGGAACCCGAACCAGGTCCAGCAGTACGCGAGCACCGGCATCCACCGGTAACCGGACTGGAACGTCGCGACATCGCCCTCGGGCACCGCCGCCTCGAACATCACCCGGAACGCGAGGCCCGAGACGAAGGCGGCGACACCGAACGGCACGACCAGCGGCAGCCACAACCACCGCACGTCGCGACTCCACCACGCGGTGCACAGCGCCGCCGTCATGACCCCGAGGCCGGCCAGCACGAAGAGCAGCGTCCGGCGGTAGACGCCCAGCGTGTCCGCGTCCGCGTTCACGACGAACAACAGCGGCCCCGCCAGCAAGAGGCCGACGGCGGCTACTTCCGCGACGACCCGCGCCTTACCGTGCGCGAACACTCGCGCCGCGATCATCGTCGCTACACCGCCGACGAAGAGCAGCAACGGAAACCACACTGCCGTTCCCGCACTGAGCACCGTCCAACCCGAGGCGAGCAGCAAGAGCGCCGCGAGCGACCACGCGGGCGCCGCGCGGGCCCACTCCCATCCGCGCCACGGATGGCGACCACCGATCAGCGCACCGCGCATGCGCCGGGTGGCGAGCTCGAGATGCAAACCGTTGCTGGAGAATCCGGGCGGCGTCGTCATCGTCGCGCCCGCTGCCGCTCGAGGGCGTTGACGGCGTCGCCGACCGCGGCACCGACGCGGGAGGGATCGCCGTCGACGGCGATCAGGAACTCGGTGAGTATCCGCCACAACCCGTTTCGGCCGCCGAGCGGTCCGATCCGATCGGACAGATCGAACACCGTCTCGTGGTGCTGATCAAATGCCGCCGACTCGCGCAACCGCTGGGCCGACGGACGCAGGAACGGCGAATAGGCGGCGTCGGTGTGCGTGTTCGGCGCGAGGAAGCCGTGAAACCGATTGATCCACGGCAGCGGCGCCGAGGGAGCGGCGAGCGCGGCGAGCACTCGTCCCGCGCGGTCGTCCGCCGACCGGGTGAGCACGAGGACGTCGCCGCCGACGATGCGCGGGCGCGGCCTGCCTGGCCCGACACCGGGGAAGGTCGTCACGCCGACCACCTCGGCGGGATTTCGGCCGGACTCCGCGACAGCCTTGCGCACGACCGGTTCGGCGAAATCGGGCGCGACCACCATCACCGCCCGTTTCCGCTCGAAAACCTCCCGGACGGCGTCGGAGAACTGCAGGGTCAGCGAAGTGCCGACCCCGCCCGCGAACGCCTCGCTGTTCGCCGCCCACGATCCGAGCAGCACGAGGGCGGCACGCACCGCGTCCTTCTCCCACGTCACCGCCTCGCCGCGCTGGGCAAGCGCCGCATAGGTGTCCGGGTTCTGCGCGTAGAGCAGGTTCTCGAACAGATCGGTCAGCACCCACCCGTCCGCCGCGGCGAGCGCGAGCAATCGCTGATCCTTGCCCGCGAGGAACTCGATACGGTCGAGCCAGTGGTCCAGTGTCCACAGCGCCGGGGTGCCGACCTCGGATTCGGCCGCCGACTGACGGTCGAACCAGACCATCGACTTGTCGGACGCTTTGAACGGCACGCCGTACGGGCGTCCGTCGTAGTACAGCAGGTCCGCCCACACGTCCGAATAGCTGGGCGCCTCCGCCTCGTCGAGCCACAGCGACTCCGGGACGTCGCGTAGCACACCGACCTCGGCCAGGTCGCGAACCCAGCCCGCCTGCGGCAACATGACCAATTCCGGCGCCGACCGGCCGCCCGTCAACGCCGTCTCGATCTCGTCGCCGAGCGGGATCACGTCCACCGACTGCGACAACCGCAACGCGTCCAGCACCGTGCGGAACGCGACCAGCTCGGAACCGCTCCACGACACCGCAATTCGCACCGTGCCCGGGGTCCCGAGCACACCCGCACCGCAGCCCGCCAGCGGCGCGACCAACGCCATCTGCACCAGCGCCCTACGGGTCAGCATGTTCCCCCGGATGTCGGTTTGCACGCGAGCACTGCCGATTATCCGCCGGGCCGAGCGATTTCGGCCGAACACGGCGAAACACGCTGTGCCCCCGATTACTTGGGCATCTCGCGAGTCACGACACGCTACTAAAACCGCCCCGCCGCTCGGTGCTCGAGCGGCGGGGCGATGCGAAAGGCCTACTGCCGGTAGGTCTCCGGCGGCTGCCACGGACGACCGTGCGGGTCGTCCTGACGGTAGGCCGGAGCCTGCTCGGGAGCGGGGGCCGACTCGCTCGGCGGCATCACCTGCTGGTGCGGTGAGGGCTCGACAGAACGCTGTGGCGGGGTGGGCGTCAGGCCCTCGACGGGCTGACGTGCGGTGGCTTCCGCGGCCCGCACGGCGCGTTCGATGGTGGGATCCGACGCGGTGTCGAACCAGTCGGCGACGTCGGAATCGTCCTCCACCTTGACCTGTGCGGCGTCCTCGGCCGGTGGCTCGTAACGGAACACACCGTCTTCGCCCTGGGTACCGAAGCTCTTGGCGAAGCCCTCCAGCGCCTTGCCGAAATCGCTCGGCACCAGCCACACCTTGTTCGCGTCGCCGCGGGCGACCATCGGCAGCGTCTGCATGTACTGGTAGGCAAGCAGTTCCGGCGTCGGCTTGCCGGATTTGATTGCGGCGAAGACCTTTTCGATGGCCTTCGCCTGGCCCTGAGCTTGCAGGTAGGCGGCGGCGCGCTCACCCTGGGCGCGCAGGATGCGGCTCTGCCGTTCGCCTTCGGCGCTGAGGATGGCGGACTGTTTGGCGCCCTCGGCGGAGAGGATCTGCGCCTGCTTGGCGCCCTCGGCCGTCTTGATCTGCGACTCCCGGGTGCCTTCCGCGGTGAGGATCATGGCGCGCTTCTCGCGGTCGGCCTTCATCTGCTTTTCCATCGACTCCTGGATCGACGGCGGCGGATCGATGGCCTTGAGCTCCACCCGCGCCACGCGCAGGCCCCAACGGCCGGTCGCCTCGTCGAGCACACCGCGCAGCTGGTTGTTGATCTGGTCGCGGGAGGTCAGCGTCTCCTCCAGCGTCATGCCGCCGACCACGTTGCGCAGCGTGGTGACGGTGAGCTGCTCGACCGCGGCGATGTAGTTGCTGATCTCGTAGACCGCAGACTGCGGGCTGGTGACCTGGAAATACACCACCGAATCGATCTGCAACGTCAGGTTGTCCTGGGTGATGACCGGCTGCGGCGGGAAGGACACCACCCGCTCGCGCAGATCCACCTTGGCGCGGATCCGGTCGGCGAACGGCACCAGGAAGGTCAGCTGACCGGACACCGTCCGCGAGTACCGGCCGAGCCGTTCGATGACCGCCGCCTCGGCCTGCGGCACCAGGGCGATGGATTTGAACACCACCACCACGACCAGCAGGACGAGCACGGCGGCGACGATCAATACAGCCATTACGGCCCCTTCCAGACGACGGCCGTCGCGCCGTCGATCTTCATGACGTACACGGTCACGCCCGGTTCGTACACCTCGTCCGGGTCCATCGGCCGCGCGGTCCACACTTCGCCGCCCAGTTTCACCCGGCCCGAATGGGCGGCCACTTCCTCCAACACCAGGGCCGATTTCCCCGGCAGCGCATCGACATTCGTGGGAATCGGCGGCGGCGTGCCGAACCGGCGGCGCAGCACCGGCCGCACCCCGAGCAGCAGCACCGCGGTGATCACCGCGAAGACCACCGCATCGACCACCAGCGTGGTGTCCGCCGCGGCGCTCACCCCGGCCGTGCCCAGGGCCGCGACACCGATCATCAGCAGCGTGAGGTCCCCGGTGAGCATCTCTGCCGCCGCGAGCAGAATGCCCGCGACCAGCCAAGCTATTGCGGCCACGCACCCACTCTAACGGCGCTCTCGGCGGATGTCCGTCGAAAAACCCAGCCCAGCGCGGCGCGCGGCCCATACCGCGGCCCGCCGCCGACGGAACACACGGCGTCGCGCCCGCGAAATCCGCGCGCCACCGGGTAGTTTCGGGCGGGTGGGTACGCGCGACAGGTACGGCGACATCTTCGCCGGACACGAAAGGTCCAAGAAAAAGCCGACGCCGCGGGTGACCGCGGAACGCGACCTGGTGGTGGAGGACGCGGCCAGCGGATTCTGCGGCGCCGTGGTCGGATTCGACCGCAGCTACGACGGCGAGTTCGTGAAACTGGAGGACGCGCGCGGTGCGGTGCGGCTGTTCGCGATGCGGGAAGCCGCGTTCTTGATCGACGGACGACCGGTCACCCTGGTGCGCCCCACGGCGGCCGCGCCGAAGCAGCCGACCAGGTCAGCGTCCGGTTCCACCCGCGTCGACGGCCTGCGCGCCCGGGTCGCCAAGGCGAGCAGGATCTGGGTGGAGGGCGTGCACGACGCCGCGCTGGTCGAGCGGGTGTGGGGCCACGACCTGCGGGTCGAGGGCGTGGTGGTGGAGCACCTGGAGGGTCTGGACAATCTGGCCGAACGGCTGACCGAGTTCGAGCCAGGGCCCGGCCGCCGGGTCGGCGTGCTGGTCGACCACCTGGTCACCGGCTCCAAGGAAACCCACCTCACCACCGGCCTCGGCCCGCACGTGCTGGTGACCGGGCATCCTTATATCGATGTCTGGCAGGCCGTCCGGCCCGCCGCGCTGCGCATCGAGGCGTGGCCGCAGGTGCCGCGCGGCGAGGATTGGAAGACGGGCGTGTGCCGTCGCCTCGGCTGGGGGACCCCGCAGGACGGGTGGCGCCGGGTCTACGACGCCGTCGAATCCTTCCGCGATCTGGAGGCCCCGCTGATCGGCGCGGTCGAACGCCTGATCGACTTCGTCACCGAATCGGGGTAGCCGGGAGACGCGGCGGGCGCAGGGCGGACTCGACGCCGCCGCGGGCCGCCGGATTCGGGAGTGCGTGCAGCTCACGAGGGTTGGTACACCGATGCCCGCCGGTAGCCCGAAGCGTTTATGCTCGAAGATTATGTGCTCTCCTAGTGCCACGCTGACGGTCTGGGCCGGTTCCTGGCTGGCCGGATGCAGCGCGCCCGACGATGTCTTGGAGGCGCTGCACGCGTGGGCACCGCGGCACACCATCGCCGCGGGTGACCCGATGACCGGCGGCCGCACCGACCTGCCCTGGTCCTCTCGCAGCGCGCTGCCTGGGTCCGGTCTCATGGCGCTGCTCAAGGTGATTCGCGAGGCCATGGCCCAGCCGGGCGCGCAGCTGCGCCTGGTGCTTCCCGTCCCCGGCGACGTGCGCGGACTGCCGCCGGGCACGGTGTTCACCGCCGACGCGATGGAGGCCGAGGAGGGCCTGCTGGCCGGCGTGCCCGGCGCCGAGGGCACCGGGCTGATCCCGCAGTGGACAGACGACACCACCCTCCAGTGGACGCTCTACAGCACTCCCATCCCGCCCGCGCAAGGCCCCGACATGTCGCTCGGCGAGGCCGAATACGCCATGCGGGAAGCCGTCCGCGATGCCGCCGACGCACTGATGCAACTGCACACCACCGCGGTCGGTTCCGCCGAATCCGATCCGCGCGAACTCATCGAGGCCGAGCTAGCCGACTACGCAAGGCACGACTATCCGGACTCGATTCCGCTGCGCGCCAAGCGCATCCTCGACACCGCCGATCACGTCGCCGCGATTCTCACGGTGGCACAACGCGAACCGGCCTCCGCCCCCACCTCCGCCAGCGCCATCGGCGCGCAGGAGACGCTGCTGCGTCCGCTGTGGGACGCGATCCGCGCGGCCAGGCTCGTCGCGGTGCACGCCGCGGCGCGCGGCGCGCGCTAGACGGCCGCCGCGCGAATCAGTCACCCCGACAGCCACTTTCGGCGCCTGCGCGCCGCGCGAACAGGCGTTTCGGCGATCCCCGTGCCGACCGTCGAAAGTTTGTTAACGTATCGAAAGAAAGCTGCTCGCGTTACTGCTAACGTGGGCGAGTTGTCGAGTTCTGGACGCTTGGGTCGGGATGTGCTCGGATCGACGGCGATCGCAGGCCCGGATCGCCTGTCCGGCAAGGACTGTGCGGTGTACCTGGCGAACTACGGTGCAGCCCACCAGAGTTCCGGTCCTCGGCGCGGAGCTCATGTCCCTCGTCTGGAGTACCGTCTTTTGACCTCGTCACAGCCCGCGGTCACCGCGCCGCACCTCACCGCACCCGGAGTCTGCCCCGTCCAGCACGGATCCCCGATCGGCCCCGACGGCCCCAGAATTCCGCTGCACGGACCGGAGTTCGCCGCCGACCCGCACGGCGCCTATGACGACATGCGTCGCCAATACGGTTCGGTGATCCCCACCGAGCTGGCGCCGGGCGTGCCCGCGACGCTGATCGTCGGCTACAACACGGCGCTGCGCATCCTCAACGACCCCGACCACTTCCCCGCGGACCCGCGGAGCTGGCAGAAGGACATCCCGGCCGACTGCCCCGTCAAACCGATGATGGAGTGGTACCCGAACGCGCTGCGCAACGCCGGGGCGGTGCACGCGCGCTACCGGCAGGCCTACGTCGCCAGTATCGACGGAATCGACCTGCACGCGCTGCACGCGACCGTCGAGAAGATCGCCATCCCGCTGATCAACTCCTTCTGCGAGGCAGGCTCGGCCGATCTGGTCACCCAGTACGCCTTCCCGCTCGTCTTCGAGGTCCTCAACCAGATGGTCGGCTGCTCGGCCGAGCTCGGCCAGCGCGTAGCGACCGGCATGGCGATGCTCTTCGACACCGTCGAGGCCGCCCGCGGCATGGAGATGCTCAGCGCGGCGCTGCTGGAACTGATCGCGCTGCGGCGCGCCGAGCCGGGCGACGACGTCACCTCGCGGCTGGCGCACCACCCGGCGAAGCTGGACGACGAGGAAATGCTCTGCCAGCTGATCAGCTTCTACGGCGCGGGGATCGAACCGCAGCAGAACCTGATCACCAACACCCTGCTGCTGATGCTCACCGACGACCGGTTCGGCGGGCACGTCCTCGGCGGCAGCCTCTCGACCCGCGACGCGCTCGACGAGGTGCTGTTCAACGACCCGCCGATGGCGAACTTCTCCATCACCTACCCGCGCCAGCCGATCCTGATCGACAACACCTGGCTGCCCGCGCACCAGCCGGTCCTCATCAGCCTGGCCGCGTGCAACAACGACCCGGCCGTCCGCGGTGGCGACCGCACCGGCAACCGCTCGCATCTGGCGTGGGGCGCGGGCCCGCACGCCTGCCCGGCCCGCTCGGTCGCGTACCTGGTGGTGCAGGACGCGATCGATCAGCTGCTCGACGCACTGCCCGAGCTGGAGCTGGCGGTGCCCGCCGCCGAATTGTCCTGGCGGCCAGGGCCGTTCCACCGCGCCATGGCGGCGCTTCCGGTTGTCTTTCCCCCGTCCCCTCCGTTGCATCTCGGGTAAAGGAGCCCACCGATGGAGTATGAACCGATAGTCCTCGACCTGACCGGCGCCGACATCCAAGGCGAGTCCGCGCGGATTCGCGAGCGCGGACCCGCCGCGCTCGTGGAACTGCCGGGCGGCGTGCCCGCGTGGTCGGTGACCGACGCCGCCGTACTCAAGAGCCTGCTTGCCGATCCCCGGGTGTCCAAGGACGCGCGACAGCACTGGTCGGCGTTCATCAACGGTGAGATCACCGAGGCGTGGCCGCTGCACCCCTGGGTCGCCGTGGACAACATGTTCACCGCCTACGGCGCCGACCACCGCCGCCTGCGCAAGCTCGTCGCCCCCGCGTTCACCCATCGGCGCAGCGCGGCGCTGCGGCCCCGCATCGAGGAGATCACCACGCGGCTGCTCGACGCCCTCGCCGCCACGCCGCCGGGCGAAACCGCCGATCTGCGTGAGGGTTTCGCCTATCCGGTGCCGATCCAGGTCATCACCGAGCTACTGGGGGTGCCCGAGTTCCTCGGCCCAGGGCTGCGCAAGTGCGTGGACGGGTTCTTCGACACCTCGCTCGGCCCCGACGAAGGTGTGGCCAACTACCTGGAGATGTACGGCCTCGTCAGCCAGCTCGTCGCCCACCGCAGGGACAATCCCGGCGACGACGTCACCAGCGTACTGATCGCCACCCGCGACGAGGACGGCTCGCAGCTGAGCGAGAAGGAGCTCGTCGACACCCTGATGCTGGTGATCAACGCCGGGCACGAGACCACCGTCAACCTGCTCGACCAGGCCATCTTCGCGCTGCTCACGCACCCGGGCCAGCGCGCGGACGTGGTCGAGGGCCGGGTGCCGTGGTCGGACGTGGTCGAGGAGTCGCTGCGCCACGAGTCGCCCGTCGCGCACCTGCCGCTGCGCTACGCGGTGGAGGATCTCGAGATCGGCGACATCCGCATTCCGAAGGGCGAGGCGATCCTGGCGTCCTACGCCGCGGCGAGCCGCGACCCGAAGGTGCACGGGGAGACCACGAACGAGTTCGACGTGCTCCGCACCAACAAGGAGCACGTCGCCTTCGGCCACGGCGCCCACCACTGCCTCGGCGCTCCGCTCGCCCGGCTGGAAGCCGAGATCGCCCTGCCCGCGATCTTCCAGCGGTTCCCGGACATGCGGCTGGCCGTCGACCCGTCGGAGCTGCTGCCGGTGGGCAGTTTCGTCTCCAACGGGCATCGCACGCTGCCGGTGTATCTGGAAGCGGCGCAGTAGGTTTCGATCGCGCTCGGGTGGGCTTACGCCCCCCGAGCGCGGACTGGTGCACAATCGGAACCCGCGACCCGCGAATTCTATTGCCGGGCGGTCACATCGGACACCGCTCATCGCGGCGCCACCGCCAGGCGCTGACGCAGTTGCGCAGAGCCCGTGTCAGTAGCGCGGCTGGTACTGCGGCGGATACGGCTGCTGCTGGTACTGCGGCGGATAGGGCTGCTGCGGATACGGCGGCGGATATTGCGGCTGCTGCGGGTACGGCGCTTGCTGATACTGCTGCGCGTAGGGGGCGTGCCCGTAGGGCTGCTGGTGCCCGTAAGGCTGCTGCGGGTACTGCGGCAGCTGTTGTGGTGGCGGCGGGGTTTCGGAGCTCTTCTTGCTGAAGTAGCGGATCACCAGAACCAGCGCGATGATCACCACGATCGCGAGGACGATCCACATGACGTATTCGGAGACTTCGACATCGACGTCGCCGCTACTGCCTCCGCCCCCGCCGCGACGGGCCTCGAGGGAATCCGCCGCCGACATCCACACGGCGTGGTCCGCCATGAGATCGGCATTGGCGAGCAGATCGAGATACATCGAGTGGGCCTCCCCGGCTACGAGATACGGTCGACCCTCCTCCCGAAGGTCGGCCCCGATGCTACATCAGGGGCTGGGCCGCGCCGAAACCGGCGTAGCCCGAATCAGTTCCGCGCCGGCCGCCCGCCGCGAGCCGGTGCGCAGCACCCGACGGCGCACGGCTCCCCGTTGCGGGTGCAGCCGTAACCCGGCACCGTGCCGAGGCGCCGCGGTTCGACACCGCCGATGTGCTCGCCGATCAGTTCCACCACCAGTCGCGCGAATCGCGGATCGGTGCCGGGCGTGGCGGCACGGGCGAAGGCCATCCCGAGTTCGGCGGCCTTGTCCTTGGCTTCGTTGTCCAGATCCCAGATGACCTCGAGGTGGTCCGACACGAAACCGACGGGACAGACCACCACGGCGGGTACGCCCTTACTGGACAGATCCTCCAGGTGATCCACGATGTCGGGCTCCAGCCACGGTACCTGCGGCGGACCAGAGCGCGACTGCCAGACCAGGTCGTAGTCGCCGAATCCGGTTGCGGCCGCACACAACCGGGCCACCTCCGCGACCTGGCGACTGTAGAGCCCGCCGCCCTCGGCGGGCGGTCCCGCGGTGGCGTCGGCGGACACCGGGATGGAGTGGGCGGTGAACACCAGGCGGATCTCGTCGCGGCGCTCGGCCGGGATTTCGGCCACCGCGGCGCAAATCGAGTCGGTGAACGACTCGATCAGCAGCGGGTGGTCGAAGTACTGGCGCAGCTTCACCAGTTCCGGTGCGCCGTCGCCGAAAGCCGTTCGCGCCCTGACGATGTCCTCGTGGTATTGCAGGCAGCCGGAGTAGCCGCCCCACGCCGAGGTGGGAAACACCAGGGCGGTGCGGACACCGTCGGCAGCCATCCGCGCGACGGTGTCTTCCACCATGGGATGCCAGTTGCGGTTGCCGAAATACACCGGCAGTTCCATACCTGCGGCGGCGAATTCGCGCTCCACCGCCGCGATGATGTCGCGGTTGAGCGCGTTGATCGGGGATACCCCGCCGAAGTGCAGGTAGTGCTGCGCGACCTCTTCGAGGCGTTCGCGCGGCACCCCACGGCCCCGGGTGACGTTCTCCAGGAACGGCATCACGTCCTCGGGGCGCTCCGGGCCGCCGAAGGACAGCAGCAGCAGTGCGTCGACGGCCGGTGCCACGGCATCTCCTCCGTTACGAACTCAGTTGGCCGACCAGTTCTCCGGGAACCAGGTGTTGTGACTGGCCCCGCCGTCGACGTAGATGATCGAGCCCGTGGTGCCGGGCAGCCAATCCGAGAGCAGCGCGACGATCGACTTGGCGACCACGGTCGGGTCGTCGACGTCCCAGCCGATCGGCGAGGCGCCGTCCCAGTAGGTGTTGAGCTGGTTCAGCTTCGCGGCGTCGTCGGTGGCGGTGCCCGCGATGGCCTTGGCGGCCAGCGTCTTGATCGGGCCCGCGGCGATCAGGTTGGAACGGATCCGCTTGGCGACGCCGACCTCGCGGGCGACGTAGCGGTTGACCGACTCGAGCGCCGCCTTGGCCACGCCCATCCAGTTGTAGTACGGCATCGCGGTGCGCGGGTCGAAGTCCATGCCGACGATGGATCCGCCCTCGTTCATCACGGGCAGCACCGCGCGGGCCAGCGACGCGTAGCTCCACGCCGAGATCTCGAACGCCTTGGCGGCGTCGGGGCCGGGACCGTCCAGGAACGGGCGGGCCTCCGGGCCCATCAGCGTGCGCGGCGCGAAGGCGATCGAGTGCAGCACGCCGTCGACGCCCTCCGGCGCCAGCTCGCGCACCTTGTCGGCCAGCGCGGCCAGATCCTCTTCGTTGGTGACATCGAGCCCGATGGCGGGCGGGATCTCCTGGGGCAGCCGCTTGGCGATCCGGTCGATCAGCCGCAGCCGCTCCGGAATGCCGGTGATGACGACCTTCGCACCCTGCTCCTGCGCGACCGCGGCCGCGTGGAACGCGATCGACGCGTCGGTGATGATGCCGGTGACCAGGATGGTCTTGCCTTCGAGCAGTCCGCCCATGAGTTCTCGGTTCTCCTGAAGTTGAAAGTCGAGTTGTCGCCCGTCGCGCGCGGGACATCGTCCCGCCGCGCGACGCCGCGGTGTTCGGGGCAGCGTGCCCGGAACGAAAGTACTAGTGGCCCATGCCCATGCCGCCGTCGACGGGGATGACCGCGCCGTTGATGTAGGAGGCGTCGTCGGAAGCGAGGAAGCTGATCGCCGCCGCGACCTCTTCCGGCTGGCCCGCGCGCTGGGCCGGAACGCCGTACTTCAGGACGAGGTCGCGCATCTCCTCGCTGACTTCCTCACGGGTCATGTCGGTCTCGATGAAGCCGGGAGCGACGACATTCGCGGTGATGTTCCGCGAGCCGATCTCCATGGTGATCGACCGCGCCATGCCGACTAGGCCCGCCTTGGAGGCCGCGTAGTTGACCTGGCCCGGACCGCCCTTGAGGCCGACCACCGAGCCGAGGAAGATGATCCGGCCGAACTTGGCCCGCAGCATGGCGCGGTTGGCGCGCTTGGCGCAGCGCCACGCGCCGGTCAGGTTGGCGTCGATGACGCGGGTGAACTGGTCTTCGCTCATCCGCATCAGCAGGGTGTTGTCGACGATGCCCGCGTTGGCCACGAGCACCTCGACGGCACCCTGGTGGGCCTCCACCTCGGCGAACGCCGCGTCCACCGACTCGGCGTCGGTCACATCGCACTTCACGCCGAACAGTCCGTCCGGCGCCCCCGACCCGCGATGAGTGACCGCCACCTTGTGGCCGTCGGCTGCCAGACGCTGCGCGACCGCGAGTCCGATGCCGCGGTTACCACCGGTCACCAAGACCGACCGGGATGTGATGTTCGACATAAGCATCAACCTATCTGTTCGAGTTCGTGCGCCGAGCCCCGGGCACCGCACCCTGTGCGATGCCACAGCGAGCGCGGCGTTACGGCAGGCGTTGACGATAGAGCAAGCCGGTCACGATGCCCGCGGCGACGACCAGCATGCCGAGCAGCAGCCACGGCCTGCTCGCGTCGCCCCGCGTCGTCTCGTAACCGATCTGCTCTTCGAGCGTGTCGTAGACGGCGGTGAGTTCCTCCAGGCTGGAGGCGGTGTAGAACTCGCCGCCGGACAGCTGGGCGATCTCGCGCAACGAGTCGTTGTCGACGGGCACCTTGACCCGCTGCGCGCCCTGCCCGTCCTGATCCGGGATCTCCACCGAACCCCATTCGGTGCCGAAGGAGATCGTCGACACCGGAATGCCCTTGCTCTTGGCCAGGCGGGCGGCGGTGAAAGCGTGCCTCGGGTTGTCGACGTCCTTGTCGTCGGGCACGGTCTGCTTGCCGTCGGACATCAGCACGACGCGCGCGGGCGGCGGGGTCTCCGCTCCGCCGAGCACGGTGGCCAGGGTGTCGATGGACTGGAGCGCGGTCAGAATGCCTTCGCCGGTCGCGGTGCGCTCGGCGAGCTTGATGTTGTCGATGGCGGCCTTGACCGACTCCCGGTTCGTCGTCGGCGACACCATGACCGAGGCGGTGCCCGCGAAGGTGACGAAACCGAGGTTGATGCCCTGGGTCAGGCCGTCGACGAACGCCTTGCCCGCCTCCTGGGCGACCTGGAGCCTGGTCGGCGGCACGTCGGTGGCTTCCATGGACAGCGAAACGTCCATCACCAGAACGACTGTCGCGCGGTTGCGCGGCACCTTCTTGACCGCCGTCGGACCGGCGGCGGCGACGGTCAGGAACATCAGGCCGACCAGCATCAGCGCGATCGGCACGTGCCGCATCGGACTCGGCCGCGCGGGCGCGACCTTCTCCAGCAGCTCCATATTGGTGAAGCGCAGCATCTGGCGGTGCCTGCTGCGCTGCACCAGCACGTAGCCGAGCGCGATCAACACGACGATCGCCAGGAAGCCGAGCCAGATCAGTGCGGTGAAATGCGAAATACTCACTGGCGCGGCACCCGCCCGGTCGGGGCGCCGAAGCTGTGACGCCGGGTGGACACGAACCGGACCACGTCGGCGATCCAGTCCCGATCGGTTCGCAGGGTCAGCACGGGCGCGCCGCAGCTGCGCAGCGCCTGCTCGACCTGCTCGCGGTGCCGCTGGGCGGCGGCCGCGAAATCGTCACGGAGCGTGGGGGTCACGCTGAACTCGCGGGTGCGGCCGGTCTCCGGGTCGTGCAGCACGACATCGCCCACATCGGGCAGTTCCAGATCCCGGGGGTCGAGCACCTCGACCGCGAGCAGATCGTGACGCGCGGAGATGGCGCGCAGCGAACGCTGCCAATCGATCTCGCCGAGGAAGTCGCTGATGATCACCGCGAGACCGCGTTTGCGTTGCGGGCGGCGCAGCGACTCGATGGCGCCGCGCAGGTCGCCGCGCACGCCGTCGCGGGCGTGCGGGGTGGTGGCCACCCCGCGCAGCAGCGACTGGGCGTGAATTCGCCCGCTGCGCGCGGGAATTCGCGCCAGTTGCTCGCCGGTGGCGACCACCGCGCCGATCCGGTTGCCGCCGCCGCTGGTGAGGTGGGTGATCGCCGCGGCGGCCGCGATGGCCAGATCACGTTTCTGGCAGGCCGCCGTGCCGAAGTCGAGGCTGGCCGAGAGGTCGACGACCATCCAGGTCTCCAGCTCGCGATCGGCGATCATCTGCCGCACGTGCGGATGCGTGGTGCGTGCGGTGACCGACCAATCCATCTGGCGCACATCGTCACCCGGCTGATACATCCGGGATTCGCCGGGTTCGGAGCCGGGGCCGGGGATGAGGCCGAGGTGGTCGCCGTGCAGCACGCCGTCCAGGCGCCTGCGCACGGTGAGTTCCAGGGTTCTCAGCGCCGCCGAGAGCCGCGGGTCGGTCAGCTCTCCGGCCCGGAACGACGGCGGTGCGTGCGATGGCGTGGTCACTCGGGAACCCTCGGGCGCGGCCGACGCGGCCGTCACTTGGTCTGGTGGTTGCCGGCGGCCGGAGCCATCTGCGGCTGGCTCTGCTGCGGCGGCTGCGGGATCTGCTGCTGGTGCGGCGGCTGGGACGCACCCGGCGCGGGCGCGGCCTGGCCGCCGGAGTGCACCGCTTGCGGCGCGACCTGCGGCAGGCCGACGGTCTGCAGCACCCGCTTGATCACGTCCTCCGGGCTGATCTCGTCGGCCAGCGCGTCGTAGGACAGCACGAGGCGGTGGCGCAGCACGTCCGGGATCACCTCGACAACGTCCTGCGGCACCACGTAGTCGCGACCGCGGATCAGCGCGACGGCGCGGGCGGCGGCGATGATGCCGAGGCTGGCGCGCGGCGAGGCGCCGTAGGCGATCCAGTTCGCCACGTCGGCCATGCCGAAGTCGAGCGGCTTGCGGGTCGCCGCGATCACCCGGACCACGTAATCGACCAGCGCGTGGTGCACGAACGTGTTGGCCGCGACCTTCTGCAGCCGGATCAGGTCTTCCGGGCCGAGGATCTGCTTGGCCTCCGGCGGGGTGACGCCCATCCGGTAGATGATCTCGCGCTCCTCCTCCACCGAGGGATAGTCGACGACAACCTTGAAAAGGAAGCGGTCGCGCTGCGCCTCGGGCAGCGGGTAGACGCCCTCGCTCTCGATCGGGTTCTGGGTCGCCATGACGAGGAACGGATCCGGCATCGGGTAGGTCTTGCCGCCGATCGACACATGCCGCTCGGCCATCACCTCGAGCAGTGCGGACTGCACCTTGGCGGGCGCGCGGTTGATCTCGTCGGCGAGTACGAAATTGGCGACGACTGGGCCGAGTTCGGTGTCGAATTGCTCACGGCCCTGGCGGTAGATGCGGGTACCGATCAGGTCGGTCGGCACCAGGTCGGGGGTGAACTGGACGCGGGAGAACGAACCGCCGACCACCCTGGCGAAGGTCTCCACCGCGAGGGTCTTCGCGATACCCGGCACGCCCTCGAGCAGCACGTGGCCGCGCGCGAGGACACCGACGAGCAAGCGTTCGACGAGCCGATCCTGACCCACGATGACCCGCTTGACCTCGTAGATCGCCTTCTCCAAGATCTGGACGTCACGCTCCAGGGTGCCCGACGCGGGCTCCGGCGCCTCTTTCGCCAGATCTACCCCGCTCACACTGTCCGTCGAAGTCACCAACATCCCCGCTTTCGCCTTGGTCTTAGTGCGTGCTCGCCCCAACTATTCCAGGTATTCGCGCAGCATGCCGCAACCGGCTCCGGTATCAGGGGAATTCGTGCCGTATCGATAACGGTTTCTCAGGTCACGATGCGGACGGCGTAGGGCATGATGCCGCTCTCACGGACCGGGGACACCTTCACCACGTCGCCGGATTCCGGCGCCTCCACCATCTTTCCGTCGCCCAGGTACAGCGCCACGTGCTGGCTGCCGTTCTGGCCCCAGAACAGCATGTCGCCGCGGGCGCGCTCGTCCACAGGAACGCGGGTGCCCGCGTTGTACTGATAGCCGCTGTAGTGCGGCAGCGAGACGCCGATACCGGCGAAGGCGTAGATCATCAGGCCCGAGCAGTCGAAGCCGACCTTGTTGTAATCGCCGTGGCTGTCGGCGACGCCGCCGTCGCGAATGCCGAGCGTCGGGCCGTACTCGTCGCCGCCGCCCCAGGCGTACTGCACGCCGAGCTGCGAAAGCGCCCGGTCCACCACGATTTCCACCGCCTGCGAGCCGTGTACGGACGGTCCGCTCGGCCGTGGCGTGCTCTGCCGCGGGCCGGGCGTGTTCTCGAGCTGGGTGTGCGGGCGCCTGCCGTTGCCCGCCTGGGCGGCGCGGTCACGCGCGGCCTGGTCGGCGGCGGCGCGGGCGGCCGCGGCCGCCGCTGCGGCGCGGATCGCGGCCTCCTCGGCTCGGCGCCGTTCGTCCCAGGCCAGGAAGGCTTCGCGCTGGCTCTGCAGCCCGGCGACGTTGACGCGGGCGATGTCGAGCCTGCCCTGCGCGGCGTCGCGCTCGCGCAGCAGATCGTCGCGCCGCACGGTCTGCTGATCGAGTTCGGCCTTGGCCGCGGCGACCGCGTGCTCGGCGTCGATCTTTTTCTGCTCGGCCAGCGCGGCGGCCGCGTCGGCCTCCGATTTGGCTTGGCGCGCACTGGAGTTCCTGTTGCCCTCGTCGATCTGGGCGCGGCGCAATCCGTCCAGCACCTGCTGCTGGTTCTTCGTCACCAGGCCGAGCAGCTGCGACCGGTCGATCGCGCCGCCGGGGCTCGAAGCCGACAGATAGGTGACCATCGAGCCGCCCGCGGGCCTGGTGTAGGCCTGGGTGGCGAACTCGTCGAAATTCTGCCGCGCCCGCGCGACCTTGGTCCCGGCCTCGGAGAGGTCGGTCTGGGTCTGCACGACGACGGCCGCGGCCGCGTCGGCGGCATCGCGCGCGTTCTGCAGGTCGACCAGCGCCTTGTTGACTTCCTCGCGCTTGCGCGCGACCGCGTCGTCGAGTTCCTGCAGTTGCTGGTTCACCGTGCCGACCTGGTTGATCAGCGTGCCGACCTCGGTGACGCCCGTGTCGACGCGAGCGCCCGCGGCGGCGATCTCCCCGTCGCTCGGATTGGGCGGGGCGGGTGGCACGGCGGCGGTCGGCCCCGCGGTCATTGCCACGACGACGGCGACCAGCAACCCGAGAGCGACCGATAGTCGGCGACACCGACCGGTCGGACCTTTTTTGTGCATCGCACCTCCCAAGGACTCGAACGCGGCTTCGCCTCACGAGCCCCGACCGCACCATCCAGCTCAATGGTCGGCGGGCATCCCTCGACTACACAATTTTCCCATCAGTAACCACTTGAACCGTACGACACTTCTTTCACAAAAAGAACTCCAGCAACACCATCACACGCACGAAATTTGCGCATTGCGCGGAATTAGCCGAAGCGTCGATCGGAGCTTCGGAGGGAAACAGACCGGCCGTCAGGAAAAGTGGCGGAAGGGAAACCGTTTATCGAATGGGAGCGCCGAGCTCATCGCGCTCGGCGACCGGCACGGCCGCGGATTCGCTCGTCGCGCGCCGCGATTTCACCCAATAGAGTCCGGCGACGACGATCGCGGTGCCCGCCAGCAACACGCTGGTGATCGCGGTCCATGAGATGGCCTCAGGCTCCTCGAGGCGGCCGACGAAGACCCGCGCGGCCTCGACCGAGTTGCCCTGCTTGCCCTTGGCCGCGTCCTCGGCCCACTCCAGCTGCACGCGGCTGATGGAATCGCTGTAGGTGCCGACCCAGTCGTCGCTGAGCACCACAACGGTGCCATGCTGGACCTTGCCGATCTCGGTGGCCAGGTCCCGCAGATTGGAGTCGTGGCCTGGATTCCCGGGGATGACCACGATACTGAGCGGGATCCCATGCGATTGCGCCTCCACCACGATCACCTCGAGCCCCGCCTGATCCTTTCCCTTCGGCGTCGCCACGTGATTGTCGGCGACGTCGGCCTTGATGGTCCGCAACGCGCTGTCGTTGATGGTGGGCGGCAGTTCCGCGGCCATGGGGGAGAACACCGAGGTGTACGAGGGGGCCATCTTCCATCCGGTCTGTCGATCCGCGCCAGCGGGGGCTGCGACGGGCATCCAACACTGCAGGGTGAGCTACTACTACCCCGACTAGCTCGGAAGCACAGTACGCGACAAGATGTTCGGCCGCTGCCACCCGGCACACCGAACGGCCCCCGCGCATTTCACAGGACAAGCGTACTGTTAGAGTCGTGGCGCGAGGAACCGGCGCTACCCCAGGCGCAGGAGCCCCTCCAAAGACTCGAGTCGCCGGCACAGCCCCGCTGGCGGCCAACCCTCACAGACGAGTGGAGCTGACGTGACGACAAGTATCGATACTTTCGGCGCCAAGGGCACCCTCGAGGTCGGAAGCAACTCCTACGAGATCTTCCGTCTCTCGGCCGTGCCCGGCACCGAGAAACTCCCTTACGCACTGAAGGTCCTCGCGGAGAACCTCCTCCGCACCGAGGACGGCGCCAACATCACCGCCGACCACATTCGCGCGATCGCGAACTGGGATCCCTCGGCCCAGCCGAGCATCGAGATCCAGTTCACCCCGGCCCGCGTGATCATGCAGGACTTCACCGGCGTGCCCTGCGTCGTCGACCTCGCCACCATGCGTGAAGCGGTCGCCACCCTCGGCGGCGACCCGAACAAGGTCAACCCGCTCTCCCCCGCCGACATGGTCATCGACCACTCGGTCATCCTGGACGTCTTCGGCCGCGCCGACGCGCTGGAGCGCAACGTCGAGCTCGAGTACGAGCGCAACGGCGAGCGCTACCAGTTCCTGCGCTGGGGCCAGGGCGCGTTCGACGACTTCAAGGTCGTCCCCCCTGGTATGGGCATCGTGCACCAGGTCAACATCGAGTACCTGGCGCCCACCGTCATGGTCCGCAACGGCCAGGCCTACCCCGACACCTGTGTCGGCACCGACTCGCACACCACCATGGTCAACGGCCTCGGCGTGCTGGGCTGGGGCGTCGGCGGCATCGAGGCCGAGGCGGCCATGCTCGGCCAGCCGGTCTCCATGCTCATCCCGCGCGTCGTCGGCTTCAAGCTGACCGGTGAGATCCAGCCCGGCGTGACCGCCACCGACGTGGTGCTCACCGTCACCGACATGCTGCGCAAGCACGGCGTGGTCGGCAAGTTCGTCGAGTTCTACGGCGCCGGTGTCGCCGAGGTGCCGCTGGCCAACCGCGCCACCCTCGGCAACATGAGCCCCGAGTTCGGCTCGACCGCCGCGATCTTCCCGATCGACGCCGAGACCGTCAACTACCTGCGCCTGACCGGCCGCACCGACGAGCAGCTCGCGCTCGTCGAGGCGTACGCCAAGGAGCAGGGCATGTGGCACGACGCGGAGCGCGAGCCCGCCTACTCCGAGTACCTCGAGCTGGACCTGAGCACCGTGGTGCCGTCCATCGCGGGCCCGAAGCGCCCGCAGGACCGCATCCTGCTCAGCGAGTCGAAGATCGCCTTCCGCAAGGACATTCACAACTACGTCGAGGAGCAGCTGCCGGTCGCGCACACCAAGCTCGACGAGGCCGTCGAGGAGTCCTTCCCCGCCTCCGACGCCGCGGTGCTGTCCTTCGCCGACGACGGCGCGGTCAACGTGGAGTCCGCGGCCAACGGCGCCGAGGGCCGCCCGACCAAGCCGGTCCGCGTGGTGTCCGAGGAGCGTGGCGAGTTCGTCCTCGACCACGGCGCGGTCGTGGTCGCGGGCATCACCTCCTGCACCAACACCTCCAACCCGTCGGTCATGCTCGGCGCGGCGCTGCTGGCTCGCAACGCGGTCAACAAGGGCCTGTCCAGCAAGCCGTGGGTGAAGACCAATATGGCGCCGGGTTCGCAGGTCGTCTCCGACTACTACGAGAAGGCCGGCCTGTGGCCGTACCTGGAGAAGCTCGGCTTCTACCTGGGTGGCTTCGGCTGCACCACCTGCATCGGTAACACCGGTCCGCTGCCGGAGGAGATCTCCAAGGCGGTCAACGACAACGACCTGTCGGTCACCGCGGTGCTGTCCGGCAACCGCAACTTCGAGGGCCGTATCTCCCCCGACGTGAAGATGAACTACCTGGCCTCGCCGCCGCTGGTCATCGCCTACGCGCTCGCGGGCACCATGGACTTCGACTTCGAGACCGACTCGCTCGGCACCGACACCGAGGGCAACGAGGTCTACCTGCGCGACATCTGGCCCTCGCCGCAGGAGATCGACGACACCATCAAGTCGGCGATCAGCCAGGACATGTTCCGCAAGTCCTACGCCGACGTCTTCAAGGGCGACGAGCGCTGGCAGAACCTCTCCACCCCGGAGGGCGACACCTTCGCGTGGGACGAGAACTCGACCTACGTCCGCAAGGCGCCGTACTTCGACGGCATGGAGATGGAGCCGGCGCCGGTCGGCGACATCACGGGCGCCCGCGTCCTCGCGCTGCTCGGCGACTCGGTCACCACCGACCACATCAGCCCGGCCGGTCCGATCAAGCCCGGCACCCCGGCCGCGCAGTACCTGGACTCGCACGGCGTGGAGCGCAAGGACTACAACTCGCTCGGCTCGCGTCGCGGTAACCACGAGGTGATGATCCGCGGCACCTTCGCCAACATCCGGCTGCGCAACCAGCTCCTCGACGACGTCTCGGGCGGTTACACCCGCGACTTCACCCAGGAGGGCGGCCCGCAGGCCTTCATCTACGACGCCTCGCAGAACTACCAGGCCGCGGGCATTCCGCTGGTCGTGCTCGGCGGCAAGGAGTACGGCTCGGGTTCCTCGCGCGACTGGGCGGCCAAGGGCACCCGTCTGCTCGGCGTGAAGGCGGTCATCACCGAGTCGTTCGAGCGCATCCACCGCTCGAACCTGATCGGTATGGGCGTCATCCCGCTGCAGTTCCCGGCCGGTGAGAGCGCCAAGTCGCTGGGCCTGGACGGCACCGAGGTCTTCGACATCGAGGGCATCACCAAGCTGAACGAGGGTGTGACTCCGAAGACCTTGAAGGTGACCGCCACCAAGGAGAGCGGTGAGAAGATCACCTTCGACGCGGTGGTCCGGATCGACACCCCCGGTGAGGCCGACTACTACCGCAACGGCGGCATCCTGCAGTACGTGCTGCGGAACATGATCCGGGGCTGAGCCCGGTGCATGCGGGGACGATCCCATGATTCGCGGCTGAAACCGCGGGTTCCCCGCGCACACCGGCACGGTCTCCGTGCTTCATGTGACGGTCCGACCGTCGCCCTTGCGGAAGGTCCGCGCATCGCCACGGCGGTGCGCGGACCTCTCCGCATCCCGCAGCGCCCACCCTTCCGGAGGAGCCACGCACATGCCCAAGGTCAGCGATGACCACCTCGCCGCCCGGCGTAGCCAGATCCTCGACGGGGCGCGGCGCTGCTTTGCCGAATACGGTTACGACGGCGCCACCGTGCGCCGCCTCGAAGAGGCCATCGGGCTGTCCCGCGGCGCCATCTTCCACCACTTCCGCGACAAGGACGCGCTGTTCCTCGCGCTGGCGCAGGAGGACGCCGAGCGGATGGCCGACGTCGCGGCCAACCAGGGCATCGTGCAGGTGATGCGCGATATGCTCGCCCACCCCGAGCAATTCAATTGGCTCGGCACCCGTTTGGAGATCGCGCGGCGGCTGCGCACCGATCCGGAATTCCGCGCGGGCTGGACCCAGCGCTCGGCCGAACTGACCGCCGCCACCCTGGCGCGCTTGGAGCGCCGCAAGGCCGCGGGCGCGCTGCGCGACGACGTCCCCACCGACGTCCTGCTCGGCTATCTGGACTTGGTCCTGGACGGCCTCATCGCCCGGATCGCCTCCGGCCACACCAACGAGAACCTCTCCGCCGTCCTCGATCTCGTCGAAGCCTCGGTCCGCCGCAAGGACTGAGCGGTCAGCCGCAGCACGGCCCGAGCGAACCACCGGGAGCGAACGGCGGCGACGGCTCCTGCGCGGCCGTCTCGACCTCGCGCAGTATCCGCTCCCGGTCCGCGCCGGATAGGTAGCGCCCTCGGCTCACGACCGCGTGGATGCGGCGGGTGTTGCCGATGCCCGCGAGCGGATCGGCGTCCAGCACAACGAGATCGGCGAATTTCCCCGGTGCGACGGTACCGGACAGGTGTTCCAGTCCGGCGCAGCGGGCCGCGTCGCGGGTGGCGGCTTGCAGCGCCCGCATCGGCGTGAGGCCCGCGCGCACCAGCAGTTCCAGCTCCTCGTGCAGCGAATATCCGGGGAAGGCGTAAGGGTTCCCGGCGTCCGTGCCCGCGACGATGCCGGCACCCGCCGCCGCCATCGCGCCGAGCAACTCCAGCCGGACGCGAAAAGCGAACTCCCGCTCCGCGATCTGCTCCGGCGTGGACGGCCCCGTGCGGTAGCTCCACCAGAACTGCCGGATGCTCTCGGGCAGGTAGCGCCGCAGCATGTCCTCGGCGTCCGGATCCTCCGGCGGCGGATATCCCATACCGGTCACCACCCTGCGTTGCACGACGAGGGTCGGCGACTGCCAGCATCCGCGCCCGATCATCAGGTCGGACAGCGACGCGGCGCGCGCCGGGTCGTAGGTCTCGGCCGCCTCGCGCTCCAGCCGGGCGCGCTGCGCGACCCAGCCGTCGGGATGCCCCGGCTCCGCAGGCATGGCCTCGATTTCGGCTTGCAGCTCCACCGCCCTGGCGGACGCGGCCGTCAGCATGCCATACATGTGCTCGAGGGTGTACTGCCCCGCCTCGATCGCCTCGTGGACCGGAATGCGATAGGGCACGTGACCCGCGAACCGCAGGCCGACCCGGCGCGACTCGTCGGCGATGGCCGCGAATGTCTCCCGGCTCAGCTGGGAGTACACCTTGACGAAGTCCGCGCCGGAGCCGTGCGCCCTGCGGACCGCGGCGCGCGCCTCCGCATCGGTCGCGACGCCTTCCGAACCGGGCCAGAGGACGGGCGGGCCATCGATGATGCTGCTGGCCACCACCATCCGCGGCCCGATCAGCTCACCGCCCTCGATGCGCCGCCGCAGCGAGTGGGTCTCCGGGAAGCCCCACATCTCGCGAATGCCGGTGACGCCGTACGCGAGATACATCGGCGGAAAGGTGCGCTCCGCGGTGGCGACGTGGGTGTGTATGTCCCACAGACCTGGGATGACGAACTTGCCGTGCAGATCGACGGTCCGGGCGACCGGCATCGGCAAGTCGGGAAAACGCCCGACCGCGACGATCCGATCACCGGCCAGCACCACGGTGGTGTCCGGATGCGGCGGCCCGCCCGTCCCGTCGATCACCGTGGCGCGCGCCAGCACTGTCACCGGCGCATTCGGCTCGGCGCCCGCCATCGCAGCCGCGAGGGCGCCGCCGGTCATCGCGCCCACGGCGCTGCCTGCCAGCCAGGTCAGGAACTGCCCGCGGTTCATCTCGCTCACGTTCGCCTCCCGCTGGTGCGGTGCTCGGCACCGTCGAGCCCGATGTCCTTGTGCGGCAATGCCTTTTCGGGCTCACACCGATCCTGTCAGCGAGAGACTGTACGCCGCATGCGGCCATGGGACACGCCGGGCCGGGCGGCCACCGGTGTCAGTGGGTAGCGTTGAGGTAGTCGGCGGCGTGCGTGGTCCAGAGGACATTCGCGCCGGGCATGTTGTGGCCCGAGTAGAGGACGTGCTGACCGTCCGGCCACGGCGTGAGGTAGCCGATGACGCCGTGCATCGCCCTGGTGTAGCGGTCCAGGTTGGCCAGCGGGTTCTGCAACAGGAAGCGCAGCAGTTCGTCGAAGATCAGTGGGGCCACGTTCCCGAAGCGAGCGCCCTCGACGAACGAGAACGGGGAGATGCCCGCGTCGATCACCCGCAGCGGGGAGTCCGCGGGCGAGGACGTGATGATGTCACCGGGGTTGGCGTATTCCTTGACGTCGAGGCTGGGCCACGCGCCGCGCTGACCGTGCAGCCCGTAGGTGGACGGCGGGCACAGGTTGCCCACGGACTGACCCGCTTTGCGCAGCGGGTTGGCGATGTTGACCACGAACGCGATCTCCAGCGGCGAGCCGTCGAAGTTCTTGTACTTGCCCGACCGCACACCCTCCAGGATGCGGCTCGCGCAGATCCCGCCGAGCGAATAGCTCAGCAGCCCGCAGACATTCGGCGAATCCTGAATGGCCCGCACCCCGGCGGCGATCCCGAGCCGGACCGAGGTCTCCAGCGAGGGGCCCCACACCTCCGGCGCAGGCCCGACCGAGGCTGGCCAGTTCGGCTCGAACGCGGTGAATTTCTCCGGGTCGAGCAGTTTGGTGACGTCGCGCAGCATGCCCGCGGGCGCGCCGTCCGGGTTACGGGGCTCGCCGACGCCCCGGAGCGTGATGATGTCGATCATTGAAACTCCTTGCCCGCCTGGAATTCTGGAGCCAATGCCACACGGTAGCTGCACGTGACTCCTGGCACACGAGTAGCGAACTACTCGATTTCGCGTGACGCTTCCCACGACGCGCCCGGCCGAACGTCAGTCCGCGCCTTCGAGACTGGTGAGCAGACGCCGCGCGATGCGGTCCAGGTCCTTTCGCTCCTGCGCGGAAAGCGCCGAGAGGATGCGGGTCTCGTTGCGGGTGTGCGAGGTCACCGCGGTGTCGACCAGTTCCCTGCCCTCGTCGGTGAGCGCCACCCGAACGGCGCGCCGATCGGCCGCGTCGGCGATGCGGCGCACCAGGCCCGCCGATTCCAGCCGGTCCAGGCGGCCGGTCATGCCCGCGCGGGAGAGCATCAGCGTGTCGGCGAGCACCGACGGGTTCAGCTGGCACGGTTCGCCCGAACGGCGCAGGGCGGCAAGCACGTCGAACTCGCCGCGCTGCAGTCCGTGTGCGGTGAAGACCGCTTCGATCGCCTGCTGCGCCACGATCATGAGCCGCCCGAGCCGCCCCATGATCGCCATCGCCTCCAGGTCGAGATCGGGCCGCTCGCGCCGCCACTGCTCGGCGATGGCGTCCACCGCATCCGGTTTCACTTCGGTCATGGACAGGATTCTATTCGCCGGTATATAGTTCGGTAGCGAATTATCAACCACCGAATTACAGGAGTCGTCATGACCGCCGCCCTTCCCCACCGCGACGTCGCCGTCCGTCAGCCGCAGGATGCGGAGACCTTGCTGACCGACACCGTCCGGGTTCGCCTGCTGATCGACGCGAACGAGACCGGCGGGTCGGTCAGCAGCCTGGAGGTCACCCTGACCGAGGGCGCCGACGGGGCCGCACCGCACTACCACACCAGGTCCGACGAGCTGTTCTACGTGGCCGAAGGCGAACTCCAGGTGCTGGCGGGCGACAAGATCGTCACCGTCGGCGCGGGCGGCGCGCTCGTGGTTCCCAAGCTCATGCCGCACGCGTTCGGCGCGTCGCCGGACAGCTCCGCCCGGCTGCTGATCGCGCTCATGCCCGGCGTCGAACGTTTCGAGTACTTCCGCCTGCTCGACCGCCTCGGCAAGGGCGAGGCGACGCTCGCCGAGCTGGCCGCCGCGCAGGAGGAGTTCGACAACCACTTCGTGGACGCACCGCAGTGGTGGACCGAGCGGACCGCCAACCGGCGGTAATACGTTGGCGCACAGGACTGTGACGCAAACTTCGGCGCGACGGGAACATCCGCGCGCGGCGACGGGTTCGACCGGTTATGACCTTTTCCGTCCCCGTCGTCGTCCGCGGATACGAGCTCGATACCCAGGGCCACCTGAATCAGGCGGTATACCTGCAGTACGCCGAGCACGCCCGTTGGGAGCTGCTGCGCGCCGCCGGGGTCGCTCAGGAAAAGCTCATCGCCGCAGGCATCGGCCCGGTGGTTCTGGAGACCACCATCAAGTACTTCCGCGAACTGCGCGGCGGTGACGAGGTGACGATCAGCTGCGAATTCGAGTGGGCGGCGGGCAAGATCTTCCGCATACGCCAGCAGATCCGCAAGCTCGACGGCACCGTCTCGGCCGAATTCGCGGTGACCGGCGGTCTGCTCGACCTGTCCGAGCGCAAGCTGGTCGCCGAGCCGGGCGAGCGTTTCCGAGCTCTCGCCGAGCGACCGGATCTGCTCGGCCTGTAGCGCCGCGGCGCGGGCGGCATGGCCGCCAATCTTGGGCAATACTCGTCCGCTACCCCCGGATGAAATTAGCTGAAATGTTGCGGTGGGCCTATTTCGGGTCTGCCGAAAATCTTTCGGCGCTAGCGCCTTCCGTGTCCGGATCCGGTTTGCCAACGGCCGTGAAATCTTTCGATCCGGGCCGGGGCAGCCCCCTCCCGCGTTATGATTCGGTTCACGCTCGGGGGTCCTGGCAAATCGCGAGCAGATCGGAGAGCAGACCATGGCCGACGCAATCCACCGACCCGGTGCCACGTCGACGGAAGACCGCGTACCCGCGCTGCAGGGCCTTCTGGTGGCCGAGTCGGAACGCGAGATCACCGTCCGTGTCGCCGAGGGCACGTGGACCTTCCGCCGTGACGATGTGCTCCGCATGCTCGACAACGCCGCCGACGATCACGCGGGCGACGGCAGGCCGGTCCTGGTGGACATCCGCCCCGGCGCCACCGCCGACTTCACCCGCAGGCTGCGCATCGATCTCGTGGACCGGCCGATGACCATCGCCGCCCCGCCCTCGGAAGCGCTGGGCGACGAACTGCTGCAACAACTCACGGCCACCTGGGCCGATCGGTTGCGGCTGGTGGACTATCCCGCGGGCAGCGGTGCGACCTATACGTACTGCCAGACGAAATCGTTCGCGACGAGTGACGACGGCATCAACTGCGACAGTCTCGACTGAGCGGACCTGCCCATGGTGAGCCGTCTCCCAGGCTCGGTCCTGATCGTGTCCGAATCCGATGATCTGCACGCCACCGCGATGGCGGCGACATTGCGAGAACACCACGGGCTCAGTCCGATACACCTCGACCTGCGCGACTTCCCGCGCGAGTCAGGCAGTTTCCGGCTGGACCGGCTCGGCACCACCCGCTCGCTCTCGCACGTGATCGGGCTCGACACCGTCCGTTCGGTGTGGTGGCGGCGACCGCACCCGTGCCGGGTCCCCGGCGGCGTCCGCGCCTCCGACGACGCCTACCGCCAGGCCGAGTGCGACGGCTTCATCCAGGGCCTGCTGTGGTCGATCCCGGCGTTCTGGATCAACGATCCCGGCGCCGACCGCACCGCGGCCCGCAAGATCGTCCAGCTCGAGACGGCGCAGCGCGCCGGATTCGCGATACCGGAGACGCTGATCACCAACGATCCGGACGAGGCCCGCAGCTTCGCCGAATCACGGCCCGGCCCAGTGGTTTACAAGCGCACCGGCACGGGGCGCGCGGAATTCGCCGAGACCAGGATCATCACCGCGGCCGACTTCGGCAAGCTGGCAGGCATCCGGTCGGCGCCGACGACCTTCCAGGACTACATCCAGGCCGAGTGCGACCTGCGAGTGGTGTGGGTCGACGGCATCGCGTGGACGGTGCGCATCGATTCCCAGGCAGGCGTCGGCCGGGTCGATTCGCGGCTGGACACCTCCGTCGACTTCGCCCGCGGCCAGCTGCCCGCGTCGGTCAGCAAATCCCTGGCCACGCTCATGGGCGCGCTCGGCCTGAGCTTCGGCGTACTCGACCTGCGCCTCGGGCTGGACGGCGAGTACTACTTCCTCGAGGTCAACCCGCAGGGCCAGTTCGCCTACCTGGAGATCAAGACCGGCCTGCCGATCTTCCGCAGCCTGTCCAACCTGCTCGTGCACAGCGACGGCATGGTCCCCGGGTACTGAACGAGGCTGGTCGGCGGCGCAGGCTCACTCGCCGGAGCGGGTACGTCTCGCCGCGCACCGTCTCGGCATTCCGAACGGTGCGGGCATCACGAATCCCTCGCGGTGGCTGCGAAAGATGCTGCGCAGCCACCGATTTCGGACCGGCGCGGACGCTACTTGCCGACGCCCTTACGGCGATTCGCTCCACCGCGGCTGCGGAGCTGCACGTGCGACTCCACCAGCACGTTGTGGATGAAGCCGTAGGAGCGCCCTGTCGACCGCGCCAGCGAGCGGATGCTGGCACCCGCCTCGTATTGCTTCTTCAGCTGCGATTGCAGACGGTCACGCGATTTCCCCGTGACGCGTGTGCCCTTACCCAATACGGCCTTGCTTTGTGTGGCCCTGTCGCTCATGGCTTCCTCCGAGTCGCCGAGCAGCGCGTCTTTCCAGGCTAAGCACTGAGCAGTCCGTGATCAACGGGTTCGTGTGATGAAACTCACGCAAGCTGAATAAGTTCCAAATATTCCGCGGACCAGTGGTCTTCGGTGCCGTCGGGGAGGAGAATGACCCGCTCCGGGGACAGTGCCTCCGCCGCGCCCGGATCGTGGGTGACCAGCACGACGGCCCCGGCGTAGGTGCGCAGGGCATCGAGCACCTGCTCGCGAGACACCGGGTCCAGGTTGTTGGTCGGTTCGTCCAGCAGCAGCACATTGGCCGCCGAGGACACCAGCCCGGCCAGCGCCAGACGGGTTTTCTCACCACCGGACAGGGTGCCCGCGGGCTGGTCGAGCTGCGGACCGGTGAACATGAACGCGCCGAGCAGGCCGCGCAGGTCCTGCTCCCCCGCGTCCGGCGCCGCGTGCCGGATGTTCTCCCAGACCGTGGCGTCGTCGTCGAGGGTGTCGTGCTCCTGGGCGAAGTAGCCGATCTTCAGACCGTGCCCCGGCACCAGGCCGCCGGCGGTCGGCTGTTCCGCCCCGGCCAGCAGGCGCAGCAGCGTGGTCTTGCCCGCGCCGTTGAGGCCGAGCACCACGACCCGGCTGCCGCGGTCGATCGCCAGGTCGACACCGGTGAAGATCTCCAGCGAGCCGTACATCTTGGTCAGGTTCTCGGCCATCAGCGGCGTCTTGCCGCAGGCGGCGGGCTCGGGGAACTTGATCCTGGCCACCTTGTCGGCGACCCGCACGTCGTCCAGTTCGTTGAGCAGCCGCTCGGCGCGCTTGACCATGTTCTGCGCCGCAACGGCTTTCGTCGCCTTGGCGCCGAGCTTGGCGGCCTGCGCCTTGAGCGCGGAAGCCTTCTTCTCGGCGTTGGCGCGCTCGCGGCGGCGGCGCTGCTCGTCGGTGGCGCGGGCGTCGAGGTACTTCTTCCAGCCCATGTTGTAGACGTCGGCCTCGCCGCGCACGGCGTCGAGGAACCACACCTTGTTGACCACCGCGTCGAGCAGCTCGACGTCGTGGCTGATCACGATCAGGCCGCCGTCGTGGTTCTGCAGGAACCCGCGCAGCCAGGTGATCGAGTCGGCGTCGAGGTGGTTGGTCGGCTCGTCGAGCAGCAGGATGCGGTCCGAGCGCCCGCCGCTGCCGTCGGAGGCGGAGAACAGGATGCGCGCCAGCTCGATTCGGCGGCGCTGACCGCCGGAGAGGGTGCGCAGCGGCTGGCCGAGCACCCGGTCGGGCAGGCCGAGGCTGTGGCAGATGCGGGCGGCCTCGCTCTCGGCGACGTAGCCGCCCAGCGCCGAGAACTGCTCCTCGAGCCTGCCGTACTTGCGGACCGCCTTCTCGCGCTCCTTCTCGTCGGCCACCTCGGCCATCAGCGCCTGCTGCTTCTCCATGTCCCGGATCAGCGTGTCCAGACCGCGGGCCGAGAGCACCCGGTCGCGCGCGAGCACGTCCAGGTTGCCTTCCTTCGGATCCTGCGGCAGATAGCCGATCTCGCTGGAGCGCAGGATCTTCCCGGCGTACGGCTCGCCCTCGCCCGCCAGAATGCGCAGCGTGGTGGTCTTGCCCGCGCCGTTGCGCCCGACCAGTCCGATGCGGTCACCGGCCTGTACCCGCAGCGCGGGACCGGGCGCCGACAGCAGGGTGCGGACTCCGGCCCGGACCTCGAGGTCGGTCGCGGTGATCACAGATGGGCTCCTCACGGATGGCGGTGGGTGTGTCCTGGCGGGCCGAGCAGCCGCTGCTCGATTGTGCGCCCCCTCGAGGCACAAGAACCACCGATTTTACCTGTGCCCGCGCCGCGCCCCGCATCCGAGGAAGCCGGTGTGACCGCGATAACTGCCGTACGCCCGGCTTCGGTAGCGTGCGGTGCCATGAGTACCGATCTGTTGGGTAAGAGCGCGCTGGTCAGCGGGGCCAGCCGGGGCATCGGCAAGGCGGTGGCGGCCGAACTGCTCCGCCGCGGCGCGAACGTGGTGATCACCGCGCGGAAACCCGAACCGCTCGAGGAGGCCGCCGCCGAGCTGCGTGCGCTCGGCCACCAGGGCGAGGTCGTCGCGCTGGCGGGCAACTCCGGCGACGCGGACAGCCGCGCGGCCGCGGTCGAGCGCGCGGTCTCGGAGTTCGGTTCGCTCGACATCCTGGTCAACAACACCGGCATCAACCCGATCTACGGCGCGCTGATGGACGCCGACCTGGACGCTGTGCGCAAGATCTTCGACGTGAACGTGGTCGCCGCGCTCGGGTACATCCAGGAGGCGTACAAGGCGTGGATGGGCGAGCACGGCGGCGCGATCGTGAACGTCGCGAGCGTCGCGGGCATCCGGTCCAGCGGCGTGATCGCCGCCTACGGCGCCTCCAAGGCCGCCCTCATCCACCTCACCCACGAGCTGGCCTGGCAGCTGGGCCCGAAGATCCGAGTGAACGCGGTGGCCCCCGGCGTGGTCAAGACCAAGTTCGCCGACGCGCTCTATTCCGCCGACGAGGAGCGGGCGGCGGCGGTGTACCCGATGAAGCGGCTCGGTGTGCCCGAGGACGTCGCGCGGCTGATCGCGTTCCTGGTGTCGGACGAGGCCGCGTGGATCACCGGCGAGACCGTGCGGGTCGACGGCGGACTGCTCTCCACCGGCGGCATCTGATCGACGCTGGACCATCGCCGACCGCCACCGCGCGACGGCAGCCGACTGCCACCGAGCCACGCCAGCCGATCGGCACCAGGCCAGGGCACCCGACCGGCATCGTGCGACGGCGACGAGCCGGCACCGAGCGACAGGGACCGATCAGCACGGAGCGACAGGGACCGATGGATATCCGGCGACAGCGACCGACGGGCACCGAGCAACGGCGAGCGTCGTGACCGACATCGTCGTCTGCGGACTCGGACCGGCCGGACGCGCGCTCGCCCACCGCGCGCTGGCCCACGGCATGGCGGTGACCGCCGTCGATCCCGCGCCCTCGCGGCCGTGGACCGCGACCTACGCCGCCTGGGCCGATGAGCTGCCCGAGTGGCTCGATCCCGATGTCGTGGCCGCCAGGGTGTCGCGTCCGGTCGCGTGGGGCGCCCGGCGCCACGAACTCGACCGCGGCTACGTCGTGCTCGGCACCACCCGGTTGCGGAACGCGCTGGACCTGACGGGCGCGGACGTCGTCGCCGATCGCGCAGTGCGGCTCGAACGGCACGCCGTGACGCTGGCCTCGGGCCGGGTGCTGACCGCCGATCGGGTGATCGACGCGCGCGGGATCGCCCGCTCCCCCACCCGCGCCGAGCAGACCGCCTACGGCGTGATCGTCGACGCGAGCGCGGCCGCGGGGATCGAACCGCTGTTCATGGATTGGCGCGCCGACAACGGCGCGCACCCGGCCGCACCGCGCTCTTTCCTGTACGCGGTGCCGCTGGGCGGCGGCGCGATGCTGCTCGAGGAAACCTGCCTGGCCGGGCGGCCCGCGCTGGACACCGGCGAGCTACGCGCCAGGCTGCTGCACCGGTTGCGAGAGCGCGGTATCGCACTCGACGGCGACGAGCCCGTCGAGCGGGTGCGCTTCCCGGTGCAGGGCGGCCGACCGGGCCCGCGCTCGTTCGGCGCGGCGGGCGGATTCACTCATCCCGCAACGGGTTACAGCGTGGCGGCGGCGCTCGACGTGGCCGACACGGTCGCCGCGGGTCACAATGCGTGGCCGCCGTCGGCCCGCGTCGTGCGCGCCCTGCGCGCGGCCGGGCTGCGCGCACTGCTCGCGCTACCGCCCGCCGAGGTTCCCGGGTTCTTCGACGCCTTCTTCGCCCTGCCCGCGCCCCTGCAACGCGCCTATCTCTCGGGCCGCACCGACCTCGGCGGGACCGTCGCCGCCATGCGCGCGCTGTTCGCTGCGCTTCCGGCCCGATCACGAGTGCGAATCGCCGCCGCGACCTCGGGGATCCCGGTTCGCTCGCGCGGGCAGGGTGGTTCGGCCATCATGGAGTGATGGCACGAGCTATCTGGAAGGGCTCGATTGCATTCGGGCTGGTAAACGTCCCGGTCAAGGTGTACACCGCCACCGAGGACCACGACATCAAATTCCACCAGGTGCACGCCAAGGACGGCGGCCGGATCAAATACCAGCGCGTCTGCACCGTCGACGGCAAGCCGGTGGACTACGTCGACATCGCCAAGGCGTACGAGTCCCCGGACGGGGACACGGTGATCCTCTCCGACGAGGACTTCGCCCGCCTGCCCGCCGCCGAGAAGCACGAGATTCCGGTGTTGCAGTTCGTGCCGTCCGAGCAGATCGACCCGATCCTGTTCGACAAGAGCTACTACCTCGAGCCGGACTCCAATACGCCGAAGGCCTACGTGCTGCTGGCGACCACGCTGGAGCGCATCGACCGGACCGCGCTGGTCCACTTCACGCTGCGCCAGAAGACTCGCCTCGCCGCGCTGCGGGTGCGCGAGGGCATGCTGGTGCTCCAGACGCTGCTGTGGCCCGACGAGGTGCGCGCCGTCGAGTTCGAATCGCTGGAGGACGCGTCCGAACCGCGGCCGCAGGAGATCAAGATGGCCGAGACGCTCGTCGAGTCCATGTCCGACGATTTCGATCCGAGCCAGTTCACCGACGAGTACCAGGCCGAACTGCAGAAGATGCTCGACGAGGCGATCGCCAGCGGCAGCGAACGGGTGACCGCAAAACCCGAGCCGGTGCCCGCCGAGATGGACGCCGAGGTGGTCGATCTGGTCGCCGCGCTGCAGCGCAGCCTGGAGGCCAGCGGCAGGCGCGCGGCGGGTTCCGGCGGCGCGGCGAAGAAGACCGCGGAGAAGGCCACGCCCGCGAAGAAGACCGCGAAGGCGACCAAGACGACCAAGGCCACCACGAAGACCGCCGAGAAGCCTGCCAAGAAGGCCGCGAAGAAGACTCCGGCGCGCAAAGGCGCTTAGCGCGATGCGGATTCGCGGACTGGACGCCGACCGCGGCGTCGGTGATACAGTGCCCGTCGAGTTTCGACGGAGGGGACTCGACGTATCACCCACCGGGCCCGGCCCGGCGCTCGACGGGGGGAAGCATGAACCACCTCGGCAGAACGGTCATCGGTTTCGTCGCGGTGGCCGCGCTGCTGCTCTCCGTCGCCGGCTGCGGCGACGACGTCGAGAGCGCGCGCGATTTCATCGCCGCCAAGTATTCCCGGGCCACGTCGCTCGACCAGGTGAACGACGGTCGTGCCTACACCACCACATCGGCGCCCGCCGCGGTCGGCGGCGCCATCGTCGCCGCCGCGCAGCCGCTGGACAACCGCCGTGTCGGCGACCGCACGTATCTGCAGTACCGCAACGACATCATCACCGTCGCCCCGCACGGACCTGGCTCGATGATCCTCGTCGACCAGTACGCCAACGGGTACCGGCGCCATCACTCGACGGTGTCGAGTTTCGGCTGGCAGAGCCAGCCCCCGGGCAGCGAATACCGCGGCCAGAGCGGCAAATAGTGCGCGCGGGTACCGAAACCGCGCCGCTATCGCCGCTGCGGCGCCGCCCGGCCCGCATCGCGCTGCTCGTCACCGCGTTCGTGTGCGCGGCCTGCGGCCTGGTCTACGAACTGTCGCTGGTGACGCTGGGCAGCTACCTGCTCGGCGACACCGCGGCGCAGGCGTCGATCACGTTGAGCGTCATGGTCTTCGCCATGGGCTTGGGCGCGCTCGCCGCGAAGCCGCTGCGCGGGCACGCGGCGGCGGCGTTCGTGGCGGTGGAGCTGCTCCTCGCGCTGCTCGGCGGGCTGTCGGTACTGATGCTCTACGCGGCCTACGCCTGGCTGAACATCTACACCACGGCGCTCATCGCCATCGCGAGCATCCTCGGCGTCCTCGTCGGCGCCGAAATCCCGTTGCTGATGGAGCTTTTGCAGCGGATACGCAAGCAGGAGCCGGGCAGCGCGGTGGCCGACCTCTTCGCCGCGGACTACGTCGGCGCGCTGCTCGGCGGGCTGGCCTTCCCGTTCCTGCTGCTTCCGGTGTTCGGCCAGATCCGCGGCAGCCTGATCGTCGGCGTCGTGAACGCGGGGGCGGGACTGGCGTTGGTGTTTCTGTTGTTCCGCACCGAACTCCGGCCGCGGGCGCGCTGGGTGTTCGGGGCGCTGACCGCGTTCGTCGCGGCGACATTGCTCGGCAGCTATCTGTACGCCGACCGGTTCGAAGCGACCGCGCAGCAGGCGCTGTTCGCCCACCCGATCGTGCTGCACGAGCGGACGAAATACCAGAACATCGTGCTCACCGAATCGATCTCGCCGTTCGGCACGCCGGACACCCGGCTCTACCTCAACGGTGATCTGCAGTTCTCCTCGGTGGACGAATACCGGTATCACGAGGCGCTGGTGCATCCCGCACTCGCCGGTCCGCGCCGCACCGTGCTGGTGCTCGGCGGCGGCGACGGCCTCGCGCTGCGCGAGATCCTGCGCTACCCCGACGTGGAGACGATCACCCTGGTGGAGCTGGACCCGGAGGTGATCCGGCTGGCCCGCACGGACGATCGGCTGACCGCGTTGAACCACAACGCCTTCGACGATCCTCGGGTACACGTGGTGAACGAGGACGCCTTCTCCTGGCTGCGCGACGCCCCCGGCGCGTTCGACGCGGTGCTGATCGATCTTCCCGATCCCGACCAGACCTCGATCGCCAAGCTGTACTCGAAAGAGTTCTACGCGATGGCCGCCCACGTGCTCGCGCCCGGCGGCACACTGGCGGTACAGTCCGGTTCCCCGTTCTTCGCGCCGCGCTCGTATTGGTGCATCGCGAACACCGTCCGCGCCGCGGGCCTGCGGACGCTGCCCTACCACGTGGACGTACCCAGCTTCGGCGACTGGGGTTTCGTGCTGGCGAGCGGGGAAGCCGAACCGCGCCTGCGCCTCGACCCGCCCGCGCCGCTGCGCTCACTCGACGAGGCGTCGCTGGCTGCCGCCGCGGTGTTCGCACCCGACCGCCGTGACACCGGCGCCCCCGTCTCGACGCTCATGCATCCGGTCATCGTCGACCTGGAACTGCGGGAGTGGCGACGCTGAGACATCAGCGCCGGCCGCGGACATCAGCGCCAGGCGCGCTCGCGTCCTCGGCGGTACACCGGCGGGCCCCTGGCAAACTAACCGCCATGGACACCGCCACCGTGATCGTCCCGATGGGCCTCGGCCATCTGCGCCAGGTGCTCGATCTCGGGCACCAGGTCTTCGACACCAGCACCAAGCCCTACACCTCCTGGTCGCTGACCAGCGTGGCCGAGCACCTGGACAGTCCCGACAACGCGTGCTGGGTGGCGCTGGATTCCGATCGAGTGGTGGGATTCGTGCTCGGCTCCATGGAATTCGAGCTGCGTGACGACTGGGGTTACCTGGAATGGATCGCCGTCGCGCCCGACATGCAAGGGTGCGGCATCGCGCGCAGGCTGGTCGACGCGTGCTCGACGGCGCTGTTCGCGCGCGGGGCGCTGCGCATCGTCGCCGACGTGGAGAACAACAACACCGCCTCGGCGACACTGATGACCCGCAGCGGCTTCCGTCCCGCCGCGACCGTCACACTGTTCGTGCGCCCCAATCCCGAAGAGCCGCAGGCGGATACCGGCGCGGCGCTGCCGCCCATCACACCGGGCACCAAGCGCGATCTCATCCGCCGCGGCCGGTTGGCGGGCGACGGACGCGGCGGCCGCTGACCGTCCTGGTTCCCTCGACGAATCCCGCCGAGCGCCCCTATTTTTTGTGGCTTGACCTTTAATTCCGGCACGCACTTCTCACAATCACGTTTCCAATCCTTGCGGTAAGTGTTAACGGATCGGGAACACTTGAAGCCGAATTGTGCGCTGCGGAACACTCGGGTTGTGGAGACAACCGTTTACGGATAGGGTCACTTCCTATAACCGGTCGCAGGTTCCAAATGCCAAGTGTCGGTGGTCGTTTCGATGCCGATCCGGGGCGGGGCCGGTTCTCTGGTTCATCGGTGAACAGAAATCCAGCGGGTTGATGCCGTGTGCTGTCGTGGCATCGGCCGACGGGTCGGAAACGCACGGGAGTGTCATGACGACGCTTGCCGTGCCCGACTCATGCAACCCCGAGGTGGATGGTGAAAATGAGTGGAACCGCCCGAGCAAAACGCCCGGCAAACATCGAAAATGCGGCGCCGGATGCCGTTTCGGAATGTTCCGCTCCACGTCTCGTTTCGGTGATTCCGACAAACGGTCTGCCGCAACGGGCCGTCCACATTCAGATTGTGACGGACAACTTTCTCACCCGCGAGATGTTGTGCGGTTTCCTGAATTCCGAAGAAGATTTCGCGGTGGTCGGCGACGTGTCATGGAGTGAGGCCGGATATCTCGCCGCTGCCGTAAATCCGGACGTGATCGTGCTCGACAACGACGAAATCGGCAGCGCCACCGTGCAGATGGTGCGCGCGCTGACCCGCGCCTGCCCGGCCGCGGCGGTCGTCGTGCTCAGCTCGACAGGCACCGAGACCCTGCTCTACGACATGCTCGACGCGGGCGTGCGGGGCTTCCTGCACAAGAAGATCTCGCGCAGCGAGCTGGTCAGCGCGATCCGCGGGGTCGCCGCGGTCGAGGACCAGATCACCGTCAGCGTGCCGCGCGACTTCCTCACCGGCTCGGCGGCGAATCGGGGCAGGCTCTCGGCGCGCGAGGAGCAGGTGGTGCGCCTGGTGGCCGAGGCGATGACGAATCGTCAGATCGCCAACGCCCTGTCGATCACCGAGGGCACCGTGAAGCGGCACCTGCGGAGTATTTTCGACAAGCTGGGCGCCGTCTCCCGAATAGACGCGGTGAATCGGTACCGGGCCCACACGGGACAACAGGATTCCGCCTGAGGGCGCTGCCGGACGCGGTTCGGTCGAAGCCTGCGCGCGGCCGTCGCGTGAGCGAAGATTTATCCTGACCCCACCGGGCATTCGAACAGCAACCGGGACTGGCCGCTATCCGTCTACCCGTACACTGGGTCGACCAGAAGTAGCCGCGGACGGGAGGCGGATATGCGTATCGCCGAGTTGAGCAAGGTCTCGGGCGTGCCTGCACCCACCATCAAGTACTACATGCGCGAGGGGCTGCTCTTCCCGGGCGAACGTACCAGCCCGAACCAGATGCAATACGACGATTCGCACGTGCGGCGGCTCAAGCTGGTCCGGGCGTTGATCGAGGTCGGCGGCTTGTCGGTGGCGGCGACCAGGGAAGTGCTCGACAAGATGCGGACGCCGGGGATGACGGTGCTGGAGTCCGCGGGCAAGGCGCAGTTCGCGATGTCGCGGCCGCCTGCGGCCGAGCCGGACGAGACGCAGCTGGCCGCGGCCGAGCAGGTCCGCGACCTCATCGCGAGGCGCGGTTGGCAGGTCCGCGAGACGAACCCGGCGCGCGGCACGCTCGCCGCGGTGCTCGCCACCCTCGGCAGGCTGGGGCAGGAGCACTGGGACCTGCTCGACGACTACGCCGAACTGGCCGAACGGATCGCGGCCAAGGAAATCGACACGCTGTTGCGCCAGCCGAACGCGGAGAGCATGGCCGAGGCGCTGGTCGTCTGGACCGCGCTCGGCGATGCGATGTTCAGCGCTCTGCGCCGGCTGGCGCACGAGGACGCGGCCTCGGCCTATATCGCGACGCCCGCGCCGACGAGCTGACGCAGCTCGGCGTCCACCTCGGCGATCGCGGTCGCGGCGTCTCGGAACTGCACGGCGCGCCAGCCCGCCGCCCGCGCACCCGCACAGTTCTGCGGCAGGTCGTCGACCAGGACACATCGCTCGGGCTCGATGCCCGCGCGGGCGGCCGCCAGCTCGAAGATCTCGGGATCGGGCTTGCGGCAGCCGACCTGCGCCGAGTTCACGATCTCCTCGAACAGCTCCTCCGCCACGACCATCCGCCGCCAGTGCGGCTCCCACGCCGGCGGCATGTTGGACAGCATGCCGACGAACAAGCCCGCGTCGCGGTAGCGCCGCAGCGCGTTCTCCCACTGCGCGTTGGCCTTCCGTCCGTCGAACCAGGTCTCGGCGAGGCTGGGCACCGCGGTGTGCACGCCCTGCTTGCGCAACGCGGCGCGCACCAGATCCAGCCACTCGTCCTCGCCGATCAGCGGCGTGTCCAGCGGCAGCATCATGTCCTCGGTACCGAACGACGCGGTGACCTCCGCGATCGCGCGGCGCAGCGGATCCGGCGCCAATCCCGTTTTCGCGCAGAATGCCGCGAATGTTTCGGCTACCGGTGGCGTGAGCACTCCCCCGAAATCCGACCAAATGGCGATGCGCTCCCGCGCTGTGTTGCTCGTCACAGTTCTTCTCCGCTCTGTGTTCGGCAATTCTTCGGTGCAGCGGGACCGTATCCGGCACACTGCATCGATCGCCATTACACAAAGGTGACAGTTCCTCCGGACTATTCCTTTCGAAAGTTTTCCGTCCGAAAGTGATATGTCTTCCGATCCTGCATGTTTCACCCTTCGGACCCCGTTTTAAGCCTGTCCACTTCGTCGCCTGCGCCCGTAATGTCCCTGTTCTGTCGGCACCGTCGTGAGGAGCTGCCGGCTGATCGAGGAGGGATTGCGATGGAAACCACACTCCGGGCCCGAACGCTCGCCGAGGCAATTTCGCAGCGCGCCGCCGACGCTGCCGACAGAATTGCGTACACATTTTTGCCGGACGGCGAAAACGAATCGCATTCCTGGACCTTCGGAGAACTCGAGCAACTGACCCGCGCACTGGCCGCTCGCATTTCGCGTGAGGTCGCGCCCGGCGACCGGGCGCTCATCGTCGCGCCGGATTCCGCGGATTTCGTGCTCTCGTTCCTGGCCTGCCAGTTCGCCGGCGTGGTCGCGGTGCCGGTGTACCCGCCGTTCCCGGTCACCTCGGCGCGGCGGGTGCAGACCCTGCGCACCATCGCCGAGGACTGCGGCGCCGCCGCGGTGTTGTGCGCCGCGCCAGAGCAGACCCGCGCGCTGCTGGCCGAGGCGGCCCCCGAACTGGATCGCCTGCGCTGGATCGGCATCACGGCCGACCCGCGGGGCGCACAGGACTTCGAGCCGGTGCCGGTGACCGGCGCCGACGTCTCGTTCCTGCAGTACACCTCGGGGTCGACCTCCGCGCCGAAGGGCGTGGTCGTCACCCACGACGCGCTCATGCACAACCAGGAATTGCTCTGCCACACCATGGGTTACCGCGCGGAATCGCGCATCGTCGGCTGGCTGCCGCTGTTCCACGACATGGGCCTGATGGGCATCGTGGTCCCCGCGGTCTACGCGGGCAGCCGCACGGTGCTGCTGCCGCCGCTGACCTTCGTGCAGCGCCCGATCCGCTGGCTGCGCGCCGTCACCCGCTACCGGGCCACCATCACCGGCGGCCCGAATTTCGCCTACGAACTGTGCTGCCGCCGCATCCCCGCCGCCGATCGGGAGGGCATCGACCTCAGCTCGCTCGAGGTGTCGTTCAACGGCGCCGAGCCCATCCGCGCGGAGACGCTCGCCAAGTTCGCCGCCGAATTCGCCGGGAACGGCTTCGATGCGAACACTTTCTACCCCTGCTACGGGCTGGCCGAGTCCACGCTCATGACCACCGGTTCGCGCCTCGGCGCGGGCGCGGTCACGCTGACGGTGAGCCGTGACGAGCTGGCCCAGGGCCGCGTCACGCCGGGCGCCGATCAGACGCTGGTCGGTTCGGGACGCGTGACGCTGCACCGTGAGCTGCTGATCGTCGACCCGGACACCAAGGTCCCGGCGCCCGACGGACAGGTCGGCGAGATCTGGATCGGCGGACCGGACGCGGCGCTGGCCTACTGGGGCAACGACGCGGCCACCGAGGACACCTTCCGCGCCGAAACCGTTGCGCCGCAGTCGGGTCCGTATCTGCGCAGCGGCGACCTCGGCGCGCTGGTCGACGGCGAGCTCTACGTGGTCGGCAGGCGCAAGGATCTCGTCATCATCGGCGGGCGCAACTACTACCCCCAGGACATCGAGCACACCGTCGAGAACGCCGACCCGCGCATCCGGCGCGGCTGCACCGCCGCGTTCGCGGTCGACCGGGACGGCGGTGAGGAGCTGATCGTGGTGGCCGAGGTGAAGGCGGAGGCCGAGCCCGACGTCGCCGCGCTGACCGCGGCGCTGCGCGCCGCCGTCACCGTCGATCACTCGATCACCCCGGGGAAGGTGGTGCTGGTGCGGGCGGGCACGGTGCCAAAAACCTCCAGCGGCAAGCTGCAACGGCGCGCGACCCGCGCGGCGTTCGAGGACGGCGCCCTCGACGAGATCACCTCGCCCGCCTCGACCCAGGCGGTGCGGTGATGAGGTCCGCATCCGAGATCGAAGCCTGGCTGGTCGCGCGGATCGCCGAGCTACTCGGCGCCGATCCGGCGGGCCTGCCGGTCGATGTGCCGTTCGCCGCGCTCGGCCTCTCCTCGATGCAGGCGGTGGAACTGTCCGACGACCTGCAGCGCTGGGCCGGGATCAGCCTGTCACCCACCTTCGCCTACGACCACCCCAGCGTCGCCGCCGCGGCCGCCGCACTGGCCGCCGCCTTCGCGGGCCCGACCGAGACCACCGAGCAGAAGGGATTCGCCGCCGACCCGGCCGATGGCATCGCCATCGTCGGGATCGGCTGCCGATTTCCCGGCGCCGACGGGCCGAAGGAGTTCTGGGACCTGCTCCGCGCGGGCGTGGACGCCATCACGGAGGTCCCCGCGGATCGCTGGGACGGGGCGGCGCTGTACGACCCCGACCCTGACGCGCCGGGCCGAATGACCACCAAGTGGGGCGGATTCCTCGACGACGTCGAACATTTCGACGCGGAGTTCTTCGGCATCGCGGCCAAGGAGGCCACCAGGATGGACCCGCAGCAGCGCCTGCTGCTCGAGGTCGCCTGGCACGCCATCGAGGACGCGGGCATCGGCCCGAGCAGGCTGGCAGGCACGCCGACCGGCGTCTTCCTCGGCGCGGCGTCGTACGACCACGGCGTCGCAGTGCTGGCGCCGGGCACCGAGGTGTCGGCGCAGGACGGCACCGGCTCCGCGCTCAGCATCGTCGCCAACCGGCTGTCCTATTGCCTGAACCTGGCGGGCGCGAGCATGGTGGTGGACACCGCCTGCTCGTCCTCGCTGGTCGCGGTGCACCTGGCCTGCCAGTCGCTGCGCGCGGGCGAGTCCGAGGTGGCGCTGGCGGGCGGGGTGAACGTCATCGCGGCGCCCCGGGTGGCGCTGAGCTTCAGCAAGGGGCGGCTGATGGCCCCGGACGGGCGCTGCAAGCCGTTCGACGAGCGCGCCAACGGCTACGTCCGCAGTGAGGGGGCGGGCGTGGTGGTGCTCAAGACGCTCGACCGCGCTCGCCGCGACGGCGACCGCGTGTACGCCGTGATCCGCGGCGGGGCGGTGAACCAGGACGGCAGGACGAACGGGCTCATCGCCCCGAGCCGTCCCGCGCAGGAGCGGGTGCTGCGCGCGGCCTACCGCGCCGCGGGCGTCGACCCGAGCCGGGTCGCCTTCGTGGAGGCGCACGGGACAGGAACCGCGGTCGGCGACCCCATCGAGGTCGGTGCCCTCGCGGCAGTGCTCGGCCAAGACCGCGACCCGAAGAGTCCGCTGCGGGTGGGCTCGGCGAAATCGAACCTCGGCCACTTGGAGGCCGCGGCGGGCGTCGCCGGGATGATCAAAACCGCGCTCTCCCTGCATCATCGGGAGCTGCCGCCGACCGTCCACTACCGGCGGCCCAACCCGCTGCTCGAGCTGGACCGGGTACCCGTCGTGGTGCAGTCGCAGGTCGAGGCGCTGCCGGTCGACGCGGAGGGCGCCGCGATCGCCGGGACGAGCTCGTTCGGATTCGGCGGGACGAACGCGCACGTCGTGTTGTCCACCGCGCCCGCCACCGAAGCCGAAGAACCGGTCGGCACAACCGATTTCGTGCTCTTCCCGGTGACCGCCAGGTCCGAGGACGGGTTGCGGCGGCGGGCGCGCGGCTGGGCGCGCGCCGCCGAACGCCATCGCGAGGATCCGCGCTGGCTCGCCAGGGCCGCCGCCACCGCGGCGCTGCGCGGCGACCACGACGGGCACCGCGCCGCGGTGGTGGCCCGCGACATCGACGAGCTGATCGACGGCATGTACGCGCTGGCGGACGGCGAACGGGTGCGCGGAGTCTGCGAACCGCAGGCGCCCGGCCGTCGCGCCCTGCGCACCGCGCTGGTCTTCCCTGGGCAGGGCTCGCAGTGGGACGGCATGGGCCGCGCGCTCGCCGCCGCGCTGCCCGCGTTCGAGGACGCGATGCGCCGCTGCGCCGCCGAGCTGGAGCTGCTGCTCGGGGTGCGGCTGTGGTCGGCCGAGCACGGCATCGTCGCGAAGGGCACCGCCCACGTGCCGCCCGCGCTGTTCGCCATGCAGGTCGCCCTGGCCGAGACCTGGCGGGCCTTCGGCATCGAACCCGCGGCGGTCTGCGGGCACAGCATGGGCGAGATCGCGGCGGCGCACGTCAGCGGCGCGCTGTCGCTGGCCGACGCCGCGCGCATCGTGTGCGTGCGCAGCGCGCTGCTCACCGAGATCTCCGGCCGCGGCGGCCTTGCGCTGCTCGAACTCGATGCGGCGCAGGTGGATTCGGCGCTCACCGAGTACCGCGACCGAGTGTCGGTTGCGGCGGTCAACGGGCCGCGCGCGACCGTCATCTCCGGCGAACCGGGCGCGCTGGACGAGATCGTTGCGCGGCTGGAGGCCGACGGGGTGTTCGCGCGGCGCATCGCCGTGGACTTCGCGGCGCACAGCCCCGCCGTCGAACCGCTGCGGCCCCGGCTGCGGGAGGCCGTGCGCGACATCGCGGTACGGCAGCCCACCGTGCCGCTGTACTCGACGGTCACCGGCGGCCCGCTCACCGAGACGCTCGTCGATCCCGACTACTGGGCGCGCAACCTGCGCGAAACGGTGCTGTTCGACACCGCGATCACCGCGCTGCTCGACGCGGGCCACGACACTTTCGTCGAGATCGCCCCGCACCCGGTGCTCGCCCGCTCGCTCACCGAGATCGCGGACGCGGCCGCTCCCGGCGCGGAGGTGGTCACCGTGTCCTCGGCCCGGCGCGACGAGGACGAGGTCTTCGCCTTCCTGCACTCGCTCGGCCTGCTCTACACCCGGGGCGCCGACCTGGACTGGACCCGCCTCTACCGGCCGGCCAGTCCGGTGCCGATCCCCTCGCAGGGCTGGAATGCCCAGCGATTCCCGCTGATTCGCGCCGGTGGCGCGGCCGCCGCCGTTCCGCAGGCCGGGGGCTGGCTCGGTCCTCGCGTGCGGATCGCCACGCATCCCGAGCTCGGCGTGTGGCCGCTGCAGGCCGACGCCGCGCCGGAACTCGCCGATCACGTGGTGGACGAGGTGCCGGTCGTCCCCGGTGCGTACTGGCTCGGCGCGGCCGCGCAGGCCGCCCGCGATCTCGCCGGCGGCGAGACGCCGACCGTGGTGCTGACCAACGTCACGTTCGAGGCGCCGCACGTGCTGCTGCCGGGGACTTCGTCGCCGCTCCAGCTGGTGGTCGAATCAGCGGGCGGGCGTTCGGAATTCGCGATCGTCTCCGATCCGCAGGGCGCTACCGTCACGCACGCGCGCGGCTGGCTGGACCAGGCGCCAGCGCCGCTCACCGATCGGCCCGCCCCGGAGATCGCGGAACTGCTGAAGCGGTGTGCCGAGCCGGTGCCGCTCGACGAGTTCTACGCGCGGTTGGCCGGGAACGGCCTGCACTACGGCCCGGCGTTCCGCGGACTGACTCAGCTTTCGCGCGGCGGCGACGAAGCCGTCGGAAAGCTCACGCTGCCCACGTCGCTCACGGCGGGAACGGGTCTGCACCCGGCGTTGCTGGACGCCTGCCTGCACGCCATCGCCGCCGCGGCCGGACCGCGGCTGACCGACGCGCTCGCCCTGCCCGCAGGCGCCACCCGCGTGCAGTTCGCCACGCCCGCCGCGCCCGTCACCGAGATCTGGTGCCACGCGCGGATCGTGGAGTACGGCGAGCGCGATCTGATCGCGGACCTGGTCGTGCTGACCGAGGACGGGCGAGTCCTGTGCTCGGCCATGGACTTCCGGGTCACCACCGCCGAAGCGTCCGCCGCCGAGCACGGCAGGCTGTACCGGCTCGCCTGGCAGCCGCTGGAATCCACCGGCGGGCGCGCCCAGCGCGGCAGCTGGCTCGTCCTCGGCGGAGAGCATCCCGCCCTGACGGCGCTGGCCGAACGCCTCACCGCCCGCGGCGACCGCGTCGTGCGCGCCGACGCGCACGAGTACGAGGCGGCCATCGACGAATCCGGCGAAGGGTTGCGCGGCATCATCGACGCGCGGGCCTACGCGAGCGCCGCCGAGGACCCGGCCGTCGCGGCGAGCCACACGGCGGATGCGGTGGAGCTGGCCAGGTTCGTGATCGGGCGCACCTGGCGGGAGGCGCCGCGGCTGTGGCTGCTCACCCCGGACACCCAGCGTTCGGCGCGGCAGGCGCGATTGTCGGCGGCGAGCCTGTGGGGCGCGAGCCGCGTGATCGCGACCGAGCATCCCGAATCGTCCTGCGGCGTCATCGATCTGCCAGCGGCGCCGAGCGGCGCCGATGTGGACCGCTTGGTCGCCGTCCTGCGGGATCCGCAGTCGCCGCAACAGGTTTCGGTCGACGGGGAGGTGCTCGCGCCCCGCTTGGTTCCGGTGCCGCGCACCCGTAGTTCGGTGGCCATCGATGCGGAGCTGTGCCAGGTCGTTACCGGCGGTCTCGGCGCGCTCGGGTTGCGCGTCGCCGACTGGCTCAGCGCGCACGGCGCGCGAAAACTGCTGCTGCTCGGCCGTTCCGCACCGGATGCCGACGCCGAAGAGGTGATCGACGAGCTGCGGTCGCGTGGCGCCGAGGTCACCGTGGCTGCCGTCGACGTGGCCGACGCCGCGGCGCTCGGCGCGGTACTGGCCGCCGCCGGACCCATCGGCGGCGTCTTCCACCTCGCCGGCGTGCTGGAGGACGCGGTCGTCGCGGATCTCGACGAGTCACGGCTGGTCAGGGCGCTGGCGGGCAAGGCGCGCGGCGCCTGGCACCTGCACCAGGCCACCCTCGATCAGCCGCTCACCCATTTCGTGCTGTTCTCCTCGCTCGCCGGGCTTTTCGGCTCGCCGGGCCAGGGCGCCTACGCGGCGGCCAACACCTACCTGGACGCGCTCGCCACGGCGCGCGCCGCACAGGGACGGCCCGCGCACAGCATCGCCTGGGGTCCGTGGGCCGCGATCGGCCTGGCCGCCCAGGTGGGCAGCGAACGCCGCCTGGCCGCCATGGGCGTGCCCGCACTGGAGACCGAGGCCGCGATGGACCTGCTGGAGGCGGCGCTGGCCGACCCGGGCCCGGTCCTCGCGGCGGCAGCCTTCGACCTGCCCACGCTGGCCGGCCCCGGCACGCCGCCAGCGGCGCGCGAGCTGCTGGCGAACCTGCTGCCCAGCGGCGAAAGCGCCGGCGGCCCTGCCGTACCGGCACTGTCGCTGCACGAGATCGACGATCCCGCCGAAAGGCTCGAGCAGGTGCGCGGCTTCGTGCTCGCCCAGGTCGCGTCCATCGTCGGGACCACGCGGCCGGTCGACCCCACCGCGCCCTTCCGCGACCTCGGGTTCGACTCGCTGATGGCGGTCGATCTGCGCAACCGCCTGGAAACCGGCTTGGGCCACCGGATTCCGGCCAGCCTGATCTTCGCCCACCCCACCGTAGACCAGCTCGTCGAGGAGCTGGCACAGCGGATGTTCCCGGCGTCGGAGCCCGTGCCCGACGCGCAGGCGCCGCAGCACGCCCGGCCCGAGATCGATGCGGACCTGGACCAGGCCACCGATGAGGAACTCGCCGATCTCCTGTCGGCGGAGCTCGATCTGTCCACCGAAGGGGATGCCCGATGACGACCGAACCGAACGACGATCGGCGCGCGCTACTACGCCAGGCGCTGCGCGAAATCCGAACCCTGCGAGCCGAAGTCGACGCGCACACCGAACCGGCGGCGATCCTGGGAGCCGCGGTGCGTATGCCGTCGGGCATCGACGATCTCGGCGCCTACTGGTCCGCGCTGCGCGACGGCCACGACGCCATCACGCCGCTGTTCGACAGCGAGGACGGCCGCCGCAGCCTGCGCACCGCGCACAGCAGCCGCTTCGCCGGGCTGCTCGCCGAAGTCGACGGCTTCGACGCGGAGTTCTTCGGCATCTCGGCCGCCGAAGCCGAGCGGATGGACCCGCAGCAGCGGCTGGTACTCGAGGTGGCGTGGGAGGCGATGGAGGACGCCGGGCTGACGCCCGCCGAGCTGCGCACCGCGACGACCGGCGTCTTCCTCGGCGTCTACGGCAGCGACTACCTGATGATGCAGTTCGCCGACCCGGCGGGCATCAACGCCTACACAGCACCGGGCGGCGCGCACAGCATCGTCGCCAATCGGCTGTCGTACCTGCTCGACCTGTCCGGCCCGAGCATGGCGGTGGACACGGCGTGCTCGTCCTCGCTGATGGCGGTGCACTTGGCGGTGCGGGCGCTGCGCAACCGGGACTGCGACATCGCCCTGGTCGGCGGCGTCAACACCATCTTGTCGCCGCTGTCCACCACCGTCACCGAGAAGGTGCTTCCGCTCGCGCCGGGCGGTCGTTGCCGCACCTTCGACGCGGGAGCGGAAGGCATCGTGCGCGCCGAGGGCTGCGGCATGGTGGTGCTCACCAGGGAGTCGCTGGCCAAGGCCGAGGGCCGATCGGTGCGCGCACTCATCCGCGGCACCGCGGCCAACCACGACGGACGCACCAACGGTCTGACCGCGCCGAGCCCACGCGCCCAGACCGACCTGCTGCGGCGCGCGCTGCGCGATGCCGCGGCCGAGCCCGCCGACGTGGTCTACATCGAGGCGCACGGCACCGGAACGCCGCTGGGCGACCCGATCGAGTTCGACGCGCTGCGCGCGGTGTACGGCGCGGGCGACGAGCCGTGCCCGGTCGGCGCGGTCAAGACGAACTTCGGACACCAGGAAGCCGCCGCGGGCATCGCGGGCCTGATCAAGGCGATGCTGGTGCTCGAACACGACGAGGTGCCGCCCAACCTGCATCTGGAGCGGCCCAACCCGGAGCTCGATCTCACCGGAACCCGGCTGCGGCTACCGACGCAGCGCACCCCGCTCGGCGGCGGGACCGGGCCGAAGCTGGCCGCGATCAGCTCGTTCGGCTTCGGCGGCGCGAACGTGCACGCCGTATTGGCCGCCGCGCCGCGCGAGGAGGTCGATCCGCACGCGGAAGGCGCCCTGGTGCTTCCCATTTCGGCGCGCAGCGCGGCGTCGGCCCGTGCGCTGGCCGGGCGCTACGCCGATCTGCTCGCCGTCGCCGACCACGCGACCGCGGCCGAGATCTGCGCGGCCGCGGCCACCCGGCGCGCGCACCTGCCGGTGCGGCTGTGCCTCACCGGCGACACGGTCGACGCGCTGGTCGACCGTGCCCGAACCGCGAAGGCGGCCAGGCACATCGGCAACGCGCCGCGGCACCGGACGCTGTTCGTGTTCAGCGGGCAGGGTTCGCAGTGGCCGGAGATGGGCAGGTTGCTCGCCGACGAGCCCGTCGCGCGGGCCGAGATCGACGCCTGCGACGTGCTCGTGCGCAAGCTGGCCGGCTGGTCGCTGTGGGAGGAATTGCTGGCGGCCGAATCCGACAGCAGGTTGCACCGCACCGATGTCGCGCAGGTGTGCATCGCCGCGGTGGAGCTGGCGCTGGCCGCGCTGTGGCAGTCGTGGGGCGTGCGGCCCGCCGCCGTCGTCGGCCACAGCATGGGCGAGATCGTCGCCGCGACCGTCGCCGGAATGCTCACCAGGGAGCAGGCTTTCGAGATCCTGGTGCGGCGGGCGGCGCTGACCGAGCGGCACGCTCGCGGCGGCGCGATGTGCAGCATCGGCCTGCCCGCCGCGGCGGTGACCGAGCTGCTGGCCGGACAGTCCGAGGTCACGATCGGCGCTGTGAACGGCCCACGCTCGACCGTGATCACCGGCCCTGCGCCCGAGGTGCGCCGGATCGCGGCGGAGGCGAGCGCCCGCGGCGCGTCGACCAAGGATCTGCCGGTGGAATACGCCTTCCACAGCACGCTGCTCGCCGCGTGCGCACCGGAATTCGCGGCGCACGCCGACACGGTGGGCGCCGCAATCGGGACCATCCCGATGTACTCGACCGTCACCGGCAAGCGCGTCACCGGCGACCACCTCACCGGGGCGCACTGGGCGGCCAATCTCGTCGACGCCGTGCTCTTCGCGCCCGCGATCCAGGCGGCGCTGGCCGACGACGCCGCGCTGACCACCGTGCTGGAAGTGGGCCCGCATCCGGTGCTTATCCGCGATATCGCCTCGGCCGCAGGCGAACTCGACCGCTCGGTCATCCTGGCGGCGAGCCTGCGTCGCGGCCAGTCCAGGTCCGCGTCGCTGGATCACAGCGTCGCCGAGCTCTACCTCGGCGGCCACGACCTGAACTGGTCGGCCCTGCTCGCAGCGCCGAGCGGCCGGGTGCCGCTGCCGCACTACCCCTGGAACCGCAGCAGGCACTGGCTGCCCGAACGGCGCGTCGCCGAGGAGCAGCACGTGCACGCCACCGTCCGTCCCGCGACGGCCAAGCGCAGGCCGTCCGGTCCCGTGGCGCTGGCGCGCGCCCACCACGTCGACCGGCCGACCCGGCTCGACGCGCTCACCGGATTCGTGCGGGAACGGATCGCGCGTGCGCTGCGCAAGCCCATCACCGAGATCGACGAGGCGACCCCGATCCGCGACTACGGACTGGAATCGCTCGTGGTGGTCGAGATGAAAAACGAGATCGAGGCCGAGTCGGGCACCGTGGTGCCGCTCGCCCAGCTGCTCGAGGTGCTCGAACAGGGCAGCGCGCGCGACCTGGCCAAGGTGATCGTCGAGGCCGAGTCCGCCGCCGTGGTGACCGGCGACGAAGTCGGAAGCGGGCAGCTGTGAGTGAGCGTCAGCGAGGCGGAGTCGTGAGCACCTCGGCTGCCGCGCCGCTGCCCACCGGGCATCGCGGCGTGCTGACCTGCCCACGCCCGCAGATGAATCCGGCGATCCGGTTGCTGTGCTTCGCCCACTCGGGCGGCAATCCGCGGATGTATCAGCGCTGGATCGACCAGCTCGCCCCGGCCATCGAGCTGTGGTGGGTCACTCTGCCGGGACGCGGGCCGCGGTGGCGCGAGCCACACGCCAGGCAGTGGGAACCGCTGGTCGCCGACATCACCGAGGCGGTCGTGGCGCATGTGCCGCGGCCGGTCGCGCTGTTCGGCCACAGCCTCGGCGCGCTGCTCGCCTTCGATGTGGCGCTGCGGCTCACCGAGGCCGATCTGCCGCCCGAGCACCTGTTCGTCTCCGCCCGCGCGCACCCGCGGCGGCAGTTCGCCCTCGAGCTGCCCGACGACGACACCGACCTGCTGCGGCTGGTCGACCGGGTGTACCGCGGCGTGCCAGAGGCGATCCTGAATACCCCTGAACTGGCCGAGCATTTCGCGCCGACGCTGCGCGCCGACCTGATGCTCGGCGCCGACTACCGCTATCGCGGGTCGCGCACTTTGTCGGTCCCCATCACCGCCCTCGGCGGCGTGGACGACCCGATGACCCCGACCGAAGAGCTGGCCGCCTGGCAGGACTGCACCACCGCGACGGCGCGGTGGCGCCAGTTCGCCGGGGGCCACTTCTACCTCGACGAGTCCGAAGCCGGCGTGCTCCGGACGATCCGCCGCGGTCTCGCCGCACCGATGGGCAAGGAGTGAAACGATGACCGAAACCGAAATCCGGTTCCCCGCACCGCCTTCCGAGCTGACCTTCGATCGCACCGTGGCGCGGTCGCACGCGCACCGCCGCGCACTCGGCGAGGTGTTCGTCGCCGACTCGGTCGCCGACGGCGATTCCGTCTTCTACACCGCGTTGCAGATCCCGCGGGCGCACAGCCTCTGGTACGACCGGACCACGGTCTACCACGATCCGTTCGCGATGGCCGAGGCCGCGCGGCAGGGCTCGTTCGTGATCCTGCACGAGCACGTCGGCGTGCCGGTGGGGCTGCCGTTCAGCATGCAGCGCTACGAGTTCGACGTCACCGATCGGGAGGCCTTCCGCGACGACGAAAAGGCCCCGCTGCAAGGCGTTCTCCGCTACGAGATCGTCTCGCGCGTCGACCGCAGCGCCGATTTCAGCGACCTGACGCTGGCAGGCGAGCTCACCGTCGACGGCCGCGTCGCCATGGAATTGAGCGCGGACGTGGTGTTCTTGGCCCGCGCCGACTACGAGGCGCTGCGCGCCTATCAGCTCGGGCGGGTCGCCGCGGGCGGCCCCGACTACACGGCCGCGCCGTTGCCCGCCGCGGCCGTCGGGCGCCGGGATTCGCGCAACGTGGTGATCGGCGCGCCGGTCGCGGTCGGCTCGGACTGGGACTACCCGCTGCTGCCCGATCGTCGTCATCCCGCGCTGTTCGATCACGACTACGACCACGTGCCAGGCCCGTTCATCATCGAGGCGTTCCGGCAGGCGGCGCTCGACACCGCGGTCAGGGAGGGCATGCTCGGCACGCCGGACGCGATGGTCGTGTCCTGCTCGTCGCGTTTCGCGCAGTTCGCCGAGTTCGGCGCACCCATCGAATGCCGCACCACGCCACTGGATCCGACGCGGCCCGGCACGGCCCGCGTCGAGCTGGAACTGCGCCAGTTCGACAAGGTCCTCACCGTCGGCGCGCTGGAGCTGGCGGAACTGACCGGTCACGAAGACCCCTTCCTGAACCGAACGGAGCACCAGGCATGAACGACACACTGCACGTTCTCGTGGTCGGCGCGGGGCCGACCGGTCTTGCGCTGGCCACCGAACTGCGCAGGCACGGGCTGACCTGCCGGATCATCGATCGCGCCGTCGACAGGCCCGCCAATCAGGCGCGCGCGCTGACGATGTGGGACGGCGCCCTCGACGTGCTCGACCGTCACGGCACCGGCGACGCGGTGCGCGCCCGGGGCCTTCCGATGACCGCCGCCCGCTACTTCTCCGGCGGACGTCCCGTCGCGCAAGTGCGTTTCGGGCCTGCGACCGGCAACGACGCCGAGCCGCTGATCATCACCCAGCCGTCGGTGGAATCCGTGCTCGTCGAGAACCTCTTGGCGCTCGGGGTCCCGGTGGAGTGGCGCACCGAGCTGCTGGAGCTGACCGATCGGGGCGAGCACGTCGAGGTGCTGCTGCGCCACGGCGACGACGTCGAACGACTCACCGCACAGTGGGTGGTGGGCTGCGACGGTGCGCACAGCGCGGTGCGCACCCTCAGCGGAATCACCTTCGAGGGCAGCACCTATCCGCAGTCCTACACGCTCGGCGACGGCGTCATCACGGCGCCGGTGCCGCCGGGCGAGGCGCATTACCACCTGCATCCCGACGGCGTGCTCGTGGTGGTGCCGCTGCCGGACGGTCAGGTGCGGGTCTTCGCCGACGCCAGCGGCATCGGCGGCGATCCGGACGCCGCGCCCACCGTGGACGACCTGCAACAGCTGGTCGACAAGCGCGCGCCCTACCCCATCCGCATCCACGAACTCCAATGGGCCACCCGGTTTCTGGTGCACATGCGGCACTCGGCCGCCTTCCGGTCGGGCCGCTGCGTGCTGGCGGGCGACGCCGCGCACGTGCACAGCCCGGCGGGCGGCCAAGGCCTCAACACCGGCATCCAGGACGCGGCCAACCTCGGCGGGAAACTGGCTGCGATCATCAGCGGCGGCGCGGACGCCGAGGTGCTGCTGGCCGGTTATGAGTCGGAGCGTATGCCGATCGCGCGCGAGGTGATCCAGGCCGCCGACCGCCAGACCAAGCTGTGGACGGTGCGTTCCCGCCCGGGACGCGCGGTGCGCGATCTGGTGCTCGGCACCCTGAGCCGCAGCGGGCTGCTGGAGAAGCGGCTGGTGCCCTCGCTGGCCCAGTACGAGCTCGACTACCGGCACAGCCCCGCCGTCGGCAAGCGCGGCGGCCGCCGGGCGCTCGGCCGCGCGATTCCGGAGGTGGCGCTCGTCGGCCCGGACGGCGCGACGACCGGGCTGCGCCAGCTGCTCTCCGCGCCGGGTGACGTGCTGCTCGCGGTGCTCGACGCGACGCCGTCGGCGGGCGACGCCGGGCGGGTGTCGATGCTGCGGGCCCGAATCAAGGAGTCGGGCTTGCCTTTCCGGCTGCACGTGATCGTGCCGGGCGATCCGTCGGCGACGACCGCGCCGGATCTCGGCGAGGTGTTCTCGGCCCCGCCCGGCTTCGCGCCGAAGCAGGAGCTCGCGGGCTGCAAGCTGATCGCAATCCGGCCGGACGGCTATGTCGCCGACGCCTCCGCCACGCTCGACCTCGACGAACTGCTCGGCAAGCTGCCCGGCTTCCGCGCGCCGCACGGTGTTGTGCCCACCCCGCTCGGACGGAAGGTCTCCTGACATGTGCTCCCCGCAGATCCTCGCCGCCGCCCTGGCCGAGGCGCCGCCGCACGACGACCTGTGCGGCGGGCACGGGCACAGCGCAGGCGCGCATCACGAGCACGGCGCCGACGCCCACGGACACGCCGGTGTCACCGACGGGCACAGCGCAACAGCGCACGACCGGCACAGCGTGGCAGCGCACCACGAACACAGCGTGGCAGCGCACCACGAACACAGCGCGGCAGCGCATCATCGACACAGCGCCGCCGCGCACCACGAACACAGCGGGGCTGCACACCGTGGTCGCGGCGCGCGGGTGCCGCACGAGCACAGCGCTTCGGCGACACACGAGCCGGGCCGCGGCGCGGTAGCCGCCGAGGGCATCGGCCGCCGCCGCGCGCTGCGCACCGCGTTGGGCGCCGCGCTCGGCATCGCGGGCGCGTCGGCCGCCGCCGGGGCGATCGGCGCGCCGCGCGCCGAGGCACAGCCGCTGAACCTGAGCGGTTTCAGCGTGCGCGACCTGACCCACGCGGTGGGACCGGATTTCCCGGTGTTCAACCTGTACGTGCGCCAGCCGGTGCAACGCCAGGTGATGTTCGAGGAGATCATCGGCTTCAACACCGCCGAGTGGACCATGAACGAACACACCGGAACTCATATCGACGTGCCCGCGCACTCGCAGCGGGGTCTCGCGCGCGCCGACGCGATCCCGGTGGAGAACCTGGTCGCCCCGCTGTGCGTCGTCCGCATCGCCGAGCGGGCCGCCCAGGACAACACCACCGAGCTGCATGTGGAGGACCTGCTCGACTGGGAGCGCCGCAATGGCCGCATCCCCGACGGCGCGTTCGTCGCGATGGACACCGGCTGGTACCACCGGGTCCACGATCCCGCGGCCTATCTGCCCTTCGACCCGCTGCGGCTGGCCCTGCTGATTCCCGGCATCGGCCCCGACGCCGCCGAATTCCTGCTCACCGAACGCTCCATCGTCGGCTTCGGCACCGACAGCAGCAGCCTGGACGTCGGCACCCGGTTCGAGCCGATGGTGCACCGGATGCTGCTGCGCTCCGGACGGTACGGCATCGAGAACCTGGCCGCGCTGGACACCGTGCCGGAACGCGGCGCGACGCTCGTGGTCGGGGCCGCGAAATTGCGCGGCGGCTTCGGCGCGCCGGTGCGGGCGCTGGCCTTCGTCTGATTGCTGTTGCCGCTCTTGCCAACCCGCCGTAGCATTCCAGATAGATAGCAGCACTATCCGTAGTGGATAGTTCGACTCTATATAGGTGGAGGAATCGTGTTCGAAAAACTCGGGAGGTGGTCCGCCGCGCATCGCCGATGGGTGGTGGTAGGCACCGTTCTGTTCATCCTGCTCGGCGGCCTGTGGGGCTCGGGCGCGGGCAATCTTCTCGGCGGCGGCGCCGGACTCGACGATCCGACCAGCGAGTCGTCGCACGCGGACGAGATCCTGGAGACCACCCTCGGCAGGCACGTCGCCGACGTGGTGGTCATGTACGAGAGCGCGGACATGACCGTCGACGATCCGCGCTACCGCGAGCGGGTCGAGAACGCGGTCGCCAAGGTGCCGCGCGACTCTTACACCTGGCTGGAGACGTTCTGGAGCACGAACTCCCCCGACTTCGTCTCGGCCGACCGGCACAAGACCTACATCTCCATGCAGCTGCCCGGCCAGATCGAGGAAGACCGGGTCATAGTGTGGCGCGAGATCGAGCACCTGTTCGAGCAGCCCGGCCTCGAGGTCCGTTTCGGCGGCCTGGTCGCGGTGAACGACCAGTTCAACGAAATCACCGAGGAAGACCTCGCCCGCGCCGAGCTGATCTCCTTCCCGCTGCTGCTGATCCTGCTGATCATCATCTTCCGCAGCGCCATCGCCGCGGCGCTGCCGCTCGCGGTCGGCATCGTCGTCTCGGTCGGATCGCTCGCGGTGCTGCGAGTGGTCGGCAACTTCACCGACCTTTCCACCTTCTCGATCAACCTGGTCGTCCTGCTCGGCCTCGGCCTTGCCATCGACTACGCGCTGCTCATAGTCAACCGGTTCCGTGACGAGCTGGCCGTCGGCCGCTCGGTCGACGACGCCATCGGCGTCACCATGGCCACCGCGGGTCGCACCGTCGCCGTCTCCGGCATCACCGTCGCGGTCACCCTCGGCGGCCTGGTGATCTTCCCGTCGCGGTTCCTGACCTCGCTCGGCTACTCGGGCGTCAGCGTGGTGCTGTTCGCGGTGCTCGGCGCGCTCATCGTGATGCCTGCCCTGCTGCGTTTCGCCGGGACGCGCATCAATTCGCTGCGCATCCCGCTGCCGTCGTTCGGCAAGGGCGGCGAGCCGGGCTCGCGCTGGTACAAGGTCGCGCACGCGGTGATGCGCCGCCCCGTGCTCGCCGCGTCGAGCATCGGTCTCGTGCTGGTGCTGCTCGGTCTGCCGCTGCTCGGCGCGAGCTGGTCGCGGCCCGCCGACTGGGCGCTGCCCGCTGGCACCGACAGCCGGGTCGTCTCGGCGGAGCTCGATCGGGACTTCCCGCTCGACCCGACCAAGGTGATCACCGCGGTGGTCGACATGCCCGGTGACGCCGCGAGTCCGCAAGCCCAGCAAGCGCTTTCGGCCTACCTCGACCGCCTGCGCGCGGTGCAGGGCGTGGACAGCGCCGCCGTCACCGGAACCGCGGGCGACCTGGCCCGCGTGACGCTCGGCTACTCGCTGGACTCGATGGACGAGCCGATTCGCGACGTGGTGCGCGAGCTGCGCGCCGTCGAACCGCCCGCCGACGCCACCGCGTCGTTCACCAACCGCCCCGCCGCGGTGGCCGACCTGCTGGACATGCTCACCGAGCGGCTGCCGTGGATGCTGCTGATCGTGACGGTGGTGTCGTTCGCGGTGCTGTTCCTCGCCTTCGGCTCGGTGCTGCTCCCGCTGAAGTCGGTGCTGATGAACCTGCTGTCGCTGTTCGCCACCTTCGGCATCGTTGCGCTCATCTTCCAGTACGGTTTCCTCTCCGGCCCACTGAATTTCGTGCCCGCCGGCTTCATGGACGCGAATATGCCGATGATGATCATGGCGATCGCCTTCGGCCTGGCCATGGACTACGAGGTGTTCCTGCTGGCGCGCATCCGCGAGCATTATCTGCGCAGCGGCGATCCGGTGGAGTCGGTGGCCTTCGGCGTCCGCCACACCGCGCGGCTGATCACCAGCGCCGCGCTGTTGCTCGCGGTCGTGCTCGGCGCCTTCGTGTTCTCCGGCATCACGATCGTCAAGATGATCGGCGTCGGCCTCGTGCTGGCCATCTTCCTGGACGCCACCATCGTGCGCGGTCTGCTGGTGCCCGCCACGATGCGGTTGCTCGGCAACAAGGCGTGGTGGGCTCCCGCGCCGCTGGCGAGGTGGTGGGACAAGTACGGAATTCCCGAGCCTGGAGCCGACGCGGCTCCGGAGACCGGCGGTGCAGGCCGGCCGAGCGACGAACCGGCAAACGCGCTCGGCACTAAGGCGGCGACCTCGACAGCGCTGTTGCGGTGATCGTCGGTATCGCGGCGGGCCCGGCATCCTCCTCTTGCCGGGCCCGCCGTACCGGAAGGACATAGAGCATGGCAGCGCAGTACCACGCCGGTCCGGTCCGCAAGACCCTCAACCGCGCCGTGATGGCATTGGCGGCGCGCGGCGCGGGCCCGGACGGCATGTACGTCCTGGAGACCACCGGGCGGCGCAGCGGTCTGACGCGGCGAAACCCGGTGCGCATCATCGAATTCGACGGAGAGCGGTGGCTCGTCTCCCCTTACGGGAAGGTGGGCTGGGTGCACAACGTGCGCGCCAGCGATCTCGTCCGCCTGCGCCGCGGCCGCGACGAACAGCGGGTGCGGGCGGAGGCGGTACACGGCGATCGCGCGGGCGCCGTGCTGCACCAGTACGTCAGGAAGGCACCGGTGACCATCCCCTACTTCGACGCCTCGCCGCGCTCGGCGCCGAGCGCCTTCGCCGCCGAGGCGCACAAACATCCCGTCTTCGTATTGCACGGCTGGAGCAACACCGCATGACCACGACACGTCCCGCGACAGCGCCGAATCCTACGGCGCACCAACCGGTCACGGATCCGAGCCGGTGGTGGGTGCTCGCCACGGTGTGCGTGTCCACCTTCATGCTCACCCTCGACATCACGGTGGTGAACGTCTCGCTGCCCGCCATCCAGACCGACCTGTCGGCGAGCTTCGGCGCGCTGCAATGGGTGGTGGACGCCTACGCGCTCGGCATGGCCGCGTTCCTGCTCACCAGCGGCTCGCTGGCGGACCGGATGGGCAGGCGCAGCCTGTTCGCGGGCGGGCTGGTGGTGTTCACCGCGGCGTCGGTGGCCTGCGGTGTCGCAAGTAGTCCGTTGGCGCTGAACATCTCTCGCGGCGTGCAAGGTGTCGGCGCGGCCATCCTCTACGCCGTCGGCCCCGCCATGCTGGCGGCGGTCTTCCACGGCAAGGAGCGCGGCACCGCGTTCGGCCTGTTCGGGATGACGACCGGAATCTCGGTCGCCGCGGGTCCGCTCGTCGGCGGCGCGCTCACCGAAATCGATTGGCGCTGGGTGTTCTACCTGAACGTGCCGACCGGCTTGCTTGCGCTGCTCGTGGTGCTGGCGAAGGTTCCGGAAAGCGCCCGGCGCAGCGGGCGGCCGGTGGACAGGGCCGGGCTCGTGCTGTTCTCGTCGGCGCTCTTCCTGTTGGTGTACGGGATCATTCGCGGCCCGGTGGCCGGCTGGACGGCGGGCTCCACCATCCTGTGCTTCACCGGATGTGTCGTGCTCGTCGCGGCGTTCGTGCTGGTGCAGCACCGGGGCAGGCATCCCATGCTGGATCTGGGACTGTTCGCCAACCGAACCTTCGACGCGCTCTCTGCCGCGACCTTCGTGCTGAATTTCGCGGTCATCCCGGTCATCCTGTTCGGGGTGCTGTGGATGCAGGGCGTGCTCGGCCACTCCGCGATCGAGACCGGGCTGCGCTTCCTGCCGCTCACCGGCATGCTGCTGGTGGCGGGCGTGCTCGGCGGCATACTGAGCGTGCGGGTCGCGACCAACCGGCTGATCGGCGCGGCGCTGATCCTCACGGGCTTCGGCTTCCTGCTGCTGAACACCATCGGCCCGGAGGACGACTGGACCGCGGCTCTGCTGCCGTTCCTCGTCGCGGGCGTCGGCATGGGGCTGTTCAATCCGCCGCGCGCCAACGCCTCGGTCGCCATCGTCGCGCCGGAGGACTCCGGCATGGGCTCCGGCGTGAACGAGACCTTCCAGCAGGTGGGTTCGGCGCTCGGTGTCGCGGTGCTCGGCGCGGTCGCGCACGCCAGGATCGCCGACAGCCTCTCCGGGCAGCCGGTGCCCGCCGCGGCCGTGGACGCGATCGCCGCGGGATCGGTCGATCGGCTCACGGCCGAGACCTCACCCGCGCACGCCGCCGAACTGACCACCGCGGCGCACGCGGCGTTCGTATCCGGCCTGCACGCCGTGGCGACCATCGGCGGCCTGGCCAGCGTGATCGTCGGCGCGGCGGCGCTCGTGCTGATCCGCCGCCAGGATTTCGTCCAGGATCCGGCCGCACCCGAACACGACGACGTACCCGCCCAGGCCTGACCGGCCGGCGACTTTCCAAGGGGAGACATGAACTGTCACAAGAACATCGGAAGGGCCGTCACGGTCGCGGCGACCGGCGTTGCCGCGCTCGCGTGCGGCACCGCGGGCGCCGACGTGGTGGTACCACTACCCGGCGCCGAGCAGGTGCAGACGCTGATGGACGGCACGGTGGTCACCGTCCGGCTCACCGGCGAATCGGTGACCATCAACCCCTCGCTCGGCGGTACTCCGCTGCATCGCAACGCCTGGGTGTCGGGCAGCGCGCGGGTCGAGGTGGCCGGCGCGGGCGACCGGCCGGGCGGCAAGCTCATCCCCGGCTACACCGTCGGCTGTCAGGTGGACATCTCCGGCGGCGGCGTGGAGGGCGGGGTGGAAGGCACCCTCAACTGGAGCGACGGGCAGACCGTCCGGCCTGGCGCCGGCGCGGAGACCGGCGGCGCGCTCTCGCTCGGCCCCGGCCAGACCCGGTCCTTCTATCTCCTTGACGTCGAGGTCCCCGACGACTTCGGCGACGAAGATCACAAGCCCGTCAACCGTTTTCGCGGCAACACCGCGTCGGTGACCTGGGCCGACTCCACCATCGCGCTGTCCGGCTGCGCGGGCTACGCGCAGGCGCGGGCCTTCATCCGCGTCGAAATCGAGACCGAGTCTGTGGCCTCCCACCTCACCGTGTGGGGCGCGCCGTTCAGCCTGGGCTGAAGCCTCCGCAGAGATCAGAACATTCCGTGCGGGATCTGCGCGTCGTCGGGCACTGGCTGCACCACATCCCAGTGCTCGACGATCTTCCCGTCCTCGAGCCGCCAGATGTCGACCACCGCGCTGCCGCGCTCCGCGCCCGGCTCGATCATGTGGTAGTGCACCACCGCGTAGTCGTCGTCGGTGACGACCCGCTTGATGTCGAGCCGGGCGCCGGTCACCGGCGCCGTGGCGAGGAACTCGAGGAAGGCGTCGCGGCCCGACGGGTTGCCCGGACTGTGTTCCAGGAAGTCCTCGTGCAGCAGGTCGCGCAGCACTTCGACGTTGCCGCCGGTGAATTCGGCGAGGCCGTGCAGCACGAGGTCTTTGTTCCTGGCGGCGAGATTCTTGTTCGTCATGGGACAACCATGGCGGTACGCGGGCGGCGCCGTCGATTACCAGGCATGTCATGGCGTCGCGGCGGGAACGCCGTCGATACTGGCCTCATGGATCACGATCGTCCGGTCGGCGCGTTGCTGCGCGAGTGGCGGGTGCGCCGAGGGCTGAGCCAGCTTGCGCTGTCGGTGCAATCGGGGATCTCCACCCGGCACATCAGTTTCGTGGAGACAGGGCGGACGCTGCCCAGCCCGGACATGCTCGATCGGTTCGCGGGACACCTGGACATCCCTCTGCGAGAACGGAATCGGCTGCTGGTCGCTGCCGGTCACGCGCCCCGCTACCGGCAGCGACCGATCGACGACCCCGAGCTGGCCGAGGCGATGAACGCGGTGCGGCGGGTGCTCACCGCACACGAGCCGTATCCCGCGCTGGCGGTGGACCGCCGCTGGAATCTGTTGTACGGCAACGCCGCCGCACGGATCTTCCTCGACGGTGTCGCGCCCGAGCTGCTCGCCCCGCCGATCAACATGATGCGACTCGGGCTGCATCCGCGCGGATTCGCGCCCCGGGTGCGCAATCTGGCCCAGGTGCGCGGTTTTCTGCTCCCCCGGCTGGCCCGGCAGGCTTTCCACACCGGCGACCCGGAACTCGCCGCGCTGCACGAGGAATTGTCCGGCTACGCCGCCGAAGAGCCACCGGACGCAGTCGATCCGGCCGCCGTCGCGCTGCCCATCCACCTGGTCCACGACGGTGTGCGACTGTGCCTGTACAGCACGATCATGACCTTCGGCGCGGCCTTCGACATCACCCTGGACGAGATCGCGATCGAGACGTATCTCCCGGCCGACGCAGCCACCGCGCAGCACCTGCGCATCCTCGCCGAACAGCGCGCGCCGACCCTGTCACGTCCGCCCGTTGATCAGGCTCTCGACCAGGTGCGGCACTAGTCGCCTGCCGCCGCGCGGTCCCTCCCTTCCTCGAAGAACGCCAGCAATCGAGCGACGGTGGACACTTGCTCGCTCGGGCGCAGCGCGCCGAACGGCGCGTTCCAGAACCCGCCGCTGCGCGGGACCCACGGGCCGACATACGCGTACGGGCCCGGATGCGCCGAATCACCCGGGGACACACCGAAGTTGACCTCGTCGAGCGTGCAGGCCAGGTCGAAGTGTTCCGGCCACAGCACCGGCGCGATGTCGGGCGCGAGGAGGCGCAGCGCGGCATCTCCCAGGGCGAACCAGTCGGCGATCACCGCCGCGGCCTGCGCGTCGAGGCGCACCTCGTCATCGAGATCGCATCCGCTCGTCTCTGCGTACACGCCTTCGGGTGCGCCCGGCTCGACACCCACCGCGTCGGCCAGCTGCCGGTAGCTGCCGGACAGCGGCACCCGGCCGGACAACCCGACCAAGTCGGCGCCGACCACCGACACCGGAAACCGTGCCCCACCGAACCCGCCGGGCACCACCCGCAGCCGAATCGTGCCGTCGCGCCGGTACTGCGGCCCGGCGATCAGCAGCTCCGCCGCCCCGTGCAGGGCGTTCCTCGTCTCCCGATACGTTGCCTCATCCACCTGTCGCATCATTCCCGCCCGTGCATCGGTGCACAACAGCGGTTTCGGGCGTTCGTCTGTCCGGAGCTACACGACGGGAATCACGGCGCTCGCCGATGCGCCGGCTGAAATCGCCGAGCTGACCGGCTCAGCCTGCGAGATCGCACATGACCGTGTCGAGCATGTCCTGAATGCCCCCACGCGGGGCGAGAGAGGCGGCGAGGGTGGGCAGCTGATTCATGGCGATGGTGACCGCGAAGCGGTCGGTGGCCGCGCCGACCACGTTGGTGCCGGTGATCGAGCCGCCGTGACCCCAGGTCTCCATGCCGCATCTGTTCACTCTCCGGAACAGACCGAGACCGATCTCCTTGTCGAACAACGGCACGCCGCTCGGAATCGTGGTGCGCATCTGCTCGAACTGCGCGGGCGGGACCACCCGGCCCGAGACCAACGCCATGAAGTAGCGATTCAAGTCCTGTCCGGTGGCGACCATCGCACCGTCGGCGAGCCCCCAGTTCGGATCGATGTCGGTGACGTCGACGCGTTCGGTGCCGTTGACGAGATAGTTACGGGGATGCGGGCCGCGCACCACCTGCTCGAGCGGATACAGCGGCCAGTAGGTGTCCTGGAGTCCGAGCGGCAGGATGATCCGCCGCGTGACCTCCACACCCACCGGGAGACCCGTCACCCGCTCGATCATCGAGCCGACGATCAGGTAGTTGGTATTGGAGTAGCCCCAGTGCGCCCCGGGCGGGAACTCGGCGGGCCGGTCGAGCGCGGCACGGATCAGCTCGGATGCCGGGCGGTAGCTCTGCATGCCCGCGACGCTGTCGAGATCCACTTGATTCAGGTAATCGGGGATACCGCTGGTGTGCTGCAGCAGATTGCGGACCGTGATCAGCCGCCCGTCGCCACCCGGACCGGTGACGACGCCGGGCAGGTAGCGATCGATCGGCGAGTCCAGGTCGACACGCTGCTCGGCGACCAATTGCAGGGCGACCGCGGCCACGAACGCCTTGGTGTTGCTCGCTATCCGCACCTGCGCGTCGTCGGGGAAGGGGGTCCCGGTGCCGAGATCACCCAGCCCGCTGTTGAGCTGGATCTCGCCGAAATCGCCGCTGACCACCAGCTGAGCGCCCGGCACCCCCGACACGACCACGACGCGGTCGAGACCGGGTTGCCAGTGCGGCCGCGCGACGTCCTGGTCCGCGACCACCGAACCCGACACCGGACACAGCATGGCCGCGACCAGCATCGCCGCCACCGTGAACCAGCGCATGTTCACCCCTCTCACCGAACCCACCGCGGCCCGCCGACGAGCGGACCACAGGGTCGGGCACAGAGCGAATGGCCCTCCAACATGTGTAGACACATCTGATTCGAACAACCGTTCGGCACGGTTCCCGGCTCCCGAGCGACTCCGATCGGTATGCCGTACCCATACCCAGCCTTCCCCATGTCACGCCTGGGAGGTAGACCCCCGCCGCACGCGATCCAGCGGACGCTACGAGGCACTCGCCGGACTCGATTGCCCGATGTCATCCGAATTCGATGGACGACGCCATCGTCCGCCACGTTCAGGTCCGCGAGTCGCGACAACTGGTCGGCGGGCGACTGCCCGGTCGAAGTCAGCGCCGAATCGATCAGGCGAAAGCTGTCATGATCGTGTCGACGATCGCCTCGATTCCGCTCCAGTCTTGGTTCGCCATGCGACTCGGATCGGCCAGCGCCTGCTTGACCTTTGCTCGGAAATCGTCCTGAATCCGCTTCTTGTCTCGTGCGGCGATCGCGCCCTGGTACGCGCGCTGTCCTTCGACATATCCGGTCCACTGCACGGGAATCAGGCGGCCGTCCACGGTGAGCAGCTCCTTGCCCAGATACATCTCCAGGGATCCTGCGCTTCCGTTGACATCCATCAGCACCGGCGCTGGGAGCTGCGGGCCCAGGGTGGGGTACGACGCAAGGAGCGGAATCGGTGGGTAGTGCCTGAGCCGATAGTTGTCTGGCACGCCTTCTTTCGTGAGTTTTGCCAGCGCATCCCGCCCTGCGGTGTCGTTGTCGGCCAAAGCCAGCACCCGATTGGCGACACCGGCGCCGATGAACGAGCGCACCAGCTTCGCGAGGTTGTCGGCACTTCCGGCCGCGCCGCTGCTGAAGTCCATGAACCGAAGGAACTGTGCCAGATGCGGATGGGTGACTTCGATCGCCGCCGAGAGCAATTGGGAGTCGGTGGAACCTTCGGTCAGGATGACCAGCGGCGCATCGGTTGCGATCGAGCGCCGCCTCGCTTCCCTGGCTTCATCCGCGACCGGTGTCCCTCGTTGCAGCAGACGCCATCTCGGCAGGTCATCGAGATGATAGTGGACCGAAGTTGTCGGGTCGTCGACGAGGTCGACCACCAATCGGAGTAGCGTTCGGCTGGGCAACCGGTGTACCAGCTCCGGTGGGTCGTACTCGCAGGGCACGTCCTCGACGCCAGGTCTGTCGTCGGAATCCGGAGCGCTGTCGCGCCAGTTCAGATAGTTGCGCAGGCGGGCGAGAATCTCGCCGGCGTCGTAGGCAGGTTCGCCGAACATCGTTGGGCCGACGGCGAGATTCTCCTCATCGACAGCCTGCCGGAGATCACTCGACACGCCTTCAGAAGTGAACCCATGGAGTTGCAGCCGGTCCCGCAGGGCCCGAACAGTGGTCACATAGCGAAACCTGTCCTGATCACACTGCTGCTCGTCTTCTCTGAACAACGCCGCGATGTCCGAGAGGAAGCCTTCTCGACACGTGAGGCCCGGGATCGGACAATACCGCCAGCGGCGGGATGCACGCTCGATCACCAGGTAGCTATGGGCAGACATTCGTTCATGCTCTCCATTCCGGAGACACCGGCACCACTGTGCGGACAGAGCTCTCGCCTTCACCAACGGAACCACGCAGGAGCTCAGTGGATTTCGCGTCACCGCTGCACTTTCGTGTGCTGCACCATCGGCCATTTCGAACAGCTCTTGTCGGCTGGTCGTGAACTAGCCTCGCCCGATGACGACGGCCAACAGTGAATGGCGCATCGGTGACAGAGCAGGCGGCCGATCGCAAAGGCGGAGCCACACCCGGGTGAAGCTCCACCGGTTTGCGGATCGGATCATCATGCTCGTCCCCTCCGCGCGCCGATGCTCTACCGGTCGAATCGTGTTCGGCCCCAGGCGCGTTACCGACCGTCGTCGGCCGAACCTGCGCTGAACCGCCGACCGACTCCACCGGCACCGGCACTCGAGTGCACACCTACCCGCGGCGCCGGGAACCGAACATACCGCTGGCCCCGCACCGTCACTCCGAACGCAATGGAGGGCTGGATGCTTTACGCGGAATAGGTTGTGTCAGTATAGATCTCGACTGGACAGAGTATCCGAGAGACAGCACGATCACCGGTGCACGACGTCGAAGAGGAATCCCTCGATCGTGACTCCTGGCGCGAAGGAGAACGCGACGCCCGTCGAGACCGGTTTGCCCGCCTGTGCCTGACAAGCGATCCGTTCGAGCACGAAGATCAGTGAGACGCTCGACATGTTCCCGTATTCACCGAGAACCTGCCAGCTCGTCGAGGCGGCTTCCGGCGGAAGGCCGAGCGAGCGCGCGGATTCGAGCAAGATCTTCGGCCCGCCCGGGTGGATTGCCCACACATCGATGTCCGACTGGCGCAATTCATTGCGGCGCAGCACATCTCCGACGACGGGAGCGACGCCGCGGTAGATGTACTTCGGTACGTTCTCGGACAGCTCGCAGGTGATGCCGTCGTGGTTGACGCCGACCGCGATGCCGTCTTCGGTGGCCTCGAACAGGTGTGTGAATTTGTCCCGGATGATGATCGTCCCGGCTTCGGCCTGTTCCACCCCTCGGTGGGCCCCGATGACGACCGCGCCGCAGCCGTCTCCGAACAGGCTGTGTGTCACCGCGTCGTTGACGTCTTCGACGGGGGCGGCATGCACTGAGTTGAGCTCGATGCACACGACCATCGCCTTCTTGTCCGGGTTGGCCCGGACGAAGTCCGAGGCGGTGCGAATTCCGTTCATCGCCGCCGCACAGCCCATGAAGTTGACGACCAAGCGAGCGACCGACCGGGGCAGTCCGAGAGCTTCGACGACCGCGACATCGACGCCGGGCGCGATGACGCCGGTGCTCGTGGCGAATACAAGAAGCCCGAGGTCGGCGGGGTCGACACCGGCGAGCGCGCGCCGCGCCACATCGACCGCCAGCGGAACGGCGTGGCGGTAGAACAGGCGCATGCGATCCTGGATCGTCGCTGGCCTGTCGCTGGGCGCGTGCAGTCGAGGATCGAGCGGGTCGACCGCGAAGCGCCGGGTGTTGATCATGGTCTTGCGGAAGATGCGTCTGATCCGGGTTTGCTGCTCCGGATCGGTGAATTGATCAGCCATCCAGTCCGCTGCCACGGATTGGTCGAGGACCAGGCTGGGCGCACCGGTCGCCACTGCTTCGATGACGGGTACGGTCGTCGGCGGCGCCGACGGAGTTGTGTGCTCGCGTGCTTGCGCAGGCGCGCGAGTGAGCAGTGCCTGGTCGAGAACGATTGACATAGATCCCGTTCTTCCTCGCTCGAGCGGTTGGGGAGTGCGTACCCCAATCGTCGAAGAGCAAATGCCTGGCAAATAGACACCCAAGGGGTGTGGATCCCCACCCCCGGCGTCAGCGGCCAGGGTTGCCCAGGCCGGATTCGGCCGCACATCGCCACCAGTACGCGGGCTCACGGACTTTCCGGCTGGACAAGACCACGCGGCGTGCGCCGCACTCAGCGCTGCCGTACCGGGCGGACGACGATCTCGTTGACGTCCACGTCCGGGGCTTGCCCCACCGCGTAGGCGACGGCGTCGGCGATCGATTCGGGCGCGATCGCGTTCCGCCGGTACTCGGCCATCACGGCCCTGGCGTGCGGGTCGCTGATGGTCTCGGCCAGTTCGCTGTGCACCACGCCCGGTGAGATCGTGGTGACCCGGATGCCAGGCGGCGACTCCAGTCGCAGACCTTCGGTGATCGCCCACGCCGCGTACTTGGTTCCGCAGTACACGGCCGCCGTCGGGCTGACGGCGTGTGCACCGATCGACGCGATCGTCACGAAGTGGCCACTGCCTCTCGCATGGAAATGCGGGAGCGCCGCCGCGATGCCGTGCAGCAAGCCGCGGATGTTGACGTCGATCATCCGGTCCCATTCGTCGACCAGCCCGGCGTCCAGCCGCGACAGCGGCATCACCCCCGCGTTGGCGACCAGAACATCGAGCCTGCCGTGCCGTGTGACGAGGTCGTCGACGGCGCAGCCGACGGCATCCCGATCGGTGACGTCGAGGGCATACGGTTCGATCGCTCCCCCGCTCTCCTCGGCGAGCTCGTGCAGCCGATCGATGCGCCGCGCGGCCGCGACGACCCGGATACCGTCGGCGGCGAGGCGGCGTGCGATGGCACGGCCGATGCCGCTGCTCGCTCCGGTGACGAGGGCGACGGAGCCTGTCATGTTCTCTCCCTTGGGTATTCGGCAAGATGCCGCGTCGGCCGATCGGCCAACGTGGTGTCCACTGTCGAATCCACTGACCGCCAGCGGGAGACCGAAGTGCTCCTGGGAGCAGCGCACCCAGGTTCTCGACGGGTCGTCACCCTACGATGGCGACCATGGCCGATACCGAGCTCGGCGCGTTCCCTGCGCGCCCGCCGCGAACAGGTCGCGCCGTCCCGGATCCACCTGCGATGGCATGCCAAGCAAGAACCCCCGGTGTCCGAGGAGCTGATGGACCAACACCTGGGACCTGCCGTTCCGCGTTCGCGGCGAGGGGTGCGTCTGCGGAAAAATCTCTTCAGGTTGTGATCAATGGGCCGCGGCCATGACCAGATCGCGATAGGGCAGGCCGACGACCGGGTAGTCAGCTATGCCGAGTTCGGTTTCGACCTCTCCGAGGTGGATGGTTGCGGCGTCCGTGTCTGCGGCGGTGACCTCCGTTTCTACGAAAGTTCCTGCGTGGGTGACGGTATCGATGCTGACGATGATGTCGTGGCGTTCGGGGTGCTCGTAGATGGTGCGAGCCTTCTCGACGCGGACGAGTGAGACCATGCCGATCGCAGCGAGCAACTGGTTGGCGGCGGCTGCTTGGTCGGGACCGCTGAGAGTCACGTTGGTTTCGCGTTTGGCGATAACGTCGGCGGCGCTGTGGGTGGTTGCATTGGACGGGGGCTTGTAGGTGATCTCAGCAAACTCACCTCGGTGCCGAATGCGAAGGCATTCAACGGTTTTCATATAGTCGACATCGGGGCGGCTGTAGTAGGTGTCGACCTCGGTGAGGTGACCGGCTTCGCGATAGCCGAGTTCGGTGAGCCGCTGGCGGAGGGGCCTGGGGTTGGGGAGTTCGCGTTTACGCTCGACCTCGATCAAGTGCATGGGTTGGATCATCCTCTCGTGTGGATCGCGGTGTGGACGCGGGCGAGGCTGGGTTTGGAGCAATGTTGGCGGATTGTTCCGAGCGCCTGCTGTAGTACCTCGGAGTCGGCGACATCCGCGCAGGCAACCGGACAACCTCATGGAGCCACTACGTTCCGCACGGACATTAGGCTTGATGCCGCTTTTCGACTACGGGGCAGGTGATCGGTGTTAGTCGGATAGTCAGCGGTGGGCTGGGTCGGTGGTGGGCTGTGTGGTGGTTTGGAGTCCCTGGTCCCCTGTGGTTCTGCGCCCGGGTGCCCGCCCGCAGCGCGGCGAGGACGGAGCACCTGGGCGGCGCGGCTTTGCCGCGCCCATGACTCTGTAGAGAGAAATTCGGCAAGTTCTGATCTGTTGGGTTACCGGTTATCTCTTCCTTCTTTTTCTACTGATTCCCGGGGGTTCCCAACTTCTCTCACTCTCTCCCAACAGAGCCTTCAAGCCTGCGGCACAGGACATTTCGCGAATCAGACCATTGATTGCCTTGCTTCACGCGACGCGACGGAACGGCCCAACCCTGGGAACCGGGAACCAGTGAGGCGGTGGCCGAATCCGGCACGACCAGCCTCCGCGCAGTCACTCGGCCTTCTAACGGTCAGGTGGTGCCGGGGTTGCGGCCGTGTATTCGTTCTTGGCGTGCGCGTTCGTCGCGTTCGCGGGCTTCGCGTGCGCTGCGTTCGCGGCGTGCGAGGTCGGCGGGTGTGACGGTGGTGCGATCGGGGTCCGGGATCGGCTGGGGGCCGCTGAGGTTGAGGACGTGGGTGACTTCTGGTGTCAGTCCGAGGGCGTGGTTTCGTTCGCGGGTCTGTTCGCGGTTGGCGGCTTCTTTGGCGCGTTGCTCGGCGACGCGTTCGGCCTCGCGGGCGGTGGCTCCGATGGTTTCGATACCCCGCACGGTGTCGGCGCGTGTCGCTTCGCGATTCGCGCGCAAGATCGGATCCATCTGTTGTATCTGGTCGCGGGTCAAGCCCGCGGATTCCAGCGCTTGGCGGGCTTGCGCGTTCTCCGTCTCGCGAATGATGTGCAGCTGCTGGAACAGGTCGTTGTGGGTCTTGCGTAGATCCTTGGCCGGTATCGGATTGCCGCACTCCTGGGCTTCGGCCAAGCGTCGTGTCTGCTCGGCTACCTCCTTGGCAAGAGCTTGCTTCTTGTCGGCGAGCACCTGCTGTGGGGTGCGAGTGGGTGGCTGCGTGTCGCGGGCGTGCACCTGTTTGGCGGGGCCGCGTGACTCGCGCTCTTTGGCTTGGGCATTCTGCCTCGCTCGCTGCTCTCGGGCCTTCTCGCCGACACCGGGCAACTCGAGCTGCTGACCGCGTTCCCGTTGCAGCCCCAGCGCCCAAATCCTCTGGGCATCACTTCGCGAGATGACCTGATGCGTGAACCGATCCGAGAAGTCGCGCTTCAGCCCGTCGATGAGCTTTTGCACGTCTTTCGCTATGAATTCGCCTTCGACGGAGCGAAGTGTGTGGTGTTCGATTTCCTCCCTGGCGAGAAGGTCTCGTACGACCTCCAGTTGCTTCCTGTCTTTGCGTCCTTCCATCCGGCCAGATTTTTCTTCGATGGTAGAAGTGCGCTCTCGTTCGCCTTTTTCTTTATCGAACGCAATTTTTTGGCCGCCGGACTCGTACCCGCGCGATTGCTTGACATAACCATTCTCGCGGTCACGGAAGAACCGATCACACCCGTTCTCGAAAACCCGCCCACGTATGTTGTTTTCGACCCTTTCGCGGTCTCTGTCGTAGCCATCTGGCATGGCTTCGCCCACCCCCCAAAGCGTGGAACGGTGTGATTATGTGCGAGAGGCGTACCAGCTACGCGCCGGGTGCAGCTTCCTCGCGACGCTTCTCTTCGTGATATTCGGTGTATTCACGCAACGTCGCAGCCATGCAGGAGAACATGCCGTCATAGACTTCGGGGTGATAGTTGATCATGTCTTTGATCAGTGCCCACGCGGTATCCTCGTCTTCGTCCAAGGTGTCGTATCTCAACGCTGGATTCACGTGGTCATAGAAAGTGTGTTCGCGACCGAGCCATGTGAATTCGATCCACTCCGCGCCCGCGAACTTGATGAACAACTCGCCGACGAAGCAAATGAAGGCGTCGACTATGTCCGCGTTCTCGGGAGCCATCGCCGTCTCCATGTCCGGGAACAGCTCCGCAACGATCGGGTCGAGCCGCTTCACCTCCGGCGAGCCTTCTGGCCACGGCTCGGACGGAATCTGTCGTATTCCTGCGTAGTCCATGAACTTCCGCGCTTGGGCCTTCCGCCGGTCGGGTTCGACCCACTTCCCCCAGGCGGTCTGCTCGACTTCGAACCCGAGGTCCAACTGATCCTCGCCCATGCCGTTCCTCCTTCGCTGTGTATTCGGTTGCCGCTCATGCCAGTGCCGCCAAACACCAGGCTCCTCGAAGCGCCGTATAGAGGGTAGGGGCGGCAGCGCTGCGGCGGCGCGCAACACAAGCCCCCATCCTTCTGGGCGAGTTTCATGGTGTGTGGGCTTCCAACGGGGGAATGGTGCGCGCGGGTGTCACCAGGGCACAGGCCAAGGCGACCGCGTTTTGGATGCTGGTGCTGGGGAAGTGCTCCACGCTTGGGGCGACGACGACGGTTGCGGTGTGCCGGTGTGCGGTCCACATGATCAACGTGGTTGGCATGTAGGTGTCGGCGTCGATGGTCACCGTGTGCGCCAGCCGGTACCCACGCGCGTGGCTCAGGTCGATGATCACTCGCTCGTCTCGTAACCAGGGGTCGCTGACACTGCGGTTGAGCAGGGCGATTGCATTGATGGGCAAGCGCTGTCACTTCCTCGGTTCGGGGCCTTGCAGCGGCCAGGATGCGGGTGTGTGGGTGGTGAGGCGCTCGTGGGCAGCGTGGCCCTCCTCGGTCAGCTCATAGACCGGCTCCGCACGTCCGGCGCCTGTTGGTCGGCGGACCTCGGTGCGGACGTGCCCCTTGGTGACCAGCCATTGCAGAGTCAGGGTGATCGGGCCGATATGGTGCCCGCCCGCCAGCTCACGCGCCGAACACGCCCGACCTGCTAGGGCCAGCGCAGCCAGTGCAGCGGCTTGAGCGCGGCTGAAGTCGTCGCGACTCCATCGCAAAGAGGTTGTGCCACTGTGCATTTCGCGTTCGTTGTGGGTCTGTTGGCTGGCGCGGTCGGTCACAGGTGCTACCTCTCGAGGTACAGGCGCTCGTTGGGGAGGCGCGGGAACGCGCGCTTGTCCAGGTCGACGGTCACCGCGTCGACGTAGTGGCGGGCCTGGTGCTCCTGAACGAAGATCAACGCGGCGGTCAGGCACGCAACGAAATCCATCCGCTGCCCGTGCAGGAACACACTCAGGTGTACATCGGGTTCGGTGGGCAATGGCGACCCGTCCGGGGTCGGCGCGGTGGCGCTCATAGCGCGGGCTGTCGGGTCGGGGCCAGGCAGGCGTGCACCGCATACAGCACTGCACGCCCAGAGGGCCGAAACACCGAGTGCGCGGCGGTGATCCACACCCGATGCTCCGAACCCTGATCGGCCGGGGACGGCAGCGCCACGTGATCGCCGTTGCCCAAGACGGTGATTCGGCGAGCACGGAACGACGCCGCTTCGGCGGCGATCATCGTGGCCGGAATATCCGAGCGAACCAAGAGCGTCCACGTGTGCGAGCGCGGATGGGTCACGATCGGCCCACCACCCTGTTTGTTGCGCTCGAGGTGGACCTTCACCATCTGCCCCAACTCCGAAGGCATCGCGACTGCCCACACCATGCCCGCGGTGAAACCGATACGGCCCGTGTGAGGGTCAACCACCGCAGGCAGATTGCACACCCGCCGGTAGTAGGTACAGCGGGACGCTGGCGTGTCCCCGAAACCAACTTCATCCATCCCTAGTCCCCTGCTCGCATCAGAGTGGCTTGGATGCGCCCGGCCCCCTGGACGTATCCGCAAGACCAGGGATGGGAGCCGATGAGGGATTGGGCGAAGCCCCCCAGCCGGACGCATATTCAGCACACACCCCGAAACCCCTGGGAGTAAGGTCGTTGCGGGTGTTGAAAGGTGGTGGATCGACCACTGCCGGTGACCAAATGGCGGGTGTGATGAACAGTCCGAACATGCACCTTTCCGAGTGGCTGACCCGTTCAGGGTGGAGCCGTGGCGAACTGGCACGCCGCGTGCGCTCCCTCGCGACCGAATGGGGGGAACCTCATATCAGACCGGATGCATCGAGTGTCCGGCGTTGGGTCGATGAGGGAGAACGTCCCCGGCATCCAGTCCCAGCGATACTGGCCGATCTGTTTTCCGCCCAGTTCGGACGGCGCGTGACAACCTATGACCTCGGTTTAGGCGATGCGCCGATGCTGGACCGCTCTCTCAGCTACAGCGCTTCGTGGCCTGAGACAATCGAAGCAGTTGCCGACCTTGGAAGGGCAGACGTGGATCGTAGGAAGTTCCTGACCACCGCGTCGTTCGCTGCCGTCGCGGCCATCGGGCCATCACGGGATTGGTTGCTCAATACCCTCGACCAATTGCCCGAAGATGGGCAGCGGGTCCGGCTCGAAGATGTGACCGCCGTGAAGAACATGTTCACCACGTTCCAGGAGGTGGATATCTTCCAAGGCGGCGGATCGGGCCGCCTGGTGCTGGCGGCGTACATGAACGAGCATGTGTATCCGCTGCTACGGCGGTCCCACGCCGAAGACGTTCGTCTGGCACTGTGCGGCGCTGCCGCCGAGCAGACGTATCTTCTCGGTTGGATGGCATTCGACAACGGCGAGCACGGGACAGCTCAGCGCTACCTGATTCAGGCGCTTCGTTTGGCCGAGGAGTCGAGAGATCCGGCGCTGGGCGCTCACGTGCTCGCTGGAATGGCCGACCAGGCAACCCTTCTCGGACATCCCGACGAGGGTCGACGTCTTGCACAAGCAGGCCGACAAGGTCTTTCGAAAGTGAATGCACCCGCCTGCCTGGCTGACCTGTGGACCCTTGAAGCGCGTTCGCTGGCGGCTGTCGGCGACAAGGCGGGCACCGCTCATGCGGTCAATGCTGCTGAGCTCGCCTTTGCCCGCATCGAGCCTGACCGTGAACCGGAATGGGCACGGTTCATCGATGAGGCGTACATCTGCGGCGAATGGGCCAACGCATTCCGCGACCTCGGACAGCCAGCAGACACCGAACCGCACGCACGTCGTTCCATCGCGTACGCCCGTCGTCAGAACCGGGCTCGGCGAGGCGCGCTATCCCACGCTGCACTCGCGGTTACTCACCTCCAAAACCGCGATCTGGAATCCGCCCACGCCGCTGCGGTGCGGACGCTGGACCTGTCCCGCAAGGTCAAGTCATCGCGCTCCGTTGAAGCGGTCCGCGATGTACAGCGACAGATGATGAGATTCGGTTCGCATCCACTCGTCGACGACTTCAGCGAGCGAGCACGGGCACTGCTCGCCGCCTGACTCGCGCAAGCCGCCGCGTCGGCGGGAACACCGGCGCCGCCGATCGGTCGACGCGGGGTTCCACTCTCGAAGCAGGCGGCCGCCCTCTGGAGACCGAAACGTTCCTGGGAGCAACGCACCCCGGAACTCGGCGGGGTCGCGCCCTACGATGCGGATATGACCGGTACCGATCTCGGCGCGTATCTGCGAGCCCGCCGCGAACAGATCGCGCCGTCCCGAACCGGCCTGCCGACAGCGGGCGGATACCGACGCGTGCCGGGCCTGCGCCGCGAGGAGGTGGCGCTGCTCGCCGGGGTGACATGTCGGTTACACACTCCTTAAATGTTCCTGACCGGTGGGCGGTGGCAGGTGGGCGTGAGCGGGAAGCCTACGCAGGTGGCGTGGTCGCGGCGCGCCGCATCCGCCGGACATGTCGGTGGACGACATCGCTGGCCGCGTCCACGCGTCCCCGCCACCGCGCCCTGGTAGCTGTTCGTGGTTCATGGGGCTCCCCGGCTCGCGAGGGCGGCCCAGCAGCATCGTTCGCTCGCCTCGCCCACGCCGGGGATGACAGACCGACACCTAGTCCTTCTGCCGAGCAGCCAGGACAGCGCCGATCGCAGTTGGAGTTGCCTCGGCAACCGAGCTGGCAGTGATCGGTCCACCACCGCGCGCATGGTGTGCCAGGCGTGCCGCGCGTCCGTGAATGAACGCGGCCATCTCGCCCGCGTCGAACGCATCTATCCCGCCCGACATCAGCGCGCCCGCTATTCCGGCCAGCACGTCACCAGCCCCTGCAGTCGCCAGCCATGATGGGGCCTCGGCTTGGCTTGCGATCAGACCATCGGGTCGAACGACAATCGTCGTCGCGCCTTTCACTAGGACCGTCGCATCGACAGCGCGTGCGACCATCAACCCGAAATGTGCTGGACGAGCTTCGACTTCCGCCCGCGAAACATCGTGGCCAAGCCAGCCGAGTATGCGCGCCATCTCCCCAGCGTGCGGTGTGAGCAGGACGCGGTCAGCGCCCGACGCGTGTTCGCTGGCGTCGTGGTGTCGTACGAACGTTTCCAGGGCACCAGCATCGACCACGCACGGCAGGCCGCTGGTCAGCGCGACACCGATAGCGTGGTCTTGCTCTGCGTCGTCCTCGACACCGGACCCGAGCAACCATGCCTGTACCTGGCCGACACCGGGCACAGCTTCCGGTACTTCGGTGAGCACGTGGCCGGTGACGCGGTCCGGGCCGACGTAGCGGACGATGCCCGCCCCAGCCTGCTTCGCGCCCATCACGGCCAGGACGGCGGCACCAGGATAGATATCGCTGCCCGCAACCACGCCCAGGACACCGCGCAGGTACTTGTGGGAGGTCGTGGCCGGAATCGGCCAGCGATTGGCCACGCCGCGATCGGTGAGACGACGCACGATCGGCTCCGTTGAGATTGGCGGCAGGCCAACGTCGACGAATCGCAGTTCGCCGCACGCATTGCTAGCGGGCGGCAGGAACGTGCACGCCTTCCACGCCGCGAAGGTGACCGTGATGTCCGCGCGGACATGAGTTCCGTGGATTTCGCCGCTGTCAGGTTCCACACCGCTGGGCAGGTCGACCGCGACCACCTGTGCCCTGGATGGGATGGCCGCGACCAGCTTCGCGGCGTAGCCGGTCAGCCCGCCGGTGCCGCTCTCGCCGATGATGCCGTCCACAATCAAATCCGCGGCCTCAAGAGCGCCGATCGCGGTGTCGGTCTCCGACGCGGCGATCACTCGGCCTCCAGCGGCGCTGAGCTGACGAAGGCCCGGTTCATAGGCGTGGTCCCCGATTAGTAGGGCGTCGACTCGTACGCCGCGACGCCGCAGGCGAGCTCCGGCGAGCAGGGCATCTGCACCGTTGTGGCCGGTGCCGACCAACAGAGCCATCCGGCGGCCGTAGACGGTGCCGCATCGGGCGCGTAGCTGCTCGGCGCAGATCACCGCGAGCCCCTCGGCGGCCTTGCGCAACAACCGATCCGGTGGGCCTTGCTCGAGCTCTTTGGCAACAGCTGACAGCACATCTGCGGCGCGGAAGGCGGACCGTGTCGTCACATCGTTCACGGGACTGATTCCACCAGGCACCGGGCGCATCAGCCAGCGATCAGGCCAGACCGTTGCGCGAGTCCGCGGACGTGTGCACGGGCCCGCGCGTGATCGCGGTGCAGCAGTTCGCGCAGCAACTCGCGGACCAATGTCGAGTCGTGGACTTCGTCGCTGCTGATCTTCTCGGCGTCGAGCAAGGTCAACGCGGCGGCCTCGTCGTTCTTGCGCTGCACGTGCCCGCGCGCGGTGTCGATCAGAACGCGGGCGCGACGCTCGACACTAGGCACGTTGTCGATATCCAGCCGTGCTGCGTAGTCGACCACGGCATCGGGCCTGCCCAGCTCAGCCGAGATCGCCAGGCCGTGGATGTCCACGTTGCCTTTGCCGAACATCGTCCACGGGTCGTATCGTGCGCCTAGTGATCGGGCGGCTTCGTCAGCGATCCGATGAAGCGCCCAGGCACGACCTTCCTCGTTGGATTGGGCTGAGCTGATCGAGGCGGCCAAGTGCAGCATGCCGTAGTCGGCGATCAGGTTCGCGTCACCAGGGTTCGCGTCGAGGCGCTTCTTGAGTTCGTCGGCCGCCGACAGACACAGCCGTGTCGCCTCCTGTTGTTGGCCTGCTCGGCGGTAGCTGGCCGAAAGAGCCCACGCGCCAAGGGCAATCAGGTGCGGGTCATCGGCTTCTCGCGCGGTGTGCATTGCACGCTCGGCGGCGACCCACGCCAAATCGCCCTCGGGGAGATGGTGCAGCCATTGCCTGGTGATCTGATTGGTGCCTGACACGATGCGCGCCGCTCGGCGGCGGTCCTCAGCTCCATGGTAGGCGGTGTTCGCATCGGTGAGCAGGTCCGGCAAGATCCGGCCCAGTGCACTGTGCGCGGTCGGGGAGGTGTGCCAGGTCGTCCACGCCTGTGCGACACGGTTGCCGATCTCATCCAGTGTCGCTGGAGGTTTCGGCGACGAGGCGGGCGTCGGGACGGCGGCGCGCATCATGACCTCGCGGACAGCGTCGACGGCTTCGCTGCGGGGGTTGGTTCCTGGGACCAGCGAATCGATCGGGCGGCCGAGCAAGTCCTCGACCCTGCATTGGAGAACGGTCGCAATGTTGATGAGGTCGGTCAGACGCTCAGCATGAAGGCGACCGCGTTCTACGCCACTCACCCAGTCGACCGACTTCCCGATCAGCGAGGCGAGTCCAACCTGAGTGATACCGGACGCACGCCGGAACGTCGCGACGTTGTTCCCGATGCCCTGCATCAGCGTTTCCGTGCTCATTACACCAGCGTACCGGCCCAGGCTCGTAAAAAAATACGAGTTTCGCGCCCTATCAGGCCATACCGTGATTTTCAGCCCCGCCGTCGGGTTGATGCGGTGCCCCTCATCGTTCCCCGGCGGCGGGCGCTTCCCACGTGTTGGCCTAGCAGGGAGGGGGTTCACCGATGAGTTTGGCGGATGAGATGGGTTCGGGTGACCCGAAGACTGCGCAGCGGTCATCGAATACTGCTGCGGTGGCAGACAACCCGCGTTCGCGGGTGGATTACTACCGCAGCGTGTGTCATCTGCCCGCCGTCCTGCAACCGGACACTGGCCGGATCGGTTTTGTCGCGGGCATGGTGTGGGCGGTGGCGATGCCTGCGGAGTTGGGGCAGGTGGTGAAGGTTCACCTCGAGCGCCACAAACAAGGTGGTGGGCCGATCGTGACCCATCCGCGCTCGCACACGTGGACGTTCTTGGTTCGCTCGGATATTCCGGCCACGATGATCGCCGCCGAAGCGGCGTTGTTCCGTGCTCGCCGAATCACCGTCTTGGGCAACGGGGATCACGTGGCGCTGCCGTCCCCGGCCGATCAGGGTTCGGAGCATCGGGTGTGGATCACCGCCGCGCATTCGGTGTTTCGGCCCTCTGGGCGTGCGGTGCTGTATGCCGTGCACGCCTGCCTGGCCCCGACCCGACAGCCCGCGTTATGAGCACCGCCGCGCCGACCCCGGACGGGTCGCCGTCGCCCACCGAACCCGATGTACACCTGAGTGTGTTCCTGCACGGGCAGCGGATGGATTTCGTTGCGTGCCTGACCGCCGCGTTGATCTTCGTTCAGGAGCACCAGGCCCGCCACTACGTCGACGCGGTGACCGTCGACCTGGACAAGCGCGCGTTCCCGCGCCTCCCCAACGAGCGCCTGTACCTCGAGAGGTAGCACCTGTGATCAACCGCACCAGCCAACAGAATCGCCCCGAGCGCGAAATGCGCAGTGACACAGTACATCTGCAATGGAGTCGGGACGACTTCAGCCGCGCCCAAGCCACCGCGTTGACCGCACTGGCCCAAGCGGGGCGGGCGTGTTCGGCGCGGGAGCTGGCGGGCGGGCATCACATCGGCCCGATCACCCTGACTCTGCAATGGCTGGTCACCAAGGGCCACGTCCGCACCGAGATCCGTCGACCAACAGGTGCCGGACACGCGGAGCCGGTCTATGAGCTGACCGACGAGGGCCGCTCCACCCATCAGCGCCTCAAAACCCATCCGTAAGACTTCCCGCGCGTCGAAGGTAGGCGCACCACTTGGCGGGCGCGCGGGAGATGGGAGAGGAGTCCGGCTGCTGCAACCCATGTCCCTGGGGGCCGGACTCCTCTTTCCAAGCAACTGGGCTGTCGTTGCCCCGTTGACCCATCCACGCCCGAAGACCGGCGAATGGGACAACACACGGCGTCGAAATATGTTGTGCAACAACAGATTTCGTGTTGACGCGATCGGCGGACCGGCTGACAATCGAACACAGAGTGATACGAATCACGAAAGGGGAACGGGATGGAAAATCAACCGATTAACGGGGTGGAATGGACTGCGGGACATCACTTCCAGCTCACTGGAGGGCAAACCGCCGAGCAGGTCGCTGAGCAGATCACCGCGCCACTGTCGACCATTCTCCAGGTCACCAAGCGTTGCGACTTCGACTGCAACTTCTGTTCGGAGATCCTGCAACTGCCCGACCCCACGCTGGAACAGCTCGAGACGATGCGCGACAACCTCGCCGGAGTCGGCCGGGTGTTCCTCTCCGGTGGTGAACCGCTCATGCGCCGCGACTTCGGCGACATCGTCGACATGTACTCCGAAGCCGGGTTCGTGCTCGGTATCCCCACTAACGCGACCCGCGCGTTCCAGCACGCGGAGCGGATGGTCGGCAAGATCGGATACGTCAACGTCGGATTGGAAGGGCCACGGGCGATTACGCGCCGCGTGCGCGGCGACTACGACAAGGTGATGGCAGGCATCCAGGTCTTCCGCGAACACGGGTTGCCGTTGTCGCTGTCGTGTGTGGTGCTGCGCAGCGACCTTCACGGACTGCCGTTCCTGTGCCAGATCGCCGACGTGGTCGAAGCGGGCAAGGTCAAACTGATCATGCCGTTGCGCAAAGGGAACGCGCTCGACTTGGATGAGCACGAGTTCATCACCAATGACGAGGCGACCGCGAAGTTCAACGAACTCAACAGTCTGGCAGCGACTTTCGGGTGGCGGCCCGCGCTGCGCCTGACGACGTGGCGGCCCGAGACCGAGGGCCACATGATCTGCATCGAGCCCAACGGCAACGCGAACGCCTGGCCGGTCTACGACGCGAAAGACCTGTTCGAACCGCTCGGCAACGTCCTGGACGAACCCGTCACCGAAATATGGAAGCGGTACCGGTTCAAGGCCAACCACGTCGCAAAGTACCTCGGCACCTCCATCCTGGCCGCACCACGCCACACCGACGCACCACCGGCCACCCAAGCCGCAACCGAACTCGGAATGCCCGCCGTCGCCTCGGTGACATCATGAGACAGACCACCAACCTGGCCTGGCCGAAAACCCCGTTCGGTGCCTCTCAACGCCCCTTCGGGAAGCCGCGCCCGATGCTGGCGGCCCTCACGCTGACGAAGACTGGAGACGGCCGACTGCTCCGCGCCGGGCTGGCCTATCTGGCATGCGACAGCACCCGCACGTTGGCCCTCAACGGCACTCACGGTCAGGTGCTCAGGTTCGGGTACGAGGTGATGACCCTCGATCTCGACGAACCACCCGAAATCCTCGCCCGCGAAGTCGACGCGCGCTTGGTGGCCTGCCGACGAGAAGCCAAATACCTCGGAGGGCACGACCTCGCCGGCGACCTCGAAGGACTCGCCAAGCACGCCGAGGGCGGGCGACACGTCCCCGGAATCGACAGCGTCGGGGAACTGTGGGCCGATCGCACCCGCAAAGGCCGGGCGGTAGCCAAAATGGTCGACACCGCCCACGACCCTGACCCGTCCGCACTCGACCTCGATGAAGCCTGCATGGTCGCCAAACTGCACAGCCACCACATCGGGGAACCCTCCACCAGATCCACCATTACCGAGTCGCTGTGTGTGGCGCTGATCGCCGCACGCCACACCCGCCGCTACAACTGGGACAAAATGCTGGACCTGGACGAGATCGTGACCGAAGCGGCATGGGACCAGCTCACCAAGGAGGAATAGCGCGTTGATCGTCACCAGCACCATTTCCGGCCCGGCCGGATCTGCCCCGACGCGGCCAGCCGGAACGGAGCTGTGGGCATCGATCGACGTGGAGTGGACCAAGAACTACCGAGTGCGCAACGGCAACCGCCCGTTCTGCTACTCCGTGGTCTACCTCGCGGTCCCCACCAACCACGACGGCCCGGTCGAACTGGCCGGGCTGCCGTGGACCTACACCAGTGTCTACATAGAAGACCCCACCGAAATGCCAGCCCTGCTGAACGCGGCCAACGCCGCCGTCAAGACCGCGTTCACCGCCGCCGACCGCGTGACCGGGCACCAATTCACCTCAGACCTCGCAGTCCTCGCGCGAGCATCCGACACCGACCTCCCCGCGGTGTCCAACGCTCGCGGCGCCTGGCTGGCTCGCCGCGAAGAAGCCATCACCGAACGACAGATCATCGACACCCGATACGACACCGATCACGTACTCGAAGGCCACTCTCGGCGACTGGTCGACGTAGCCACCGAAGTCGGACTAGACGTCACACAGCCCGAGCTGCGCGGCACATCCATGACCGCGATTCACCGCCAGTGGATCGAGAACCAATCGACCGAAGCGCGGGAGCGCGTGAGCGTTCTCAACCTGCGCCACAGCCTCTCCACCGCTCTCGTCGCACAACTGGCGACCGGAGTCGGCCGCTGGTCCGCACCGCTGAACGTGAACCGCATGCTCGCCGCCGGACTCGAAGACGCGTTCGCCTGGCTCGCGCACCCGACCTTCGCCGCACTGCTGAAAGACACCGAATGATCCGCGACTGCACCGTAATCGCCATCGACGGCACCCACGCTTCCGGGAAATCCACACTCGTGCACGCCCTCACCGCGCACTACCGCCGCGCAGGCATCAACGCCGTAGCGATGCCCGAACCCGCTCGGTCCAGCCCGTACATGGAGGACGTCGTCCTACGCGGACACGGCGAGTTCGACCTACCCGCCGAAATCGACGTATTCGCCGCCCAACTCCGCGCACAAGTCAGGCTCGCGCGAAACCATCGGCTACTCATCGCGGACAAGACCATCATCAACGTGCTCGCCTACGCGCGGATGCTGCTCGACGACACCGACCCCCACACCGCCGACGTTCTCGACGCGATGGAGACGTTTTGCCGCGCATGGGCGCACACCTACGACATGGTGCTATTCACCCACGACCGCTACGACCAACCCAGCGACGCGTTCCGTAGCAAGGTCCACGGAATGCAGGACACGGCCGCGACGACACTGCACGAGCTGTACCGAGCGCTGGACGTACCCCTTCATGACATCCCTCTGAACCTCGAGACCGCGGCACGGGTCGAATGGATCGCCGGGCGAGTTGCCGAGACGTATCCCGTCGATGCTGGGTAGCCTGCTGCCCGTGCCGTATACGACTGTCGTTGATGTACTGCTGCTGCTCTCGCGCGACGAACGAGTCCTACTCGCTCAACGCCACAACACCGGCTACGCAGACGGCCAGTGGAACCTACCGAGCGGCAAACTCGAAGACGGAGAAGACGTCGTGGACGCGATCATCCGCGAAACCCACGAAGAGATCGGGCTACAACTCGACCGCGACGAGGTACGCCTTATCTCCTCGATCCACTACAAGGCACCCGAAGGACACAGCCGCATCGGATTCGTCTTCACCGCTGACCGATGGGACGGCGAACCCGAAAACCGCGAGCCCGACAAGTGCTCAGCCCTGGAATGGTTCCCCCTCGACCAGCTGCCCACCGACACCGTCCCCTACACCGCCGCGAGCGTGGAATTGTTCCAACGCGGCGAGCACTTCGGGCTACCTGGGTGGGAGACCACGACCCGATCACTCGAGTTGCTCTGAACGCGCCCAGAATCCGCGCGCCACACTGTGGAAGCACGGTGTCCGACACCAGTTCATAAACCACCGCGCGGAGGCTGTTGCGCGGTGAGACCGTTGGGATGCGTAACCCACAGGTCTGACTGTGGCTGTCTGCCTCAGCAGGCGATGGCGAGTGTGTCGTAGGTGCCGTTGGCGATGAGAACGTCTGGGTCGTATTCGCTGATTTCGAGGCTCAGTGAGAGGGGCTGGTTGGTGCAGGGTGCCCGTAGGTTGATCGGGGCGGGGCGGTGGCAGCCGTAGGCGACTTGCATGGGGGTGGAGTTCCAGAACCGGGGGAATTCGGGTGTGGCTCGCAGCTTTCGGAACAGTGATCGCGCTCGGGGGAGGTCGCGGTATCGTCCGAAGGTTCCGCGCGCGATGGTGACGGCGTGGCGGATCTCGGTTTCCCAATCATCGATGTTGTCGCGGGCGACACGGGAGAACATCCACAGTAGGTAGTTGTTGTCGGCCTCGGCGAGACCGGGCACGCTTTTGTGGAATATTCGGTTGCCGTGCAGCACGGTTCGGAGGGGGTCTAGGTAGACCGCGAGAACATGGCGGCTGTCGAGGTCGTCGAGGTGAGCTTGGACGCTCGGGTCGGTCAGCCGCTGGCATAGCTCGGCGGCGGACGGTAGGTCACGCGCGGGCAGCCATAGTTCGTGCAGGTGTTGGCGCTGGGCGGGGTCGAGGTCGAAAGCGTGTGCCAGTTTGGTGAAGGTCTCGCTGCCGGGGGTGGTTCGATTGTTGATGAACTTGTCCAAGTGCGAGGCGCTGATGTCGGCGCTTGCGGCGAGGGCCGCGCGGGAGAGGCGTTGGTGTAGGCGCAGGAATTCGATGGTGTCGTGAAAGTCGGGCATCCCGTCGAGTGTGGGGGTTTCGCGCATTTCATCTTTCCAGTCTTTGGGGTGGTAGCGCGTGCGCGATGCGCTGGGCGTGTGACCGGTGAGGTACTGGTGTGATGTCGCGGTGGCTGGCGCGGGTGGGGAGATTGGTTGTCATCGGGCTCCTGTTCGGTGAGATGCGGATTCGGGACGAACCGGTCAGGTGGGTGGCGTCGCGGGTGGTTAGGGCAGTGGTGGTCCGCTGTAGGGGTTGCGGTAACACAGGCAGAATCGGACGTCGGGCGAGCCGGGGGCGTCGCCGAGTTGGATGCGTGCGGAGTACAGCTCGCCGGTGGTGGGGTCGCGCAGGTGCACGGGGTCATCGAGGCGGCGACCGTAGGCGACCGTGACGCTGGTGTCCCACTGTTCACAGAACAGCGCAGCACCGCGTAATTCCCGGAAGTGGGCGCGGGCGTGCGGGGTGTCGCGGTGGCGTCCGAGCGCACCGCGCAGGGTCGCGACCAGGTATGCGGCGGTGCGGCGGTGTTCGATGATGAGGTGTTCGGCGGTGAGTGTGCTCGACCCGGGGTGGAAGAACCACAAGCAGATGTTGTCGCTGAATTGCTCGGTGCCGGGCAGGGTCGCGCGGAAGTGGCTGTTGGCGAGGACGAGGTTCCACAGCGGGTCGATATAGGCGGCGGCGACCTCGCGGTCGTCCAGGCGGGCCAGCTTCGCCCGGTGTTCTGCGGTCATGGTGCGGTGGCGTAGGTCTTCGAGCGGTAGCAGCGGTACTGGGGGCCTGGCGAGGTCGCGGGTGAAGCGTTCCTGCACTCGATCGAGGTCGTAGGCGACGACGAGATCGTTCAGGACCGTCGGCGAGCATCGGGCGTCGCTGCTCTCGATCTTCTTGAGCAGGTCCTTGCTGATGTGGAGGTCGCGGGCGGCGTGTTCGCGCGGGAGCTTGCGGCGCTCGCGGATCTGCCGTACCCAGCAGCCGAGTTCGGGCATCTCCGAACGGCATGAAAGGGCGCGGCCCTGGCGGCGGCGTCGTGGCCTGCGGGCGGGGTTCGTCGCACGAATCATGTAAGCCCTCCTACTACGGTCTTCCGTATCGCCTTCCACGTGAGGTACGTTGAAAGGTTCGCTCCCCCGGCTTGATTCGTTCCTACCAGAGAGAGATCACTTGCGGCAAATACCATTTCCTGTGAGCTATCCGACAGATAGCCACAGGTATCCGCGTGGCAGGCGCGGAGTATTCGCTGTGCTCGCTCGCCGAGGGGGACACGCGCCCATCAACTTTCTCTTTCAGCACTTTCTTTACCCCTTTCGCACATAGCCGCAGGCCACCGCACCGATGCGGAGGGGTAACGGCAGTGCTAGCACTTTTCTTATCTCTCGAAGGGGTAGCGCGGCAGTGGTTTTCGGAGCTGTGATGGTGGAGCAATCACACCTGCTCCGAAAGGCAAACCCGTGGATATCTACAACATCCTGTTCCTACTCGATGCCGGGGCCTCGCTGGTCTCGAACGTGCTGACGATCGTCTCGCAGGGACTGGGCCTGGTCTTGCCCTTCCTCTGACCGGTCACGCCATTCCTCTCCATATGAGGAATACGTTCACGGGGTCCCCGGACTGAGGTTGGGCAGCCGGGGACCCCGAGCATTTCTCGCGCATATTTCCGCGCATTTCTCGACTCTTTCTCTCCGCCCTTTCTCCTTCGATCGAAGGGTTATTCGTCATGCCCGAAAACGCGAAACCACCCCGGACCGCCCCACTTTCGGGACGAGGTTGCGGCCCAGACACTCGCCACCCCCGCCAGGTGTGCGGCGGGAGGCTGCTGTGGAGTGGCCGCGTGTTGGCTACCGGTGTCGTGCCGGTGGTGATGATGATCACCACGCCCGAATCCGGTGCGGTGACGCTGAATCCGATAGCCGACCAGCCTGGGGTCACCGCCCCGGTCCAGCCCGGAACCACCGCTCCTGCCCCGCCTCCGCCACCCGAGCTACCGCCGCCGCCTGCTGTGTATGCGGTGCAGCCGCCCGAGGTCCGCAATGGCCCGGCTCCGCGCCCGGCCCCCGAGCCGGGTCCCGCCCCCTCGATACAGGTGATCGAGTTGCATTCACCGGAGCCCGTGCCGCCGGTTGCGCCGATCGAGCCGCCGCCGGACACGATCCGGATCGGTCAATGGCAGGCACCCTCGCCGGACTGGGTGCCGCCGGAGGTCCGCGACACCATCAACGACGTCGCCGCCGACGTCGAGGCTCAGGCGGCGACGTTCCTGGACTCGGTCGGGATCCCGGCGGGGCGTTCGGACCGGGTTGCCGGTGCTACGATCGCCGGGGCCGGTGCCGGTGGTGCGATCGGCGGCGCGCTGGCGGGTGCCCCGGCAGCGGCAGCCGGTGCCGTGGTGGGCGGGCTGGCCGGTGGCACGATCGGCGGTATCGCGGGTGCCGCGATCGGCACGGTGGTAGCGGTGCCGGTCATCGGCACGATCACCTCCGGTGTCGCCGGAACCGCGCTCGGTGCGGCGGCCGGTGCCGTCGCGGGCGCGCTGGTCGCCGGTGTCCCGGCCGCCGTGGTCGGCGCGCTCGCCGGTGGCACCGTGGGCGCTGGATTCGGGGCCGGGGTGGGGGTGGGTCAGCCGTGACCGGAATCCGCATCCACGTCTTGACCGCCGCTGTCCTGACCGCCTGCACGAGCGCGCTCTGCGCGCCCTGCACGGGGTCGGCGCAACCACCCGCGACCGGGCCGGGCTGCCCGGTGTTGTGGGTCCTCGGGGTGCAGGGCACCGGCGAGTCCTCCCCGGCCGCGTCGGAGACCGCCGACACCGGGATGCTGGGCGCGATACTCGGCCCGGTGGTCGCGGCGGTGCCGAATCTGGTGCAGCGCACCTACATTCCGTATCCCGCCGGGTTCGGGGGCGCGATAGGCACCGGCGGTAACACCACCCCGTACGCGGCCTCGGTCGGCGAGGGCCTGGCCGCGCTGACCGCGACCGCGGAGACGGTCGCTTCCGACTGCCCAGCAACCGCGCTCGCGGTGGTCGGGTTCTCCCAAGGCGCGCAGGTGGTCTCGGAATTCGCCCGCGCGGTCGGCTCGGGCGAGGGACCCGTCCCGCCCGAGCGGGTGGTCGGTGTCGCTCTCTACTCCGATCCCGATCGCGCCCAGGGTTCACAGGTGATCCCCGGCCGCCCCGGCCAACTCACCCCCGACCCGGCCCCGGGCACGTCCGGGGCGGCGGTGTCGGGGGTGGCGATCACCACCGCCCCGGCAGCTGGTGGCGGGATCGCCACCAGTTCGGGTGTCGACTACGGGGCGTTGACCGGCCGGGTGGCCGATGTCTGCGTCGAAGGCGACCTCAGCTGCGCGGCACCCGAACGCGCCGCCCTGCTGCGGATGGCTGCCCAGCTCGCGGCCCAGGCCGATCTGCGTGATCCGCTGGCCGCGCTCGGTTCGATCCAGGCCCTGTTGTCGGGAGCGCTCGGGGACGCGTGGACGACCGTGGTGAACAACGACTTCCGGATCGGGCCCGGGACAGTCGATTATGCGCCCGCGGCGAGTCTGGCCGAGCGCCTCACCGATGCCTCCGACCCCCGCACCCCGCCACCTGGCCCCGACGAGACCGCTGCCGCGTCGGCGCGGTGGGGGCAGATCACCGCGATCGTGGCCGCCGACCCGGTCGGGCAGTTGCCGAAACTGGCCGGGCAACTCTCGGGTGCGTGGGGGCAGCTGGTGGCCGACAACGCCGATCTGACGAATCCGGGTGTGTGGCTTCGCTACGCCGACATCAACGGTCGCCACACCGGATACGCCGCCACCGGTCAACTCGCCAGCGGCATCGCGTGGCTGACCGCCCTGGCCCACGACCTCGCAGGGAGCAACCGATGACCATCAGCGACTTCTACCAGACACCCATCCTGGGCGAAGGCGCGCGAGCCGGAGACATCGTGCGCACACGCCCGGTGTTCGCGCCGCAGCTGGCCGGAGCGGCAGGGGCGTGGCAGATCGTCTACGTCTCCACCGATTCCCGTTCCCAGCCGATCGCGGCCTCGGCGATCGTGCTCATCCCCGAAGTGGTCGCCGAACCCGGGACGACCGCGATCCTGCTCTACTGCCCACCCTTTCGCGGCCTGGGCGGCGTCTGCGCGCCCTCGCAACTGCTGGCCACCGGGACCGAGTACCACGTGGCCGGCATCGACGCCGCGCTCGCGCGAGGCTGGGTGGTCGCCGTCCCCGACGGGCAAGGACTCGGTGCGGGCACCGGCCCGCATACCTTCCTGGCCGCTCGCGCGGCCGGTGCCAAGGTGGTGCTCGACCTGGCTCGCGCGATCTACCGAGCCTCCGACCTCGACCTGCCGATCGCGCCGGTCGTGGCCTGGGGCTACGCCGACGGCGGGCGGGTCGTCGCGGCGGCTGGGGAACTGCAGCCGTGGTATGCGCCGGAGGTGGATCTGCGCGGTGTGGCCGCCGGGGCAGTGGTGTCCGACCTCGCGGCCATGGCACCGGTGATCAGCGGGGGCACCGGCGCGGGCCTGGGCTCGGGTCTGGCGGGCCTGGGTCTGGCAGGTCTGGGTTTGGCGGGGCTGATCGGCCTGTCCCGCGCCTACGACCAGCTCCCGTTGCGTCACGTGTTGAACGAGGACGGCCTCGTCGCTGCCGCCGAGGCCCGTCACCTCACCGGTATCGAACTGCTGCAACGCTTCCCGCAGCCGCTGGCGCACTGGTGCCGTCAGCCGGATCCGTGGAACGACCACTGGTGGCGGCGGGTACTGGCGTTGGAAACCCTCGGCCACGTCAAATCCGAAGTGCCGCTGCATCTCTACCACGGCGAACTCGACCTCGTTGTCCCCGTGCGCGCCGGTCAGCGCGCCCTGATCGCCTACCGGCAGCGTGGCACGCAGGTCGACTGGCGCGAGTACGAGGCCGATCACCGCAGCACCGCGCACCTGGCGATCTCCGATGTCCTGGCCCGGCTCACCGTGGACATCACCAATCGGCCCTCACGCCAGCCCACCACAACACCAGCAGCACCGGCGGAGGCTGAGCGCACGAGCCGCCCCTGACCCCTCCGGGGGAACCTGCCCGTACCCCGCAACCCCTCCCGGGGTGCGGGCAGGCCCCGGAGACACCCCGATCCGAGGCGAGGCGAGATGAATGGCGAGGTACCCGCGTAACCCACCTGAAGACGACGACGCCGAAGCCTGGGTCGACCTGCCCCAGACTCCTCCGGAGCTGGGGCTGGTAGCCGACACCGGCTCCGGCCATGACTTCGACGAGCCCGTCCTGCCGGAGGAGTTCTGGTTCAACCGGATACGCAAGCCTCCCAGCGCGGCCGACGCCGCCCGGGTTCCCCGATGGGGGGCCGTGTTGGCGGACCGGCTGCCGCGCGGTGCCTGGGCCGCGCTGGCGGCCACTGTCGCCGTCCTGGCCGGGGTCCTGCTGGTATCGCCCGAAAAGACCGGCGACACCGGCAAGCAGGTACCGGCCACGGCCGCCCCGCCCTCCTCGACCACTCCCGCGCAGGGCCCGTGCACCGGGCTCACTGGCGAGGTGGTCACCGATAGTGCCGGTGACCCCGCCACCCTGGCCGGGGTCATCGCCTCGTTCGAGGCCGCCTACTACATCCACCGCGACGCGGCGCGCGCGATGCCGTTGCTCGCGCCCGAGAGCGGGATCACCTTCGAGGGCCTCGCCGCGGGCATCGCCTCCGTCCCGCCCGGCACCCGCCACTGCGTCGCGATCACCCCGATCACCCCGACCACCGCCAACGTCCACATCGCCGAGATCCGTCCGGACCGCACACGGACCGACTACCTCCAGCTGATCAACACCCGCCCCGCCGACACCGGTGGCGCGTTGCTGATCTCCAACGTCCAGAAACAGGGATAGGAAACCATTGATGAGGCCGCAGGCGCCGTACCTGATCGCCGTCGCCGGACTGAGCTCGCGCGCGGGGACGACAACGACCACCGTCGCGCTCGCCCACACCTGGCCCGGCCCCGAAACCGCGCTCATCGTGGAAGCCGACCCCGCAGGCGGCCAACTCGCCGAAATGGTCGGCGCGGACCCGCATCTCGGCCTGGCAAGCCTGGCCCGCCGAAGCGCCCTCGGCCTGCCCGTCACCCCGGAGCTGCTGGCCCAGCACGTGCAGTATCTGCCCGGCGGGCAGGCGTTGTTGGCCGCGCCGCCCGGACTCGACCCCGACGATCCGGTCCCCGCCGCCGCGCTGCTCACCGATCCGGACCGGGGCTGGCGCGGGTTCGGCGCGACGGTGTTCGCCGATTGCGGTGTCCCCGAGCCGGGCTCGCCCGCGCATCCGGTCATCGCCGCCGCCGACGCCGCCCTGTTCGTGGTCCGCGCCGAGCACATCGATCCCGAGACCGCCGCGCAGCGGGTCCTCGATCTCACCCGCCGTCGACGCCCCCGGGGCATCGTGGTCATCGGCGGCAGCCGCGCCTACATCGACGCGATCGGGTTTCCCGTCGTGGGCGAGCTGCCCGCCTCCCGCGCCGGAGCCCGTGCCCTGCTGACCGGCCGCCGATCACGCCAGCACCTGATACCGCCCGCTCGCGGCACCATCATCGACGTAGAGATCCAGCTGCGCCGCTACGGACACTCCGGCCAGTTCGACCCACCCCGCATTGGGCAGCCTGCCCGCCAAGACCACCCAGTCCGGCGCAGACGCCGCGACGAGGACGGGCCCAGGATCTACAGCATCGCCCCTGCCACCGTGCCGACACCTGTTGCGCGACCCATCCCGCCGGAGCCGGTCCCGGTGGACGCCGCAGAACGCACACCATCCCCTGTCCGCGAGTCTGCGCTCGTCGACACCGGCGAGGCCGCCGGCCACTCGCGCGAGACCGACCTCTCCGCGGCGCCCGAGCCCGTCCTCGACACCCACACCGCGCCAGCCGACTCCGCGCCGAAGCCAGCACCGGAGATGGTGCCAGCACCGGCGGAGGTTCCGGCGTTGCGGTTGCGGGTGTTCGGGCCGACCCGGGTCTTCTGGCGCGTGCCCGATTCCGGTGAGAGCGTGGAGATCACAGGCCAGCTGCAACCCCGTCTGCGCGAGCTGCTGGCCGTGCTGGCCCTGCATCCGGGCGGGTTGTCGCGAGGTCAGCTGACCGAGCTGTTGTGGGGAGAACGCCCAGCCGATCGCGCCTCAGGCGTGCTCACCAACACCCTGAGCCGACTACGCAGCGCCCTCGGTGCCGCGACGAGCGGGCGGTTCCATGAGCCCTTGACCGACGACCGGGTGCACTACCGGCTTTCCGGAACCGCGGTGAGTGTCGACTGGTGGGACTTCACCGCCGCAGTCACCGCACGCCGCCGCGCCAGCAACGACACCGACCGGACCGCCGCGTGCCGGGCTATCACCGCCATCGCCACCGAAGAACTCGCCCCCGACCTCACCGACTCCTGGACCGAACCGATCCGCGAATCCGCGCGCCGCGACACCCACAACGCCCTGGGCTGGCTTGCCTCCCACGACGCCGACCACGACCCCCGCGCCACCCTCGAACTCCTCGAGACCACCGCCCAAACCGACCCCTACAACGAAGCGCTCTGGCGCGACATCCTGCGCCAGCACGCACGCCTGGGCGAATACCCGGCCCTCGACCGCGCCTACGCACTCCTGACCCGCAAACTCGCCGAGATCGGCGAAACCCCGAGCAGAGAAACCCTCCAACTCCTCGAACACCTCCGCCAGGGCGAAGACCACAATCCAGGCACGCCCAGCCGCTGACGAAAATCGGCGCAGCTCTGTGAATAGAAACCGCTGGTTGAATAGAATTCGACACGTATTGTACTGTCGTATTGAAACTGATCTACTTAGCGATTTCTGCGCGGCGATGCGGGGGTTCTCGCTGCGATTGAGTAATCCTCTCCGCCATTCGTTAATTCGTTGAAGAGTGTAAGATTTCCCGCTCGATCGGCCGTCAAATGGCGTGCGAGTTCAACGCTGGCAATCTGTGGGGAAGTGTGCGGGGAAACGTGGGGGGTTGCGTGGGGGGCCTTCAAAAGGCCCCGGCGCTACCTCCAATACACCCAGGTAGATGGCCACATCCGTCGGCGAGTGTCATCCAGGATTGTCTATACACAAAGCTGTATAGACATGCGGCAGCGTCGGTCATGGCCGCGTCCCGTGCTGACCTGACTCGCTGGTTCGCCTCACATTTAATGTATTTCCGTTCCCTTCTTTTTCTCTCTGTTCTTATTCTTTGAATCATTTTCTTTTGGCTGGCGGGCGGTGGGCTCGGTCAAATTTTCGCGGCGTGGTGCGCATTTCATGTGCGGCTTGCTTTGTCCGCGAGGCTGGTCTCGCGGAAAATTCGGAGAATTTCCTACGAATTGGGGTTGTGAGGCTGTTCGAGGTCGAGCTAGCGTCGACCCCGTTCCCGGAATTCGCCGGGAAATTCACCGAAAATCCGAATGGCGGCCACGCCGCACGTATGCCGAAAACGGCGCACGAATTCGGAACGGAATTGCAGGAGTCGCAATGCCCACCACACCCGCCCCCGCCGCTACCGCCGCACCGGCCGCCGGTCGCCTGCCCAACGGGGAGTTGCGCCGCATGGTGGCCGCCGCGCTGGCCGCCGACCCCGCCCGCGAACAGTCGCCCCGGGAAATCGCCAACGGCCTCGGCCGGTCCTCCGGCGCGGTCGGCAACGCCCTCGAGGCGTTGACCGCCGCCGGTCACGCCGAACGCACCTCGGCGGCCCCCCGCCGCTACCGCGCCACCGCCACCACAGCCACCGCTGCCGCCCCGGCCGCCACCGCCCCGGCCGCGCCTGCCACCCCGGCGGCCCCGGCTGCCGGTAAGGCGGCGGCCAAACCGGCCCGCCGCCGGGCCAAGAAAACCACCCCCACCCCGGCCCCGGCCGCGCCCGCCACCCCGGCGGCCCTGGCACGCACGGGGAACACCGTGGCCCGGCCGAACGGGCAGGACTACCACATGCGCAAGCTCGCCGGGCGCGCCGATGTGGATGTGTTGCGGACCATGCGCGCGGCCGAGGTGCCGGTGCTGCTGTACGGGCCGCCCGGCACCGGCAAGACCTCGCTCATCGAGGCCGCCTACGGCGACCTGTTGACGGTGCAGGGCGACGGGGACACCACGGTCGCCGATTTCGTGGGCGAGTACACCCAAACCCCGGACGGCCGTTTCGTTTTCATGGACGGCCCGCTGGTGCGGGCGATGAAAGAGGGCCGGGTGCTGTTCATCGACGACGCGACCCTCATCTCCCCGACCGTGCTGGCGGCGGTGTATCCCGCGATGGACGGGCGAAAAGAGCTGGTGGTCAAAGCCACCGGCGAGGTGGTCAAAGCCGAGCCCGGGTTCTTCGTGGTGGCAGGCCACAACCCCGGCGTGCACGGGGCCATCCTGTCGGATGCGCTGAGTTCGCGGTTCGCGTTCCAGGTGCGTGTGGTCAGCGACCTCGACCTGGCCACCCAGCTCGGGGTGGAACGGCGCGCGGTGAAAGTGGCGCGCGAGCTGGCCGCGCGGCAGGCCAAGGGCGAGGTCGGGTGGGCCCCGCAGCTGCGTGAGTTGCTGGCGTTCCGCAAGATCGCCGCCGCTACCGACTCTGAGACCGCTATGGCCAACCTCCTCGGGGCCGCCCCGGAGGAGGACCGCGAGGTGGTGGCCGCCGTGGTGAAAACGGTGTGCGGCACCACCCACACGCCCCTCGCCCTCGGCCCCCGCCTCTAACCCGCCGCCCCGCCCCCGAAAAGGAAAGGCGTTGCCTGCCATGACCGGCCACGTGATCACCGCCCCCGCCCCCGCCATCCCCGCCGCGCCCGCTGCCCCGGGCACCGGCACCGCTTCCGCCCCGGCCGCCGCCGGGGCCGGGGCGGCCCCCGCCCCGGCATCGGTGCCGGTGACCGGGGGGTGGGCCACCCTGTCCGCCGCCATGACCGCCGAAGTTCCGCCGATCGCCGACCGTGACGATCTGACGGTGAGCATCGCCCCCGGTGCCGCGTTCGGGCACCCGGCGGTGTTCGTGCCAGCGCTGGCGGCCATCGAACTCGACGGTTCCCGCCTCAAGATCGACCCGGCCGACGCGACACCGGCCCGCAACAGCGACCGCAACCAGTACCCGGCGGTGTGGGGTGCGTTGGTGCACGAGTGCGCGCACGCCAAACACTCGGTGTGGCAGCCGCCGTTGCTGGCACACCCCGAGGTGGTCACGGCCGCGAAGTTGCTCGAGGAGTCCCGCATCGAGGCCGCCCAGATTCGCCGCCGCCCCGATGACCGGCATTGGTTGCGCGCCAGCGCCACCGAGATCGTGATCGGTGACAACGGCGGCGAGAAGGCTGTCGCCCAGATCCCGGCCACCACCTACGCTGCCGCCCACAACGCCGCCCTCGTGCTGGGCCGGATCGACGCCGGGGTGCTGCAAGAGTCCGAATGCGCGGCGCTGGTGCTCGAGATCGAGTCCATCCTGGGCACCGACACCCTCGCCAAACTGCGTGCGATCTGGCGCGAGGCCCACACCGTAGCCGACGCCGACACCGCCGCGATGCTCGAGCTCGGGCAGCGCTGGCTCGACATCGTGGGCCCCGACCCCCACGCCGCACCGCTGCCGGGGTCGAGGTTGGGCGCGGCTATCCGTGCCACGGTGGCCGCGATCGCCCGGGAGGTCGCGTCGAACCCGGTGCCCGCCGATCCGGCTGAGTCCGCCGCCGCCGCGCGCCGGGCCGCCGCCGACACCGCCGAACGGGCACAGCGGTTGGCGGAGAACGTGTTCGGCAACGGCGACGGCGGGGGACCGGATATCTCGCGGATCGTGCGCCGCACCCGCACCCCGCTGGCGAAGGAACAGAGCGCCGCGCGGGTGCTGGCCCGCGCGCTCGACACCGCCGCCGCCCGCGAACGCGCTACGGTGAAAACAACCTCGGTGGTCCCGCCGGGACGGGTTCGGATGCGCGGTGTGCTGGCACGCCAAGCTCAGCTCGCCGCCGGGGCCATCCCCACTGCCGAACCGTTCACCCGCACCACCCGCAAGAACAGCCCGCACCCGCCGCTGCAGGTCGGCATCGCGTGCGACGTGTCCTCCTCGATGGGCAAGTTCGCTGCCCCGGTGTCCTCGGCCGCGTGGATCATCGCCCGCGCCGCCGAGCTGGCCGCCGTGCCCGCCACGACCGCGACCGTGACCTTCGGGGACACGGTCACCCCGATCACCTACCCCGGCACCGCCCCCGCTCAGGTGACTGAGTTCGGTTGCCCGGACGGCAATCACGCGATCGACTTCGCCATCGTGGCCCTCGAGGGTGCCCTCGGTCTGGCCCGCCCCGGCGCGGCCCGACTCCTGGTGATCATCTCCGACGGCATCTACACCGGCCCCCACCGTGACCGCGCCCAGAAGCGCCTCGACGCGTTGCGTGCGGCCGGGTGCGCGGTGCTGTGGCTGGCACCGGCACGCGGACGAGTCAACCCGCTGGCCAACTCGAACCCGCACCTGCTCACCGATCCCGCGACCACCGCCGCCGAGATCGCCCGCGCCGCCACCGCCGCCGTACGCGCCACCTAGACCCCGGGGCCCCGGGCGCAGCGCGCGCCCGGGGCACCCGGACCGGGCGCGCCGGTGCCACCGGCGCGGCCCAACCATCACCCCCCACCCGACCCCGCCCCGCACACCCGGGGCGGCAAACACAGGAGACACCGTGACCGATCCCGCGATTCCCACCACAGCGGCCCTCGACGCGATCTTTGTGATCGCCAACGCCGTCACTGGCGATCAGTTCGTCATCTACGGACTCGGCCCGCACGACGAGCGCGGCATGTACCACGTGGCGCACGTGAGCGGCGGCACCGGGGCTACGCCGCCCCGCGCATCCACCTCGTACACCCCGACGACATCGCCGCCTACGCCACCGGGGCCGCCGACAGGATGCGCCGGGGCGCGCACGGGCACGCCGCGACCGTGTGGCTCGACCGCACCACCGGCACCCTTCACGAGCGCCTGAGTCGATGAACCCGCCAGCAACCCAACCGAACCCGAACCCGAACCCCGAACAGGAGAACCGTACGCACCCCATGAAGGACACCCACACCCATGACGAGGACGGCGTGATCAAACCGGAAGCCAAACTCAGCGGCAACGACTACGTCGTGGTGAGGCTGCGCGACGGCGACGACCCGCCCGGCCGGATCCTGCTGGTACGCAACCCGCGCCGCTGCCACCACGGCTACACCCTCTGCATCGAGTGCGCCGACAGCTGGGAACTCGACCACCACGTGGACTACGAGCTGACCGGCGGCGGGCGGCGGCTGCGTGCGGCCCTCGACACCCAGCGCCCCGCCCCCGGCAGCGCGGAGTCCGCCGAGGCCGACTCCGGAGAGCCCGGCACCAATGCGGCCAACTCGTCACGGGCGCACCCGTGACCGGCTCGCGCGTCGAGTCCGCGGCTCGCCCACGACGGGTCCGCGGCGAGGCCGCCCCGGCGCGAGGCGCCCCGCATCCCGTGAGCCAATCGCCGCGAGTCGAATTCCGCTCGCGCCGAGGCTATTTCGGAACCGGACGAGAGGAATCCGGGTCCGGAACCAATTTCCACATTCCGCTTGACATCACACGCCCTATCGAGCGGTCATGGAAACCGGAACGGCACCGACCGCCCGGGGAAATTGCCCCGATCGGTGCGCATTCCGTCCCCACCGGGACATCACCGAATTCACCAAACCCATTGTTGGAAGGAACCCCCATGTCGAAAACCAAGAACGCCGCCGTGGCCACAACAACGGCCACACCCGCCCCGGAACGCGGCACACGGTCGGGTGTCGTGCCGGTGCTGCGCCGCGACAGCAACCGGGCGTTGTGGGCGGCGCTGCGGGCCCACCCCAACAGCACCACCGCCACGCTGGCCGACATCGCCGGGATCGGACTGTCCACCGCGCGGCGTCTGCTGGCCCAGTGGGAAACCGCCGGGTGCGCCCAATCGCACACCGACCCCGAATCGCCCCGGGCCGCCAAGACCTGGACCCAGGGCGCGGGCACGCCCGCCACCATCGAACCGGACCCGGCTCCCGCCGCACCCGTCGACCCGGGCTCGGCTGAGCCCACCGCGCCCGAACCGGTGGCGTCCAAGACGATCACCCCGGCCGACCCGGACCCCGACATCGCCGGGCCCGACTCGGAACCCGCCACCGCGACGGCTGTGGAAGTGCCCGCGCTGAACAGCGCTGAGGCACGGGCGCTGTGGGAGGCGCTGGAAACCCACCCCGCCAGCACCACCGCCGAGCTGGCGGAGATGGCAGCCATCGGAACCATCCCGGCGCGGCATCTGCTGACGGAATGGGAACTCGCCGGGGCCGTGTGGGCGGTCACCGATCCGGGCAAGCCCCGGGCCGGGAAAAACTGGACCGCCGGAGCGAAACCCGAACAGACCCCGGCCGCGCCCGCGCCCGCCGAACCGGCGGCCACCGCACCAGCCGAGCCCGAACCCGAGCCCGAAACCGAGCCCGCACCAGCCGAACCGGCGAACCCGGACCCCATCGCGGCCGAACCCACCACGACCGAACAGGTCGACCCCGCCCCCGACACCACCCCAGAGACGGCGGTAGTTGTCCCCACAGGCGACAATCCCGCCGCCGGGGCCCCGGTACCCCCGGCGGCAGCCGACGACGGCGCTGCGGCCGACGCGGAGTCGACGGCGGAACGTCTGCCCGCCGGTGCGTTGCGGGGACAGGTCGAGGACTTTCTGCGCGAAAACCCCGGAAAGGAGTTCACCCCACACCAGATCGGCAAAGCCCTGGCCCGGTCCAGCGGCGCGGTCCACAACGCCCTGGTCAAGTTGGCCGATGGCGGAACCGTGTGCCAGACCAGCACGGCCCCAAAGCGATTCACCCTCGCGTCCTGAAACTGGGCGATGCCGGAATCCCCGGAGAGCCTAGCTCCGGGGAGTCCGACACCGCCCTCTCAATCTAATCCCTGAGAAAGGTGTTCGACTATGTACTCCACCCCAACCCCTAAGGTCCTCGCCTCGGCCCTGTACCGCGTGTACGCCGACTCCAGCCACGCCCCCGACAGTCTCGAGCTGTGGATCGCCATCGCCGACACGGCCGTGCGGGAGCTGCAAATGCCCGTGCTGGTGTCGCTGGTGCCGTGGGTGCCGATCGCGCTGCGCTACGAGAAGGTGACCACCGACGGCGAGTTCTTCCCGCACACCGGTTCGGTGCGGATCATGACCGGCCCGCTGACCGGCACCCTGTACCGCGACGCGGAGACCGCCGCCCGTGAGGTGGTCGTGGCCACCCTGAACGAGATGAACGACCACGCCACCACCAGCAACGACGACGGCGGCGGCAGTGGCGACGGTGAGCAGATCGACGCCGCGCCCGCGCCGTTGCCGTCGTGGCGGTTCCGTGACAAGGGGACCCCGCCCGCGTTCACCCCGCGTGCGGTGCCGCCGCTCATCTCCTGACCCGCCTACCCGCTGAAACGGCCCGTGGTGCCGAG